>NZ_JAAVVC010000032.1 GCF_018449725.1 Pseudomonas sp. dw_612 | reverse complement strand
GTTGATCTTCGGTGTTCACAAATTATGTGTTCACAGGCGATCCATTGTGGGAGCGGGCTGGCTCGCGAAGAGGCCCTAAACCGCGACGCTAATCTGCTGCTTATCCACCGCCACCAATGTCTCAATCATCGCCCTTGCCGCCGGCGACAACCGAAACCCCGTGCGACTGACAATCCCGCACCGCGCATTCATGCTTTCAATGTTCTGCGGCAAGTTGCGCCAGTGCAGCAGCACCAGTGAACCCTTGGCAATGTCCTCGACAAACGCCTCTTCCGTGCCGATGCCGATGGCGTTCGATTGCAGCACCACTTTCACCAGCGCCGGAAAGTGCTCGGTCTCGATGGTCGGTGAAAAATCCATCCGCCCACTGAGGTTCGCCAGCAGTTTGCGAATGCCCGGCGGGATCAGCGTGGTGGCGAGCGGATAGTCGAACATGTCGTTGGTCGACAGGCTGTCCTTGACCAACAGCGGATGCCCCGGCCGGCAAAAAAATACACCGCGCTTGGGCGTCAGGGCCTGGGTCTGGAAGTTCGGGTCAGCCTCGAAATGGCGGATGTCGGCGATAAAGAATTCGATCTCTTCGCGGCTCAGGGCGCGGCTGAGTTTTTCCCAGTTATCCACCTGAAAACAGGTGCGCACTTTAGGGTGCGCGTTGATGAATTGCGCCACCGCGTCCGGCACCAGTTTCACCGCCGGCGCCGGGCCGCAACCGAAGCGCAGTTCACCGGCGTCGAGCTTGGTCATCTGCGTCACTTCGGCGCTGAGCAGCGCCGCGCCTTGCACCAGGGTCAGCGCGTGTTGCAGCACCACCTGGCCTTCGGGTGTCGGGCGCAAATCCTTGTTGCCACGGTCCACCAGCACACAGCCGAACTCTTGCTCCAGCCCCTGGATACTGCGGCTGAACGCCGGTTGAGTGATGCCCATGGCGTCGGCCGCGCGGACAAAACTGCGGTGTTCGTTGAGGGCGATGAAGTAGCGCAACTGGCGAAGATCCATATGCTTTTGCGGCATCCTAAAAATAGCTCGAAGGCATTTGCGACGAAGGTTGCTTGAGGTTTTAAATGCAAGCTCTTATTCCGTCAACGAAGCATGTGAATATCTATTAGACCTAAATTGAATATAGATAGAGCAATGTTTCGCAGGCGTTCAACCGTCAGCAGTCCGATCGAGGGTCTACCCATGAGCAATGCCGCTTTCGCTGTAAAACCCGCTGTTCACGCGCTGGAAATCCATCCGGTGGCCGGTCGGATCGGTGCCGAGATCCGTGGCGTGCAACTCTGCGGCGAACTGGATGCCGACACCGTCGAAGCGATCCAGCAGGCGCTGGTTCAATACAAAGTCGTGTTCTTCCGCGAGCAGACTCAACTCGACGATCAGAGCCAGGAAGCCTTCGCCCACTTGCTCGGCGAGCCGGTGGCGCACCCGACCGTGCCGGTGCGCGACGGCACTCGCTACCTGCTGGAACTGGACGGCGCTGAAGGCCAGCGCGCCAACTCCTGGCACACCGACGTGACCTTCGTCGACGCCTACCCGAAAGCCTCGATCCTGCGGTCGGTAGTGGCGCCGGCGTTCGGCGGCGATACCTTCTGGGCCAACACCGCCACCGCCTACAACGAACTGGCGCCGGAACTGCGTGAGTTGGCGGACAAACTCACGGCGGTGCACAGCAACGAATACGACTACGCCGGCGCCAAGCCTGACGTGTCGGCGGAGAAGCTGGAGCGCTACCGCAAGATCTTCACCTCCACCGTTTACGAAACCGAACACCCGGTAGTGCGCGTGCACCCGATCAGCGGCGAAAAGAGCTTACTGCTGGGGCATTTCGTGAAACGCATCAAGGGCTATTCACAGGCGGATTCGGCGCATTTGTTCGGGTTGTTGCAGAGCCACGTCACGCGGCTGGAAAACACCGTGCGCTGGCGCTGGAAGGCCGGTGATGTGGCGATCTGGGATAACCGTTCGACCCAGCATTACGCGGTGGACGATTACGGGACTCAGGATCGGATTGTTCGGCGGGTGACGTTGAAGGGTGAAGTGCCGGTGGGCGTGGCGGGGCAGCGGAGTCAGACGATCAAAGGCGTGTGAAACACGGACCCTGTGGGAGCGGGCTTGCTCGCGAAGAGGGAGTATCAGTCGATACAAATATTGACTGATACACCGCTTTCGCGAGCAAGCCCGCTCCCACAATTTGATCGGGTTACCACACCCCGATCTGGACTAACTTCTCGGTCTCGGGCTCGCCATAGCGAAACCGCTGCCCGCGCAAATCAATCTCCTGATGACTAATCGTCGTGCGCCGCTTCAGCCCGCGCACCCACTCGAACAAATACCCCGCATGTTCTTCGCGCACCGCCGCATACGCCGGGTCTGTGCCCAAATCCTTCAGCTCCTGTGGATCATTCAACAGATCAAACAACTGCGGCCGAAAGCCGTCGTACGCCAGGTATTTCCAGCGCTCGCTGCGCACCATGGTCATGCGGCAACGGTCGATGGGTTGTTCCAGACGCTCCCGCGCCGGGGCCTGGAAGGCATAGTCGTATTCGCTGATCGCGTAGCGGCGCCATCCGGTTTGCACGCCGTGTAGCAGCGGGATCAGCGAGCGTCCTTCGAGCCGGTGTTCAGCGCTCGGTAAACCCAGTGCCTCAAGAAAAGTCGGCAACGCATCAATGGTTTCCACCAGTCGATCATCCGCCGAGCCACGGGTGATATCCGCCGCCGCTCGCGGGTCGCGAACGATCAGTGGAATTCCCACTGCCGGTTCCAGCAAAAATTCTTTTTCCCCCAGGTAATGATCACCGAGGAAGTCGCCGTGATCGCTGGTAAACACAATCAAGGTGTCATCCCAGCGGCCATTGCTTTGCAGAAAATCGAACAACCGCCCGAGCTGATCATCGATCTGTTTGATCAATCCCATGTAGGTCGGCACCACGTTCAGGCGCACTTCATCGCGGGAGAAATTCAGGCTTTCTTCATGTTGTCGGAATGCGTTGTACACCGGGTGATCGCTTTCCTCGCCGCGCGCTGCGCGCACCGGTTCAATCACTTGCTCGGCGCCATACAACGCGTGATACGGCGCCGGGGCGATGTAGGGCCAGTGCGGCTTGATGTACGACAGGTGCAGGCACCACGGCTGTTCGCCCTGCTCGGCGATGAAGTCGATGGCGCGGTCGGTGGTGTAGACCGTTTCCGAGTGCTGCTCGGGAACGCGTGCGGGGAGATGGGCGTTGCGCATTTTCCAGCCGCTGAGGATTTCGCCGCGTTCGCCTTCGGCCGCGTTGGCCCAGTCGTGCCACGGATTGCGGCCCTCGAAACCGTGGTCGCGCAGGTACTGGGTGTAGGGCGCGGACTCGCGTTTGTCGTCGAAGATCGGATCATCGGGGAAGATGCCGTCGTGGCGGAAAAAGGGTTCGAAACCGACCTCGTTCAGCGTTTCGGCCTGATCGCTGGACGGGTCGATCGCCAACCGTTGCAAGGCATCCAGGTTGGGCGTGGCGTGGGTCTTGCCCACCAGCGCGGTGCGGATGCCATGGGGACGCAGGTAGTCGCCGATGGTCAGTTCTTCCAGGGGCAACGGCACGGCGTTCCACGCCACTTGATGGCTGCTGACGTAACGCCCGGTGTAGGCCGACATCCGCGAGGGTCCGCAGATGGTGCCTTGGGTGTAGGCGCGGCTGAAACGCACGCCGGCAGCGGCCAGGCGATCGATGTTCTGGGTGTGCAAGTGCGGGTGGCCGTAGCACGAGAGGTAATCGCGGCGCAGTTGATCGCACATGATGTACAGCACGTTGCGCACGGGGTTTTGGGGGTTGGACATAGAATTCACCGATCGAAAGACAGGCGAGGGTTTTCGCTGGTGGGGTGGGGTTGAGGCAAGTGCATTTGGAGAATGGGGTTTATGCAGTGGGTGCATTGGCGCCTGGTCTGGCCTCTTCGCGAGCAAGCCCGCTCCCACATTGGTATTGCGTCGTTCACAAATCCCTTGTGGGAGCGGGCTTGCTCGCGAAGGCGGCCTATCAGACGGCAAGATTCTCCAGCGAACACACCTCTTCATCCCGCTGATCAATCGCCTTGATCTGCGCAATCATCGCTTCGGCCAACGGCGACAACCGATACCCCGCCCGGCTGACAATCCCGTACCGCGTGTACATCTCCTCCAGATCATCCGCCAACCCATCAATCTTCAAACACACCAGTTCATCCCTGGCGAGGTGCAGCGCATCTGAATAGGCGCCGACGATCCCGATCGCATCCGATCGCATCACCACACTCAACAGGCTGTAGCTGTTTTCGCATTCCACATTCGGCGTGAAATCCGGGCGGCCGCTCAGGTCGACGATGACTTTGCGCAGGTTCGGCGGGCGGATGCTGACGGCCATCGGATAACTCATCAACGCCGCCGCACTGACGCTTTCACGTCCCGCCAGTGGATGTCCGGCGCGGCAGCAGAAATGCCATTTGCGTGGGCGCAGGCGTTGGGTCAGGTAGTCGGGGTCCGCTTCGAAGTAGCGGGTGTCGGCGACGAAAAACTCAAACTCCTCACTCAACAATCGCTTGCTCAGGCTCTGCCAGTCGTCCACCTGAAACTGCACCCGCGCTTTCGGGTAGCGCCCGATGAAGGCGCCAATCGCCCGCGGGATCAACCCCGCCGCTGGCGCCGGGCCGCAACCGAAGCGCAATTCGCCGGCCTCCAGGCCATTGAACTGGCTGATCTCGTTGGCCATCTGCTGCGCGCCGCTGACCAGTCGTCGCGCATGTTCGAGCAACACCTGGCCCTGTTTGGTCGGCGCGAGGTCCTTGCGTCCGCGATCCACCAACTGGCAACCGACGCTGTGTTCCAGCGCCTGAATGCTGCGGCTGAACGCTGATTGCGAGAGGTTCACCGTCAGCGCACCCGCGACGAAACTGCGCTGGTCGGCGAGGGCGATGAAGTGTCGGAGTTGGCGCAAATCGATATGCATTTTTCACATAAAAAATATCGGGCAAATGCATTGGATATGCATTAGGTCGACTCCTTATAAAGGCAATCTCTTATGCAGTAAATCTTTGTAAAAACATAAATAAATAACTTTAAAGAATATGCATTGCTGAATGTCACTGCGTGTTTTTTGATCAGGAGCCGCCCCATGAGTCCGTTGAACCTTGCCTCGCCCCTATCGCCCCGACGGCTCAAACGCCTGCCCCTGGCCCTGTTGCTGGCGGGGAGCGCCCAGGCTTATGCGGCGGACACCTCCACCGCGTCAGCGGCTCCCGCCGGCAAAGCCACGGCCGACAGTTCGCAACTGGAAACCGTGACCGTCACCACCCGCCGCCGCGAAGAAAGTTCGCAGGACGTGCCGACCCCAATGAGCGTGGTCAGCGGTCAGGTCCTGGAAACCCAGCGCGTCTATCGCATCCAGGATTTGCAACAACTGGTGCCCAGCGTCAACGTCGCCTACATGCATGCGCGCCAGTCCAGCGTGTCGATCCGGGGCCTGGGCAACAACCCGGCCAGTGATGGTCTGGAGGGCAGCGTCGGGCTCTACATTGACAACGTTTACCTCGGCCGGCCGGGCATGGCGGTGTTCGACCTGATGGACATCGAACAGCTCGAAGTCCTGCGTGGTCCGCAAGGCACGCTGTTCGGCAAGAACACCACCGCCGGCGTGATCAACATCAGCACCCGGGCGCCGTCGTTTACCCCGGAACGCAGCATCGAAACCTCGGTGGGCGAGGACGGCTACTTCCAGACCAAGGGCACGATTTCCGGGCCGTTGAACGACGAACTCGCCGGACGCTTTTCGGCTTATCGCACCCGCAGCGACGGCGATATCAAGAACGAATTCAACGGCCATGATTTGAACGGCGGTTCCCGCGACGGCTTCCGTGGGCAGTTGCTGTACAAGCCCAACGAGTCGTTCAGCCTGCGCTGGATCGGCGATTACAACGAAGAGGATTCCAGCGCCGGCACCCGTGTGCTGTATAGCACCGGGCCGACCATCAATGGCGTCAACCTCTATGAGTCACGGGCCGCTGCCGCCGGCGCTACGCTGGTCAACGGCACCCACCGCAAGGTCAATCTGGACAACGATCAGCATGTCACGGTGCATCAGGGCGGCACGTCGCTGGAGGCCAACTGGACATTGCCGAGCGACTTCACCCTGACGTCGGTCAGTTCCTACCGCTGGTGGAATTTCACCCCGCGCAACGACGACGGTTTGAACGTGCCGGCGAGCTACAACGCCGGGGTTTCGGTGGAAGATAAGCAGTACTCTCAGGAATTTCGCCTGGCTTCGCCCAAGGGCGAATTCTTCGACTATGTGCTCGGCGCCTATTACTTCGGCTCGGACCTGGACAACAAGTCTTTCTCCTATTACGGCCCGCAAGCGGACATCTGGAACGGCACGCCACGGGGCGCGCTGGCCAACGTCAGCAGCGTCGGCAACGGCCATATCGAAACCAACAGTTTTGCACTGTTCGCCCAAGGCACCTGGCACCTCACGCCACGTCTGGATTTCACCGCTGGTGTGCGCGGCACTTATGAAGAGAAAAACGCCTGGGTGACGCGCGATGCGCCGGTCGGTGGCGCGGCTGTCACGGGTGCGGCGGCCACGGCACGACGCGGTCGTGCAGGCGCCTACGATTCCGGCGATTTGAATCAGTACAGCTCCAGTCCTTCTGGCCTGTTGAACCTCAGCTATCGCTTTACCGATGACTTGCTCGGCTACGCGACGCTGTCCCACGGCGAGAAATCCGGCGGCGTGAACCTGGCGGTCGGCTCCGCGCCAACGGCAGGTGCCGATTCACTGTTGATCGGCACCGAGCGCGCCAACAACGCCGAACTCGGGTTCAAAAGCACCCTGTGGGACCGGCGCCTGCAACTCAACGCCAACGTGTTCTGGACCCAGGTCAACGCCTACCAGACCAACGCCTACGACTACGACAATCGCGTGCAATACCTGACCAACGCCGGTTCCGTGCGCTCTCGCGGCGTGGAAGTCGAAAGCACGATCATCCCGTTGCGCGGCCTGACCCTGAACCTCAACGGCTCGTTCAACGACGTCAGTTACCTCTCCTACAAAGATGCGCCGTGCCCGCCGGAAGTCAGCCTGGCCCCGGGCGCCCCGGCCTCGTGCGACCTCAGCGGCCATCAGGTGGTCGGCGCGTCGAAATGGATCGGCAACGCCAACGGCGAATACAAATGGAACCTGAGCAACGGCTTCGAAGAATACGTCACCGCCAGCTATGCCTTCCGCTCCAAAGCCGTGGGCACGGTGGAGGATTCCGACTACGGGCAGATCCCGAGTTACGCCGTGGTCAACTTATCCACAGGTCTGCGCGGCGACTTCAACCAAGGTCAGTGGGATGTGTCGTTGTGGTTGAAAAACGCGTTCGATAAAACCTATTACACGACGCTGTGGACAGGCGGGAATGGCGGTTATGAAGGCTTGCTGGGCACGCCGCGCACCTTGGGCGTAACCGGTCGCTACGATTTCTGAATCGGCTTAGTGCTGACGGAAGTAATGTTTGAAAGTTTTGGAATAACTTATGAAGACTCTGCATAGTGGATATCGCGTTTTCGTCGAATAATAAGTGCGTTTGGCCGTGGACAATAAGTGATTGTCGAACCATGCTCTGTTTCGTGAGTTTCCAGGAGGAAACTTGCTCTCATCGGAAGACACTTATTTAACAGATAAAGGAAGTCGAACCATGTCGAGCATTAATGGTACTTACGTAAACTCCAATGCTGGCGCCAAACTGGTGATTACCGACGGTAATGATTCCAACGGCACATTCAGCGGCACGTTCAGCCAGGGCGGGGTGAACTACGATGTCAGCTACGGGCACTACCACTTCCAGAACAGCACCGGGCAACCGACCACCATCACGTTCGTCGGCCTGAATGGCAGTAGCGGTTTCCAGGCGTGGTCATTGTTCTCACCGGATCACAACTATTCAAAAGTTCGTGCGGTGGGTTCGCGTACTAACTTTGACGGTGAAGTAGTTGGTCTGGCTGGAGAATTCATCAAGCAATAAACAATTCTGTGAAAAGCAACAGGCTGATGCATGAATGTGCATCAGCCTGTTTTTGTTTGTGGGCAATACTCGCTGTTGTTAGTTGTTCCTCATCCTATTTCCCTATAAATCGATGCCTTCCGCGAATACTTTCAATGCTTGAAAAGCATCGTTTTCCCGATGCTCCGCTGCAAGCCTTGAACGACGTGGCTTTGGCGGAATTGATCGTTTTTTATATTCGATTCAGATCTATCCATAACTTTAAAGATTACTTTAAGAGATAAGCGTCTGGCCCAATGATTGGCCCGTCGATACGCCTCGCGGGGGATTCAGTGCGGGGTGTCATCGGGTTATTCGCAAAGAGACCGCAGGGAGTTAATCAATGGGCAATGTCCAGACCGCCGCCGGCGCACATGAGGTGCTCTGGCGCCAGGCGCCGAGTGGCGAGTTGGTCGACCTCGGCCGGGCGCATCGCGTGCCCTTGGGCCAGTTGCGTTTGCAGCGGGCGCCCAAGGGTATTTTGAGCCGACGCGAAGCGATCCTGCTCGGCGTGCTGGCGCTGCTGGTGCACGGTGCGGTGATCTATTGGGTCAACCAGCAACCGATCAAAGAACTGCCGATCGTGCCGCCGGAAATTCCGCCGATGACCATCGAGTTTTCGCGCCCGGCGCCGCCCGTGGTCGAGCCGCCACCGCCACAACCGGTTCAGCCGGTGGTCGAGCCTCCGCCGCCCGTGGAAGACGAGTTGGCTGTGAAACCGCCGCCCCCGAAACCGATTCCCAAACCAAAACCGGTCGCCAAGCCTGTACCGAAACCGGCTCCAAAAGCTGTCGAGCAACCCCCGGCACCACCACAACCGACAGCGCCTGTCGCGGCGCCTGCGCCGCCCGCACCACCGGCGCCCGCGCCAGTGACTCCGGCATCGGCCAACGCCGCGTACCTGAAGAACCCGGCGCCGGAATACCCGTCCCTGGCTCAGCGTCGCGGTTGGGAAGGCACGGTGTTGTTGCGGGTGCATGTGTTGGCCAATGGCAAGCCCGGGGAAATCCAGATTCAGAAAAGCAGTGGTCGCGATCAACTCGACGAGGCCGCGCTTAATGCGGTGAAACGTTGGAGTTTCGTACCGGCCAAGCAAGGTGATGTGGCCCTGGATGGCTGGGTCAGCGTGCCCATCGATTTCAAGATTCATTAAACCGAAACCAATTTCGCGCGAAAAATTTACACGAGGGAATACATCATGACGTTACTGGCCTCTCCACTTGAATCCATCGAAAGCGCGGTGATCTGGCTGCTGGTGGTTTTTTCCGTTGCCACTTGGGGTTTGGCGTTGCTCAAAGGCGTGCAGTTCGGTCGCCTGAAAGCCCAGGATCGCAAGTTTCATAAACAGTTTTGGGCCGCTTCGAGTCTCGACGCAGCGGCCGAGTTGAGCGAAACCCAACCGGGCGCCGCGGCGCGTGTGGCCCAGGCCGGTTATGCCGCGATTCAGGTCGGTGAAGCGCCGCCGGCGAATGATTTGAGCCAGGCGATCAACCATCAGGATCGTCTGGAGCGCGCCTTGCGTCAGCAGATCGTCCGCGAGCGTCGTTCGCTGGAAACCGGGCTGGCGGTGGTCGCGAGTATTGGCAGCACCTCGCCGTTCATTGGTTTGTTCGGCACGGTGTGGGGGATCATGGAAGCGTTGAAAGGCATCAGTGCGGCGGGTTCGGCGAGCCTGGAAACCGTCGCGGGTCCGATTGGTGCGGCGCTGGTTGCCACCGGCGTGGGGATCGCCGTCGCGGTACCGGCGGTGCTGGTTTACAACTACTTTTTGCGGCGTCTGAAACTGACGGCGGCGGACCTGGATGACTTCGCCCATGACTTCTACAGCCTGGCGCAGAAGAGTTCGTTCCGCCTGCTGATTCACCCGACCTCGCACAAAGTGGTTGCCCAGGGCGGCGCGCAGAAAGTGAAGGAGGCGTCCTGATATGGCGTTCTCCACGCAAGACAGTGATGAGGTGCTGAGCGAAATCAACGTAACGCCGCTGGTGGACGTGATGCTGGTGCTGCTGGTGGTGTTTATCGTCACCGCGCCGCTGCTGACCAACGCGATCCCGATCAACTTGCCCAAGACCGAGGCCGTGGCTCCGGTAGAGCAGAAAGATCCGCTGGTGGTGAGCATTGATGGCGCCGGCAAGCTGTTTATCAACAAGGACGAGATTCAGCCGGACTTGCTGGAATTCAGCCTCAAGTCGGCCAAGGCCAAGGACCCCGAAGTGCGCGTGCAATTGCAGGCTGATGACGGGGTGAATTACGGCGAAGTGGCGCGGGCGATGGCTTCAATTGAGCGGGCGGGGATTACCAAGTTGTCGGTGATTACCGCGCGATAAACTTCTACAGTTTCCGGGGCCGTCTCCTTGGCAGGGTGCGGCCCTTTTTTTTGCGTAGGACTTGGGATCCACCCCTCACCCCAACCCTCTCCCCAAAGGGGAGAGGGGGCCGATCTTCATGCTATTCAAACCGGAGTTCGCCTCGGACGTTCAGGTCGATGCAGCTCGAATGAACAACTCAGTCAGTCCCCTCGCCCCCTTGGGGAGAGGGTTAGGGAGAGGGGTGGTTCTAAAGCCAGGCACAAATATCCAATCCACCTCACATATGCAATTAAGGTCTTAATAAATAGCTTCTTATTCCTTAACGAATATAACTCTCGTCCCTATACTCCATCAGGAACAGACACGCAGCAGGAGAGCTCCCCCATGCGCAACGAATCAATTCGCTACCTGATTGTGCCGGGCTGGCAAGGATCGCCAGAAGATCATTGGCAAACACATTGGCAGAACAGTCTGCCGAACAGTGCGCGGGTAGAGCAGGCCGACTGGCTGACACCGCGCCGTGAAGACTGGGTCGCCGCATTGGCCGAGGCGATTGCCGCCGACAGCACGCCGGTGATCCTGATCGCCCACAGCCTGGGTTGCATCACCGTTGCCCATTGGGCGGCGACCGCGCCTTTGCAGTTTCTGCGTCAGGTGCGCGGTGCCTTGCTGGTCGCGCCAGCGGACGTCGAACGTCCGGCCTGCTCGCCGGCCCTGCGCAACTTTGCACCGATCCCGACCACGTTGCTGCCGTTCCCGAGCCAGGTGGTCAGTTCCGATAACGACAGCGCCGTCAGTGCGCCGCGAGCGATGGAACTGGCCCGCAACTGGGGCGCCGAGGCGGGCATTCTGGCGGGGGCCGGGCATATCAACGTCAAGTCCGGTCACCAGCGCTGGGAGCAGGGTTTCGCTTACCTCTATCGCCTGCAAAACCGCATGGAACATCACGCCTTGCGCCGCGCTTAAATTTTTTTGTTAACGCCCCCCGTCTCCCGGCGGTTTTGGGCGGGAGTCTGCCATGAGTTTTGAAGCCTTCGGTCAGCCATTACTGACCTTCCCTGACGCCGAAAAAAGCCCACTGAGCATCCGCGCCAAAGCGCTGGTGTTCGTCGATCCACGCTCGCGGCAGTTGCGCCAGGAGCTGGAACAACTGGCACCGCGCGCTATTTCAGTCCTGATTCGCGGTGAAACCGGCAGCGGCAAAGAATTGCTCGCGCGGCACATCCATCGTGCCAGTGATCGTGGCGGGTTGTTCGTGTCGGTCAATTGCGGCGCGATCAGCCCGACCTATGCCGATGCTGAATTGTTCGGTTATGCCGCTGGCAGCTACACCGGTTCGGCCAGCAGTCGTGCCGGTTGGTTCGGCTCCGCCAATGGCGGGACGCTGTACCTGGATGAGATCGGTGATTTGCCATTGCCGATCCAGATCAAATTGCTCTCCGCGCTGGAAAACCACGAAGTCACCCGCGTCGGCGCGCACCAGCCGAGCCCGGTGGACGTGCGCCTGGTCGCCGCCACCAGTATCGACCTGGCTCAAGCGGTGGCGGCGGGGAAATTCCATGAACGGCTTTATCACTACCTCAGCGAAGGCCAACTCGAACTGCCGGCGCTGCGTGAGCGGGTGGGCGACATTCTTTCCCTCGCGGAATACTTTCTGGGCATCTATAGCCAGCGCCTGGACCTGCCGGTGCCGCTGATCAGCGAAGCGGCGCAGCATGTGTTGGAGGCGCACAGTTGGCCGGGCAATACCCGGGAACTTGAGAACGTCATTCACTTTGCGCTGCTGGTGAGTACTGGGGATGAGATCTTGCCCGAGCATTTAAACCTGCCGGAGGCGTTGCCGTCGTTGCTGCAGATTGAGCGGCAACTCAAGCGAATCCTCGCCAGTGGTTCCGCCGCCGAGCAAACAGCCCTGAAACAACTCCTCCACAACGCCGGCCTTCTGTAGGAGCAAAACTTGCTCGCGAACCAGGCGACGCGGTGTGTCAGGAAGAACACCTTCCCCTGTAGGAGCAAAGCTTGCTCGCGAACCAGGCGACGCGGTGTGTCAGGAAGAACACCTTCCCCTGTAGGAGCAAAGCTTGCTCGCGAACCAGGCAGCGCGGTGTGTCAGGAAGGAAGCCTTCGCGGGCAAGCCTCGCTCCTACGGGTAAATGTGCGGATTAGAGCGGGCGGTGGTTGTATGAACAAAATGGAATATCAAAGTGAATAAAAGATATTGTTCGGGAATAAAAAATCCCGGTATTGTCCGCTTCACGCCAGCGATAGCACTTCACTGGCACTCGTACTAGAAGCCGTCGTCATTGGCGACCGTGATTTTCGATAAGGACACTGCATGAAAAAGGTTCTGTTGTTCACCGCATTGGCGGCTGCCCTGACTGCAAGCCTGGCCCAGGCCGGCGAGAAACTGGTGGTTGCGGCGACCCCGATCCCGCACGCCGAGATTCTGGAACTGATCAAACCGACCCTCGCCAAAGAAGGCGTGGATCTGGAAATCAAAGTCTTCACCGACTACGTTCAACCGAACGTGCAGGTTGCCGAAAAGCGCCTGGATGCCAACTACTTCCAGACCAAGCCGTACCTGGATAGCTTCAACAAAGGCAAAGGCACCAACCTGGAAACCGTGATCGGCGTCCACGTTGAACCGTTCGGTGGCTACTCGAGCAAATACAAATCCCTGGCTGATCTGCCAAACGGCGCGACCATCGCGCTGCCGAACGAAGGCAGCAACAGCGGCCGTGCCCTGATCCTGCTGCAGAAGGCTGGCCTGATCGAGCTCAAAGACCCGAAAAACGCGTTGGCTACGCCGAAAGACATCGCCAAGAACCCGCACAACTTCAAGTTCAAGGAACTGGAATCGGCCATGCTGCCGCGTGTTCTGAAGGAAGTTGACCTGGACTTGATCAATACCAACTACGCGCTGGAAGCAGGCCTGAACCCGGCTAAAGACGCGTTGGTCATCGAAGGTGCAGATTCGCCTTACGTGAACTTCCTGGTCGCTCGTCCGGACAACAAGAACAGCGACGCTATCCAGAAACTGGCCAAAGCCTTGACCAGCCCGGAAGTGAAAGCGTTCATCGAGAAGAAATACAGCGGCGCGGTATTGCCGGCGTTCTGATTCGACGCAGCCTCAAACCCCTTCAAGGTTTCAACGCCGACGGCTGTTATAGCGTCGGCGTTTTTTGTTACGCCAGAAGATCAAAAGATCGCAGCCTCGTTTCACTCGACAGCTCCTACAGAGATACGCGAACCCGTGTAGGAGCTGCCGAAGGCTGCGATCTTTTGCTTTTAAGGGTTCTAGGCCACCCCGGCCTTCAACGCCCGGCGCAACGCCACCAGCAATTTCACGATGTCCTGCGGGTCCAGCCGTTGCGGCACTTTTGCGTCAGCCATTTTTCTCTTCCTTGTGATGGTTTGGCCGGGGAGTCTGGCCAAAAGCTGTACGTCCTTGGAGGGGCAAATTGAAAAAAAGATCCTTCCTACAGCGCAAAGGAAAATAGTCGTGTTCCGTTGCCACCGCAAATCCGGGGGATAGTTTTTTGCGTGATATCAATATGCTTTAACGGTATTTAAATTCTTATTCTTATGCCTTTAAAGTCGGTGCCTGCCGGGTGGTTATCCATCGCCCATGGACTGCACCACCGTCGCTTACCGAGCGACGTTCAGGATGTTCAATGACCTTCGATTACGCTTTTATCCTCAGCACCCTGCCGGCGTTTCTCAAAGCCGTGGGCGTGACGCTGCAGGTCGGCTTCATTGCCATCGGCACGTCGCTGCTGGTGGCGCTGATCAACGCGACGATTCTGGTGTTCCGCACGCCTTACCTGCAGCGCCTGGTCGGGTTGTATGTGGAGCTGGCGCGTAACACCCCACTACTCATTCAACTGTTCTTCGTTTACTTCGCCTTGCCGGCACTGGGCATCAGCGTTTCGGGATTTGCCGCGGCGATCATCACCATGACGTTTCTCGGCGGCGCCTACCTCACCGAAGTGCTGCGCGCCGGTGTCGATGCGGTGCCCCAGGCGCAACTCGAATCCGGCCGCTCCATCGGTTTGTCTCACGGCCAATTGCTGCGCTACGTGATCCTGCCGCAAGCCGGCATCCTCAGCCTGCCGTCGCTGTTCGCCAATTTCATCTTCCTGCTCAAGGAAACCACCGTGGTCTCGGCGGTGGCGGTGCCGGAGATTCTCTACACCACCAAAAGCTACATCGCGCTCTACTACAAAACCTACGAAATGCTCGCCGTGCTGACGTTGATTTGCGTGCTGTTGTTCTTGCCGCTGTCGCTGCTGCTCAGCCGTCTGGAAAGGAGGCTCCAGCATGGCCAGTTCGGGTCTTGAGTTGCTGTGGGTGTCGTTGCCGCAACTGGGCAAGGGCGCTGCGCAGACTTTGTCGATTTCCTTTCTGAGCATCGCCATCAGCACCGTCGGCGGCGTGCTCTACGGCGTGTTGCGCACGCTGAATTCGAAGTGGCTGAACGCGATCTTGCGGGTCTATCTGGAACTGTTCCGGGCGATCCCGGTGCTGGTCTGGCTGTATCTGCTGTTCTTCGGCCTGCCGATTTTCTTTGGCTTGAGCATTCCGAGCTTCTGGTGCGCGGTGCTGGTGCTGTCGCTATGGGGCGCCAGCGAGGTCGGCGAAGTGGTGCGTGGCGCGCTGCTGTCGTTGCCGCGCGGCCAGCGTGAAGCGGGGTTGTCGATTGGCCTGAATGGCCCGCAGCTTTACGGCTACGTGCTGTTGCCCCAGGCGCTGAAACGCATGACACCACCGACCATCAACGTCTACACACGGATCATCAAGACCAGCTCCCTGGCAGTGTTGATCGGTGTGGTGGACGTGATCAAGGTCGGCCAGCAGATCATCGAGCGCACCTACGAATCGGTGCTGATCTACGGCGCGCTTTTCCTGTTTTTCTTTTTCATCTGCTACCCGCTCTCGGCCGCATCGCGCGTGCTGGAGCGGCGCTGGACGCAAGCATGAGCGCATTGATCGAGTTCAAGGGTTTCAACAAGTTTTTCGGCGAGCAGCAGGTGCTCAACGAGATCGACCTGAGTGTGAAACCGGGCGAAGTGATCGTCATCCTCGGCCCCAGCGGCTGCGGCAAAAGTACGTTGCTGCGTTGCCTCAATGGCCTGGAAGTCGCCCACAGCGGCAGCTTGAAATTCAATGGCCGCGAGCTGCTGGACAAGGGCACCGACTGGCGCGATGTCCGGCAGCAGATCGGTATGGTGTTCCAGAGTTATCACCTGTTTCCGCACATGAACGTGCTCGATAACCTGCTGCTCGGCCCGGTCAAAGTGCAAAAACGTGATCGCCGCGACGCCCGCGCCCAGGCCGAAGCGTTGCTTGAGCGTGTGGGCTTGTTGGACAAGCGCGACGCCTATCCGCGCCAGCTCTCCGGCGGCCAGCAGCAACGCATCGCCATCGTCCGTTCGCTGTGCATGAACCCCAAGGTCATGCTCTTCGATGAAGTCACCGCCGCCCTCGACCCGGAAATGGTCAAGGAAGTGCTGGAAGTGATTCAGGGCCTGGCCCGCGAAGGCATGACCCTGTTGATCGTCACCCACGAAATGGCCTTCGCCCGCGCCGTGGCCGACCGCATCGTGTTCATGGATGCCGGGCGCATCCTCGAGCAAAACCCTCCCGAGCTTTTCTTTACGAACCCGCAAACCGCACGAGCGCAGCAGTTCCTGGAGAAATTCTCCTACGTCGAAGCCCTGCCCAAAAAGACTCAAACAAAGGAACTGGAACTGCTATGAAAACTGCCAAGTCTTCACTCTTTTTACTGCCGCTGCTCGGCCTCGCGCTGCTGGCCGGCTGCAACAAATCCGAAGAACCGCCGAAGCCGAAAGTCGCCAGCGAAAACGCGGCGCCGGCCAGCTATCTGGACAAAATCAAGGCCCGGGACAAGCTGATTGTCGGGGTTTTCACCGACAAGCCGCCGTTCGGTTTCGTCGATGAGGCCGGGCGCTACGTCGGTTTCGATACCGACATCGGCCGCCAATTCGCCAAGGATTTGCTGGGCGATGAAAACAAAGTCGAGTTCGTCGCCGTGGAGCCGGCCAGCCGGATTCCGTTCCTGCAAAGCGACAAGGTCGACCTGATCCTGGCCAACATGACCGTGACCCCGGAGCGCAAGGAGGCGGTGGAATTCACCAACCCGAACCTCAAGGTCGCGGTGCAGGCCTTGGTGCCGCAGGGAAGCTCGGTGAAGAATCTTGATGACCTGGCGAGCCGCACCACCATCGTCACTACCGGCACCACGGCTGATATCTGGCTGACCAAGAATCACCCGGACTGGAAACTGCTCAAGTTCGAGAAAAACTCCGAGTCCCTGCAAGCCCTGGCCAATGGTCGCGGCGATGCCTATGCCCAGGACAACCTGGTGCTGTTCAGCTGGGCCAAGCAGAACCCGGGCTATCGCGTGCTGGAGCAAACCCTGGGCGCCGAAGCGCCGATTGCGCCAGCCGTGAAGAAGGGCAACATCGAGCTGCGGGACTGGGTGAATGTCGAGTTGGCGAAGTTGGGTGAGGAGAAGTATTTGCTCAAGCTGTACGACCAATATGTGCGTAAAGAACTGAGCGATGACACCAAGCCGGAGAGCGTGATTGTCGAGGGTGGGAAGTGGCAGGGGTGATCTTCTGCTGACCTCTGTTGATTCTGCGGTGAGGCTGAGAGCCACCCCTCACCCCAGCCCTCTCCCCAGAGGGGAGAGGGGGAAAGGGAGCCGATCTCTGTCGCTTTCAAAACCTGAGTTCAGCTCGATTTTTCAGGTCGATGTAGCTCTAAGAACAACTCGGTCAGTCTCCTCGCCCCTTTGGGGAGAGGGTTAGGGTGAGGGGTGGTTCTAGCTGACACCCCTCAATCCGGCCAATGCCACGCCGGCTCATCCAGCAGCCGCTGCCCGACGATCCCGGTCTGGCCCAGGGTTTTCTCCAGGACAATGCAATTGCACTCCGGGTCCTCCTGCAACGCCGAGATCAAGCGCCGGGCATGGGACACCACCCACACCTGACACTGCCCGGACACACGGATAATCAACCGCGCCAACGCCGGCAACAGGTCCGGGTGCAGGCTGGTTTCCGGCTCGTTCAGCACCATCAGCGACGGTGGCCGAGGCGTCAGCAGCGCGGCGACCAACAGCAGATAACGCAGCGTGCCGTCCGACAATTCCGCCGCCGACAGTGGCCGCAGCAACCCTTCCTGATAAAACTCGATGGCGAAGCGTCCACCCTGCAACGGCGCGATGTTCAACCGTGCGCCGGGGAACGCATCGCTGATGGCCGCTTGCAAAGCCTCTGGATCGCCAATTTCGCGGATGGTCTGCAACGCCGCCGCCAGGTCGCGGCCATCGTGATGCAGCACTGGCGTGCGCGTACCCAGTTGCGGTTGGCGCACCGGGGCGTCGGCGTCACTGCGAAAGTGATCGTAGAAGCGCCAGCGGCGGATGAATTCGCGCAGGTGCATGACTTCCGGTGAGGTGCGAAAACTGCCGACCTGATCGAACAGGCTGTCGAAGTTCGGCGTGTGCTGGGCCAGCACGTCCCAGTTGCGGCCCTCGCGGGCACGAATCATCGGGCCTTCGCGGTCCACCAGCAGGCTGGCCGGGCGATAGAGCGGCCCGGCCCAGATGCATTCTTTTTTGATTTCCGGGTCGAGGGAAAAGTAGGACTGTGTCGGCGCAGGCAACCCCAGGGCAATCGAATAGCTGAAGTCTTGCCCGGCAAATCCCAAGCGCAGGCGTTTGACGCTGTGGCGCACGGTGGACTCGATTGGCACTTCGCCGCTGCGCATGCGCCGGGTGATGTTTTCCGGCCCGGCCCAGAACGTCGAATCCAGCCCGCCCTCACGGGCCAGCGCATTGACCACGCCACCCTGGGCGGTTTCCGCCAGCAGGCGCAACGCACGGTAGAGGTTGGACTTGCCGCTGCCGTTGGGGCCGGTGATTAGGTTCAACCGACCCAGCGGGATCACCAATTTATTGATCGAGCGGTAATTGGCCACCGCGAGGGTTTTGAGCATAAGAGCTTCCTGCTGCATAGGCGGCCAGTTTGCCTTATTGTCGGCCACACCGTGACCTGTAGCAGCTGGCGAAGCCTGCGTTCGGCTGCGAAGCAGTCGTGAAGTCAGACACCGCGGTGTATCAGGCAGACTGAGTACTCAGGTTTGACGACTGCTTCGCAGCCGAACGCAGGCTTCGCCAGCTGCTACAAAGACAGCGGTTTGATCACATTATTTATCGCGGTCAGTGCACCCATTGAACCCTGTTCTAAGCTCACAGTCGTATCGTCACTTGCACGTTCGTACAACGAAAAGGAGTTTGCATGGCGGGTAGCGGATTGAAAATCATGGTGGGGCTGGGCGTTTTCGCGCTGCTGACCGCTTGCGGCGATAAAAAACCGGTCGAAAAAGACCTGCCGCGGGTCTTCGTGCAAGCGGTCAATCCTGCGGATTACGCCGCTTCTGTGACCCTCACCGGCGATGTCCAGGCCCGGGTGCAGACCGAGTTGTCGTTCCGCGTCAGCGGCAAGATCATCCAGCGCATGGTCGACGTCGGTGACCGGGTGTCCGCCAAGCAGGTGCTCGCCAAACTCGATCCGAAAGACCTGCAGACCAACGTCGATTCGGCCCAGGCTCAGGTCACCGCCGAACAGGCTCGGGTCAAACAGACCGCCGCCGCGTTCGTGCGCCAGCAAAAACTCCTGCCCAAGGGCTACACCAGCCAAAGCGAATACGATGCCGCCCAGGCTGCATTGCGCAGCAGCCAAAGCGCCCTGACCGCCGCCCAGGCGCAACTGGCCAATGCCCGGGAACAACTGAGTTACACCTCGCTGATCTCCGAAGCGCCGGGTGTGATTACCGCGCGTCAGGCCGAAGTCGGCCAGGTTGTGCAAGCCACGGTGCCGATCTTCAGCCTGGCCCGGGACGGTGAGCGCGACGCCGTGTTCAACGTCTACGAATCGCTGCTGGCCGAGCCGCCCTCGGATAAATCTGTAGTGGTCAGCCTGCTCGACAACCCCGCGATCAAAACCACCGGCACGGTCAGGGAAATCACCCCGGCGGTGTCCGCACAGACCGGCACCGTGCAAGTCAAAGTCACCCTCCATGGCTTGCCCGACGGCATGCAACTCGGCTCGGTGGTCAGCGCCACGGCGAAGACGCCGGGTAAATCGGCGGTGGAACTGCCCTGGTCAGCCCTGACCAAAAACCTCAGCGACCCCGCCGTATGGCTGGTGGACGCCGACGGCAAGGCGCAACTGCACACCGTCACCGTCGGCCGCTACCTGACCGGCAAAGTCATCATCAGCGGCGGTCTGGAGGGTGGCGAAAAAGTCATCATCGCCGGTGGCCAGTTACTGCACCCGGGAATGAAAGTGGACATCGCCGAAAACACCTACAAGGATTTGGCACCGGGAGCCGACCAATGAAGCGCCTGATGCTGTTGTCCGCCGGCCTGCTGCTGGTCGCGTGCTCGAAAAAAGAACCGCCGCCCGAGCCCGTGCGCCCGGTGCTGTCCATCGAAGTCAAATCCCTGAATCAGGAAGACCTCGGCCGTTTCGCCGGCAGCATCCAGGCCCGCTATGAAAGCAATATCGGCTTCCGCGTACCGGGCCGCATCGCCAGCCGTAATGTCGACGTCGGCGCCGAAGTCGAGAAGGGCGCCCTGCTCGCGACCCTCGACCCCACCGATCAGCAGAACCAATTGCGTTCAGCCGAGGGCGATCTGGCGCGCATCCAGGCGCAATTCATCAACGCCCAGGCCAACGCCCGCCGTCAGCAAGCGCTGTTTGATCGCGGCGTCGGCGCCCAGGCGCAACTGGACATCGCCCAGACCGACCTGAAAACCACCCAGGCGTCCCTTGATCAAGCCAAGGCTGCGGTCGATCAGTCCAAGGACCAACTCAATTACGTGCAGTTGCGCACCGATCACAAAGCCATCGTCACCGCCTGGAACGCCGAGGCCGGGCAAGTCGTCACCGCCGGCCAGCAAGTGGTGACCCTGGCGCAACCGGACATCAAGGAAGCGGTGATCGACCTGCCGGACACCTTGGTCGATCAACTGCCGGCGGACGTGGTGTTTCAGGTCGCCGCGCAACTGGACCCGAGCATCACCAGCACCGCGATCATTCGTGAAATCGAACCCCAGGCTCAAAGCGCGACCCGCACCCGTCGCGCCCGCCTGACCCTGACCGACACGCCGCCAGGCTTTCGTCTCGGTACGGCGATCAGTGTGACCCTCAGTTCCGCGATCAAGCCGCGTCTGGAATTGCCGGTCAGCGCGCTGCAAGAAGTCGATGGCAAAACCCGCATCTGGGTCATCGACCCGCAAAACCAGACCGTTTCCCCACGGGACGTCAGCCTGATCAGCCGCACCGATTCAACGGTGGTGCTGGCCGACGGCGTGAAGTCCGGTGAGCGCGTGGTCAGCGCCGGTGTGAACAGCCTGAAACCCGGGCAAAAAGTCAAAATCGACGAGGAAAGCCCGCGATGAAAGGGAGTTTCAACTTATCCGAATGGGCCCTCAAACATCAGTCGTTCGTCTGGTATTTGATGTTCGTCGCGCTGCTGATGGGCGTGTTCTCCTACATGAACCTCGGTCGCGAAGAAGACCCCTCGTTCACCATCAAGACCATGGTCATCCAGACCCGCTGGCCCGGTGCGACCCAGGAAGAAACCCTCAAGCAGGTCACCGACCGCATCGAGAAAAAACTCGAAGAGCTCGACTCCCTCGACTACGTGAAAAGCTACACCCGACCCGGCGAATCGACGGTGTTCGTGTACCTGCGCGACACCACCAGCGCCAAGGACATCCCGGAAATCTGGTACCAGGTGCGCAAGAAGATCAACGACATTCGCGGCGACTTCCCCAAAGGCCTGCAAGGGCCAGGGTTTAACGACGAGTTCGGTGATGTGTACGGTTCGGTGTATGCCTACACCGCCGATGGCTTGTCGATGCGTCAATTGCGCGACTACGTGGAGCAGGTGCGGGCGGCGATTCGTGATGTGCCGGGGCTGGGCAAGGTCGAGATGGTCGGCGAGCAGGATGAAGTCCTGTACCTGAACTTCTCCACGCGCAAACTTGCCGCGCTGGGCATCGATCAGCGCCAGGTCGTGCAGAGCCTGCAATCGCAGAACGCCGTGACCCCGGCGGGTGTGATCGAGGCCGGGCCGGAACGGATTTCCGTGCGCACCTCCGGGCAGTTTGCTTCCGAAAAAGACCTGGCCAACGTCAACCTGCGCCTCAATGACCGCTTCTATCGCTTGGCCGACATCGCTGAAATCAGCCGTGGTTACGTCGACCCGGCGACCCCGGAATTCCGCTTCAACGGTCACCCGGCGATCGGCCTGGCGATTGCGATGAAGAAGGGCGGCAACATCCAGGAATTCGGCAAGGCGCTGCATCAACGCATGACCGACCTGACCGCCGACCTGCCGGTGGGCGTTGGCGTGCACAACGTCTCCGACCAGGCCGACGTGGTGGAAAAAGCCGTCGGCGGCTTCACCAGTGCGTTGTTCGAAGCGGTGGTGATCGTACTGATTGTCAGCTTCATCAGCCTCGGCGTGCGCGCCGGTCTGGTGGTGGCGTGCTCGATTCCGCTGGTGCTGGCGATGGTCTTCGTCTTCATGGAATACAGCGGCATCACCATGCAGCGGATTTCCCTCGGCGCGCTGATCATCGCCCTCGGCCTGTTGGTGGATGACGCGATGATCACCGTCGAGATGATGGTCACGCGCCTGGAAATGGGAGAGACCAAGGAGCAAGCGGCGACGTTCGCCTACACCTCGACCGCGTTCCCGATGCTTACCGGCACGCTGGTGACGGTGGCCGGGTTTGTGCCGATTGGCTTGAACGCCAGTTCCGCCGGTGAGTACACCTTTACACTGTTCGCGGTGATTGCGGTGGCGATGCTGGTGTCGTGGGTGGTCGCGGTGCTGTTTGCCCCGGTGATCGCTGTGCACATTCTCAGCGCCGATGTGAAACCGCATTCCGCCGAACCGGGGCGCATCGGGCGGGCGTTCAATGGCGGCATGTTCTGGGCCATGCGCAATCGCTGGTGGGCCATCGGCATCACCATCGCGTTGTTCGTGGGGGCGGTGTTCTCGATGCAGTTTGTGCAGAACCAGTTCTTCCCGTCCTCGGACCGCCCGGAAATCCTCGTAGACCTCAACCTGCCGCAAAACGCCTCGATGGATGAAACGCGCAAGGCGGTGGACAAGCTTGAAGCGACGTTCAAGGATGACCCGGACATCGTGCGCTGGAGCACCTACATCGGCGAGGGTGCGATCCGTTTCTACCTGCCCCTCGACCAGCAATTGCAGAACCCGTACTACGCGCAATTGGTGATCGTCAGCAAAGGCCTGGAATCGCGCACCGCGCTCAGCCAACGTTTGCGTGAGCGGCTGCGCAAGGATTTTGTCGGCATCGGCAGTTACGTCCAGGCCCTGGAAATGGGGCCTCCGGTCGGACGGCCGATCCAGTACCGAGTCAGCGGCAAGGACATCGATCAAGTGCGCAAACACGCGATCGAACTGGCCACCGCCCTCGACCAGAACTCGCACATCGGCGAAATCATTTACGACTGGAACGAGCCGGGCAAAGTCCTGCGCATCGACATCGCCCAGGACAAGGCGCGGCAACTGGGGCTGTCCTCGGAAGATGTGGCCAACCTGATGAACAGCATTGTCGTTGGTTCGCCGATCACGCAGGTGGACGATGATATTTACCTGATCAACGTCGTGGGCCGCGCCGAAGATGCGGAACGCGGGACGCCGGAAACCTTGCAGAACCTGCAAATCGTCACGCCGGGCGGTACGTCGATTCCGCTGCTGGCCTTCGCCACCGTGCGGTATGAACTGGAGCAACCGCTGGTGTGGCGCCGGGATCGCAAACCGACCATCACCATCAAGGCTGCGGTGCGCGACGAGATTCAGCCGACCGACCTGGTGAAACAACTGCAACCGACCATCGACAAATTCGCCGCCGGGTTGCCGGTGGGTTACAAAGTCGCGACGGGCGGTACCGTCGAGGAAAGCGGCAAGGCCCAGGGGCCGATTGCCAAGGTCGTGCCGCTGATGCTGTTCTTGATGGCGACGTTCCTGATGATCCAGTTGCACAGTGTGCAGAAGCTGTTCCTGGTGGCCAGTGTTGCGCCGCTGGGCTTGATCGGCGTGGTGCTGGCGCTGATCCCGACCGGCACGCCGATGGGCTTCGTGGCGATCCTCGGGATCCTGGCGCTGATCGGCATCATCATCCGCAACTCGGTGATCCTGGTGACGCAGATCGACGCGCTGGAGAAGGAAGGCCTGGCGCCGTGGGATGCGGTGGCGCAGGCGACGGAGCATCGGCGTCGGCCCATTTTGCTCACCGCTGCGGCGGCGAGCCTGGGGATGATCCCGATTGCGAGGGAGGTGTTCTGGGGGCCAATGGCCTACGCGATGATTGGCGGGATCATCATCGCGACGTTGCTGACGCTGCTGTTTTTGCCGGCGCTGTACGTGGCTTGGTACAAGATTCGCGAGCCGAAAAAAGAAGTGCGGTAAGGCGAGCGCTTCGCGCTCTATTCGCGAGCAGGCTCGCTCCCACAGTGGAACGCATTCCAATGTGGGAGCGAGCCTGCTCGCGAAGGCGTCGATGCTGACTACACCGGCTTACGGTAAGGCACAAACCCTGTGGGAGCGGGCTTGCTCGCGAAAGCGATTTAACATTCAACATCTCTGTTGTCTGACACACCGCTTTCGCGAGCAAGCCCGCTCCCACAGTGGAACGCATCCCAATGTGGGAGCGAGCCTGCTCGCGAAAGCGTCGGCCTTGCCTACGTTGATTTACGCCAAACGCTGGCCAACCAAGGCTGCTGCTCTCGGGGCAACCCCGCCGGCCGGTAGTAATGCTCCAACTCGACAAACCCGGCCTCGATCAACAACGCCTGCCACGCCTGCAAATCGTGATAAGCCCCATACCGCGGCCCATTCCAGCCTTCCTGATTCTCACCACGAGGATTGGAACTGAACAACACCCCACCCGGCTTCAACGCCCCGCGCAATTCCTTCAATACCCGAGGCAATTCCTGGCGCGGGATATGGAACAACACTGCATTGGCAAAAATCCCGTCGAAGCGCTCGGCCGGCAGATCCAGCTTCAGGAAATCCTGCTGCCAGACCTCGCAACCGCTGTCCTCACGGGCCATTTGCGCAAATTTTTCCGAGCCATCGAGGCCGACGGCGGTGTGGCCCATGCGCGTAAACGTCTGCAAATCCCGCCCCGGCCCGCAGCCGAAGTCGAGAATGCTGAACGGCGCTTCACCTTGGATGTGCCGCAGCAGCGCGTCGATGTTTTGGCTGACATCGTGATCACGCGTCCCCTCGCGAAACCCTTCGGCCACCGAGTTGTAATGGCCCAGGGTGGTGGCAGTGATCTTGTCGAGGTCGTCGGGGGTTTGTTTCATGGTGGGCTGCGCAGGCAAAGGGAGATGCGCAAACTATAAGCGCTTTCGCGCTTTAAAAGATCGCAGCCTGCGGCAGCTCCTACAGGGATCATGCTCGACACCCTGTAGGAGCTGCCGAAGGCTGCGATCTTTTGATCTTGCCTTAGCCCTGCTTCATGCCCAGGCAATCAATGGAGCGATCAACCATTGCTTTGGCAATCTCCAGTAAATGCCAGATGGAAAACACCATGACTCGGTCAGCCCCCTTGAGCTGATCACCACACTGATACGCCGTGACTGAGGCACAACGCAGCAGGTCAGCCACATAGAGTTGGGTGTCTTCAAAGCTCACATCGTCACTGACGTTGTAGAAACGCAGTTCATCGGGCGCCGAAGGCTGTTCGCCGGTGAGGTAGAAATCGATTGCACGATAGAGCGCGGATCGGTCTCTGAGCGGGGCGTCGGTTTCAGGGGCGTTGGAGGGTGGATCGGGAACGGGTCTTTTCATGGGCGTTGCTCCTATTGATACCGCGGAGCCGTCACTTTTCGCCTACTAAACGTTGGGTGGCGGCTGTACGCAGGTTAGTAGGCCGGTCAATAGGAAAACCGGTGCACCCGAAGATGCCCCACGCACAGCCACCATATTCAGCATCCGGCAAAGTACCGAACATGAGCATGAACGCTATGCGCCTATTGATCCGGGCTACTAAACCCGATCACTGATGAGCAGTGACGGGCCGAAGACTAGCCACCGGATTTGGCAGGCGCAAGCGAGCGAAATGATCTAGGAAATGTCCTGCAAATGAAAGGGAACGGGCCTGCTGGCACTCTGATTTTCTTGTGGGAAAACTTACCATCGGGTGGGAATTCAGCACCGCCAAGATCGCAGCCTTCGGCAGCTCCTACAGGACCGAGCCTGCCGCAAATGCCGCGCAGACCCCGACGCCGCAATCCAGCGCCTTATGCAAATCCCCGTAGGAGCTGCCGAAGGCTGCGATCTTTTGATCTTTTGATCTTCGCTCAGCGCTTGTTCAACCCTCGCGCCAACCGATCCCCGCCCAGTTGAATAATCGCCACCAACACCACCAGCAGCACAATCACCGTCAACATGATCTGGCTGTCAAAGCGCTGATACCCATACCGATACGCAATGTCCCCCAGCCCGCCAGCGCCAATCGCCCCGGCCATGGCCGAGGAGTTGGTCATCGTCACCAGCGTAATGGTGAAACCGCCAACAATCCCCGGCAGCGCCTCAGGCAGCAGCACATGCCAGACGATGTGCCAGCGCCGGCAACCCATCGCCTGGGCCGCTTCGATCAAGCCGTGATCGACCTCGCGCAAGCTCACTTCGGCAATCCGCGCGAAGAACGGTGTGGCGGCAATCGTCAGCGGAACAACCGCCGCCCACACGCCGTAAGTGGTGCCGACGATCAACCGCGTAAACGGAATCAACGCCACCATCAGAATCAAAAACGGAATCGAACGAAACAGGTTCACAAACCCGCCCAACACGCGGTTCAGCAGAGGCGCTTCGTAAATGCCGCCCTTGTCGCTGGTGACCAGAATCACCGCCATCGGAATGCCCGCCAGCAGCGCGATCAGCGACGACACGCCGACCATCAAAAAGGTGTCGATAAAGCCCTGAAGCAAGCGATCAAACCACATAACCCAGCACCTCCACCTGTTGCGCCCAGTTGCCGGCGCGCTGACGCAGTTCCTCGGCGTTCAGGGACGATCCAGCCACCGCCAACAGCAATTGCCCCAGCGCATGCCCCTGAATCCGTTCCACGCCGCCCTGAAGCAAACGCACGCGGCCGCCAAGGGCGGCGAACAGCGCGGCCAGATCCGGTTCGTCGGTGGCGCTGCCGGTGAATTGCAAACGCAGCACAACCGCCGCATCCGAAGAATGGGGTTGCGAGTGCAAACGGCTTTGCAGTTCTTCCGGCAAGGCGTGTTGCAGCGGCGCGAGTAAAGTCTTGCTGACCTCATGCTGCGGATTGCCAAACACCTCCCACACCGGCCCTTGCTCGACGACGCGCCCATGTTCGAGCACCACGACGCGGTCGCAGATATCGCGGATCACCGCCATCTCGTGGGTGATCAGTACGATGGTCAAACCCAGACGCTGATTGATCTCACGCAGCAGGCCGAGGATTGATTGCGTGGTCTCGGGATCGAGCGCCGAAGTGGCCTCGTCGCATAGCAAAATTTCCGGGTCGTGCACCAACGCCCGGGCGATACCGACGCGTTGTTTCTGCCCGCCGGAAAGCTGCGCCGGGTAGGCCTTGTGCTTTTCTTGCAGGCCCACCAGTTCCAGCAGTTCACGGACCTTCTGTTCGCGTTTGTCCTTAGGCACACCGGCGACTTTCAGCGGCAACTCAACGTTCTGCCAAACGGTCTTGGCCGACATCAGATTGAAGTGCTGGAAGATCATGCCGATCCGCCGACGTAGCGCCACCAAGCGGTCTTCATCGAACTCACCAATGTCCACCTGATCAATCAGCACGCGCCCGGTGCTCGGTTGTTCCAGGCGATTGATGGTGCGGATCAGCGACGACTTGCCGGCGCCGCTGCGGCCGATGATGCCGAACACCTCACCGCGCTGGATCGCCAGGTCGATGCCGTGTAACGCCGCCACCGGACCTTGCTGACCGTTGTAGGTTTTGCCCAGGCCGATGAAGCGCACGTGAGCGCGGTTCAGGTCCGGGTGCAGTTCGGCTTGTGCGGCTTGATGGGGCTCTGGAATATCCAGTCGCCGTTGGATCGCGGCCGTCATGCTTAGCTTTCCCAGCCGGCTTGATACAGCTTGCCGTGGGCCTTATCCAACGCCGCACGCACGGCTGGCGAATGCTGGTAGATGTCGACGAATTTGATCAGGCGCGGATCGGTTTTGCTTTTTGGCTGGATCACGAACTGGATCACGTATTCCTTGTGATCGAGGCCGTCGAACAGCAGCGCAGAGCCGGCATCAAAGGTCTTCGCCAGACGAATGTAGGCCGGGTAGCCCTGGACCAGATCGGCGTCGTCATAGGCGCGCACCAGTTGCACGGCTTCGACCTGGAGGATCTTGATCTTCTTCGGGTTGGCGATGATGTCTTCTTCGGTGGCCTTGTAGCCGACCCCCGGTTTCAGCGTGATCAAACCAGCCTTGGCCAATAATTGCAGGCCGCGACCGCTATTGATCGGGTCGTTGGCGATGGCGACGCTGGCGCCTTGCGGCAGCTCGTCGAAGCTTTTGTATTTCTTCGAGTAGAGACCGACGTTGTTGATGATCCCCGGGGCAAACGGCACCAAGTCAAAACCGGCGGCAGCCTTGGCGTTTTCCAGGAATGGGACGTGCTGGAAGTAGTTCACGTCGATGTCGCCGGCGGCGAGGCTGACGTTCGGGGCGATCCAGTCGGTGAACTCCACGAGTTCGACTTTCAGGCCTTGCTTGGAGGCTTCTTCGACGGCGGCTTCCAGCGGGATGGCGAACGCGGCGGTGGTGCCGACCTTCAGCGGCGCGTCGGCGGCGAAAGTGATGGAGCTGAAGAGGCCGAGGGCCAGGGCCAGTGCTTTGACTGGGTGAGAGAGGTAGTGCTTGGTCATGATGGTTATTCCAGTCAGTGCATTAAATTTTGGGTGTTTGGTCAGGCCTCTTCGCGGGCAGGCCTCGCTCCTACAAGGGCAGAACGCATCCTCCTGTAGGAGCGAGGCTTGCCCGCGAAGCTTTTAGCGGCGGAACGCTGCGCCCGTGTGTTGCTCCGGCAAATGCGCTTCACCGTGAAACAGCTTCTCCCGCAGGCTGCCGCTGTCGTAAGCGGTCTTGTACGACCCACGACGCTGCAACTCCGGAATCACCAAATCGATGAAATCCACATAGCTTTCCGGCGTGACGATCCGTGTCAGGTTGAAGCCATCGAGGCCGGTTTCGGCGATCCACGATTCCAGTTCATCCGCCACTTGCTCTGGGGAACCGACCACGGTGATGTAGCGGCCACCGAGGGCGTGTTGTTCGAGCAATTTGCGCCGGGTCCAGTCGTTGTTTTGCAGGTTCCTGGTCGCCGACTGGATCGCGTTGCTTTTCACGTACTGGATCGGTTCGTCGATCTCGTACTGAGAAAAATCGATCGCGGTAGACGCCGAAAAATGCGCCACGCCGGCCTCGGCACTGGCGTAGCTCAGGTACTCGGCGTGCTTCTTCCAGGCAAGCTCCTCGGTGGCGCCGACAATCACGTTCAAACCCATGAACACCTTGATGTCCTCAGGGTTGCGCCCAGCCTCGACGGCGCTGGCGCGGACCTTGTCCACTTGCACCTTGGTCGACGGTTTGTTCTGGCCGCTGATAAACACGCACTCGGCATGACGCCCGGCAAACAGCAAACCGCGATCCGAACTGCCCGCCTGGAACAGCACCGGCGTGCGCTGCGGCGACGGTTCGCACAGGTGATAACCCTCGACCTGATAGAACTCGCCCTTGTGCTCAACCTTGTGCACTTTCTCGGGTTGGGCGTAGATCCGCTGCTTGGGATCGTTGAGCACCGCGCCGTTTTCCCAGCTGCCTTCCCAGAGTTTGTAGAGCACTTGCAGGTACTCGTCGGCCTGGTCGTAGCGGCGGTCGTGCTCGACCTGTTCGCTCAGGCCCATGGCCTTGGCGGCGCTGTCGAGGTAGCCGGTGACGATGTTCCAGCCGACCCGGCCGCGACTCAAATGATCGAGAGTCGACATGCGCCGAGCGAACAGATACGGCGGCTCGTAGGTCAGGTTGGCGGTCAGGCCGAAACCCAGATTCCTGGTGACGGCAGCCATGGCCGAGACCAGCAGCAGCGGGTCGTTGACCGGCAGCTGGATCGACTCTTTCAGCGGCACGTCCACCGAGTTCTGGTAGACGTCGTACACGCCGACGATATCCGCGATGAACAAACCATCGAACAGTCCGCGCTCCAGCAGTTGCGCCAGCTCGGTCCAGTATTCGATGGTTTTGTATTGGGTGGACGTGTCCCGTGGATGCGTCCACAGGCCATGGTTGATATGCCCGATGCAGTTCATGTTGAACGCGTTGAGCAGCATCTTCTTTTTCGCATCAGCCATCAGATGGTCCCCCGCAGTGGCGGGTTTTCATCGTTGAGGTAGTAATTGCCCACGGCGTGATATTTCCAGCGCACCGGGTCGTGCAGCGTGTGCACCCGGGCGTTGCGCCAATGGCGATCCAGACCGTGTTCAATCAGGGTTGCCTGGCTGCCGGCGAGTTCGAACAACGTGCTGCCGGCGGCGAGGGAGATTTCGGTGCTGATGGCCCGGGCTTCGGCGACGGCAATCGAGGCGGCTGCCACGGTTTCGGCGTTCATCTCGGCCTGGGCCTTGTCGAGGAATTCGCCGGAGCGCTCCAGCAAGGCTTCCGTTGCGTGCAGTCGAATGGCCAAGTGGCCGAAGCTCTTGATGGTCAGCGGATCGTCGGTGGCTTTTTCGTGGGTCGCGTCGATCCACGGCCGGGTTTTAGTGCGCACGAAATGCAGGGCATCTTCGTAAGCCGCGCGGGCGATGCCGGTGTCGATGGCGGCGTGAAGAATCTGCGCCAGAGGACCAACCGTGGTCGGGCGTTCGAAAGCGCTTTGAAACGGGATCACATCGTCGGCGGCGACGTACACGTCTTCGAACACCACCGAACCACTGCCGGTGGTGCGCTGACCGAAGCCGCTCCAGTCGTCGATCACCGTCAGGCCTTGGCTGTCGCGCGGCACGAAGGCCAATTGCTGCACGCCGTGTTCATCCACGACTGAAGTCGGGATTCGCTGGGCGTAAATCGCGCCCGTGGCGTAGAACTTGCGGCCGTTGATGCGGTAGCCGTCGCCGTCGCGAGTCAGGCTGGTAGCGCGGTCATGAGCCGTTTTTGTACCGAGTTCAGCGAGGGCGTTGCCGAAACGCTGGCCAGCCAAGACTTCCGCGTACAGGCGTTTTTTCTGTGCTTCGCTGCCATTCACCCGCAGCACTTCGAGGGCGTAGAAATGGTTCTGCGGGATTTGCCCGAGGGAGCCGTCGGCCTGGGCGATCAGGGCAATCACTTTGGCCAGGGTGACGTTGGACACGCCAGCACCGCCGTATTCTTTTGGCACGCTGATGCCCCAGAGGCCTGAGCGGGAAAACACTTCCAGTTCCGGGTGCGGCAAACGGCGTTCGCGGTCGCGCAGGGCGCTGTCGCGTTTGAAGTCTTCGGCCAGATCACTGGCGACGATCAGGGCTTGCTCATCGCTGGTTATGACCGCGACGTGGTGAGAAAGAGTCATGTGTTTCTCCAGAGGTCTGGTCAAATCCAGGAGTGGCGAGCGGGCAGCGTGCCGTTGAGGTGATAAGTGCCGACAGCGTGGTATTTCCAGCGCACCGGGTCGTGCAGGGTGTGCACGCGGGCGTTGCGCCAGTGACGGTCGAGGTTGAATTCGGCGAGGGTGGCGCGGCTGCCGGCCAGTTCGAAGAGTTTTTCGCTGGCCAGCAACGAGATCTCGGTGGTCAGCACTTTGGCTTCGGCCACGGCAATCGAGGCGCGGGCGGCGGATTCGGCGGTGAGTGGCGCGGCGTTGACCTGATCGAGCACTTGCCCGGCCTTGCGCAGCAGCGCTTCGGCGGCGTGCAGTTCGATTTTCAGTTTGCCGATGTCGGCGATCACGTAGAGGTCATCGCTGGCCCGTTCGACCTTGGCGTCGATCCATGGCCGAGCGCGGGTTTTGACGAATTCGATGGCGTCATCGATGGCGCCGCGCGCGATGCCGGCGTCGATGGCTGCTTGAATCAATTGCGACACGGCGCCCTGGATGTTCGGGTTGTCGTTGATCTTCCAGTTGTCCACCACCAGCTCGGCGTCGACCCGCACGTTGTTGAGCAAAATGGTGCCGCTGGCGGTGGTGCGTTGGCCGAAACCGGACCAGTCATCCACGATGCGCAAACCCGGCGTGCCACGGCGCACGAAGGCCAGCACTTGCTTGCCGTCATCGTTCAACGCCTTGACCGCCACCCAGTGGGCGAACAGCGCACCGGTGGAATAGAACTTCTGGCCGCTGATGACGAAACCGTCACCGTCAGCCGTAATTCTCGCCTTGAGTTCGAGGGTGTTTTTGGTGCCGCGCTCCGGCCCGGCATTGCCGATGCGCCAGCCTTCGAGCACGCTTTTGAACAGCTGTTTTTTCTGCGATTCCGTGGCGCTGCCGAGGACCAGATTCAGGATGCCGAACTGGTTCTGCGGGATCTGCCCGAGTGCCGGATCCGCCGCGGAAATGATCGCGAACACATCGGCGATCGTGACGAACGAAACCTGCGGGCCACCGTACTCGCGCGGGATGGCAATGCTGCCCAGGCCGCTGCGGGTGAACTGTTCGATTTCCGACCACGGCAACTTGCGCTGCTGATCACGTTTGGCCGCTTGCAGGCGAGCGGCTTGCGCCAACTCATGGGCAGCCTTGATGGCTTGTGCGTCGTTGCGCAAAACCTGCGCGGGCAACAACAGGGGGGCGATATCCAGATCACTCTGGATGGTGGCTTCTGCCAGACTGGACATCAGTGCCGCTCCTTGGCTGCACGCAATGCCCTGGCGTTCTGCACTGGGGTGATTGTGTTCCGGACCATACCTACCTCACATCTCATGGAAACGCCGCGATGGTGGCGGCGAATGAATATCAAGAATGTCCGGTGGTCCGGTGTATATACCCTAAGCGTGTATAAATAATTAATAAACTAACTTTTGGGAATATGCATAGAAGAGCGTCTGTCCGTAGGGCAACAGTTGTTTGTGGGGCAACAGCTGACGCGTGGACTGAGGTCGGCAGGGTCCCCTGTGGGAGCGGGCTTGCTCGCGAAGGCGGTGTGTCAGGCAACTTTTATTTCGACTGACATGGCCTCTTCGCGAGCAAGCCCGCTCCCACAGGAGGGCGGTGGTGATTTCATTTTTTGCGGGGTTCTGCTGCCTTCAGTTCTTCTTTCAACGGCGCTTTGAGGTAGGGATTGGCGCAACCGATCTTCAACATCCGCGGCGGCGCCCAGCGCGAGTTGTTGCCCACCCGGTCGAGGATGCAATAGGTCACTTCCAGGCGCAGGTCTTCGCCGGCTTCGAGAATGATCGCCGGCGGCACCCAGACCTGGATCGGCTTGCCGATGTCGCTCGCCCTGAGCTTGGGCAGGTCCATGCGCACATCGCCCCACTGCAGGGTGATTTCATCGTCGACGGCCATGTTCAGGTAAGGCTCGATGGTCAGCGGGACGCCGCGTTTGATCTGGTTCGGGTTGACCCCTTGGCGGCGAATGGTGTCGGGGAGGTTCACCGGGGCCAGGCTCTGGTTTTCGTCGCCGGACAGCGCGGGCGACTCGCCGCCGGGGCAATCGAGTTTGATCTGCACCCGCGTGGTCGGCGACAACGCCGGGTCTTGCCCGACTTGCATGACGCGGTAATGGACGTGCGAGGTGCCATTGATGACAAAACTCTCGGGCACGCGCAGATGCACGGGTTGATTGACGTCGTCGATGATCAGGGCTTTTGAAGCCACGTAGCAGTCGTCCCAATAGAGTTCGATCAGATCGCCTTCGTCCATGCCGCGGTAGGGCGCTACCGCGATCAGCAAGTGGGCGGCCGAGGTGATGTTGATGCCGCTCCGGTGGGATTGCGCCAGGGTGGGGGCCGCAAGTTCGGTTTTGTTCGAGGTGCTTGTCATGGGTTCTCTCCTTGAAGCCTTGCAGCGAAGTCCGTTTCTGGAAGTTCAAGAGGCGTTAATGATCGAGCAACAAAATGTTCGTTATGTGTACGTATTGATAACGATTGAGTTGGGCGGTCGACGCCTGTTGGAGACTAGATAAGAGTGCGCTGGAATAGGTGTCAATAGAGTTTGTTAGTTGCGGGTTGGATTCGGTGTTAATCAGAAATGTCCTACGTGGCGCAGTTAATAAACGCCATTGCGCTGTCGAACTTTACCTTGGTTTTTCCCGGTTTGATGCGGCGGGTGCGGCGATGCATTGAGCCGCCGTTGTCTGGATGCATGATTGATTTTAGGATGAATGATTCTGTTGCAGAACATATATATGTACCGCGTTTAGAGAATCGAAGTTGTATAGATTGGAAAGGAGGCGGTGGTTGCGGAGTTTTTAAGTCGGAGGGTAAATGTCACTTCCTTCCATGGAAGTTAACAAGTTTTAAATGGGAGTTTCAGTTGTGTGCGTTATTCAGGAACTTGCTAAGGAACTGCTTCGTCCGTTCTTCTTTCGGATTGGCAAATAGTGCCTTGGCTTCGCCCTGCTCGACGATCACACCCTTGTCGAAAAACACCACGCGGTTCGCCACGTCCCGGGCAAAGCCCATTTCGTGGGTGACGATGACCATGGTGCGATTCTCTTCGGCGAGGCTGCGGATGGTCGCCAGTACTTCACCGACCAATTCCGGGTCGAGTGCCGAGGTGGGTTCATCGAACAGAATCACTTCCGGCTCCATCGCCAGCGCCCGGGCAATCGCCACACGCTGTTGCTGACCACCGGACAGGCGTCGCGGGTAAGCGTCTTCCTTGCCCGCCAGGCCAACCCTGGCCAACAGTTTTTTACCCAGGGCCACCGCTTCGGCGTGGGGGATCTTCTTCACGATGATCGGGCCTTCGATCACGTTTTCCAGCGCCGTGCGATGCGGGAACAAGTTGAAGTTCTGGAACACGAAGCCCACGTGCTGGCGCAGACGTCGCACCAGGCCTTGCTGCTGGTTCAGCGGGCGGCTGCCATCGATTTCGATGTCGCCGACCTTGATTCGGCCGCTGGTGGGTTCTTCGAGGAAGTTCAGGCAACGCAGGAACGTGGTCTTGCCCGAGCCGCTTGGCCCGATAATCGCCACGACCTCGCCTTCCTTCACTTCCAGATCGATGCCGTTGAGCACCACTTGACCCTTGAACTGCTTTGTCAGTTTTTCCACGACAATCATTGGGTCAGGACTCCTGGTCGTGCCGATTGACCCGCTCTTCCAACTTGTTCTGCAGGTGCGACAGCACCGTGGCCAGAATCCAGTAGATCAGGGCGGCGGCCAGATACATGGTGAAGATTTCGAAGGTGCGGGCGGTGATCAATTGCGCCTGGCGGAACAGCTCCGGCACCTGGATGGTGGCGGCCAGCGCCGTGTCCTTGACCAGCGAAATGAAGCTGTTGCCCAGCGGTGGCAGGGCCGTGCGCATCGCTTGCGGCAGGATGGCCCGGCGCAGGGTCTGCGCGCGGGTCATGCCGATACTCGCGGCGGCTTCCCACTGGCCACGCTCGATGGAGCTGATTGCGGCACGCAGGATTTCACAGGCGTAGGCGGCCATGTTCAGCGAGAAGCCGATCAGGGCCGCTGGCAGCGGGTCGAGTTCGATGCCCAATTGCGGCAAGCCGTAATAGATCACGAACAGCTGCACCAGCAACGGTGTGCCGCGAAAGAACGACACGTAGATGCGGGCCAGCCAGCTCACCGATTTGAAGCGTGACAAGCGCATCAACGCCAGGCCGAAGCCCATCACCAGGCCGAAGAACATTCCGCCCAGGCTCAGGATGACCGTGTAGTACGCGCCCTTCAGCAGGAAGGGCGCGGAGTCCAGCGCAAGTTGGAAAGCTTCTTCCATTATTGAGTGACGTCAGCGCTGAAGTATTTTTCCGAAAGCTTTTTCAGCGTACCGTCGGCACGCAGCTTGTCGATGGCCTTGTTCACGGCAGCCAGCAGCTCAGGCTCGCCTTTGCGCAGGGCAATACCGGCTTCCTGGCGGGAGAACGCTTCGCCGGCAGCGGAGGTGTCCTTGGCTTTCTTGGCGTATTCGAGGGCGGCGAGGCGGTCGATCAGAATGGCGTCGGTGCGGCCGTTACGCAGGTCTGCGAACTTGCTCGGATCATCTTCATAGGTGCGCACGTCAGCGGTCGGCACGTTGGCTTTGACCCATTGCTCGTAGTTGGTGCCCAGGCCTACGCCGACTTTCTTGCCACCCAGGTCGGCGGCCGTCTTGATGTTCAGCTCCGCAGCCTTCTTGGTCAGCACCAGCGCCTGAATCCCGGAAACGGTGTACGGCTCGGAGAAGTCATACTTCTTTTTGCGTTCTTCGGAGATGGTCACCTGGTTGATCACTGCGTCCAGACGCTTGGATTCCAGCGCCGCGAGGATGCCGTCCCATTTGGTCGGTTGCAGTTTGACCTTCACGCCCAGCTCTTTGGCCAGGGCTTCGGAGAACTCGACTTCGAAGCCGGCCAGTTTGCCGTCGGCGTCGACGAAACTGAACGGTGGATAAGTGCCTTCCAGGCCGACGTTGATCACGCCTGCGTCCTTGATTTTTTGCAGTTGCTCACCGGCAACCGCTTGCCCCAACAGGCCGGCGCTCAATGCCAGGCCCAGCGAACCTACCAGCAGGTTTCGACGTAGTGCGGAAAAATTCATGACAAGCCCCTGTGTTTTCTTATGGAAGACGCTATTAGGAATGTTGGCAAAATCGGGATTTGAACGATTGCGATATCCTGCCCTAAAGCAGCTTATGCGTCTCGCGCCAAATTCGCCTGCGGCGCGACTATATGACGGCTTTGTTAGATAGGAAAATACTAAATATTGATTTTGTTATTCTTTTATAGAATATGTATTGTCTTTGGAAAAAATCGCAGCCTTCGGCAGCTCCTACAGGGGATCGGCGTGCGCCCGTAGGAGCTGCCGAAGGCTGCGATCTTTTGATCTTGTTTGGTTACAGAAAATCTTTATAGGCAAACAACGCCGGCGCCCCGCCGGTGTGCAGGAAGATGATCGGGCCGTCATCAAAACGCCCGCGGCCGATGCCATCGAGCAACCCGGCCATGGCTTTGCCGGTGTACACAGGGTCCAGCAGCAAACCTTCCTGACTCGCCACCAGCTTCACCGCCGACAGCGTCCCGGCATTCGGCTCGCCATAACGCGGGCCGAAGTATTCATCCCACAGTTCAACCTTGAAACGCTTCGGCAGGCTCACACCCAGCAGCTCGGCTGTGCGTTCGGCCAGGCCCTGAACTTTGGGCCGCTGATCTTCTTCGCTGCGGGAAACCGTCACGCCAATCACTGGCAAATCCGGGAGTACTTCATTCAAGGCCAGCGCCAGACCGCTGTGGGTCCCGGCACTGCCCGAGGCCAGCACCACGGCGGCGAATTGCAGGCCGGTGTCCTTGATCTGTTCCGCCAGTTCCAGGCCCGCACGCACATAACCCAAAGCCCCCAAGGCATTGGAGCCACCAATCGGCACCACGTACGGCTTCTTGCCGTTGTTGCGCAGGCGATCGGCCAAGGCTTGCAATTGGTCGTCAGCGTTGTCGAGGTTCTCCACCAACTCGACCTTGGCATCGAACAGGTCCAGCAGCAGCCGATTGCCGTTGCCGACATAGTTGGCGTCGTCGGTGCCCAGCGGATTTTCCAGCAGCGCTACGCAACCCAGGCCCAGTTTGGCGGCGATGGCGGCGGTCTGGCGCACGTGGTTGGATTGCAGCGCACCGGCGGTGATCAACGTATCGGCGCCCTGAGCCAGCGCATCGGCGGCCAGGTATTCGAGTTTGCGCAGCTTGTTGCCGCCCATGGCCAGCGGCGTCAGGTCATCGCGTTTGACGTACACATCGCGGCCCAGCCAGGTCGACAGTCGTTCGAGTTTTTCCAGGGCGGTGGGATGGCCGAGCAGGTCGAGGCGATTAAAGCGGGCAAGCGATTGTTTGATCATGGGTCCGTACTGGCGGGGAGAGATGTCAGGACTATAGGCACGCCTATTTGTACGGGCAACCGTCAATCGCTTATATCCGAATGTATTGATCCCAGCACAATTGGTTCTTAATTCGGCTCCAAGCCCTTGCCGTAAAGTAATCGCCGTCAGTGCGGCCAGACAGTCCGGCCGCCCGTGAGGAGTTTTTACCGTGAGCGAGCGTTCCAGCCATTGGCAATTGCAGACCATCGTCAGCCAACTGCGCACGGCGCGTGATCAATGGCGTGCACAAAACGGCCGCGCCAGCGGCGAGCAGGGCGGTCGCGAGTTGCCGTCCCGGGCGGCGATGGCGGAGATTCTCGAAGCCCTGTGCGGTGCGTTGTTCCCGATGCGCCTGGGGCCGGTGGATTTGCGTGAGGAGAGTGAAGACTTCTACGTCGGCCACACCCTCGATGTCGCGCTGAATGCATTGTTGGCTCAGGCGCGGCTTGAGCTGCGTTATGCCGCTCGCCACAGCGACCAGGCTGACACTGAAGTCGAAGCCAAGACAATCCAGATCATCCAGGACTTTGCCCTCGCGCTGCCGGGGCTGCGCAATCTGCTCGACACCGACGTGCTGGCGGCCTATCACGGCGACCCGGCGGCCCGCAGCGTCGATGAAGTGTTGCTGTGCTATCCGGGAATTCTGGCGGTGATTCACCATCGCCTCGCCCATCATTTGTACCGCGCCGGGTTGCCATTGCTGGCGCGGATCAGCGCGGAAATCGCCCACTCCGCCACCGGCATCGACATTCATCCGGGCGCACAGATTGGCCGCAGCTTCTTTATCGATCACGGGACGGGTGTGGTGATTGGCGAGACGGCGATCATTGGTGAGCGGGTGCGGATTTATCAAGCGGTCACCCTGGGTGCCAAGCGTTTCCCGTCGGATGAGGACGGGCAGTTGCAGAAGGGCCATCCACGGCATCCGATTGTCGAGGACGATGTGGTGATCTATGCCGGGGCGACGATTCTGGGGCGGATCACCATCGGCAAGGGTTCGACCATTGGCGGCAACGTGTGGCTGACCCGTAGCGTGCCGGCGGGGGCCAACCTGACGCAGGCGAATTTGCAGCATGATGATGGGACGCAGAAGTAAGCATCAGTTAGATCGTTGTTTAATCTGAGAGCCACACCTCACCCCAACCCTCTCCCCAGGGGGGAGAGGGGAAAGGGAGCCGATCTCTGTTGCTTTCAAATCCTGAGTTCGGCTCGATAGTTCAGGTCGATGTAGCTCAACTGAACACCTCGGTCAGTCCCCTCTACCCCTTGGGGAGAGGGTTAGGGTGAGGGGTGGCTCTCAAGGTTGATCGAGATACTGGCAATTAGCTCCTTTCTCAATGAACGAATCCTCCAAACCCCGCGTCATACCCTTCCTTGAGCTAGCGTAGGAAAGCGACCGCCGAGCCCTGCGATTAGTCCTTAGCACGCTATTCATGTTTAACTTGAACGCTCATTCAAGTTAAACCGCCGGTTTGCTGCCCGCTCACAACAGGAGGCTTGCCCTTGCCGAGTCCGTTACTGATTGCCCTGTTTCACCCCTTTGAGGCGCACTGTTCATGAGTGCACCGTCCACCCCTCCCAGCGGCCAGGTCCGCATGAATCCGCCGGTGTTCTACTTCGCGGCGGGTTTCATTCTGTTGTTCGGCATCGTCGTCATGGCCATGCCCAAACAGGCCGGGGCCTGGTTACTGGAAGCGCAAAACTGGGCGGCCAACACGGTCGGCTGGTATTACATGCTCGCGATGACCCTGTATCTGGTCTTCGTGGTGGTCACCGCGTTGTCTGGCTACGGCAAGATCAAACTCGGTGCCGACCACGACGAACCCGAATTCAGTTACCTGTCCTGGGCCGGCATGCTGTTCGCCGCCGGGATCAGCATCACGCTGTTCTTCTTTTGCGTGTCCGAACCGCTGACGCACCTGGCGCAACCGCCCCAAGGCACCGCCGGTACGCCGGAAGCGGCGCGGCAGGCGATGCAGATTCTGTTTCTGCACTGGGGCCTGCATGGCTGGGGCGTGTTCGCTTTCGTCGGCATGGCGCTGGCCTACTTTGCCTATCGCCATAACCTGCCTCTGGCCCTGCGTTCGGCGCTGTACCCGCTGATTGGCAAGCGCATCAACGGCCCGATCGGCTACGCGGTGGACGGCTTCGGCATCATTGCCACGGTGTTCGGCCTCGGCGCGGACATGGGCTTCGGGGTGTTGCACCTCAATTCGGGGCTCGACTACCTGTTTGGCATCGCCCACACCCACTGGATTCAGGTCGGCCTGATCACGCTGATGATGGGCGCCGCGATCATCGTTGCGGTGTCCGGCGTCGATAAAGGCGTACGGGTGATGTCCGACATCAACATGCTGCTGGCCTGCGCGCTGCTGCTGTTTGTGTTGTTCGCTGGCCCCACGCAGCACCTGCTCAACACCCTGATCCAGAACATCGGGGACTACCTCGGCGCGTTGCCGATGAAGAGTTTCGACCTCTACGCCTACGACAAACCCAGCGACTGGCTGGGCGGCTGGACGGTGTTCTACTGGGCCTGGTGGATTGCATGGTCGCCGTTCGTGGGCCTGTTCATCGCCCGGATTTCCCGGGGCCGGACCATCCGTGAATTCGTCTTCGGCGTGCTGCTGATTCCGCTCGGTTTCACCCTGGCGTGGATGTCGATTTTCGGCAACAGCGCCATCGATCAAGTGCTCAACCACGGCATGACGGCGCTCGGTATGTCGGCCATCGATAACCCGTCGATGACCTTGTACCTGCTGCTGGAAACCTACCCGTGGAGCAAAACCGTGATCGCGGTCACGGTGTTTATCAGCTTCGTGTTCTTCGTCACGTCCGCCGACTCCGGCACCGTGGTGCTGTCGACGCTCTCGGCGAAGGGCGGCAACCCGGACGAAGACGGGCCGAAATGGCTGCGGGTGTTCTGGGGTGCGATGACGGCATTGGTGACCAGTGCGCTGCTGTTCTCTGGCAGCATCGATGCGTTGAAATCAGCCGTCGTGCTGACCTCGTTACCGTTCTCGATGATCCTGCTGCTGATGATGTGGGGGCTGCACAAGGCGTTCTATCTGGAGTCGCAGAAGCAGATTGCGCAGATGCATTCCCTGGCACCGGTCTCCGGTTCCAAGCGTGGCGGCTGGCGTCAGCGTTTGAGTCAGGCGGTGCATTTCCCGTCGCGGGATGAGGTCTATCGCTTCCTCGAAACTACGGTGCGTCCGGCGATTGAAGAAGTGACGGCGGTGTTCGTCGAGAAGGGTTTGAACGTGGTCGCTCAGCCGGACCCCGCGAACGACAGCGTCAGCCTGGAAATCGGGCATGGCGAGCAACATCCGTTCATCTACCAGGTGCAGATGCGTGGCTACTTCACGCCGTCCTTCGCCCGTGGCGGCATGGGTTCCAAGCAACTCAACAACCGTCGCTACTACCGCGCCGAAGTGCATTTGAGCGAGGGCAGTCAGGACTACGATCTGGTGGGTTACACCAAGGAGCAGATCATCAACGACATCCTCGACCAGTACGAGCGGCACATGCAGTTCCTGCATTTGGTGCGTTGATCGGGAGCCGGTGGCGCCTAGGTTTTGCTCAGCACCATGAACAGAACCAGCGCCGCCACCGGCACGCTGAACACCACCGTGCCGACCACCAGCTCCGAACTCACGGACTGGCCGGCCGTGACCACGCCGACTGCACCGTTGATCACCGTCAGCGCCAGCCACAGGACGACGAAACTGTAGGTCAGCGTCTGGCGGCTGAAGCCGATTCGCTCGCCGATGTACAGCATCAGCGCCAGCAGGACCAGGCCGAAGAAAATGATGATGGTGGTGTGCATGGTGTGTTCCGTCCTTTAGAGGTGTGGTGCCTGTTCGTGCGCCTTCGCGGGCAAGCCTCGCTCCTACAGAGTACGCGTAACCCCTGTAGGAGCGAGGCTTGCCCGCGAAGGCGTCCTTACTGACTCACGCGAAGCAAATCATCAATTCCGATCCGCTTGGCAAACTCGATCCGCACCCGCTCCGACACTTCCAGCACCTCAGCCGCGCCATCCCCGACAAAATCGATCACCGAGCGCGCCGGCCGCGAGCCATGGGGCAGGCCGACAATGCGCACGATGTCATCGGCCACCGCTTGCGGATCGGCATCGTCCGGGGTCAATGCACTCAATCGCTCGCCGACTTTATCCATCACCCCGTCATATCGAGCATAGGCGTCACTGCGCGCGACGTCGGCCGGTTTGCCGGCGCTCGGGAAATGATCGGTGCCACGGGTGAACGCACCGGGCACCACGATCGAGGTTTCGATGCCGAAGCGCGTCAGTTCGTAGGACATGCTCACCGCCAGGGAATCCATCGCCGCTTTCGCTGCGCCGTAAGGCCCCAGGAACGGTGGGAAACCGCCCTTGGTCGTGGTGCTGCTGATCCACAACACCAACCCCGAGGCCTGCGCGCGCATCTGCGGCAACACCGCGCGGCTGACCCGATGGGCGCCGTAGAAATTGCTGTCGAAGACTTTCATGATTTCTTCGGCGGTGAAGGCTTCGCTCGGGCCGATGACCAGGTGCCCGGCGTTTTGCATCACCACGTCCAGACGACCTTGTTCTTTGACGATCGTCGCCACCGCTGCGTCGGCCGAATCCTGGGACAACACGTCCAGCTCCAGCGGATGCAACTCAACATTCTGTTCCTTGGCCCACTGGCGAACGCCGTCGGCCCGCGTGGCGTTGCGTCCGTTCACGTCACGCATGCTGGCGTAAACGATGTGCCCGGCCCGGGCGAGGGATTCGGCGGCGAGTTTGCCGATACCAGTACCGGCGCCCGTGATGAGAATGACTGATTTCATGAGGTTGACCTCTTGCGCATTTAAGCAGGGTTTGGTTTCAGGCCCGACGGGGAAGGTGTTGTTGCACGGCGTGGGACAACCAGCCGGCGAAGGAGCCGATGGCGCCAGCGGCACCCAGCTCAGTGAAGCTTTCCAGTGACGGCTCCAGGTGCGAGGCGAAGTAGGCAATGAGGCCGAGGAAGTAGGCGACGATGTTGTTCATCACCTTCAATCCCCGCAGCGACACCACAATCATCGCCACGACAAACACCACGAGCGGCAGCGCAAACAGGCCAAGGCTTGGCGCCAATGCACCAATGCTCGGTGCCGCGCCCATGCCGAAGGCGATGCCCATCAGCACGCAGCCGAAGTTCACCAGACCGTCGCGCAAGGTCAGGCCGCGGCTGAAAAACGCCACCCAACCCACAAACATCGCCCAGACCGGCAGAGTCAACAGCAGGCTGGAGCCCGCAGCCAGAGCGGCGGTGGCCGCCGCCACCACGGTGAACAGCGTGAACATCAGTTTTGACTGCCCGGTGCGAACGGGGGTGTTGGCGGGGTGGCTCATCTTCTTTGCTCCTTCAACCTTGCGCTGTGGGGTTCAGGTGACGGGGGCTCAGACGAGGCCGCCGTTGACGCGCAGGATTTGCCCGTTGACCCAGCCCGATTCAGGGCCGACCAGGAAGGACACGACGCGGGAGATGTCTTCTGGCTGGGCCAGACGTTCCAGCGGAGCCATCTTGGCGAAGGTCTGGATCTGCTCTTCGCTCTTGCCGTGCAGGAACAGGTCGGTGGCGACCGGGCCCGGTGCGACAGCGTTGACGGTGATGTTGCGACCGCGCATTTCCTTGGCGAACACTTGGGTCAGGGATTCCACCGCCGCTTTGCTGGCGATGTACACCGCGTAACCCGGCAGGTTCAGGCCGACGGTGCTGCTGGAGAAGTTGATGATCCGACCGCCGCTGTTCAGGCGAGTGGCGGCTTCACGCAGGGCATTGAACGTGCCGCGGGTGTGGATGTTGAAGTTCTGGTCGAACAGTTCGTCGCTGTGTTGGGCCAGTGGCAGCACCTTGAGGATGCCGGCGTTGTTGATCAGCACGTCGACCTTGCCCAGTTGCGCTTCGGTCTCGTCGAACAAACGGCGAACGTCGTCGGCACTGGAGACGTCAGCCTGGATCGCTATGGCCTGGTGGCCGGCCTGACGCAATTCAACCACCAGTTTCGACGCTTCGGTGGCGCTGCTGGCGTAATTGATGGCGACGGCAAAACCTTCGCTGGCCAGTTGTTTGGCGATGACCGCGCCGATGCCGCGGGAGGCGCCGGTGACGATGGCTACTTTCGAAGTTTGAGTGGTCATGGCGATGAATCCTTATGAAGTGGTGAACGTGTTTGTTCGGGGTGAGGCCAGATTCACATGTTTACTCAAGGCGATAAATGCACGAGAGTTGCCTTGACTGTTCAATAATCGCCAACAATCGAATACCAGGAGCTGAACGTGGATCAAGTCAAAGCGATGAAGGTGTTCGTGCGCATCTACGAGCGCAGCAGCTTCACCCTGGCCGCCGATGACCTGGGTCTGCCACGGGCCACGCTGACCCATACGCTGAACCAGTTCGAAGCCTGGCTCGGCACGCGCCTGCTGGAGCGCAGCACACGCAAAGTGCGTCCGACGCTGGATGGCGAGGCGTATTACCTGCGTTGCGTGCAATTGCTGGCGGAGCTGGAAGAAGCCGAACTGGCGTTTCGCGGCGTGGCGCCGAAAGGGCGGTTGCGCGTGGATTTGCACGGCACGTTGGCCAAGCACTTTGTGATCCCGGCACTGCCGCAATTCATGGCCCGTTATCCGGACATCGAGCTGTCGATCAGCGAGGCCGACCGTTTTGTCGACCTGATCGCCGAAGGTGTCGATTGCGTACTGCGCGCGGGCACGCTGAGTGACTCGGCATTGATCGGCAAACGCGTGGCCAACCTGCGCCAGATCACCTGCGCCAGCCCCGCGTACCTGCGCAAATATGGCGAACCGAAAAGCCTCGACGAGCTGAAACAGCACCGCGCGGTGAACTACGTGTCGCGCACCACCGCCAAGCAGTTTCCGTTTGAATTCATGGTCGATGGCGAACTGCAGGAACTGACGATCGACGGCTCGGTGTCGGTGTTCGGCGCGGAGATCTACGCGGCTTCGGCGATTGCGGGGCTGGGGCTGATTCAATGCCCGCACTACCGGATGGAAGCGCTGATCTCCCAAGGCCTTGTGCAGGAAATTCTCGCCGACATACCACCACCACCGATGCCGGTTTCAGTGCTGTATCCGCATAACCGCCACATGTCGCCACGGGTACGGGTGTTTGTGGATTGGTTGGGGGAAGTGTTTGCGGGGGCAGTTTGAGCAACTCAAGATCAAAAGATCGCAGCCTTCGGCAGCTCCTACAGGTGTACGGCATTCCAATGTAGGAGCTGCCGAAGGCTGCGATCTTTTCAGGATGCGTACAAGGCTCATGCGTGTTGGCTCTCTGGCCTGCAGCACGCCCAGACTCCAACCCTCCCTCGTCGTCGCTCGTGCGTAGATCGCTATCAAGAGCTTGCACGCTACTTTCCTTGTGCAGACCGCTTTGAATGCTTGATTTTTCAAGCGGCTTCAGACGCTGTGACAAGGCATTTCTGGCTGCGTGTCAGGGCCGTAACCCGCTAAAAATCTCCATACCATGTGGTACGGAAGATGGCTGGTTATGAAGTATTCTTTAGAACGGCGTTGAGCGTGGTTTTTGGCGATTTTCGGTGAATTTTGGTTAGATCAGCGAGCGTTTGAGGCGGTACGTACTAATACCTTGAAAACGTACACTTCATGCGTCGTTTTAGAGCGATCCAGGAAAAATGTGAAACGTTTCAGCAATCCGTCGAACACGAGGTTGGCGTGGCAATTCTTGGGCGTATGCTTGGGGGCGCATTTGTTATCGAGAGTAGTTGAAAACAGAGTAAGAGCCAGTCTTGGCGCCACAAGGCCAGGCAATCGATTTGTGTAACACCGTTCGCGAGCAGGCTCGCTCCCACAGGAGAATGCTTTCCAAATGTGGGAGCGAGCCTGCTCGCGAAGAAGTCGACACCATTTCAAAACAGACAAGAGAGGATTCGATGACTTACACCGCTGCCGAAAACCGCTATGACTCTATCCCGTACCGCCGCGTAGGCCGCAGCGGGCTGGTGCTGCCGGCACTGTCCCTGGGGCTGTGGCACAACTTCGGCGACAGCACGCCGATCGACACCCAGCGCTCGTTGCTGCGAACGGCGTTCGACCTGGGCATCAACCATTTCGACCTGGCCAACAACTATGGCCCGCCGTACGGCAGCGCCGAAATCAACTTCGGTCGCCTGCTGCGTGAAGACTTCAAGCAGTACCGCGACGAACTGATCATCTCCAGCAAGGCCGGTTGGGACATGTGGCCAGGCCCTTACGGCCAGGGCGGCGGTTCGCGCAAATACGTGCTGGCCAGCCTTGACCAGAGCCTGCAACGCCTGGGCCTCGATTACGTGGACATCTTCTACTCCCACCGCTTCGACCCGGACACCCCGCTGGAAGAAACCGCCAGCGCATTGGCCACCGCCGTGCAACAAGGCAAGGCGTTGTACATCGGCATCTCGTCCTATTCCGGGGTGAAAACCCGTGAAATCGCCGCGCTGTTGCAAGAGTGGAAAGTGCCGCTGCTGATTCACCAACCGGCCTACAACCTGCTCAACCGTTGGGTGGAAAAGGATCTGCTGGATGTCACCGACGAACTCGGTGCCGGCGTGATTGCTTTCACACCCTTGGCCCAAGGTCTGTTGACCGACAAATACCTCAACGGCATTCCGAAGGACGCGCGGGTCAACCGTCCGGGCGGCGGTTCGTTGCAGGAATCGCACCTGTCAGAAGCCAACATCGCCCACGTACGCGGGCTCAACGAAATCGCCAAGCGTCGCGGCCAGAGCCTCGCGCAACTGGCGCTGGCCTGGACCCTGCGCGACCCGCGCGTGACCTCGGCCCTGATCGGCGCGAGCCGGCCGGAACAGATCATCGAGAACGTCGGGGCGTTGGAGAACTTGAGCTTTAGCGCGGAAGAGCTGGCGGAGATCGATCGGTTTGCCCAGGAGGGCGGGATCAATCTTTGGGAGAAGCCTTCGACGGCTGAGTGATTCTCGGAGTGGGGTGGGTCAGTTAGAGTCACCCCTCACCCCAGCCCTCTCCCCAAAGGGGAGAGGGGGAAAGGGAGCCGATCTTCATGCTTTTCAAATCCTGAGTTCGACTCGGTTTTCAGGTCGATGTAGATCCAAGAACACCTCGGTCAGTCCCCTCTCCCCAAAGGGGAGAGGGGGAAAGGGAGCCG
>NZ_JAAVVC010000031.1 GCF_018449725.1 Pseudomonas sp. dw_612 | reverse complement strand
CCGGCAACAATGTGCTTGATGGCAGAGACGGTAACGACACACTCATCGGGGGTTTGGGCTCCGACACATTGACTGGGGGCAATGGAGCAGACGTCTTCACCTTCAACGCTTGGAACGAAACGGGAGTTGGCGACCTGCGGGACATCATCACCGACTTCAACAGCCTGCAGGGTGACAAGATCGATCTGACCCACTTCGACGCCAATCTGCTTACCGCTGGCATCAACGGCTTCAACTTCATCGGCGCCAATGACTTCAGCGGCGCTGGGCAACTACGCTTCGTCGACCATGTACTTTCAGGCAATGTCAGCGGCAATGCTGGCCCGGACTTCGAGATTCAGTTGGTGGGTGTGAATACCTTCAGCGCCCACGATCTGGTGGTCTGAGGCGTTCATCGCAAAAACGGCTCCCGGCCTGTGAAGCAGGCCGGGGCCAAAAAAAACGCCCGGGGCGCCTTTTTTTGTGCGCAACGTCTCAGTTAACCCAACACGCCCAAATCCTTGGCCCGCGCCACCGCTTGGGTTCTGCGTTCAACCCCAAGCTTGCTGTTGATATGACTGGCATGGGTCTTCACCGTGTGCAGGGAAATAAACAACTGATCGCTGATTTCCTGGTTCGAGCAACCTTGGGCGATCAATCGCAGGACCGCCAGCTCACGGGTACTGAGGGTTTCCGCGCCTGTGGATATCTCCAACGCCGGACGTGAGATTGCGGCAGGCAGTTTGTCGACAAGGTTTTGCGAAACCGTTGTCGGTGCACAGAGTTGAAGTTGCCCGCGCATCCAATCCGAATGTTCGGCTAACAATCCGTCAAACGGTTGCAGCACACCACCCGCCGCCGCTTCCAGTGCCTGCGCCAGCGCCTTGCGCGCCTCTGGCTCGCGTCCACCCGCCAGCAACAACGTAATCTTCTGCGTCAGCGCCATCACACTGAGCATCTGCCGGCCCGTTTGCTGCCCGTGCTCCAGCAGCGCATTCAATCGCCCTTCCGCCAGCATCGGCTGGCCCTGAATCACATCAAGCAGCGCTTGTTGCAGTTCGATGTGCAGTGGCAGCTGTGGATGGAATTCCGGCGGCGCGGCGGCGCGTTCGCCGTTGTAGGTCTGGCCCAAGCGTACGAGCCAGGCTTCGGCCAGGTCGGTGCGGCCCTGGGCCAGCCAAAGTTCGCATTTGACCAAGGTGATCATCGCCAGGTAGTAGATCGGCGGGACGTCCCAGATGTGCATCAGTCGTTCGGCTTCGGCCAGTTCGGCGAAGGCTTTGGCGAATTCGCCGCGGCTGCCCTCCAGCCTGGCGATCACACAATGGCCGATCAAGACGCTGATATCGCGACAGGCCCGGGCTTCGCTCAAACCAGCCTGCAAACGCAAGCGCGCGGCCTCTGGCTGCAAGCGCAGGGCCAGCAGGAAGCCTTCATACAAGATCAGACGGGCCCGCACCGCATACAGCCGTTGTGGCGACAAGCCCTGCAGGCGTTGCAGACCCTGGTGAACTTCATCCAGCGAACGCAGAATTTCCCCTCGCGCCTGCAACACCCGGGCACGATCGTAATGGGCCAGAGCCTCGAACAATGGATTGCCGACGCGCTGCGCCAGCTCCAGGGACTCCCGGTTCAACCCCCGGGCACGCCACAAGTCGCCATCGGCGATGGCCAGGTTGGACAAGGTCGAGAGGCACATCAGTCGCTGGCCGTAACGTTTGGCCGGCAGGCTCTCCAGCGCTTCGGTGCAATAGAGCAGCGTCAATTCACGATTGCCGCGCCCTCGGGCGATGATGCCGCTCAGGGCAAGCCATTGCGCCAGCATGGACTTCTGCGCCGTGGCCGATGGCGCCGGCAGGAAACGGCTCAAGTGATTGGCCAGCTCTTCGGCAGCGTCCAGCTGACAGGCCAGCCCCAGTGCCCAGCTGTAGAGCACGATCAGCCGTGGTGTGCTGATCAGCAGGCTGTCGGGCAAGTCCATTTTCCAGCGCAGCAGCATGCCGACGTTTTGCTCCGCCAGCAGTTGTTCTTCCGACAGGTTTTGCACCAGGTTGGCCGCAACGTCCAGGTGACCGGCGCGCAAGGCCTGCTCCACGGCCTCGTCGAGCAACCCTTGGGCGTTGAACCAGCGGCAGGCACGCAAATGCAGGCTGGCTGCCGGCACCAGGGCCTGGGTTTTGGGTCGCGTGCGCAACAAGTCGGAAAAGAGATGGTGATAACGATACCAGTGACCGTGCTCATCCAGCGGCACCAGGAAAACCTGGTGGGCCAACAGGAAGCGCAGGATTTCCGCGCTGTCATGGGCCTCGCGCACGGCGTCGCACAGCGCGCTGCAAAAACGTTCCTGGGGCGCGGTGTCATATAGGAATGACTGCACTTCGGCAGGCAAACAATCGATGACTTCTTCCAGCAGGTAGTCGCGAATCAGCCCCTCCCCGCCGTGTAGCGACTGCGGCAATGCACCCTCGCTGCCGGCTTCAGACGCCGCCAGCAGCCAGAACCGCAGGCCGGCCACCCAGCCTTCGCTGCGCTGGATCAGGTTTTCCAGGGCCTCGCCGCGCAATGAGCTGCTGTGGCGATCAAGCAGGGTCAGGGCTTCGTCATGGGTCAGGCGCAGATCCTGCTCATGCAGTTCAAGAAGTTGTCGCGACAGCCGCAGTCGCGCCAGATGCCAGTCGGGACGCTGCCGACTGGTGACCATCACCAGCAGGCCGTCGGGCAGGTGATTGAGGAAAAATTGCAGGCAGCGATCGAGCACCGGCCCCTGGGCCAAGTGATAGTCATCCAGCACCAGTAACAAAGGTGTACTCGGCGACAGGTGCACAGCCAGTTCATCGAGCAAACCGTCCAGCCATTCTTCGAAGGCAAACGGTTGATGGCGCTGGCGCATTTTCAGCAGCCCGAGTGCCTTGCTGCCCAATTGCGGGAAATAGTCTTGAAGACCTTCAAGCAGACGCTCAAGGAAGCGGCCCGGATCATTGTCCCGGGGGCTCAAGCCCAACCAGAGGCTTTGCCAATGCGCCGGCAGCCCCTGGCAGAACTCCACCGCCAGCGAACTCTTGCCGAACCCCGCCGGGGCGCTGACCAGCAGCAACCGACCACCCAGCCCCGCACTCAGGCGCTCGCACAGGCGGGGTCGCAGCACATGGCCGTCAGGCAGCGGGGGCCGGAAGAAACGCCCGTCCAGTGCCGCGACGGCAACGTTTGCAGGACCCGGAAGTGGGGACAGATCAGTCATGGCCGGCTCTTGTTTGAAATGCTGTTGGCGGCGTTGCAGATGTCCGCAGACTAGCGGTAAACGAAGAGGTATTGAAGGTAGTTGCTACAAATGGCTACAAAAAGACTACATGCAAAGATGTCAGCGGTTTTTCTGATGGAACGTGTCGTCCCCTTCGCGAGCAAGCCCGCTCCCACACTCGACCGTATTCTTCCGGGAGAACTCGGTTAAATGTGGGAGCGGGCTTGCTCGCGAAGAGGCCAGCGCAATCACCACACCTTTCCAGCCAGGCAAAAAAAACGCCCCGAACCAGTCGGGGCGTTTTTCGAGGATGCGGCCTCTGTCTACGGCGTGTTAGCGAACACCATCCTGACGCAGTGCGGCCGGGGTAAAGTCGCTGGTGGTGGCGGTGAAGCCGAAGTCATACGCCGATTTTTCTTCGTTCTTCATGCCCAGCGCCAGGTAGCGACCCGATTGCAGGTCATACAAGGTTTCCAGGGCGTACCACGGCACTTGCTTGTCGTAGTAGTTCTCGGCGTGGGCTTCTGCAACGCGCCACAGTTGATTACGACCGTCGTAATGGTCGATCACCGCAGCCTGCCAGGTGTCTTCGTCGATGTAGAAGTCACGTTTGGCATAGATGTGGCGCTGACCTTCCTTCAGGGTGGCAACCACATGCCAGACCCGGCGCAGCTCGTAACGAGCCAGGTCCTGGTTGATGTGGCCGGCCTTGATGATGTCGGCGTATTTCAGCTTCGGATCGTCGAGCTTGTAGCTGTCGGAGGCGATGTACATCTCTTTCTTGCCTTCGAGTTTCCAGTCGTAGCGATCCGGCGCACCGTTGTACATGTCCAGGTTGTCGGAAGTACGCAGGCCATCGGCGGCGGTACCCGGCCCGTCATAGGACACTTGCGGAGCGCGACGTACACGACGCTGACCGGCGTTGTAGACCCACGCCGAACGCGGTTCCTTCACCTGGTCGAGAGTTTCGTGCACCAGCAGCACGCCACCGGCCAGACGTGCCGGCGCGGTCACTTTCTGCTTGAAGTAGAACAGGATGTTGCCCGGGTTTTTCGGGTCGTAGTCCTTCATTTTATCGCGGAAGACGAACTGGTCCTGGAAGTACACCAGGCTGAACGAGCCGTTCGGCTGTGGCGTGGCCTGGGTCACCAGACGGGTCACGCTGCCGCCGCGATAGCGGGTGATGTGGTTCCAGATGACTTCCACGCCGCTTTTCGGAATCGGGAACGGGACGGCGGTTTCGAAGTTTTCCAGACCGTTGCCGCCGGACACCAGGTTGGTGTTGGTGGCGTTTTTCTTGATGGCGGCAAACACGTCATCCGGCACGGTGGCACCGCGATGGGACGGGTAGACCGGCATCTTGAAGGTTTCCGGGTAGCGCTTGAACATCGCGTACTGGCCCGGGGCAAGCTTCTCTTTGTATTGGTCAACGTTCTGCGCGGTAATGGTGAACAGCGGCTTTTCACTGGCGTACGGGTCGGACAGGAAGCCCTTGCTGTCAACGGAGCCGGCCGTTTTGGCCATCGGTTTCCAGGCCGGGATCGAACCGTCGGCATTGCCCGCCATCTCGGCGCCCATCGGGGTCAGGCTCTTGCCCAGCTTGTCCGCTTCAGCGGCAGGCACCGCGGCCATGACGCCTGTCGCCAGCAGCGACAGCCCCAGAACACCGGCGTGGAACAGACTCTTTGTTATTTTCATAGGTGTGTTCGTCCTGAAAAAGCAGTGCTTAGAAGTTCACGCCGAAGCTGAGCGCGACAAAGTCACGGTCATCCACGGTGGTGTACTTGCCATCAAAGAAATTGGTGTAGGCCAGGCTTGCGGTGTAGGTGTTCTGGTATTCGGCATCGACACCCAGGCTCACCGCTTTGCGACCTTCCTCGAAGTTGCCGCCAGGGCCTGGCGAGTAACCGCTGACGTCATGGGACCAGGCCACGTTCGGCTTGAGGTTCACGCCGGCAAACACGTCGTTGTATTCCCAGATGGCCCGACCGCGATAACCCCACGAGGTCGCCGTGGTGAAGCCTTCGTTGGTGCAGTTGCGGCTGCGGTTGTTCTGTGGCGAACCTGGACCGGCGCCATTGATGGTGCTGGCATTGAGGATGTTGGCGCAGGTATCGGCAGTACCAGTGGCTGGCAGTTCACCCGGACCGTAGACCGGATCACGGCCGTAACGGACATCGGAAGTGCTTTCCAGGCCGCCGACGTGGGTCACGCCCACTTCGCCCACCAGGGTCAGACGGCTCGCGCCCATGACCTGGTCGAAGAAGTGCGTCAGGGTGGTCTGGAACTGGGTAATTTCCTTACGGCGATAGCCGTGCAGGTCCTGGCCCGGCACGCCGGTCAGCAAGGACGCGTTGGACAAGGCGCCACCGATCGGACGTACACCGGCGAACAGGATGTCGGTGGAGTTCAGTTGCACCGGCGCGTTCGGACGGTAGCTGAGTTCACCGCTCCACGCCGTACCGGTAGGCAGAGTGGTGGAGAAGCTCAAACCGTACAGACGGATGTCTTCCGGGTATTCGACGAAGTATTGCGAGTTGCCTGCCACCAACAGTGGCGCGAGTGCCGCGAACGGCCCTGGCAACGCACGCGCGGTGTTATAGACCGACTGCGGGGCCCCCGTGGCGCTGAAGATCGGCGCACGGCTGTGGTAGTTCATGAAGTACGCGCCGAACTCGGTGTCCAGCGGGTCGAACATGTATTTAAGGGACGCGCCCCACTGGCCACTGTCACGGGCATCGCGATCCGGACCGCGACGCACCAGCACACCTTCTTCGTTAACGTCGACACCGGCGCCGCCCAATGGGCCCAACGCAACGGCTGGAATCTGCGAACGCTTGTTCAGCACGCGCAGGTTGCTGTCGCAACCGTCGGCAATGATATCTGGCTGGGAGAAGAACGTGCCGCAGTTGTCGACGACGGTCTGGTCCCACTCGAGCTGGTAGAAGGCCTCGGCCGACAGGCTTTCGGTCAGGCTCTGGGACACGTAGAACATGTTGACCGGAATCAGGCCTTCCTTGATCTCGGCACCCGGACGACGGAACGCGGACACGTCGATCGGGTTGATCGAGTTGATGCCGCCGCCGATGAAGGTACTTTCACCCCAGCTCACTACTTGCTTGCCCAGACGCACGGAACCCGGCTGATCGGCAATGGAGTAGTTGTGGTAGACGAAGGCATCGAGGATCTGCCCGCCGGAGGATTTGGCGCCTTCCTTGCGGTTGTGGTCGCTGATGTCCTTGAACTCCCGACTTTCGTCCTTGAGTTCAAAGTCGTACCAGTATTTGCCACGGACGAAGACCCCGGTATCGCCGTATTTCAACTCAAGGTCGTGGATGCCCTTGAAGATTTTCGAGAAGGTTTCCCCGCTCTTGAAGTTTGCGTGACCGTCATCGGACGTCTGCGACAGGCCGTGGCCGCCATTGTTGACGCCGATGAGGTTCTTGTTGGGACTCTGAGTAGACCAACTGGCACCGATCGACAGGGATGAGTCGAACTGACCTTCGATTTCACCGACGTTGAAACTGACGCCGAATGCAGGCCCGGCGAGCGAAGAGGCGAGACTGACCGCCAGGGGCAGTTTCGCCCGGCGCCAGAACTGGTTTACTGATGTCATCGACGCTACTCCATGTGCATTATTGTTATGGCAGTGAGTACTTTTAAAAACGTTGTGGATGACCGGAAGCCAAGGCGTCCCGAATTCAATCCCAATGTGCATCGCCCCGTTTGTGCGTTTGCTCCGTTCTTAAAAATCCTTGAGCGGACTATAGCCAGCAGGTAGTACTGCTTGATCCCTCTAAAGTGTGATTTGCAGCTGCCGGCCACTCTGGAACAGTCCTTTCGCCAGTCCGACACATGTCGGCACGGCAAGGATGGCTGAAAATTCGGATTTCACAAGCCAAGCGCTTGCTTGGTGGGGCTGGCGTGCCTTTTCGGGCACGCCAGTGGAGGTCAGGACGCGCTTAAAGCGTCGAGAGGAAGGTGCTGTTGTTAGCCTGCCATTCGGTGATGTCGAGGCGGATACGCTTCTTGTCGAGCTTGCCGACGCTGGTCTTGGGAATTTCAGTAACAAGGGCGATCTGGCTCGGGATTGCCCACTTGCTCAGGTGCCCCAATTCAACGAACGGCTTGAGGTGTTCCTTGAGTTCTTTGGCCCCGATCACATGGCCCTCACGGATCACCAGCAAGGCAAATGGTCGCTCGCCCCACTGCGGATCGGCGATGCCCACCACTGCTACTTCGCGTACCGCTACGTGACGGCTGATCAAATCTTCGAGGTCCAGGGACGAGATCCACTCGCCGCCGGTCTTGATCACGTCCTTGATCCGGTCGCGAATGTCGATCACGCCCATGCTGTCGAGGGTCGCCACGTCGCCGGTGTGCAGCCAGCCGCCGGCCCAGAGCTCGGCGCCCTTCTGCGGCTCGTTGAAATAGCCTTCGGTGAGCCACGGCGCACGCAGTACCAGTTCACCCTGGGTTTCGCCATCGGCGGGCAGGAAATTGCCGTCAGTGTCGACGATTGCCGCCTCCACCAGTGGCCCCGGCACGCCGGCCTTGATCCGGTACGTGGTGCGTTCGTCTTCGGTGCCGGCCATCAACTCGTCATTGAGGTGAGCGCACGAAACCAATGGCCCGGTTTCCGACATGCCGTAGGCGGCCGTCAACTGAATGCCCTTGGCCTTGGCGGCTTCGTACAAGGCGCGGTTCAGCGCGCTGCCGCCGATGACGATTTTCCAGCCGCCGAAATCGGTGTTCTGCGCCGCTTTGGCGTTGAGGACCATTTGCAGGATGGTCGGCACACAATGGGAAAAGGTGACCTTCTCCTTGCGCCACAGCTCCACCAGGTATTCCGGGTCATAGCGGCCGGGATAAACCTGCTTGAGCCCGAGCATCGTCGCCACGTATGGCAAGCCCCAGGCGTGCACGTGGAACATCGGCGTAATCGGCATATAGACGTCGTTGGTGCCCAACAGCCGCACACTGTCGATGGCGCCCATGATGGTCGACACGCCGAGGGTGTGCAGCACCAGTTGCCGATGAGTGAAGTACACGCCTTTCGGATTGCCGGTGGTGCCGGTGGTGTAGAAAGTGGTCGCGACGGAGTTTTCGTCGAAATCCTGGAAGTCGTATTGCGTGCTCGCAGCGGCCAGCAACTGCTCGTACTCGCCGACAAGGTTCGGCAAGTCGGCGGTTTTTTCCGGCAGGTCGGTCAGCAGCAGGGTTTTCTCGACGGTGGTCAGGTGCCCGGCGATGGCCTGGTACAGGCCCACGAACTCACTGTTGACCAGCACGAAGCGGTCCTCGGCGTGGTTCATGGTGTAGAGGATCTGTTCCGGTGACAGGCGCACGTTGATGGTGTGGATCACCGCGCCGATCATCGGAATGGCGAACATGCACTCCAGGTAACGATGGCTGTCCCAGTCCATTACCGCCACGGTATCGCCAGCCTTGACCCCGGCCGCCGTCAGCACGTTGGCCAGCCGTGCGACCCGTTCGATCAGGGTCGGATAGCTGTAGCGCAACTGGTCGCGGTACACGATCTCGCGGGTTTTCTCGTAACGAGCGCCGGACATCAGCAGTCGTTTAATCAGCAACGGATACTGGTAGGCGCCTTCGGCTGGCGGGATAACGCGAGTCTGCAACATAAGAATCCCTTTTCTGACTGCACGGTCTTGGCTTTGGAGATAAGCACTCTAGAGCCGTTATACCGCAGCTAAATCAGCCAAAGGTATGATTTGCACAACCATACAAATGCTAGCTTTGCGCCAGCACTTGCAGGATTTCATCACCGGTTATGCCGTTTGTCCTACAGCGGCCTCAGACGGGGTCCGTGGGAAAACCAGTGCAGCCACGAAGGTCAACACCGCGAAACCCGCCAATATCAGGTAAAGCCCTACAAATCCCTGGCGCGGTTCGACAAACGAAATCAGCGGAATCGCCGTCGCACTGGCGCCGAAGGATAAACAGTAACGCAGGGCGAAGACCCGGGATTGCCATTGCGGCGCGACGAAGTTGGCGACCATCGCGTCATTCACCGTGACCTGGCCAAACACCACGAACATGAACGCCGCGCCCAGCGCAATCACGGCCCAGCCGTCGACGTAGGCCAACCCGAACAGCAGAGGCGCCTGGCACAGCGTCAACACGATGAACGGCCATTTCAGGCTGAACTGATGCAAGATTCGGCCAATGCTCAACTGTGCTACGGCACCGAAGGCATACGCCAGGCTGACCACGACGCCCAGGGTTTGCGGCGAGGCGAACAGGTCGTGCAGGCGCTCTTGAAACAGTTTGGGGTAGGTCATGGTCGTGGCGTTGAACACCACGCCGCCGGTGGCCGTGGCCAGCGCGAGTACGCCGAACACCATGACCATGGAAATCCGCTGGCCGGCCGCGCCTTTGAGCGGTGAGTGGGGACGTTTGGGGATCGGCTCTTCACACACCTGCAAGGCAAAGCCGATGCCCAGGGCAATCGCCACCACGCCCGGCAGAATGAATGCCGAACGCCAGCCGAATTGCGCCACCAGCAACCCGGTGATCAATGCCGAAAACGCCACGCCGAGGTTGCCCCACATGCCGTTGATACCGATTTCCCGGCCACGGTTCTGCGCGTAGGCCACCAACATCGCAGTGCCGACCGGGTGGTAGATCGCGGCGAAAATCCCGATCAGCGTCAGGCCGAGTACCAGCATCGGTACGCTGTTGCTCAACCCGGTAAAGATCGCCGAAGCGCCGATGCCGAAGAAAAACACCAGGATCATTTGCCGCCGACTCCAGTGATCCCCCAGCCAACCGGCCGGTAGCGAACAGGCGCCAAAGGCAATGAAGCCCCCAAGTGACAGGCCGATCAGCGCGGCGTAGTCCAGCGCGAAAGCCTGGGTCATGCCAAGGATGGCGGCGGGAAAAATCAGCATGAACATGTGGTCGATCACATGGGCTGCGTTGATGTAGCGGATGACATTTCTGGACTGGTTCATCGCGGCACGCTTTACGTTGTAGTGAGCGGCTTATGCTAAGTTGGCGAAAAAGCGTATTCCTGACAACAAAGTCATCGGATCTGACATGTTAATCAGCCATTTCCTGCACGGCCCGGTCAGCGCCTACCCACGGGATTACGTGGACGGTGCTCATCAGGAACTGCATCAACACCGCGAAGCGCAGTTGCTCTATGCGGTGTACGGCACCATGCGTGTGGTCACGGCGCAAGGCGCGTGGGTCATTCCGCCGACCCGGGCGGTGTGGATTCCGCCGCTTGTGGAACATGAGATTTTCATGTCGGGCGAGGTGCGCATGCGCTCGCTATTCATTGCCGCCGAACTGTCGCCGCCGAGCCTGCAACAGTGCTGTGTGCTGGCCGTCACGCCGTTGCTGCGCGAACTGATCCTGCGCGCGGTGCAAGGTCCGCAACACGCGGAAAACCCGTTGATTCAGAGCCTGATGCTCGAAGAAATCGCCGGCCTGGACAACCTTCCCCTGCACATTCCGATGCCCGAGGACCGTCGCCTGCAAGGCATCTGCCTCGCGTTGCTGCGCACACCCGATCACCCCAACACCCTGGAAGACTGGGCACAGCAGGTCGGCGCCAGTTCACGCACCCTGGCGCGGCTGTTCCAGCAACAACTGCAGATGAATTTCAATGCCTGGCGCCAACAACTGCGCCTGATGGAAGCCCTGCCCCGCCTGCTCGCCGGGGAAAGCGTGCAGAGCGTGGCGCGGGATCTGGGCTACGGCAGCGCCCGGGCGTTCAGCGCGATGTTTCGCCGTTTGCTTGGGGAAAATCCCCGGGAATACCTGAACGCACTGAACAAATTGAGCGAACTCAATCCGCTTCTGTAGGAGCTGCCGCAGGCTGCGATCTTTTGGCGTTTTCGATGACGCTAAAGATCAAAAGATCGCAGCCTTCGGCAGCTCCTACAAGGGTCCGCGTTTTATCAATGCATCTCGGTAAACGCGAGTTTCACACCGATGGCGATCAGCACCGCGCCCATGGTCCGGTCGAACCAGTGACCCATGCGAGCGAAACCGGCGCGTACCCGTTGTTGGCTGAACAGCCTGGCCACTAGGCAGAACCACAGCGCCGTGGCAAAGGCGAGGTAAATTCCGTAGCCGGCCTGCACCGCCAGCGGTGTGTGCGGGTTGATTACCACGGTGAACAGCGACAGGAAAAACAACGTGGCTTTCGGGTTCAGGCCATTGGTCACGAAACCCGAGGTGAAAGCACCACGGGCGGTGCGCTCACCGACTTCCTTGTGCAGGTCGTCAGTCACCGGTTTGGCCGGTTGCGCGCGCAAGGCCTTGAAGCCGATGTACAGCAGGTACGCGGCGGCGGCCCATTTCAAGGCGTTGAACAGCACGATGGACTGCGACACGATCAGGCCAATGCCAAGCAGCGAATACCCGACATGCAGGAAAATCGCCGTGCCCACACCCAATGCGGTCCAGGTCCCGGCACGTCGACCGTGGGTTACGCTCTCACGCACCACCACGGCAAAGTCCGGGCCGGGGCTGGCCACGGCCAGCAGGTGAATCAGGGCAACGGTCAAGAATTCTGTCCAGTACATGGGGGCTCCTCTGGGGCAGATCGGTCAAATTGAAAATTCACAGGTTTGAAGCCATCCCCCGTGGGAGCGGGCTTGCTCGCGAAGAGGGCGTGTCAGTCGATGTAAATGTTGCCTGACACACCGCCTTCGCGAGCAAGCCCGCTCCCACAAGGGGTCAGCGCTCAGTCCGGTAGTGCGTAACCATATGTTTCATCTGGTAGGCTCGGCAGATTACGCCTTCAGTTCATTGCACAAAAGGTACAGTTGATGACGAACTCTCGCCGCGCCGTTTTCCTCGACCATCCGTCACTGGATCTGGGCGACCTCGACCTGACGCCTTTGCGCGACTGTTTCAGCGACTTGCAATTGTTCGCCCAGACCACGCCGGACCAGGTGATCGAACGCCTCAAGGGCGCCACTGTTGCGATCAGCAACAAGATCCTGATCGATGCAACCGCCATCGCCGCCAGCCCTGAACTCAAGCTGATTCTGATCACCGCCACCGGCACCAACAACGTCGATCTGGCCGCCGCCCGCGCCCACGGGATTACCGTTTGCAACTGCCAGGGCTACGGCACGCCGTCGGTGGCTCAGCACACGATCATGCTGCTGCTGAACCTGGCGACACGTCTGGCGGATTACCAAAAAGCCGTCGGCGAAGGTCGCTGGCAGCAGGCCAAACAGTTCTGCCTGCTGGATTACCCGATCGTCGAACTCGAAGGCAAAACCCTCGGCCTGCTCGGCCACGGCGAACTGGGCGGCGCCGTCGCGCGGTTGGCGCAAGCCTTCGGTATGCGTGTGTTGCTGGGGCAGATTCCCGGCCGCCCTGCCCGCCCGGATCGTTTGCCACTGAATGAACTGCTGCCGCAAATCGACGCCCTGACCTTGCATTGCCCGCTCAACGAACACACCCGCCACTTCATCGGCGCCCGTGAGCTGGCCTCGATGAAACCCGGTGCCTTCGTGGTCAACACCGCTCGCGGTGGCTTGATCGACGAGCAGGCGTTGGCCGATGCCTTGCGTAACGGTCACTTGGGCGGTGCGGCCACGGATGTGCTGAGTGTCGAGCCGCCGGTCAACGGCAATCCACTGCTGGCCGCTGACATCCCTCGCTTGATTGTCACCCCGCACAACGCTTGGGGCAGTCGCGAGGCGCGTCAGCGGATCGTTGGCCAGTTGACTGAAAACGCTCTGGCGTTCTTCAGCGGTACAGCGCTGCGGGTCGTCAGTTGATAAACTGCCGCACTTTTTTCAAGGAGCAGAGTATGGATCCGCGCAGTGAAGTACTGCTTCGTCAGGCCGAGTTATTCCAGGGTTCGGTGTTGCTGGCCGGTTTACCCGCCGACGATTTGCTCGGTCGCCTGCCCGACGCCCACGGCTGGTGCTGGCACGCCGGCGATCAAGCAGCGCTGGATGCACGCTTTGCCGAGCGCAGTCAGTTTGGCGTAAATGCACCCGAGCGCGAGTTCGACACCGCCGTGGTGTTCCTGCCCAAGTCCAAGGACCTGACCGACTACATCCTTAACGCCCTCGCCTCTCGGCTGGCCGGTCGCGAGTTGTATCTGGTGGGTGAAAAGCGCAGCGGTATCGAAGGCGCGGCCAAGCAACTGAACCCGTTTGGCAAACCGCGCAAGCTCGACAGCGCGCGGCATTGCCAGCTGTGGCTGGTCACCGTGGCCAATGCGCCAGAAGCCAAATCGCTGGAAAGCCTGGCCCAGGAATACGAACTGCCACTGGCCGAAGGCCCGTTGAAAGTCATCAGCCTGCCGGGCGTGTTCAGCCATGGTCGGCTGGATCGCGGCAGCGCCTTGTTGCTCGAACATCTGGACAAGTTGCCGAGCGGCCATTTGCTGGACTTCGGTTGCGGCGCGGGCGTATTGGGCGCGGCGGTCAAGCGGCGTTATCCGCACAATCAGGTGACGTTGCTCGATGTGGATGCGTTTGCCGCCGCCAGCAGTCGTCTGACATTGGCCGCCAACGGTCTGGAAGCCGAGGTGATTACCGGTGACGGTATCGATGCGGCGCCGATGGGTTTGAGCGCGATTTTGAGCAACCCGCCGTTCCACGTCGGCGTGCATACCGATTATTTTGCGACCGAGAACTTGCTGCGAAAAGCGGCTAAACATCTGAAAAACGGTGGCGAACTGCGCTTGGTCGCCAACAGCTTCCTGAAGTATCAGCCGCTGATCGAAGAGCACCTTGGGGTGTGCGCGATCAAGGCCGAAGGACAGGGTTTCAGAATCTACCGAGCCAAACGCGGCTAGAAATTTGTTCTTGCCCAATCGGATTTGCCTAGGCAGAATCCGCTCCGTCCTAGGGGAGTAGTCTCCCACGAGCGCCATGCTCGTCCGGCATACGTCAACATACTTGGTCAACAGACCATGGCGTATGCGACCCAAGCGTCCGCACAGACGGATCGCCAGGGTTTGACAAGACCTATGACACGAACACCTTACCCGGGGCGGGAAGGCTGTACGTGTCATAGCCGTGTCGACCCGCCCCTTAGGAAAACCCTGATGCTGGATTCACTTCTCGTACCCACCGCAATCGTTGCCTTGGCCGAAATCGGCGACAAGACGCAACTGCTCGCGCTCATTCTTGCGGCTCGCTTTCGCAAACCCTGGCCGATCATCGCCGGCATTGTCGCCGCGACCCTGGCCAACCACGCGGCAGCCGGTGCGGTAGGTGCCTGGTTCGGCAGTTTCTTCTCGAATGCGACGCTGCACTGGATCCTCGCCGCGAGTTTCACCGCGACCGCGTTGTGGACCCTGGTGCCGGACAAGATGGACGACGATGAAGCCAGCACCGCTCGCAAGTTCGGGCCGTTCCTCACCACGTTGATCGCGTTCTTCCTCGCCGAAATGGGCGACAAGACCCAGGTCGCCACGGTGATGCTCGCCGCGCAATACCCGGACCTGTGGCTGGTGATCATCGGCACCACCGCCGGTATGTTGATTGCCAACGTGCCGGTGGTACTGGCCGGTAACTTTGCGGCGGACAAACTGCCGTTGACGTTGATCCGTCGACTGGCAGCGTCGGCGTTCTTCGTATTGGCGATTGTCGCGGTGTACAAGGCGATGCAGAGCAGTGGGTGGATTTGACGCGCTTGGTCAGTAGCACCGTGTGATCGTTCTTCGCGAGCAAGCCCGCTCCCACATTGGATCTCCAGTGTTCACAAATATTGTGGTCACAAAAAATCCCCTGTGGGAGCGGGCTTGCTCGCGAAGGCGCCATCAGCCCCGCCAAATAACCATCAGGATTTCGAGGCTTTCTCGTACAGCGGCATCACTTTAGGAATCGCCGCCTGCAACGAAGAAATACGACTGGCCGACGCCGGGTGTGTGCTCATGAATTCCGGCGGCGAACCCTCCGACGCCTTGCTCATCTTGTTCCACAAGGTGATCGCGGCATTCGGGTTGTAGCCGGCGCGAGCCGCCAGCTCCAGGCCAATCAGATCGGCCTCGTTTTCATTCGCGCGGCTGTTCGGCAAGGTCATGCCGTAATTGGCCACGGTGTCGGCCAGGGCCAGGCTGTCCTGCCCCAGACCGAACAAGGCGCCGGCGCCCTGCTTGGCCATTTCGATACCGTAGGCCTTGGACATGGCTTCACGACCGTGCTCACGCAGGGCGTGGGCGATTTCATGGCCCATGACCGCGGCGATTTCATCGTCGGTGAGTTTCAGGCTGTCGATCAGCCCGGTGTAGAAAATGATCTTGCCGCCCGGACCACAGTTGGCATTGAGTTCATCGCTCTTGATCAGGTTGACTTCCCACTTCCACTGGGCCGAATCCGGACGGAAATTCGGCGCCTGGGCGATCAGCCGATCGGCTATCGCCTGGACGCGCCTGGCTTCGGTACTGGTCTTGTCCAGTACGCCTTTGCTCGTCGCCTCGCCTACTGTCTTCTGATAGGACTGGGCGTACATCTGGTTGACCTCATCCGAGGACAACATGCTGAACATGTACTGTTTGCGCTCAACCCCGACGGCTCCGCCGCTGGTGGTGTTGACCGACTGGCAACCGGCCAGCAGCAATGCTGCGCTCAAAGCACTTACAACCAATGTCTTGTTCATCAAATAGCTCCCTGAAAACATGCCGCGTATCCTAGGCGCGGAATTGTATCGGCGCCAGATACAACAGACGTGTTGCACGCTACTTTCAGAAAAGACGCCGATCTTCGTAGGAAAAAATTCACACAATCCCGCACCCCGCGCGCGCAATGCCTCATTTGCGACATCCAGCGCTCCAAAACAGTCATTTCGCCACGACCCGCTCATGGACTCCAATTGCCTGGCCGATACAACAGCGCAGACGTCCTCTTGCGTGCGGAGCACCCATGAAATTCAAGTCGATCCAGTTTTCCGTAGCGGCCCTTGCCGGTGCCATCGTCCTCAGTGTCGTGGCGGCCCTGGTGCTGTATGCGCTGTTTTCCGGTGCGCGGACGCAAGACATGGTCCAGGAACGGACCCAGGCGCAGTTCGAGCAAGTCATCGAACAACGCCTGACTTCCCTGGCGCAAACCCAGGTCAGTCAGATTCAGCGCGAACTCGAAGCGCCACTGCTGATTGCCGGCGGACTGGTGCGGATCAACGAATTGATCGGCACGCCAGGGGCCGACGGCCAGCCGCAACTGAGCCTCAACCGTGAGCAGTTGATCAGCCTGATCAAGCAAAACGTCACCAGGAATCCGAAAATTCTCGGCACCTACATCGGCTGGGAAAAAAACGCACTGGACCACAATGACGCGGCCTACGTTGACACCAAAGTGGTCGGCATCGACGCCAGCAACGGGCGTTTCCTGCCGTGGTGGTTCCGCAACGAGGACGGTAGCCTGGGCCTGGACAAACTGGTGGACGTCGACGACCAGAAAACCCTGTCCACCGGCGTGCGCGCCAGCGAGTACTACTTGTGCTCGAAAGAAACCAAGAAATCCTGCGTGATCGATCCTGCGCCCTACAAGGTCGGCGACAAAATCGTCATGCTCGCCTCCTTTATTGAGCCGATCATGCTCAACGGCGCCTTTCAGGGCATCGTCGGCGCCGACCTGTCGGTGAACTTCATCCAGGAAATGCTCCTGGGCGCCAACCAGAAACTGTATGGCGGTTCCGGCGTGATGGCGCTGATCGGCGGCAACGGCCGGATCGTGGCCTACACCAAGGACCCGAGCAAATTCGGCGAGAAGGTCAGCGACATCCTCGACAGCCAGCAGATTGCCAACATGGCCAATCTCAAGCGCGGCGAAGTGACCTACACCGTCGACAAGGCCAATGGCCGGATCGAGTTGTACCTACCCTTCGGCATCGGCCAGACCGACGCGCGTTGGACCCTGATGCTGCAACTGCCGCTGAACGCGGTAATGGCGGACCTGCAAAAACTGCAGGGCGACCTGGATAAACAACGCAAATCCGACACGTTTGGCATGGCCATGGTTGGCCTGCTGATCGCCAGTATCGGCTTGCTGGTGATCTGGCTGGTGGGCCACGGCATCGCGCGTCCGCTCAAGCAAATGGTGGCCATGCTCGACGACATCGCCCAGGGCGAAGGCGACCTCACGCGCCGCCTGACCAGCGACCGCGCCGACGAACTGGGCTCGATCGCCAAAGGCTTCAATACGTTCCTGGCCAAGTTGCAGGCGATGATCACCCAAGTGGTGACGTCGGTGCAGAGTGTCAGCGATTCGTCGGAACACACCGCCGACATCGCCATCCGCACCAACATCGGCGTGCACAAACAAATGGCCGAGATTGATCAAGTGGCCACGGCGGTGCATGAAATGACCGCGACCGCCCAGGACGTGGCGCGCAATGCAACGTCGGCCGCGCAAGCCGCCAGCCATGCGGACAAGGCCGCGGCCCAAGGCATGCAGATCGTGCGCGATACATCGAATTCAATCGGCGTGCTGGCCGTGGAAATCGGCAAAGCGGTGGCCGTGGTGCAAACCCTGGCCAAGGACAGCGAGAACATCAACGCGATCCTCACCGCCATTCGCGGCATCGCCGAACAAACCAACCTGCTGGCCTTGAACGCGGCGATTGAAGCGGCGCGCGCCGGTGAACAGGGCCGTGGTTTTGCGGTGGTGGCTGATGAAGTGCGCAACCTGGCGCAGAAGACTCAGAAAGCCACCGAAGAAATCCAGACCATGATCCAGCAGTTGCAACAAGGCACCCGCGATGTGGTGCGGGTCATGGAAGACAGTCAGAACCGTACCGACGAAAGCGTGCAGCATGCGGCGAAAGCGGCCGAAGCGCTGGAGACGATTACTCAGGCAGTGTCGGTGATCAACGACATGAATACACAGATTGCCAGTGCGGCCGAGGAACAGAGCGCGGTGGCTGATGACATCAACCGTAACGTGATCAATATCGGGCAGGTGGCCAATGAAGTGGCGGGCGGCGCGGATGAATCGAGCGCGGCCAGTGCGGATTTGACCAAATTGGCTGAGCAGCAGCGGCGGTTGATCAATCAGTTCAAGGTCTGACGAGCCCCTCACCCTAACCCTCTCCCGGAGGGAGAGGGGACTGACCGAGGTGTTTAAAAGAAATTTTGCGACCTGAAATATCGCGCCGAACGCAGGTTTTGAAAAGCATGAAGATCGGCTCCCTTTCCCCCTCTCCCCCGTGGGGAGAGGGCTGGGGTGAGGGGTGGTTTTTGAACCAGACACAGACCTCAACCCGGAGTAAGACACTCCGGCCCATTCAACTTCGGATCATTCACCAGATTCGCCAACACTCGCTCGCGCAACGCCGCCGGCTCACTGGCCAGCAACCCCTGTAATACGTGCAACGGCGTCTCGGGATCGAGCCACGCCGCCTGCCCCGCCTCGTCCAGAATCAACGGCCGACGCTGACTCGCCGCCGGTTGCGTGATCACCGCCGTGCTCAGCCACACCTGCTCCTGCACCGGATACGCTTCCCAGATCGCCGCGAAAAACAGCGCCGAGCCCTCCCCCGGTGTCAGCCAATACGGACGCTTGCGCGTGGTGCCGCGCCATTCGTAGAAACCATTGGCCGGCAACAGGCAACGGCGCTCGCGCAGGGCCTGGCGAAACATCGGTTGTTCGGCGACGGTTTCGGCGCGGGCATGTGCCGGCGTGCGCGACAGATCGGTCAGCCACGGCGGCGTCAGGCCCCAGCGGGCACGGGCCAATTCGCGCTGACCCTCAGTGCCGGCACGCAACATCAACACCGAATCGTTGGGGGAAATATTCCACTGGGCCTGCTGATCGGCAGGAAAGCCAGGCAGGGCTGCGAAGGCGGGGTTCCAGCGAAACAGGGCATAACGTCCACACATGGGGCAACACGACTCTTGATCAAACGAACGTCAGCCTAACAGACCAGCGTGCCGGGAAAACTTTCCGGTTCATCACCCGGCATCGGCAGCGCAGCATTGTAGGCGGTGATCAGCTCCCGGGCGTATTCGGCCTGATCGTTATCCACCGACAACCCCAGCAGGCCGAAGATCGGCAATTCGCCGGTGCCACCGAGCAGATCCCGCCCCACCAGATGCGCCTCAATGCCCTCGCTGGCCAGCATTCCTTGCAGCAACTCGCCTTCCATCAGGTTTTCCGGTTCGTAGATTCGCTGCATGGGCGCCCCTCACTCGTTTTCGCTGAAAACCTCGAGATGCCATTCCTCTCCGTCAACCTGCAACACAAACGTGATCGGCCGACAACACACCTGACAGTCCTCAATATAGGTCTGATCACCCCCGGACAAATCCACCGTGGTCTCAACCTCTTCACCACAATACGGACATTCATACAGTGCGGCTTCCAGCATCGCGGTCTCCCAGGTGACTTGTGCGTATAATCGCCGGTCTATTTGCAGGGCTATTTTTGTCTGGCTACCTTTTCAGACCGTGCCCCGTTGGTTTTCGATCAAAACCTTTACTTACCCTAGCCGTTTCTAACAAGAGAGCATGATGGGCGAATTCGATGCCATCCGACCTTACGACGACAGCGAAGTCCCTGCAGTGCTGGACCGGCTGCTCGGCGACAAGGCATTTCTAGACATCCTCATTCACTTCCGCTTCCCGCGTTATGCCGGTGCCTTCGGCTGGATGCTCAAACCTCTTATAGCTCATCGGCTGCGCCGTGAGTTCGCCGGCGTCAATTCGGTGGCCACGTTGCAGGACAAAGTCGAGGTTTACGTCGACCACACCATCGAGCGTGCCACCGACGGCGTGACCTACACCGGCGTCGAGCAATTCAAGTCCGGCAGCGCCTACCTGTTCATCGCCAACCACCGCGATATCGTGATGGACCCGGCCTTCGTCAACTACGCCGTGTACCACGCCGGCCTGCCGACCCCGCGCATCGCCATTGGCGACAACCTGCTGCAAAAGCCGTTTGTCAGCGATTTGATGCGTTTGAACAAGAGCTTCATCGTGCACCGTTCGATCACCGGTCGCCGCGAGAAGATGGCCGCTTATCAACTGCTGTCGGCCTATATCAACCACTCGATCCGCAACGATTGCGCTTCGATCTGGATCGCCCAGGCCGAAGGCCGGGCCAAGGACGGCGACGACCGTACCGAGTCGGCGATCCTCAAGATGTTCCACATGAGCCGCAAGGACGAGCCGTTCGGCGAGGTCATTCAGTCGCTGAACGTGACCCCGGTGTCGATCAGCTACGAATACGACCCGTGCGACCAGGCCAAGGCCCGCGAACTGTTCATCCGCGCCACCACCGGCAGCTACACCAAAGTGCCGGGCGAAGACGACGTGAGCATCGCCAAGGGCATCACCGGCTACAAGGGCCGGGTCCACGTGAACTTCGCCAAGCCGATCACCGAGCTGTTCGATGACACCAAGCAATTGGCGATCGAGATGGACCAGCAGATTCTCGGCGGTTACCGGTTGTTCCCGGTGCACTACCTGGCGTATGCGCAGTGGAAGGATGCTGATCCGCAGCTTCTGGTGCCGAAAGCCGCCGACGTGTTTGCGGCGGATGAACTGGCCAAGGCCCAGGAAGAATGGCAGCGCCGTCTGGACGCTTGCCCTGAGGAACATCGGCCGTTCCTGGTGTTGCAATATGCGACGCCGGTGAGGAATCAGTATCGGGTGAAGGCTGGGTTGCCGCTTTAAGGCAAGATCAAAAGATCGCAGCCTCGTTGCACTCGACAGCTCCTACATGGGATCGCATTCATCCTGTAGGAGCTGTCGAGTGCAACGAGGCTGCGATCTTTTGCTTTCAGCGATTCAGAAGCGCGTGCTGATCCACGAAACGATCAACGCCACGCCCAGGCAGGCAAAACCGAAGCGGTAGAAAAACCGGTTCATGCGTTGGGTGGCGCCATCGAGCATCAACGTCGCGTCATCGATACGCCGGTTCTGGGTCGCCGCCTCAAGCACCGCCAACGCGCGTTGTTCGCGGCGCCGGGTGGCATGCAACAGCCAACTGCCCGGGAACGCCAGCAGCAAGGCCAGCAGGTTGATCAACTTGGCGGGATGGTTGGTAAACAACGAAATCAAATGCAACGACATCACGGACCTCGGCAAAACTAAGGTGGCAGGCGCCGGACCGACGACTGCGGCGCGGATTCTACCGAAAGCTTGCGACAAAAAACGAACCACTTGGCCGATTCCTGCCCTGCGTCACGCCATCGTCATCTGAATGCGCCAGTCTGTCGCCCCTCGAAACCGACACTGAGCACACCATGCTGCACGCCGAAAACCAGGACCGCCTCTACCTGATCGCACAAAGCGACGAACAGCAAAACCTCGTTGGAAGCCTTGCCTTCAATGTCCAGGACCGTCACTGGCTGGTGTATTGCGCACTCGGCGGGCATCAACATGCGGACTTGCCGGAGACGGATTTGCTGACGGGCGTGAGTGTGCTGGATTTCTACTCCGAAGCGGCCTGACAACACCGTCCCCCCCTTGTGGGAGCGGGCTTGCTCGCGAAAGCGGTGTGTCAGTTGCATGGAGGTCGATTGACACTCCGCCTTCGCGAGCAAGCCCGCTCCCACAGGGGTTTGGTGTACGTTCATGAAAAAGCCCGGGGCCATCACTGGCGCCGGGCTTTTTTGCTTCTCGCGAAAGGTTACTCGCCGAGAATCTGACCCACTGTCGGGTCCTTGAACAACCGCGTCAGGGCATCGCTCAACACATCGCTGACCAGTTTGGTGTTGGTTTCCTGGTTCGGCGCCATACCAAAACGCTGATCCAGGGATGCACCGTAACGGCCACTGTAGCGACGGTTGGCATTCTGCACATCGGAGCGGAAGGTCGCGCCGATGGTGGCCTCAGTCACGTACATGCCTTCTTTAGGCGACTGATATTTCAGTTCGGCCAGGGTCACGGTCAACTGCGGCGCGTTCATGCCGTTGGATACCGGGGTGAAACCCAGCAAACGCACGGCGGCTTCGGCCTGGGCTTGCAGCTTCGGCAGGATCTGCGCGCCTTGCACAGTGATTGCGCTGGTTTCAGGGTACAGACCACCACGAGTGCCCAGGGTTGGCGACGGACGACCGTCCACCACACGCACTACCACTTGCTGGCCATGGCCAACCGGCGCGAGCTGAGTGGTCAGCTTCGGTTCCGGGCTCAGTTGTTGCGGGCTGTGGGCGCAGCCGGCCAGGGTCAAACCGGTCACAGTGATCAAACCGAACAACAGGCGTTGCAACATGCTCTTCTCTCCAGAATCAGGCACAAACAGGCCCGCAGTATAGCGGTGGGCCATCGTCGCGAACTAGCGTCTCGCAACGATTGCTGAAATCTCTGACAAACCCCGCACACGCCGGTTCCTGTCACACACCTGTCATCGCCCATACACGGGCACGTCACGGCCCGATGGCAACCTTCACAGCAGTCACCCCACAAGGTACTTCGCCATGCGTTATCTCATCTCGTTGTTCGCGCCACGCCCGCTGCATCGCTGCTTTGCCCTGCTCGATCACAACGGTCATTGCCAGGCGTTCAAGCAATGCAGCCTGCAACCCATGGGCGACGGCTGGGTCGAAATCGAAGAAATCCGCCTCAACTGGCTGCACCATCCCCTGCCCCCGAGCGCCCGTGTTCGCCAGCATCAGCCTCGCTCACGGATACAGGCGCTGTTGTCCATCTGACCAGACGCCTAATAAAAGTCATTAATCACGACCATTTCCCTGCGTTTCTTAGATACAATCTCCCCCCGATTATAAGGACGTCTCCTGATCGGGCCTCGCAGCATCGTCAATGCCTCGGTATTGGCACCCCGCACCGCCCACAGAGAGCCGCCCACACAGATCGAGTGAAGCTGGCGCGCTTGCTGTTCCTTGAGCAAAAACCCCACTTTTCGCGAATCTGCAGAGCTGTCATTACGCTCGGTCACTGAGCTGTTTGCCCGTTTTGCCTGTCATGTACCCCATGGCGGCAATTCACCCGGGCACGGTGCCAGGCTGGGACAGCCCTTTTTTGAGGTTCACGTCTTCAAAAGAGCGTGAAAAAAACGGGTTTTCACAACTTCACAAGAGTGTGGCGAGCAAATGAATAGTTTTGCGTCTGAACATGCACCATTAGCGTCTGAAACAGCCCAACGACACAGGACCGGGTACACCTCAAATACCGGAGCCTGAAGCCTGTCCGCTACGGATTTGGTTGCACAAACGGATGTCTCGACCATAAGTCGAATTGCCAGTTGCGCGTTGAAGTGAGTTCATAGGGCTCATTAACCCAACCGGTAACGTCCGTCGAAGTTGCGAAAAATTGCGAAGATTCGGACATGGCGACACTGCCATGGGTACGTGGGGCATCACTGACACGCCCCGGAACGCCTGGCAGCCATGCCGACAATTTGGTGCTGCAGATTTTGGAGACGCGTTAAATGGCGCATAACGAAGCAGTCGACGTAGTACTCGTTGGGGCCGGCATCATGAGTGCCACCCTCGCTGTACTGCTCAAAGAGCTCGACCCCGCGATCAAGCTGGAAGTCGTCGAGCTGATGGATTCCGGTGCCGCGGAGAGTTCCAACCCATGGAACAACGCCGGTACCGGTCACGCCGGGCTGTGTGAGCTCAACTACACGCCTCAGGCCGCCGACGGCACCGTCGACATCAAGAAAGCCGTGCACATCAACACCCAGTTCGAGGTGTCGAAGCAGTTCTGGTCGTACCTGACCAAGAAAGGCACCTTCGGCTCGTGCAAATCCTTCATCAGCCCGGTGCCGCACCTGAGCTTCGTACAGGGCGACGGCGGTGTGTCCTTCCTCAAGTCGCGCTTCAACGTGCTGAGCAAGCATCACGCTTTTTCGGACATGGAATACACCGAAGACAAGGCCAAGATGGCCGAGTGGATGCCGCTGATGATGCCGGGCCGCTCGCCGGACGAAGTCCTCGCGGCCACTCGCGTGATGAACGGCACTGACGTCAACTTCGGCGCCCTGACCAATCAACTGCTCAAGCACCTGACCAGCGCACCCGATGCCCAGGTCAAGTACTGCAAGCGCGTTACCGGCCTGAAGCGTAACGGCAGCGGCTGGACCGTCAGCATCAAGGACGTGAACAGCGGCAACACCCGTGAAGTCGACGCCAAGTTCGTCTTCCTTGGCGCTGGCGGCGCGGCATTGCCGTTGTTGCAGGCGTCGGGCATCGAAGAAAGCAAAGGCTTCGGCGGCTTCCCGATCAGTGGCCAGTGGCTGCGTTGCGACAACCCGGAAGTGGTCAAACACCACCAGGCCAAGGTCTACAGCCAGGCGGCCGTGGGTTCGCCACCGATGTCCGTGCCGCACCTGGACACCCGCGTGGTCGATGGCAACAAGTCCCTGCTGTTCGGGCCGTATGCCGGTTTCACCACCAAGTTCCTCAAGCACGGTTCCTTCATGGACCTGCCGCTGTCGGTGCGCGCCGGCAACATCGGGCCGATGCTGGCCGTGGCGAAAAACAACATGGACCTGACCAAGTACCTGGTCAGCGAAGTGATGCAGTCGATGGAGCAACGCCTGGAATCCCTGCGTCGTTTCTACCCGGAAGCGAAAGCCGAAGACTGGCGCCTGGAAGTGGCCGGCCAACGGGTGCAGATCATCAAGAAAGACCCGAAAAAGGGTGGCGTTCTGCAGTTCGGCACTGAACTGGTCGCGGCCAAGGACGGCTCCCTTGCGGCCCTGCTCGGCGCTTCGCCAGGTGCTTCGGTGACCGTTTCGATCATGCTGGAACTGATCGAGAAATGCTTCCCGAACAAGGCGTCCGGTGAATGGGCGGCCAAACTGGCGGAAATTTTCCCGGCTCGGGAAAAGGTCCTGGAAACCGACGCAGCGCTGTATCGCAAGATCAATGCGCACAACAACGTCGCGCTGGAACTGGTTGAAGCCAGTAACGAGACCGAAAGCTACGCTTGATTCGGCTCCACAAAAAACGCCCCGTCCTCAGTGAGAGCGGGGCGTTTTTTATGCCTTCCTGTAGGAGCACGGCTTGCCGGCGATGGCGTCCTTGAGATCGCCTTCGCGAGCAAGCTTTGCTCCTACAACGCGTACACCTGTAGGAGCTGTCGAGTGAAACGAGGCTGCGATCTTTTGATCTTAAGATCTTAACCGCGCGCCTTGGCAATCAATTCGATGTACTCGGCCGCATTGCGCTGATCCTTGATCACCGCGACGAAGTCATCGCCATGCTCATCCTTGCCATCCAGATCAAACCCGGCCTCGACGAAAAACGTCAGGAAACGCTCGAAGTCGTCGACGCGCAAACCGCGATAGGCCTTGATCAGTTTGTGCAGGGACGGCGAAGTGGCGTCGACCGGTTCAAAATCGAGAAACAGTTTGATCTGCTCATCGCCGATCTCGTCACCAATCACTTGCTTCTTATCTTTACGCATTGCCGACTCCAGCTCGCAGACATTTCACGGGGCGGGCAGTTTACCCCCCTCCGGGCGCCGGGCTCAACGCGCGCGAACGCTGCCGGTGTGCAGATCGGCCCAGACATGGCCGTTGGCGTAGCTGAGGAACTGGCAATACACCGTGTCATTGCGCAGCAAATCGATCACCACCCGGTATTGCGCCAGCGGGTAGTAGAGCGTCAGGGTTTTGCTCTTTTCGTCGTAGATCGGCTTTTTCAGGCTTTTGCTTTCGCCATCGAAGTTGACCAGCACCTGGCTGATGGTCGCGCCTTTGTTCAGGGATTTGCCCTTGAGGCGGATCAACAGCGGCGACGTCACCGGGATCGGTTGTTGGGTCGACTGACGCTGGCTGCCCACCACCACCGAATAGTCGGTGACCTGCAACAATTGTTGTTGCTCCGGTTCGGCGTCGCGCAGGGTCAGGTCGTCCGGCGGCAGGAACTGCCCGTGCATCAGCGCCGGCGCGGCGGCCAGGGGCAGGCTGAGGGTCAGCAACAGGGCGGCGCAGCTGCGGATCAAAAGGCTCATGACAGGCTCCGGAGGGCGGGGCCGAGCACTGTAGCAGCTGCCGAAGGCTGCGTCCGGCTGCGAAGCAGTCGTGAGATCAAGCACTCTGGTTCTTCAGTTGAACCGTGAGTTCAGGGTTTACGACGGCTTCGCCGCCGAACGCAGGCTGCGCCAGCTGCTACAGAGGCCGGCGTCTGAGTTACATGCCTTTAACGGCAAAGATCCCGTTGGCGTTGCGCCAGTAACCTTTGTAGTCCATGCCATAACCGAAGATGTAGCGGTCGATGCACGGCAGGCCGACAAAATCGGCTTTCAGGTCCGGGCGAGCCTTGCGGTCGTGATCCTTGTCGATCAGCACGGCGGTGTGCACGGCACGGGCGCCGGCGTGTTTGCAGTAGTCGATGATCGCGCCCAGGGTGTGACCTTCATCGAGGATGTCGTCGATGATCAGCACGTCGCGGTCGAGGAACGAAACTTCCGGTTTGGCTTTCCAGAACAGGTCGCCGCCGCTGGTTTCGTTGCGATAACGGGTGGCGTGCAGGTAGGACGCTTCCAGCGGGAAGTGCAGATGAGTCAGCAGCTTGCCAGCGAAAATCAGGCCGCCGTTCATCACACAGAACACCACCGGGTTGGTGTCAGCCAGTTGCTCGTTGATGTGTGCACCGACACGGGCGATGGCCGCCTCGACTTCAACTTCGGTGTACAGGCAGTCAGCCTCTCGCATGATTTGACGGATATGCTCGAGATCAGCAGACATGGCGCTCTCCAGGAGGGACGGATTCGGGAAAAGCGGGCAAAGGTACGCATCCCGCACGTCCAGATCAAGCGTTTGTGGACTAACGTACCTTATGTCTATAGGACAACACCCTCGGATAGATTAATCTAGGCCGGTTTTTTTGCCCGCCGCCGGAGCCTTTCCCCATGCCCATCCAAGAGATCCGCCATCCGCTGATCCGTCATAAACTTGGCCTTATGCGCCGCGCAGACATCAGCACCAAGAATTTCCGTGAGCTCGCTCAGGAAGTCGGTGCCCTGCTGACCTATGAAGCCACCAAAGACCTGCCCCTGGAAACCTACGATATCGAAGGTTGGGCCGGCACTGTCTCGGTGGAAAAAATCGCCGGCAAGAAGATTACCGTGGTGCCGATCCTGCGCGCCGGTATCGGCATGCTCGAAGGCGTGCTGAGCCTGATCCCGGGCGCCAAAGTCAGCGCCGTAGGCGTGGCCCGCAACGAAGAAACCCTGCAGGCCCACACCTACCTGGAAAAACTGGTGCCGGAAATCAACGAGCGCCTGGCGATGATCATCGACCCGATGCTCGCCACGGGCAGCTCCATGGTTGCGACCATCGACCTGCTGAAAAAGGCCGGTTGCCGCGACATCCGCGCCATGGTGCTGGTCGCCGCTCCCGAAGGCATCGCCGCTGTAGGGAAAGCTCACCCGGACGTGATGATCTACACCGCGTCCATCGACGAAAAACTCAACGAGCACGGTTACATCATCCCAGGCCTGGGCGATGCCGGTGACAAGATCTTCGGTACCAAGCAGAAGGACGCTTGAGCATGCAGGATGAGTTCAACGATCCGCTCTGGCGCACAGTGCTGTCGGGTGCACAGATGCTGTTCGTGGCGTTCGGCGCCCTGGTGTTGATGCCGCTGATTACCGGCCTCGACCCGAACGTGGCGCTGTTCACCGCCGGTCTGGGGACGATCCTGTTCCAGATCGTCACCGGGCGTCAGGTGCCGGTGTTCCTGGCTTCGAGCTTTGCCTTTATCACCCCGATCATTCTCGCCAAGGGCCAGTTCGGCCTCGCGGCGACCATGGGCGGCGTGATGGCGGCAGGTTTCGTCTACACCTTCCTCGGCCTGGCCGTGAAGATCAAAGGCACCGGGTTCATTGACCGCTTGCTGCCACCGGTGGTGATTGGTCCGGTAATCATCTCCATCGGCTTGGCCATGGCGCCGATCGCCGCCAACATGGCGATGGGCAAGGCTGGCGACGGTAGCGAGCTGATTCATTACCAGACCGCGATGCTGATCTCGATGCCGGCGCTGCTGACTACCCTGATCGTTGCGGTGTTCGGCAAAGGCATTTTCCGCCTGGTGCCGATCATCTCCGGCGTGCTCGTCGGTTTTGCCATGGCGTTCTATTTCGGCGTAGTTGATACCGCGAAGATTGCCGCCGCACCGTGGTTCGCGATTCCGCACTTCACGGCGCCGGAGTTCAACTGGCAGGCGATTCTGTTCATCGTTCCGGTGGCGCTCGCCCCGGCCATCGAGCACATCGGCGGCGTGATCGCGGTCGGTAGCGTGACCGGTCGCGATTACCTGAAGAAACCGGGCCTGCACCGCACCCTGCTCGGCGATGGCATTGCCACCACGGCTGCCGGTCTGTTTGGCGGCCCACCCAACACCACTTACGCCGAAGTGACTGGCGCAGTGATGCTGACCAAAAACTACAACCCGAAAATCATGACCTGGGCGGCAATCTTTGCCATCAGCCTGGCGTTCGTCGGCAAGTTTGGTGCGCTGCTGCAAAGCATTCCGGTGCCGGTGATGGGCGGGATTCTGTGCCTGTTGTTCGGTTCGATTGCGGCGGTGGGCATGAACACGCTGATTCGCCACAAGATCGACCTGGGCGAGGCGCGCAATCTGGTGATTGTCTCGGTGACGTTGGTGTTCGGGATTGGCGGTGTGCTGGTCGGCACCGGCACCGGGCCTGACGATTTCGGCCTCAAAGGCATCGCGTTGTGCGCGGTGGTGGCGATTGCGCTGAACCTGTTGCTGCCGGGCAATGACAGCTGGAAGCACAAGAAGGCGGATGAGCCGTTGTTGTAAGTCGGCCTCAAGATCGCTATCGCGGGCAAGCCTTGCTCCTACAGTTTTGTGTCGACCACATCAATGTGGAACGACGTAAGTCCTGTAGGAGCAAGGCTTGCCCGCGATGCTTTTACAGGACCAGAGGTGCTCGCTCACACAACGCATTCAACGCCTTCGCCCACTGCGGATCATCGTTAAGGCACGGCACCAGCACCAACTCCTCCCCTCCCGCTTCGCGGAATTGCTCCTGCCCACGATCGCCAATTTCTTCCAGGGTCTCGATGCAATCGGCGACGAACGCCGGGCACATCACCAGAATCTTCTTCGCGCCGCTTTTGCCCAACTCATCCAGGCGTGCTTCGGTGTAGGGTTCGATCCACTTTGCCCGACCCAATCGAGACTGAAACGACACCGACCACTTGCCGTCCGGCAGGCCCATGCGCTTGGCGAATTCGGCTGCCGTGCGCAGGCACTGGGCGCGGTAGCAGGTCGCCAATACAGCCGGCGAGGCGTTCTTGCAGCAGTCTTCATTTTTGAAGCAATGCTGGCCGGTCGGATCGAGCTTGGTCAGGTGACGTTCCGGCAAACCATGGAAGCTCAGCAGCAGGTGATCGTAATCCTGCTCAAGGTAAGGCTTGGCGCTGGCGACCAGCGCATCGAGGTATTCCGGCTGATCGTAGAACGGTTGGAGAATCGAGAACTGCACATCGAGTTTCTTCTCGCGCACCACGCGCCGGGCCTCCTCGATCACCGTGGTCACGGTGCTGTCGGCGAACTGTGGATAGAGCGGTGCAATCGTGATTCGCTTGTGGCCCTGAGCGGCCAACTGCACCAGTTTCGATTCAATCGACGGTTCGCCGTAACGCATCGCCAGTTCGACCGGGCCATGAGTCCACTGGGCGGTCATGGCCTGTTGCAGGCGCCGACTGAGCACCACCAGCGGCGAACCCTCTTCCCACCAGATCGAGGCATAGGCGTGGGCCGACTGCTCCGGACGCTTGATCAGGATCAGCGACACCAGCAAGCGTCGCACCGGCCACGGCAGGTCGATCACATACGGGTCCATCAGAAATTGATTGAGGTAGCTGCGCACATCCGCCACCGAGGTGGAGGCCGGAGAGCCCAGATTGACCAGAAGCAACGCGTGATCGGTCATGCAACGTCCTATTTCAGAGGCGGCTGGACACGTCATCCAACGCCGCGCGTAAATCGGTGAACTGGAAAGTGAAACCCGCTGCCAGCAAGCGCGCTGGCACGGCTTTCTGGCCGCCCAGCAACAGCAGCGACATCTCGCCCAGGCCTACCTTCAGCGCCAGGGCCGGCATGGGCATGAACGCCGGGCGGTGCAACACGCTGCCCAGCGTCTTGGCAAATTCGCGATTGCGCACCGGTTTCGGCGCGCAGGCATTATATGGACCGCTGGCATCAATGCGATGCAGAAGAAAATCAATCAGGGCGATTTGATCCTTGATATGAATCCACGGCATCCACTGCCGACCGTTGCCGATCGGGCCGCCCAGCCCGAGTTTGAACGGCAGCAACAGCCGCGACAAAAAGCCGCCCTCGGCGGACACGACCAACCCGGTGCGCACCAGAACCACCCGGATGCCCAAGGCTTCGGCCCGCTGCGCGGTTTCCTCCCAGGCGATGCACAACTGGCTGGCGAAATCATCGATCACGGGCGGCGACTCTTCGGTCAACTCACGCTCGCCACCGTCGCCATACCAGCCGACCGCAGAACCGGAGATCAGCACTTGAGGTTTTTGCTCACGGGTTTCGAGCCAGGCCAACAGGGATTCGGTGAGGCCGATCCGGCTGCTCCACAGCAGCGTCTTGCGCTTGTGCGTCCACAGACGATCACCAATCGGTGCGCCCACCAGGTTGATAATGGCATCGACCGGTTCCTGGCCGAGGTCTTCGAGACGGGCAATGCCGCGCACCTGAGCGCCACAGATTTTGGCGACTTTTTCCGGCGTGCGACTCCAGACCGTGAGGCGATGTCCCTGACTCGACCAGTGATGGCAGAGCTGACGTCCTATCAAACCAGTACCGCCGGTCAGCAATATGTGCATGACTTCTTCCTCGCGTGGCGTTTTACCTTGATCACTAGTCTATTTTTATAAGCAGGGATCTTTGGTATCGGGCAGGGTCTGTGTTTAACAATAGGCCAAGCTGTCAGAACGAGAACGCTAAAAGTTATACCAAAAAACAATATTGTACAGGTTTAATCCACGGCGTAGTCTGTACAGAAAGGTAAACGAGGCCCCTATGACTGTACCTATCGCAATCATCGGCACCGGCATCGCCGGACTCTCCGCCGCCCAGGCCCTGACGGAGGCCGGGCATGTCGTTCAACTTTTCGATAAAAGCCGTGGCAGCGGCGGACGCATGTCGAGCAAGCGCAGTGACGCTGGCGCTCTGGACATGGGCGCGCAGTATTTCACGGCACGTGACCGGCGCTTCGTCACCGAAGTGCAACGCTGGCAAGCCAATGGCTGGGTCGCCGAATGGACGCCGCAGCTCTATACGTTCCAGGGCGGCCAGCTAAACCTGTCGCCGGATGAGCAAACCCGTTGGGTCGGCACACCGCGCATGAGCGCCATCACCCGCGCGCTGCTCGGCGACCTGGAAGTGCATTTCGCCTGCCGGATCACCGAGGTCTATCGCGGCGAAGAACACTGGCATCTGCAGGACGCCGAAGGTTTCACTCACGGCCCGTTCAGCCACGTAGTCATTGCGACGCCGGCGCCTCAGGCCACCGCGTTGCTGGCCTCTGCGCCGAAACTGGCGGGGGCCGCCGCCGGGGTCAAAATGGACCCGACCTGGGCCATTGCCCTCGCCTTCGACACACCACTCGATACGCCCATGGAAGGCTGCTTCGTGCAGGACAGTCCGCTCGACTGGCTGGCCCGCAACCGCAGCAAACCCGGGCGCGACAACACGCTGGACACGTGGGTGTTACACGCCACCAGCACCTGGAGCCGGCAACATATCGACCTATCCAAGGAAGCCGTGATCGAGCAATTGCACGGTGCGTTCGCCGAGCTGCTGCACAGCGCGATGCCTGCGCCCACCTTCAGTCTCGCCCACCGCTGGCTCTACGCGCGCCCCGCCAGCAGTCATGAATGGGGCGTGTTGGCGGATGCCGACCTGGGCCTGTATGTGTGTGGCGACTGGTGCCTGTCCGGTCGTGTCGAAGGCGCCTGGCTCAGCGGCCAGGAAGCCGCCCGCCGCTTGCACGCGCACCTGCAGTGAACCGCCTCAATCCGGGTAAATTGCTGCTGTCGAAATGGACAGCAGCCCAACCGCAAAATCGCGAAAAACATTTTCTGGTGACCGAGTTGTTCCGGGACGAGGACGGCACGGTGCTGGCGGTTGAGTTGCAGGCAGTGTTGACGCAGCGCAGTGAGCGCATTGATTGGCAAACGCTGAAAGACAACAACACCTGGCTATCGGGCTGGAAGTAGATCCCCTGTGGGAGCGGGCTTGCTCGCGAATGCAGTGTGTCATTCAACACATGTGCGGCTGACCCACCGCATTCGCGAGCAAGCCCGCTCCCACAAGGTACAAATCGCGCCCTCGAAAAACCTATACAAATAATTTGACTTGTACAGCTTCGAATCTATGATGAGGATTATGTTGTACAGAGTTGATGCTCTGTACAGGTATTAGATTCGAGGTGCTGCAATGCCCATCGCCCCCGCCAAACCGAAAATCGCAATCAGCGCCTGCCTGATGGGTGCCGAGGTGCGCTTCAATGGCGGGCACAAGGAATCGCGGCTGTGCAGTCGCACCCTCACTGACTATTTCGATTTTGTCCCGGTGTGCCCGGAAGTCGCGATCGGCCTCGGGATTCCTCGCGAACCGATTCGCCTCGTGGGCGATGCCGAACATCCCGAAGCCGTCGGCACGCTCAACCGCGAAATCAACGTCACCCAACCGCTCGCCGAGTACGGCCAGAAAATGGCCGCTGAACTGGGCGATATCTGCGGCTACATCTTCATGCAGAAGTCGCCGTCCTGCGGGTTGTTGCGGGTCAAGGTCTACCACGCCAACGGTGCGCCGGTGGAGGGCGGTGGGCGCGGCATCTATGCCCAGGCGTTTTGCGAACAACACCCGGACCTGCCGGTGGAAGAAGACGGTCGCCTCAATGATCCGGTGCTGCGGGAAAACTTCCTCACGCGCGTATTCGCCTACAGCGCCTGGCAACAATTGCTGCAAGAAGGCCTGAGCCGTCGCGGCCTCATGGACTTTCACTCGCGCTACAAATACCTGCTGATGGCCCACAACCCGGTGCACTACAAAACCCTGGGCAATCTGCTGGGCAACATGGGCCAGACCGACCCGAAAGAACTCGGCCCGCGCTATTTCAGCGAGTTGATGGAGGCGCTGAAAAAATGCGCCACGCGCCGCACCCACACCAATGTCCTGCAGCACATCAGTGGTTACCTCAAGCAGGTCATCAGCGCAGAAGACAAACAGGAAATGCAGCATGTCATCGGCCAATACCGCCACGGCATCGTGCCCTTGGTGGTGCCGTTGACGCTGCTCAAGCATTACTTCCGCCAACACCCGGACCCGTACATTGCGCAACAGGTTTACCTGCAACCGCACCCGGAAAACCTTAGCCTGCGAAATGCGATCTAAATGAACAACACACCCGACACCAGTGCCCGCGAAGACCTCGGCGCCGATTTCAAGAAGGCCCTGGACGAAGGCTGGTTGCCGATTCGTGAAGTGGCGCGCCAGACCGGGGTCAATGCGATCACCCTGCGCGCCTGGGAACGGCGTTACGGCTTGATCGTGCCGCAACGCACGCCCAAGGGGCATCGGTTGTTCTCGGCCGAACATGTGCAACGGATCCTGACGATTCTCACCTGGCTCAATCGCGGCGTGGCGGTCAGTCAGGTCAAGCAACTGCTCGACACCCCGCAAGCCTTTACCGAGGCTGTCGAAAACGACTGGCAATTGCTGCGTAACACGCTGTTGCAAGCGGTCACTCAACTGGCCGAACGCAGGCTCGATGACACCGTCAACCAAGCCATGGCGCTGTATCCGCCACGGACCCTGTGCGAACAACTGCTGATGCCGTTGTTGACCGAACTGGAACAACGCTGGCAAGGCCAGTTCGGCGCGCAGATGGAACGCGTGTTCTTTTATTCCTGGTTGCGCAGCAAATTCGGTGCGCGCATCTACCATAACAACCGGCAATTGCGTTCCGCGCCCCTGCTGTTGATCAACCACTCGGATGTGTCCCTGGAGCCTCATTTGTGGCTCACCGCCTGGCTGATCAGCAGCACCGATTGCCCGGTGGAAGTTTTCGATTGGCCACTACCGGCCGGGGAACTCGCACTGGCGGTCGAACACCTGCAAGCCCGCGGCGTACTGCTGTATTCCAGCAAAGCCATGAACCTCGCGCAGCTGCCGAAACTTTTGAGTGGCGTCAGCTGCCCAAAAATGATTGTCGGACCAACGGTATGCATCCACCACGCCGAGTTGTCCGTAAGAACCACCGAGATTGCTGATTTGTTCCTGGCCGAAGATCCCTTGTCGGCGCATCAGGACCTCGTTCAGCGTGGGCTTATTTAAATGTTGAGTACGGGAAACACCATGCAATTGATCTGGCTGCGCAGCGACCTGCGCCTGCATGACAACACCGCCCTTTCGGCTGCCGCTGCTCGCGGCCCGAGTGTGGCGGTGTATCTGTTGAGCCCGGAACAATGGCTGGAACATGACGACGCGCCGTGCAAAGTGGATTTCTGGCTGCGCAACCTGAGCGAGTTGAGCCTGGCGCTGGGCAAGCTCAACATTCCCCTGCTGATCCGCACGGCGTCTCGCTGGGAGGCGGCGCCGAAAGTGCTGCTCGACCTGTGCCGGCAGTTGAAGATCAACGCGGTGCACGTCAACGAGGAATACGGCATCCATGAAAGTCGCCGTGATGAAGCGGTGGCCCAGGCGTTGAAAGCCGAGGGCATCGACTTCCACAGCTACCTCGATCAACTGCTGTTCACACCGGGCACCGTGCTGACCAAGACCGGCACCTACTTTCAGGTGTTCAGTCAGTTTCGCAAAGTCTGTTACGACCGCTTGCGCCGCTCACTGCCGAGTCGGGTGATCGCTCCCGGCGTGCAAGCGCCGCTAAACATCGACAGCGATGAAGTTCCTTCGCGTGTCGACGGCTTCGAAACGCCCAATGACAGTTTGATCGCGCTCTGGCCCGCCGGTGAAAGCGAAGCCCGGCGCCGTCTCGACACCTTCGCCGACGCGCAAATCGATTACTACCAAAGCGAACGCGACTTCCCGGCCAAGCCCGGCACCAGTCAGCTCTCGGCCTATCTGGCGGCCGGGGTGATTTCTCCGCGCCAGTGTCTGCACGCCGCACTGCAAAGCAATCAGGGCGAATTCGAAAGCGGCAAGGTTGGCGCGGTGACCTGGATCAACGAACTGCTGTGGCGCGAGTTCTACAAACACATTCTGGTGGGCTACCCACGGGTTTCGCGCCACCGCGCCTTCCGCCCGGAAACCGAAGCCCTGGCCTGGCGCGATGCGCCGGATGAACTCGCCGCGTGGCAAGAAGCCCGCACCGGTCTGCCGATCATCGATGCGGCCATGCGCCAATTGCTCGAAACCGGCTGGATGCATAACCGCCTGCGCATGGTGGTGGCGATGTTCCTGACCAAGAATCTGCTGATCGACTGGCGCGAAGGCGAGCGCTTTTTCATGCGGCACCTGATCGATGGCGACCTGGCGGCGAACAACGGCGGCTGGCAATGGAGCTCGTCCACCGGCACCGATTCGGCGCCCTACTTCCGCATCTTCAACCCGCTGAGCCAGTCGGAAAAATTCGACGCCGAAGGCGTGTTCATCAAGCACTGGCTGCCGGAACTGGCCGGGCTGAATAAAAAAGAAGTGCACAACCCGGCCAACCTTGGGGGCTTGTTCGGCGTTACAGATTACCCCTCGCCAATCGTCAATCTAAGCAAGTCCCGCGAACGAGCCCTGGCTGCGTTCAAGAACCTGCCGTCGCGGCAAAATACCGGAGGTGACCATGAGTGACTTTCTGCGGCGCTTTGCCCGGCAGTTCGGCGAACTGCACAAGGATAATCTGCAACGCCTGAACGAGTTGTATACGGACGACGTGCAGTTCACCGACCCTTTGCATGAAGTACAGGGCTTACAGCAATTGCGCGGCTACTTCTCCGAGCTCTACGCCAACGTCAGCGAACTGCGCTTCGACTTCCATGGCTTTGACCAGATTGGTGAAGGCGAAGGTTATCTACGCTGGGTCATGAGCTATCGCCATCCGCGCCTGGCCGGCGGCCAGTTGATTCGCGTCGACGGCTGCTCGCACCTGCGATGGCGCGACAAGGTTTATCGCCACCGGGATTATTTCGATGCCGGGGCACTGCTTTATGAACATCTACCCGTATTGGGCCGGGCGATTGCCTGGCTGAAAAGGAGAATGGGATGAGTCTTACACCTCCACGGCGATACTGGTTGACGGGTGCGAGCAGCGGCATTGGTGCCGCGCTGGCCGAAGAGATCTTGAAAACCGGCGCGCATCTGGCGGTCAGCTCACGCTCGATCGTGCCACTCAAAATCCTGTCCCAGCGTTATCCGGGGCAAGTGATGGTGGTCGCCGGCGACCTGACCAACAGCCAGACCGTGCGTGAAATCGGCGAGCGGATCGCCGAGGATTGGGGTTCCCTGGACACGGTGATCCTCAACGCCGGCACGTGCGAATACGTTGACGCCAAGCAGTTCGATGCCTCGATCGTCGAGCACGTGGTGCGCACCAACCTGCTGGCCAGCAGCTATTGCATCGAAGCGGCCCTGCCATTGCTGCGCCAAGGCACCGCGCCACACCTGGTGGGCGTCGCCAGTTCGGTGACCTACCTGCCACTGCCACGGGCCGAAGCCTATGGCGCGTCGAAGGCCGGGCTACGTTACTTGTTCGAATCCTTGCGCATCGACCTGGCGCCGGAAGGCATCGAAGTCACCGTGGTCAGCCCCGGATTCGTCGATACGCCGCTGACTGAGAAAAACGATTTCCCGATGCCACTCAGTTGGCCTGTGGATAAAGCCGCGCGGCATATCTTCGCCAAACTCAAGAACCGTCCACTGGAAATCGCTTTCCCTGCGCTGTTCATGGCGGCGCTCTGGCCGCTGTCGAAATTGCCCAACCGGGTGAAGCTGGCGATCGGCAAACGCATGGTCCGCAGCAGTCCGCCGATCAAGGACCAGCCGTGAACATCGCCATTATCGGCAGCGGTATCTCGGGGCTGACCAGCGCTTACCTGCTCAATAGCCGCCACGAGATCACCCTGTTCGAGGCCGGCGATTGGGTCGGCGGTCACACCCACACGGTGGACGTGACCGTCGATGGCCAGCCCTACGCCGTGGACACGGGTTTTATTGTGTTCAACGACTGGACCTATCCAAATTTCATGCGCCTGCTGGGCCAGCTCGGCGTCGGGTTCAAACCCACGCAGATGAGTTTCTCGGTCACCGACCCGGACTCAGGCCTTGAGTACAACGGCAACAACCTCAACAGCCTGTTCGCCCAGCGGCGCAACCTACTGTCGCCGGGGTTCTGGGGCATGTTGCGCGACATCCAGCGTTTCAATAAACAAGCCCTGCGCGACCTTGAGGAACACCGGATCGGCGCTGACACCACCCTCGATCAATACCTGAAGGCCGGCGGCTACGGCGAGCGCTTCATCCTGCATTACATCGTGCCGATGGGCGCGGCGATCTGGTCGATGTCCATGGCCGACATGCTCGGTTTCCCGATGCAGTGCTTCCTGCGGTTTTTCAAGAATCACGGTTTGCTGTCCGTCAGTAATCGCCCGCAATGGTGTGTGATCGAGGGTGGTTCGAGCGCTTATGTCGCGCCACTGACTGCATCGTTTAAAGAGAAGATTCGCCTCAATTGCCCGGTAACCCGCGTCGAACGCGATGCCGATGGCGTAGTTATCCACAGCCCCGCCGGCAGCGAGCGCTTCGACAAAGTGGTGTTCGCCTGCCACAGCGATCAGGCCCTGAAACTGCTGGCCAAGCCGAGCGATGCCGAGCAGTCGATCCTCGGCGCCCTGCCCTACGCTGACAACGAAGTGGTTTTGCACACCGATACCCGCCTGCTGCCTGAGCGAAAACTCGCCTGGGCGAGCTGGAATTTTCGCCTCGGTGGCGCCGGACACACCCGGGCCGCCGTCACTTACGACATGAACATCCTGCAAGGCATCCAGAGCGACACCACGTTCTGCGTCAGCCTCAACCAGAGCGCCGGCATCAGTCCGTTCAAGGTGCTCGCCAAATACACCTATGCCCATCCGCAATACAGCTTGAAAGCGGTGGCGGCGCAGGCACGCTGGGAAGAATTGAACGGCGCGCAACACACCTATTATTGCGGCGCCTATTGGGCCAACGGCTTTCACGAAGACGGGGTGGTCAGTGCCTTGCGCGTCGCCCGATCGTTGGGTGAAACCCTGTGAACAGCGCCCTCTACAGCGGCTGGATCGCCCATCGGCGGTTTGCGCCCAGGCGCCATGAATTCCGCTACAGGATCGGCCTGCTGTACCTCGATCTCGACGAACAGGACGCGGTGCTGGGTTTGTCGCCGCTGTCGGGCCGCAGCCGTTTTGCCGCGTTCTCGTTTCGCGAGGGCGACTATCTGAAAACTTTTACCGGCGCGGGCATGCGTCTGATCGACGCCGTGCGCAAACAGGTCGGCCAAGCCATCGGCCACGAGCCCCAAGGCTCGATTTGCCTGCTGACCCAGGCCCGCAGCTGGGGCTTGTCATTCAACCCGGTAAGTTTTTTCTATTGCCACGAGGCCGATGGCCAACTGGCGGCGATTCTCTGCGAAGTCACCAACACCCCGTGGCGCGAGCGTTATCACTACGTGTTGCCGGCCAAGGCGCCGGAACACTTGGGCGATTTCCATCAGCATTTCGCCGTGGCCAAGGCCTTTCATGTGTCGCCGTTTCTGCCGCCGGACCTCGAATACCGCATGAGCTTCAGCCCCGCCGCGCAAAAACTCGGTGTGCACATGGCCGACTGGCAGGGCGAACAGAAGCTGTTCGACGCCACGCTCAACCTGCAACGCGAACCGCTGGATCGCCACAGCCTGCACCGTCACTTGCGGCGTTTCCCGTGGATGACTGCGAAAACCTGTCTGGCGATCTACTGGCAGGCCGTGCGCCTGCTGCTCAAACGCGCGCCGATCTTTGCTCACCGGGCTGCCGATGGCAGCTTTCAAACCGCCATCGTCGCCCCACAGGATCGCCGCCATGAAATCCCCTAGCGTTTCGGCCAAAGCCAATCTGCTCAGCACCAACGGCTTGTCCGGCTCGCTGCTGCGCCGTGGCGTTTTACGCCAATTGGCGCACCTCAAGCACGGGCAACTGGTGGTGATCGAGGACGGCGAGCGGCATGTCTTCGGCACGGCCGGCGGGCATCTGCTGGGGGAGATCCATATCCTTGATGCAGCGGTTTGGGGGCTGGTGGCGAGCAACGGATCAATCGGCGCCGGCGAAGCGTTTATCCACGGTTATTGGACCTCGCCGGACCTGACCGCAGTGATCCGGGTGTTTGTCAGCAACCTTGAGGTGCTGGATGCACTGGAAGGTGGGCTGGCCAAACTCAGCCGGCCGTTCGTGCAAGGCCTGCACTGGCTCAACCGCAATACGCGCAAGGGTTCGCAGAAAAACATCGCCGCCCACTACGACCTGGGCAACGACCTGTTCGAACAGTTTCTCGACCCGACGATGATGTATTCGGCGGCGCAATTCCTCAGCCCCGACGACACCCTGGAACAGGCGCAACTGAACAAACTGGAGCGGATTTGCCAGAAGCTCGACCTCCAGCCCGGCGATCACCTGCTGGAAATTGGCACCGGCTGGGGCAGCATGGCGATCTACGCCGCCGAGCACTACGGCTGCAAAGTCACCACCACCACGCTGTCCAAAGAGCAGTTCGCCTTCACCGCCCAGCGAATCGAAACCCTGGGTTTGCAAGACCAGGTCACTTTGCTGCTGTCGGATTACCGCGACCTCACCGGCCAGTACGACAAACTGGTATCGATCGAGATGATCGAAGCGGTCGGCCATCGCTTCCTGCCGACCTACTTCAAGCAATGCGCGCACCTGCTCAAGAGCAATGGCCTGATGTTGTTGCAGGCCATCACCATCCGCGAGCAGCGTTACGAACAAGCCAAGACCAGCGTCGATTTTATCCAGCGCTACATTTTCCCCGGCGGCGCCCTGCCCTGTGTGCAGAAGATGCTGGAGATCGTCAGCCGCGACACCGACATGAACCTGCTGCACATGGAAGATTTCGGCCTGCACTACGCGCGGACCCTGCGCCTGTGGCATGAGAATTTTCGCCGCGCCCACGGTCGCTTGAGCGAATTGGGCTATGACGACTATTTCCTGCGGTTGTGGGAATTTTACCTGTGCTACTGCGAAGGTGGTTTCCTGGAACGCACCATCGGCACCGCGCAATTGCTGCTGGCCAAACCGGCGGCAATGCCGGCGCCCCTGCTCGGTCGTTTCGATGCTTGAACGTTTGGCCAACGCCGCACTATTCCAGCTCGGCTGGTTCGCCTGCGTGGTGGGCGGCAACAGTCTGTGGCTGTTGGTAGCGCTGGCGGCACTGGTGATTCATCTGCTGTGGATAAGTCGTTGGAGCGATGAGGGCCGACTGATCCTCAGCGTGGTGTTGCTGGGCACCACCGTCGACAGTTCATTGCGCTGGCTGGGGGTGTTCGATTTCACCGACGTGGCGCCATTGATTCCGCTCTGGCTGATGCTGTTGTGGGCATTGCTGGCGACCACCTTGCGTCATTGTCTGATGTGGAGCGCCAATCCCTGGTGGCTGGCCAGTTTGCTCGGCGCCATCGGTGGACCGCTGTCGTATTACGCCGGCAGCCAACTGGCGGGCGTGCAATTTCCCTACGGCCAGGTCCCGACACTGATTGGCATCGCACTATTGTGGGCAATGCTGTTTCCGACACTGCACTTCATGGCCCAGCGACTGGCGGCGGATAACCCCGACTGAGCGTCCGTCAGGCCTTTCACACAGCAACGGCCCACTGCCTTACACTGCGCCCCATGAAAACCATCCCCCACACGCAAATCGCCGAACCGGCGGTCACTTGCTCGACCTGCTCAGCCTGCTGCTGTCAGCTAGAAGTCATGCTGATCACCGAAACGGGCGTGCCTGAGCGTTTTATCGATACCGATGACTGGGGCGGGGAAGTGATGTTGCGGCTGGATGACGGCTGGTGCGCGGCGCTGGATCGCAACACGATGATGTGCACCATCTACGAAAAACGCCCGCTGATCTGCCGGGAGTTCGAGACGGGCTCACCGGAGTGCATCGAAGAGCGGCAGGGGATTGTGTCGGTGTATCGCTGAATCCTGGTCACCCAAGATCTGATGTGGGAGCGGGCTTGCTCGCGAAAGCGATCTTACAGTCAACGGAAATGTTGAATGTCAGACCGCTTTCGCGAGCAAGCCCGCTCCCACATTGACCGCGTTTACAACGGCATCGTGTAGTGCAGCGAATAACTTTCCACACCGTCGTTGTTGCTGTTCAGGCCGGCATTGGAATAGTGCGTCGCCCGAATCCCGACTTCATGCCCACCGGCAAAACGCAGGCCGAACCCGAAACGGTCTTCGAACTGAAAAGCCTGCCCGATGTTGTTGTCTTCCAGTTTGGTATTGGAGAACAACGCAACACCGATCCCCGCTTCAACATACGGTTTGACGTTTTGCCCGGCAAACTCGTAAACAAACACGGGAGAGAACGAAAGGCTGCTGGTGCCGGAAGTCTTGTCGCCTTCCCAATAGGTGTAAGCGCCGCTCCAGTAACCGGTCACTCGACCGACATCACTTTGCAGCCAGCTCTTGTCCCAATCGAATTGCATACCCAGCCGGTAGGTCATGGTCGAATCGCTGGTGGCCCCCACCCCGAATTCTACGCCTGCCGCCTGTGCAGTAAGACTTTGCCCCATCAATGCGGCCGCAATCGCGGCCAAGCAGAATAGTCGCTTCATTAGAAACATCCTTTCCGGAACGATTTCGTGTGGATTCTTTTTTGTTGCTCACAGACACAGCTATAGAAGTCGACGTTTAATCAGAAGTTCACCCCAATTACGCGTTTGCCCCAGCCTTTTTTTCTAGTACTTGAAGCTTTGCACAATGCCAGCCGAATTCCACAGTACCGGCAGGATATTTCTAAAATGTTCCGGTTCGGCACTCGTCCAGAATTGCGCGGCTCGAGCAGGCCCCTCGGCGAGTAACTCACGCTCGGCCAACAGGCGTTGCAGTTGCCGCGCCACGGCGGCACCCGTGTCGATCAGGCTGATGTCCTCTGGGATCATCTGCTTAAGCAAAGGCTTTAGAAAGGGATAATGCGTGCAGCCGAGAATTATCGTGTCGCAGCCGGCGGCCAGCAACGGCTCGACATAGCCCTGGAGTAACTGACGCAGTTCCTGACTGTGCAGATCGCCACTTTCAATCAACTCCACCAACCCTGGGCAAGGTTGGGTGATCACCCGCACATCCGTGGCGAAGCGGTCGAGCAACGCAGCAAACTTGGCGCTCTGCAAGGTGCCGGTAGTGGCGAGAACACCGACCACGCCACTGCGAGTAGCGGCGGCGGCCGGTTTGACGGCGGGTTCCATGCCGACGATGGGCCACTCGGGATAATCGCGACGCAAATTGGCAACGCCGGCCACGGTGGCGGTGTTGCAAGCCAGCACCAGTGCCTTGGCGCCCTGCTGCTGGAAAAATCCGGCGATAGCGCTGCAGCGCTGCTGGATAAATTCCGGAGTCTTCTCGCCGTAGGGAATGTTCCCGCAATCGGCGACATACAACAGCGATTCATTGGGCAGCAAACGCTGGATCTCGGCCAGCACCGACAGCCCACCGACGCCGGAGTCGAACACGCCAATCGGCGCTTCACGCATGGGCAGTACCACAGACGCTGCAACCCGGATCACGCTTGACCCGCAATTCACGGAAGCGTGTGCCCAAGGCATCGATCAACAGCAAGCGACCCACCAGCGGTTCGCCGAAACCGGCCAGCAACTTCAGGGCTTCCAGCGCCTGCAGGCTGCCGACCAGGCCCACCAGCGGGCCGATCACCCCGGCTTCGCTGCAGGTCAGTTCGGCTTCGCTGCCGTGCCCGTACAAACAGTGGTAGCACGGACTTTCCGGACGGCGTGGGTCGAACACTGACAACTGCCCTTCCAGGCGAATCGCCGCGCCGCTGACCAAGGGTTTGCGCGCGGCCACACACGCGGCGTTGACGGCCTCGCGGGTGGAGAAATTGTCGGAACAGTCCAGCACCAGATCCACCGCCGCGACGGCGGCGGCCAGGGAATCTTCGTCCAGCGCCGCACGATGGGCCACCAGTTGAATCTCGGGATTGATCGCACTCAAACGACGGATCGCCGAATCGACCTTGCTCACGCCGACGCTGTCGGTGTCGTGAATAATCTGGCGTTGCAGGTTGGTCAGGTCGACCGTGTCGAAGTCCGCCAGATGCAACTCACCGACCCCGGCCGCCGCCAGGTACAGCGCCACCGGCGAGCCAAGACCGCCGAGTCCGACGATCAGCACACGGCTTTCCTTAAGCCGTAACTGGCCGTCGATATCGACGTGTTGCAACAGAATCTGTCGGCTGTAGCGCAACAATTCCTGGTCATTCAGCACGGCAGGCGCCCCAGGCTGATTCGTTCGTGACCGCCCAGATCGGTGCGGCTGTGGACTTCTTCGAAACCGCGGGTCAGCAGCAGATCGCGCACCGCGTCGGCTTGATCATAGCCGTGTTCCAGCATCAACCAGCCGCCGGCTTCGAGGTAATCCGGGGCCTGGGCGACGATTAAACGCAGGTCGTCGAGCCCGTCGATACCGGCGACCAAGGCACTGGCCGGTTCGAAACGCACATCGCCTTCCGCCAGATGCGGATCGGCAGATGCAATGTACGGCGGGTTGCTGATGATCAGTTGAAAGCGTTGACCTTCGAGGGCGCTGAACCAATGACTGCTCAACACCGTGGCGTTGCTCAGGTGCAGGCGCTGGCGATTGCGTTCGGCCAACGCCACGGCTTCGATCACGCGATCCACGGCGGTGACTTTCCAGGCCGGGCGTTCGCTGGCCAGGGCCAGGGCAATCGCACCGCTGCCGGTGCCAAGGTCGAGGACCGTGGCCGGGGTCGCGGGCAACAGCTCCAGCGCGGCTTCCACCAGTAATTCAGTGTCCGGGCGCGGGATCAAAGTGTGCGGTGCGACTTCCAGATCGAGCTTCCAGAAACCTTGCTGGCCTAGGATGTACGCCACCGGCTCACCGCCGCGACGACGCTGCAAATAACTGGCAAAGGTCAGTGCCGCTTCACTCGGCACAATGCGCTCGGGCCAGGTGTGCAGGAAGCTGCGGGACTTGCCCAACGCAGCGGCCAGCAACAGTTCGGCATCCAGGCGCGCCGTCGGCGAGTCGGGTAGTTCGGCAGCACGCAATAAACTGGCAATGATCGTCATTTACTCACCTATCGCCGCCAATTGATCGGCCTGGAATTCGGCCAACAACGGCTCGATCACCGCATCGACGCCACCGGCGAGGATTTCGTCGAGGGAATACAGCGTCAGGTTGACCCGGTGGTCGGTGACCCGACCCTGGGCAAAGTTGTAGGTGCGGATCCGCTCGGAGCGATCACCCGAACCCACCAGCAGTTTACGCTCGCTGGCGATGGCATTCGCGGCGGCGCTGGTCTGCTGGTCGTTAAGTTTGGCCGACAGCCAGGACATCGCCCGGGCGCGGTTCTTGTGCTGGGAACGTTCTTCCTGGCATTCAACGACGATACCGGACGGTATATGCGTGATGCGGATCGCCGAGTCAGTCTTGTTGACGTGCTGGCCACCGGCGCCGGAGGACTTGTAGGTATCGACCCGTATATCCGCCGGGTTGATCTCGATTGCTTCCTGCTCGTCCGGCTCGGGCAACACGGCCACGGTGCACGCCGAGGTGTGGATGCGACCTTGGGATTCAGTGGCCGGAACCCGCTGCACGCGGTGTGCGCCGGATTCGAATTTCAGCTTGCCGTAGACGTTCTCGCCTTCGACCCGGGCGATGACTTCTTTATAGCCGCCGTGCTCGCCGATGTTCTCCGAGAGGATCTCCACGCGCCAGCCACGTCGCTCGGCGTATCGCGAATACATGCGGAACAGGTCGCCGGAGAAAATCGCCGCTTCGTCACCGCCAGTGCCGGCACGGATTTCGAGGAACACGTTGCGCCCGTCGTTCGGGTCCTTGGGCAACAGCATGCGTTGCAGCCGGGCTTCGATTTCGATCAGTTGCTCTTTGGCTTCGCGAACTTCTTCCACGGCCATTTCGCGCATGTCCGGGTCGCTGTCCTTGAGCAGTGCCTGGGCGCCTTCGAGGTCGCCTTGTACTTTGAGCAACTGTTTATAGGTGTCGACAATCGGCTCGACCTCCGCGTATTCCTTGGAATAGGCGCGGAATTTGGCCTGATCGGAAATGACCTCGCCATCGCCAAGCAGAGCGGTCAATTCCTCGAAACGGTCCTGGAGGATGTCCAGCTTATTGAGCAGTGACGCTTTCATTGCGGTTTTTTATCCGAGCTATCCGACGAGCCCTCATTGAGGGCAAAGAGTTCCTGGGCCATGGCCAGCGCATCGAGGCGGCCTTCGGCAGTCAACTTTTTCAACTGTACGCTGGGGGCGTGCAACAGTTTGTTGGTCAAGCCACGGGCCAGTTGCACCAGCACGTCTTCGGCGCTGCTGCCGTTGGCCAGCATGCGCTGGGCCTTTTGCAATTCTTCGTCACGCATGCGCTCGCTTTGCTGGCGGTAGGCTTTCAGCACATCCACCGCCGCCAGTTCGCGCAGGCGCACCATGAAGTCATCGGCGCCAATCGACACCATCTCTTCCGCGGCCTGGGCTGCACCCTGGCGGCTCTTGAGGTTTTCGGCGACCACTTCGTGGAGATCGTCGACGCTGTACAGGTAAACGTCGTCGAGTTCGCCGACTTCAGGCTCGATATCCCGTGGGACGGCGATGTCGACCATGAAGATCGGCTTGTGCTTGCGCAGCTTCAGGGCACTTTCCACCGCGCCTTTACCGAGAATCGGCAACTGACTGGCGGTCGAACTGATCACGATATCGCTGCGCACCAGTTCCGCCGGAATGTCCGAGAGCAGCACGGCGTGGGCGCCGAACTGTTCGGCCAGGATGCTGGCGCGCTCCAGGGTGCGGTTGGCGACGACGATGCGCTTCACACCCAACTCGTGCAGATGACGGGCGACCAGGGTGATGGTCTCGCCGGCACCGATGAGCAAGGCCTGGCTGCGTTGCAAGTCACTGAAAATCTGCTTGGCCAGGCTGACCGCGGCAAACGCCACGGACACCGGGTTTTCGCCGATGGCGGTGTCAGTGCGCACTTGCTTGGCCGCATTGAACGTCGCCTGGAACAGTCGGCCCAACAGCGGCCCGATGGTGCCGGCCTCACGCGCCACGGCGTATGCCGATTTCATCTGGCCGAGAATCTGCGGCTCGCCCAACACCAGCGAATCAAGCCCGGAGGCGACCCGCATCATGTGACGAACTGCCGCATCATCTTCGTGCACATAAGCGCTCGCGCGCAGCTCTTCGAGGCTCAAATGGTGATAATCGGCGAGCCAGCGCAGGATGATGTCCGCCGAAAGGTGATCCTGCTCTATATACAGTTCACTGCGATTGCAGGTGGAAAGGATCGCAGCTTCGCGGCTGTCGGTGAGTCGGCAGAGCTGCTGCAACGCCTCCACCAGCTGCTCAGGGGTAAAGGCCACGCGCTCGCGGACGTCTACTGAAGCAGTCTTGTGGTTAATACCGAGTGCAAGGAAGGCCATTCAAGGTCGCTGATGGTGACGTGAAGCCGGCAATTGTCCTACTTCGACACAGACAGAACAACTACCGCTGACTATTGTCCCAATCACTTGCCTCTATAAAGGCATCAATTGAGACTCGGTTATGTTTGGCCGAAGGCTTGTGTCATGATGATCCGACCGCAGGTTAGTCGTCCTTCTCCTATATGAATAGATCTTCCGCGTTGCTCCTCGCTTTTGTCTTCCTCAGCGGCTGCCAGGCTATGGCACCCGTTTCACCGGACGGTACGCCGTCGGTCGAAGACAGCACTCCGGCCCCTGAAAAGCCCAAGGTTTACAGCTCATTCAGTGAAGAAACCGTCTTCAGTCTGTTGAGCGCCGAACTGGCTGGCCAACGCAATCGTTTCGACATTGCGCTGGACAACTACGTCACCCAGGCGATCAACACGCAGGATCCGGGCGTCTCCGAGCGGGCATTCCGCATCGCCGAGTACCTGGGCGCCGATCAGGCCGCCCTGGATACCGCGCTGATCTGGGCGAAAAACGCTCCGGACGACCTCGAAGCGCAACGCGCAGCCGCCGTGCAACTGGCGCGCGCCGGGCGCTATGACGACTCCATGGTCTATATGGAGAAAGTCCTGCTGGGCAAGGGCGACACGCATTTCGACTTCCTCGCCCTGTCCGCAGCGGATACCGACCAGGACACTCGCAACGGTCTGATGAAAAGTTTTGACCGTTTGTTGCAGCGCCATCCGAACAACGGCCAGCTGATTTTCGGCAAGGCCTTGTTGATGCAACAGGACGGCGACGCCAAAGGCGCGCTGACCCTGCTGGAAGACAATCCGCCGGACGAAGGCGAAATCGCCCCGATTCTGCTGCGGGCGCGCCTGCTGCAAACACTCAACCGTGGCAGCGAAGCCCTGCCGCTGCTGCAAAAAAGTATCAAGAAATACCCGGACGACAAACGCCTGCGCCTGACTTACGCGCGCATGCTGGTTGAGCAGGACCGCATGGACGACGCCAAGGTCGAGTTCTCCAGCCTGGTTCAGCAATACCCGGAAGACGACGAACTGCGTTATTCCCTGGCACTGGTGTGCCTGGAAGCCAAGGCCTGGGACGAGGCCAAGGGTTATCTGGAAGACCTGATTGCCCGGGAAAGCCATGTGGACTCGGCGCACCTGAACCTCGGCCGTATCGCTGAAGAGCGCAACGACCCGCAAGGCGCCCTGATCGAGTACGCCCAGGTCGGCCCCGGCAACGATTACCTGCCGGCGCAATTGCGCCAGGCCGATATCCTGATGAACAACGGCAAGACCGCCGAGGCCCAAAGCAAATTGGCGGTCGAACGCGACACGCAACCCGATTACGCGATTCAGCTGTACCTGATCGAAGCCGAAACCCTGTCCGCCAACAAGCAGGGCGACAAGGCCTGGGGCGTGTTGCAGAAAGCCTTGCAACAATACCCGGACGATCTGAACCTGCTCTACACCCGGGCCATGCTCGCGGAAAAACGCAATGATCTGGCGCAGATGGAAAAAGACCTGCGCCTGATCATCAAGCGCGACCCGGACAATGCCATGGCGCTGAACGCCCTCGGCTACACCCTGTCCGACCGCACGACCCGTTACGAAGAAGCCAAGGCCCTGATTGAGCACGCGCACCAGCTCAATCCGGAAGACCCGGCGGTTCTCGACAGCCTCGGCTGGGTGAATTTCCGCCTGGGCAACCTCGATGAAGCCGAGCGCTACTTGCGTCAGGCGCTGGAGCGCTTTCCCGATCAGGAAGTCGCCGCTCACCTGGGCGAAGTCCTGTGGGCCAACGGCAAACAGCGGGAAGCCAAGCAAATCTGGGGCAAGTTCCTCAAGGACCAACCCGACAGCCCTACCCTGCGCGGCACCATCAAGCGCCTGACCGGATCAGAGACTCTTTAAGATTATGTTTTTGCGCCACGTTATCGTTTTCAGCTTCATTGCCCTGCTCGCCGGTTGCGCGGGCTTCGGCGCCCGTGAGTCGGTCCAGGGCCAGGGAAACCCGGCCCAATGGAACACCTACAAACAGCAGATGACCGCCCTCGACGGCTGGCAGATCAACGGCAAGATCGGTATTCGCGCGCCCAAGGATTCGGGCAGCGGCACGCTGTTCTGGCTGCAGCGTCAGGATTACTACGACATCCGCCTCTCCGGCCCACTGGGCCGCGGTGCCGCACGCCTGACCGGACGTCCCGGCAAGGTCTCGCTGGAAGTCGCCAACCAGGGCCGCTATGACGCAACCTCTCCTGAAGCCTTGCTCGAAGAACAACTGGGCTGGAAGTTGCCAGTGTCCAACCTGGCCTGGTGGGTTCGCGGGCTCCCGGCTCCGGACAGCAAAAGCCGCCTGACCCTGGACGCCGACAGCCATCTGGCCAACCTCGAGCAGGATGGCTGGCAGGTCGAATACCTGAGCTATGCCGAACAAAACGGCTATTGGCTGCCCGAGCGGATCAAACTGCACGGCACCGACCTTGATGTCACGCTGGTGATCAAGGAATGGCAACCACGCAAACTGGGGCAGTGAACATGACGGCTCCGCGCTTGACGCTGCCCTCGCCGGCCAAGCTCAATCTGATGCTGCACATTCTTGGGCGCCGTGAAGACGGTTATCACGAGTTGCAGACGATTTTTCAGTTTCTCGATTACGGTGATGAAATCACCTTCGCCGTTCGCGACGACGGTGTGATTCGTTTGCACACCGAATTCGAGGGTGTTCCCCACGACAGCAACCTGATTGTTCGAGCGGCGCAAAAGCTCCAGGCGCAATCCGGTTGCGCCCTCGGCATCGACATCTGGATCGATAAAATCCTGCCCATGGGCGGTGGAATCGGCGGCGGCAGCTCAAATGCCGCGACGACATTGCTCGGCCTCAATCACCTGTGGCAGCTGGGCTGGGACGAGGATCAGCTAGCCGTGCTGGGCCTGACGCTGGGCGCCGACGTCCCGGTTTTTGTCCGTGGACACGCCGCTTTTGCCGAGGGTGTCGGGGAGAAACTCACCCCTGTAGACCCCGAAGAACCGTGGTATCTCGTGCTCGTGCCGCAAGTATCTGTAAGTACAGCAGAAATTTTTTCAGATCCTTTGTTGACACGTAACTCTTCTCCCATTAAAGTGCGCCCCGTTCCCAAGGGAAACAGTCGTAATGACTGCTTGCCGGTAGTAGCAAGGCGTTATCCAGAGGTACGTAACGCATTGAATTTGTTAGGTAAATTTACCGAAGCAAAACTCACCGGCACTGGAAGTTGTGTGTTTGGGGGCTTCCCAAGCAAAGCTGAAGCTGATAAAGTCTCGGCCCTTCTTACAGAGACCCTTACAGGGTTTGTAGCAAAAGGAAGCAACGTTTCGATGTTGCATCGCAAGCTGCAAAATCTGCTCTAAAGGAACCGATTACTGGGTAATCGTTGCAACAGATACAGGGGCGTCGCCAAGCGGTAAGGCAGCAGGTTTTGATCCTGCCATGCGTTGGTTCGAATCCAGCCGCCCCTGCCATTTTCCTATACTCATCCAGGTTACCCTCAGCCTTCAGGTACTGCGCGTGTCCAAGATGATGGTCTTTACGGGGAACGCTAACCCCGATCTGGCTCGGCGTGTTGTACGTCAGCTGCATATCCCTCTCGGTGACATCTCTGTCGGCAAGTTTTCCGACGGCGAAATTACAGCCGAGATCAATGAAAACGTCCGCGGTAAAGATGTCTTCATTATTCAGCCGACTTGCGCTCCGACCAACGATAACCTGATGGAACTGGTAGTGATGGCTGATGCCTTCCGCCGCTCCTCGGCTACTCGTATCACTGCTGTTATTCCTTACTTTGGTTATGCCCGTCAGGATCGCCGTCCGCGTTCCGCACGTGTGGCTATCAGCGCGAAAGTCGTTGCTGACATGCTTACCGTAGTCGGCATCGATCGTGTTCTCACGGTTGATCTGCATGCTGACCAAATCCAGGGTTTCTTCGATATTCCGGTAGATAACATCTACGGCTCCCCGGTATTGGTGGATGACATTGAAGATCAGCGCTTCGAAAACCTGATGATCGTGTCCCCGGACATTGGCGGCGTCGTGCGTGCACGGGCTGTTGCCAAATCCCTGGGCGTGGATCTCGGGATCATCGACAAACGCCGTGAGAAAGCCAATCACTCTGAAGTGATGCATATCATCGGTGATGTCGAAGGGCGTACCTGTATTCTGGTCGATGACATGGTCGATACCGCCGGCACTCTGTGCCACGCGGCCAAGGCCCTGAAAGAGCATGGCGCTGCCAAGGTTTTCGCCTACTGCACACACCCTGTGCTGTCCGGTCGGGCGATCGAAAACATTGAAAATTCCATGCTGGACGAACTGGTGGTGACTAACACCATCCCGTTGTCCGCTGCTGCTCAAGCCTGCTCGCGTATTCGTCAACTGGATATCGCGCCGGTAGTTGCCGAGGCGGTCCGCCGCATCAGCAATGAAGAATCGATCAGCGCGATGTTCCGCTAAGGGCCCTGCCCTTCTCGAATGTCTCGTTGACGAAAAGCGCCCCGCCCCGGCATTCCTGTCGGGGCGGGGCTTTTTTGCCCATATCGCCTTTAGCGCTGGTCGCAACCGCTGGGGCGAATGTGGTTATTTTGGAGATACAACATGAACGATTTTACTCTGAATGCTGAAGTGCGTTCCGACCTGGGGAAAGGTGCGAGCCGCCGCCTGCGTCGTCTCGCAAGCCTGGTTCCAGCTGTAGTTTACGGTGGCGAAAAAGCCCCTGAATCCATCAGCATGCTGGCTAAAGAAGTTGCCAAACTGCTCGAAAACGAAGCGGCCTACAGCCACATCATCGAGCTGAACGTTGGCGGCACCAAGCAGAACGTCATCATCAAAGCCCTGCAGCGTCACCCGGCCAAAGGCCACGTGCTGCACGCTGACTTCGTACGCGTAGTAGCCGGCCAGAAACTGACCGCTATCGTGCCTGTGCACTTTGTTGGTGAAGAAACCCCGATCAAGAAAGGCGGCGAAGTTTCGCACGTTGTTTCGGAAATCGAAGTGACCTGCCTGCCAAAAGACCTGCCTGAATTCATCGAAGTTGACCTGGCTAACGCCGAAGTCGGCTCGATCATTCACTTGTCCGACCTCAAAGCTCCTAAAGGCGTTGAGTTTGTTGCTCTGGCACACGGTGATGACAAGGCTGTTGCCAACGTCCACGCTCCACGTGTTGCTCCAGAAGCTACCGAAGAAGGCGCAGCAGAGTAATTTCACTCTGTTCGCCGGAGTGACCGGAAACATCGCGGACTAGAACGTAGCGAGAAAGCGGGCGAGAACGCGGAGTTTACATAATGGTAAATGAGCACTTGTCGTCCACTTTCGCCGCACTCCCTGATTGCGGCGATGTTATCCACCACTCCAAGGAAGGGCCCCTATCGTGACTGCCATCAAACTGATCGTTGGCCTGGGAAATCCAGGCGCTGAATACGAACAGACCCGGCATAACGCAGGGGCCCTTTTTGTTGAGCGCATCGCGAACGCACAAGGCGTAAACCTTGTGGCGGATCGCAAATATTTCGGCCTGACCGGGCGCTATTCGCATCAGGGTCAGGATGTTCGTCTGCTGATTCCCACCACGTACATGAACCGCAGCGGCCAGGCCGTCGCGGCACTCGCTGGCTTCTTCCGCATCACGCCTGAAGAAATCCTCGTGGCGCATGACGAACTCGACCTGCCTCCGGGCGTTGCCAAGCTCAAGCAGGGCGGCGGCCATGGCGGTCACAACGGGTTGCGCGACATCATCGCGCAACTGGGCAATCAGAATACCTTTCATCGCTTGCGGCTTGGCATTGGCCACCCGGGCGTTGCCAGTATGGTTTCAAATTTCGTCCTGGGTCGTGCGCCACGCGCCGAACAGGAAAAACTCGATGCCAGCATCGACTTTGCCCTCGGCGTGCTGCCGGATATCCTCGCCGGGGAATGGAACCGCGCGATGAAAAACCTGCACAGCCAGAAGGCCTGACTCACTCCTCGGGGAAAACACCATGGGATTCAATTGCGGCATCGTCGGCCTGCCTAACGTCGGCAAGTCCACCCTATTCAACGCCCTGACCAAATCCGGGATCGCGGCCGAGAACTTCCCCTTCTGCACCATCGAGCCGAACACCGGTATCGTGCCGATGCCGGATCCGCGCCTGGAAGCCCTGGCAGCCATCGTCAATCCAAAACGCATCCTGCCGACCACCATGGAATTCGTCGACATCGCGGGCCTGGTTGCCGGCGCCTCGAAAGGTGAAGGCCTGGGCAACAAGTTCCTGGCCAACATCCGTGAAACCGATGCCATCGCCCACGTGGTCCGCTGCTTCGAAGACGAGAACGTGATTCACGTCTCCAACAGCGTCGACCCGAAACGCGACATCGAAATCATCGACCTGGAACTGATCTTCGCCGACCTCGACAGCTGCGAGAAACAACTGCAGAAAGTCGCGCGCAACGCCAAGGGTGGCGACAAGGACGCCGTAGTCCAGAAAGGCCTGTTGGAGCAATTGATCGCTCACTTCACCCTCGGCAAGCCAGCGCGCACCTTGATGAAGAACATGGGCGCCGACGATAAAGCAGTGGTTCGTGGCTTCCACCTGCTGACCACCAAGCCGGTCATGTACATCGCCAACGTCGCTGAAGACGGTTTCGAGAACAACCCGCTGCTGGACATCGTCAAAGCCATCGCCGAAGAAGAAGGCGCCATGGTGGTTCCGGTCTGCAACAAGATCGAAGCGGAAATTGCCGAACTGGATGACGGCGAAGAGAAAGACATGTTCCTCGAAGCCCTGGGCCTCGAAGAACCTGGCCTGAACCGCGTGATCCGCGCCGGCTACGAGATGCTGCACCTGCAGACCTACTTCACCGCCGGTGTCGAAGAAGTCCGCGCCTGGACCGTGCGCGTCGGTGCCACCGCACCACAAGCCGCTGGTGTGATCCACACCGACTTCGAAAAAGGCTTCATCCGCGCCGAAGTCATCGCCTACGACGACTTCATCCAGTACAAGGGCGAAGCCGGCACCAAAGAAGCCGGTAAATGGCGTCTGGAAGGCAAGGACTACATCGTGAAAGACGGCGACGTGATGCACTTCCGTTTCAACGTCTAAGTCTTCGCACGAAGCACCTGCCCAAGAAAAAGCCGCGTTTGATACGCGGCTTTTTTGTCCCTGAAATAATCCTGTGCCACACCACCGAACAACTGTGGGAGCGGGCTTGCTCGCGAAGGCGGTGTGTCAGTCAACATCATCGTTGAATGTTAAACCGCCTTCGCGAGCAAGCCCGCTCCCACAGGGGGAATGGTGTGGGTTCAGGCCTTTTTGGTACGCGGTAACAAGATCGCCAACACCCCGAACAGCGGCAGGAACGAACACAGGAAGTACACGTATTCAATCCCGTGGACATCCGCCAGATGCCCCAGCAGCGCCGCGCCAATCCCGCCGAAACCAAACATCAAGCCGAAGAACACCCCGGCAATCATCCCGACATTACCCGGCACCAATTCCTGGGCGTACACCACGATGGCGGAAAACGCCGAGGCCAGGATGAAGCCGATGACCACGCTGAGGATGCTGGTCCAGAACAGGTCGACATGGGGCAGGATCAGGGTGAACGGCGCAACGCCGAGGATCGAGAACCAGATCACCGCCTTACGCCCGATCTTGTCGCCAATCGGCCCACCGAAGAACGTCCCCGCCGCCACCGCGCCCAGGAACAGGAACAAGTGCAGCTGTGAACTGGCCACCGACAGGTCGAACTTCTCGATCAGGTAGAAGGTGAAGTAACTGGTGAAACTCGCCATGTAGAAATACTTGGAGAACACCAGCAACCCGAGCACCACCAGCGCGCTGATCACCCGGTTTTTCGACAAGCCGTGGGTGGCCGCCTGACCTTGCTTGAGCTTGAACAGGTTCAAGTGGTTGGCGTACCAGCGGCTGATACGGTAGAGCACGAACAGCGCAAACACCGCGAACAACCCGAACCACGCGACATGGCCCTGGCCGTAGGGAATGATGATCGCCGCCGCCAGCAATGGGCCGAACGCCGAACCCGCGTTACCGCCGACCTGGAAGGTCGATTGCGCCAAGCCGAAGCGCCCGCCCGAGGCCAGTCGCGCCACGCGAGAAGCTTCCGGGTGAAAGGTCGAGGAACCGATGCCGATCAATCCCGCCGCCAGCAGAATCAATGGAAAAGTGCCGACCACTGACATCATCAGAATGCCGATCAGCGTGCACACCGTCCCGGCCGGCAACAGCCAAGGTTTGGGATGGCGATCGGTGTAGTAACCGACCCACGGCTGCAGCAGCGAGGCCGTCAGTTGGAATGTCAGGGTGATCAGGCCGACCTGGGTGAATGTCAGGCCATAGTTGGCCTTGAGCATCGGATAAATCGACGGCAGCACTGACTGAATCAAGTCATTGATCAAGTGCGCCAGCGCCACCGCGCCGATGATACGCATCACTAAAGGACTGGTTTGCGGGGTCGCGGATGCCGGCGTAGCGCCGGTCTGGGCATTGCTGATAGCCATGAGAATTTCCGTACAACAGAGGGTGCACACGGGCAGGTGCGTCAATGTGCCATTTTTCAGTGCAGCAGCGCCATCCCCTTAGCCTGCTAACGACCTCGACGTTCATCGAAGAGTGGGTGATAGCGCAACGCCATGGTCTAAATCTTGCCTTGTTTATCCGCTTCAACGCGAGCCCCTTACAAAGGGGATCGAGAATGGGAAGTTTCGCTACAGAGTCGGCCTACAGAGCTGGCGAGGGTGAACTTTCGAGGCCTTTTAAAAG
>NZ_JAAVVC010000030.1 GCF_018449725.1 Pseudomonas sp. dw_612 | reverse complement strand
CATAAAAAAGCCCTGAATCACTCGGGGCTTTTTTGCATAAGTCCGTTATCTGCCCACTGGCTGAGTGGGGTGGTAGCGATCACTCACGCTACTGTCTATCGGCTCTTCCTCTCGCATAGACTGAGCTACCGCTTCAGTAATGGCGGACCAGACTTCCGGCCTTGTCAGCACTGGCATTTCCTTCGCCAATACGTTGCTCAACTTGCCTTCGTTCTGTTCCATGGATCGCAAGAGCCGATCAGCCTGATGATCAGGCATCTCAACGACTTCCTTGATGGCCTGCCTGGCCCTTATGTGGCTGCGTAGATAGCGCGACTCTTCACGCATCTGTTCGGTAATGGTACGGCGAATGACGTTGGACATGAAAACCACATGCGGCCCCAGGTTCGGGTAACGCCACACGGGACGGGCCTGATCCTGGCCGGTGAATTCAATATTTGAGACCACGCCGTCCGGATACTGCGTACGAGTACTGGCAAACGCGACCTGGTCTCGTACGCCCTGCATCAGCGGTTTTGAAACCTGATCCAGCACGCTGTCATACAGGCGCCTCTCCGCAGAGTCGTCGGTGATAACGGCTGAAATCGGAAGAATCACCGTGTCTGGAATGGCGCCATCACGACGCAAAATATCGTTGATCAGAAAGCGATGGACCCGGCCGTTGCCGTCGGCCAACGGATGGATATAGACAAAAGCGAACGCAGTTACGGCGCTACGCATGACTGGCGATTGCCCCTTTGTGCGATTCAGAAATACGCGAATACCTTCCAGCATTCGCTCCAGGTCAACCTCGGGCGGAGCGACGTAGTGGACAATTTCCTGATAGCGCACCGTCTCGCCAACAAAAACGGGGGACTGGCGAATTCCCAGGCGTGTCAGTGTTGTGACGTCTCCCAAGATTTCTTTTTGCATCTCCGCCAGTGTTGCGTCGGTGAGTGGCAGTTCGCCCTGGCCGGTGCGTCTTGCCATGACATCGGCGAAACGCTGGATACGAGTCGAACTATCCGCCTCCCCTTCAATGGCGAAGCTCGCTTTGCTTTCCCTGAGCGTCATCCACGCCGCCGCACGGAGCAGAAGCGCTTCGCCAAACTCTGCGGTCAGCTGACCAAAGAGCTGCGGAACATCGAGGTTGGCGGCTGATTTGACGGCCTCTGTCTTGACGACGGTTGGGCAAAAGTAGCTCGTGCCTGGAAGGTTGTCATTCACTCGCCAACGCGGGACTTTCACCGCTTCTTCAGGTGAAGCGGCTACCATCAGATCGGCGTTGATAACATCGACGTAGTTACCACCTATTCGATCTGGCACTTGCAACTGCTGACCAGTGAGCCACTCGAACAAGAAAGCTGCCTTGCGCGCATATTGACCCGTAGGCTCGGCATCCAACCAACCCTGCACCGATGAAGGGCCGAGCTTCGTAAACAGTCGGGTCAGAAACTCAAGGTTTAAGACTTCATGCCGCAGGTGAAATTGCAGATGGGAGGCGAGGTCCGGATCCGGGCGCATATTTTCCGGGTAAGTCTCAAGACGAAACCCATCCTCAACCTGAGTGAACCGCCGACTACCGACCTGACTTAACACTGGCAGCCTCGCCATCGGCAAGACTGCGAATGTCGTCGCTAGCCAGGCTGCACCGATAGGGTCTGCGGGAAACTCGCTCACGGTCACACTCCTTTGAAAAGCTCGGCCAAATTAAAAAGCCTTACAAATGGAGAGTAACGCTCAAAATCAATTTTCTCTGCATAAAAACGATTATTTTTCGGCATAAGTGCATAAAAACGATTATTAAGGACAGCTTGAATTGAATTCGCTAACGGTTTTTTGAGTTCCAAAAGCTCAATCAACCACATAAAAACGATTTCAGATGCTCAAAAACGATTACAAAACCGACATTTTGCATAAAAACGATTAGCAACCGGCCAATCCAGACTCAAGTTCTAACAATTTGAGCCTTCCCGCTCAAACCTCACTCACCTCAAACACAAACGAAATCCGCCGACTGCTCGCACTCCAAACATACCGAATATGCTTCCCCTGCTTCGGAATCGACACCGCTGGCGGTCGAAACGCGGCAACACATTCATGCCCAGGCAAGCGAACACTGCTGTAGAGCAATCCCCACGACAGCGTTTCGCGCAATTGCCGGGCAAAGGCCTGAGAGGGGCCATAGGCAGTCGGGTCCGGATCATGAAGATGCGGATAGTTCTGCCGAATGTCGTGCAGCGGTTTGACGACTTTGTTGACGTAAGTGCGCATGGTCAATTCAAGGTCCGGCTCATTGGTCGCAGCGAGGAAACGTTCCTGGTGATAACTCGTTTCGGCAATCGCTGCCGCTTGGCTACTGGCCGCGTAGTAGACGCCAAACGTGCCATCCGTAAAGCGACTGGTTTTGCCGATGTGAGTAAACGCAGCCATGACCGGCGTAGAGCCAGGCCCGGAGATTCGATCTTCAGGTCGCACACGGGAAAGCACGCCGGCCTCTTCCATCAACCGATCATTGGTCAGCGCTTCAAGCGCATAAGCGGTCGGCAAGTCTTCCGGATCAAGCACGTCTTCAAACAACGAGATCGGCGGAAAGCAGCTGTTAACGATCCGATAGGCCCGCGGCCACTGCGCATCAGCCAGTTCCGGCGCCATCAACCGCGCACTCCGTCGAGGTAGCGGCGCACATCGGCGATGTCCACCACGCGACCCACGAGCATGTAATCCAAAGCCGTTTGGCCATTGAACGGCGCAGCGGTGTTCGGGCTGCTGACCCATGTGTAAGCGCGCTCGCGGCTATTGCTGAAGATGATACTTAGCGCTTTGTGGATGCCCATCAGGTAGGAAATACGCTCCAGGGTGTCGTGGGGCAAACGAATGTTGGGCGGTAGGTGTTTGTACTTGTAGAACGTGGTGTTGCCGACTTTGCCCAGCAAGGTGCGTTGTTGCTCGGCGCTGCAGCCCCAACGTTCCATGAGGTTGAAGAAGAACTTGAGCGCGACCCGGCCGGCTTCGGGCGAGTCGAGCTGTTGCTGCGGGGTTTGGGCTGGGGATGAGGCAGGCATGACGGGCCTCCTATGGGTAGCGATGTCTTGAAATCAGATTAGTACGGATATGAATTATTGTGTGATTTTTATTCGCAAGCGTACGACGAAATACCGCGATTTCAAAGGCAGGACTTGGTGCCACCGCTTGATTCAGCTCAGGATTAAACGCAATTTATAGCGCGACGAAACCGGCCATCGGCGCAATGCCTTCCCGTAATACCAAAACATCAAACCTCACTGCCCTCTTGTTCCATATTCGAAAAAACAGCAATATATGGCCATTTAGTGGCACATTTTCTATTCATCAACTAATCTGGTTCCCCCACACTATATGGATATTGTTGTATGTGCGTAAAAACAGCTGACCCTATAGATACTCCCGAGACATCGACCTGCACAAATCGCACGGACTTCAGTGAAATCATCAACGATTGGCTTCAAAGACTGGTCAGCGCCCAGCGTGGGCACTACACCATGTCAGAGCGTCTCTATAACAAGTCAGCTTATACGGGTATCGCACTAATAATTAGCACTGTCATTGTTACGGCATTAGTGCTTGCCGACGCAAAGGATTGGTTCAAGTGGTCGCTGGTCGCTTTGAGCGTTATATCCGCCGTGTTGTCAGGCATTGTTTCATTCTCAAGATTTTCGGAGAGAGCCGAACAACACCGCGCCACAGCAAGTCATTATGGAAAGCTGAGAAGGAAAATGGAGTACCTGAAGGCAAAAAGTACGGTGTTAAAAGAAGAAGATATTCAGGAAAGGCTGAAAGTACTAAGAATCGAATGGGAATACGTATCAGGGAATGCGCCGCTCACCGATATCTCCGCCAGTCCGGGCGCAAGCTGTTGTGGCGCTCGATAACCGTCTCGTTTCCCTTTGCTCCGCGACACTGTCTTCGATGCGGCCCATGAGGCCGCATTAGCCTGCGCTCTTGATCACCACGGTGACTACCGGTACCGCCCGGAAAAATAGCCTGATCAGCCCCCGCCCCAAGCACCTTTTTTGACCCCAATCACTCTCCTATCACAAAAAACCCCGATCCTGTGTAAGCCTCCAGCCATCGGCTGCGGAATCAATTCGCTACTAAACCCGCGACAACTATGCTCAGGTGCAGGAATATAGCCGGCATAGGCGCAGGATCGGCCGCTAAGTACACAACAATTGCCAGCCCACTTTAGAGGGCATTACCCCATGGATAGCAGAACCTTACGCAACCTCATGCGCATTGTGCAGACTGGCTCGTTGTCGGCGGCGGCAGAGCATTCCTGTTTGACGGTGCAGGCGTTGGCCGCGCAGTTGAACAAGGTCGAAGAGCAGTTTGGTTTTCGCCTGTTTCGACGTTCCAACAAGGGCTTGACCCTGACGGCGCAGGGCACGCAGCTCACGCCTTATATCGACAAGGTCCTGGTCGCCACGCGGCAGATGGAAGAGAAAGTCGCTGCGTTAAAGGTGCCCGGTCAGCGCACGCTGAAGGTGGCGCTGAATACCACGCTGTCGGAGGACTTCAATCGGCGAATGATCGGGCGCCTGTTTGAGGTGTTTCCAGATCATCAACTGGAATTCTCCTACGCCGAGTCGATGGAAAACCTCAGCAAGCTGAAGAATGAAGATTTCGACCTGGCCGTGTTGATCGGGCCCCAAAAACCGGGGTTACCCAGTATTTTGCTGCCGGACGTACACGTTCAGGTGGTCGGTGCGCACTGCGGCCAGGAGAACGATCCACTGGTGATGCTGGGCGACAAGCTTCAGGTTCGTCCGGCGGACGATTGTCCGTATTCCCACAGCTTCTTGCGCTTTCTCGACGCGGGGCTGGGCAATTACGAAACCGGCCAACGGACGATTTACTCCTGCAGCGAAACCCTGACCTTGTCGCTGATCCCGCAAATGGACGGCATCGGCATGGTGTCCCGCGAAGCCGCCCAGCGTAACGGCTTGACCATTTTCCCGGATTTCGAGGATTTCCTCGAAGTGCAGCTGGCGGTCAATAACCCTGAGTTGTCCGGCCAGGCACTGAGCGACGTGGTCGATCTGCGCCTACATGAACGAGCCGAGCGCAATGTACGCAGCCGTCCCAACCGCCACACTGAGAAAGAGGTTTTTGCTGAAATACGCACATAACAACGTCGGAATCGCGGCATAGAATTCCGGGCGATCGAGCTGCACATGCTGGTCCTTGATCAACAAGGGCGTGAGGCTGATCGCAGCGACGATCGCCACTGGCAGGTATTCCAGTGCCCGCGCGACGAAGGGCGGCCAATGGTCGGTGTTCACCTGCAACGGCAGCGCGCGCGGCAGGAAAGTCACGGCCATCATCAGCACGACGACCAGGATCAGGAACGTTTGGTCAGGCATACACCCACCCCGCAACCCACGAATGTGGCGATAAACACGTTGAACGGCGAGCTGCCGACCAGGCTCAAGGCGCCCATGCAGGCGACGGCGGCCGCAGCGGCGATCAGCTTGTTGCGGGTGTTGCACAGCGACACCAGCACGTAGAGCATCATCGCGGTCAGGGCGTAGTCGAGTTGATATTTGATCAAGTGCGAAGCGTACTGCGCGCAAATCGCCCCGAGCAAACCGCCGATCACCCACGAGGTGTGACAGAACAGGTTGAAGCCGATCAGGTAACGCACGTTGACCGGCGCGCCGCTGCCCAGTTTCACGCTGTGGAAAGCGAACGATTCATCGGTCAGTCCGCCGGCATAACACCAACGTTCAAAACGACTGAGCCCCAACGCCCGCAACGCCTTGGCCATATAGACCGACATCAGCATGTGCCGCGCGTTGATCAAAAACGTGGTGAGGATAATCGTGGTCAGCGAAGCGCCGCTGGAGATCAGCGCCAACGCGGCGAACTGCGAAGCTCCGGCATACACGAACAGGCACATCGCAACCGGCAACCACACGGGCAACCCGGCGTTGACGGCCATCAAACCAAACACAAACGACACCGTGAAGTAACCGGCCACCACCGGGCTGGCTTCTGCAAAGGTGCGCGAAGGCTGCGGCTCGACCATCAGCGGCTGGCTGCTGGACGTCTCATTCATAGGTCCCTCTCAAAGGTCGTTTCGCCACGCGGCTCGCAAAAACCCTGGGCAGTCCAAAATCGCTTGCCGGCAAGGTTAGCATCGTCGACGAACAGGAACATCCGCAGCACACCGACGCGCTTCATGTCCGCCGAGGCCGCTTCCACCAAACGCTGGCCCACGCCTTGGGCGCGATATTGCGGGCTCACGGCCAAATGGTTGATGGTGCCGCGACTGCCGAGCATGCCGCCCAGCACCGCGCCGACCACTTCGCCACTGAGGTCGAGCGCCAGGTACGCGGTGGTGGTCTTCTGCACCAACACACCACGCAGGCATTTGGCGTCCTGCCATTCGCAGAACGACACTTCGTCGAACTGCCGGAAAAAGCGCTCCAGGCGCAGCGCATCCTTGGCATTGGCCCGCCACAGCATCACCGATGCCGAGGCGCTGTCCATGAGGTCGAGCTGTTCAGCGAACAATGTCGAAAGCGGTCCCGGGCCGCGAGAAAGAAATCGCCAGGATTTGCCGGTACGCCATGTCGTGGGAGTGGACATTGCGCGCAGGGGTCACGTAGTGGCGCATATCGCGATCGAGGAAGAAGGTGGTGTCGAGGATTTCCTGATACGTCGTCGACGCCAATTGCTCTTCATGAGCGCTATAGAGACGACTCTCGGCGCCCTCCACATTGTTGCGCCCCCAGAAGTGCACACCGCTGAACGGATAACCATCGCAATGGATGCCTTCAGGGGTAATTTCCAGTTGTTTGCCCGGCTTGATCTCGATGCGGATCTGATGGATCTGGCATTGCCAGATTTCATCGTGCAACTCCGGCGGCAGGACGTTTTTGTACACCTCAAAGTCGATGTCGATGAGGCTGCGCATCACCGGCGAATTAATCACTTCATCGGAGAAGTCCTGGAAGTGGCGAACCATTCCGCCGACGTAGCTGTTGTTGGCCTTGGACTGCACATAGGCACGGTGTTCCAGCTGCTTCAACTCGCGGGTCACCGGGTTGTATTCGAAGTCACTGTAGCGACGGAAACGCATACCGGATTCGGCCTGGCCGTAGTAGCTGTCCGGCTCCATGTTTTCCCAACTTCTGGTCAGTCGGACGAAGTCGGCGAAATGACCGTAGAGATTGAAGTCACCACCCTGGACGTTGACAAATTTGTCGCGCCGTAGCGATTCGCCAACTTCTCTGTTTAAAACGATCATTACTAGTCTCCGCTGCATTGAGCGGCCTAATCTATTAGGTGCAGGATTTCCGTCCCATGAGAAAGAATTTCAGGCATCTCAAGCGTTGCTTGAAGCGCCATAAAAAGATCGCTTGAATCGACGTTTTTATGCCAAAAAAAGCGCTTTTAGAACGTTTTCACCCTAAAACAGCAAAAAAAAACCCCGAGCCAGTCGGGATTTTTTTAGAGCGTTTAGCAACTCACGCGATCATCAGAAGATATTGATCGGGTAATCCACGAACACACGCACTTCATTACCGCTGACGTTGTACTCGCTGGATTTCTGCGACACACGCAGGATCGAGCTGCGCAACTTCACGCTCAGGTCTTTGGCCGGGCCACTTTGCACGACGTACTTGAACTGGTTGAAGATCTCGCGCTCGGTGCCGCCCTCGCTGGTGGACGTGGTGATGTTGTCACCGCGCACGTAGGCGAAGTTATAGCTCAGACCCGGAACGCCGAAGGTGCTGAAGTCCAGGCCGTAGCCCAGCTGCCAGCTGCGTTCGTCTTCAGCATTGAAGTCGGACCAGTAGGAGTTGGCCAGGTAGATGGTGTTGCCGCCATCGCCGACACGGTTTTGATCGCGCTGATAGCCGCCGTAGGCGTAGCCCAGGTTGCTGTCGCCGGTGCTGCGCTGATGAGCGAGGGTGAACGAGTGCGGGCCGGTGGCGAAGGTCGCTGCCAGGCTCCAGATTTTGTTGTCGTCGCCGGTGATACCGTTTTCGCGGACGTAGGAATTGTCCAGTTTGGTGCGGTAGCCGTTGAAGTCCAGGGTCAGGGACTGATCCTTGTCGATCGGGAACACGTAGTTGGCGTTCACGTATTGCTTCTTCAGCACGTCCTCGACGTCGGACGCGTAGACCGCAGCTTTGAACTGTTCGGTGAACTGATAGCTACCGCCCAATACGTTGATCGACTTCAAGCCGCCACTGTCACGGCCTTCAGCGCTTTTGCGCGATTCGGCGGTGAAGCGACCGGCATTCAGCACCAGACCTTTGATCTCTTTGGAGGTGATCAATGTGCCGGTGTAGCTTTCTGGCAGCAGGCGCGAGTTGTCGTAGTTCAGCACCGGCAATTCCGGCATCTGGTCGCCGTAGGTCAGCGTGGTGCTGGACAGGCGGAATTTGACGGCTGCGCCGCCCTTGGACAGGTCGTTGGCCGGGTTGCCGCTGTCACCCTTCTTGAAGAAGTCGATACCTTGGGCACCGCTCCGGTCTTCACTGCGCTCCAGATTGAGTGCGTACAGACCTAAAGCATTTACACCCACACCGACGGTGCCTTGGGTGAAACCGGACGAGAACGTACCGATGGCCGCTTGGCCCCACTCGGATTTGTCGGCGTTGCCGTCTTTGTAGTCACGATTGATGTAGGCGTTGCGCAGCAGCACTTTGAGGCTGCTGTCTTCAACAAATCCCTTGGATTCGGCCTGGTCGTTAGCCATGACCTGTGTAGCGCTCAACATCCCCAGAGCGATCAGGCTGATTCGCTTATTCAACATTTTGTTCTTTTCCTTATTACTGGTTGATACGCGCTGTGCCGAACGGCTGAAATGGCGCTGTTGCGCTCTTTTTTCACCCTGAAACAAAAAGGCCCGCCCACGATAAATCGCGGCGGGCCTTTTATTATTTTGTGGGTCGTGGCGGTTGGCCACAGGCGTTGGCGTGAATCCTATCCGCGCCCTCAAGCATGTGTCAATTTCATGAATCGTCTGAGATTAGGCGAAAATCTTCTAAGAAATGGCTTGTTTGTGAGTGCCCGTTGCACGATCCCAGGCGAATTCAGTCGGCGCAGCCGTCGAGGCCACAGGCTTGAAACCCGGATGAAGAAGCTTGGGCTGGCAGCGATTGCCTCAGCCAGGCCGCGAAGACTTCTGGCTTGCCCAGCCACGGGCCGATGTCGATCAACGTGAATTGGCCGTTCTGTTCCAGAACGAACGTCGGGAAACCCTGGCCGCCAACACTGGCCAGAAGTGCGCGGCTTTGCTTGATGTGACCGTCGGTATCTGCTTGCTCGAAAGCCCTCTGGAAGGCTTGAAGTTCAAGACCGAGACCGCTCGCGAGTTCACACAACACCGCTTCGTCGGCGATGCGTCGTCCCTCCACATAGTGAGCTGCCTGCAAACGCCCCAACAACTCCAGTCCACGGCCAGCCATCTGTTCGGCGGCCAGCACGGCAGCGATGGGTGGAGTGGAATCGAAGACCGCCGTTTCATCGCGCAGCAATCCTTCGAAATACGCCTCACCAAACGGCTGGCCGGTGTACTCGGCGATTCGCCGGTCGTGGGGCATCACGTAGTTGCGCAGGTGTGGCGAAACGGTCTGGCGGTTGGCTCCGCTCATCATGCCGCCACCGTGGACGATCACTGGCAATACGGCCTGAGCCGCTTTCACCAACGGTTTGGCGCCGTAGCACCAGCCGCACAACGGGTCGTAAATGTAGTGAAGGTTCATAGGAAAGCTCCGGCGAAAATGTAGGAAAAATCGATGCCGGCAGCCTAGCCCTCAGACCGTTTCGGAAAAACGCCGGAATGGCGTTCAGTCTGTTTCATGAATCGGTCGAATTCCTTTACCGCGTGACGGTATCAACCTCGACACAAGTTGAAACAATCAATCAGAGGAACTTCTCAGGAATAATTAACGGAAGTAAATAGCAAGCATTACCATTCGCACCCTCGAATTCCTTCCCCCTTTCGGATGCGCTTCAGATGCCTGCCCCGTTCCGCTTAACGCCCGTTACCCTTAGCTTTTCTGCTTTGTTGTCTGCCGGTTTCGCCGGTGCCGCGACCACCGTTTTACCCGAAACATCCATCAGCGCCGAAACGGCTGAAGCCGACGACCCACGGGTGAAAGCAACCAGCACCGCCACGCGCACCGCCACGCCAGTGCGCTATGTGCCGCAAGCCATCGATTCGATAAAAACCGCTAACGTCGTGGATTACGGCACCAACGACCTGGGCACCGCACTCAGCGGCATTCCCAACGTCAGCAGCGGCGCCGACACCCGATTCGACAGCCTGCGCATCCGTGGTTTCGACGCCAGCAACGATTTCTACCTCGACGGCATCCGTGACGACAGCCAATACGTGCGCGACTTGCACAACATCGAACGCATCGAAGTGCTCAAGGGCCCGGCCGCCGTGTTGTATGGCCGTGGCAGCCAGGGCGGGATCGTCAACCGCGTCAGCAAGCTGCCGGAATTCGGTCGGCGCTCGACCATTGAGGCCCAGGGCGGCAGTGAAGATTTGCGCAGCCTTTATGCCGACCTCAGCACCGACCCGAGTGAGAACATCAGCCTGCGCCTGAACATGGGCAACATGGATGAGAACAGCTTCCGCGACGGCGTCAGCGGCAACCGCCAACTGTTCGCGCCGTCCATGAGCTGGCAACTGACGCCGGACCTGAACTGGCTGGTGCAGTACGAATACAGCCGCTACAACCGTACGCCGGATCGCGGCGTTCCCGGTGTAAACGGACGTCCGGCAGATGTCGGACGGGATACGACCTACGGCAACGATCACGATTTCATCGACGACAAGTCGCAATCCCTACGCTCGAAACTCAGTTATGAACTGAGCGATAACTGGCAACTGCGCCATACCTTGGGCGTGTTCAAACTCGACAGCGATTTCGATAACACCTACCTGACGGGCTACACCCCGGCGACACAAAAGGTCACTCGCCAGCACTGGCAACAAGACCTGACCACCCGCAACGTGTTCAACAACGTCGAACTGGAAGGTGGTTTCGACACTTTCGGCCTTGAGCATCGCTTGCTGACCGGTATCGAGATCGGCAGCCAGCGCCGCGATCCGAAGTTGTACAACGCCGCCACCTCAGGGGCCGGCAGCTCTCCCGTACCCGCACTGGACCTGTACAACCCGAACCGCGATTTGCGCCACACCGGGCGCATGCAGGTGTCCAGCGACAACCACACCGAAGTCGAAAGCCGCGCGGTGTACGTGCAAGACCAACTGCGCCTGAACGATCAATGGCAACTGCTGGCCGGGTTGCGTTACGACACCTTCGACATCGAGTCGACCAAAAAGCTGCGGGACATTTCCGAAGATCGCGACAGCCACAGCACCAGCCCTCGCGTAGGCATCGTCTGGACACCGCTGCAGAATCATTCCTTCTACGCCTCCTGGACCAAGACGTTTTCCCCGGTGGGCGGCGGCTTGATCGGCATCACGCCGGGCGTGGCCGGCAATAGCAACGACTTGAGCCCGGAGCTGACCAAGCAGAAGGAAATCGGCGTGAAGAGCGACTGGCTCGACGATCGCTTGAGCACCACCCTGGCGATCTACGAACTGGAACTCTACAACCGCCGCACCAGCGATCCGCTCAACCCGACCATTACCTTGCTCACCGGCGAGCAACGCTCCCGTGGCATCGAGCTGACCGGCACCGGCAAGCTCGGTGGCAACTGGTATGTGCGCGGTGGCGTGGGTGTGCAGGACGCGACCGTCGTCAAGGACAACAACGGTTTTGAAGGCAAACGCATCAGCAACGTGGCCAAGCACAACGGCAGTCTGTTCCTGACCTGGAAGCCCGAGATGGGCTGGTACGCAGAAACCGGTCTGACCCTGGTGGGCGAGCGTTATGCCGATAACCTCAACACCACCGTCCTGCCAGGTTATGGGCGTTGGGATGCCTTGGCCGGGTTCCGGCAGAAGGATTGGGATTTGCGCGCGGCGTTGAACAACATCAGCGACAAGACCTATTACGCGTCGGCCACCAGCCAGTATCAGATCCAGCCGGGTGCGCCGCGCAGCCTGGTGGTGACCGGGACCTACAGCTTCTAAACACTGGCCACGGTTGTTGGGTCCACATCAATCCTGTGGGAGCGGGCTTGCTCGCGAAGGGGCCTTCAGCTTCAACATATCCGTTGACTGACACACCGTCTTCGCGAGCAAGCCCGCTCCCACATTTTGATCTTCAGTGGTCGCGAAAACCTTCTCCCATAAAAAAGCGCCGCCCTCCCGGCAGCGCTTTCATCAATCCTTTGTTCTTCTTTTTATCCTTCCATCACATCCCACAACGCGTCCAGTTCCGCCTCGCTGAACAAACCAGCGGGGTAGCGCTCGATCATCATCCGGCGCGGATCAGGTTCCCTGATCTGACGCGTTCCATTGGATTTCAACCAGTGCGCAAGGATCTGGAGCGATTCGCCATTGACTGCCAGGGGATGCAATGTCCGCTCGCTCACTACGTTAACTTCGGCGTTCATTTCGGCGCTCTCTCCCGGTTTGTGAGCGGCTAACTTATCCAAGGTTTATGACAGAACATCGCAGTTCTCCCCTCCCTGTTTTGCCTCATGACAGATACAAGAGCTGTGCCAATGTTTCCAACCTGTCGATGAGTGGATACAAAAAAGCCCGCGGTCCTGACGGGCTGCGGGCTTTCTGTAAGGCGAAACGGGGAAACGTTTGCGAGGCTGATTATGCAATCAACTCAAGCTGTTACAACCCCACTCACTCGTTGTGCGGCGCGGGCTGCTGTTGGGTAAGACAGTGGATGTTACCGCCGCCCAGTAACAGTTCGCGGCCCGGCACCATCACTACTTCATGTTGCGGGAACAGGCTCTGCAAAATCTCTTTGGCCGGGCCGTCCAGCGGATCGTCGAAGCTCGGCGCGATAATGCCGCCGTTGACGATCAGGAAGTTCACGTAGGAACCGGCCAGACGAACGGTAGGATTGCGTTCCTGAGTGCCGTCCACCGGATCGACACCCGCGCACTCTTCCTCGGTCGCATACAACGGCCCCGGAATCGGCATCTTGTGCACCGTGAATGGGCGACCTTTGGCGTCGGTGCTGCTTTCCAGCACTTTCATCGCCGCCTGGCAGCGCGGGTAGTTCGGGTCCAGCGGGTCATCGGTCCAGGCCAGCAATACTTCGCCCGGACGCACGTAGCAGCAGAAGTTATCCACATGCCCGTCGGTTTCGTCGTTGAACAAACCGTCCGGCAGCCAGATGATTTTATCCACAGCCAGATTCGCGCTGAGCACCGCTTCGATGTCTGCACGGTTCAGGTGTGGATTGCGATTGCGGTTGAGCAGGCATTCTTCGGTGGTAATCAGCGTGCCTTCGCCATCGACGTGAATCGACCCGCCTTCGAGCACGAAGCCCTCAGTGCGGTAGCGTTGGCTGCGCTCGATCTCGAGAATCTTGCCGCCAACCTGGGAATCGCGATTCCAGGGCGAATACAGACCACCATCAAAACCGCCCCAGGAGTTGAAATCCCAGTTCACGCCACGGACTTCGCCACTGTTATTGATGACGAAGGTCGGGCCGGTGTCGCGAACCCAGGCGTCATCGCTGGACATCTCGACCACGCGGATATTCGGCACGTCGAGTCGGGCGCGGGCGTTTTCATATTGGCCGGCGGAAACCGCCACGGTCACCGGTTCAAAACGGGCGATGGCCTTGGCCACAGCGACGTGCGCGGCTTGCGCGGGTTTGCCGCCCAGGCGCCAGTTGTCCGGGCGCTCGGGCCAGATCATCCAGGTCTGGGTTTGTGGCGCCCACTCGGCAGGCATGTAGAAGCCGTCGGCGCGTGGGGTGCTGTTTAAAGTGGTCATGCGGTCAGGACTCCAGGGAACCGTCGAGGGTTTTGAGCGCATTGTATAGGTTCGGGCGACGATCACGGAACGAGCCCCATGCGCTGCGGATGTGCTCCAGTTCGTCGAGGTCGAAGCTTTGAACCAGCACGCCTTCTTCGGTCTGGTTGAGTTCCTGGACCTTCTCGCCGAACGGGTTGGCGATGAATGATGAACCGTAGAAGGTAATGTCGTAGCCGTCCTGCTCTTCGTTGCCGATGCGGTTACTGGCGATCAGCGGCATCAGGTTGGCGCCGGCATGGCCTTGTTGCACGCGTTGCCAATGGTCGCGAGACGAGATGGTTTTATCGTGCGGCTCGCTACCGATGGCGGTCGGATAGAACAGGATTTCCGCACCGAGCAACGCCATGCTGCGGGCGCATTCCGGGAACCACTGGTCCCAGCAGATGCCCACGCCGATTTTTGCGTAGCGCGTGTTCCAGACTTTGAAACCGGTATCGCCCGGGTTGAAGTAATACTTTTCGTGGTAGCCAGGGCCGTCCGGGATGTGGCTTTTCCGATAAATCCCGAGGTTGGAACCGTCGGCATCGATAATTGCGATGCTGTTGAAACGCGCGCGGCCGGCCAGTTCGTAGAAGCTGATCGGCAGCACTACTTGCAGCTCCTTGGCGACTTTCTGGAAGTGCTTGATGGCGACGTTGTCTTCAACGGTCGTGGCCAGTTGCAGGTAGTGCGGGTTCGGCTTCTGGCAGAAGTACGGCGCCTCGAACAATTCCTGGATCAGGATGATCTGCGCACCTTTGGCCGCGGCCTCACGGACCAGTTTCTCGGCAGTCTCGATATTGGCTTCGAGGTCCCAGGAACAAGCCATCTGGGTGGCGGCGACGGTAACGATACGGCTCATGAATCATCTCCAGGTCTTTTTATTGGTAGGCATGGCGACTTTATAGCCGATAAATATCGGCTTTAGAAGTTTAAAAAATGCCTTCCGTCTAAATTTACCGAGAAAAAGCCGATAACAATCGAACTATACACAGTCCCTGTGGGAGCGGGCTTGCTCGCGAAAGCGTCGGATCAGTCGACATCCAAGTTGAATGAACGACCGCTTTCGCGAGCAAGCCCGCTCCCACAGGGGATGGGTGTTTACAGGTCTTCTGCGAGCACTTTCGAGAGCATATCCACAAAGAAATCCACACTCTGGCGCGAAGTCACCATCGGCGGTTTGATCTTGAGGACGTTCAGGAAGTCCCCCGTCGGCTGCATGAAAATCCCCAGTTCGCGCAGGCGATCACACAGCGCCGTGGTTTCTTCGGTCGCCGGCTCCAGGGTTTCGCGGTTGCGGATCAGCTCGACGCCCAGGTAGAAACCGGAACCATGCACCGCGCCCACCAGAGGGTGAATATCGATCAGCGCTTCAAGCCGTTCCTTGAAATAGCCGCCGACGATCTGCGCGTTTTCCCAGAGCTTTTCTTCTTCCATCACATCCAGCACCGCCATGCCGATCTGGCAACTCACCGGACTGCCGCCCGCCGACGAGAAGAAATACCCCTCGGCCTCCAGCGCTTCGGCAATTTCCCGGCGGGTGATCACCGCGCCCAATGGCTGGCCGTTGCCCATGCCCTTGGCCATGGTGATGATGTCCGGCACCACGCCCTGCTCTTCAAAGCCCCAGAAGAAGTGGCCCATGCGTCCGTATCCGACCTGCACTTCGTCGGCGATGCACACGCCGCCACGAGCGCGGACCAACCCATACACCTGCTGCAAATACCCCGGCGGCAACGAGATCCCACCCGCATTGCCATACACCGGTTCACAGATGAACCCAGCCAACTGTCGATTCTGCCCGGCGATTTTCGCCAGGTTGTGTTCAACGCTGCGCACGTAGTCCGGCGCGCTGTCCGGACCACGGAATTCGCCGCGATAGGTGTTCGGCGCGGTCACCGGGTGCACCCAGTCCGGGCGGCTGCTCAAGGCCTTGGGATTGTCGGCAATCGACGTCGACACCGCGTCCGCGCCCACCGTCCAGCCGTGATACGCCTCGAGTACGCTGAGCATGTCGCGCCCGCCGCTGTAGGCCCACGCCAGGCGAATCGCCAGATCATTGGCCTCACTGCCACTGTTGACCAGGAAGACGCGGTCCATGGAATTCGGCGCCAGCTTCAACAAACGCTCGGAGAACTCGGCCACCGCCGCGTAGTTAAACCGTGAGTTGGTATTGAGCAGCGACCACTGGCGGCTGGCGACGGCGGCCATGCGCGGGTGACCGTGGCCGAGCACCGCGACGTTGTTGAGCATGTCGAGGTAGGAACGGCCCTGCATGTCGATCAGGTGATTGCGCCAGCCGCGTTCGATGCGCGGCGGATCAACGTAATAGTGTTTTTGGGTGCGGGCGAAACTGGAGTCGCGCCGCGCGAGCAAGGTCTGCGAATCGAGTTCTTCTTCAGCGTCACAGGCCAGCCCCAGCAGTGCCGCCGGTGACGGACACAACGCTTGCCAGGCCAATGCCCGCGACGGCGTGCAAAACAGCGGCGCATTGAAAGAAGCCCCCCGGCACAACTGCACGATCAGCGGTCCGCTGACCGAGCCCAGCACCTGGCCTTTGACCAGCGCCGCACCGGTGTGCAGCGACGGGGCCACGCCCCACAGGCGCACGCTCAGTTGCGGACCGTCCAGTTGCAACACGCCCGCCAACGGTTGGTGGACGACTCCGGCAAACGGGGATTCGACCGCCGTACCAACAGGCACGCGCAACTCCACGTGCAAAGGGCAGGTGTCCGGTTCAGAGGCGCTGTCCGGCCGAGTGCGGGACAACCGGTATTGGCCATATCGACTGGCCGCCAGACCATGGGCCGCGGCGGCTTCTGTCAGAAGACGCTGATCGATTCCTTCCTGCTCCCAGTTCCCCGCCTCGAAATGCGGGCTGAGCACGCCCAGATCGATCAAGGCAAATTCCCGACCGACCAGGCTCGGCAGCAACGGCGCGAAACCTTCACTGCCGATACTGGGCAGGGCGTGGCCAACGGCGGTCAGAATCGCCGCTTCCATCAATTCCAACGGCACCGAGGTGGCCACGCGGAAGATTTCCCACTCGTGGGTCAGGTTGTCGCGACTGTACTCATTGCCAGGATCAATGCTGACCTGCTGCTCGCCACTGAGCACCAACACCGCCGCGCGGGCTACGATCAACGGCCACAGCGCCTGCAGTTCTTCAGGCTGCAACGGATTGATCGCGTGGTAAGCCTGAACCGCCGGCAGGATATAGAACGGGTCGCCATCGGCGTGGTGCAGCAACGCCGCGCAGGTCACCGACAGATCGGTAATGCGCCAGGTCCGAATCAGATCACCGAAATCGATCACGCCTTGCAACTGCCACTGGCGCTGCGAATCCCGGCGCCAGACCACGTTGTCGTCGGTGATGTCCATGTGAATCGCCTGCACCGGCAGCTTCGCCACCAACGGCAACAAGTGGCGTTCGGCGTGTCCGGCGGCGTCGGCAATCAATGCGCGTTGTTGCTCATCCTGGATGACGGGCAGCAGATGGGTGATCAATGCGTTGGCGTGGCGGGCGTCCCATTGCAGCGTGCGTTCAAGCCCGGCATGGTCGAAACCGGCCAGGGCCAGGTCCATTTCACCGCAGAGCCGGCCGAAACCGGCGACCACCGCACCCGGCAAATGATCAAGGTGAGTCAGCGACTGGCCTTCGATGTAATCCAGCAGGCGCACATGCACGGCCTGACCGCCGACTTCCAGGGACAGCAGGTCTTCACCGTTGTTGGCAGCGATCACTCGCGGCACCGGCACGTCGGAATGTTCGGCCAAATGCTTGAGCCCGGCGTGCTGGGCCTGCAACTCCAGCGCCGAGTAATCGCCCCGGCAGATTTTCAGGACGAAACGCCCGCGATCACTGTCGACGCGGAAATTGAGGTCCTGCTGGCTACCCAGGGACTGCAACGACCCGCTCAACCCGTAATGTGCCTGCAACAGCTCTAGTGCTTGCTCCGCAGACACTTGCGGGCTGGGCAAACTGGCGCGGTGAATCAACGTGGCGAGCGGCATACAACGACCCCTGAGATTTTATTAGGCGCTTATATCGCCACTGCCCGGAGCGTTTCGCAACCCCCCAACCTGATCGGCGCCAATCAAAAGACAATCGCAGCACTCGCACCAGCCGGCACTTTGCGCAAGAATGTCGCCCATCGACGCCTATTGCTGGAGAACCCCATGAATGTAGTCACCACCGACCTGCCCGGTGTTTTGATCATCGAGCCCAAGGTATTTGGTGACGAGCGCGGCTTCTTTTATGAAAGCTTCAACGCCAAGGCTTTCGAAGAAGCAACCGGCCTGAACACACAGTTCGTTCAGGACAACCATTCCCGCTCGCAAAAAGGCGTACTGCGCGGCCTGCATTACCAACTGGAAAACACCCAGGGCAAACTGGTTCGCGTCACCGCTGGCGAAGTACTCGACGTGGCAGTGGATATTCGCCGCAGCTCGCCACACTTCGGCAAATGGGTGGCGGTACGCCTGTCCGCCGACAACCATCGGCAACTGTGGATCCCGGAAGGTTTCGCCCACGGCTTCGTGGTGCTGAGCGAGTTCGCCGAATTCCTCTACAAAACCACCGACTACTACACGCCGTCCGCCGAGCGCGCCATTCGCTGGGATGACCCGGACCTGGCCATCGACTGGCAACTGGACGAAGCGCCGCAGTTGTCCGGCAAGGATCAGGTCGCCGCGTTCTTCAAGGACGCTGACGTCTTTTCCTGAAGTGTTGTCTGAATCTTCGCCACAACGGCGCGTCTGACCCAAGGTGCGCAGACTGCGCCCGCAACCCTAGGCATAATGCGCCTGTCCCCCCAGGCGCTCGATGCTTATGACTCCGACCCTCCCCCGCAGACCTCGCTGGCGCAGTCTCGCTCTGCTTGCCTTGTGCCTGGCGCCGTTGCTGTGGCCGTTGCAGCATCTGGCCGAGCGCTATTACCGCAGCGAACTGGCCGGGCAGAATCGTCAGACCCTCGACCTGTATGTCGCCAACCTGCTGGGCACCCTGCACCGCTACGAAGTGCTGCCGCAGATCCTCGGCGACCTGCCCGCCCTGCGCGCCGTGCTCGGTGCGCCTGACGACGGCGTCACCCAGGGCAACGCCAACCGCCTGCTGAAAAACATCAGCGCCCAGACCGGCGCCGAAGTCATGTACCTGATGGACACCAGCGGCAAAACCCTGGCGGCGTCCAATTGGGATAAACACGACAGTTTCGTCGGGCGTAATTTTTCCTTCCGGCCGTACTTCAGCGAAGCCATGGCCGGACGTCTCGGTCGCTTTTTCGGGCTGGGCACCACATCGGCCAAACGCGGTTACTTCTTCGCCGCCGCCGTGCGTGAAGGCGAAAAAGTCATCGGTGTGCTGGTGGTCAAGGTCGACCTCGATCACACCGAAAGCCTCTGGGGCAAAACCCCGGAACAACTGCTGCTGACCGACCACAACGGCGTGGTCATTCTCACGTCACGGCCCGAGTGGCGTTTTCGCTCGACCCGCGCCTTGAATGACGAAGAGAACAAGGCAATCAGCGCGATCCAACCCTACCCGACCCGCGATCCCAAGCCGCTGAGGCTCAACCCCAACGAGTGGCTGACCCAGACTCAGTCGATTGCGGAAACCGGCTGGAACGTCAGCATCCTTGCGCCACGCACCTTGATTGACCGCCCGGTGCGCACGGTCGTGGCCATCGGTGGCGCGACGCTGCTGGTGTTGATGTTGTTGCTGGGCTTGATGATGCAGCGCCGCCGCCATTACCTTGACCGAATCGCGTTTGAAGCCAAGGCCCGCCGCGAGCTCGAAGGCCGTGTGGCCGAACGCACCAGCGACCTCGAAGGCCTCAACCGACGCCTGAAGCAGGAAGTGCTGGAGCGCGAACAGGCCCAGCAGGAATTGGTGCGCGCCCAGGATGATCTGGTGCAGGCCGGCAAGCTCTCGGCACTGGGGACAATGTCCGCAAGCATCAGCCATGAACTCAATCAGCCGCTGGCGGCGATCCGCAGCTACGCGGAAAATGCCGAAGTGCTGCTCGATCACCAACGCACCGACGATGCCCGGGGCAACCTCAAGCTGATCAGCGAACTGACCGGGCGCATGGCCTCGATCATCGCGCATCTGCGCGCTTTCGCCCGTCGCGACCGCCACGCCCCGGAAAGCGTCGCGCTTCAACCGGCGCTGGACGATGCGCTGGCGCTGTTGGCCAAACGTCGGCGGGGCATGGAAGTCGAGCTGATCCGTGACCTCCCGGCCGCCACCCTGTGGGTCGAAGCCGGGGAAACCCGTTTGCGCCAGGTGCTCGGCAACCTGCTGGCCAACGCGCTCGACGCCCTGACCGAAAAAGGTCCGCCGCGTAAACTCTGGTTGAGTGCCCAATCCACCAGCGAGGGCGTCAACCTGTACATTCGCGACAACGGCCCCGGGTTTTGCCTGGAAGCGCTGGGTCGCGCCGGCGAGCCCTTCTACACCACCAAGACCCGCACTCAGGGCCTTGGGTTGGGGCTAGCGATTTGCGACACGCTGATGCGCGCCTTCGGCGGTGAACTGTCGTTCGCCAACCACAAGGAGGGCGGCGCCCTGATTACTCTGAAGCTACGCGCCGGCGCGCCGGGTGTGAGCCTGCAACCGTCCGAGGACCGAAGTGCATGACCATCGATAACCGCATCCAGGTCGTGTTGATCGACGATGATCCCCATTTGCGTCAGGCCCTGAGCCAGACCCTGGACCTGGCTGGCCTGAAAATCCTGCCGCTGTCCGAAGCCAAAGGCGTGGTCGGGCAACTGGAACGCGACTGGCCGGGCGTGGTGGTCAGCGACATCCGCATGCCGGGCATGGACGGTCTCGAACTGCTGACCGAACTGCACGCCCAGGACCCGGAACTGCCGGTGCTGCTGATCACCGGCCACGGCGATGTGCCGCTGGCAGTGCAGGCAATGCGCGCCGGGGCTTATGACTTCCTCGAAAAGCCCTTCGCCAGCGACGCCCTGCTCGACAGCGTGCGCCGCGCCCTTGCGCTGCGCCGCTTGGTGCTGGACAACCGCAGCCTGCGTCTGGCCCTGAGCGATCGCAATGAATTGAGCACCCGACTGGTCGGGCAATCAGCGCCGATGTTGCGCCTGCGCGAGCAAATCGGTGCCCTGGCGGCGACCAAGGCCGACGTGCTGATCCTCGGCGAAACCGGTGCCGGCAAAGAAGTGGTGGCGCGGGCGCTGCACGACTTGTCGAGTCGTCGCAACGGTCCGTTCGTGGCAATCAACGCCGGGGCTTTGGCCGAGTCGGTGGTGGAAAGCGAGCTGTTCGGTCACGAGCCCGGCGCGTTTACCGGCGCGCAAAAACGCCGCATCGGCAAGTTCGAATTCGCCAACGGCGGCACGCTGTTCCTCGACGAAATCGAAAGCATGAGCCTGGATGTGCAGGTCAAATTGCTGCGCATGTTGCAGGAACGGGTGGTCGAGCGCCTCGGCGGCAATCAGTTGATCCCGCTGGACATCCGCGTGATCGCTGCCACCAAGGAAGACTTGCGCCAGGCCGCCGACCAGGGCCGTTTCCGGGCCGACTTGTATTACCGCCTGAACGTCGCGCCGCTGCGCATTCCACCGCTGCGCGAACGTGGCGAAGATGCGTTGATGCTGTTCCAGCATTTCGCCGACGAAGCCAGCGCCCGCCACGGCTTGCCGCCCCACGAACTGCAACCGGGGCAACGGGCCTTGCTGCTGCGTCACTCCTGGCCGGGCAACGTGCGCGAACTGCAAAACGCCGCCGAACGCTTTGCCTTGGGCCTGGAACTGGCCCTGGACAATAGCGCACCGGACGGCGGCGTCAGCACCACGGTGGAAGTGATCAGCGGTGGTCTGAGCGAGCAGGTGGAAAACTTCGAAAAATCCCTGATTGCTGCCGAACTGGCGCGCTCGCACAGCTCGGTGCGCAGCCTCGCCGAGGCCTTGGGCATTCCGCGCAAGACCTTGCACGACAAACTGCGCAAGCATGGGCTGAACTTCGCCGGCAGCGGCGCCCACAGCCATACTGACGAGCTCGATTGAGCTACCGTCAAACCATCATCTTCAAACAAGAGGCCGTGAATGAGCCGCGACAGTCGTCACCTGGAATCCGTTCTTCATCACGACATTCCCCTGACGCGGGAGATGGGCGTCAAAGTACTCGACTGGCACGACCAACAATTGCGCCTGCATTTGCCGCTGGACCCCAACGTCAATCACAAAAGCACCATGTTCGGCGGCAGCCTGTATTGCGGCGCCGTTCTGGCCGGTTGGGGCTGGCTGCATTTGCGCTTGCGCGAAGAGGGCATTGAAGACGGGCACATCGTGATTCACGAAGGGCAGATCAACTATCCGCTGCCGGTGACCAGCGATGCCATCGCGATTTGCCAGGCACCGAGTGCGGCGGTCTGGAAGAAGTTTCTGGCGATGTATCAACGCTATGGCCGGGCGCGGCTGGCGCTGCATTCGCGGGTTGTGAATGTGGGGAGTGAGGACGATGCGGTGACGTTTACGGGGCAGTACGTCCTGCACCGTTAAGGTAAAAGATCGCAGCCTCGTTTAACTCGACAGCTCCTACAGGGTGCGTATATCTCTGTAGGAGCTGTCGAATGAAACGAGGCTGCGATCTTTTGATCTTTCAGGCCCGAGCCAACGCCAACAACTTCTCGCGCCACGCTGCCTTCGCCGGCAACGCCAAAAAGAACTCATTCAGCAGCGATTCCCGCGCCGGATAACAAAACGGCGCGCCGCTCAAATCCAGCACCTCACCACCCGCCCCTTCCAGCACACCTTGCGCTGCCGCCGTGTCCCACTGGGAGGTCGGCGCCAGGCGTGGATAACAATCCGCCGCCCCTTCCGCCAACATGCAAAACTTCAACGAACTGCCGAAATTGGCCAACTGCAACTCACCCAGGCTTTCGCTCAACCCCGCCAACAACCGCTCCTGCTCAGGACTCGAATGCCGACGGCTGGCAACCACCGTAAACGCCTCACCCGCCGCCGGTACGTCACGCACCTGAATCGGCAGCGGCGTTGCGCCTTGATCGCCACGCCATGCGCCCAACCCGGCACCACCAACGTAGAAGCGGCCATTGGTCGGCATCGACACCACGCCAAACACCACGCGGCCCTGTTCGATCAACGCGATGTTGACGGTAAATTCTTCACTGCCGGAGATAAATTCCTTGGTCCCGTCCAACGGGTCCACCAGCCACCAACGCTGCCATCCGGCGCGCACGCTCTGGGGAATGTTGGCGTCTTCTTCGGACAGCACCGGGATGCTCGGGTCCAGCGCCGTCAGCCCGGCCAGAATCACATGGTGGGCGGCCAGGTCCGCCGCAGTGACCGGTGAATCATCGGATTTGGCGGTCACCGCGGTGCCGGTGCGCCAGAACGGCAGGATCGCTTCGCCGGCCTTCAATGCCAGTTCAACCACTGGCGCCATCAACGGATGGGGAAAATTCAACTTCATGGCAAAAACACCCCACGTTGGGTCAGTAAGTCACGGGCCAGATACAACGCCGCCAAGGCGCGGCCCTCAGTGAATTGCGGGTTCTGGGCCAGGGCCGAGAGTTCGCGCAGGTTGACCTTGTCCACCCGCATCGGCTCGGGCTCGTCACCTTCAAGGCTTTCTTCGTACAAATCAGTGGCCAAAACCACCTGGATCTTCTGGCTCATGTAACCGGGCGACAATGATAGCTCAGTCAGATGCTCCAACTGCCGCGCGCCATACCCGGCTTCTTCCTTGAGCTCCCGCTCGGCTGCTGCCAGCACGTCTTCGCCGGGCTCGATCAAGCCTTTGGGCAAGGACAGTTCATAGGCTTCGGTGCCACCGCAATATTCTTCAACCAGCACCGCGTGGTCCGCATCGAGCATCGCCACGATCATCACCGCGCCATACCCGACGCCTTTGCCGACCAGACGTTCATAAGTGCGCTCCACGCCATTGGAAAAGCGCAGTTGCAGCTCTTCGACGCAGAATAAACGGCTGGTGGCGACAATCTCGCGGGCGAGTACGGTGGGTTTCTGGCGCATGAAAAGCTCCTTGGCGTGAACGCGTTACTATACCCGGCCTATCCTGATTGTTTACCTCGGATATCTTTTTTACCGCTGGAGAAGTTTTTTATGTCCCTGCTGCCCTGGCGCGACATCGACACCGTTCTGCTGGATATGGACGGCACGCTGCTGGACCTGCACTACGACAACCATTTCTGGATGGAACACCTGCCCCAGCGGTATGCCGAGTTGCATGGGGTGAGCCGGGCCATGGCCGAGATGGAATTACAGCCGCTGTTCGAGCGCAACGCTGGCCAATTGCAGTGGTACTGCCTGGACTTCTGGAGCGCCGAGCTGAAGATTCCGGTGCGCGAACTGAAACTGGAAACCGCACACCTGATCGCCCTGCGCCCGGATGCGGATACGTTTCTGGCGGCAATCAAACAGGCCGGCAAGCGTGTGGTGTTGATCACCAATGCCCACCGCGATTCGCTGTCACTGAAGCTGGAACGGATCGAACTGGCGCCGTATTTCGAACGGTTGATCAGCTCCCACGATTACGGGTTTGCCAAGGAGAACCCGCAGTTCTGGGATGCGTTGCAGGCGGATATCGGTTTTGACCCGGCGCGCAGTCTGTTTATCGACGACACCTTGCCGATCCTGCGCAGTGCGCGAAATTTTGGCGTGGCGCATCTGTTGGCGGTGAGCGAGCCGGACAGTCGCAAAGGGCCGAAGGACACGGCGGAGTTTGCGGCGGTTGGGGATTATCGCGAACTGATTGCGGGGCTCTAGACCGAGTCGTCTGCTTCGCGGGCAAGCCTTGCTCCTACAGGTTATGCGCCAATTTCGCGGCACATATAAAACCTGTAGGAGCGAGGCTTGCCCGCGAAAGCGATCTCAAGGTTACTCAGGAATCCGCAACGACTGCCCTGGATAGATCTTGTTCGGATCCTTGAGCATCGGCTTATTGGCCTCGAAGATTTTGTTGTACTTGTTGGCGTCGCCATACACACGCTTGGAAATCGCGCTGAGCGTGTCGCCCTTCTCGACCGTGACAAACTTCGCTGGCGTGGCTACCGGCCCGGTCACGGTGATCTGGTCGTCCACGCCGCTGATACCGGCCACGTTACCGAGGGCCAACAGGATTTTTTCTTTCTCTTCCTGACTGGCGGCTTCGCCCGTGGCAATGATTTTCTCGCCTTCGACCTTCACTTGAATCTTGGAAGTGTCGATGCCCGTCAGTGCATCCTTCACATGCTTGGTCAGCGCCTCGCTATTGGCTTCGGCCTTGTCCGGCGTCAGCGCATCGAGGATTTTTTCTCCGGCATCTTTTAAAAAGCTGAAAAGGCTCATCGTGTTCTCTCCATGGGATAAGGGTCCAGACGCAAAAGACTAGACCAGACTCCCGAAGCCCGGTTCCCAGCCGACCAATGACCCCACACCGCGCAAGCGCTAGAATCGCCAACCCTGCCCACGCCCTGGAGCGAAGATGGACATCAAGCAGCTCAAATTCCTCATCGCCCTCGACGAAACCCGGCACTTCGGCCAAGCCGCCGCGCGCTGTCACATTACCCAGCCGACCCTGTCCATGCGCCTGCGCAGCCTCGAAGAAGAACTCGAGTTGCCACTGGTCAATCGCGGACAGCGTTTTGAAGGCTTCACCGCGCCGGGCGAGCGGGTGTTGGCCTGGGCGCGCACGGTGCTGGCGGCTTATGACGGCTTGCAGGCCGAAGCCGCGGCCTGTCGCGGCAATCTGGTGGGTACGTTGCGCCTGGGCGTGGTGCCGCTGTCGAGTTTCGATCCGCTGCCCTTGATGCAGCGCTTGCACGCCGAACACCCGAACCTGCGCTTCGAACTGTCGGCCCTGAGCTCCGAGCAGATCCTCGAACAACTGGCCAACAATCGCCTGGACCTCGGCGTCTCCTATCTGGAACGTCTGGACGGTGAGCGCTTCGACTCCCTGACCTTCAGCGAAACCCGCATGGGCCTTCTCTACGACCAGCGTTTTCACACGTTCACCGAGGCGCCGCTGAGTTGGGAATCGCTGATCGAACTGCCCCTGGGCATGCTCACCAGCGGCATGCACTTTCGCCAGTCCATCGACCACAACTTCCACAGTCGCGGGCTGACGCCCCAGCCATTGCTGCAAACGGATGCGGTCCATCAATTGTTACAAGCGGTGCACGGCGGATTCTGCTGCGCGGTGATGCCGCTGGACGGTGGCCTGGAAAATCTCACCGATCATTTGCGCCTGCACCCCATCGAAAACGCGCAAACCCTTAGCCGGCTTGGGTTGATCATGCGTCGCAGCGCCCCGCGCTCAGCGTTGGCGGAGGCCTGTTTCGCGATCTATCAGAAATCGCAGACGGAGTCTTGATCGACGTCATCTATCGGCAGATCAGTAATAGCGATTAGACGCGACAAGTTGACGCGCATAGGCTTAGAGCTGATCAAACCGTCGGTGATGCCATGAACGCCAAGCGCCCTACCAGCGCGGCGCCCGCACTTGAAACGCCCGCGCCCGCCGCCAGCCAGACCTACAGTTACAGTGACCTTCAGTACACCGAATCGGCCAGCACCGCGCTCGCCGAGGAAGTCGCGTTGGCGATCGCCTACAACGGCATCAGCCAGGCTGTGATGCTGGTCACCCCGACAGACCTTGAAGACTTCATCGTCGGCTTCAGCCTCGGCAGTGGCATCATCGAAGACGCTACCGACATCTATGACTTGCAACTGACCGGCGAAGGTTCGGCGCAATACGCGCAAGTGACCATCGCCAACCGCGCGTTCTGGAACCTCAAGCAGCAACGTCGGCAACTGGCCGGCACCAGCGGTTGCGGGCTCTGCGGCGTGGAAGCCGTCGAGCAGGCGTTGCCCGACCTCAAAGTGTTGCCCGGCGCTCCGTTACCACCCGCCGAATGGCTCGACGGTTTGCGCCAGCGTATCGGCGCGTTCCAGCCGCTGGGCCAGCATTGCGGCGCCGTGCATGCGGCGGTGTTCATGAACAGTCAGGGTGAGTTGCTGCTGGGCCGCGAAGACATCGGCCGACACAACGCTCTCGACAAGTTGATCGGCGGGTTGATCCGCCAGAACATCCCGACGGCCGGCGGCCTGGCGATTGTCACCAGCCGTTGCAGCCTCGAATTGATCCAGAAAGTATTGCGCGCAGGCATCCAGACCCTCGTCAGCCTGTCGTCGCCCACGGGCCTTGCCGTGCAATGGGCCCGTCGCCATAACCTCAATCTCATCCACCTGCCGCAAAAAAGTGCGCCGCGGGTCTACAGCCCTGCGTTGGAGAATCAAGCGTGAGTCAACACAATCAAGCCGACCAGACACCCGTTCCGCGTTACAAGCCCTACAAAGGTCCGGCCGGTGGTTGGGGCGCGCTGGCCAGCGTTGCCCGGGCCTGGTTGACCAGCGACAACGCGCTGAAAAACCTGCGCATGATGCTCAAGACCAACAAGAACGGCGGGTTCGACTGTCCCGGTTGTGCTTGGGGCGATTCCAAGGAAGCCGGCATGGTGGCGTTCTGCGAGAACGGCGCCAAAGCGGTGAACTGGGAAGCGACCAAACGGCGTGTCGATGCCGCGTTTTTCGCCAAGCACAGCGTCAGTGCATTGCTGGAGCAAAGTGATTATTGGCTCGAATATCAGGGCCGTTTGACCGAGCCGGTGTGCTACGACGCTGAAACCGATCGCTACAAGCCGATCAGTTGGGAAGCGGCGTTCGCCTTGATCGCCAAACATTTGCAAGGTTTGTCGAGCCCGAACCAGGCCGAGTTCTACACCTCGGGCCGCGCCAGCAACGAAGCGGCGTACCTGTATCAATTGTTCGTGCGCACCTACGGCACCAACAACTTCCCCGATTGCTCGAACATGTGCCACGAAGCCAGCGGCGTGGCGTTGTCGCAAAGCGTCGGCGTCGGCAAAGGCACGGTGACCTTCGACGACTTCGAACACGCCGATGCGATTTTTGTCTGGGGCCAGAACCCTGGCACCAACCACCCACGGATGCTCGAACCCCTGCGTGAAGCAGTGAAGCGCGGTGCGCAAGTGGTGTGCATCAACCCGCTGAAAGAACGTGGGCTGGAACGTTTCCAGCACCCGCAACACCCGATCGAAATGCTCACCAACGGCGACAAGCCGACTAACACCGCGTACTTCCGTCCGGCCTTGGGCGGCGACATGGCAATCATGCGCGGCATGGCCAAGTTCCTGCTGCAATGGGAGCGCGATGCGCAAAAGGCCGGCGAGCCGGCGGTGTTCGACCACGACTTCCTCAATGAACACAGCGTCAATGTGCTGGAATACCTGGGCATCGTCGACGACACCTCGTGGGAGCAGATCGTCGAGCAATCCGGCTTGCCGCTGGTGGAAATCGAGCAAGCGGCGCGCATGTACGCCAAAGGCAAGAACGTGATCATGTGCTGGGCGATGGGCATCACCCAGCATCGGCATTCGGTGGCGACCATCCAAGAAATCGCCAACCTGATGCTGCTGCGCGGCAACATCGGCCGGCCCGGCGCCGGTCTGTGCCCGGTGCGCGGCCACAGTAACGTGCAGGGCGACCGCACGATGGGCATCAACGAGCGTCCGCCAGTCGCGTTTCTCGATTCCCTGGAACGCCGCTTCCAGTTCAAGGTGCCGCGCGAAAACGGCCACAACGTGGTCGAGGCGATTCACGCCATGGCCGAAGGCCGCGCCAAAGTCTTCATCGGCCTGGGCGGCAACTTCGCCCAAGCCACCCCGGACAGTCCGCGCACTTTCCAGGCCTTGAGCAATTGCGACCTGACCGTGCAGATCAGCACCAAGCTCAACCGCAGCCATTTGGCTCATGGTAAAGATGCGCTGATCCTGCCGTGCCTGGGCCGCACCGACATCGACATCCAGACGGAAGGCCCGCAAGCGGTGACCGTTGAAGACTCGTTCAGCATGGTCCACGCCTCCAACGGCCAGTTGCAGGCACTGTCGACCCAGATGCGTTCGGAGCCGGCGATCATCGCCGGCATCGCCGCCGCGACCCTGGGCAGCAAACCGGTGGACTGGAACTGGCTGGTAGCCGATTACGACCGCATCCGCGACCTGATCGCCGATACCATTCCGGGCTTCCGCGACTTCAATGTGCGGGTCAAGCACCCGGGCGGGTTCTACCTCGGCAACAGCGCCGGTTCACGCAAGTGGAACACGCCGTCGGGCCGGGCCAATTTCCGTCCGAACGTCCTGCCCAAAGACCTGGTGCACGAACGCACCCGCGCCACAGGTGTATTGCCGGACCTGATCATGCAATCGATGCGTTCCCACGATCAGTACAACACCACGATTTATGGTCTGGATGACCGTTATCGCGGGGTGAAAGGTCAGCGGGATGTGTTGTTCGTCAACGAGGCGGACATCATTCGTTTGGGCTTCAAGCCAGGGCAAAAGGCTGACATCGTTTCGATTTGGGATGATGGCCGTGAGCGTCGAGTGAAAGGCTTTACGCTGCTGGCGTTTGATATTCCTGCCGGGCAGGCGGCGGCGTATTACCCGGAAGTGAACCCGCTGGTGCCGCTGGAAAGCACCGGGGACGGCAGCCATACGCCGACATCGAAGTTTGTGGCGATCCGGTTGGAAATGGCCAGCGAGACCGGGTTGATTTTCGCGAAGTCGGCGTAACGCGGCAGCAGGTCCGGCCTCTTCGCGAGCAAGCCCGCTCCCACATTGGAATGTATTTCAATGTGGGAGCGGGCTTGCTCGCGAAAGCGGTGGATCATGCAATGAATCTCTCGAAGCTAATACTTTCCAATCACCCACAAAAAAGGCCGTTTCTGCAAAGAAACGGCCTATCCGAAGTAGCTAAAGACCGGCAAAAAAGCCTTAAGTTCCGCCCAAAAAACAGTAACTTATAGAATTGTGTACAAGTCGTGTTACTCGTCGGATTTCGATTGTCACAATCAGGACACAGCCTCAGGATCGCGCCGTCATCCCCTTGAGGTTCCTCTATGAAGTTCTCCTCGATTCTCTTGTTGTCCCTTAGCCTGGCCAGTGGCTTTGCTTCTGCCGGAGGCACCACCGAAGCAGGTGTGGGCGGCGCATTGGGCGGGGTTTTGGGCTCGGTCGTCGGTCAGTCACTAGGCGGCAACACAGGTTCCACCATCGGCGCGGCCCTGGGCGGCGCGGGTGGTAGTGCCGTCGGCGCAGACAAACGCAGCCGTGGCGAAGCCGCCATTGGCGGTGCGTTGGGCGCAGCGGGCGGTAACGTGGTCGGTCGCAGCCTGGGCGGCGGCACCGGCAGCTTGATCGGCTCCGCAGCAGGTGGCGGCGCCGGTGGTGCACTGGGTAACTACATGGGCAACAAGAGCGATGAGGATGACGATCGTCGTTCCTATCGCGGCGGCCGTGATGATCGTCGCTACTATCGTGACGGCCATCCGGGTCGTGGTCATGCCTACGGCCATCGCAAGCATCACAAATACTATCGCCATCGCTGATTGCTGATTACCCGGCAAGCAGATCAAAAGATCGCAGCCTTCGGCAGCTCCTACAGGTGAACACAAATCCCTGTAGGAGCTGCCGAAGGCTGCGATCTTTTCGTTTCAAACCACCAACCGCTCCAGTGCCCCGCGCAACCCGGCGGGAATCGCCACCGGCTCATTCGACGCCCGATCCACAAACACATGCACGAAGCGCCCGGCCGCACAGGCCTCATCGTCCCCTTGCTTGAACACCGCCAGTTCGTACTGCACCGAGCTGTTGCCTAACTTGCCGACCCGCAGGCCGATCTCGATGCGATCCGGGAAAGCGACGGACGCAAAGTAATCGCACGCCGAACTCACCACAAAACCCACAACTTCACCGTCATGGATATCCAGCCCGCCGACTTCGATCAGGTAGGTGTTCACCGCCGTGTCGAAAAAGCTGTAATAGGTGACGTTGTTGACGTGACCGTAGGCATCGTTGTCGTGCCAGCGAGTGGTGATGGGTTGGAAGTGCGGGTAGTCGGTGCGTAGGGGCATCGGGTTGGACATGGGTGTCGGTTCCTGGGATTTGATGGTCAGTCTAAGGCGAAAACCGCGTTATCGTTCTTCGCGAGCAGGCTCGCTCCCACAGAAGGAATGCGATCTCCTGTGGGAGCGGGCTTGCTCGCGAAGGCGTCCTCACAGACGCCACATCAATCACTCATCGGCAAACCCCTTCCCGACCGCCGCCAACTCCCCAATCAACCGCGCCGGCTTCCACTGATCTCCTTGCCGGGTCTCCAGCGCCAGCAACCGCTGATGGATATCCGCCAACCCCTGCTGATCCGCCCACGCCATCGGCCCGCCCTTGTCCGCCGGGAAGCCATAGCCATTGAGGTAAACCAGATCAATGTCATGAGCCGACCCGGCAATGCCTTCCTCAAGGATTTTCGCCCCTTCGTTGACCAGTGCCAGCAAGCTGCGCTCCAGAATCTCCTCAGGGCTGATCTCACGCCGCTGGAAGCCCAAACCCTCGCTGACCTCCAGCACCAGCGCATCGACCTCTACATCGTGCTCAGCCTGTCGACTGCCCGGCTCGTAGTGGTAGTAACCGTCGCCGCTCTTTTGGCCGAAGCGCCCCAGTTCGCACAGCCGATTTTCGATCTGGATCTCCGGCGCATCCTGACCGTTACCCGCCAATTCGCGGGCCCGCCATCCCAGGTCGATACCGACCACGTCATACATACGAAACGGCCCCATGGCGAAACCGAACCCTTGCAGCGTGGCATCCACCTGATACGGAAAAGCCCCTTCAAGCAGCATCTTGCGCGCCTCAAGCACGTAGGTATTGAGCATGCGGTTACCGATAAACCCGTGGCAGTTGCCCGCCACCACGCTGACCTTGCCCATGCGTTGGCCCAACACCTGCGCAGCCTCGAGCACCGCCGCAGCGGTTTGCGCGCCGCGGACGACTTCCAACAGTTTCATGATGTGCGCCGGGCTGAAGAAGTGCAGGCCCAGGACCTGTTTTGGCCGGCGAGTGGCGGCGGCAATCGCGTCGATGTCCAGTGCCGAGGTGTTGCTGGCCAGAATCGCTTCGGGTTTGAGCAGGCCGTCGAGTTCGCGGAAGATTTTCTGCTTCAGTTCGAGGTTTTCGTAGACCGCTTCGATTACCAGATCAACATCGCGAATCGCCGAGTAATCGGCGGCGCTGGTCACTCGCGCCAGGCGAGCGTCTGCCTCGGCCTGATCGATCCGGCCCTGGCGTACGTTGTGGGCGTACGTGTCGGCAACGGCAGCCAACGCCTGCTCAAGCATCTGCGGGTTGTTATCGACCCATTGCACCGGCACCCCGGCGTTGGCCAGGCACATGACAATCCCACGGCCCATGGTGCCCGCGCCGATCACGGCGGCGCGCTGAATATTGAACGGCGTCTGGCTCATTGTTGTTCTCTTGTTGGCGATCCAAAGACAGCCTTCACCATAGTCAGCCGCCACGGGTTTTTGAAATTTATTCCTGTGATGGGGGACATTCAGGGGATGGATGCGCCCGCCAAATCGCCGCAAATCCCTGTGGGAGCGGGCTTGCTCGCGAAAGCGGAGTGTCAGTCGACATCATCGCTGACTGTCACACCGCCTTCGCGAGCAAGCCCGCTCCCACAAGGGAACAGCGTTCAGCCTGGCAGATGTGCTTGCGCCCACCCCCGCACCTCGGCATATGGATAATCCTCAAGCACCCCAAACCCCGGAATCGCCCGCGCCTTGAGCTTGGTAAACAACGGCACACTGATCCCGCACAGGAACCGCGTCACCCGTTCCGCCGCCGGCACATGCCCGGTGTGCTGCTCATGCCTGTGGATAAAATCACCACACAACGCCTCAAAGTTTTTATCCACAAGCGCTGGCAGCTCCGGCGGTGCGGGCAGTCGCGCCACATCCCCGTGACACACCGAACAATGCCCGCACTGCCGAGGCGCATTTTCGTCGCCGAAATATTCGGCCAGGCGACAACCCAGGCAGTGGTCAGTGGCGAACAGATCGAGCATGGCGTGAATCCGCGCAATCTCGGTTTGTTCATGTCGAGTGAAGTAGGCGTGCAGCTCTTCGCTCAACGCCCGGGCATCAAAACCGGTTTGCAGCAGGCTGTAGACCTCAGTCATTTGCTTGCTTTCTAGCTCGACCCAGCCCTTTTCCTGGAAGTAATCCAGGGCCTTGACCACCCGGTTGCGCTCGGCCGAATGCTGCTCATACAACGCATCGAAATTCACCGTCGCCCAAGTCCGCGCACGTGCGGAGGTCTGGATAATCGCCGCGACGAAATCCTTGCGCTCACCCTCGAAACGCGCGAGTAAAGCCTCGGGCTCCTGCAAATATTTGAAGCGGTATTCCGCGTAATAGGCGTAACGCGGGGCGATGATTGCGCGCAGCTCCAATTGCACCAACAAAGTCTTGAGCGGTAGCTGACGAATGTTGCTCTGGTCCGCCAACGGTCCCAGTAGAAACTCCCACTGTCCTTCAGGTGCGGCGCCTTGCAGCTCGTCGAGCACGCAACGGATGCCGTCCAGTTCTGGCGTGTCGCCGTAGACGAAGTTTTCCAGCACGTTGAGGCTGTCGCGATTCGCCAGGACCAGACAGTCGGAAGGCTGCCCGTCACGCCCGGCGCGGCCGATTTCCTGGCTGTAGTTTTCGATGGATTTGGGCAGGTCGAAATGCACCACGTTGCGGATATCGCTCTTATCGATGCCCATGCCGAAAGCGATGGTCGCGACAATGCAATTGGACTGGCCGCCCATGAAACTCTTCTGAATGCCTTCCCGTTGTTCATGGGGCAAACCGGCGTGATAGGCCTCGGCCTGGATGCCATTGCGACCCAAGTGCTCGGCAATGTGCTCGGCGGTTTTCTGCAAGGTCACGTAGACGATGCTCGGCTGGCCGGGACGCTGGCTCATCCACTCGACGAGCCGTCGGCGCTTGTCTTGGCCGCGCACCGGTTCCACCAGCAGGTTGAGGTTGGGTCGATAGAAACCAGTGGTCACCACATCTTCGGGAGCGATGGCGAATTTCGCCTCCATGTCCGCAATCACTTTTGGCGTTGCGGTGGCGGTCAGCAGCAAGGCTTGGGGGATGTTGAACTGGCGCTGGTAATCCGGGAGCTTGAGGTAATCGGGACGGAAGTTGTGGCCCCACTCCGAGATACAGTGCGCCTCGTCCACCACCAGCAGCGAGATCGGCACTTGCTGCAAGAAATTGCGAAAGCGCTCGTTCTTCAGGCGCTCCACGGAAATCATCAGAATCTTCAACTCGCCCGACTTGGCCCGGGCCATCACGTCACTGGCGTCGTCGCGGCTTTGCGCGGAATCGATACTGCCCGCCGAGATGCCGTGGCGTTGCAGGAACGCCAACTGATCCTGCATCAGCGCTAGCAGCGGCGACACCACCAACGTCAGGTGCGGCAGCAACAGTGCCGGTAATTGATAGCAAAGGGACTTGCCCGAGCCGGTAGGGAAAATCGCCGCCGCCGAGCGCCCGGCCAACACCGCGCTGACCGCTGCCTCCTGGCCGGGCCGAAACTGTGGATAACCGAAAACCTGTTCCAGGGTGTTGTACATAAGCTGTCACTCCGTTGACTGCTGCGATGCCAAAAGCCTAGCCGGCGATTGCAGCGAGTCGAGAAAAGGTCGGGGACCAAAACGATACGGGATGATACAGCCATCGCCCGCCGGGGCTTTGCCACAGGATGAAACAAACGAAACACTTTGCTGCTCGCGAAGCGGCTCGATCTGACGGTAAGGTTTTGCGTCCGCGCACTTCACATCCCGGCAGGACGCCGGATGGGCGCGGCATTTGAACAAGGAATGATCATGTTTCAAAAATCGATTTTTGCGCTTGCCCTGCTCCTGACCTCCCTGCTGCTAAGCGGCTGCGATGGCCTTCCGGGAGAGCCGCCGCTGCTGGCGACTTGCGACACCCTGGAGTGTTCGGCGCAACAAGCCTGGCGAACCTCCTGACGACAGCGGAGTAAGTGGCTAGGGCACAGCCACAGCCACCCGCAGTTGTTCATTCAGCATCTGTTCCTGAAATACCCGGCTCTTGCTCGCCCACGCGGCATAGGCCGGGCTTATTTCACCGGTGAACGCCGCCGCCAACTGACGCAAATCAGCAACGCTACGTACACGCGGACAGAAGGGTTGGCCCTCACAGTTCTGGCTGGCATTGACGTAGGTGGTCAGCAACCGATCCCACAACCCGTCACGCACTTGTCGCACCGACTTGAGCTTCACAGCCTGCACGCCCAGACGTTGTTTCAGGCCGGGCTCGTCCAGCGCTTCGCTGTCCAGCAGCGCCTTGCCGATCATCAGCACTTCGGCGCGGGACGCGGTATCGACTTCGGCCTGAGTGGTGAGCGCATCCGGCCAACCGGTGCGGTCCATATTCGCCAACACCATCGAGCCACTCGCGTCAGCAGCGCCCGCCAAACGACAAACACCGGCCCACAGCAATAAAACCGAGGCCATACGTAGCCATTGCATACCTAATTCCCTTTAAGCGTGGGTCAGACGTTTGGAAACGCCCTACTGAGTCTGGCGCGCACCATACAGAGGTTTGCCGCGTAATGCCTGACAGACCCGTAGGAAATTTGACCCGTAAGGGTTTTGCGGTAAAAAACCTCGGGGAACCCGTAGGACGGGTCCGAAAACACGGGTAAAACCCTACGAATCCTGTCCATCATCGCCATATTGCCCCGCCCAGTGATGCCCTTTTATAGTCTTTGGCGCGGCTGAAACAGTGTCTCGGCCTACCGGGACTTCATACCTGTAAAGGATGCCTCCGGTTTGAAACGTAAAGGATGTCCCCGGTTTCTACTGTCCGAACCCCGCCCCCTGTAGGAGCGAGGCTTGCCCGCGAAGAACGATAACGCGGTGTTCCTGATGAGAACAAAAATGTCCGAAACTCAACAACAGCTCAATAAAGAAGCCTACGACGCATGGTTCAGAGCACAAGTACAAGCCAGCCTCAACGACCCACGCCCCAGCATTTCGGACGAAGAAGCCAGACGCCTATTTGCAATCAAACGGGAGAAGTTGCGGCGGGGGGAAAAGCTGTAAGCAACGTCTTATCAAAGCTTCATCCCGTTCCTACAACCAAAGACACCTTGTCGCCTATCGCTGGCCTGAGACTCAAATCTATAGTCGGGTTGTCGCTGCCAAATCAGCGGCTCGGGCTTGGTCACTCGAAAGAAAAGAGGCTCACAATTCAGAATTTCCTTTTAGATAGAGGTGTCGCTCAGTGACCACATTAAATCCACTTGTCGAACGCTACCGCCCACTCCAAACCAACCTCACCGACTCCCCGCCCCTGATCATCGACACAGAGGCCGATCCCCAGGACATCCTCGAAGCAGCCCTCCAGCGAATCCGAGCCTCCAGCGACCTCCTGAAAACCCTGCACTGCACCTGCTTCAAACACGGCGACGTCGAAGACATCCCCCACATCACCCACGCGCTCTACCTGCTCAGCCAGGACGGCTGCGACCTTCTGAAAGTCGCCCAACAACGCATGATGGGCTGGAAAGCACCCACCTGACACCCGGCAAAGATCGTTCCTACGCAGAGCGTAGGAACTATCAAAACCTGAGAATAACCATGAGCAAGTTTTTCGATGAGCTAATGGAAAGCGTGCATCAGATGAACGAAATCCTACGCAGTGAGAGTAAACCTTCCCGCGAGCGCTTCGTTCCCAGCCTTAATCCGTCTCATCAAAATGCCCCTAACAGAAGACGCATCATGAACCTCGCCCCCAACTTCCCCGACGACCACGCTATGCACCTGCTCATGCAGTTGCTACACGAAGAACTCGGCCTACCCGAACGCAAAACCATCAGCCTCACCACCTCGATCAACTTCGACCTCGTCTGCGACGGCGCCGACGCTCGAAACCTGATGGAAGCTCTGGAAGAACAGTTCGGGATCGACTTCATCGACTACGACGCCTATCGCTACTTTCAGCCAGAAGGGTTCGATGTGCATCTCAAGCGCAGAGCAAAGGGACGCGGCGATAAAGTCCCGCTGACCATTGGCATGCTTTACCAAGCGGTCAAGGTGCAACGGTGGGATACGCAAACGCTGGAAGGCATCTAGCGGAATGCGTAAGTAGCATTATTCTGGCTGTTTACTGTGAATTCAGACGGAATAATGGCGTTTATAAAAACTGGGTTTCGGCCCGTCGATTTTAGTGATACCGGAAAACAGAGTCTTGCAAGGACCTACAGGCCACCACATAAGTGCTATTATTCTGGCAGTTAAAGCCTAAAAGTGAAGGAATAATGGCACATGGCTAAGAAAACAGCGCCGCTCATGCCATCCGCATCCAGACTGCTCGCGGAGTTTGGCGAACGCCTGAAACTCGCTCGACTGCGCCGCAGGCTGACCGCAAAGCAAGTCGCCGAAAGGGCAGGCATGTCGCTGACTACGCTTCGCTCTCTGGAGTCCGGCGGTTCAGGCGTGACGATGGGCGCCTATATGTCCGTGATGCAGGTTCTGGGTTTGGAGAAAGACTTGAGCAAGCTCGCAGCAACCGATGAGCTGGGACGCCAGTTGCAAGACGCGCGATTAACGCCACAGGCGAACGCAGCAGCCAGTAAACGCCAACGAGTACGCAATGTGACCTCCACGAAGGCGTCGTCACCGATTCGCGACAGGACGGAGGAAGCATCGGAAAGCCCCATTTCCGATTCGGATATTGAAGTTGATTTCCCGTTGAACACCCACTCGTTTTCCAAGTTGTTTACCACGAAAAAAACCAAGCCTGAGACGGATTAAAAATGACTCTGATCGCGGTGTATGCCGATTGGGAAACCCTGAACGGACCAAGGCGTCTTGGATTTCTCCATGCCCGTAAGGCTCGCTCTAACAGCGTGTTCGAGTTTGAATACGACCTTGTAGCTTTGGCCGATCCCGAGCTGAACCTCACGACGCTGGATCCCCGCATCGGACTCTTCGAAGGACGACAATTCCCTGGGCAGCACCAGACCCGCTTCGGCGTTTTTGCCGACTCAAGCCCGGATCGCTGGGGTCAATTGCTGATGAAGCGCCGACTGGAACGAGACATTCGCGATGGACTCGCCCCAATGGGCACGAAGCTCTACGAGTCGGATTACCTGCTAGGCGTTCATGACCTCTATCGAGTGGGGGCTATTCGCTACAAGTTGAATGATGAAGGTAGTTTTCTGGACGATCGAGATGGATTGGCAGCGCCGCCCTTTATCAAGTTACGTGAGCTGGAACAGGCAAGTCGCGCGTTGGAAAACGATCCAGACAACACCTCACTCGATGGGCGCGAGTGGCTGAGAATGTTGATCGCACCCGGCGGCTCACTGGGTGGCGCCAGACCCAAGGCCAGCGTTGCTGACAAGAACGGTCATCTGTGGATCGCCAAGTTCCCGAGCACTCGCGACGACTATGACGTCGGCGGGTGGGAATTCGTGGTGAATGCCCTGGCGGAGCAATGTGGTCTGCGAGTGGCCATGGGGATGGCGCAACGTTATGCGAGCGACCATCACTGCTTCCTAGTTAAACGCTTCGACCGCACTGCAACCGGCCGCCGACTGCACTTCGCCTCAGCCATGACCATGACCGACCGCGTAGACGGAGACGATGCATCGGTAGGCGCCAGCTACCTTGAATTGGCGGAAGTGCTCGTGCAGCACGGCTCAGAGCCCGACGAAGATCTTCGCGAGTTGTGGTCGCGGATCGTGTTCAACATTCTGGTCTCCAATACCGACGACCATATGCGTAACCATGGCTTTCTTCTTGATCCTGGTCGTGGATGGCGCTTGTCTGATGCCTACGACATGAATCCGGTCGCACATGCCGATGGGTTGAAACTCAACATTACCGAAGCCGACAATGCGTTAGATCTCGAACTCGCTCGCGAAGTCGCTGAAATTTTTCGGGTCAGCAATGACGATGCAGAAGAAATTATTGAGCGTTTCCAAGAAGTGGTGAGCCAGTGGCCAAAAGTGGCCAGCGCGGTGGGGTTGTCGAAGCGTGAGCAGGACAATATGGCTCCGGCGTTTCGCCTTTCTGCTAATTGACCGCGTTTCTTTCGCCCACAAAAAAGCCGCCCTAAAAGGACGGCTTTTTCATTACTGCTAAACCAAAGCCCTTACAGCTTAGGCCCAGCAGCCTTAATCGCATCACTCACTTCAAACTTCTTGAAGTTCTCAACAAACAACCCAGCCAACGCTTTAGCAGCCTCGTCGTAGGCAGCCTTGTCAGCCCAAGTATTACGCGGGTTCAACAAACCAGTCTCAACACCCGGCACAGCCAACGGCACGTCCAGGTTGATGGTGTCCAGGTGCTCAGTTTCAGCCCCAATCAACGCACCGCTCTGGATCGCTGCAATCACGCCACGGGTGGTCGGGATGTTGAAGCGTTTGCCGACGCCGTAGCCGCCGCCGGTCCAACCGGTGTTAACCAGGTAGACCTTAGAGCCGAAGCCGCGGATGCGTTTGATCAGCAGTTCTGCGTATTCGCCAGCCGGACGCGGGAAGAACGGTGCGCCGAAGCAGGTGGAGAAGGTGGATTTGATGCCGCTGCCGGAACCCATTTCGGTCGAGCCCACCAGTGCGGTGTAGCCGGACAGGAAGTGGTAGGCCGCTTGTTCTTCGCTGAGGATGGACACTGGCGGCAGGACGCCGGTCAGGTCACAGGTCAGGAAGATCACGGCGTTTGGCTCACCACCGAGGTTCTTCTCGGAGCGCTTGGCAACGTGTTCCAGCGGGTAGGCGGCGCGGCTGTTCTGGGTCAGGCTGACATCGGCGTAGTCGGCGTGCTTGGCGTCGTCGATGACGACGTTTTCCAGTACGGCGCCGTGCTTGATGGCTTTCCAGATGACCGGCTCGTTCTTCTCGGACAGGTCGATGCACTTGGCGTAGCAGCCGCCTTCGATATTGAAGACAACGCCTTCGCCCCAACCGTGTTCGTCGTCGCCGATCAGGTAACGGCTTTCGTCGGCGGACAGGGTGGTTTTACCGGTGCCGGACAGACCGAAGAACAGGGTCACGTCGCCTGCTTCGCCGATGTTGGCGGCGCAGTGCATTGGCAGCACGTCGGAGGCCGGCAGCAGGAAGTTTTGCACGGAGAACATGGCTTTTTTCATTTCACCGGCGTAACGCATGCCGGCGATCAGCACTTTCTTCTGTGCGAAGTTGAGGATCACGCAACCGTCGGAGTTGGTGCCGTCACGCTCAGGCACGCATTCGAAGTTGGCTACGTTGAGCACTTGCCACTCGTCACGACCGGCCGGGTTGTACTGCGCCGGGTTGATGAACAGGCAACGACCGAACAGGTTCTGCCAGGCAGTCTGGGTGGTCATCTTCACGGCCAGGTAGTGATCTTCAGCAGCACCTACATGCACGTGGGAAACGAAATGCTCTTGCGCGTTGTTGAACGCTTCAACGCGAGCCCACAGGGCATCGAACTTGTCGGCCGGGAACTTGCGGTTGATCGGGCCCCAGGCGATGGAAGCCGAAGTGGATGGCTCGTCAACGATGAAACGATCAACTGGCGAGCGGCCGGTGCGGTGACCGGTGCGAACCACCAGCGCGCCGGTATCGGCAAGCTCGCCTTCACCGCGATTCAAGGCTTCTTTTACCAGATCATCAACACTCAGATCGGTGTACACGGCGTTATTGGCTTGCGTCATGAGATTCCCCGTCGGCCAGTGGCCGAGTGTGCTCCAAACGTTTTGTAGTAGAAAGTCGTGCACTACTACCGCGACAAAAAGTGGGCCGGATTATGCCAGAAACGCCCAAAAATAGTAGGGCCCTCCCGTCGTAACGGCGTTATTCCGGCGCTAACCAGTGAATTTACCTGCGCTGAACCGTTTTAGTGCCGGGTATCTGACGGGGTATCGACACCCGCGCCAGCGAACAATTGAGTGATATCCGCAGCATCAAACAGGTAGCGCTGGTTGCAGAACTGGCAGTCGATCTCGATATTTCCACCATGTTCGATCACCAGCGACTGGGCATCTTCCAGACCCAAGCTGACCAGCGCATTGGCAGAACGTTCGCGTGAGCAACTGCAACGGAAACGCAGTTTCTGCACATCGAACAGCCGAACCTGCTCTTCGTGGTAGAGGCGATGCAGCACGGTTTCGTTATCCAGGCTCAGTAATTCATCTGCGGTCAGGGTGCTGCCCAGCGCGGTGATGTGCTGCCAGCTGGCGGCGCGTTCTTCTTCGTCTTTCAAACGGTCCGCCGGCAATTGTTGCAGCAACAGGCCACGGGCACGACGGCCATCGGCGTACAGCCAGAAACGGGTGCCGACCTGCTGGGACATGACGAAATAGTTGGTGAAGCACTCGGACAAGGTTTCGCCGTCGAGGTCGACGATGCCTTGATAACGCTGGCCATGGGTCGGGTCGACAGTCAGCGCCAGCACGCCGTTGGGCATGAGGTCGGCGAGGGTCGCGTCGGGAGCGATCCGGTCGGCTTCATAACGGGCCAGGCCACGGATTTCGCGCTCGCTGGAGCACTCGATCATCAGCAGCGGGATCGGTCCATCGGACCGCGCTTGCAGGATCAGCAGTCCATCGAATTTAAGGGTACCCACCAGCAGCGAGGCCGCCGCCATCAGTTCGCCCAGCAGTTGCGCGACCGGCTCTGGGTAGGGGTGTTTGGCCAGCACTTCGGCATAGCTACGTTCCAACGCCACCAGCTCGCCGCGGGTGTCGCTGTCATCGAAGATGAAGCGTTGGGTGAAGTCGGAATCCGGTAGATCGGTCATAGGTCTGGGTATCTGAAGTGATGACAATTTAGTTACAAGTTGTGACAATTACGCCTTTGCAGCACCGCTTTGGTGCGCGCTGTTCAGCCATTGGAGGCATTTTATGAACAATCCGGGTTTGTTCCAAGCAAGGTGGAACCTGCGCCGGCTGGTTTTGTGCAATTTTGTGCCTTTGGCGCTGTTGGCATTCTGGTTATGGCCTACGGGTCAGATGTTATGCGTGATTTTCGACGAGTGGCTGTTTCACCTGCTCAATGCTCCATTGGCCAGCAACCCGATATGGCTCCACATCTGGGCAATTGCAAGTCTGCGTCCATTTGATGCGGTGGTCGGGGTGATTCTGCTGACACTGCTGATCAAGGGCGACTGGGTGTTTGAGGCCATCGCTGTGCGCCGGGCGTTTTTCGGCTTCCTGGCGATCCTGCTGTTGCTGCTGTTTATCCGTATGCTGTTCTCGAAACTCGCCGATCACATGGACTGGCAGCACAGCAGTCCGTCGATGATGATCAAGAACGCAGTCCGCATGAGCGACTACTTCCCCGGGCTTGAGCAAACGTGGGAATTGAAGGACCGCTCGACCCAAAGCTTCCCCGGTGACCATGCGTCGGTGTTGCTGATCTGGGCGATGTTCATGACGGTGTTCAGTCGCGGCACCGGGCAGACGCTGACGATCTGGGGCCTGGCGCTGCTGTTCATGATGCCGCGACTGGTAGCAGGCGCGCATTGGGGCCAGGACGATTACATCGGCGGTGTGCTGCTGGCGGTGTGGGCGTTGGGCTGGGGGTATTACACGCCGTTTGCGTATCACGTTTCGGAATTTTTCCTGAAAGTGACGGCGCCGGTGTTTGGGTTGTTGGGGAAATTGCCGGTGGTTTCGCGGCTGAGTGTGGTGCGTAGCGCCTGATACACCGTGGCGTATGGCCGAGTGCTACGCACTCGTTCGCGAGCAAGCCCGCTCCCACATTGGAATGCGTGTCCCCTGTGGGAGCGGGCTTGCTCGCGAAGGCGTCAGTTCAGACAATACATGAGCAACTGACTCACTCGTCGTTACTGCTTCCGCGAAACTTAAACAAATCCCGCCGCTGTTTCTTGCTCGGCTTGCCATCGGTGCTCACGCCCAGCGACCCGGCCTTGCGCATCGCCGCGGCCGCTTCGCGCTTGGCGACGCTTGCTTCGGTCTCGGCATACAACGCCTGAGCCTCTGGCGCGCCACGGCGCACGATCGACAGCGCCTGGACCACGATGGTCTTTTCCTCGAACCCTACGCGGATCTGAAACTCGTCGCCGATGCGCGGTTCCTTGCCCGGTTTACAACGCTCGCCCCGACAGTGCACCTTGCCACTCTCGATCGCCGATTTGGCCAGGGCACGTGTTTTATAAAAACGCGCGGCCCACAACCATTTATCGAGACGGACCTTGTCGTCCTCTTCCTGTTTTTGTGCCATATGAATTCCTCGTTCAGCCAGTAGTCGAACTGTACTACCGTTTCTGTCGGGCGCAAGAACTCGGCCCTGCAGATAGACTGTGATCGTGGCCGGTTCACCGGCATGGAGTGATCGAGTGACTATATTTTCCTCTTCATTGACCTCGCCCAAAGTCGGTTGCCAGGGCTGCCAACAAAGCGAGCCGCTGGGCTTCGATTTTTCTTTTGCCTACCAACCGATCGTCGACCTGCGCGACCAATCGACTTTTGCCCACGAAGCGTTGGTGCGCGGGGCGGCCGGTGAAGGTGCGCTGTCCGTGTTAGATCAGGTTACAGAAGAGAACCGTTACCGCTTCGACCAGCTCTGCCGGACCCGCGCCATCGAAGGTGCGGCGAATCTTAATATGCAGACACACTTGTCGATCAACTTCATGCCCAACGCCGTCTATCGTCCAGAGCTGTGCATTCGCAGCACCCTGGAGGCTGCAAAAAAACATAATTTCCCGATCGACCGGCTAATTTTCGAAACCCTGGAAAGCGAGCACGTAGATAACTATCGCCATTTGACCAATATTCTGCGTGAATACCGCGAATTCGGCTTCAAGACCGCCATCGACGATTTCGGTGCCGGTTATTCGGGGCTCAATCTGCTGGCTGATTTCCAACCGGACCTGATCAAACTCGACATGGCGCTGATCCGCGATATCGATCGCGACCGTGTTCGTCAGGCTATCGTTCGGGGGGTTGTCACAATGTGTGCGGAGTTGAACGTTACAGTCATTGCCGAAGGCATTGAGAGCGCCGGTGAACGGGACTTCCTGGCGGACTGTGGAATTTTTCTGATGCAGGGTTACTGGTTCGCCAAACCTGCATTCAAAGCGTTGCCTCCGGTATCACCTGAGGCCTGGACACGTTAATCGCCGGTTTTTCCTATTGAAGACATTTGACCATTTGACCGTTGTCGGTCTGCTCGAGTGGGTGGCGCTCCCGGATTTGGGAGTCGCTGGCCTTCGGGCAAAAATCGACACCGGCGCCAGCACCTCCAGCCTGCACGCTACCGACATCGAAACCTTCGAGCGCGACGGGCAGGAATGGGTACGCTTCACCGCGCACCTGGGCACGGTGGTGCAGTTGCGCCATCGGCGCTGCGAGGCGCCGCTGGTGACGATGAAAACCATCAAAAGCTCCAACGGCCACGCGCAGATGCGCTATGTGGTCAGCACTACCTTGGCCCTTGGTGATCGGGTCTGGCGGGTCGAATTCACCCTCGCCTGCCGCAAGTCCATGCGTTATCGCCTGTTACTCGGTTCCAAAGCCCTGATCGACGGCCAGTTGGTGGTCAATCCGGGAATCAAATATGTACAAGACAAGCCGGTGTTCCCGGTATCTACCTCCTCCACAGGTGTTGCATGAAGATCGCTGTGCTGTCGCGGAACCCGCGTCTGTATTCCACCCGTCGTCTGGTCGAAGCCGGTATCGAGCGTGGCCATGAAATGGTGGTGATCGACACCTTGCGCGCCTACATGAACATTGCCAGCCACAAGCCGCAGATCCACTACCGCGGCAAACCGCTGGAAGGTTTCGACGCGGTGATCCCGCGGATCGGTGCCTCGGTAACGTTTTACGGCTGCGCGGTGTTGCGCCAGTTTGAAATGATGGGGGTGTTCCCGCTGAACGAGTCGGTGGCCATCGCCCGTTCGCGGGACAAATTGCGCTCATTGCAATTGCTGTCGCGCCGGGGAATCGGTTTGCCGGTCACCGGGTTTGCCCACTCGCCGGACGACATTCCCGACCTGATCGACATGGTCAACGGCGCACCGCTGGTGATCAAGGTGCTGGAAGGCACCCAGGGCATCGGCGTGGTGCTGTGTGAAACCGCGACGGCGGCGGAGTCGGTGATCGAAGCGTTCATGGGCCTGAAGCAGAACATCATGGTCCAGGAATACATCAAGGAAGCCGGCGGTGCGGACATTCGCTGCTTCGTGGTCGGCGACAAGGTGATCGCGGCAATGAAACGCCAGGCCAAGCCTGGGGAGTTCCGCTCCAACCTGCATCGCGGCGGCAGCGCAAGCCTGATCAAGATTACGCCGGAAGAACGCATGACCGCGTTGCGTGCGGCGAAGGTGATGGGTTTGGCGGTAGCGGGTGTGGATATCCTGCGCTCCAATCACGGGCCGCTGGTGATGGAAGTGAATTCGTCGCCGGGGCTGGAAGGGATTGAGACCACCACCGGGAAGAACGTGGCGGGGATCATCATTGAGCATCTTGAGAAAAATGGTGGGCCGAACATGACGCGGACCAAAGGTAAGGGATAGAAGCAGCTTTAAGCGGCAAGCTTTAAGCTGCAAGGGAAAAGCGACGGCAGCTTAACGCTGGACTTGCTTTTCACTTGGGGCTTGCAGCTTGCCACTCGCAGCTGTCGTCAGACCGCATCCCGCGGCAACATCAACCCCAACGGCAACCGCACCCGCGCCTCCAGCCCGCCGCCGGACCGATTACGCAACTCAACATTCCCGCCATGCATCGAAGCAATCCGCTTCACGATCGCCAACCCCAACCCGGTGCCCTTCCCGCCCCGCGCCCGATCGCCACGGGTAAACGGGTTGAAGATCGCTTCAAGTTCCGACGGATCAATCCCCGCCCCACGGTCCATGACGCTCAGCACCACGTAGGGCGCGCTGGTATCGCCGGACACATACGCCGCGACCTCAACCCCGTTGCCCGCATGGTGCAAAGCGTTGCCGATCAAGTTGTTCAGCAAGCGTTTCATCGACACCCGACGCAACGGGAACGGCTGGATCGGTTCCAGGCGCAAGCGCACTTTTTCTTCGTTCTGGTTGTACGGCGCGGCGACTTCGCGCACCAGGTCGCTCAAGTCCACCTCTTCCACCGACTCGTCGCGACCGTCGCGAATGAACGCCAGGAACTGGTCGAGAATCGCGTCCATGTCTTCGATGTCGCGCACCATGTCGTCCGACAGGTCGCTATGGTCGCCCATCAACTCCAGAGACAGCCGCAACCGGGTCAACGGCGTGCGCAAATCGTGGGACACCCCGGCCAGCATCAACTCACGCTCGCGACCGGCCTGTTCGACGTCTTCGGCCATCTGGTTGAAGGCTCGGTAAACCTCGGCCATTTCGCTCGGCGTGTCGCTGATCGGCAGGCGCACGCTGCGGCCCTGGCCAAGTTGCCGCGCGGCATAGACCAAACGCTTCAAAGGTTGATTGAGCTGGCTGACGAAGATCCACGCCGACGCAGTGGACAGCAAGCCGATGGCGAGGAACCAGCCGAGTACGTTCCAGATTTTCTGGCCACGCAATGGATGCGGGTACAGCGGCACTTTCAGCCAGCCATCGCCCAGGCTCGGCGCCCGGACCCACAGCGCCGGCGGCGAGTGCATGCGTAATCGAACTTCAGTGTCGGCGCCCAGCTCCGCCTGCATCTGCCGCTGGTAGATCTCGCTGTATGGCCAGTGTTGTTCGCCTTCCGGCACACCGGCGCCGACCACCCGGATCAAGGTCGCCGCGTCGGCGATTTTCGTGCGGTTTTCTTCATCGGCGGCCCAATAGGCCCGCAGCGTCAGGGCGACGCCGTGGCTGTATTGGCGGTCCACCAGCACGTCTTCGTTCATCAACAGATAAACCAGGGTCAGCGCCTTGGAGAACAGGACGACGATCAGCACCAGCCACAGGGTGCGGGAGAAAAAACTCTGGGGGAACCAAACGGGGGTTTTCATGGATAACCGCTACACACTTGCAGGAGCGAGCGATGCTCGCATATTGCGGATCGCGAGTCTGCGGACAACTTCGTCCGCAAACCCGCTCCTACAAATCGCCGATCACTTGGTGGCGGCGCCGTCCGGAACGAACACGTAACCCACACCCCAAACGGTCTGGATGTAGCGTGGCTTGGACGGATCGGGTTCGATCATCCGACGCAGGCGGGAGATCTGCACGTCAATGGAACGCTCCAGGGCATCCCACTCACGGCCACGGGCCAGGTTCATCAGCTTGTCGCGGGTCAGCGGCTGACGGGCGTTCATGACCAGGGCCTTGAGCACCGCAAACTCACCGGTGGTGAGCATGTGCACTTCATCGCCGCGCTTGAGTTCGCGGGTGGCCAGGGACAGTTCGTAGTCACCGAAGGTCACGCTTTCGTCTTCGCTGCCCGGTGCGCCCGGCACTGGCGCGGCCTGACGACGCAGAACGGCTTTGACCCGGGCCATCAGCTCGTCCGGGTTGAACGGTTTGGCCAGGTAATCGTCGGCGCCCAGTTCCAGGCCCTTGATGCGGCTCAGCTCATCGCCCTTGGCGGTGAGCATGATGATCGGAATCTGATTGTTCGCGCCGCGCAGACGGCGGCAGGCGGTCAAACCGTCTTCGCCGGGCAGCATCAGGTCGAGGACGACCAGGTTGAACACTTCACGCGCCAGCAGGCGGTCCATCTGTTCGGTGTTCGGTACGGCGCGGGCACGGTAGCCCTTGCTGACGAAAAAGCGTTCCAGCAGGCTGCTCAGCCCTGGATCGTCATCAACAATAAGAATTTTTTCGCCTTCAGCATTGTTTGCAGTGCTGCTCATTAGATGCTCCTTTTAGCTCGGCGCGCATTATGGCGTAGCTGCCGTTATACGCACCGTGTGCATTGTTAGCAGATTTTTCCTTCACCGCCAGAAAACCGGCCTTTTTGCCTACAGAGCGCAATGCCCCCGAATCACAGAACGCTGGTTATAATGCGCGGCGTTTTGTGTCAGGCAACGTCTGATCGTTACTGTAGTAGGCCGCTTTTTATTTTTAAGGCGTGCGCAGTAATTGTTCGATTTCACGGGTCAACGGGATGCCTGTTGACCCAGGTAGCGGCGCAGGCCAGGCCGCTCAACCAGTCTCGCCGAGCCTTTATCCCTGCGCCTGCGAGCCTGCTTTCACAATTTGTCAGGTGGTTTTATGGACAGCATCAACAGCCGCATCGCCGAGGAACTCGGTGTACGCCCACAACAGGTCGAAGCGGCCGTCGCGCTACTCGATGAGGGCTCTACCGTTCCCTTCATCGCCCGCTACCGGAAAGAAGTGACCGGCAGCCTCGATGACATCCAGTTGCGGCATCTGGAAGAGCGTCTGCGCTACCTGCGAGAACTCGACGAACGGCGCATCAGCATCCTTGCCAGCATTCAAGAACAAGGCAAGCTGACCCCGCAACTCGAACGCGACATTAAGCTCGCCGACACCAAGACCCGCCTCGAAGATTTGTACCTGCCGTACAAGCAGAAGCGCCGCACCAAGGGCCAGATCGCCCTGGAAGCCGGCCTCGGCGACTTGGCCGACGGCCTGTTCAACGACCCGAGCCTGACCCCGGACGCCGAAGCCGCACGCTTTGTCGACGCCGAAAAAGGCGTGGCGGATGTGAAGGCTGCCCTCGAAGGCGCCAAGTACATCCTGATGGAACGCTTCGCCGAAGACGCCGGCCTGCTGGACAAACTGCGCAGCTACCTCAAGCAGGAAGCCACACTCAGTGCCCGCGTGATCGCCGGCAAGGAAGAGGAAGGCGCCAAGTTCCGCGACTATTTCGAACACGATGAACCGCTGAAAAGCATGCCATCGCACCGCGCGCTGGCGATTTTCCGTGGCCGCAACGAAGGCATTCTCAGCTCTGCGCTGAAAGTCGGCGATGAGCTGCCAGGCACCATGCACCCGTGCGAAGGCATGATCGGCCAGCAATTCGGCATTCAGAACCAGAACCGCGCCGCCGACAAATGGCTGGGCGAAGTGGTGCGCTGGACCTGGAAAGTGAAGCTCTACACTCACCTGGAAACCGATCTGCTGGGCGAACTGCGCGATGGCGCGGAAACCGAAGCGATCAATGTATTCGCGCACAACCTGCACGACTTGCTGCTGTCGGCCCCGGCCGGCCCGCGCGCAACGTTGGGTCTCGACCCGGGCCTGCGTACTGGCTGCAAGGTCGCCGTGGTCGATTCCACCGGCAAGCTGCTGGATCACGCCACGGTTTACCCGCACGTGCCGCACAACAAATGGGACCAGACCATCGCGATCCTCGCCGCCCTGTGTGCCAAGCACGCGGTGGACCTGATCGCCATCGGCAACGGCACCGCCAGCCGCGAAACCGACAAACTGGCCGCTGAGCTGATCAAAAAATACCCAGCCATGAAGATGACCAAAGTCATGGTCTCCGAGGCCGGCGCATCGGTTTACTCGGCCTCGGAACTGGCTTCCAAGGAATTCCCGGACCTCGACGTGTCGATCCGTGGCGCGGTGTCGATTGCCCGTCGCTTGCAGGATCCGCTGGCCGAACTGGTGAAGATCGATCCGAAATCCATCGGCGTCGGCCAGTACCAGCATGACGTGTCGCAGCTGAAACTGGCCCGTGGCCTGGACGCTGTGGTCGAGGACTGCGTAAACGCCGTGGGCGTGGACGTCAACACCGCTTCCGTGGCGCTGCTGGCGCGCATCTCCGGCCTCAATGCGACCCTGGCGCAGAATATCGTCAGCCACCGCGACGAGCACGGCGCGTTCAAAACCCGTGTAGCGCTGAAGAAAGTCGCACGTCTGGGCGAAAAAACCTTCGAACAGGCTGCCGGTTTCCTACGCGTGATGAACGGCGACAACCCGCTGGATTCGTCCGCCGTTCACCCGGAAGCCTATCCGCTGGTGCAGCGCATTGCCGCTGAAACCGACCGTGATATCCGCTCGCTGATCGGTGATGCGAGTTTCCTCAAGCGTCTGGATCCGAAGAAGTACACCGACGAGACTTTCGGTCTGCCAACGGTCACCGACATCCTGCAAGAACTGGAAAAACCCGGCCGCGACCCGCGTCCCGAGTTCAAGACCGCCGAGTTCCAGGAAGGCGTCGAAGACCTCAAGGACTTGCAACTGGGGATGATCCTCGAAGGCGTGGTGACCAACGTGACCAACTTCGGCGCGTTCGTCGACATCGGCGTGCATCAGGACGGTTTGGTGCACATCTCCGCGCTTTCGGAGAAGTTCATCAAGGATCCGCGCGAAGCGGTGAAGGCCGGTGATGTGGTCAAGGTGAAGGTCATGGAAGTCGACATCCCGCGCAAACGCGTCGGCCTGTCGATGCGCATGAGCGACACGCCGGGCGAGAAAATCGACGGTGCCCGTGGTGCGCGTCCGGGATCGGCCCCGCGCCAATCCCAGAACACTGCACCACGCAAGGAAACCACGGCAGCGGCCCCGGCCAACAACGCCATGGCTTCACTGTTCGCCAATGCCAAGCAGTTGAAGAAACGCTGATGGAAATCCCTGCCGGCCTGACCGAAAGCGCTTTTTTCAAGCTGCTGGGGTGTCGCTTGCACAGCCTGGAAACCGGGGTGGCGCAAGTCGCCCTGGGGCTTGCGCCAGAGCTGCGTAATCGCGGCGGCAAGTTGCACGGCGGGGCTTTGTTCAGCCTGGTGGACATTGCCATGGGCCTGGCCTGTTCCAGCACCCACGGCTTTGACCAGCAGAGCGCGACCATCGAGTGCAAGATCAACTACATTCGCGCGGTGTCCGACGGCGAAGTAATGTGCACGGCGCGGGTGATCCACCCGGGCCGACGCACATTGGTGGTCGAAGCCGACGTGATGCAGGGCGACAAACTGGTCGCAAAAGCACAAGGCACGTTCGCTGTCCTGTAGATGAATGCCATCATTTTGAGTTAATTTCGGCGCTACGACTGCGGCGTCGAACTTTTCCGCGTGCGCGACAGCCAGATTCAGGGAGTGAAGTTGGCATTTGAATGTGGGTCGGTGCGGCTGATGCCAGTCAGTTGAGGCGCGCCACCTGTGGGAGCGGGCTTGCTCGCGAAGGCGGTGTGTCAGGCGACGTTAATGTTGGCTGACACGCCGCCTTCGCGAGCAAGCCCGCTCCCACAGGGGGTTGCGATGATCAACTGGTATCAGGTCTGTATGACTCAAGAACCAGGCGAAAACGCCAGTTTTAACTTCACCCTTGTAGACCGTCTTGCCCACCCCCATATTGGGGCGACTGACGCGTGAAGGAATCCAACTTGAGCGAACTTCTCAACCGCCGCCTGGCTCTGCTCGGCGAGCGCGCTAACCTCTCTCTGCTCGAACAGTGCCTTCACGGCATCGAACGTGAATGCCTGCGCGTGACCGATGAAGGTCGCCTGGCGCAAACGCCGCACCCGGAAGAATTGGGTTCCGCGCTGACCAACGAACAGATCACCACCGATTATTCCGAATCGCTGCTGGAGTTCATCACGCCCGCCCTGCCCGACCCGGCGGACACACTGGCGAGTCTGGACAGCATTCACCGTTTTGCCTACAGCAAGCTCGGCAACGAGTTTCTGTGGAGTCCATCGATGCCGTGCCCGTTGCCGGCCGAGGAAGACATCCCGATCGCCTATTACGGCACGTCCAACATCGGTCAGCTGAAGTACGTCTACCGCAAGGGCCTGGCCCTGCGTTACGGCAAGACCATGCAGTGCATCGCCGGGATTCACTACAACTTTTCCCTGCCGGAAAAGCTCTGGCCGCTGCTCAAAGAGGCTGAAGGCTTTGTCGGCACCGACCGCGACTATCAGTCGTCGGCCTACATCGCGCTGATCCGTAACTTCCGTCGCTACAGCTGGCTGCTGATGTACCTGTTCGGTGCATCGCCAGCGCTGGACGCCGGTTTCCTGCGCGGTCGTTCGCACCAGTTGGAACAGCTTGATCCAGAGACTTTGTACCTGCCGTACGCCACTAGCCTGCGCATGAGCGACCTCGGTTACCAGAGCAACGCCCAGGCCGGTTTGACGCCGTGCTACAACGATCTGTCGAGCTACACCGACAGCCTGCGCAAAGCGGTGGCCACGCCTTACGCGCCTTACGTTGAAGTCGGCACGCACAAGGACGGTGAGTGGGTTCAGCTCAACACCAACATCCTGCAGATCGAAAACGAGTACTACTCCAACATCCGCCCGAAACGCGTGACCTACACCGGCGAACGGCCGATCCAGGCGCTGGTGGCCCGTGGCATTCAGTACGTCGAAGTGCGTTGCCTGGACATCAACCCGTTCCTGCCGATGGGCATCGACCTGACCGAGTCGCGCTTCCTCGACGCGTTCCTGCTGTACTGCGCGCTGAATGACAGTCCGCTGCTGGCCAACACCACCTGCAATAACGCGACCTTGAACTTCCTCAGCGTGGTCAAGGAAGGTCGGCGTCCGGGCCTGCAATTGCAGCGCGACGGGCAAGCGGTGGACATGAAGGAATGGGCCACCGAACTGCTGGAAAAGATCGCCCCGCTGGCGGCGTTGCTCGATCAAAGCCATGGCGGCGATGCGCATAGCAAGGCGCTGGACGTGCAGCTGGAGAAGGTCAAGGATTCGTCCCGAACCCCATCGGCCCAAGTGCTGGCGGCGATGGCCGAGCATAAGGAAAGCTTCGCGCAGTTCTCCCTGCGTCAGAGCCGGGTGCATGCCGAGTACTTCCGCAGTGAACCGCTGAGTGCTGAAGACCAGGCGAAGTTTGAAGCGCGGGCGCGTTCGTCGCTGGCTGAACAGGCGGAGCTGGAGCAGAACGAAGTCGGCGATTTCGATGTGTTTGTCGGGTCGTATCAGGCGAGTATTCTGGCGATCAGTAACTGATTCCAAGATCCACCCCTCACCCCAACCCTCTCCCCAGGGGGTAGAGGGGGCTGACCGAGTTGTTCTTAGAGCTGCATCGACCTGAAAAACCGAGTCGAACTCAGGTTTTGAACATCACGAAGATCGGCTCCCTTTCCCCCTCTCCCCTGTGGGGAGAGGGCTGGGGTGAGGGGGCGATCCACCTGACTGCACACAATGGCAAATTCTCCACTACCCTCCCACCCATCCTTTAGAATTTTCCGCTCATAAGCTCATTCGAAAAAGTTATTTATTTTCGGATTCTTATATCATTTAGTCTCCTTTCACGCCGATCCTCGGTCGCCTGACAAGGAGCTTCTCCAATGAAACTGAATTTCCCTCTTCGCCTACTGGCGGCCGCGTCTTTGGCTGCGGCGAGTTTCTTTGCCCAGGCGGCTGACGTGACCGTCGCCTACCAGACCACCGTCGACCCGGCCAAAGTCGCTCAAGCCGACGGCGCGTACGAAAAAGCCACCAACGCCAAGATCGACTGGCGCAAATTCGACAACGGGGCCGACATCATCGCCGCCATCGCGTCCGGCGACGTGCAAATCGGCTACCTCGGCTCCAGCCCGCTGACCGCTGCAATCACCCGCAAAGTTCCGGTTGAAACCTTTCTCATTGCCACCCAGATCGGCGCCGCTGAAGCGCTGGTCGCCCGCGACGGTTCCGGGATCAAAACCCCGCAAGACCTGATCGGCAAGAAAATCGCCGTGCCATTCGTGTCCACCGGCCACTACAGCCTGCTGGCCGCGCTGAAGCACTGGAACATCGATCCATCGAAAGTCACCATCCTCAACCTGGCGCCACCGGCGATCGTCGCTGCGTGGAAGCGCGGTGACATCGACGCCACTTACGTTTGGGACCCAGCCCTGGGCGTAGCCAAGGAAAACGGCAAGGTGCTGATCACCTCCGGCGAACTGGCCAAGTTTGGCGCGCCGACCTTCGATGCCTGGATCGTGCGCAAAGACTTCGCCGAGAAACACCCGGAAATCGTCACCGCGTTCGCCAAAGTGACCCTGGATGCCTACGCCGATTACCGCAAAGACCCGAAAACCTGGCTCGCCAACCAAAGCAACGTCGACAAACTGGTGAAGCTCTCCGGCGCCAAGGCCACGGATATTCCATTGTTGCTGCAAGGCAACGTTTACCCGCTGGCGGCTGATCAAGTCATCACCCTTGGCGCACCGACCACCAAAGCCATCACCGACACCGCTGTGTTCCTGAAGGAACAAGGCAAAGTCGAAGCCGTGCTGCCGGACTACGCCCCGTATGTCAGCTCTAAATACATCACCAACTGATCGGAGTTAACTGCGATGGCTTTGCTACAGCTGGAGCGCATCAGCGCACAGTACCCCGGCAGCCCGGAACCGGTACTGACGGATATTTCCTTGAGCCTGGGGCCCCAGCAATTGCTGGTGGCCCTCGGCCCGTCCGGCAGTGGCAAGACTTCGCTGTTGAACCTGATTGCCGGTTTCGTCGAGCCCAGCGCCGGGCGCATCACCCTTGACGGCGTGCCGGTCAAAGGCCCGAGCGCCGAACGTGGCGTGGTGTTCCAGGACGACGCCTTGCTGCCCTGGCAGGACGTGCTGGCTAACGTCGGTTTCGGCCTTGAACTGGCCGGCGTGTCCCGGGAGAAACGGGAAATCCGCGCCCGGGAAATGCTCGCGCTGGTGGACCTTTCCGGATTTGAAAACCGTCGCATCTGGCAGCTCTCGGGCGGCCAGAAACAACGTGTCGGACTGGCTCGCGCCCTCGCCGCCGACCCGCGCGTGTTGCTGATGGACGAACCCTTCGGCGCCCTCGATGCTTTCACCCGCGAGCAGATGCAGGAGCTGTTGCTGCAAGTCTGGCAGCGCACCGCCAAACCCGTCTTCCTGATTACCCACGACATCGAAGAAGCGGTGTTCCTCGCCACGGATCTGATTCTGCTGGCGCCGAACCCTGGGCAAATCGTCGAGCGTTTGAGCCTGGACTTCGGTCAGCGTTACGCCGCCGGCGAGTCGGCACGGGCGATCAAGTCCGACCCGCGCTTTATTGAAACCCGCGAACACGTGCTCGCCAAAGTGTTCTCCCAACGCAGCGCCGCCACGCGGCAGGAGCGCGCATGAGCAGCTATGAAATTCCGGCCGTAGCGGCGAAACCCGGTTCGACGGTGATTCCGCTTCGGCGCAGCTTCAGTACGCGTTGGATCAGTGTGCTGACGCTGTTCGCGTTGGTGTTCATCTGGTGGGCCGTGACGGCTACGGGGATGATCGAACCGTTATTCCTGCCGCCACCATCCGCCGTGCTGCAAAAAGGCTGGTTGCTGGCGACTACGGGCTACATGGATTCGACCTTGTGGCAGCACCTGGGCGCGAGCCTCAAACGTATCGGCCTGGGCCTCGGCTTCGCGGTGCTGACCGCCGTGCCAGTCGGGATTGCCATCGGCCATAACCGCATCGCGCGCGGGATACTCGATCCGCTGATCGAGTTCTACCGCCCGATTCCACCGCTGGCTTACCTGCCGCTGATCGTGATCTGGTGCGGCATCGGTGAGCTGTCGAAAGTCCTGCTGATCTACCTCGCGATCTTCGCCCCGATTGCCATCGCCACCGCGACGGGCGTGCGCACGGTTGATCCGGCCAAATTGCGCGCCGCGCAGTCCCTGGGCGCGACCCGGGCGCAGTTGATTCGGCATGTGATTCTGCCGAGTGCGCTGCCGGATATTTTGACCGGCGTGCGCATTGGTTTGGGCGTGGGTTGGTCGACACTGGTCGCCGCCGAATTGATCGCCGCCACCAGCGGTTTGGGCTTTATGGTGCAGTCGGCTGCGCAGTTCCTGGTCACCGATGTGGTGGTGCTGGGGATTCTGGTGATCGCGCTGATCGCCTTCGCCATGGAAATGGGCCTGCGCGCGCTACAACGCAAACTGGTGCCGTGGCACGGCCAGGCACACTGAAGCTTTTGAATGTGAGCCCCTTTTTTGGATCACCCCCGTAGGAGCTGCCGAAGGCTGCGATCTTTTGATCTTGCCCTTCAAAAGATCAAAAGATCGCAGCCTTCGGCAGCTCCTACAGGTGCGGTGTTGTTCACAACATTCATAGACGACACCCAGAATTGAAGAGAACCACCATGAGCAACTTGACCATCGTCCCCCTGAGCTTTGCTCTCGGTGCGCAAATCAGCGGCATCGACATCAGCCAGCCGCTGGACCAGGAACAGCGCGAGGCCATCGAACAGGCGCTGCTCAAGCACCAGGTTTTGTTCTTCCGCGACCAGCCGATCACGCCACAGCAACAAGCGCGTTTCGCCGCGAATTTCGGCGACCTGCACATTCACCCGATCTACCCCAACGTGCCGGAACAGCCGGAAGTGCTGATCCTCGACACCGCCGTCACCGACGTGCGCGACAACGCGATCTGGCACACCGACGTGACCTTCCTCCCGACCCCGGCCATGGGCGCCGTGCTCAGCGCCAAGTTGCTGCCGGAGTTTGGCGGCGACACGTTGTGGGCCAGCGGGATTGCGGCGTATGAAGCGTTGTCGGCGCCGATGAAAGCCTTGCTCGAAGGGCTGACGGCGACGCACGATTTCACCCGTTCGTTTCCGTTGGAACGTTACGGCAATACGCCTGAAGCCTTGGCGCAGTGGGAAGAAGCCCGGCGCAAGAATCCGCCGCTGTCGCACCCGGTAATCCGCACACACCCGGTGAGCGGGCGCCGTTCGTTGTTCGTCAATGAAGGGTTCACGTCGAAGATCAATGAATTGTCGGAGACCGAAAGCGAAGCGATTCTGAAGCTGCTGTTCGCCCACGGAACACGGCCGGAATTTACCATCCGCTGGCGCTGGCAGAAGGATGACGTGGCGTTCTGGGATAACCGCGTGACCCAGCATTACGCGGTAGACGATTACCGCCCGGCGCGGCGGGTAATGCAGCGGGCTACGGTGTTGGGGGATGTGCCGTTTTTTCGGTGAGGTTTTGGAAGAGGTGTGATCTGGATTTGTGACACGGCTCCGAACCCACCCCTCACCCTAACCCTCTCCCCAGAGGGTAGAGGGGACTGACCGAGGTGTTCTTGGATCTACATCGACCTGAAAAACCGAGTCGAACTCAGGATTTGAAAAGCATGAAGATCGG
>NZ_JAAVVC010000003.1 GCF_018449725.1 Pseudomonas sp. dw_612 | reverse complement strand
ATGCATTCCAAATGTGGGAGCGGGCTTGCTCGCGAAGGCAGCGACTCGGTCTGGTGGTCCTACGCCACCAACAACCGCAACGCCTTTTCCTTCAGGATGCCCAGATCCATCACCGGCACCCACATCTCCTTGGCCAGCTCATCCCACTGCCGCATGCGCAAACTGACCTTACACAAAGGGTCCCGCTCGAACGCCTCAGCCTCCGCCACCGTCATCACCCCGCCCTGATACTCCAACGTCCGGCGACTGGCTTCGCTCAACCGCTCGTAGTACCCCGGCTCTTTGAGCGTCAGATACCGCTTGGCCTGTACGTGGTATTCCACCAGCCGCGCCATGCGTTCGCTGAACCCGGCGCGCCGCAAATAATCCGCACCGAGACGCTCATGGCTGACCACGCCGAAACCGTCCATGTTCTCGGCGTTCTCGGCGCAGATATGCCCGATGTCATGAAAGAACGCTGCCAACACCACTTCATCGTCGAAGCCTTCGGCCATGGCCCGTTCGGCGGCCTGGGACATGTGCTCGATCTGCGACACCGGCTCGCCGATGTAATCGCTGTCGCCAAAGCGCTCGTACAGGGCGAACACCTCGTCGACCACTCGCTCCACACTCGCCATCACGCTTCTCCCAATAACAGCGCAACGTTGCGCTCGGCCATCGCCGGCCCGACGCTCATGCCTACGCCGGTGTGCATCAGTGCCACGCTCACGCCGGGTTGCGGACGCAGGAACGAGAACGGTCCCGGCCCCTTCGAGCCGTAGACACCCTGCCAACGCTCGATTACCTGAATCCCGCAGCCCAAGGTTTGTTCAGCCAGTTCGATCATCCAGTCGTCCACTTGCTCGGCGTTGAACGGTGACGGATCGCGGCCGTAATGGTGGGAGTCGCCGATGATCAACTCACCATACGGCGTCGGGCTGATCAGCAAGTGAATGCCGTTTTCGTGCAAATGAGGTTCGTCACGCAGAATCTGCGCCTGCACCGCGGCGGCTTCCGGCAGGTCGGCAAATGCGCCGTAGTGCACGCAACTCAATCCGGTGAGCAACGCGTGTTGCAGATTCAGATCGATCTGCGGCCGGGCGCGGAGCATTTGCAGGCGGCAGATTTGCGGGTTGAGCGCGGCAATCGGCTCGGCCAGCAAGGTTTGATAATCATGGCCGGAGCAGACGATGATCTGCTCGGCACTGAAGCGGCCGGCGGTGCTGTGCAAACGGCCGGGCTCAATGTCGCGCACCAGGGTGGAAAAGTGGAACTCGACGCCCAACTCTCGGCGCAGGTAGTTGATCAACTGCGGAATCGCTTCGCGGGAATACAGTTGCTGATCGTCCATGCCGTGCAACGCGGCGCGGTGATGGCTGAACTGACCACCGTACATATCCCGCAACGCAGCACCGCGCAGCAGTTCGACGTTGTAGTTGTGCTCCACGGCGCGGCCGTTACAAAAGGCTTGCAGCAGGTGTTCTTCGGCTTCGGTGCGGGCGAACAGGTACGAGCCGTTGCGCTTGAGTTGCAGGCCGGCGACGTTGGCCCAATGGCCCCAGATGTCGCGGCTGGCCTTGGCCAGTTCGAGCATCGGGCCCGGTGGCTGGCCGGTGACCAAGGCCTGACCGAAGTTGCGCACCGAGGCGCCCAAAGGCGTTTCGCTGCGCTCGAAAACCGTGACCTTGAGGCCGCGTCTGGCGGCGGCGTAGGCGTGGGACAGGCCGAGGATCCCGGCGCCGACGATGAGCATGTCGTTGTGTTGAGTCATTGAAAACTGTCCTGAATGACAGACCGCTTTCGCGAGCAAGCCCGCTCCCACAGGGGTTTGTGGTGATTCACAAATCTTCACCAACCCACTGATCCAATGTGGGAGCGGGCTTGCTCGCGAAGAGGCCCGATCAGCCTACGAAGATTTACTTGGCAACCACTTTCTCGGACTTGCCGTCATACCGCTTGCGCCACTCGGTCAAGATCTCGTCACGATTCTTCGAGGCCCAGGCAAAGTCGTTCTTGATCAAGCGCTGCTCGTAATCCGCCGGCAATTCGGTCTGCGGCTTGGCGATACCAGGCTGAGCGAGAACCGCGAAGTTCTCTTTATAAAGCTCCATCGCCGCCGGGCTGGCCGAGAAGTCAGCTAGTTTCTTGGCTGCGTCTTCGTGGGGCGTGCCCTTGATCACGGCGGTGGCTTCGATCTCCCAGCCCAAACCTTCTTTCGGCAGGATGATGTCCAGCGGCGCGCCCTGGCGTTTCAACTGCACCGCCGGGTATTCGAAGGAAATACCAATCGGGAACTCACCGGAGGCCGCGAGTTTGCAGGGTTTGGAACCGGAGTGAACGTACTGGCCGATGTTCTGGTGCAGGCCATCCATGTAGGCCCAGCCCTGCTTCTCGCCGAAGGTTTGCAGCCAGGCGCTGACGTCGAGGAAACCGGTGCCAGACGAGGCCGGGTTGGGCATGACGATCTTGCCTTTGTACTCAGGCTTGGTCAGGTCCTGCCAGCTCACGGGTTTGCTCAGGCCCTGCTTCTCGGCTTCGACGGTGTTGAAGCAGATGGTCGCGGCCCACACGTCCATGCCGACCCAGGCTGGCGGGTTCGCGGCGTCGCGGTAGTTGCCGCCGATCTTGCCCAGGTCCTTCGGCGCGTAGCTTTGCAGCATGCCTTGCTGATCGAGGATCGCCAGGCTCGACGCTGCCAGGCCCCATACCACATCGGCTTGTGGGCGTTCTTTCTCGGCCAGCAGCTTGGCGGTGACGATCCCGGTGGAGTCACGCACCCACTTGATCTCGATGTCCGGGTTGGCCTTTTCGAAGGCGTCCTTGTAGGTCTTCAGTTGCTCGGCTTCGAGGGCGGTGTACACCGTCAACTCGGTTTTCGCCGCGAAGGCGTTCAGGCTGAAAGCGGTGAGGACAGCAGCGGCCAGGGCCAAAGGCTTGAACATGATCGATTTCCTGTTGAGTTGAGAGGGTGGAACAAATCAGTTGCCAGGCGCGGTCTGCCGCCAGGCCTGGGAGCGGTGCAGCAAACCGCGCGAAGCCCAGGCCAGCAGCAGGGACACGCCCGCCGAGGTGAACAGAATCAGGGTCGACATCGCCGCCGCGCCGCCAACGTTGCCGGCGTCGTCCATGTTCAGCACCGCCACCGCCGCGAGAATGGTGTCGGGGCTGTAGAGGAAGATCGCCGCCGAAACAGTGGTCATGGCCGAGACGAACAGGTAGCGCACGATGTCCAGCAGCGCCGGCAGGCAGATCGGCACGGTGACCCGCAGGTAATGCCGATACAGCGGCGCCTTGAGCGACAGCGCGGCGGCTTCGAACTCGGCGTCGAGCTGGCGCAGCGCGGTGGTGGCGGTCATTTGAGCGGTGGTCAAATAGTGAGCAATGGTGCAGACCACCAGCAGGGTCATGGTCCCGTAGAGCACATGCAGCGGATTGCCGTTGAGGTTGAAGAAGAAAACGTAACCCAGGCCCAGCACCAGGCCCGGCACCGCCATCGGCACGAAACTGAGCATGCGCAAGGTCAGATTGAGTCCGCGCTGGCCCTTGGTTTTTTCCATCAAGTAGGCGCCGGTGAAGATCAGCACGCTGCCGATCAACGCCGTGCACAACGCCATCTTCACGCTGTTGCCGTAGGCCAGCCAGCCGCCGCCCGCCGTTTCGTTGAACTGGTAATGGTTGAGCGACAGCGACAGGTTGTACGGCCAGAATTTCACCAGCGACGAGAACACCGCCATGCCGAACACCAGCAGCAACACCGCGCAGATCAGCAGCACAATCGCCAGGTAGCAAGCGTCCCGTAGCTTCGATGGCGCCGGGTTGAACACTTGTGCCCGGCCGCTCATGGAATCGCCATGACGTCGGCGCAGCCACGCATCGACCCCGAAGCTGACCAGTGCCGGCAGCAGCAGGACCATGCCGATCAACGCGCCGCGACCGAACTGTTGCTGGCCGACCACGGCTTTATAGGCTTCCAGCGCCAGCACTTGATAGTCGCCACCGACCACCACGGGCACGCCGAAGTCAGTGATGGTCAACGTGAATACCAGACAGAACGCAGCAAACACCGCCTGACGAGTCGCCGGCCAAGTGATACTGCGAAAGGCTTTTGCCGGACTGGCGCCCATGCTGGAGGCGGCATCGAACAGTCGCGCATCCGCTAACGAAAGCGCCGACAGAAGAATCATCAAGGCGTGTGGGAAGGTGTAGATCACCTCACCCAGAACAATGCCCCAGAAGCCGTAGATATTGTCCGAGAGCAGTCCGCGCAACATGCCCTGGTTGCCGAACAGGTAAACCAGCGCGATCCCCGGCAACATCGATGGCGCCATCAGCGGCAACAGCGACATCCCACGCCAGATCCCTTTGCCCGGAATCAATGTGCGTTGCAAGGCGTAGGCAAACAGGTAGGCCAGCGGTACGACGATGGCTGCGACGCTGAGGGAAACTTTCAGGCTGTTGCCAAGCAGCCAGTGGAAATTTTCGCTGGTCACCAGTTCACGGGCAGCCACCAGACCGCCGCCCTGCCCGGCTTCGGCGCTGAAACCGCGCCAGAAGATCGCCAGCAACGGCATCAACACCGCGACGCCCAACAACACCAGCAACAGCACTTTGCCGCCGATCACGAACACCCGGTCGCCGATTTCAGCGCGAGAGGTCTGCCGAGCCTGCTTGTGCGGTATCGGCAGCGCGAGGTTCGCGCTCATCAGGCAAACACCTGCAGGCTGCGCGGTGGCAAGGCGACCATGATCTGCTGGGCGCCGAGGCGCGGCATGGCTTCCGGCGCCAACTCAGCCAGCAACGGATGACCCGGCAGTTGATCGAGTTCGAAGCTCATGCGGCAACGATTGCCAAGGAAAGTGATTTCGCGAACCTTGGCCGGGAACAGGTTTTCTTCGTGCACCGGCGGGTTGACGTTGATCGCCTCCGGGCGGCAGAACAACCGGCCGGATGCGGTTTTGGCGCAGCCATCGGCCAAGCGCATGTTCATGCCGCCGACCTGGGCATGACTGTCGCTGCTGCGGCGGAACGGCAACCAATTGCCCTGGCCGACAAACTCCGCCACGAATGGCGTGGCCGGGCGGTCGTAGATTTCCTGCGGCGTGGCGTACTGCTCGACCTTGCCGTTGTTCATCACGGCGATGCGGTCGGCCATCAGCATCGCTTCGTCCTGATTGTGCGTGACCATCAACGTGGTAACGCCGAGGTTGCGCTGCAATTGGCGCAGTTCGGTGCACAGATGCTCGCGAACCCGGGCGTCGAGGGCCGACATCGGTTCGTCCAGCAGCAACAATGAAGGCGCCGGGGCCAGGGCGCGGGCCAGGGCCACCCGCTGTTGTTGGCCGCCAGACAACTGGCCGGGGTACTTTTTCTCACTGCCGAGCAGGCCGACCAGTTCCAGCATCTGACCGACACGCTTGCGCACTTCATCGCGACCACTGCCCGCGAGGCCGTAGGCAATGTTCGCTTCGACGGTCAGATTGGGAAACAGCGCGTAGGACTGGAACAGGATTCCGTAGTCCCGGGCTTGCGGCGCCAGGTGGGAAACGTCGCGATCGCCGAGGTACAACTCGCCGCTGTCCTGTTTCTCCAGCCCGGCGATGCAGCGCAGCAAGGTGGTTTTGCCACAACCCGACGGGCCCAGCAGACACACCAGCTCACCGGCCGCCACATCGAGGGAAACGTTATCCAGCGCGGTGAACGCGCCGAAGCGTTTCTGCACGCCGCGCACTTTCATGGGTGCGCCGGGGTTGGTCAGGGCAGTTGCGATCGAGTGGTTCATGGACAGACCTCATCAAGCAGATGAGGGTCATCCTAGGTTTGTAATGCGTCCGTCATGTGGCAGGGAGGCAAAAACGGCTGATAGTGGTATTCGGGGATTTGGGTTGGGGTCAGATGGTGCCTGAACTGACGCCTTCGCGAGCAAGCCCGCTCCCACATTTTGGAATGCGCTCCCCTGTGGGAGCGGGCTTGCTCGCGAAGAGGCCAGCACAGGTAACGCAGATGTCAGGCTGGCGCCATTTCCTGCGCCAACCCCAGAAACGCCGCCGGCAACCGAGCGCCCTTTCTTTCCTTGAGGCAGTACAAGTACTCCGGAATCTGCGGCGCATTTTCGATGGTCAGCACCCGCAATTGCGGATCATGGGGCACTTCCTGCCGCGCAATAATGCTGATCCCGATATTGCGCAGCACCGCTTCGCGAATCGACTCACGACTGCCAATCTCCAGCAACGGCCCGAAACTCACCCCCGCACTGGCCAGCAATTCTTCAGTCAGCCGCCGCGTGGTCGAGCCCGACTCGCGCATCAACAAGGTATGCCCGGCCAATGCACTGAGCGGCACGTGATCGTGCACCGCCAACGGATGATTACGATGCACCGCCAGCACCAGCGGATCGCTGCCGAGCACCCTGCGGATCAGCCGCGCATCGTCGAGCAACTGCGAAGACGCGGCGACATCCACCCGGTAATCCTCCAGCGCTTCAAGCACTTGCTGGGAGTTGCCGATTTCCACCGACACTTCCACCTGGGGCAAACGCTCGCGGAAGGTCTTCACCAGGTCGAGAATGTAATACGGTGCCGTGGCGGCGATGCGCAGCGTGCCCTGGACCTGGCCGCTGTTGCGCAGGAAAAACTCGATGTCGGCTTCCTGCTGCAACAGCGTCTTGACCATCGGCAGCAGCCGCGCGCCTTCGTCGCTGACGCTGAGGCGGCGGCCGCCACGGTAGAACAGCTCAACCGAATACTGGCTTTCCAGGTTGCGAATCTGAGTCGTCACGGTGGGCTGGCTCAGGCCAAGCTTCTTCGCCGCCAGGGTAATGCTGCCCAGGCGGGCCACCATGTAAAACGCCTTCAGCTCGGCACTCAGCACACCCGATCCTCATCCTTATTTGCGCAACAGGCGCAAACCGTTGAACACCACCAACAGGCTCACGCCCATGTCGGCGAACACCGCCATCCACATGGTGGCGATCCCGGCGAAGGTTACCCCAAGAAAGATCACCTTGATGACCAAAGCGAGGGCGATGTTCTGTTTCAGGATGCTCGATGTCTGCCGCGACAGGCGAATAAAGGTCGGAATCTTGCGTAGATCGTCATCCATCAGGGCGACATCGGCGGTCTCGATGGCCGTATCGGTGCCCGCTGCGGCCATGGCGAAACCGATTTCCGCCCGCGCCAGCGCCGGAGCGTCGTTGATACCGTCGCCGACCATGCCGACGTTATGGCCTTTCGCATAAAGGGCTTCGATGGCTTGCAGCTTGTCAGTCGGCAGCAGGTCGCCCTTGGCCTCGTCGATGCCGACTTGTGCGGCAATCGCCTGGGCGGTGTGGACGTTGTCGCCAGTGAGCATCAGGGTTTTGATGCCCAGGTCGTGGAGTTGTTGGATCGCTTCGCGGCTGGATTCCTTGACCGTATCGGCCACGGCGAACAGCGCCAACGGGCCGGACGCGTCGAGCAGCAGCACCACGGATTTGCCCTGCTTTTCCAGGGCGAACAGCTTCTCTTCCAGCTCCGGCGAACAAAGGTTCAGCTCTTCCACCAGACGATGGTTGCCCAAGTGGTAGACCTTACCGTTGACCTCGCCGCGCACACCACGACCGGCCAGGGCTTCGAAGTTATCCACAGCCAGCGGCGCGAATTGTTTATCCACAGCCGCGTTGGCGATGGCCAGCGACACCGGGTGATCGGAACGACCGGCCAACGCTGCCGCAATGGCGGGTGCTGTTTCATCAGCAGTCGGGTCGAGGGACAGGTAGTCGGTCTGCACCGGTTTGCCGTGGGTGATGGTGCCGGTCTTGTCCAAGGCCAGGTAATCCAGCTTGTAACCGCCCTCCAGATAAACACCGCCCTTGACCAGAATCCCTTTGCGCGCCGCCGCCGCGAGGCCGCTGACGATGGTCACCGGCGTGGAAATCACCAGCGCACACGGACAAGCCACCACCAGCAATACCAGCGCCCGGTAGATCCAGTCGAACCATACGGCCCCCATGAACAGCGGCGGAATCACCGCCACGACCAACGCGAGGACGAACACCGCCGGGGTGTAGATTTTCGAAAACTGGTCCACGAAACGTTGGGTCGGTGCCCGTGCGCCCTGAGCTTGTTCCACGGCGTGGATAATCCGCGCCAGGGTCGAGTTGTTGGCCGCAGCGGTCACGCTGTATTCCAGCGAGCCGGCCTGGTTGATGGTGCCGGCGAAGACTTTATCGCCCACCGTTTTCTCGATCGGCAGGCTTTCGCCGGTGATCGGCGCCTGATCGATGGTGGACGTGCCCGATACGACTTCACCGTCGAGGCCGATGCGCTCGCCCGGACGGACGCGAACTCTCGCACCCAGTTCGATGCCTTTGACGTCTTGTTCGACCCAACTGCCATCGGCCTGCTGCACCGTGGCCTGTTCCGGGGTCATCTGCATCAGCCCGCCGATGGCGTTGCGCGCACGGTCCAGGGATTTGGCTTCGATCAACTCAGCCACGGTGAACAGGAACATCACCATCGCCGCTTCCGGCCATTGGCCGATCAGGATCGCGCCGGTTACCGCGATGCTCATCAACGCGTTGATGTTCAAGTTGAGGTTCTTGAGGGCGATCCAGCCTTTCTTGTACGTGGTCAAGCCGCCGCTGAGGATCGAAATCAGTGCGATGATCGCCACGACCCAGTTCGGCGCGGCGTTGGTGAAGTGGATGACTTCAGCCGCCAATGCACCCACGCCGGACAGCGCCAGTGGCCACCAGTGTTTTTTCTCGGGAACTGGCGCTGGCGTTTCGACGCCCTGCTCCATCGGCTCGGCGACCATGCCCAGTGACTTGATCGCTTCGATGATAGGCGCAGTATTTGGCAGGTCGTGGGTCACGCCCAACACCCGGTTGATCAGGTTGAACTCCAGCTGCTGGACGCCGGTCAATTTTCCGAGTTTGTTCTGAATCAGCGTCTGTTCGGTCGGGCAGTCCATCGCGTCGATGCGGAAATTGCTCAGCCGTGCGCCTGCCGTTGGGGTTTCACTCAACTTGATCAGCGACGGTGCCGCCACTTTTGAGGAACAGCAGGAATCCCCATGGCCGCCATGGTCGTGCTTCTTCTGCACAGGCTGCAGCTTGTGGCTGTGATCGTGATCATGCCCGTCTTCGGGTTTGTGAATGTGAAGGGAATCGCTCATCGGGTCGCGTCCAGGAAAGGTGCCTGTTGCCAAGTAAAGACCCTGTAGCCACTATAGGGTCAAGCAACCTTTTGGAGATTGTCGCGATGAAGATCGGAGAACTGGCCAAACTGACTGACTGCGCGGTGGAAACCATCCGCTATTACGAGCGCGAAAACCTGCTGCCAGAGCCGGCCCGCAGCGATGGCAACTACCGCGTCTACACCCAGGCCCACGCCGAACGCCTGACGTTTATCCGCAACTGCCGCACTCTCGACATGACCCTCGAAGAAATCCGCAGCCTGCTGACCCTGCGCGACAGCCCGCAGGACCAGTGCGAAAGCGTCAACGCGCTGATCGACGAACACATCCATCACGTAAAGGCCCGGATCGACGGTTTACTGGCCTTGCAGACACAACTGCTCGACCTGCGCCAACGCTGCGGCGAAGGGCCGGATATCGATCAATGCGGGATTTTGCAGCGCTTGGAAGTGAGTGGCGGGGTTGTTGCGACAGAGGTTGAGCATTCACATGTAGGACGCAGCCACGGCCATTAACCCCCCCCAAAAAACCTGTAGGAGCTGCCGAAGGCTGCGATCTTTTGATCTTGGCAATGCCAAAGCCGCCGAAAATCAAGATCAAAAGATCGCAGCCTTCGGCAGCTCCTACAGGGGATCGGCGCGAGGCTTTAAACCGCCATCGGCGCCGTCATCGGTGCATGGTGCTGATAACCCTCAAGCGAAAAGTCGCTCGGCTCGATCAACTCCAGCCATTCCGGCTGGTACACGCCCGTCTCGGCAAACGCCGGCACTCGATCACTGATCACCAGTTTCGGCATCGGGAACGGCTCGCGGGTGAGCTGTTCATTGAGCATGTCCAGGTGGTTTTCGTAGACGTGGGCATCACCGATGAAATAGGTGAACCAGCGCGGCGTGTAGCCGGTCAGGCGCCCGATCAGGCTCAGCAGCGCGGCGCCTTCGGTGAGGTTGAACGGCGTGCCCAGGCCCAGGTCGTTGGAGCGGATGTAGAGGGTCAAAGAAATCTCTTTGGTCTCGACATTCGGGTGGAACTGGTACAGCAAGTGGCACGGCGGCAGGGCCATTTCATCGAGTTGCGCGACGTTCCAGCCGTGGAACAGGATGCGGCGGCTGCCCGGGTCTTTGATGATGGTGTCGACGCATTGGCGGATCTGGTCGATCGCCTTGTACAACACCACGTAGGCCTGGCCGTCTTCTTCGCCTTCGGCAATCTGGCGGTAGCCCTGCTTCAAGGTCTGCTCGATGGCGGCCGGGTTGCTGACCGGAATCTGCTTGTACGCCGGCCATTTGCGCCATTGCACGCCGTAAATTTCGCCGAGGTCGTCTTCACCCTGACGGAACGGGTTGGCCAGCCACTGCGCGTTTTCGTTGGCGTTCTGGTCCCAGACCTTGCAGCCCAGCGCGCGGAATTCGGCGGCGTTGTTCACGCCCCGCAGGAAACCGCACATTTCGCCGATGGCCGATTTGAAGGCCATTTTGCGGGTGGTGATCGCCGGAAAGCCTTCCTTCAGGTCATAACGCAGCATCGCGCCAGGGAAGCTGATGGTGTTGACGCCGGTGCGGTTGGCCTGTTTGGTGCCGTTCTTGATGACGTGGGCCACCAGATCGAGATATTGCTTCATGAGTTACCTGTGTCCTTGAACCCGGGAGCCGTCGCCCCCGGGATTCGAATTTATACCGCCGCCGCTGGCGCCGCCGGGGCGCGATGATACGCCAGCCAGATCAGGAACAGACCGGCGAGCACCATCGGTACGCACAGCACCTGACCCATGGTCAGCCAGCCCCAGGCCAGATAGCCCAGTTGCGCGTCCGGCACGCGGACGAATTCGACGATGAAACGGAAGATGCCGTAGAACAGCGTGAACATCCCGGACACCGCCATGGTCGGCCGCGGCTTGCGCGAGAACAACCAGAGGATCAGGAACAGCGCCACACCTTCCAGCGCAAATTGATACAGCTGCGACGGGTGACGCGGCAACTGCGCCGGGTCGCTGAACGCCGGGAAAACCATCGCCCACGCCACGTCGGTCGGCTTGCCCCACAACTCAGCGTTGATGAAGTTGCCGATACGCCCGGCGCCCAGGCCGATCGGCACCATCGGTGCAACGAAGTCCATCAACTGGAAGAACGACTTGTTGTTCTTTTTACCGAACCACAACGCCGCCAGCATCACGCCGATAAACCCGCCGTGGAACGACATGCCGCCCTTCCACACCTCGAAAATCAGGGTCGGGTTGGCCAGGTACGCACTCAGATCGTAGAACAACACATAGCCCAGGCGGCCACCGACGATGACCCCCATCGACATCCAGAAGACCATGTCGGAGAGTTTCTCCTTGGTCCAGGTCGGGTCGAAGCGGTTCAGCCGACGGGACGCCAGCAGCCAGGCGCCGCCGATGCCGATCAGGTACATCAGACCGTACCAGTGGATTTTCAGCGGACCGATGGCCAGGGCCACCGGGTCGATCTGCGGGTAAGGCAGCATTGCGACTCCTCGTTAGAGTTGAAACCTTCAAAATTCCCGGGGGACGCTGCCACCTCAGGATTAAGCCAGGATTGTGCGGTGCGTCAGAGCAGGAAATTCAGCCCGACGCAGAACAGCAAAGCGGCGAACAGTCTTTTGAGCAAGCGCGGAGACAGATTGTGCGCCAGTCGCGCGCCGAAACGGGCGAAGAACATGCTGGTCAGGGCGATCCCCAGCAACGCCGGCAAATAAACAAAACCAAGACTATGGGCCGGCAGCAGCGGATCGTGCCAGCCCAGAATCATGAAAAATAATGCACTGGACACGGCAATTGGCAAGCCGCAGGCCGACGAAGTCGCCACCGCTTGTTGCATCGGCACGCTGCGCCAGGTCAGGAACGGCACGGTCAGCGAGCCGCCGCCAATCCCGAAAATCGCCGACGCCCAGCCAATCACACTGCCCGCCACGGTCAGACCGACTTTGCCCGGCACTGTTCGGCTGGCCTTGGGTTTGAAATCCAAAGCGAGCTGAACGGCGACGATCAGCGCGAATACGCCGATGATCTTCTGCAAATGCGGGCCGGAGATCGCCTCGGCGGTCAGCGCGCCGAAACCGGCGCCAATGAGAATGCCGAGGGTCATCCAGGCAAAAATCGGCCAGCGTACGGCACCGCGGCGATGATGCTCGCGGATCGCATTCACCGAGGTAAAAATGATCGTCGCCAGGGAGGTGCCGACCGCCAGGTGGGTGAGGATCGACGGATCGAAGCCCTGCAGTTTGAAACTGAACACCAGCACCGGGACGATGATGATCCCGCCGCCCACCCCGAACAGCCCGGCCAGCACGCCCGCACAGGCGCCCAGCGCCAGATAGAGCAGAAATTCCACGACCGTATCCCCGCGCATCCCCAAAAATAGGTGCGGCATGGTAACGGATGCATGGCCTCGGGCTCCACTACGTAAGGCGATGGATCGACGGGCGATGTCTGCGTAGAGTGAGCAAAAACACACTGGGACCACCTTAATGTGCCTGATTGTCTTTGCTTGGCGCCCGGGCCACGCCCAGCCGCTGATCGTGGCGGCCAACCGCGACGAGTTCTATGCCCGGCCTACCCAGCCCTTGGCGCAATGGCCCCACGCGCCGCACGTCCATGCCGGTCGGGACCTGGAAGCGGGCGGCACCTGGATCGGTGTCAGCGCCAACGGGCGCTTTGCGGCGCTGACCAATATTCGTGATCCTCATCAGCCGCCGTCACCCAGGTCTCGGGGTGAACTGGTCGCAGGTTTTCTCAGCGGAGAGATGTCGATTGATGACTATTTAGGCGATGTTGTCAGCCGTTCGCGGGAATATGCCGGGTTTAACCTGCTGGTCGGCAATTCCAACGAGCTGTGGCACTTCAATGCCCGGGACACCGAGGCGGTGATGCTGGCACCCGGCGTGTATGGGTTGTCGAACGCGGGGCTGGATACGCCGTGGCCGAAAGTGCTCAAGGCCAAGGCTGCGTTGAGTGAACTGCTGGACGATCCTCGGCCCGAGGCGTTGTTGGCCATTTTGGGCGATTCGCAGACGGCGCCGTTAACGGAGCTGCCGGACACCGGGGTGGGATTGGCGACCGAGACGTTGTTGTCGAGTGTGTTTATTGCCAGTCCGACTTACGGGACAAGGGCGAGTACGGCGTTGATTGTTTCTGCGGATGGGTCGAGGGTGATGGTGGAGCGCAGTTTCGGGCCCTATGGCGGGCATCTGGGGGAAGTGGAGATCAGGGTTTAGATTTTTGGCGTATGTGAGGACGCCTTCGCGGGCAAGCCTCGCTCCTACCGGGTTCGCGTCGTACGCAATATCCGCGAACAACGCATAACTGTAGGAGCGAGGCTTGCCCGCGAAGAGGCCATCCGCCTTTTAGAGGGTCTTGACCGAAGCCGGATTGATCATCCGCGCCAACCCAAGGTTCTTCAGCGCCAACTGCAGCGAGCTGTGGATAACCTGCGGGTTGTCGATGGTCATCAACTCAGCGAGCAATTCCTTGGCCTTGCTCAGGTTGATCTGGCGCAGCATCCACTTCACCTTCGGCAAGTTGGTGGCGTTCATCGACAGGCTGTCGAAGCCCATCGCCATCAACAGCACCGCCGCGGCCGGGTCACCGGCCATTTCGCCGCAGATGCTCACCGGTTTGCCTTCGGCATGGGCGTCACGCACCACGTTCTGCAAAGCCTGAAGCACCGCCGGGTGCAGGTAGTCGTAGAGGTCGGCCACCCGAGGGTTGTTGCGGTCCACGGCCAGCAGGTACTGGGTCAGGTCGTTGGAACCGACCGACAGGAAGTCCACTTGCCGCGCCAGTTCCTTGGTCTGATACACCGCTGCCGGAATCTCGATCATCACGCCAATCGGCGGCATCGGCACGTCGGTGCCTTCGTCGCGGACTTCGCCCCAGGCCCGGTGAATCAGGTGCAGGGCTTCTTCGAGTTCGTGGATGCCGGAGATCATCGGCAGCAGGATCCGCAGATTGTTCAAGCCTTCGCTGGCCTTGAGCATCGCGCGGGTCTGGACCAGGAAGATTTCCGGGTGGTCGAGGGTGACGCGAATACCGCGCCAGCCGAGGAACGGGTTGTCTTCCTTGATCGGGAAGTACGACAGCGACTTGTCGCCGCCGATGTCCAGGCTGCGCATGGTCACCGGTTGCGGGTGAAACGCGGCGAGCTGCTCACGATAGATCGCCAGTTGCTCTTTTTCGCTCGGGAAGCGCTGGTTGATCATGAACGGCACTTCGGTGCGGTACAGGCCCACGCCTTCGGCGCCACGCTTCTGCGCCCGCGCCACGTCCGCCAGCAGGCCGGTGTTGACCCACAGCGGCATACGGTGGCCATCGAGGGTCACGCACGGCAAGTCCCGCAGCTTATCCAGCCCGAGGGACAGTTGTTTCTCTTCCTCGACCACTTCGGCGAACTGCTTGCGCAGCACGTCACTCGGGTTGGTGTAGACCTCGCCGTGGTAGCCGTCGACGATCATCTGGATGCCGTCGACCTTGGAATATGGCAGGTCGACCAGGCCCATCACCGTCGGGATGCCCATGGCCCGGGCCAGGATCGCGACGTGGGAGTTACCGGAACCAAGTACCGACACCAGGCCCACCAGCTTGCCTTCCGGCACCTCGCCGAGCATCGCCGGCGTCAGTTCTTCGCTGATCAGAATGGTGTTGTCGGGGTAGACCAGGGTCTGCTGACGCTCTTCCTGCAAGTAAGCCAGCAGGCGTCGACCGAGGTCCTTGACGTCCGAGGCGCGCTCACGCAGGTAGGCGTCGTCCATCAATTCGAAACGGTTGACGTGCTCAGTGACCACCTGGCGCAACGCGCCCTGGGCCCACTGGCCGGTCTTGATCACGGTGGTGATTTCGCTGCCCAGCGAGGCATCGTCGAGCATCATCAGGTAGACGTCGAACAGCGCGCGCTCTTCCGGGCGCAACTGGGTCGCGAGCTTGGCGGACAAGGCACGCATGTCGGCGCGCACGCCTTCGATGGCGGTCTTGAACAGCCCGAGTTCGTTGTCGATGTCGGTGATGGTCTTGTCCGGCACCACGTCCAGATCGGCGGGCGGCAGCATAACCACCGCCGTACCGACCGCCGCACCCGGCGAACCCGGCACGCCGACGAACTTGGCTTCCTGGATGCCTTTGCCCTGGCGGCCCAGGCCACGGATCGAACCGGTGGCCTCGGCGTGAGCGATCACGCCCGCCAGTTGCGCGCTCATGGTCACGAGGAAGGCTTCTTCACCTTCATCGAACTGGCGGCGTTCTTTTTGCTGAATGACCAACACGCCGACGACGCGACGGTGGTGAATGATCGGCGCCCCGAGGAATGAGGCGTAGCGTTCTTCACCGGTCTCGGCGAAGTAACGGTAGCGCGGGTGATCCGCGGCGTTTTCGAGGTTCAGGGGTTCTTCACGCGTGCCGACCAGGCCAACCAGACCTTCGTTGGGTGCCATGCTGACTTTGCCGATCGAGCGCTTGTTCAAGCCCTCGGTGGCCATCAGCACAAAGCGGTTGGTTTCCGGGTCAAGCAGGTAGACCGAGCAGACCTGGCTGCCCATGGCCTCTTTGACGCGCAACACAATAATCCCCAACGCCGCCTTGAGATCCTTGGCGGAGTTAACTTCCTGGACGATCTTGCGCAGCGTATTGAGCATGGCTCGGGGTCGAACTCCGTCGTCAGTCGCGCGCTAAAAGGCGCGGGGCAAGCTCTTTGAGAGCGCGTCGATACACCTCGCGCTTGAATGTCACCACCTGGCCCAACGGATACCAATAGCTGACCCAGCGCCAGCCATCGAATTCCGGTTTACCGGTCAAATCCATCCGCACCCGCTGCTCATTGGAGATCAGGCGCAGGAGAAACCATTTCTGTTTCTGGCCGATGCACAGCGGTTGGCTGTGGGTACGGACCAGACGTTGCGGCAAACGATAGCGCAACCAGCCCCGGGTGCAGGCGAGAATTTCAACATCTTCGCGCTCCAGGCCGACTTCTTCGTTCAACTCGCGGTACAAGGCGTCTTCCGGCGTCTCCTGGGGGTTGATCCCTCCCTGTGGAAACTGCCAGGCATCTTGATTGATACGGCGAGCCCATAGCACCTGGCCGGCATCATTCGTGAGAATGATCCCGACATTGGGGCGGAAACCATCGGGGTCGATCACGGCAACAACCTCGCAAACGCATGTCGCCGCATTGTTCCACAAAGGTTGTGAGCGCAGCAACGAGCCGGCCTACCTTATGTGCACTCTTGTGAAAAGTACGTATTCTGGACGCCTTTCTACAGACTTTTCAGCGAGTAACTGCAATGCGCCTGGCTTTATTCGACTTGGACAACACGCTTTTGGGCGGTGACAGTGACCACGCCTGGGGCGATTACCTGTGCGAACGCGGCTTTCTCGATGCCGTGACGTACAAGGCGCGCAACGACGGGTTCTATCAGGATTACCTGGCGGGCAAGCTCGATCAGGCCGAGTACCTGAACTTCTGCCTGGAAATCCTCGGCCGTACCGAGATGGCCACCCTGGATCAATGGCATCTGGACTACATGCGCGATTGCATCGAACCGATCGTGCTGCCCAAGGCCATCGAACTGCTGGCCAAACACCGCGACGCCGGCGACAAACTGGTGATCATCACCGCCACCAACCGCTTCGTTACCGGGCCTATTGCCCAGCGCCTGGGCGTTGAAACCCTGATCGCCACCGAATGCGAAATGGTCGACGGCCGCTACAGCGGGCGCAGCACCGACATTCCGTGCTTCAAGGAAGGCAAGGTCACGCGGCTGAATCGTTGGCTGGAAGAGACCGGGTATTCGTTGGAAGACAGTTATTTCTACAGCGATTCGATAAATGATTTGCCGTTGCTGGAGCAGGTGGCGAATCCGGTGGCCGTGGACCCTGATCCTAACTTGCGCGCCGAAGCCGAGAAGCGTGGTTGGCCGGTGATGTCTCTGCGCGATTGATATCGCCTGTAGCAGCTGCCGAGGTACGAGGCTGCGTTGGGCTGCGCAGCGGCCCCCGGGGGCGGTCCTGCGGACACGCAACGCAGCCTCGTACCTCGGCAGCTGCTACACAGATTTCGCGCTAAACCGGCTTGGCGCCCATCAACCCCGCAATCGCGATAAAACAGACAAAACTGAACAACGCCAAGGCAAAGGTGAATTTCCCCACGCCACCCGGCGCCGTGCGCAGCTTGTTCAGCCGCACCAGCAACCAGAACCACGCCAGCGCCGCCACGGTGTAGAGCACGCTCGACGCCAGAATCCACGTCTGCCCCAGCGGCCACCCCACCAGATGCACCATCCACCAGCCGGTAAACGGCATGCTCAGCAATGCCAGACCCATCAATAGCCAGACGAACACCCGTGGCCGTTGCAGCGTACGACTGCCTGCCGTCGCATCGCCATGACGCCGCGCGCGCCAAACCCAGATCCCGAGGCCCAGCGCACTGGCCAGCAGCAACACCGTCGCCACCACATGCGCCATTTTCAGGGCAGTTAACGTTTCCATGGTTCGATTTCCTTATGACGTGCCCATCAGCGTAGCCGCTCAGCCGAGAAACAGTTTGTAGGCCGGGTTGTCGCTTTCATCCCAGTACGGGTAGCCGATTTCTTCCAGGGCCGCAGGCACCAGGTGACGTTCGTCGTGGGGCACTTGCAGGCCGGCGACCACACGGCCATCCGCCGCGCCGTGGTTGCGGTAGTGGAACATCGAGATGTTCCAGCGCCCGCCCAGTTTGTTGAGGAAGTTGAACAGCGCCCCCGGACGCTCCGGGAATTCGAAACGCAAAATCACTTCATCGACCACCTGCGCCGCGCGCCCACCGACCATATGGCGAATGTGCAACTTGGCCAGTTCGTTGTCGGTCAGGTCGAGCACCGGGAAACCTTGCTCGCTCAGGCTGGCGATCAGCGCACTGCGCGGGTCGTTATCCGGATGCGTCTGCACGCCCACGAAGATGTGCGCTTCGCTGCCGGTGTTGTAGCGGTAGTTGAATTCGGTGATCTGGCGCTTGCCGATGGCCTCGCAGAACGCCTTGAAGCTGCCCGGTTTCTCGGGGATGGTCACGGCGATGATGGCTTCGCGGCCCTCGCCCAGTTCGGCGCGTTCGGCAACGTGGCGCAGGCGATCGAAGTTGACGTTGGCACCGGAGTCGATAGCCACGAAGGTCTGGCCGGTGACGCCATTCAGGTCCACGTACTTCTTGATCCCGGCCACGCCCAAGGCACCGGCAGGCTCGGTGATCGAGCGGGTATCGTCGTAGATATCCTTGATCGCCGCGCAGATTTCGTCGGTGCTGACGGTGATCACTTCATCGACGTAGTCTTTGCAGATATCAAAGGTGTGCTGACCGATCTGCGCCACGGCCACGCCGTCGGCGAAGATGCCCACGGTCGGCAGAATCACCCGTTCGCCGGCGGCCATGGCGGCTTGCAGGCAATTGGAATCGTCCGGCTCGACGCCAATGATCTTGATTTCCGGGCGCAGGTATTTCACATACGCCGCGATGCCGGCGATCAGGCCACCGCCGCCCACCGGGACGAAAATCGCATCGAGACGGCCTGGGTGTTGGCGCAGGATCTCCATCGCGACCGTGCCCTGCCCGGCAATGGTGTGGGGATCGTCGTACGGATGGATGTAGACGTAGCCTTTTTCGTCGACCAGTTTCAGCGAGTAGGCCAGGGCTTCCGGGAACGAATCGCCGTGCAACACCACTTTGCCGCCACGGGAACGCACGCCTTCGACTTTGATTTCAGGCGTGGTCTTGGGCATGACGATGGTCGCTTTCACCCCCAACACCTTGGCCGCCAGGGCGAGGCCCTGCGCATGATTGCCCGCCGAGGCGGTCACCACGCCGCGCGCGCGTTCTTCATCGCTCAACTGGGTCAGCTTGTTGTAAGCGCCGCGAATCTTGAACGAGAACACCGGCTGCAAGTCTTCGCGCTTGAGCCAAATACTGTTGCCCAGCCGCTCGGAGAGCTGGCGAGCAGTCTGCAACGGGGTTTCTACGGCAACGTCATAAACGCGCGAGGTGAGGATCTTTTTGACGTACTGTTCGAGCATCGGAAAGCATCACTGAGCGGGTTGGGCAGGGCCAAGGAGTCTAACCCGGCTGTTGGGCGGGCGACCACACTTGTAGGAGCGAGGCTTGCCCGCGAACGCGATCCAAATGCCAACATTCATGCTGGATGTGACGGCCTCTTCGCGGGCAAGCCTCGCTCCTACAGGTCATCGTCACGGTTAGGGTTATGGGTGAGGTAACTGTCGCCACCTGCCAATCGGGCAATGACCTTCCCCGCCCCGAAGCCTATAATGCCGGCCTTTCCGTTCCCCCCTTGCCCGCTTCGGAGCCCGCATGACTCAGGATCAACTCAAACAGGCAGTGGCCCAGGCCGCCGTCGACTTCATCCTTCCGAAACTCGATGACAAGAGCGTCGTCGGCGTCGGCACCGGCTCCACCGCCAACTGCTTCATCGATGCACTGGCCAAGCACAAGGGCGCGTTCGATGGCGCCGTCGCCAGCTCCGAAGCCACCGCCGCGCGCCTCAAGGGCCACGGGATTCCGGTGTATGAACTGAACACCGTCAGCGACCTGGAGTTCTACGTCGACGGCGCCGATGAAAGCGACGAGCACCTGAACCTGATCAAGGGCGGCGGCGCGGCCCTGACCCGCGAGAAAATCGTCGCGGCCGTGGCCAAGACCTTCATCTGCATCGCCGACGGCAGCAAACTGGTGCCGGTGCTCGGCGCGTTCCCGCTGCCGGTGGAAGTGATCCCGATGGCCCGCAGCCACGTGGCCCGCGAATTGGTGAAACTGGGCGGCGACCCGGTTTACCGCGAGGGCGTGCTGACCGACAACGGCAACATCATCCTCGACGTGTTCAACATGCAGATCACCAACCCGGTGGAGCTGGAGACGCAGATCAATGCGATCGTCGGCGTGGTCACCAACGGTTTGTTCGCGGCGCGTCCGGCGGATTTGCTGTTGTTGGGAACGAGTGAAGGCGTCAAAACCCTGCGCGCCGAGTAGCCCGCCACACAGATAAACCTGTGGGAGCGGGCTTGCTCGCGAAGGCGGTGTGTCAGTCAGCATCATTGTTTGATGACACACCGCCTTCGCGAGCAAGCCCGCTACCACAGTTGTTTTGGGGTGTTGGTTAGTTTTGTGTGGGCTTTTTGAAGGTGTAGAACAGGTTCGGCTCACTGACGAGGTACAACGTGCCATCGTCGTCCATCGCAATCCCTTCCGCTTGCGGCACGGTCTTTTGCAGGCCCTGGCTCCCCTTGTTCAGGGACATCGTGCTCAGCGGTCGCCCGTCCACATCCAGCTCCATGATCAGCCGCGACTCATCGGACAACGCCATCAAGTGGCCGCTGCGCTCGTCGTATTGCAGGCTCGACAAGTCCCGAACAAACATCCCGGCATCGCGCTTGGGATTGTTGACGACGTGTACGGCGTAGGATTTCTCCGGGTTGTAATGCGGGAAGCCCTGCACTTCGTAGATCAGCATCGGGTCGCGCTCCTTGGCGACAAACAGCCGCTTGCCCACCGAGTCGTACGCCAACCCTTCAAACCCCTTGTTGCTGCTCATGTGCACGCCGAGGGTCATCTGCTCGGCGTCTGCGGCGTCGAGGAACGTCGTACCTTCCTCCAGGTGAATCTTGATCAACCGCTGCTGGCGTTCATCGCTGATCACGTAGGTGTCGGCGCTGATGAACTCCACGGCCTCCGGGTCGCCGAAACCGACTAACGAGACGCGCCGCAAGATCTTGCCGTCCAGAGACAGTTCGATCAGCTCGGAATTCTTGTTGGTCACGGTGAACAGGCTTTTACGCACCGGATCATAGGTCAGTGCCGAAACGTCATCGTCGAGCCCGTCGATCACGTGCGCCTCGATCACCACCCGATATTGATCCAAGCCAATGGAATGCTCACTGGCCGGCTGCCATAGCGTGTGCAGATTGAACCAGGCTCGCTCGAACAGACGCAGATACTGGCCCAGCGCGACGAGCGCGATCAACGCAATCACCGACAGGGTCAAAATCAGGGGTTTGGGGCGGGCAAGTCGACGCATTCAGGCAAGCTCGAAAACAGGGCGGGCGGATGAAATACCACGGCCATCTGAATTCAAGCTTAAAGCCTTCGACCGCGGTCCAGCAGGTTTACCCGAACGAGTGACCGCGCGCCAGCCTCAAGCTGTAGGCTATTTCTGTTTTTCGAAGCGATAAAACAGATTCGGCTCGCTGACCATGTACAGCGTGCCAGCTTCGTCCATGGTCACGCCTTCGGCGCGGGGAATGGTGTTTTTCAGGCCGTTGAAACCGCCCAGCAGGGTCATGAAGCTGACCTGCTCGCCCTTCTCGTCCAGCTCCAGCAGCAGGTGCGAGTCGGCGGACAGCACCAGGGTATGACCGGTACGCGGGTCGATGGCCAGGGCCGACAGGTTGCGGATGTCCAGTTCGTTACTGGCCAGTTTCTGTTTATCGCCCTTGAGGGTCTGGCTGCCATCGCTTTTCCAGCTGAACAATGCCGGCGGGCGCTCTTCGCCGAGCAGCAGTTGCTGATTGCGCGGATCCCAGACGATGGCTTCGAACGCTTTATTCTGGTCTTTCGACGGACCCAGATCATATTTAGGGAAGTTGTTGATGTTCAGTTCGCGGGTGTCGGCATCGACCTTGACGATGGAGAGCATGTGCTGGCGCTCATCGGTAATCGCCAACAGACCATTGCCCATGACGGTCACGCCTTCCGGATTGCTCCAGCCCACCAGCGGCATCTTGCGCAACACGTCGCCTTGCAGCGTCAGTTCGGCCAGGAACGGATTCTTGCCCATGACCGAAAACAGGGTTTTGCTCTGCGGATCGTAGGCCAGGTCCGAGGCTTCATCCTTTTCCATCCCCGACAGCGGCTTGGCATCGATCACCGCACGGTAATCCGGCAGCCAGACACTTTGCTGGCGCTCGGCCGGGCTTTCGAAACGCTCCAGGACCCAGAGCACGCCGCGATCGTCCCAATGCATCGCAAACGCCAGGCCATAACCCGCCACAACCGCCAGCAACAGCCAGTAATACCAGCGCAGGAGAAAACGTGGACGACGAGAGGTGTGCAGAGTCGGGAGCGGTTGCGTTGCCATCAGGGGATGCGTTCCAGAAATTCAGGCTAAGGGTAATAGCACAAACGGGCAGGCTCAGACGCCAGGAACCGCGGAATTATCCAGACAGGATGTGAAAAAAACGGGAAATGGCGGGAAAGCCCTTTTCAGGGCATCCCCAAAACCAATGTGGGAGCGGGCTTGCTCGCGAATGCGGTGGTTCAGTCAACATCATCGTCGAATGACACGCCGCTTTCGCGAGCAAGCCCGCTCCCACAGGGTTTTGTGTGAATCAGCGAACGCTGCTGGTGAAGCTGCTGGCGCCGGTCAATTCCAGCACGATGTCGTCACCGACATTCAGCGGGCCAACGCCCACTGGCGTGCCGGTCAGGATCACGTCCCCGGCCTGCAGCGAGAAGCAGCCGGCCATGTACTGGATCATCGGCACGATCGGGTTGAGCATGTCCTTGCTGTTGCCATCCTGGCGCACTTCGCCGTTGATGGTCAGGCGGATGCCGATGTCGGTCAGGTCGGCGAAGGTGCTGCCGACCACGAACGGCGCAATCACCGCCGCGCCGTCGAAGGACTTGGCGATTTCCCACGGCAGGCCTTTGGATTTCAGCTCGGCCTGCTTGTCGCGCAGGGTCAGGTCCAGGGCCGGGGCGAAGCCGGAGATGGCATCCAGTACTTCTTCACGGCTCGGCTTGGTCGACAGTGGCTTGCCGATCAACACAGCGATTTCCGCTTCGTAGTGCACCGAACCACGTTCGGTCGGAATGGCAAAACCGCCTTCCAGCGGCACCACACAACTGCCCGGCTTGATGAACAGCAGTGGCTCGGTAGGGACCGGATTGTCCAGTTCCTTGGCGTGTTCGGCATAGTTACGGCCGATGCACACCACTTTTCCCAGCGGGAAGTGAATCCGCGTACCGTCGACATACTGGTGCTGATAGCTCATTACCGACTCCTGCTCGTTGATTCAAACAGCGAAAATTTTGCCCGGGTTCATGATGCCGTTCGGGTCGAATACCGCTTTGACGGCTTTCATGTACTCGATCTCGACCGGCGAGCGGCTGTAGGTCAAGTAGTCACGCTTGGTCATGCCCACGCCGTGTTCGGCGGAAATCGAACCGTTGTACTTCTCGACGGTTTCGAACACCCACTTGTTGACGGTCGCGCACTTGGCGAAGAACTCGTCCTTGCTCAGGTTTTCCGGTTTGAGGATGTTCAAATGCAGGTTGCCGTCGCCGATGTGGCCGAACCAGACGATTTCGAAATCCGGGTAGTGTTCGCCGACGATCGCGTCGATTTCCTTCAGGAACGCCGGGACTTTCGAAACGGTGACCGAAATGTCGTTCTTGTATGGCGTCCAGTGGGAAATGGTTTCGGAAATGTACTCGCGCAGCTTCCACAGGTTTTGCAGTTGGGTTTCGCTCTGGCTCATTACGCCGTCCAGCACCCAGCCCTGCTCGACGCAGTGCTCGAAGGTTTCGAGGGCATGGTTGGCCACTTCTTCGGTGGTCGCTTCGAATTCCAGCAGCGCGTAGAACGGGCAATCGGACTCGAACGGCGCCGGCACGTCGCCACGGCCCATGACCTTGGCCAAGGCTTTATCGGAGAAGAATTCGAACGCGGTCAGGTCCAGTTTGCTCTGGAACGCGTGCAATACCGGCATGATCGAGTCGAAATCGGCGGTGCCGAGGACCATCGCTGTGAGGTTTTTCGGCGCGCGGTCCAGGCGCATGGTCGCTTCGACCACAAAACCGAGGGTGCCTTCCGCGCCGATGAACAGCTGACGCAGGTCGTAACCGGTGGCGTTCTTGATCAGGTCGCGGTTCAGTTCCAGCACATCGCCCTTGCCGGTGACGACTTTCATGCCAGCCACCCAGTTGCGGGTCATGCCGTAGCGAATCACCTTGATCCCGCCGGCATTGGTGCCGATATTGCCGCCAATCTGACTGGAACCGGCCGAAGCGAAGTCCACCGGGTAGTACAGGCCTTTTTCTTCGGCGACGTTCTGCAAATGCTCGGTGACCACGCCCGGCTGACAAACGGCGGTGCGGTCAGTGAGGTTCACGTCGAGAATCTGGTTCATGTAGTCGAACGACACAACCACTTCGCCATTCGCGGCCACGGCAGCGGCGGACAACCCGGTACGACCGCCGGACGGCACCAAGGCAACCTTGTGCTCGTTGGCCCAGCGCACGATGGCCTGGACCTGCTCGGTGGTCTTGGGGAACACGATGGCCGTGGGGGCCGGGGCGAAATGCTTGGTCCAATCCTTACCGTAAGCATTCAGGGAGTCGGCATCGGTCAGTACCTTGCCAGGCTCAACCAGGGTCTTCAGCTCTTCAATCAGGGCAGGATTGGTCATCGACAGAACTCTCGAACAATTCATGGTCATCCTGAGAACGCTTCACGTCGCAGGAATGAGTGTTTAGCGGGGTGCGTATGCTAGCATACCGACCCCGCAGGGTAGTGCCCAAGGGCTATTCTGCGGTGACGGCTTTCTTGCCGTCCGGGTCAGCGTCTGCTGGCTATTTCCTGCCATTTTTCTCCGGGATACAGGTTTACGCAGATGAGCAAGACTTCTCTCGATAAGAGCAAGATCAAGTTCCTTCTTCTCGAAGGCGTCCACCAATCGGCTGTCGACGTTCTCAAGTCGGCGGGCTACACCAGCATCGAGTACCTCACCGGTTCTCTGCCGGAAGCCCAGCTGAAGGAAAAGATCGCTGATGCGCACTTCATCGGCATTCGCTCTCGCACTCAACTGACCGAAGAGATCTTCGATCACGCGAAGAAGCTCGTGGCTGTAGGGTGTTTCTGCATCGGCACCAACCAGGTTGACCTGAACGCTGCCCGCGAACGCGGTATCGCGGTGTTCAACGCGCCGTACTCCAACACCCGCTCCGTGGCTGAGCTGGTACTGGCCGAAGCGATCCTGTTGCTGCGCGGCATCCCTGAGAAAAACGCTTCCTGCCACCGTGGCGGCTGGATCAAGAGCGCGGCCAATTCCTTTGAAATCCGTGGCAAGAAGCTCGGCATCGTCGGTTACGGCTCGATCGGTACGCAGTTGTCGGTCCTGGCCGAAGGTCTGGGCATGCAGGTGTTCTTCTACGACACCGTGACCAAGCTGCCATTGGGCAACGCGACGCAGGTTGGCAAGCTGACTGATCTGCTCGGTATGTCCGACATCGTCACCCTGCACGTTCCGGAAACCGCAGCCACCCAGTGGATGATCGGCGAGAAGGAAATCCGCGCCATCAAGAAGGGCGGCATCCTGATCAACGCCGCTCGCGGCACCGTGGTTGAACTGCAAGCCCTGGCAGACGCGATCAAGGACAAGCACCTGATCGGCGCCGCTATCGACGTATTCCCGGTGGAGCCGCGCTCCAACGACGAAGAGTTCGAGAGCCCGCTGCGTGGCCTGGACAACGTGATTCTGACCCCGCACATCGGTGGTTCCACCGCTGAAGCGCAAGCCAACATCGGTCTGGAAGTGGCAGAAAAACTAGTCAAGTACAGCGACAACGGTACGTCCGTGTCGTCGGTGAACTTCCCGGAAGTGGCCCTGCCGGCTCACCCTGGCAAGCACCGTCTGCTGCACATCCACGAGAACATTCCGGGTGTGATGAGCGAGATCAACAAGGTCTTCGCCGAAAACGGTATCAACATCTCCGGTCAGTTCCTGCAGACCAACGAGAAAGTCGGTTACGTCGTGATCGACGTCGACGCCGACTACTCGGAAATCGCTCAGGAGAAACTGCAGCACATCAACGGCACCATTCGTTGCCGCGTATTGTTCTGATAGCGATTTGAGCGACAAAAAAAGGAGACCTTCGGGTCTCCTTTTTCATGGGCGCTACACTGTCATTTAACGTTGACGGTGATCTTCTTCGACACGATCGGCGGATCGAACGGCATATGGCCGCTGTCACCCAGTTCCAGTTGCAAGGTGTGCTTGCCCGGGGCCAGTTTGATCTCGGTCTGGGTCTGCGCCTTGCCGAAGTGCATGTGGTTGGCGTCCAGCGGAATTGGCGCGCCGGCGGCAGGCAATTCTTTTACATCAATCAGCAAATGGTGATGACCGGTGTTTTTGGTGACATCGCCAGCCGGGGCGAGGGCCACGTCCTTGACACCGAATTTGACGGTAAAGGTTTCCGGGACAGTCGCGCCGTCTTCGGGAGATACGATGAACACTTGCGCACCCTTGGGCGCCGGAGTCGCGGCGCTGGCCAGCACCGACACACCCATCAACAGGCCAGCCAATGCTGCTCGTGACATAAACGTTTTCATTCTCTTCTCCAGTTTTTCCATAAAATCCGCGTGGCCGAGACAACTTCACGGCCATTCGTTGTCGAAGGACCTCGACAACCATAGCAAAGCGAGCCTGAACCAGAGCATCGCGATAATGAATTCAAAGGAGTGACCATGCGTTTTTTGCCTGGCCTGATCTGCCTGCTACCCCTTTTGAGCCCTTTGGCTCATGCCGAACTGATTGACGACGTGTACGACCGTGGCGAATTACGTATTGCTCTTGAGGCTAATACACCGCCCTTCAATTTCAAGGACGACGGCAAACTGACCGGGTTCGAGGTCGAGCTGGGTCAGCTGCTGGCCAACGAACTGGATGTGCGGGCCGACTTCGTCGTTACAGACGCCAGCGATCTGCTGCCAGGTGTTGAAACCGGCAAGTACGACGTTGCGATCAACCACATAGCAATGACCGCGGATCTGAAGGATCGTTTCGACTTCAGCGAACCCTACAGCCACACCGATGCGCAATTGATCGCGCACAAAGAAGAGCCACCGCAGTCGATGCTGCTGGTGCAAACGCTGAAGGAAGAGGCGCCGAAGGCCAGCGAGCCGGTGAGCCTGGCGATTCCGTTCCAGAAAGGTAACCCGGCGTTCCACGCCAGCCTCGACAACGCGTTGCAGCGGATCAAGGCGGATGGTCGGCTGGAGGCGTTGACGCAGAAGTGGTTTGGGGTGGATACGAGCGTGGAGCCAAAGCCCTGAGATTTTTGAGGCCTTTAGATCCACCCCTCACCCCAACCCTCTCCCCAGAGGGGAGAGGGGAAAGGGAGCCGATCTCCATGGTCTTCAAGGCCTGAGTTCGGCGTTTGATCGCAGTAGACCTGCTTTTTTCAAGACTTGAGTTCAACTCGGTAATTCAGGTCGATGTAGCTCCAAGGACAACTCGGTCAGTCCCCTCTACCCTCTGGGGAGAGGGTTAGGGTGAGGGGTGGATTCAGGATCAGCTCAAAGCTCTCAAAGCCAGCGCCGCCTCAATCAACTCCAGCTCACTAAACACTTGAACGCCGTGGCGCTTGAGCAACGCCGCCGTCACGCCTTCTCCGCTGATCTTCACACCACTGAAGCTCCCGTCATACGTCAGCAAATTCCCGCACGACGGGCTGTTGGCCTTCAAGACCGCAATCCGGATGCCGTGTTTCTGCACCAACTCCAACGCCTGATAAGCCCCCGACAGAAACTCCGCGCTGACGTCCTCGCCCTCGGTGGTGATCACCGACGCCTGCCCATCCAGCACGTCACCACCCTGCCCACCCGGAATCTCCGCCGCCGCCCTTGGCGTCGGCAAGCCACCCGCGACTTCCGGGCACAACGGCACGACCCGGCCCTCGGCGAGCCATTGGTCCAACAGATCAAACGGTCCACTCGCCCCGCCGTCGTAACGTACGCGATGGCCCAGCAGGCAGCGGCTCACCAGAATCTTTTGCATGATCAGAACGGCTCGTTACCGCGACGGCGGAACCAACCGGTCAACGACAGGCGATCCCGGGTGGCGGGCAGGACTTCGTGGGGCACTTCGCCCGACAGGAACACCACCAGGCAGCCTCCGGTGGGTACCACGTTGTGTTCGACGCCGTCCTTGAGGTACATGCGCAGGTCGCCGCCGTGTTCGGGCAGCCAGGCGTCGTTGAGGTAGATGACCGCCGAGACCATGCGCCGGTCATCGTCGCGAAAACGGTCCACGTGCTTGAGGTAGAACGCACCGGGCGGGTACAGGGCGAAGTGGCTTTCGAAATCCTCCAGGCCGAGGAACAACCCGCGATTCATGGCCTCGCGCAGTCTGTCCATCAAGCTCAGGTAGCGGTCGCAGGACTCTGTTTCACCGGGTTCGAGCCACTGAATGTGATCGCCCCGGATCCCTTCACGAATCTCCGATGTCGGCCCGCGCCCCACCGCCGCCGGGGCCAATTCACCCTCGGTTGCACGTTTACGGCACTCAGCCGCCAACTGCCGGGTCAGATCCAGAGGCAGGAAAATATTCTGCTGCGACCAGCCCCGTTCGGCCAAGTCGTCGACGATACGTAACAGCAGCGGGTGATCAGAGGGTATTTGCATGGCGCGCATAGTATTCCTGTGCCTGCAAATCCGACAGAGCCGCGCAGCGGGCTGATACGAATTCTCGACAAGTTCTTGTACCGCACGGAGAATAGTCGCCTGCCGACAGGAGTCCCTATGCGCCGTTTGCTTTTTTCACTGTTGATGTTCTGTGTTTTGCCCGCTTGGGCAGACGGCCACGACCAGTTGTACAAGGTCGCCGGTTGGCCAGATCAACGCGCGCATTTCAACGACGCCCTCTCTGCCGCTCAGCAGCGCTACCAGAACAGCCTGCCGCCCGCTGTGTTTCAAGCTCTGGTCAACAACAGCAATCAGCGCTTCGCCCCCCAGGCCATGGACCAGCGCGCCGAAGCGCAACTGCGCAAGACCCTCGCCGACCCGAAACCGGCCCTCGCGTTCTTTCAAACACCACTGGGCAAGAAAATCGTCGCCGCCGAATTGCTGGCGACCCGGCGCGATCAACTGGCGAAAAACGCCAAGGGCTTGCCCAAGATTGAAGCCAGCGACACCCGCCTGCTGATCATCGGTCACCTGGCCCAGGCGTTGCCGGCTCGCGAGGCCGGCGCTGAAGTGACCCTGGCGATTGCCGGTGTCGCGGCGGACAGCTTGAGCTCGATGATCCCCGGATTGCTCGGTGGCGGTCAGGCCCCCGGAATGTTAAACGGTCAGCGCCAGCGCTTGATGGACCAGATTGGCGCCGACCTCAACAACACGCTGCTGTATGTGTATCGCGACTTGTCGGATAACGAACTGGAAGAATTCGCCACGTTTGCCGAGTCGGATGAGGGCAAGGCGTATTACCAGGCAGCGCTGGCGGCGATTCGGGCGGGGTTGGCGGTGGGGCAAAATACATCGAACCCGAGCCAGTGATTTTTGGCGCCTGATAGATCGCCTTCGCGAGCAAGCCCGCTCCCACAGGGTTTTGTGAACGCCCGAGATCCAATGTGGGAGCGGGCTTGCCCGCGAAGAGGCCCTTACAGGCGCTAAAGATTCCGGCCTTTGATCCGCTTGCTCAAAAACCCGAAATACTCCTCCCGCAACGCCACCGTCTCATTCGCCAAATGATGACGCGCCTGCGGCAACATCAACACCTGCGGCCGATCAAACTTGGCCTTCAACACCTCAAGGTTGTGCTCCCAATCCACCGTCATGTCCGCCTGCCCCTGCACGATCAGCGGCCGTCGCGGACTGTTCTTCGCCGCCTCAATGCGTTTGATCCAGCGCCCCAACGCCCCCACCCACGCCGTAGGCAAACGCAACGGTTGCAGCGGATCGGCCTGCAGGAACGGCAGGAACGCCGGGTCGTTGGAGTTCTCGCTGAAGCGCCGGGCGATGCCTTTGACGAAGGGTTTGAGCAGGTAATAACTCAACTGCGACCAACCCCAGGCCCGTGGTCGAATCAGCGGTGACAACAGGATCACCTGCCCCTGGGCCGGACTGTCCGCCCCTTGGCTGAGCACATGATCGATCACAATCGCGCCGCCGGTGCTCTGCCCGCTCAGGTGCCAGGGCTGCGGTAAATCCAGGGACCGCGCCTCGGTGAACAAGCCTTGCAAGGTGTCTTGGTACTCGGCGAAATCCTTGATGCTCGCGCGTTCGCCGCTGGACAGCCCATGCCCCGGCAAATCGCAGGCGATCACGACGAAGCCCTGATCCAGCGCCCACTCGATCACATGCCGATACAACCCGGTGTGATCGTAGAAACCGTGAAACAGAAACAGCGTCGCCTTCGCCCGCTCCGGCCACCAGACCTGGCTGACCACCTCATAACCATCCACCTGAAAACGCCCCAGACCATGGCGCAACGTGCGTCCGGGGAAATCCAGTCCATAGAACTGCTGATAGGCCAGGCCCTCCGTCGACAACGGCTGCCACTGAGCCAATGGCCGCAGGCTGGCGCGCAAATGATCGGGGTCGAAAGTGGCAGGCATGGTTATTCCAGAACGTGAAACGGACTTTATAGGCCTGCGATATTCATCTGTCGCGGCAAGCATGGCAAGCTGGGCGACCTTCGAGGATTGAAACCCATGCGTTCGGCCTACCGCACCACACTGCTTGCCAGCCTGCTCGCCCTCGTGTGCGCCGGCGTATTGTGGGCGGCTTACGACTGGTTTCAGGGTCGCTACCTGCGGGCGTTCAGCGAACACACGGCGGTGTTTTCCGGCGATCCGCTGCGCCTGCCCGACGACCTCGCCGGCCCCGGCGCCATCCGCCTCGTGCATTTCTGGGACCCGGCCTGCCCGTGCAACGTCGGCAATCAACAGCACCTCACCGAACTGGTCGAGCACTATGTACCGCAAGGCGTCGAGTTTTATGCGGTACAAAAACCCGGCAGCCACGGCCAGTTGCCCAGCACTTTGAGCAGCCTGAAAACCATCACCGTGCTGCCCGGCTCCGAGCAGATTCCCGCCAGCCCGGCGGTAGCGATCTGGGACCGCGCCGGCAAGCTTGCGTATTTCGGGCCGTACAGCGAAGGCCTGACCTGCAATTCGAGCAACAGCTTTATCGAGCCGATCCTGCAAGCCCTGAACGAAGGCCGCGCAGTCAGCGCCACCCATACGCTGGCGGTGGGTTGCTACTGCCCGTGGCCGATGGAAGTGAAGTAAGGCATTCCGGACTATTCGAGGACGGCAGTGCCCGGCACAGGAGGTCTGTGCTACATGTTTGCAGCCCACACGGGCGGCAATCGAAGAAGAACAAGGAGTCACCATGAAACGCGTCCTGACCGTACTTGCCCTGCTGATCGTCGTGCTCGCCATCGGGGTTGGCGGGTATGTCTACAGCAAGCAGCCGACGCGCCAGGGCCAGGTGGAGCTGCAACACCTGCAAGGTTCGGTGACCGTGCGCTACGACGAGCGCGGCGTGCCGCATATCCGTGCCGAAAACGAAACCGATCTCTACCGCGCCCTCGGCTACGTGCACGCCCAGGACCGTTTGTTCCAGATGGAAGCCATGCGTCGCCTCGCCCGTGGCGAACTGGCGGAAATCCTCGGGCCGAAACTGGTGGACACCGACAAACTGTTCCGCAGTCTGCGCATCCGCGAGCGCGCCGAAAGTTATGTGGCCGCCCTTGATCGCCAGTCACCGGCGTGGAAGGCCCTGCAAGCCTACCTGGACGGGATCAACCAATATCAGGACACCCACGCCGCGCCCATCGAGTTCGACGTGCTGGGCATCCACAAGCGCACCTTCACCGCTGAAGACAGCATCAGCGTCGCCGGCTACATGGCCTACAGTTTTGCCGCGGCGTTTCGCACCGAACCGTTGCTGACCTATGTGCGCGATCAGCTCGGCCCCGACTACCTGAACATCTTCGACCTCGACTGGCAGCCCAAAGGCGTACTCGCCAAGGGACACCCAAAGCCCGGCCCGGCCCTGACCGCCGGCGACTGGCAAGACCTGAACGCCCTCGCCCGCCTCAGCGAACAAGCCCTGGCCGACAATGGCTTGCCACAGTTCGAAGGCAGCAACGCCTGGGCCATCTCGGGCAACCGCAGCAAAAGCGGCAAGCCGTTGCTGGCTGGTGATCCGCACATTCGCTTCTCGGTGCCGTCGGTGTGGTACGAGGCGCAACTGTCGGCCCCGGGTTTCGAGTTGTACGGTCACCATCAGGCGCTGGTGCCGTTTGCCTTTCTTGGCCACAACCTGGATTTCGGCTGGAGCCTGACCATGTTCCAGAACGACGACCTGGACCTGATCGCCGAGAAGGTCAACCCGGACAATCCGAACCAGGTCTGGTATCGCGGCAAATGGGTGGACATGCTCAACACCGAGCAGCAGATCGCCGTGAAGGGCCAGCCGCCGGTCACGCTGATCCTGCGCCAGTCGCCCCACGGCCCGATCATCAACGACGCGCTCGGCACCGCTGCCGGCAAGACCCCAGTCGCCATGTGGTGGGCGTTTCTCGAAACACCGAATCCGATTCTCGAAGGCTTCTATCAGCTCAACCGCGCCGACACCCTGGCCAAGGCCCGCGCAGCGGCGGCCAAGGTGCAGGCGCCGGGGTTGAACATCGTTTATGCCAATGCCAAGGGCGATATTGGCTGGTGGGCCTCGGCCCTGCTGCCCAAGCGTCCGGCCGGAGTGAAACCTGGCTTCATTCTCGACGGCAGCAGCAATCAGGCGGACAAGGAAGGCTTCTACCCGTTCAGCGCCAACCCCCAGGAAGAGAACCCGTCGCGGGGCTATATCGTCTCGGCCAACTTCCAGCCGGTTTCGCCGACCGGCATGGAGATTCCCGGTTACTACAACCTCGCTGATCGCGGTCAGCAGCTCAATCGCCAGCTCAGCGACAAGAACGTGAAGTGGAGCAACGAGGCCAACCAGAAGCTGCAACTGGGCACCACCACCGCCTACGGCCCGCGTTTGCTGGCGCCATTGCTACCGGTATTGCGTGAAGTAGTGAGCGATCCGGCCGAACGCAAACTGGTGGAACAACTGGCCCAGTGGCAAGGCGACTACCCGCTCAGCTCCATCAGCGCCACGGTGTTCAACCAGTTCCTGTTCAACCTGACCGACGCGACGATGCGCGATGAGTTGGGCAATGACTTTTTTGACACCTTGCTCTCGACCCGGGTGATCGACGCCGCGCTGCCGCGCCTGGCCGCCAGCGCCGATTCGCCGTGGTGGGACAACCGCAACACCCCGGCCAAGGAAACCCGTGCCGACACGGTGAAGGTGGCGTGGCAGGCGAGCATCGCGCACCTCAAGACCGTCCTCGGTACTGATTTCGCGCAATGGCAGTGGGGCAAGGTGCATACGCTGACTCACGGTCATCCGCTGGGGGTGCAGAAGCCGTTGGACCGGATTTTCAACGTGGGCCCATTCGATGCGCCCGGCACCCACGAAGTACCGAACAACCTCTCGGCCCGGATCGGCCCGGCGCCGTGGCCGGTGACTTATGGTCCGTCGACCCGACGGCTGATCGACTTCGCCGACCCGGCCCACAGCCTGACCATCAACCCGGTCGGCCAGAGTGGCGTGCCGTTCGACAGTCACTATGACGACCAGGCTGAGGCGTATGTGGAAGGGGTTTATTTGCAGGCGCATTTCAGTGATGAAGAAGTGACGGCCAATACGCGGAGTACGTTGAAGTTGTTGCCGGCGCGGGCTGCGCCCTAAAGTCAAAAGATCGCAGCCTTCGGCAGCTCCTACAGGGGATCGCATTCCACCGCAGGCTGCGATCTTTTGATCTTCAAAAATTCATATGCCCCGCCGCACCCGCCCCGGCGCCTCCCCATAAATCTCCTTGAATTTCTTGCTGAACGCCGCTTGTGATTGATACCCCACCTGCAACGCAATATCGCTCAAGCCCAAATGTGACTGGCTCAGCAGACTGAACGCCAACTCCATCCGCACCTGTGTCAGCAACACCCACGGCGATACCCCGGCCACTTTCACAAACGCGCGCATGAAGGTCGCTCGGGACATGCTTGCCGTTTCGGCCAGGCTTTCGATGGTCCACTCATGGGCCGGATCGGCCAGCATCGCTTGCCAGGCACGGCCCAGGCGTTTGTCGCCGAGCAGCGCCAGGGTGCCACTTGCCGGGCCCAGTGTGGCCAGATGTGCCCGCAGCATCAGGGTGAACAACGCCTGGGACAACGCGTCGAGCAAGAACTTCGCCCCGGCCTGATTGCCCTCCGCCTCACCGCGCAACACCGCGACCAACGCCGGCAACGGCCCGTTGGCCGGCAGCGCACCGCTGGGGATCACCAGGTAGTGCGGCAGCGAAGCAAACAGCAGCGAGGCGCGGTTGTAATGAAAATTGCCGCAGAGCATATCCAAATCAGGGCTCGCACCGCCGATGCGATGCACCGGCAAAGCGCCCCCGCGGATGATCTTCTGCGCTGAGGGCGCGACGGTTTTTCCAGGACTGTGGATCACGTGGGGCGTGCCGCCGGGCAGCAGCAGGATATCGCCGGCACGCATGGGCAGGCGCTGGCCGTCGGGGAGTTCCACACGGCACTCGCCGGCCAACACAATGTGATAAGGCGCGATCCCCAACGCCTGTTGCTCGTGGGCCAGCGCCCAGTCGCCCTGGAACTGGCAGCGCAAGTCCAGGCTGCCGCGAACGTTGGCCAGGGTAATGAGTTTATCGATCGGATTCATTTGAGCGCATCGAGGAAATGACTGAGCGGATCGAACAAACCCGAACCGCGCCAAAGGGCAAAACTGAGCGTGTCGAAACAGTACACCCAACCCGCTCAGGAGTTAATGCAATGTTCAATAACTGGTCCGAACTGCTGCCCACCATCCAGAAAGCCTTTGGCGCACTGGGCAAGAGCAACCCGAAAATGGTCAAGGCCTACATGGCCCTCGGCGAAGCCGCTGCGGAAAATGAGGTGCTGGATGCCAAGACCCGCGAACTGATTTCCATCGCGGTGGCGATTACCACCCGTTGCGATGGTTGTATCGCAGCGCACACCGACGCGGCGATCAAGGCTGGGGCGAGTCGTGAAGAAGTGGCCGCGACCTTGGCCACCGCGATTTCGCTGAATGCTGGCGCGGCGTACATCTACTCGCTGCGTACGCTGGAGGCGTATGACTCTTTGAAAGGTTGAAACACAGTCCCTGTGGGAGCGGGCTTGCTCGCGAATGCGGTCAGTCAGTCGATATCTCTATCGACTGACACGGCCTCTTCGCGAGCAAGCCCGCTCCCACAATGGATTTGCAGTCCTTCCACAAGGTCCACGGTTGCTCACACCATCGCAGTGAAGTTCAGCCTGAACTGCTGCGGCGTCACGCCCAGCCGGCGGTTGAACACGCTGCGCATGTGCTGGGCATCGCGAAACCCGCACTGATACGCCACGGTCTTCAACGGTGAACGGGTGCTTTCCAGCAGCACCCGCGCCGCATCCACCCGCGCCCGCTCGACGAATTCCGCCGGGGTGACTTTGGCTTCCTTGGCGAACACCCGGGAAAAGTTGCGCGCGCTCATGTTGGCGGCGTTGGCCAGGTCGGCGAGGGTCAAGTCGCCGGTGAGGTTGGCGAGCACGTAGAGCTGCACCAGCGCCACCGCCGAGGTCGGTTCGGCGTGGGGCGTGAGGAACGGGCTGAACTGCGATTGCCCGCCCGAACGCTGGGTAAACACCACCAAACGTTTGGCGACGCTGAGCGCGACTTCCGGGCCGTGATCGCGCCCCAGCAAATACAGCGACAAATCGATCCCCGCCGTAACCCCGGCCGAGGTGTAGAGCTCGCCGTCCTGCACGTACAAACGATCGGCCTCGACCTGAGTCGACGGACATAACGCGGCCAATGCCACCGCATCGCCCCAATGGGTGGTCACGGTCCGCCCTTCCAGCAACCCCGCCCGGGCCAGCATGAACGCGCCATTACAGATCGACCCAAAGCGCTGCGCCCGCGCGCAAGCATCCCGCAGCCAGGCGTCGAACGTCGCGCCGAAATTCATGAACGGCAACTGCGGCCCGCCGGCCACCAGCAGCAAGTCAAACGCCTCCAGCGCTTCGCTGAAATGCCGATGCGCATTCAATGACAAACCGTTGGAACACGGCATCACCCCGCGCTCGACACCGATCACTTCCAGCCGATAGTGATCCTGCGGCGCGAGAAAACGATTGGCCTCGGCGAACACATCCATGGGACCGGTGACGTCCAGGGACTGCACGCCGGAAAACACCACAATGGCGACGGTTTTTTGCATGGTTCGAAACGCCTCTGTGGCAACTGATCCCCTGTAGCAGCTGTCGAGCGGAGCGAGGCAGCGTTCGGCGGCGAAGCCGTCGTAAAACCTGAGCATGCGGTCTACCTGAAATACCGCATAGCCTGATCTCACGACGACTTCGTCGCCGAACGCTGCCTCGCTCCGCTCGACAGCTGCTACAGGGCTGCGATCTTTTCGGGAAATCACTGCCAACCCTAGCCAATCCACGCGCAACAAGCGAGGTTGGCGCGATATGCATGCTCATTGGCCGGGATCGCAGCCATGGATCGATTGTCCGCTGGCGGGTGCCGGAACAGACTTTACCCCTCAGCGCCGCCACGGCGTTCCCCACGAGGAAAGCACCATGAGCAGCATCATTGCCGGTATCAAAATCCCCGACAGCGCGTTGGCCAAGGCCACCACCGAATACATCCGCGACGTCGAATCCGACCTGCTGTACCACCACTCCCGCCGGGTATTTCTGTTCGGCGCCTTGAGCGGTGAGCGCAAGCAATTGGCCTACAACCCGGAATTGCTCTACGTCGGCGCGATGTTCCACGACCTGGGTCTGGTGGAAGGTCAGCGCAGCGACAACGAGCGGTTTGAAGTCGACAGTGCCAATGCCGCCAAGGCGTTTCTCAAGCCTTACGGGTTGAGCGACGACGATATCGAACAGGTGTGGTTGTCGATTGCCCTGCACACCACGCCGGGCGTGCCGCAACACCTGCGGCCGAACGTGGCGCTGGTCACGGCGGGGGTGGAAATGGATGTGCTGGGTATCGATTACGCCGCGTTCCCGACCGAACAACGCGAAGCGGTGGTGCATGCCCACCCGCGTGGCGAAGGGTTCAAGGAATGCATCCTGTGTGCGTTCGCCAATGGCTTCAAGCACAAGCCCGACACCACATTCGGCACGGTGAACGCCGATGTGCTGGTGGACAGCGAGCCGGGATTCAAGCCGATGAACTTCGTCGAGATCATCCGCAAATCGCCTTGGATTGCCTAAAACCAATGTGGGAGCGGGCTTGCTCGCGAAGGGGCCGTGTCAGTCGATAAAGATGTCGACTGACACACCGCATTCGCGAGCAAGCCCGCTCCCACAGGGGATTTGGGTTAGCCACACATTTGTGGCCAACCCGACACTTCAAGCCGCTTCCGGCGCCTGTTGCGCCCGGCGCACGTCCGGTTGCTTCCAGGAATCGGCAGCGCCTTCTTCGATGGCTTGTTGAATCGCACGCTTGCGGCTTTCTTCGGCGCGGCGGCTGAAAAACCAAACCAGGAAGGTCACGATCGACACCGCCAGCAGAATCAGGCTGGCCACGGCGTTGATCTCAGGTTTCACACCCAGGCGTACCGCCGAGAACACTTCCATCGGCAGGGTCGTGGAGCCCGGCCCCGACACGAAGCTCGCCAACACCAGGTCATCCAGCGACAGGGCAAAGGACATCATCCCGCCCGCCGCCAACGAAGGCGCGATCATCGGAATGGTGATCAGGAAGAACACCTTCCACGGCCGCGCGCCAAGGTCCATGGCCGCTTCTTCGATGGACAGGTCCAGCTCTCGCAAACGCGCCGACACCACCACCGCCACATACGCCGCACAGAACGTGGTGTGAGCGATCCAGATCGTCACAATGCCACGCTCCTGCGGCCAACCGATCATCTGCGCCATGGCCACGAACAGCAGCAACAGCGACAGACCGGTGATCACCTCAGGCATCACCAACGGCGCGGTGACCAGGCCACCGAACAATGTGCGGCCCTTGAAGCGGGTGATCCGGGTCAGGACGAACGCGGCCAAGGTGCCCAGCGCCACCGCCGCAATCGCGGTGTAGCAGGCGATTTCCAGCGAGCGCACCACCGAGCCCATCAGTTGCGTGTTGTCGAGCAGGCCGACGTACCACTTGATCGACCAGCCGCCCCACACCGTCACCAGTTTCGAGGCGTTGAACGAGTAGATCACCAGGATCAGCATCGGCGCGTAGATGAACAGCAGACCCAACACCAGCATCAGGCTGGAGAAACGGAAGTTCTTCATTCTTTACCCTCCATTTCCTTGGCCTGACTGCGGTTGAACAGGATGATCGGCACAATCAGGATCGCCAGCATCACCACCGCCAGGGCAGACGCCACCGGCCAGTCACGGTTGTTGAAGAACTCTTGCCACAGCACTTTACCGATCATCAGGGTTTCCGGACCCCCGAGCAGTTCCGGAATCACGAACTCGCCCACCACCGGAATGAACACCAGCATGCAACCGGCGACGATGCCGTTCTTGGACAGTGGAATGGTGATCTTCCAGAAGCTGTTGAAGGTGCTCGAACCCAGGTCGGACGCGGCTTCCAGCAGGCTGTTGTCGTGCTTCACCAGGTTGGCGTAGAGCGGCAGGATCATGAATGGCAGATATGAGTACACAACCCCGATATAGACCGCGAGGTTGGTGTTGAGGATTTGCAGCGGTTCGTCGATCCAGCCCATGGTCATCAGGAAGCCGTTGAGCAGACCGTTGTTGCTGAGGATGCCCATCCACGCGTAAACGCGGATCAGGATCGCGGTCCAGGTCGGCATCATGATCAGCAGCACCAGCACCGTTTGCAGCTCTTTACGGGCACTGGCAATGGCGTAGGCCATCGGGTAGCCGATCAGCAGGCAAAGCACGGTGCTGATCAGCGCCATCTTCAACGAGCCGAGGTACGCGGCGATGTACAACTCGTCGTCGCCCAGCATCGCGTAGTTGCCCAGGTTCAGCAGCACCTGGAGCTTCTGGTCGATGAAGCTGTAGATCTCAGTGTACGGCGGGATGGCCACGTCGGCTTCGGCGAAGCTGATCTTCAAGACGATGAAGAACGGCAGCATGAAGAACATGAACAGCCAAATGAACGGAACCCCGATGACCAGTTGGCGGCCACCGGGAATTATTCGATTGAGGCGGCGTTTGAATTTGCGCATGTTCATGAGCGAAGTACCACGCCGCTGTCGTCTTCCCAGTACACGTAGACCTGATCACCCCAGGTCGGACGCTGGCCACGGCGCTCGGCGTTGGCGACGAAGGACTGCACCAGTTTGCCGCTCGGCAATTCGACGTAGAACACCGAATGGCCGCCGAGGTAGGCGATGTCATGCACCTTGCCGCTGGACCAGTTGTATTCGCAGGTCGGCATTTCGGCGGTGACCAGCAGTTTTTCCGGACGGATCGCGTAGGTGACCGACTTGTCCTGCACCGAGGTGCTGATGCCGTGGCCGACGTAGATGTTGCGGTCCAGATCCTTGCAGGTGATCAGCGCGTGACCTTCGGCGTCGTCGACCACTTCACCTTCGAAGATGTTGACGTTGCCGATGAATTCGCAGACCAGGCGACTGGTCGGGGTTTCGTAGATGTCGATCGGGCTGCCGATCTGGGCGATCCAGCCCAAATGCATGATCGCGATGCGCTCGGCCATGGTCATGGCCTCTTCCTGATCGTGGGTCACCATGACGCAGGTTACGCCGACGCGCTCGATGATCTCGACCAGCTCCAGCTGCATTTGCGAGCGCAGTTTTTTATCCAGCGCACCCATCGGTTCGTCGAGCAGCAACAGTTTCGGTCGCTTGGCCAGCGAACGGGCCAGGGCCACACGCTGACGCTGGCCACCGGACAACTGGTGCGGCTTGCGCTTGGCGTACTGGCTCATCTGCACCAGTTTGAGCATTTCGGTCACGCGGGCATCGACTTCCGACGACGAAATCTTGTCCTGCTTGAGGCCGAAGGCAATGTTCTGCGCCACGGTCATGTGCGGGAACAATGCGTAGGACTGGAACATCATGTTGATCGGTCGCTCGTACGGCGGCATCTCGGTGATGTCGACGCCGTCGAGGTAAATGCGCCCCTCCGTGGGCCGTTCGAACCCTGCGAGCATGCGCAGCAAGGTGGATTTGCCCGATCCCGAACCGCCGAGCAGGGCGAAGATTTCGCCCTTTTTGATTTCCAGGGACACGTCGTCCACGGCAATCGTCTCGTCGAACTTCTTCGTGACCCGGTCGATTTTGACCAACACCTGTTTCGGTGATTGGTCGCCCTCGAGGGCTTTCTTATAGGCGCCGGAGGCAACTGCCATTTACGAAACTCCCAGAAAAAAAGAGTGCAGTTCGCCCGAGGTGGGCCAACCTTGGATAGTTTGAGCCTTGCAGCTATTTACCCGTCTTGACCGTGGTCCAGCTGCGGGTCATCAAACGTTGAATCTTGGGCGGCAGCTCGACCGACACGTAGGTCTTGTCGAGCACGGCCTGCGGTGGATACACCGATTCGTCCGTGCGGATGGATTGCTCCATCAATTTGTCCGAGCCAGGGTTAGGGTTGGCATAGCCGACCGAATCACTGACCTGGGCAATCACTTCAGGTTTGAGCAAATAGTTGATGAAGGCGTGGGCTTCCTTGACGTTGGCCGAGTCCTTCGGAATCGCCAGCATGTCGAACCACAGCGCGCCACCCTCTTTCGGAATCGTGTAAGCCACGTTCACACCTTTGCCGGCTTCGGCGGCCCGGGCCTTGGCCTGGAACATGTCGCCGGAGAAACCGATGGCGATGCAGATGTCGCCGTTGGCCAGGTCGGTGATGTATTTGGACGAGTGGAAGTAGGTCACGTACGGCCGTACCGCGAGCAACTTGGCGGTGGCCTTCTTGTAATCATCCTCGTTAGTGCTGTTGGCATTCAGGCCCATGTAGTTGAGGACCGTCGGCATCATTTCATCGGCCGAATCGAGGAACGCCACGCCGCAGCTGTGCAGTTTCTTGATGTTCTCCGGCTCGAACAACACGCTCCAGGAATCGATCTTGTCGACGCCCAACACTTGCTTGATCTTGTCGACGTTGTAACCGATGCCGTTGGTGCCCCACAGGTACGGCACGGCGTACTGGTTGCCCGGATCATTCTGTTCCAGGCGCTTGAGCAGCACCGGGTCGAGGTTGGCATAGTTGGTCAGCAACTTGCGGTCGAGCTTCTGGAACGCGCCCGCCTTGATCTGCTTGCCGAGGAAGTGGTTGGACGGCACGACCACGTCGTAGCCGGTACGCCCGGCCAACAACTTGCCTTCCAGGGTTTCGTTGGAGTCGAACACGTCGTACACCGGTTTGATCCCGGTTTCTTTCTGGAAGTCGGCCAAGGTGGTCGAGCCGATGTAATCCGACCAGTTATAAACATGCACCGTACCGGCGGCCTGGACACTGACGGCAAGCGTCAGCCCGGCACCGACCAGCAGGGCATTGCGCAATAAAGAAAAAATAGGCACGTGGAGGTCCTCTAAAATTAGTTGGGCCCAAGTTGCCCAGCGTTACATGACAGCCGTGGCTGCCTGGCAACAAAACCGGCGCGCAACTTACCCTCGATAAACCATTCCAGCAAAACTTTTATGCAGATACCTGTAGCAGCTGCCGAAGGCTGCGTTCAACTGCGAAGCAGTTGTGCTGTTCAAATCGCGGAGGTCCTTCGGACCTCAACGCAGCCTGCGGCAGCGGCTACAGGGTTTACTTCTTACTTACCGGATTTGATCTTGGTCCAGCTGCGAGTCAGGTCACGCTGGGTGGCTGCCGGCAAATCGGCAATCGCATACAACTTGGCCTGCACGTCGGCCGTCGGGTAGATGCCCGGGTCCGAGGTGATGTCCTTGCTCACGTACTGGGTTGCTTCGGCGTTACCGTTAGGGAAACGCACGGCGTTGGTGATGTCGGCCATCACTTTCGGCTGCAACAAGTAGTTCATGAACTTGTAGGCGCCGTCGACGTTTTCCGCGTCTTTCGGAATCGCGACCATGTCGTAGAAGCTGCCAGCGCCTTCTTTCGGAATGGCGTAGCTGACTTTGACCTTGTCACCGGCTTCAGCAGCGCGGGACTTGGCTTGCTGCACGTCACCCGAGTAACCCACGGCTACACAGATGTTGCCGTTGGCCAAGTCGGAGATGTACTTGGACGAGTGGAAGTAAGTGACAGAAGGACGAATCTTGAGGAACAGTTCTTCGGCTTTCTTGATGTCGTCTTTCTTCTGGCTGTCGGTCGGCAGACCCAGGTAATGCAGAGCGACCGGAATCATTTCGGTCGGCGAATCGAGGAAGCTCACACCGCAGCCCTTGAGCTTGGCGATGTTTTCAGGCTTGAACAGAGTGTCCCAGGAATCGATAGTGTCGACGCCCAACGCGGCTTTGACTTTCTCCGGGTTGTAACCGATGCCGATCGAGCCCCACATGTAAGGGAAGGCATGCTTGTTGTCCGGGTCGCTGACGGAAACCGCTTTAAGCAGCGATTTGTTCAGGTTGCCGTAGTTGGTCAGCTTGGACTTGTCCAGCTCCTGGTAAACCCCGGCCTTGATTTGCTTGGCAAGGAAGTTGTTCGACGGCACAACGACGTCGTAGCCGGACTTGCCTGCCAGCAACTTGGCCTCCAGGGTTTCGTTGCTGTCGAAAACGTCGTACACCACCTTGATCCCGGACTCTTTCTCGAAGTTCGCGATGGTGTCCGGTGCAATGTAGTCGGACCAGTTGTAGACGTGCAGCACCTTGTCATCGGCCTGTACTGCACCCGCCATCACGCCCATCAGGGACATGGCGAGGAGGGTCTTGCCAGCTATCTTCATACCTAATGCCTTCATGTGGGTAATGCTCCAATTTTTCTTTTTAACCACGCGCTCAGCGGCCTGTTACTGGGCATCCGAACAACCGGTAGTCTGGCAAGTTCCGAGGCAGGCTTTCAAGGAAAGACCCATCCTTTATTTGCACTGGGCGAAGTGTCGACCGCACACCTCGCCCAGAGCCTAGCACTTAGCCCTGCAACGCACTCAGGGTCAGGTCCAGACACTTGCGTGCCTTGGTCACCAACTCATCGATTTCCGCCGGTGTAATCACCAATGGCGGGGAAATGATCATGGTGTCGCCCACGGCGCGCATGATCAGGCCGTTGTCGAAGCAGAAGGTGCGGCAAATCATGCCGACGCCCTTGCCTTCGTAACGTTTGCGAGTGGCTTTGTCCTGGACCAGTTCGATGGCCCCCAACATGCCTACTCCGCGCACTTCCCCCACCAGCGGGTGATCGCTCAGTTCCCGCAGACGCTTTTGCAAATAGGGTGCCGTTTCGGCATGCACGCGCTCGATAATTTTTTCTTCGCGCAGGATGCGGATGTTTTCCAGCGCCACCGCAGCGGCCACCGGGTGCCCGGAATAGGTGAAACCGTGGTTGAAATCCCCGCCCTCGTTGAGCACCGCCACCACGTCGTCGCGCACGATCAGGCCACCCATCGGGATGTAGCCGGAGGTCAGGCCTTTGGCGATGGTCATCATGTCGGGCTTGAGGTCGTAGTGATCGGAACCGAACCACTCGCCGGTACGGCCGAAACCGCAGATCACTTCGTCGGCCACGAACAGGATGTCGTACTTGGCGAGGATTTCCTTGATGCGCGGCCAGTAGCTGTCGGGCGGAACAATCACGCCACCGGCACCCTGGATCGGCTCGGCAATAAAGGCACCGACGTTGTCCACGCCGATTTCCAGAATCTTCTCTTCCAGTTGATTGGCGGCCCAGATACCGAACTCATCCGGGCTCATGTCGCCACCTTCACCGAACCAGTACGGCTGGGCGATGTGGACGATGCCCGGGATCGGCAAGTCGCCTTGTTCGTGCATGTACGTCATGCCGCCCAGGCTTGCGCCGGCCACGGTGGAACCGTGATAGCCGTTCTTGCGGCTGATGATGACTTTCTTCTTCGGCTGGCCTTTGATCGCCCAATAGTGGCGGACCATACGCAGCATGGTGTCGTTGCCTTCCGAGCCGGAGCCGGTAAAGAACACGTGGTTCATGCCTTCAGGCGCGATGTCGGAGATGGCTTTGGCCAGTTCCAGCACCGGTGGGTGAGCGGTCTGGAAGAACAGGTTGTAGTAAGGCAGTTCACGCATCTGTTTGGCGGCGGCGTCGGCCAGTTCATCACGACCGTATCCGATCGCTACGCACCACAGGCCGGCCATGCCGTCGAGGATCTTGTTGCCTTCGCTGTCCCAGAGGTAAACGCCCTTGGCGCTGGTGATGATGCGCGGGCCTTTCTCTTTAAGCTGTTTGAAATCGCTGAACGGCGCCAAGTGGTGATCGCTGCTCAAGGCTTGCCATTCACGGGTTTGCGGGTTGTTGCTGGTCATGCGAATTCTCCTGTTTTTGCAGTGAGAGGCGCGGAAAATTCCGTCCGCGCCCCGGCGCATCAGACGGCGAAGAGCAGGAATTCCCGCTCCCACGAACTGATCACGCGCTTGAAGTTTTCATGCTCGGCCCGCTTGACCGCGACGTAGCCCGTGATGAATTTCTTGCCCAGGTATTTCTCGACAGTCGCGCTGTTTTCCATGCGATCCAGCGCGTCTTCGATGGTCAGTGGCAGGCGCAGGTTGCGGCGTTCATAGCCACGACCGACTACCGGTGCACTCGGGTTCAAGCCTTCGACCATGCCGATGTAACCGCAGAGCAGGCTCGCGGCAATCGCCAGATACGGGTTGGCGTCGGCGCCCGGCAGGCGGTTTTCCACCCGACGGTTTTGCGGCCCGGCATCCGGCACCCGCAGGCCCACGGTACGGTTTTCTTCACCCCACTCCACGTTCACCGGTGCAGAGGTATCCGGCAGGAAGCGGCGGAACGAGTTGACGTTAGGCGCGAACAGCGGCAGCAATTCCGGAATCAGTTTTTGCAAGCCACCGATGTGGTGCAGGAACAACTGGCTCATGGTCCCGTCCTCATTAGAGAAGACGTTCTTGCCGGTTTCGATGTCGATGATGCTCTGGTGAATATGCATCGCGCTGCCCGGCTCACCGGTCATGGGTTTGGCCATGAAGGTCGCCGCCACATCGTGCTTGAGCGCGGCTTCGCGCATGGTGCGCTTGAACACCAGGATCTGATCGGCCAGGGACAAGGCATCGCCGTGACGGAAGTTGATTTCCATCTGCGCCGTGCCGTCCTCGTGGATCAGCGTGTCGAGGTCCAGTTCCTGCAGTTCGCACCAGTCGTAGACGTCTTCGAACAACGGGTCGAATTCGTTCGCCGCTTCAATCGAGAACGACTGGCGACCGGTTTCCGGGCGACCGGAGCGGCCAATCGGCGGTTGCAGCGGGAAGTCCGGGTCTTCGCAACGCTTGGTCAGGTAGAACTCCATTTCCGGCGCCACGATCGGCTGCCAACCCTTGTCGGTATAGAGTTTGAGGACCTTCTTGAGCACGTTGCGCGGCGACAGCTCGATGGGGTTGCCTTGCTTGTCGTAGGTGTCGTGGATCACCTGAGCGGTTGGCTCGATGGACCAGGGCACCAGAAACACCGCGTTCTGGTCGGGACGGCAGATCATGTCGATGTCGGCCGGGTCGAGCAGTTCGTAATAGATGTCGTCTTCGACATAGTCGCCGGTCACGGTCTGCAACAGAACGCTCTCGGGCAGGCGCATGCCTTTTTCGGCAATGAACTTGTTGGTCGGCGAAATCTTGCCCCGGGTGATCCCGGTCAAGTCGGCGATCATGCATTCGACTTCTGTGATCTTGTGGTCTTTCAACCAATCGGTGAGCTGGTCGAGGTTGTTACTCATAAATGCCTCTGGGCTGAGTTTCCTGACTCTTATAAGTCAGGCGTTGTTTGACGCGTCGGCGTCGCGTGTTACAGATTGCCACTGCAAGGGCCGCGCACAAACACCCGCCGCGACCATGGCGTGGTCAGGGAGAGCGTAGTCGGGCGTGCAGAATCATGAGCAGGGCTCGACGCATGGGTCGGGCCACTGAAGTGAAACGGTTCTATAGTGGGAGTAAGGTCGGCAAAGAGAATGTCGTGCAGACCGTCCAGAATATCGGACGGGGCCAGCGAGGCCACCGGGGAAGGAAGAGTCGACGGCACGCCTTTGGCAATATGAGCCTTGGCGTGAACGCAACGATCGCCACTGATGTGATAAGCATGCAGACCGTTCTGCCCAGAGCAGACGGCGACGCCGATTAACGGCAGGCGAGACATGAAGCACCCCGGTATTATTGCTGTTATGGGTTTGAATCGAGCTTAGCCTTGTTCATTTTTTTACACAACACCCCCGTAAAAAATACAACACGGCCCGCTCAAACCCGCGGGCGCCAAAGCGCTCAATGGCATAAAAACGCCCCAAAGTGCCTCAAAAAAGCCTCGCGAGCGCTTTTTTAGGGCAAAAAAGGCCTCGCTTGACTTCGGCATGCCGTTCGGGTTGACTGAAACCCGAAGAGATCAATGATTGATATTTTTAACAACAAAGGTGTTGCATCATGTCGGTACCCCCGCGTGCCGTTCAGCTTAACGAAGCGAACGCGTTCCTTAAGGAACATCCTGAGGTTCTGTACGTTGACCTTCTGATTGCGGATATGAATGGTGTGGTGCGCGGCAAGCGCATTGAACGCACCAGCCTCCACAAGGTTTACGAGAAAGGCATCAACCTGCCGGCCTCTCTATTTGCTCTGGATATCAATGGCTCGACGGTGGAAAGCACCGGCCTGGGCCTGGACATCGGCGATGCTGACCGAATCTGCTATCCAATCCCCGACACCCTGTGCAATGAGCCTTGGCAGAAGCGCCCTACCGCGCAATTGCTGATGACCATGCACGAAATCGAAGGTGAACCTTTCTTCGCGGATCCCCGTGAAGTGTTGCGTCAAGTTGTTACCAAGTTCGATGACATGGGTCTGACCATCTGCGCCGCGTTCGAACTGGAGTTCTACCTGATCGACCAGGAGAACGTGAACGGCCGCCCACAACCGCCACGCTCGCCGATCTCCGGCAAACGCCCGCATTCGACACAGGTCTACCTGATCGACGACCTCGATGAATACGTCGACTGCCTCCAGGACATTCTGGAAGGTGCGAAAGAGCAAGGCATCCCGGCCGACGCCATCGTCAAGGAAAGTGCCCCGGCGCAGTTCGAAGTGAACCTGCACCACGTGGCCGACCCGATCAAGGCCTGCGACTACGCCGTACTGCTCAAACGCCTGATCAAGAACATCGCCTACGACCATGAGATGGACACCACCTTCATGGCCAAGCCTTATCCAGGCCAGGCGGGTAACGGTCTTCACGTCCACATTTCGATTCTCGACCGAGACGGCAAGAATATTTTTGCCAGCGAGGATCCCGAGCAGAACGCCGCACTGCGTCACGCGATCGGCGGTGTGCTCGAGACCCTACCGGCGCAGATGGCTTTCCTCTGCCCGAACGTCAACTCCTACCGTCGATTCGGCGCACAGTTCTACGTGCCGAACTCGCCGTGCTGGGGCCTGGACAACCGTACCGTGGCGATTCGCGTCCCGACCGGTTCTTCCGATGCCGTGCGTATCGAACACCGCGTTGCCGGTGCCGATGCCAACCCGTACCTGCTGATGGCTTCGGTCCTGGCAGGCGTGCATCACGGCCTGACCAACAAGATCGAGCCGGGCGCGCCCGTGGAAGGCAACTCCTACGAGCAGAACGAGCAAAGCCTGCCGAACAACCTGCGCGACGCACTGCGTGAGCTGGACGACAGCGAAGTCATGGCCAAGTACATCGATCCGAAATACATCGATATCTTCGTGGCCTGTAAGGAAAGTGAGCTGGAAGAGTTTGAACACTCCATCTCCGACCTTGAGTACAACTGGTATCTGCATACCGTTTAAGCGGTTGCGGTAAAAAGGAACGCCGTGGGCTGATGAAGCCGGCGGCGTTTTTTTATGGCCGCCTTCGGCGGTTCGCGAGCAAGCCCGCTCCCACAGGGGATTCTCTGCGGACACAAAATTTATGTTCGCTGAAGATCAACGGTGGGAGCGGGCTTGCTCGCGAAGGCGTCCGGGCAGACAACATAGATGCCCGCCTCGTACAATGCCCGCTGCCCCCGCAGGAGACTTCGATGACCCGACTCGCCACCCCACGCAAACCCCGCGCACGCAGCCAGGCGCGAATCGATTCGATCCTCGATGCCGCCCGTACGCTGCTGGCCGCCGAGGGCGTGGCCAGCCTGTCGATCTACAGCGTCGCCGAGCGTGCGGAAATTCCGCCGTCCTCGGTCTACCACTTCTTCGCCAGCGTCCCGGCGCTGCTCGAAGGGCTGACGGCCGATGTCCACGCGGCGTTCCGCGCCTGCCTGCAAGAACCGATCGATCACGATGCGCTGCGCGACTGGCGCGACCTGTCGCGGCTGGTCGAGCAACGCATGCTCGATATCTATGACGAAGACGCCGCCGCCCGCCAGTTGATCCTCGCGCAACACGGCCTGACCGAAGTCACCCAGGCCGACCGTCAACACGACCTTGAGCTGGGCGACCTGATGCACACGCTGTTCGACCACCACTTCGAACTGCCGAGGCTGCCGATGGACGTTGATGTGTTCGCGTTGGCGATGGAATTGGGTGACCGCGTCTATGCGCGCTCGGTGCAGCAGCACGGGCAGATCACGCCGCGCATGGCAGAGGAAGGGATGCGGGTGTTTGATGCGTATCTTGGACTGTACCTGCCGCCCTACCTGCCCAAGCGCAGCCTGTCAGCCTGATTTCTCTGCTGGCTTTACTGGCCTCTTCGCGAGCAAGCCCGCTCCCACAGTTGATCTTCAGCGAACACAGAATTGGGGTTCGGCACAAATCCCCTGTGGGAGCGGGCTTGCTCGCGAATGCCGCACCGCCGGACTCACTGACTCACTAACTCACACCCACAAAAAACCCCGAAGGGCTCACACCCTCCGGGGTTGTTCGCAATGCACGCCCTTACAACTTGGCGATCGACACCTCGGTGGATTTCACGAAGGCGATCACTTCGCTGCCGACCACCAGTTCCAGCTCTTTCACCGAACGGGTGGTGATCACCGACGTGACGATGCCGGATGCGGTTTGTACGTCGATTTCCGACAGCACGTCACCCAGCACGATTTCCTTGATCGAGCCTTTGAACTGGTTACGAACGTTGATGGCTTTGATAGTCATGCGATTTCTCCTCGAGTCGAAATGAGTTGCAAGTGGCAAGCTACAAGCCGCAAGTAAAAGCGTTCTGCTTCCTCTTGCCGCTTGAAGCTTGCAACTTGCCGCTGCTTCTATTGCGCCCAACGCAGTTGCGTAGGCAGTGGTGAAACGGGTTCCGGTTCCGGCGGTTCGCCGGGCAGTGACAGCACGCGGTTGAGGACTTCGGTTTCCAGCGCCGCCAGCCGATGGGAGCCGCGAACCCGAGGGCGCGGCAGTTCCACTTGCAGGTCGAGGCCGACTTCGCCCTCTTCGATCAGGATCACCCGATCGGCAATCGCCACCGCTTCGCTGACGTCGTGGGTCACCAGCAACACGGTGAAGCCGTGCTTTTGCCAGAGCCGCTCGATCAGTTGCTGCATTTCAATTCGGGTCAGGGCATCCAGCGCGCCCAGGGGTTCGTCCAGCAGCAGCAAACGCGGTTGGTGGATCAACGCGCGGGCCAGGGCCACACGTTGCTTCTGCCCACCGGACAGCGCCGCTGGCCACTCATTGGCGCGATCCGCCAGGCCTACCGACTCCAGCGCTTCCAGAGCTTGCGGCCGCCAGTTGCCCTTGAGCCCGAGGCCGACGTTGTCGATGACCTTTTTCCACGGCAGCAGACGCGCTTCCTGGAACATCAATCGCGTGTCTTCACGGGCATCGCTCAGCGGCGCGGAACCGGCAAGCAATTCGCCGCCCGTGGGTTTGTCCAGCCCGGCGAGCAAGCGCAGCAAGGTACTTTTGCCACAGCCGCTGCGACCGACCACGGCAACAAACTGGCCGGCCGGAATGTGCAGGTCGATCTCGCGCAGCACTTGCCGCGAACCAAAGGTCTTTTGCAGCTTGCGCACCGCAAGCGGAATTCCGCGCAGCAGGCGTGGAGGTTGTTGAGCGGTCATGCGGCGCCTCCTTTAGCAACCTGATACGCGGGATGCCAGCGCAGCCACACACGTTCAAGTCCACGGGCCGCGAGGTCCGCCAGTTTGCCGAGCACCGCGTACAACAGAATCGCCAGCACCACCACGTCGGTCTGCAAGAACTCCCGGGCGTTCATCGCCAGGTAGCCGATGCCGGAACTGGCGGAAATGGTTTCGGCCACGATCAGGGTCAGCCACATAAAGCCCAGGGCGAAACGCACACCGACCAGAATCGAAGGCAACGCCCCCGGCAGGATCACCTGACGGAACAGGCTGAAACCGGACAAGCCATAACTGCGCGCCATCTCCACCAACGCCGGATCGACATTGCGGATGCCGTGATAGGTGTTCAGGTAGATCGGGAACAACGTGCCCAGTGCCACCAGAAAAATCTTCGCCGACTCATCGATGCCGAACCACAGGATCACCAGCGGAATCAGCGCCAGGTGCGGCACGTTGCGGATCATCTGCACCGAACTGTCGAGCAGGCGTTCGCCCCACTTCGACAGGCCGGTGATGAAACCCAATACCAGACCAATGCCGCCACCGATGGAGAAACCGAGCGCCGCACGCCAGCCGCTGATGGCCAGGTGAGTCCAGATTTCGCCGCTGCGCACCAGGCTTACGCCGGCTTCGATCACCGCGATGGGCGCCGGCAGAATCCGCGTCGACAACCAACCCGCCGACACCGATAACTGCCACACCGCCAGCAACAGGACTGGCAACGCCCAAGGCGCGAGGTTGTGGATAATTCTTTTCATGGCGGCGCCTCAGCTCTGGGACGCGGCTTTGGGAAGAATGTCGTTGGCCACCATCTCGCCGAACGGGCTGACGAAGTTCGCGCCTTGAGGCTGTTCCGGACGCTGCACGTCAATGTGCGGGAACAGCAATTCGGCGACGCGATACGCCTCTTCCAGGTGTGGATAACCGGAGAAGATAAACGTGTCGATGCCCAGGTCCGCGTACTCCTTCATGCGCGCGGCCACGGTCGGACCGTCGCCTACCAGCGCCGTACCGGCACCGCCGCGCACCAGGCCGACACCGGCCCACAGGTTGGGGCTGACTTCCAGATTGTCGCGACTGCCACCGTGCAGCGCGGCCATGCGTTGCTGGCCGACCGAATCGAAACGCGACAGCGAAGCCTGGGCCCGGGCGATGGTTTCATCGTCCACGTGGGAGATCAGTCGATCCGCCGCGGCCCATGCTTCCTCGTTGGTTTCGCGGACGATTACATGCAAGCGAATACCGAAGCGCACGGTGCGACCGAGCTTCGCGGCTTTGGCGCGTACTTGTGCAATTTTCTCGGCGACGGCGGCCGGTGGTTCGCCCCAGGTCAGGACCATTTCCACCTGTTCGGCGGCCAAGTCTTGCGCGGCCTCCGACGAGCCACCGAAGTACAACGGTGGACGCGGTTGCTGGATCGGCGGATAGAGCAACTTCGCGCCTTTTACGCTGATGTGCTGACCGTCGTAATCGACGGTTTCGCCTTCCAGCACGCGGCGCCAGATGCGGGTGAATTCCACCGAAGCCTGATAACGCTCTTCGTGGCTGAGGAACAAACCGTCGCCGGCCAATTCATCCGGATCACCGCCGGTCACCAGATTGAACAGCGCACGACCGCCGGACAAACGATCCAGGGTCGCCGCCTGCCGCGCCGCGACCGTCGGGGAAATGATCCCGGGGCGCAGGGCAACGAGGAATTTCAGACGCTGAGTCACCGGGATCAGCGACGCGGCCACCAGCCACGAGTCTTCGCAGGAGCGACCGGTGGGGATCAACACCCCGCCGAAACCCAGGCGATCCGCTGCCTGGGCAATCTGTTGCAGGTATCCGTGGTCAACGGCGCGAGCGCCTTCGGCGGTGCCAAGGTAATGGCCGTCGCCGTGGGTAGGCAGGAACCAGAAAATATTGAGGCTCATGGAGTGGTCTCCTTGGGGATTCGAATTACTGCGCTTTGGCGACGGCCGCCGGTGGCGTCCAGATCACGTCTTTGATGCTCAAGGGCTTGGGAATCAGCTTGAGCTGGTAGAAGCTGTCGGCGATTTTCTGTTGGGCGGCGACCACTTCAGGCGTGAGGAACAGCGCACCGTAGCCCTGGCGTTTTACCGAGGTCAGGGTGATGTCCGCCGGCAGGCCAAGCAGTGGCGAAACCTGCTTGGTCACGTCTTCAGGGTTGGCCTTGGACCACTCACCGACTGCACGCACTTCTTCGACGAGGGTCTTGATCACCTCGGGATTTTTCTGCGCGTAAGGCTTGGTCGCGAGGTAGAACTGATGGTTGTCGACGATGCCTTGGCCATCACGCAGGGTGCGCGCTTGCAGTTGTTGTTCGGCTGCGGCCTGGTACGGGTCCCAGATCACCCAGGCATCGACGCTGCCACGTTCGAACGCGGCGCGGGCATCGGCGGGTGGCAGGAACACGGTCTGGATGTCGGTGTATTTGAGGCCGGCGTCTTCCAGTGCACGGACCAGCAGGTAGTGCACGTTGGAGCCCTTGTTCAGGACGACTTTCTTGCCCTTGAGGTCCGCGACGGATTTGATCGTCGAGTCCTTCGGCACCAGGATCGCTTCGCTGTGCGGCGCGGGTGGTTCGTAGGCGACGTAAAGCAGGTCGGCGCCAGCCGCTTGAGCGAAGACCGGTGGTGTTTCGCCGGTGACGCCGAAGTCGATCGAGCCTACGTTCAGGCCTTCGAGCAGTTGCGGGCCACCGGGGAATTCAGTCCATTGCACGTCCACGCCTTGGGCGGCGAGGCGTTTTTCCAACGTGCCTTTGGCTTTGAGCAGCACCAGGGTGCCGTACTTTTGATAGCCGATGCGCAAAGTCTCGGCTTGTGCTTGGGAAATAACGCCGAAGGACACAGCCGCCACAAACAGAGCGACCAGACCACGACGCAAAATGACAGTGCGCATAGCGCTCTCCTATTTGCTGTTGGGTTTTGGCTGCACCTGCTTGGCCGTTAGCGGCTGAGTAAGGCGAGTACTTCAAATTCAGATGTGGCTCAAATGCTCCAGCGAGCACTCAACAAACGTTCGTTCAACAGGTGCGGGTCGATCGGCTTGGGCCGTCGCGCCATGGCGCTGAAAAACAGCTCCAGCGATTCATTCAGTCGTTGTTCCAGCTCCGGCGCCAATTGCGCCTGGGCACTGCCTTCGCCGTAGGCGATCTGGCTGTCCACGGCGAAAATCCCGTGGAGCATTTCCTGGGCTTTCAACGCCGACAGCACCGGTTTGAGCGCGTAATCCACCGCCAGCATGTGGGCGATGCTGCCCCCAGTGGCCATCGGCAAGACAACCTTGTGGGCCAAAGCGCGCTCAGGCAGCAAGTCCAGCACGGTTTTCAACGCGCCGGAAAACGACGCCTTGTAGACCGGCGTGGCGATCAGCAGGCCATCGGCGTTTTCAATCTGTTGCAACAGGTCGATCACCTTCGGGCTGTCAAAACGTGCGTGCAGCAAGTCTTCGGCCGGGAAGTCCCGTACCTGATAACTCACCACTTCCACCCCTTGTTCTTGCAACCAGCGTTGCGAACGCTCCAGCAGCACCCCGGAACGAGAGCGTTGACTGGGGCTGCCACCGAGTGAGACGACCAGCATTCAGGTAATTCCTTGAGCGGTGTTGGCGATTCGCAGTGTGCGATCTCGCTTCGATGGAGTGACCTTAACAGGTGATTTATATATCCATAAATCATATTTATTCATTTGGTTATTCTTTGTTGATCTATGCGAAATACCTTATTCCGAGCAAAAAAATAGGCCGTCGTAACGGCCTGAAAATCCCCTGCTTTGTGGATGCGTTTCAATCCTGATTCTGCGGTGCCTGCCAGAGCCCCTTCGCGAGCAAGCCCGCTCCCACATTGGTACGCGGTCTACTGTGGGAGCGGGCTTGCTCGCGAAGGCGGCATCAGCCACGCCGCATTGGATGGTTTAACGGTTCGGCTGCGGCGTCAGGCGCAGATAAGGTTTCACCGCGCGATACCCCTTCGGAAAGCGTTTCTTGATTTCGTCTTCGTCCTTGAGCGACGGCACGATCACCACTTCATCACCGTCCTGCCAGTTGGCCGGGGTGGCCACTTTGTAGTTGTCGGTGAGTTGCAGCGAGTCGATCACCCGCAGGATTTCATGGAAATTGCGACCGGTGCTGGCCGGGTAGGTGATGGTCAGTCGAACCTTCTTGTTCGGGTCGATCACGAACAGCGAGCGCACGGTCAGGGTGTCGTTGGCGTTCGGGTGAATCAGGTCGTAGAGGTCCGAGACCTTGCGATCGGCATCGGCCAGGATCGGAAAGTTGACGAGGGTGTTCTGGGTTTCGTTGATGTCTTCGATCCACTTGTGGTGCGAATCCACCGGGTCGACGGACAGGGCGATGGCTTTGACGCCACGCTTGGAAAATTCATCCTTGAGCTTGGCGGTGAAGCCCAATTCGGTGGTGCACACCGGCGTGAAGTCCGCCGGATGGGAAAACAACACGCCCCAGCTATCGCCCAGCCATTCGTGGAAACGGATGGTGCCGGCGCTGGAATCCTGTTCGAAATCGGGGGCGATATCGCCAAGTCTGAGGCTCATGGTGCTGCTCCTGGTGAGTGCTTGTTGAGCTCAACTGTGCCTGCATTCCAATTGAATTAAAAAGAATAAATATCGATTTATTTAGATCACAATTGAATATTAAAGATCTGTTCACTGGACCTGAGTCGCCATCAAGACGAACATCGCCCACAAGGTTCGAGAAGGCCTTGAGTAGCTGCAAAAGAGGCAATTTTCGGGGCGGGATTACGGGGGTGACTCCGCCTCGGAAACGCAAAAGCCCCGCCCGGCGAGGTGCCGGGCGGGGCTTTTTTTACTCAGGTGTACTTGAGCGCGCTATTACAACAGCGGGATCGAGTAGCTGAGGATCAGGCGGTTTTCATCCTGGTCGCGTTGACCCGGGATGTCGTTGCGCCAAGTAGCGTTTTTCCACATGAAGCCAACGTTTTTCAGCGGGCCTTCTGGCACCACGTAACCGATGGTCAGGTCGCGTTCCCACTCGGAACGGCCGGAACCGTTCTCGCGGCCGTTGGAACCAACGGTATCGATGTTGTCGCCGCGCAGGTAAACCATACCGGCGGTCAGGCCTGGGAGGCCGACTTTAGCGAAGTCATACGAGTAGCGTGCTTGCCAGGTTTTCTCGCCGGCACGACCGAACTTCTGGATCTGCATGTCGGTGATGGTGTAGTTCGACGAACCGTCGCCCTGGTTCAACCAAGGGAAGTCGCTGCTACCGTTGCTGACCTGGTAACCGCCACCGAAGGTGTGACCGGCAACGGTGTACAGGAACAGGCCGCTGTACAGGTTGTTGTCGACTTTACCGCGACCGCTGGCAGTACCGGTGTAGTTACCGGAGCTGTAGTAAGCAGGGGTATTGCCGTTGGCACCGTCGTCGGAGCTATTGAAGTAGCGCAGGTCAGACTTCAATACGCCCGGGCCGATTGCCCAGTTGTGAACCAGACCCAGGAAGTGTTGCTTGTAGAAATCTTCCAGGTTGCCGTAGTAGTACTGGGCAGTCAGGTCTTTGGTGATTTTGTAGTCACCACCGGCGTAGATGAACTTGTTGCTGTCACGACCGCTGATGGTAGGGCTGTTCGCGCCACCGATGGACAGTTGCTCGTTGTTGCTGGAGTTACGACCTTTAACCGCTTCGATTTGACCGCCAACCAGCGTCAAATCTTTGATCTCGCCGGAAGTGATCTGGCCACCCTGCCAGGTTTGCGGCAACAGACGACCGTCGTTGGTCACGATGACCGGGTTCTTTGGCTGCAGAGTGCCCAGCTTCAGTTCGGTCTGGGAGATCTTGGCTTTGGCAGTCAGACCCAGGCTGGAGAAGTTATCAACCGCTTCGCCGTTGGATTTGCTTGGGAAAACAGTGCCGCCGTACGAGGTAGCAGTAGCGCCGTTGGTGCCGCCACCCGAATCCAGCTTGATACCCAGCAGGCCGATAGCATCGATACCGAAGCCGACGGTGCCTTGGGTGTAACCGGAGATGAAGCGAAGGTCGAAGCCTTGGCCCCATTCTTCGTTCTTGCTCTGAACGCCGGAAGCGGTCTTGGCGGCCGAATCGCGGTTATCGTTGTTGATGTAGAAGTTACGCAGACCCAGAGTGGCCTTGCTGTCTTCGATGAAACCGGCGGCGCCTGCCTGCTGCGCCAAAACCCCTACGGCCACAGCCAGGGCCAAGGTGGACTTATTCATGTTTCGCTCCTCTCGTTTCTAATTCTTGTGTTCCTGGTCCCGGGTCGAATGCCCTGGATCCTAAGATGCGCGATTAGCGCCAGACCGTGACTGACAAGTCAATCGTAACCTTGTGTGTCTACGACCAAGGTCTAATCGCCGTGATTTGGTCCCTGCAGGGTAATGAATTTCTCATAAACCCAAAAAGAATTATTTCATTCTTTTTCATACCGCAATGGAATAAAGCCCACCACTACAAAACCGCACCGGGACATCAGGTATCGGCTTAAAAGCTAATTGCTAAATGGTATTCATCAGCCTTTTTTTAGATCAATTAGCGTTGACGCATATTCCAAACGTCATTCGCTGTCGAAAAGGCGACGCCATGATGGCCAAACGCGCACTATCCAGTCAAATTGTTACAGTTTGTATATCGATATTAATTTCATGTGGTGCCTGGATGACCATCTCAGAGAGGGCTATCAAACCGGTAGGTTCGCAACGGCAGCGGCATCGATAAACCGGAAGATCTGATCGGAAAAAACCACCGCCCAGCCCTCTTTTCTACCCCTCATTTCAGCCTGCTCGCGCGCCGAAGCACTGGGGAAAAGTCGAGTGGTGAAGCCGCGACTGGAGGAAATCGGCGCAGCCTGGACGCTGAAGTCTCGGTCGCCCGTAAGAATTACGCCGAAACGCATTTTGAGGTCGTGGCCAAATTCGCCAAGGTTCCCCTCGACTCGTTCGCCACTATGCCGCCCAAAGACAGCGGGATCGCCGACTCGGTGCCCGAGCAGAAAATCGCCAAACTGACCGGTGGCGAGACAGCAAAGTCATCATCGAATAACACCACGTCCCTGTAGGAACGAGGCTTGCCCGCGAAGAGGCCATCACGTCCAACATTGATAGTGGCCGTGACGACGCCTTCGCGGGCAAGCCTCGCTCCTACAGGGATTGCGGGGTTGTCAGAGGGTCTTTTCGAAGATCTTCGAATTACGCTGATAGTTGTACAACGACGCCCGCGCCGACGGCAGGCGCTCGACACTGCTGGGCTCAAAACCACGCTCGCGGAACCAGTGCGCAGTCCGGGTCGTCAGCACGAACAAGGTTTTTAGCCCCTGGGCCCGGGCGCGGGTTTCGATGCGCTCCAGCAATTCATCGCCGCGACCGCCATGGCGATACTCCGGGTTCACCGCCAGACAGGCCAACTCCCCGGCGTCCGAATCGGCAATCTGATACAGCGCCGCGCACGCGATGATCATGCCTTCGCGCTCGACCACGCTGAACTGCTCGATCTCGCGCTCCAGCACTTCCCGGGAACGGCGTACCAGAATCCCCTGCTCTTCCAGCGGGCTGATCAAATCCAGCAATCCGCCGACGTCTTCAATCGCCGCCTCGCGCACCAGTTCGAATTGTTCCTGGGCCACCAACGTACCGCCACCGTCTCGGGTGAACAGTTCGGTCAGCAGCGCGCCGTCTTCGGCGTAGCTGACGATATGGCTGCGCGCCACGCCGCCCCGGCAAGCTTCGGCCGCTGCATCCAGCAACTCGGCTTGATAGTTACTGCCCAAGCGTTGCAGATGCGCCGGCACTTGCTGCGGACGCAACTCACGCACCAGACGACCGTTTTCATCGATCAAGCCCAGGTCGGCGCCGAACAGCAGCAGTTTGTCCGCGCCCAGGTCAATGGCCGCGCGGGTGGCGACGTCTTCGCAGGCGAGGTTGAAAATCTCACCGGTCGGCGAGTAGCCCAGTGGCGACAGCAGCACGATGGAGCGTTCATCCAGCAGGCGATTGATGCCCTTGCGGTCGACCCGGCGCACTTCGCCGGTGTGGTGATAGTCGACACCTTCGAGCACGCCGATCGGCCGCGCCGTCACCAGGTTGCCGCTGGCCACCCGCAAGCGCGAGCCCTGCATCGGTGACGAGGCCATGTCCATGGACAACCGCGCTTCGATGGCGATGCGCAGGTGGCCGACCGCGTCGATCACGCACTCCAGGGTCGCGGCATCGGTGATGCGCATGCCGTGGTGGTAATGCGGAATCAGGCCACGCGCGGCCAGGCGGGTTTCAATTTGCGGACGGGAACCGTGCACCAACACCAGGCGCACGCCAAGACTGTGCAGCAGCACCAGGTCGTGGACGATATTGCCGAAGTTCGGATGCTCCACACCGTCGCCGGGCAGCATGACGACGAACGTGCAATCGCGGTGGGCATTGATGTAAGGAGACGCGTGACGAAGCCAATTAACGTATTCGGGCATGAACCTGGGCCTGTAATAAATAGCAGCCAAAAAATGGGCGAAACATAAAACGCACAACGGGCTGGTGGTTATCGTCGGAACAGGCTTGGCGACACGCGAGCTCTCCTCATGAATACGGGTTGGGACACTGGCAATTTATACCGCTTGGTCAATCAACACACAAAACCCTGTGGGAGCGGGCTTGCTCGCGAATGCGGTGTCACAGTCGACATTGATGCTAACTGATACACCGCTTTCGCGAGCAAGCCCGCTCCCACATGGGGTTTCGCTTAGCTGACTGGCATCGAGGCTTTGGCCGGTGTCAGGCAGTAATGTTCAATCAATTGACGTAATAGATGCACCGTAGGCTGCAAACGTGACATTTCGAGGTATTCCCCCGGTTGGTGAGCGCAGGCGATGTCGCCCGGGCCGAGCACCAGTGTTTCGCAGCCAAGGCGCTGAAGATAAGGCGCTTCCGTGCCAAACGCTACTGCTTCGGCGCGATGGCCGGTGAGCTTTTCCGCGACCCGGACCAATTCCGCGTCCTCGGCCTGCTCGAACGGCGGCACTTCGGGGAACAATGGCGCGTAATCGATCTTCACCTGATGCCGTTCGGCAACCGGTTTGAGCCGCGCCAAAATGTCCGCACGCAGGGCTTTGGGGTCCATGCCCGGCAACGGTCGCAGGTCGAACTCCAGCGAACACTGGCCGCAGATGCGGTTGGGGTTATCGCCGCCATGAATGCAGCCGAAGTTCATCGTCGGGGTCGGCACGCCAAACTGCGGATTGCGGAATTCTCGCTGCCACAACAGGCGCAAGCCACGCAGTTCGCCGATGGCGTCGTGCATGGCTTCGAGGGCGCTGTGGCCCAGGCGCGGGTCCGAGGAATGGCCGCTCTGCCCGAGGATGTCGATGCGCTCCATCATGATGCCTTTGTGCATGCGGATCGGCTTCAGCCCCGTCGGCTCGCCGATCACCGCCGCGCGGCCCAGCGGACGCCCGGCTTCGGCCAAGGCACGAGCACCTGACATCGAACTTTCTTCGTCGCAGGTGGCGAGGATCATCAACGGTTGTTTGAACGGTTGGTCGAGCAACGGGATGACCGCTTCGATGGCCAGGGCGAAAAAGCCTTTCATGTCGCAACTGCCGAGGCCCACCCAACGACCGTCCACTTCGGTCAGCTTCAAGGGATCGGTCTGCCACAACGCGCCATCGAACGGCACGGTGTCGCTGTGCCCCGCCAGCACCAGGCCACCGGGGCCGGAACCGAAACTGGCGAGCAGGTTGAATTTGCCGGGGCTGACCTGCTGGATATCGCAGGCAAAACCCAAATCGCCGAGCCACGTCGCCAGCAAATCGATCACCGGACGATTGGTCTGATCGAGGCTAGCCTGCGTACAGCTGACGGACGGTGCAGCGATCAGCGCAGCGAACTGATCTTTCATGGACGGCAAAGGCATCGCTGACTCCAACTCCCGAATTGAGGTCCATCATAGAACCATCCAGTGACAGGAATAAACCGCCGCGGCGCGTAGGACTTGTGAGTCCTGTACACTGCACGACCTTGGCAGCCACACATTCCCCCGGCTGCGCTCCCGATCCTGGATTTTCCGGCCATGCAGAAAGAAACCGAAATCAAACTCCGCGTCAGCCGCGAAACCCTCGCCGCCCTGCGCGAGCACCCGCTCCTGAAAAAACGCAACAAAAGTGGCTGGGAACGCCGTGAGTTGATGAACCAGTACTTCGACACGCCTGAGCGTGACCTGGCCCGCGCCAAGGTTGCCCTGCGCCTGCGCCGCGATGGCGAAGAAGTGATCCAGACCCTCAAGACTCGCGGCCAGAGCGTTGCCGGTCTGTCCGAGCGTAACGAATACGACTGGAACCTGCCCAAAGCCAAGCTCGACGTGAAAAAACTCGACGGCGAATGCTGGCCTGAAGAACTGGCCGAGCTGGACAAGAAAACCCTGAAAGCCATCTTCACCACCGATTTCGTGCGCGAACGCGCGGAAATCGCCTGGGGCCGTGGCAAGACCAAAGTGGTCATCGAAGCGGCGCTGGACTTCGGCCACGTCGTGGTCGGCAAGCAGAAAGAAGAAATCTGCGAGCTGGAACTGGAACTGCGCGAAGGCGAACCGGCCGCGTTGCTGGAACTGGCCGCCGAACTGGCCGCGACCCTGCCCCTGATGCCATGCGACATCAGCAAGGCCGAGCGCGGTTATCGTTTGTACGATGCCAACAGCTACTCGCTGAGCTTGCCGGCGCCGCAGATCACCGCCGAAATGCCGCTGGACGACGCGTTCGCCGCCCTGAGCTGGCACTTGCTGGGCAGCAGCCAGCGTCTGGCCGAGCAATATCGTTTCAATGGTCACTGGCGTCTGTTGCAGGACTGGGTCGAAAACCTCGGTGAACTGCGCGCGCTGCTGAGCAGCCTCGGCCAAGCCGCACCGCGTCAGTCGACGCACGACCTGCGGGTTGCGCTGGACGCCTTGCTGGAAGACTGGCGTCCGCTGGTTCAGGCTGGCCTGGACGACGAAGACGTGCGCAAAGCCGCGCCAGAGCAGTTCCTCGAAGAACTGGAAGATCCGCGTTGGGGCCTGTTCTCCCTGAACACTTCGCGCTGGTTGCTGGCTCGCACCTGGGCGGCCGATCGCAACGTTCGCGGCAATCGCCAAGGCGCAGCGCAACTGGCCAACTGGTTGCCGCGCCTGCTGGGCGAGGAAGCCACATCCCTGCAACTGCAACGCTACCAGCAACAGCCTGAAGATCTGGCCGAGCAACTGCCGCGCATCGAACGCATCCAGGCCTGGATGCACCATGCCCGCGGCGTGCTGGACATCCCGGAAATGGATCGCCTGTACGGTGAACTGAACAAACTGGCGCAACTGGCCAACGAACCGATCACCGACGAAGCCTTGGATGCGCGTAAGCAGCAGGCGATCGCCGTGTATCAGAATCGTGCCTGGAAAATGTTGCTGCGCATGTAACACCGCCTTCGCGGGCAAGCCCGCTCCCACATTAGACCGAGTTGCCTGAACGAACTCGGTCTAATGTGGGAGCGGGCTTGCTCGCGAAGAGGCCCGCCCATTCACCGCAAAACCTCAGACCGGCAAACTCGTCGTGGACTTGATTTCCGACAATGCCACAATCGAATTCACCTCCTGAATCCCCGGCACCATCGACAGCTTCTCGAAGAAGAAGCGTTCATACGCCTCGATGTCCGCCGTGACGATCCGTAGCAGAAAATCCACCGACCCCATCAGCACATAACACTCCAGCACTTCAGGAAAGCCGCGAATCGCCTCGGTGAACTCGGTGAAGTTCGAACGCCCGTGGGCGTTGAGTTTGATCTCGGCAAAAATCTGCGTGTTGAGACCGATTTTCTTGCGATCGAGCAACGTCACCTGCCCGCGAATGATCCCCTCCTCCTTCATCCGCTGAATCCGCCGCCAGCACGGCGACTGCGACAGCCCGACCTGTTCGGCGATCTGCGCACTGGAAAGCGAAGCGTCCTCTTGCAGCAACGCGAGAATCTTGCGGTCGTAGCCATCCAGCTCGGCGTGCATAGAAAAACCTCTGAATGATCACTTATTGAATCGAACGATTCGATAAACCGCTAATACGCCCGATCATAGCCAAGAAATACCCGGCACCGAATGTAAAAATTCCTCCAGTGATTTTGGAGCCCGACCATGCCGCACTTAGAAGCCGTAAACACCCCGGCAACCCGCGCCGATGCCTGGAACGCCAGCAACGCCCATTGCCGCGTGCAATACCAACTGCTGGCCGAGGCCGAGCCGGATGTGCTGTGCCGCGCACTCAACCTGTTCGCCTTGCAGTTCCTGACCCCGGAACAGGTCAATGTGCAGCGCGTGGACGATCTGCTGTCGATCGACATCGTGATCGACGGACTGAGCTGGCACCGCGCCGCCGTGATCGCGGAAAAACTTCGTAACCTGATCAGCGTCTGCTCGGTGAACCTGCAGAGCGCCGACTCTGCGTGGGATGAGCAGGCCCAAGCGGCCGGTTGAAAGAACTGGAAACGGCTTCGTCGGGTAGTGGCCCAACGGTCAGCAGGTCCGCGACTATCCTTTGCACACTGCGGTCTAGATCGCTGTTTGCAGGATTGTTCAAAAGGAACCCGCATGTCCGTTCAACTTCAGGACCGCTGGCTGGATCTCAATGATTTGCTGCGAGAACTGGTCGCCCAAGGCTTTATCAACCAGGATTGCGCCGAACTCGCGCTCAACGCCCGACGCCGGCAGGCCGCCAATGGCCAGTTGCACCCGCTGGAGTTTATTGCCAGCCAACACCTCGACGACCTCAGCCGTCCCGGCAAACACCTCGACCTCGAAAGCCTGACCCTGTGGCTGTCGCAACAGGCCGGTCAGCCTTACCTGCGCATCGATCCGCTGAAGATCAACGTCGCGGCCATCACGCCGTTGATGTCCTACGCCTTTGCCCAGCGGCACAAGATTCTGGCCGTCTCCATCGACCGCGATGCCGTGACCGTGGCCAGCGCCCAGCCCTACGTCACGGGCTGGGAAGCCGACCTGACCCACGTGTTGAAGCTGCCGATCAAACGCGTAGTCGCCAACCCGGCGGACATCCAGCGCTTCAGCGTGGAGTTTTTCCGCCTGGCCAAATCGGTTACGGGCGCCACCAATGCCGATCAGCAGACCAGTACCCTCGGCAACTTCGAGCAACTGCTCAACCTCGGCGCCAGCGACCAGGAGCCGGACGCCAACGACGCGCACATCGTCAACATCGTCGACTGGCTGTTCCAGTACGCGTTCCAGCAGCGTGCCAGCGATATCCACATCGAACCCCGGCGCGAGCAAGGCACCGTGCGTTTTCGCATCGACGGCGTGCTGCACAACGTCTATCAATTCCCGCCCCAGGTGACCATGGCCATCGTCAGCCGCCTGAAAAGCCTGGGCCGGATGAACGTCGCCGAGAAACGCAAACCCCAGGACGGCCGGGTCAAGACCAAAACCCCGGACGGCGGCGAAGTCGAACTGCGGCTGTCGACCTTGCCCACCGCGTTCGGCGAAAAAATGGTCATGCGGATCTTCGACCCGGAAGTGCTGCTCAAGGACTTCGATCAGTTGGGCTTCTCCACCGATGACCTGCGCCGATGGCAAGACATGACCCGCCAGCCCAACGGCATCATTCTAGTGACCGGGCCGACCGGCTCGGGCAAGACCACCACGCTCTATACCACTCTGAAAAAACTGGCGACGCCGGAGGTCAACCTCTGCACCATCGAGGACCCGATTGAAATGGTCGAGCCGGCCTTCAACCAGATGCAGGTCCAGCACAACATCGACCTGACCTTCGCCGCCGGGGTCCGCGCGCTGATGCGGCAAGACCCGGACATCATCATGATCGGCGAGATCCGCGACCTCGAAACTGCCGAAATGGCGATCCAGGCCGCGCTCACCGGTCACCTCGTGCTCTCGACCCTGCACACCAACGACGCCCCCAGCGCCATCAGCCGCCTATTGGAACTCGGCGTGCCGCATTACCTGATCAAAGCCACGGTGCTCGGGGTCATGGCCCAGCGCCTGGTCCGCACCTTGTGCCCGCACTGCAAGGCGCCGCTGACCCTGGGCGAAGACGACTGGCAAACCCTGACCCGGCCCTGGCAGGCACCGCTGCCGACCAATGCCCAGCGCGCCATCGGCTGCCTGGAATGCCGCGACACCGGCTATCGCGGCCGCGCCGGGGTCTACGAAATCATGCAACTGACCGACAGCGTCAAAGCGCTGATTACCCCCGATACCGATCTGCTGGCGATACGGCGTCAGGCGTTCAAGGAAGGTATGCGCAGCTTGCGGCTGTCCGGGGCACAGAAAGTGGCGGCGGGACTGACGACGATTGAGGAGGTGTTGCGGGTGACGCCGCAGAGTGAGCAGAAGTAGATAATTGCCTCAGATTGCTGACATAAACCAGGCCGGGATTTGCTCCGTTCTCAATTCCAAATCTTCGCCACCACGCAAACGTGCTCTTTTGTAGCATCTGGCGAAGCCTGCGTTCGGCTGCGAAGCAGTCGCGAAACCTGTACGCGAAGTCTTCCTGAAGCACCGCGTCGGCTGATTTTACGACTGCTTCGCAGCCGAACGCAGGCTGCGCCAGCTGCTACAGATCGCGTTTCGGCTTGTCAGACATAGTTACATTTTGCGGTAGTTGAATTAGCCCAAACACAATCCTGCAAGTCTTTTGCCTTACACTTCGGACCATCGCCAAAACATTGATCAATACATCAACAGGGAATCGTTATGCAGATCGGTAGTGTGCTCTTACTCTTCGTCGGCCTGGTCGTCGCCATTCTGTTCATGGGTTTCAAGGTTGTGCCTCAGGGCTATCAGTGGACGGTCGAGCGTTTCGGTCGCTACACCAACACCCTCAAGCCTGGCCTGAACATCATCATTCCGGTGATGGACCGCATCGGTCGCAAGATCAACGTGATGGAAAGTGTGCTGGATATTCCGCCCCAGGAAGTCATCACCGCTGATAACGCCACGGTGCAGATCGATGCCGTGTGTTTCTTCCAGGTGGTCAACACCGCCCAGGCGGCCTACGAGGTGAACAACCTCGAACATGCCGTGCGCAATCTGCTGCAAACCAATATCCGTACCGTGCTTGGCTCCATGGAGCTGGACGCGATGCTCAGCCAGCGCGACAACATCAACGAAAAACTGCTGCGCACGGTGGATGAGGCCACGGCACCGTGGGGCATCAAGATCACCCGGATTGAAATCAAGGACATCAGCCCGCCAGCGGATTTGATGGCCGCGATGTCGGGCCAGATGAAAGCTGAGCGGATCAAGCGTGCACAAATCCTCGAAGCCGAAGGCCTGCGCGCCGCCGCGATCCTGACTGCGGAAGGCAAGAAACAGGCGCAGATCCTCGAAGCCGAGGGCGGTCGTCAGGCAGCCTTTCTCGAATCCGAAGCTCGGGAACGTCAGGCCGAAGCCGAAGCCAAGGCCACTCAAGTGGTGTCCGAAGCCATTGCCGGCGGCAACGTGCAGGCGGTGAACTACTTCGTCGCGCAGAAGTACATTGATGCGCTGGGCAAACTGGCCTCGGCCAATAACAGCAAAGTGATCCTGATGCCGCTTGAGGCCAGTTCGATGATCGGCGCGGTCGGCGGCATCGGCGAAATCGTCAAGGCCACGTTCGATAACAAGAAAGCCTGAGGCGCGCCATGTGGGCATTCCTGCAACATTTATCGTTCTGGGACTGGCTGGCCTTCGGCACGGTGCTGCTGATTCTTGAAGTGTTCGGCGCCGGCGGCTATCTGCTGTGGATCGGCATGGCGGCAGCAGCGGTCGGTGTGCTGACCTTTGTGCTGCCCGGCCTGTCCTGGGAGCTGCAATTCCTGCTGTTCGGCCTGCTCTCGATCGCCACCGCCCTGTATTGGTGGCGACGCCAGCGCAGCGCCGTGCGAGAGAGCGATCAGCCGAACCTCAACCTGCGCGGCCAGGAACTGATCGGCAAAACCTTTGTGGTGCATGAGGCGATTGTCGACGGTCGCGGCAAGATCAAAGTCGCCGATGGGGTGTGGATGGCTCGTGGGCCAGACGCGGCGCTGGGTAGCCGCGTGCGGGTGGTCAGTCAGCAAGGGGCGATTCTGCTGGTGGAACCGGTTGACTGAGCAGTCATGGAACTCGATTGGGTAAACGACGATCAAACCCCGTAGTTAACCCCCAGTGGAGTCACCCATTATGCGTCTCAAACTTGCTGTCGCTACCCTTGCCTTGCTGTCTCTCCCCGTTGGTTCAGCAATGGCTGACAGCTTTTGGCGTAACGTCATTTCATCCGGCGCCACCACCGGTTCGACCTACCTGACGTTCAAGGATCACAAACTGATCGTCGCGGCCCAGGACGATGCCGGCAGCTTCGTCGCCAGTGACGGCGGCATCCGCGGCCCATACCTGGAAGCCGCGATGCAGAAAGTCCGCGCCGACAACCCGGGCCTGCAAGCCACGGACATGGAACTGGCGAATGCGATCCTGGCAAAAAATGCCGTCGCTTCGGACTAAGCTTTAACAGATGTAGAAATGCCGCTCATATGAGCGGCATTTTTTATGGGCCAGAACAACTGCACCGTATTTTCCTACAGCGGCGAATGCCAAAACCCTGGCGCCCTGATGAGGATTCTTCGGCTGACCGAGGAAGACTCTGATATCAGCGCCCGGTGTGTGAATCCAAACTTTGTCGATTCGAATTTCCACACAAGCGAATCGACATCCATGAACAAACCAACCCTGTCTTTACTGCTGCTGGCCGCCGCGTTCAGCCACGTGTCCCACGCCGAAGGCCTGTATGGCTCGGTCAAAATCCAGAGTATCCAGCAAGACCTGGGGAATTCTCTGCTCACCAGCCCAAGGGTGACTCATCAAGTCGTCAGTCCGGACAGCAACAAGGACGTCGGCGGCTCTTTAGCGCTTGGCTACGGGTTCAAGGGCGATTGGCGCCTGGAAGCTGAATACAGCATCAAGCAGGATTCGGAGTTCAAGAGCCATTGGGCGCCGTTCAATGCCAACGTCAACAACCTGCAAGTTTCGTCCAAGCGCCTGATGGTTAACGGCTACAAGGACTTCCCGCTGAATGAATACCTGTCGCTGTACGCCATGGCCGGCGTAGGCGTGGCGCATATCAATTCCGAAGGCTACCAATCCAATCCTTCGCGACAGTTCGCCAACAACAGCCAGAACAACTTCACCTATGCCCTGGGTGTCGGGGCCGACCTCAAGCTCAACCGGCAAATCACCCTCGGCACCGGTTACCGGTACGTCGATATGGGCGATATCGAAACCGGCTACAACACCTTCGCCAACCGCATCAATGCCCGGGATGAACAGCTCAAGGGCAAGTTGCGCGAGCAAAATATGTACGTTGAGGCGCGGATGACGTTCTAAATTCTGGCGTCGCCTAAAATCCACTGTGGGAGCGGGCTTGCTCGCGAAAGCGGTGTGTCAGTCGGTATAGATGTTGACTGGCACGAGCCCTTCGCGAGCAAGCCCGCTCCCACATTGGATAGGTGTAAACCGGTAGATCAACGGTAATCATCCACCGGAACGCATGCGCAAAACAGATTGCGGTCGCCGTAGACGTTATCCACACGGTTCACCGCCGGCCAGTATTTATGGGCCTTGGTGTGCGCGTCCGGCGTCACCGCTTGCTCGATGCTGTAAGGCCGCTCCCACACGCCGGTAACGTCGGCCAGGGTATGCGGCGCACGCTTCAGCGGGTTGTCCTCGGCGTCCCAGTTACCGTTTTGTACTTCGGTGATTTCCGCGCGAATGCTCAGCATCGCGCCGATAAAGCGATCCAGTTCAGCTTTGGATTCACTCTCCGTCGGTTCGACCATCAACGTCCCTGGCACCGGAAAGGACATGGTCGGCGCATGGAAACCGTAATCCATCAGGCGCTTGGCCACGTCCTCTTCGCTAATGCCGGTCAATACCTTGAGCGGCCGCAAGTCCAGAATGCACTCGTGGGCCACCCGCTCGTTACGCCCGGTGTAGAGCACCGGGAAGGCGCCAGATAAATGCTGCGCCAGGTAATTCGCGGCCAGAATCGCCACCTCGCTGGCATCCGCCAGTTGCGGCCCCATCATGGCGATGTACATCCAACTGATCGGCAAAATGCTTGCACTGCCCCAAGGCGCGGCGCTGACCGCCCCGTTCTGCGGCTGCGGGCCGTCGATCGGCACCACCGGGTGATTGGCCACGAACGGCGCCAGATGCGCCCGCACGCCAATCGGCCCCATGCCCGGCCCACCACCGCCGTGGGGAATGCAGAAGGTTTTGTGCAGATTCATGTGCGACACGTCGGCACCGATGTCCGCCGGCCGCGCCAAACCGACTTGGGCATTGAGGTTGGCGCCATCCATATACACCTGGCCGCCATGGCTGTGGATAACTTCACAGATTTCGCTGATGCCTTCCTCATACACACCGTGGGTCGACGGGTAAGTCGCCATCAGGCAGGCAAGTTTGTCCCCCGCCGTTGACGCTTTGTCCTTCAGGTCATCCAGATCGACGTTGCCCGCCTCGTCGCATTCGACGATGACCACACGCATCCCGGCCATTTGTGCCGAGGCCGGGTTGGTGCCGTGGGCCGAGGATGGAATCAGACAGATATCCCGTGCACCTTCGTGGCGGCTCTCGTGGTATTTGCGGATCGCCAGCAGCCCGGCGTACTCGCCCTGAGCGCCGGAGTTGGGCTGCATGCAGATCGCATCGAAACCAGTGATCGCGCAGAGCCAGCGCTCCAGCTCCTCGATCATCAGTGCATAACCCACGGCCTGCTCTTTGGGCACAAACGGGTGCAGGTTGGCGAATTGCGGCCAGGTGATCGGGATCATCTCGCTGGTGGCGTTGAGTTTCATGGTGCAGGAGCCCAATGGGATCATCGACTGGTTCAGCGCCAGGTCCTTGTTCTCCAGTTGCTTGAGGTAGCGCAGCATCTCGGTTTCGCTGTGATGCGCACTGAATACGGGGTGACGCAGATAAGGTGTGCTGCGCAGCAAACCGTCAGGAATCCCGGAAACCAGGGGTTCGGCGTCGAGTTCGTCGACGCTGAGCCCATGATCGGCACCAAGGAACACATCGAACAGCTTCGCCACGGTGGTTTCGTCGCAGGTTTCATCCAGGCTCAGGCCCAGTTGCCCGCGCCCGAGAATGCGCACATTGATCTGCGCGGCCTGGGCGCTTTCGATGATCGCCGTTTGCGCGCCGCCGACTTCAAGGGTCAGGGTGTCGAAGAACTGTTGGTTGAGGCAGGTAATGCCGTGGCGTTCCAGGCCGGCGGCGAGGATGCAGGTCAGCCGATGCACGCGCTGGGCAATGCGTTTCAGCCCTTCCGGGCCGTGGTAGACCGCGTAGAAACTGGCGATATTGGCCAACAAGACTTGAGCCGTGCAGATGTTCGAATTGGCCTTCTCCCGGCGGATATGTTGCTCCCGGGTTTGCAGGGCCATGCGCAGGGCGACGTTGCCGCGCGCATCTTTCGACACGCCGATGATCCGCCCCGGAATCGCCCGTTTGTACTCATCGCGACTGGCGAAAAACGCCGCGTGAGGCCCGCCGTAGCCCATTGGCACGCCGAAACGTTGCGATGAACCGAACACCACGTCAGCACCCAACTCCCCCGGAGGCGTCAGCAACAACAGGCTCAGCAGATCGGTCGCAACACAGGCCAGCGCTTGCTGGGAATGCAGGTGATCGATCAATGGCCGCAGATCGCGGATCTCGCCGTGGGTGTCGGGGTACTGCAGTAATGCGCCGAACACCTGGTGTTGTTTCAAGTTATCCACAGCGTCGATGATCAACTCGAAACCGAAACCTTCGGCCCGGGTCCGGACCACGGAAATGGTCTGCGGATGGCAGTTCTCATCGACGAAAAACAGATTGCTCTTGGACTTGGCAACTCGCTTGGCAAGGGCCATGGCTTCCGCCGCCGCCGTGGCTTCGTCCAGCAGCGAGGCGTTGGCCAGTTCCAGGCCCGTGAGGTCGATGGTCAGTTGCTGAAAGTTGAGCAGCGCTTCGAGCCGGCCCTGGGCAATCTCCGGCTGATAAGGCGTGTACGCGGTGTACCAACCAGGGTTTTCCAGCACGTTGCGCAGGATGACGGTCGGCGTGAGGGTACCGTGGTAACCCATGCCGATCAGGCTGGTCCAGACCTGGTTCTGTTCGGCATAGCTGCGCAACTTGGCCAATGCGGTTTCTTCGTCGAGGGCCGGCGGCAAATCCAGTTCTCGGTTGAGGCGAATCCCCGGCGGCACGGTCTGCTCGATCAATTCGATTCGACTGCCCAGACCGAGGCTGTCGAGCATCGCCTGTTGCTCGGCGGCATCGGGCCCCAAGTGGCGGCGCAGGAAGGTATTCGGATCGCGTAACTGGCTCAACGACGGCAACTGGGACATGACGGGCTCTCTCTTGACTGGCGCTCAACGTCGATGCAACACGGTCAAACCAGCATAGCAGCCGATACCCGAGCGGACGGCGTGGCGCCTTCGCTCAATCCCGATCATCATGTTCGGCGCCTACTTAACGTCCGCGATCGGGTGTCTATCGTTTATGAGCCAACTGCCATTTCTGCCGTTTTCCAAACCCGTCATCGATGAAGCCACGATTGCAGCGGTCGGCGACGTGCTGCGCTCGGGCTGGATCACCAGTGGCCCCAAGGTCCAGGCCTTTGAGGCACAACTCTCGGAATTCTTTGGCGGGCGACCGGTGCGCACCTTCAACTCCGGCACCTGCACCATGGAAATCGCCCTGCGCATTGCCGGCATCGGCCCGGGTGATGAAGTGATCACCACGCCGATTTCCTGGGTCGCCACCGCCAACGTGATTCTGGAAGTCGGCGCCACGCCGGTGTTTGCCGATATCGACCCGGTCACCCGCAACATCGACCTCGATCAACTGGAGACGGCGATTACCCCACGCACCAAAGCGATCATTCCGGTGTACCTCGCCGGGTTGCCGCTGGACATGAATCGGCTGTATGCGATCGCCCAAAAGCACGGCTTACGGATTGTCGAAGATGCCGCGCAAGCCTTGGGTTCGAGCTGGAACGACCAACGTATCGGCGCCACGGGCGACTTCGTGTCGTTCAGTTTCCAGGCGAACAAGAACGTCACCTCTTCGGAGGGCGGTTGCCTGGTGCTGAACACGCCCGAAGAAGTGCGATTGGCGGAGAAGTACCGTTTGCAAGGCGTCACCCGCAACGGTTTCGATGGTCTGGACGTGGATGTGCTGGGCGGCAAGTTCAACATGACCGATGTCGCGGCGGCCATTGGCTTGGGGCAATTTGCGCATATCGAGGCGATCACGGCGCATCGGCGTGAGCTGGCGCGGCACTACTTTGAGTGTTTCGGCGCAGACTTCGAAGCGCAGTACGGCGCTCAACTGCCGCCGGCGGATTTCGAGAACAGCAATTGGCATTTGTTTCAGCTGGTGTTGCCTGAGCGCAAGGACGGCCAACCGGCGCGGGCCACGTTCATGGAGCAGATGCAGGCACTGGGCGTCGGCATCGGCTATCACTACCCGCCGATCCACCTGCTGAGTCTTTACCGCGAGCGCGGTTTCAAGGAAGGCATGTTTCCGGTGGCGGAACGGGTCGGTCGCCTGATTGTTTCGTTGCCGATGTTTACGAGCATGACTAAAGCGGATGTCGAGCGGTCGGTGGCGGCGGTCAAATCGGTGCTGAAGCCTTGAATCGTCCCTTGTAGGAGCAAGGCTTGCCCGCGATGGCGATTTCAAGAACGCCATCGCGGGCAAGCCATGCTCCTACAAGAGCGAAGAGCGGTGTTACTCGCCGATAGCGGTTTTGTAGCCGGCTGCGTCGAGCAGTTTTTCCAGCTCAGCCGTGTTGCTTGGCTTGAGCTTGAAGATCCAGGCACCGTACGGGTCGGTGTTGAGCAGTTCCGGGTTTGCGCTCAATTCTTCGTTGACCGCGATCACTTCACCGGCAATCGGCGAGTAGATGTCGGAAGCGGCTTTAACCGACTCAACCACACCGGCTTGATCTTCGGCGGCAAACACGTTGCCGACTTCGGTCAGTTCAACGAACACCACGTCGCCCAAGGCTTCCTGAGCGTGATCGCTGATGCCCACGGTGACGGTGCCATCGGCTTCCAGACGCGCCCATTCGTGACTTTCGGCAAAACGCAGGTCGGCAGGGATATCGCTCATGTTCTGTGTCCTCAAGAAAAATGTCAGCGGTCGTTGCCCGCCAGAAAAAGGGTTAGATCAAGGTTTTGCCATGGCGTACGAAGGTCGGTTTGACCACTCGGACCGGGTACCACTTGCCACGGATTTCCACTTCTGCGCGGTCGGCGGTCGCCATCGGCACGCGCGCCAGTGCAATCGACTTGCTAAGCGTAGGAGAGAAACTACCACTGGTGATCTCCCCTTCGCCAACATTGGCGATACGGACCACTTGATGAGCGCGTAAAACACCTCGCTCCTCAAGGACCAGACCGACCAGTTTGTGCTGCACGCCGTTGGCCTTTTCGGCTTCCAGCGCCTTGCGCCCGATGAACTGGCGAGTGGCGGGTTCCCAGGCAATGCTCCAGGCCATATTGGAGGCCAGCGGTGAGACATCTTGATGAATGTCCTGACCGTAGAGGTTCATTCCGGCCTCGACACGCAAGGTATCCCGGGCGCCCAAGCCAATAGGAGAAATGCCGGCGCCGACCAGGTCGTTGAAGAAACCGGGAGCCTGATCGGCCGGCAGGACGATTTCCAGGCCATCTTCACCGGTGTAACCCGTGCGCGCGATAAACCAGTCGCCGTCGAACTGACCCTCGAACGGTTTGAGGATCTGAATGAGATTGCCACGGGACTGGGTGACCAGCTCGGCGATCTTGTGCCGGGCCTGAGGACCTTGAATGGCCAGCATCGCCAACTCGGACCGCTCAAGGAGTCGCACATCGAAGCCGTCGAGATGCGCCTGCATCCAGGCCAGGTCCTGATCCCGGGTGGAGGCGTTGACCACCAACCGATAGCCGTCCTCGAGACGATAGACGAGCATGTCGTCGACGATGCCGCCGCGTTCGTTGAGCATGGTGCTGTACAAGGCACGGCCGGGGCTGTGCAGGCGATCGACGTCATTGGCCAGCAAGTGCTGGAGCCAGGCCTTCGCCTGGGAGCCGTCGACATCGATCACGGTCATGTGGGATACATCGAAAACCCCGCAATCGCGGCGCACCTGATGGTGTTCCTCGACCTGCGAGCCGTAATGCAGTGGCATATCCCAACCGCCAAAATCGACCATCTTCGCGCCGAGGGCGAGATGAAGGTCATACAGAGGCGTACGCTGTCCCATGGGTTTCTCCTTCCGGGCGTGGCGAAGGTGCGGACAAGCACTGCACGGGGTGAAAGCCTTGAATTAGAAGGCCTACAGCCGATTTCAGCTACCTGATCTGTCAGACGGACCGCACCGAATGCCGCGCATTGTAGCCGCAAGGTGTAGGACTGGCACCTAGGCGTTTCGATGCGCCGAACGTCGAATCAATCCGATGACCGGTAACAGCCCGACCAAAACCAGGGTCAGGGCCGGCAACGATGCCCTCGCCCATTCACCTTCGCTGGTCATTTCAAAGATGCGAACGGCCAGCGTGTCCCAGCCAAACGGGCGCATCAGCAGGGTCGCGGGCATTTCCTTGAGCACATCGACGAACACCAGCAACGCCGCGCTCAAGGTGCCCGGCAGCAAAAGCGGCAGATACACTTTGAAAAACAGTCGTGGCCCACTGACCCCAAGGCTACGTGCTGCTTCGGGCAAAGAAGGCCGTATTCGCGCCAGACTGCTTTCCAGTGGCCCGTAAGCCACCGCAATGAAACGCACCAGATAGGCCACGATCAGCGCCGACAGACTGCCCAGCAGTATCGGTTTGCCCCACAGCGGTACGACCAGTTCGCGATCCAGGTAACTGAACGCCAGCATGATCGACACCGCCAGCACAGAGCCGGGGAAGGCGTAGCCCAGGTTGGCCAGGCTGACACCGGAGCGGATCGCCCGGGTCGGCGCCAGGCGACGGGCAAACGCCAGCAACAGGGCAACGCTGACCGTGATCAGTGCCGCCATGCCGCCCAGGTACAGGGTGTGGACGATCAGCCCGGCGTAACGCTCATCCAGATCGAAGCGCCCGCGCTGCCAGAACCACACCACCAGTTGCAGCATCGGGATGACGAAGGCGCAGGCGAACACCAAGCCACACCAACTCATCGCCGCCAACGCTTTGAGGCCGCGCAGGTGATACAACGCCTTGACCCGTGGTCGCTCGTTGCTCGCCCGATGGGCGCCACGGGCACGGCGCTCGCCGTAGAGCACGACCATCACCACCAGCAGCAACAGGCTGGCCAGTTGCGCGGCGGTCGAGAGGCTGAAAAAGCCGTACCACGTCTTGTAGATGGCGGTGGTGAACGTGTCGAAGTTGAACACCGACACCGCGCCAAAATCCGCCAGGGTTTCCATCAGCGCCAGCGCCACACCGGCGCCGATGGCTGGGCGCGCCATGGGCAAGGCGACGCGCCAGAACGCTTGCCACGGGGATTGGCCGAGGACTCGCGCGGCTTCCATCAGGCCCTTGCCCTGGGCCAGAAACGCAGTGCGCGCCAACAGGTAAACGTAGGGATAGAACACCAGCACCAAAACCAGGATCACACCACCGGTGGAGCGCACTCGCGGCAATCGCAACCCGACGCCGAACCATTCGCGCATCAGGGTTTGCACGGGGCCGGCGAAATCCAGCAGGCCGACGAAGACAAACGCCAACACGTAGGCGGGAATTGCGAACGGCAGCATCAACGCCCAGTCCAGCCAGCGCCGACCGGGGAATTCGCAGAGGCTGGTGAGCCAGGCCAGGCTCACGCCTAATAGCGTCACGCCAACACCGACGCCGAGCACCAGGGTCAGGGTATTGCCCAGCAGTCGTGGCATCTGGGTGTCCCAGAGGTGGGACCAGATTTGTTGATCGATGGTTTGCCAGGAGAAAAACAGCACGCTCAGGGGCAGCAGGACCAACGCGGCGATGGCGAAGACCAGGGGATACCAGCGGCGTTGGGCGGGGTGGGCCAAGGAAAAGCTCTCAGGGGTGAATCAGCAGAAGTGTATGTACACCGCAAAAAGATCGCAGCCTCGTTTCACTCGACAGCTCCTACAGGGGTACGCGATCCCAATGTAGGAGCTGTCGAGTGAAACGAGGCTGCGATCTTTTGATCTTCAGTTCCAGCCAGCGCGATCCATCATGCGGATCGCTTCGGCCTGACGCTTGCCGGCAATTTCCACCGGCAACGTATCAGCAACAAACTTGCCCCAGCTCGCCACTTCCGCAGAAGGCGCCACTGCCGGGTTGGCCGGGAACTCCTGGTTCACATCCGCGAAAATCTTCTGCGCTTGCGGCGTGGTCATCCACTCCACCAAGGCCTTGGCCGCTTCCGGGTGCGGCGCATGTTTGGTCAGGCCGATGCCCGACAGATTGACGTGCACGCCACGGTCGCCCTGATTCGGCCAGAACAGCTTCACCGCCAGGTCCGGCTTCTGCTTGTGCAGACGACCGTAGTAGTAAGTATTGACGATGCCGACGTCGCATTGCCCGGCGTTGATCGCTTCCAGCACCGCGATGTCATCGGAGAACACGTCGGTGGACAGGTTACTCACCCAACCCTTGAGGATCTGCTCGGTTTTAGCGGCGCCATGGACTTCGATCATGGTGGCGGTCAGCGACTGGTTGTAGACCTTCTTCGCCGTGCGCAGGCACAGGCGACCCTCCCAATTCTTGTCGGCCAGACCTTCGTAAGTGGTCAACTCTCCCGGTTTCACACGATCCGTGGAGTAGGCGATGGTCCTCGCCCGCAGGCTCAGCCCGGTCCAGGCATGAGAAGACGCGCGGTATTGCAGAGGGATGTTGGCGTCGATGGTCTTTGAGGTGAACGGCTGGAGAATGCCCATCTGCTCGGCCTGCCAGAGGTTGCCGGCATCGACGGTGAGCAGCAGGTCGGCGGTGGCGTTTTCGCCCTCGGCCTTGATGCGCTGCATCAGCGGCGCTTCCTTGTCGGTGATGAACTTCACCTGCACACCGGTTTTCGCGGTGTAGGCATCGAAGACGGGCTTGATCAGCTCGTCGATACGCGAGGAGTAAACCACCACCTCGTCGGCGGCCTGGGCGGCGGTGCTGCCGATCAGGGTCAGGGCCAGCGCGGTCAATAGACGCTTCGGTGCCAACATGGGAGCGGTCTCGATTGAAAAATGAGGCCAAATGATAAGGACTCACATTTGCCAGCTCAATCGAACAGTTTGCGGGTGAGTTACCAGATGTTGCACAGCTTCAGGTATGTATTGAATGTACCGACGTCTTCGCGAGCAAGCCCGCTCCCACAGGGGAATGCATTTCAACTGTGGGAGCGGGCTTGCTCGCGAAGAGGCCATCAGCCCCAGCGAAAGGCTCAGGCCTTGGCCAGCGCCGGCAAATCCCCGGTCAACCCCAGCGCTTCACGCACAAACAACGCCTTGGCCTCCGGCAACTGCTCAACCATCTTCAACCCGGCATTACGCAACCAGCGCACCGGCAGCGGATCCGCCTGGAACAAGCGCTCAAAGCCTTCCATCGCCGCCATCAACGCCAAATTGTGCGGCATGCGCCGACGCTCGTAACGGCTGAGAACCTTCACATCCGCCAGGCGCTCACCGCGCTCAGCTGCTTGCAACAGCACTTCGGCCAACACCGCCGCATCGAGAAAACCAAGATTCACGCCCTGCCCGGCCAACGGGTGGATGGTGTGCGCCGCATCGCCGATCAGCGCCAGGCCTTCCGCCACATAACGCTTGGCATGGCGCTGACGCAGCGGCACGCACAGACGCGGATCAGCGCTGATCACTGTGCCCAAACGGCCCTCGAAGGCCCGTTCCAGTTCACGGCAGAAAGCGTCGTCATCCAGCGCCATCAAGCGTTCGGCTTCGCTCGGCGTGGTCGACCAGACGATCGAACACCAATCCTGCTGACCATCCCGCTCCAGCGGCAAAAACGCCAGCGGACCATTGTCGGTAAACCGCTGCCAAGCCGTCATTTGATGGGGTTTTGAGCTGCGCACACTGGTCACGATCGCGTGGTGCATATAGTCCCACTCACGGGTGGCGACACCGGTCAGGCGCCGCACCGCCGAATTGGCGCCGTCCGCCGCAATTACCAACGGCGCGCGCAAGGTGCGGCCATCGGCGAGGGTCAGCAGCCAGTCATCGCCGGAGCGGCGCATCTGCTCCAGACGCGCATTGGCCAACATGCCGAGATCGCAATCGTGCAAACGGTCGAGCAAGGCGTCCTGCACCACGCGGTTTTCGACGATATGCCCCAGCACATCGGCGTGCACACTGGCCGCCGAAAAATGGATTTGCCCGGTGCCGCTGCCGTCCCAGACGTGCATGTCGGTGTAGGGGCTGCTGCGCCGGTTGGCGATGCCGTCCCACACGCCGAGGCGTTCGAGGATGCGCTGGCTGGCGGCCGACAGTGCACTGACTCGCGGCTCGAAAGTCGCCTGGGCATCGAAGGGTTTGACGCTCATCGGGCTGCCGTCCAGCAGCAGGACTTCCAGCCCGCTGTCCTGTAACGCCAGCGCCAGGGCGCTGCCGACCATTCCGGCCCCGACAATCAGCAGATCTGCGCGCATGTCCATGCTTTAAGCCTGTCTCGCTTGCGGCTTGAGCCGCACGTAAAGGGTTTTTTCGACCCGCGCCACCAAGGTGCCGGCGCCGTCGTGAATATCGACCTGCAACTGCGGCAGGTATTTTTCGCCACTCGCCGTCTGCCGGCGAATCTCGTCGAGCAAGGTCTCGTCGATGTTGAAACGGGCGAACACCGGACCTTTGCCCGGCGCAATGAAATCGATGTCGGCGGCTTTGTCCCAGACAATGTAACGGTGCCCGAGGTTTTCCATCAGCATCAGCATGTAGAACGGATCGACCATTGAATACAGGCTGCCACCGAACTGGGTGCCGACGTAATTGCGGTTGTACCAGCCCAGGCCCATGGACACCTTGATGTCCCGGAAGTCATCGCTGATGTGTCGAACCCGCACACCGGCGCCGAGGTACGGCGGGTAGAACGTCATGACCCAGCGCATCAACCGCGCCTTGCCGAATTTTGCGGTGAGCCACTTAAGCATCCGGACGAGTACCCAAACCCATGGCCTGCCGGGCGAACCAGCGTTTGGCCGGCGGCAACAGATCGAGACCCAACAGGCCGATGTTGCGGCCCAGGGACACCAGCGGTTGGGTGCTGCCGAACAACCGGGTGACCTGATCGGAGAAGCCCACGGTCAGGTTCTGATCCATGCGTTGACGTTCACGATAGGCCTGCAAGGTCGCAAAGTCGCCGGGCGAGGTTTCGCTGGCCAACAACGCATCGGCCAAGGCCTGGGCATCGCGCAAGGACAGGTTGAAACCCTGCCCCGCAATCGGATGCAGGCTGTGAGCGGCGTTGCCGAGAATCGCCAGATGCGGACGCACCTGCTCTTCGGCCTCGATCAAGGTCAGCGGGTACAAATGCCGCGCGCCGACCTGTTTCAACGTGCCGAGGCGATAACCGAACACGCCTTGTAACTCGCTGAGGAAGCTCTTTTCATCGAGGGCCGCCAACCGTTGCGCGTCCATGCCCAGACGGGTCCAGACCAAGGCGCAGCGGTTGTCCGGCAATGGCAACAACGCCATCGGGCCTTCGTCGGTGAAACGCTCGAACGCCATGCCGTTATGGGCTTCGCTCGGGGTGATGTTGGCGATCAGCGCGCTCTGGTTGTATGGACGCTTTTTGATGCCGATCCCCAGTTGCTCGCGCAGACCGGAACGACCGCCATCGGCAAGCACGGCGAGGTCGCATTCCAGGGTGGTTTCGTCATTGAGGGTCAGGCGATAGCCGTCGGTCAGCGGCTCCATGCGCGTGACTTCCGCCGGGCAGCGCCAAGTGACCACGTCCTTGTCCAGGCCTTGCCAGAGGCATTGGCCGAGCCAGGCGTTTTCCACCACATAGCCGAGGGCCGGAACACCCTCTTCCATCGCCGACAGTCGCGCCGTGGAAAAACGCCCACGGTCGGAGACATGAATCTGCTTGATCGGCTCGGCGCGACGGGAGATTTCCTGCCACACGCCCAACCGTTGATAAATCTGCCGAGCGCCATAGGACAGCGCCGAAGAACGGGCGTCGTAGCTCGGTTGATAGGTGTCACCGGGGGCGAACGGCTCGATCAGCACGATCTTCCAGCCACGGGCCTTGGCCCCGGCCTGCAAGGCCAACGCCAGACTGGCGCCGACCAGACCACCCCCGATGATTGCCAGATTGACTCGACTCATGCCGCTTGTGTCCGTGCTTGTGCCATCAAGGCCTCGATCTCGGCGACCGTTTTCGGCACGCCTTTGGTCAGGATTTCACAACCGGTCCTGGTCACTACCACGTCGTCCTCGATGCGCACGCCGATGCCGCGCCATTTCTTCGCCACGTTCTGATTGTCCGGGGCGATGTAGATGCCCGGTTCCACAGTGAGCGCCATGCCGACTTCCAGCACACGCCATTCGCCGCCGACCTTGTACTCGCCGACGTCATGCACATCCATGCCCAGCCAGTGGCCGGCGCGGTGCATGTAAAACGCCTTATAGGCTTCGTTGGCGATCAACTCGTCGACGTCGCCCTGCAACAGGCCCAGTTTCACCAGACCGGCAGTAATCACCCGGACCGTGGCTTCGTGCGCCTGATTCCAATGCTTGTTCGGCGCGATTTCGGCAAACGCCGCTTCTTGCGACGCCAGCACCAACTCGTAGATCGCCTTCTGCTCGGCGGAATACTTGCCGCTCACCGGCCAGGTGCGGGTGATGTCGCTGGCGTAGCAGTCGATTTCGCAACCGGCATCGATCAGCACCAGGTCACCGTCCTTGAGCACCGCGTCATTCTGCTGGTAATGCAGGATGCAGCTGTTGCGCCCCGAGGCGACGATCGAGCCATACGCCGGCATCTTCGCCCCGCCCTTGCGGAACTCGTAATCAAGCTCGGCTTCCAGGCTGAACTCATGCAACCCGGCGCGGCTGGCCTGCATCGCGCGGATATGCGCCTGGGCGGATATCCGTGCGGCTTCGCGCATCACCTTCACTTCTGCCGCTGATTTATACAGGCGCATGTCGTGGAGCAGATGATCCAAAGCAACGAATTCGTTCGGCGGCTGAGCGCCGAGGTGCGCTTTAGAGCGGATCACGTTGATCCAGTCCATCAGGTGCCGGTCGAATTCCGGGTTGCTGCCCATGGCCGAATACACCCGGTCGCGCCCTTCGATCAGGCCCGGCAGAATGTCGTCGATGTCGGTGATGGGGAACGCGTCGTCGGCGCCAAAGTCGCGGATCGCGCCTTCCTGGCCGGCGCGCAGACCGTCCCACAATTCCCGTTCGGCGTTGCGCTCGCGGCAAAACAGCAGGTATTCGCCGTGCTCACGGCCGGGCATCAGGACGATGACGGCTTGAGGCTCGGGGAAACCGCTGAGGTACTGGAAGTCGCTGTCCTGACGGTAGACGTGCTCGACGTCGCGGTTGCGGATGGCCACCGCGGCGGCGGGCAGGATCGCGATGCTGTTGGGTTCCATCTGCGCCATCAAGGCCTTGCGGCGACGGCTGTATTCCGATTTCGGGATATGAATCATGGGCAGATGGCTTTCCCTGGCAGGCGATTAATGCAACGACGGTTTGGCGGCGGCCGGCTCGGCAGGTTTCTTGGTTTCGGTGAACAGCAGTAGCGGCGCGACGCGCAGGTACTCCATGACTTCCATGTAGTCGCTTTCGCCGTCGTCGGATTCTTCCAGCGCATCTTGCACCTGAGCGATGGCGGCCAGGTCCTGCAGGACCTCGGTCGCTTCGGTGCTCAGCGCGTTGTCGCGGTAGGTCAGACCGAAGCCGGCGAGGAAGCCCTGGCACCATTGGCCCAGTGCAGCGGCGCGGTCGGCCAGCGGTGCGTCGTCGGTTGGCAGCAGCAGAACGACCGTCATGTCGTCGCCGGTCAGCTCACCCTTGACCATCTCTTGCAGGCCGATCAGGGCGTTGCGAACGTTGTCTTGTGGCTCGCCTTCGAGCAACTCGGCGGCGTCCGCCAACCAACTGTCGGCGGCGAAGCCTGCACCGGCGCAACTGCGGCCGAGCAACAGGCCATGCAGTTCGGCAGGCGAGACGTTATGACCGCTGGAAGTCAGCAGGGTGGCGAAGGCTTGGTACGGGGAATTCTGAATGGGCATGGGCAGCTAGGCGCCAGACGGCGCTATGTCTAGAATGAAGGCCTTGTATCCTACATCGACAGACTCGCCAAGACTATTAAAGGCTGTCCGCCCGTTATTACCCATCAGACTCAATCTCAGTGGACACAATGGAAGACACCGACCTGCAAGCGCTGATGGCAAGACTCGAACTGCTAATTAGCCGAGTCGAGCAACTAAAGAGCCAAAATGGACTCCTATTAGCTCAGGAAAAGACCTGGCGCGAGGAACGCGCTCACCTCATTGAAAAAAACGAAATCGCCCGGCGTAAGGTCGAATCGATGATTTCGCGCCTCAAGGCCCTGGAGCAAGACTCATGAGTTCAAGCAATAGCGTTACCGTGCAGATCCTCGATAAAGAATATTCGATCATCTGCCCCCAGGAAGAGCGCAGCAATCTGGTGAGTGCCGCCCGCTACCTGGATGGCAAGATGCGCGAAATCCGCAGCAGCGGCAAAGTCATTGGTGCCGACCGCATCGCCGTGATGGCCGCGCTGAACATCACCCACGACCTGTTGCACAAGGAAGAACGCCCGGACGTACAGGCCAGCGGTTCGACCCGCGAGCAGGTTCGCGACCTGCTCGACCGCGTCGATCTGGTGCTCGCCACCGATCCGGACGTCACCAAGGGCTGAAACGCGAAACCGCTTGGGGTATACTCGCGTCACTCCCTGGGGTGCTTGCCAGTTGACCACGTCCCTGAGCCGATTCGCACTACCCTGGAGGCTGCACGTTGGGCTGGTGTGCATGTCCGCTAGACGGAAAGCCTTAAAGCCTACTGCATCTTCCACCTTGAACTTTCGGGTTCAAGGGCTAAGTCAGCAGCGGTTCATCCGGGGAGCCTGATTCCAGTCCGATGCCGGTTTAAATACCGGCATCGGCTTTTTTACGGGTACGCTTTGTGTATTCGTCCTGCCGAAGCTGAATCCATGACCGAACCTGCGCTGCTTCCCCGCCCGCAACTTCGACGCATGCTGCGCAAGGCCCGCCGCGCCCTGACACCTAGTCAACAGCGCCAGGCCGCTCGCGGGCTTTATAAGCAATTGGCCCGGCACCCGCTGTTTCGCCGCGCAAAACACATCTCCTTGTATCTGCCCACCGACGGTGAAATCGACCCGCGCCTGTTGCTGCGTGCGGCTCAGCGTCGAGGCAAGGCGACTTATCTGCCGGTGTTGAGTGCCTGGCCGCGAACCAAAATGGTGTTCCAGCGCATCCGCCCCGGCGAAAAACTCAAACCCAACCGCTTCCGCATTCTCGAACCACGGGCCAACCTTGCCCGGCAACGCAAGGTTTGGGCTCTGGATCTGGTGTTGTTGCCCTTGGTGGGTTTTGATGATGTCGGCGGACGCCTGGGAATGGGCGGCGGTTTCTATGATCGGAGCCTGGCGTATCTGGCACGACGCCAAACCTGGCGCAAGCCGACCTTGTTGGGGCTGGCCCATGAATGTCAGAAGGTCGAGCGATTGGCTCAGGCGAGCTGGGATGTGCCGTTGCAAGGAACGGTGACAGACAAGGCGTGGTATTTACTGTAGGAGCAAAGCTTGCTCGCGATAGCGGTCTTTCAGACACATAGAGGTTGAATGTGCCGCCGTCATCACGAGCAAGCTGTGCTCCTACGGGTGCAGCGCTCGGAAGACAGGTTCAGCGCTTGAAGGCTGACGGCTGTTGTTGCTGCGCGATCTCGATCGGCGCGTCGGTCTTGTTATTCCACAAGCTTTGGGCATAGCCAGTGGTGACGACACCGAGGCCGAACAAAATAACCAAAATCCATAGTAAATCCGGTTTGCGTTTCATCGATTGCCCCCCAAAGGCACATCAACACGATGACAGCAGCGGTTTCCGTTGTAGGTGTAGGCCGTGCAGCAGCGTCAAGCTTAGAAGGCCGGCATTTTGCGACAACGTGAACCGACACGCAAACACTGGCGTCAACCGACCGTCGGTTTGTCATAAAATCGCCCGACAACTTGCCCACCCACCTCGCATGGAGCAAAAAACATGGCCTATTGGCTGATGAAATCCGAGCCTGACGAGCTCTCGATCAAAGACCTTGCGAAGCTTGGCAAAGCGCGCTGGGATGGGGTTCGCAACTACCAGGCACGCAACTTCCTGCGGGCGATGGCGGTGGGTGACGAGTTCTTCTTCTATCACTCCAGCTGCCCGGAGCCCGGGATTGCCGGGATCGGCAAAATAGTTGAAGCGGCATACCCCGACCCGACGGCACTGGAACCTGAGAGCCATTACTACGATCCGAAGGCCACGCCAGAGAAAAACGCCTGGAGCGCGATTGATGTCGCGCATGTCGAGACGTTTGCCGGGGTGTTGAAACTGGATTATTTGAAGCAGCAAACGGCGTTGGCTGAGATGCCATTGGTGCAGAAGGGGTCGCGGTTGTCGGTGATGCCGGTGACGGCCGAGCAGTGGGCGGCGGTGATTGCGTTAAAGCCTTGAGCTTTGCTGCGATTGGAAGAATGCCTTCGCGAGCAAGCCCGCTCCCACAAAGGAACGCATTCCAATGTGGGAGCGGGCTTGCTCGCGAAGAGGCCCGCCCGGACAACGAATGTTTTATTGAATGATCAGGTTGTTGAACAACAGATCCTCAACCACCGGCTTGCCGGTCTCGTCATTCATCACTTGCTGAGTCTGCTTCAACGCTTCCTGACGCAGCTTTTCCTTACCTTCGATGCTGTTCATCGCTTCGGTGGTTTGCTGGGTGAACAACGCCACCAGTTGATTGCGAATCAACGGCTCATTGGCCTTCACCAGTTTGGTCGCTTCCTCACCGGTCACCCGCAACGCGACGTCAGCCTTGAAGACTTTCAACTTCGGCGTGCCATCCAACCCATAGTTGCCCACGAATGGCGGGCTCAAAGTCAGATAGCTGACTTTCGGGGCTTCGCCTTCTTTGGCGGCTTCTTCGGCCATCGCTGCCATGGGCAGAGACAGGGCCAGCATCAACATGATCCACGCTTTCACAATTCACTCCTTATCCGGTTTGCGGCCTAGCATATCGACCCGCCGCGCAAGCACAAGCTTATGGCTGGTTATCAGGGCCGGGCATGCTCGTTGACCCGACGACTCACACACCTACACTTATCGGCCATCACTCCCAAAGGAATAGCCCTGATGAAAGCCGTGCTATGCAAAGCCTTCGGCCCCGCCGAATCGCTGGTGCTGGAAGACGTCGCCAGTCCTGTCGCGAAGAAGAACGAAATCCTGCTGGACGTGCACGCCGCCGGGGTCAACTTCCCGGACACGCTGATCATCGAGGGCAAATACCAGTTCAAGCCGCCCTTCCCGTTTTCCCCGGGCGGCGAAGCGGCTGGCGTGGTCAGTGCGGTGGGCGAAAAGGTCAGCCACCTCAAGGTCGGCGACCGGGTCATGGCGCTGACCGGCTGGGGCAGCTTTGCCGAACAAGTCGCGGTGCCGGGCTACAACGTGCTGCCGATCCCGCCGTCCATGGACTTCAACACCGCCGCTGCGTTCAGCATGACCTACGGCACCTCGATGCACGCCCTCAAGCAACGCGCCAATCTGCAACCGGGTGAAACCCTGCTGGTGCTCGGCGCTTCCGGCGGTGTCGGTCTGGCCGCCGTGGAAATCGGCAAAGCCATGGGCGCCCGGGTGATCGCCGCCGCCAGCAGCGCTGAAAAACTCGCCGTGGCCAAGGCTGCCGGCGCCGATGAACTGATCAATTACAGCGAAACCAGCCTCAAGGACGAAATCAAACGCCTGACCGATGGCCAGGGCGCCGACGTGATCTACGACCCGGTCGGCGGCGACCTGTTCGACCAAGCCGTCCGCGCCATCGCCTGGAACGGCCGCCTGCTGGTAGTGGGTTTCGCCAGCGGCCGCATCCCCGAATTCCCGGTGAACCTCGCGTTGCTCAAAGGCGCAGCGGTGGTCGGCGTGTTCTGGGGCTCGTTCGCCCAGCGCCAACCCCAGGACAACGCCGCGAACTTCCAGCAATTGTTTGGCTGGTTTGCCGAAGGCAAGTTGAAGCCGCTGGTGTCGCAGGTGTATCCGTTGAGCAATGCGGCGCAGGCGATTAATGATCTTGGCCAGCGCAAGGCGGTAGGGAAAGTGGTGGTTCAGGTTCGCTAAGTCGTCGCTGGCAAAAGAGGCTCTTCGCGGAGCCCCGGGAATCACAGATAACTCAGCACCTGTGGGAGCCACCCGTAGCAACCCGGCTCCAAGGCATCGCGCCGATGCCCCAAAAAAGGCCAGGACAACCCATGAGATTGTTCTGGCCTTCTATTTACCGACCTGAAACGACAACTCGCCGCCGGAATTTACGGTTAAAGCAGCTCGCGAACTTCTTTCGGAAGAAAACGCACATACCGGCTCGACGGATGCGAGTTACATCGTCGAACAATGGTCGGCACTTCTTTGTTGAGTTTGGCGATCAGTGCCAGACGCTTCTCCTCCGGCAGCAGCGCTGGCGAAATGGAATGAGTCATGTAACTGCGAGTCCAGCTAAAAACCGGCAGGTCTACCCAAGAGGAATCCGCATAGTACTGCGCGACCCGACTGACATCTGAACAACGCAACTTCTTCAGTTTTTCATTGGCGTGCAAGGGCGGAGTGTCGTCCAGCCTGAAGACCATGGGCGCGACCACCTCGACTTGCGCCGGACGGTCGCTGCTGACTTCCCAGGGCTGGAATCGCCACTGGGCGACCGCTGCCAGGGACACCGAGGCGAGTTCGGAATGCGCAGCTTTCAAGGCGACTGGCTGACTAACCGACCCATCAGCGTGGACATTCATGGTGACCCGCACCTCCCCCGTGATGCCTGCCCGGTAAAGTGCCCTGGGGTATTTCGGTTTGGGATTATCCATCGGAATCAGGAACACCTCTCCCGCACCGACACTGCTGCAGATCACACACAAAACAGCCACCACCAACCACCGCATAGCCCCCCCTTCGATACTGAAATGCCAGACTTGGCAACAGCACAAAGGTTAAGTCCCGATGATTATTTACATAACGTCACGACTTCCCCATTAGCCGCAGGACATTTCCCAAAGCCCCGCCCTACTCTGGGCAAAACAGCGTCATAAAGGATCGCAAAGTAACAATTCCCACACCGTCCTCCACTTATACCTGAGCGACATGTTCATAAAGGAACACGCGATCTCCAACATTTCCGCTGTTTTGCCAATGCGAACCGGTGCTATTTTCGGTAACGAAACTGTAACATTCGCATCCGCAGTCAAAACAAGAAATCTGGAGCTCTTGAATGTTTGCTTTCTTTCGACCTGCCGCACATCAGGCTGCCCTGCCTGAAGAAAAAATAGACAGCACCTACCGACGCCTTCGCTGGCAGATCTTCGCCGGGATTTTTATTGGCTATGCCGGTTACTACCTGCTGCGCAAGAACTTCACCCTGGCCTTCCCGGACCTGATCGCCCAAGGCTATACAAAAGGCCAACTGGGCGTGGCCATGTCAGCGATTGCGATCGCCTACGGTCTGTCCAAGTTTTTGATGGGCATTGTTTCCGACCGCTCCAACCCGCGTTACTTCCTGCCGTTTGGTCTGGTGGTGTCTGCCGGGGTGATGTTCGTTTTCGGTTTCGCACCGTGGGCGACGTCCAGCGTGACCATGATGTTCATCCTGTTGTTCATCAACGGCTGGGCGCAAGGCATGGGCTGGCCACCGAGCGGGCGGACCATGGTGCACTGGTGGTCGCAGAAAGAACGCGGTGGCGTGGTGTCGGTCTGGAACACCGCGCATAACGTTGGCGGCGGCTTGATCGGCCCGTTGGCGATTCTCGGCATGGGTTGGTTCAACGACTGGCACAGCAAGTTTTATGTACCGGCCGCCGTGGCGCTGCTGGTCGCCGTGTTTGCCTTCATTGTGATGCGCGACACCCCGCAATCCACCGGCCTGCCGCCGATCGAGAAGTACAAGAACGATTACCCGGAAGGCTACGACGCCAGCCACGAAGAAGAATTCAGCGCCAAGGACATCTTCGTCAAATACGTGCTGCGCAACAAAATGCTCTGGTTCATCGCCCTGGCCAACGTCTTCGTCTACCTGTTGCGCTACGGCATCCTGGACTGGGCACCGACCTACCTCAAGGAGGTCAAGCACTTCGACTTCGACAAGACGTCGTGGGCGTATTTCCTTTATGAGTGGGCAGGCATTCCCGGCACGTTGCTGTGCGGCTGGATGTCGGACAAGGTTTTCCGTGGCAACCGTGGTCTGACCGGCATGGTGTTCATGGGGTTGGTGACTGTCGCGACGATCGTGTATTGGCTGAACCCGCCGGGTAACCCGATGATCGATATGATCTCGCTGTTCGCGATCGGTTTCCTGATCTACGGCCCGGTGATGCTGGTGGGCTTGCAAGCGCTGGAACTGGTGCCGAAGAAGGCGGCGGGCACAGCGGCAGGCTTTACCGGACTGTTCGGTTACCTGGGTGGCTCAGTCGCGGCCAGCGCCTTGATGGGCTACACCGTGGACTACTTCGGCTGGGATGGCGGTTTCATCTTGCTGGTCGCCGCGTGCCTGCTGGCGATGGCGTTCCTGGCGCCCACGCTGGGTCACAAGAACGTCGCCAGTCAGACCCGCGAAGAAGCGATCGCCTGATCAGCCTTTGATTTGCAGCGCTTGAGCCGCGCCTCCAGATTCCGGTCTGGCATGGCGTGGCTACGCAGGGCGTTGGCGGTCTGCTCGACATAATCGCGAGTGGTGCCGTAACGCCCGCAAGCGCTTTCGAACACCTGGCTCAGCACGTGATCCGGCAAGTTGCCGGCGTAGCTGGGCAGGTGTCGTTCCAAAACAAATCCCAACGCCTGAACCTGGCTTCCGTCTTCGAGACGGCAGTTGAGCCAGTGTGGGCGATAGGACGGGAACGGCATCTCTCGCTGCCACAAGGCATAGAGCGAAGCTTCGAGTTGTTCTTCAGGAAGGCGATAAGCGAAGCCGCTGCAAGAACCGCCGCGATCCAGGCCAAACACCAGGCCCGGGACTTCCGGCGTGCCGCGGTGTTCGTGGGACCACAGGTACAAACCGCGATGGTAGCCATGCACTCGGCCGCGAACGCGTTCTACCGCCGGGCATTCCGGGCGCCAGATCAGCGAACCGTACGCAAACAGCCAGACCGGCCCACCCTTGTGGCGTGCCATGGTCGATTGCATCGAGCTGAGCAATTGTTCGTGCGTAAGCTGCGGCCCCAGATCGAGCCGCGGAGGGTAAGCCAAATTCAAAAAAGCAGATTCAATGGCACTCATGGCGAATAGCGTTCAGCTCCCCGCGGATAAAGAATTACTTAATAGAACGCACCGCTGTAACAATAAGGCACATAAGTTTTAAGGCAATTTAAGTGCCATGGCACAGTTCTTAAATATTTGCCTGGATGACATATAACCTACCGGCATTTATATAAATCCATAAATACCGATCGGCTATATAGGGAGTTATATCGATTAAGACCGCGGAGCGTACGCGAACACATCCGCGCGCATCTGATGCGCATCCATCCCCGCTTCGACCAGCGCATCCAGCGTGCCGTAGACCATGGCCGGAGAGCCGCTGGCATACACATGCAGCGATTTCAAATCCGCGAAATCCTCGCACACCGCCTCATGCAGCATGCCGCAACGCCCTTCCCAACCGCATTGATCGCTGACGACTTTATGCAGGAACAGATTGGGCAATTTCAGCCATTCATCCCAATGTTCGATTTCATAAAAGTCTTCAGGACGGCGCACGCCCCAATACAGATGCACCGGGTGCTTGAAACCGGTGGCGCGGCAATGTTCGATCAGGCTGTGAATCTGGCCCATGCCAGTACCGGCGGCGATCAGCACCAACGGCCCGTCCGGTAGCTCGGCCAGATGGGTGTCGCCGAACGGCATTTCGATGCGCACCATGGCGTTGCGTTGCAGCTGCTCGATCAGGCTCAGCGCACTGCTTTCGCGCGCCAACACGTGGATTTCCAGGTCGCGCCCGGCATGGGGTGCCGAGGCCAGGGAGAACGCGGATTTCTCGCCGTTCTCACGCTCGATCATCAGGTACTGACCGGCGTGATAGCGCGGCGGCTTGCCGGCCGGCGCCCGCAGGTGAACCCGAAAGGTATCCCCGCCAACGTCCCTGCATTCAATGACCTGACACGACAAGCTGCGCACCGGCAGTTCTCCCAGCGCGAGCACGCCATCCCACAGCACGATGCAGTCTTCCAGCGGCTCCGCTATGCAAGTGTAGAACTCGCCGTGGTCACGCACATTGCCGGCCTGTTCGACCCGGCCTTCCACCAGCAACGCCGCGCAGACGTGGCAATTGCCGTTGCGGCAGCTTTGCGGGCATTCATAGCCCAGTCGCCGCGCGCCATCGAGAATCCGCTCGCCGGGCAATATCTCAAGCACTGCTCCGGAGGGCTGCAAGGTTACACGCATCAATCTATTCCTAACTGATTCCAGATGGCATCGATCCGTTTTGTCACGGCTTCATCCTTGACGATCACCCGGCCCCACTCGCGAGTGGTTTCGCCCGGCCATTTATGCGTGGCATCGAGCCCCATCTTCGACCCCAGGCCGGACACCGGCGAGGCAAAATCGAGGTAATCGATCGGCGTGTTGTCGATCATCACCGTGTCGCGCTTGGGGTCCATGCGCGTGGTGATGGCCCAGATCACGTCGTTCCAGTCGCGTGCGTTGATGTCGTCATCACAGACGATAACGAACTTGGTGTACATGAACTGTCGCAAAAACGACCAGACACCCAGCATTACCCGCTTGGCATGACCGGGATACGACTTCTTCATGGTCACGATGGCCATGCGGTACGAGCAGCCTTCGGGCGGCAGGTAGAAGTCGGTGATCTCCGGAAACTGCTTCTGCAGGATCGGCACGAACACTTCGTTCAGCGCCACACCGAGAATCGCCGGCTCATCCGGTGGACGGCCGGTGTAGGTGCTGTGGTAGATCGGTTTGATCCGGTGGGTGATGCGCTCGACGGTGAATACCGGGAAGCTGTCGACTTCGTTGTAATAACCGGTGTGGTCGCCGTACGGGCCTTCGTCGGCCATTTCGCCCGGATGGATCACGCCTTCGAGGATGATTTCGGCGGTGGCCGGCACTTGCAAGTCGTTGCCACGGCACTTCACCAGTTCGGTGCGATTGCCGCGCAACAGACCGGCGAAGGCGTATTCGGAGAGACTGTCCGGCACCGGCGTCACGGCGCCGAGGATGGTCGCCGGGTCAGCGCCCAACGCCACGGACACCGGGAATGGCTGGCCGGGATGCTTCTCGCACCACTCGCGGTAATCCAGCGCGCCGCCACGGTGGCTCAGCCAGCGCATGATGACCTTGTTGCGGCCGATCACTTGCTGACGGTAGATGCCGAGGTTCTGGCGATCCTTGTTCGGGCCTTTGGTGACGGTCAGGCCCCAGGTGATCAGCGGGCCGACGTCGCCAGGCCAGCAGGTCTGCACCGGCAGCATCGCCAGGTCGACGTCGTCGCCTTCGATGACCACTTCCTGGCACACCGCGTCTTTGACGACTTTCGGCGCCATGGCGATGATCTTGCGGAAGATCGGCAGTTTGGACCAGGCATCCTTCAAACCCTTCGGCGGTTCGGGTTCCTTGAGGAACGCCACCAACTTGCCGATTTCGCGCAGCTCGCTGACCGCCTCGGCGCCCATGCCCATGGCGACCCGCTCGGGGGTGCCGAACAGGTTGCCGAGCACCGGGATGTCGTAACCGGTTGGGTTTTCGAACAGCAGCGCCGGGCCTTTGGCCCGCAGCGTGCGATCACAGACTTCGGTCATCTCCAGCACGGGAGAAACAGGAATCTGGATGCGTTTCAACTCTCCGCGCTGCTCAAGCTGCTGCACGAAATCCCGAAGGTCCTTGAATTTCATTGAAGATGCCACCCCGAAAATAGGCGTACATCCTACCTGCTCTGGAGGCCAAACAGCAGCCTGTCAGCAGTGCGCCCCGATCAATTCTGATTTGCGCCCAGCAACACCGGAGTAAACAAAGGGCTCAACCGGGCGCTGCCGATGTCCGACAGATGATCTTCATCCTTGTACTGCGAATGACCGTTGACTTCGATATTGCAGACGCCGTCCGAGCACATCATCGGCGTCGGGTCGATGACATGCACGCCCGGATCCGCGGCGCTCATCGAGGCGAACAGGGCTCTCAGAAAATGCTGGCGTGCCAAGTGCTCCTCAAGCGGACGCCCCAACCCTTCGGCCGAGCGACCAATACGGGCCAGGCTGGTCAGACGCGCAATCGTGCCCTTGCGCTGCAACGGTACTTCCTCGAACAGCCACACCTGCGCACCTGCCTCCCTCAGCGCCGCCACCCGGGCCTTGATGGCGGTGGCCATGCGCTGCTCGGCTTGCGCTGGAGTGTCGTGCGGGTTGAGCAAGACCTTTTTGTCGCCGTCTTCACGACCATAGACGTAGAGGCTCCAATTGGAGGCCAGCACCACATCCTTGATCCCGAGGCTTCGCACCCGTTCCATGGTTTGCTCGTTGAAGGCCTTGCAGCGTTGACGTGTATCGTCACTGAGAACCGGCGGGCAGGCGCTCATGCTGTACACCCACACCGGACGGCCATCGCGCTGGGCGTTGTGTTCGATGGCGGGTAACAGCGCCGCGCTATGGCTGTCGCCCCAAAACATCTTGGTGGCCGGCACATCGGCCTTGCCACCGACCAGGCACGCCTTATCCAGGTTCTTGTCCGAGGTCACCAGCATGCATTTCTTTTGCCCGGCCTTCCAATCGCGGGACTCGGCATATTCCAGCGCCTTGCCGGTAATACGCTGCGGAATACCGTCCGCCGATCGCACCGCAGAACCGGTGACCGCCAGAACGGCCATTGTCAGCAGACCACCGGCCAATACGGATTTGCGCCCTGCAAGCAGCCGCTTTTCCCGGAACGGAAGCTCAATGAAGCGCCAGCTCAACCATGCAAGTCCCAGCGCCAGTGCAATCCAGCCTGCCGCCTCCAGCGGTTGAATCCCGTCAATCGATATGGCATTGGCGTAGACGTACACCGGCCAGTGCCACAGATAAAAGGAGTAAGAGATCAAACCGACCCCGACCAGCGCCCGAGTGCTCAACACTGTGCCGACCCAGGTCGAGCCCTGGGCGCCCGACCAGATCATGGCGGTCGCACCGAGTACCGGGAGCAACGCGGCCCACCCAGGGAACGCGGTCGTCTTGTCGAACGTGAACACGGCAACCAGCACCGCGACCAACCCGGCCAGCCCTACAGACTGATAAAGCCAGGGCCGCGTGGATTGTTTCGACGCCGGCAACACCGCCAGCATGGCACCGCACAACAGCTCCCAGGCGCGTGTTGGCAGCGAGAAGAAAGCCATATCGGGTTTGCGCTCGATGTAAGCGATGTTCAGCCCGAATGACAGCAAAAGCACCGCAAACAGTACCCAGCGCCAATGGCGGATATGACGCATCAACAACGCCATCAACAGCGGAAAGAAGATGTAGTACTGCTCTTCAACGGCCAACGACCACGTATGGAGAAGTGGCTTCAAATCCGAGGCGGGCTCGAAGTAACCGTCCTCTCGCATGAACAGAATGTTCGATACAAAAAGGGCCTGATAACGGACCGTGCGACCCAGCTCGGAGAAGTCCTTGGCGGTCAGCAATAACCAGCCCAGCGCCAGCGTCACCAGCAGCACCACGCTCAAGGCCGGAATAATGCGCCGGGCACGACGCGCCCAGAAATCGACGAAGCTGAAACGCTGCGCGCTGATTTCACGGAACAGGATGCTGGTAATCAAGAACCCGGAAATGACAAAGAAGACATCGACGCCAACGAATCCACCGCTGAACGTACTGAACCCAAAGTGAAACAGCACGACCGGAATAACGGCCAGAGCTCGCAAACCGTCGATATCACGGCGATTGCCAAACGTGTGCATGACGCTCCTTGTCGTTTCAGATACAGGACCGATTAAAAAAGAGGCTCACCGGTAGCGCGAATGGGGATATTCGAAGGAGGTCAACTGAGGACGAACCTGCCGGAACACTTGATCAATCGCCAGCCAGATTGACGCGGGGAGCACCCGGCGATGGATCAGCTGTCAGCGGGCGGTGGGCCCATGGAGGCGCCAGTTTACAGCACGTCACGTATCTATCCAGATACAAAATGGGGCACGCCAAAAAAAAGGGCGCCCATTCAGGGCACCCTTTTTTGTGAAGCGTACTTCGTCTTACTTACGCTTCATCGACAAGAAGAACTCGTCGTTGGTCTTGGTCGTTTTCAGCTTGTCGACCAGGAACTCGATGGCGGCGATCTCGTCCATCGGGTGCAGCAGCTTGCGCAGGATCCACATGCGCTGCAACTCGTCGTCGGCGGTCAGCAACTCTTCGCGGCGAGTGCCGGAACGGTTGATGTTGATGGCCGGGAACACGCGTTTTTCAGCGATGCGGCGATCCAGAGGCAATTCCATGTTGCCGGTGCCTTTGAATTCCTCGTAGATCACTTCGTCCATTTTCGAGCCGGTTTCAACCAGCGCGGTGGCGATGATGGTCAGCGAGCCGCCTTCTTCGATGTTCCGTGCAGCGCCGAAGAAACGTTTCGGTTTCTCCAGGGCGTGGGCATCGACACCACCGGTGAGTACCTTGCCGGAGCTCGGGATCACGGTGTTGTAGGCGCGAGCCAGACGGGTGATGGAGTCGAGCAGGATCACCACGTCTTTCTTGTGTTCGACCAGGCGTTTGGCCTTCTCGATCACCATTTCGGCAACCTGCACGTGGCGGGTTGGCGGCTCATCGAACGTCGAGGCAACCACTTCGCCGCGCACGGTGCGCTGCATTTCGGTCACTTCTTCCGGACGTTCATCGATCAGCAATACGATCAGGTGAACTTCAGGATTGTTACGTGCGATGTTCGCGGCGATGTTCTGCAGCATGATCGTTTTACCGGCTTTCGGCGGTGCAACGATCAGACCGCGCTGGCCTTTGCCGATCGGGGCGCACAGGTCGATGACACGACCGGTCAAGTCTTCGGTGGAACCGTTGCCGGCTTCCATCTTCATGCGCACGGTCGGGAACAGCGGGGTCAGGTTCTCGAAGAGAATCTTGTTTTTCGCGTTCTCGGGACGATCGTAGTTGATCGTGTCGACCTTGAGCAGCGCGAAATAACGCTCGCCTTCCTTTGGAGGGCGGATCTTGCCAACGATGGTGTCACCGGTGCGCAAGTTGAAGCGGCGGATCTGGCTCGGCGAGACGTAGATATCGTCTGGGCCGGCGAGATAGGAAGCGTCAGCGGAGCGCAGGAAGCCGAAGCCGTCCTGGAGAATCTCCAGCACGCCATCACCGGAGATTTCCTCGCCGCTTTTCGCGTGCTTTTTGAGCAGGGAGAAAATCACGTCCTGCTTGCGCGAACGGGCCATATTTTCTATGCCCATCTGTTCGGCCAATTCGAGCAGTTCGGTAATCGGCTTTTGCTTGAGTTCAGTCAGATTCATATAGGAATGACGTAATCATTTATGGAGGGGGGGAAATTAAGCTTTTGGCTTAATGAGGCCGCGCCGCAGAGAAGGCGACAGGATCGCGTACTTATTCGAAAAGGAGTGCGTCGGCGACGGCTAGCAGGGGGCATTGGAGAAACCAGTGCGGGGCCGAATGTACCACCTGAGTTTCGGAGCGTCTAGCCCTGAATACGCAAAAAGCCCCGCAATATGCGGGGCTTTTTAAACAACGTCGCCGACTTAGATGTTGGCGTCGAGGAATGCAGCCAGTTGCGACTTGGACAGCGCGCCAACCTTGGTCGCTTCCACGTTGCCGTTCTTGAACAGCATCAGGGTCGGGATACCACGCACGCCGTGCTTGGCCGGGGTTTCCTGGTTTTCGTCGATGTTCAGTTTGGCGATGGTCAGCTTGCCTTTGTAGGTCTCAGCGATTTCGTCCAGAACAGGAGCGATCATTTTGCAAGGGCCGCACCATTCAGCCCAGTAGTCGACCAGTACAGCGCCTTCGGCCTTGAGTACGTCGGCCTCGAAGCTAGCGTCGCTAACGTGTTTGATAAGATCGCTGCTCATGGAAGTCTCCAGGTTGTAAGCAAAAAAACGTGGCCTATCATAGCCGCCCTTCCCTCGTTCAGGAAGGTGCAGATGATTGAGTCTCGCTATGGTGGTCCATGAGTTTGGGTATAGCTCAAGTCACGAGGTGGCGGGAGCGACGAAGGCAATTCCGGTGCGCAGTGCGGCATTGCGGACATGTTCCTGCATGGCCTTCTGCGCCGCACCGGACGCCCGGCGCGCCAGTGCGCGAAGGATTTTGCGGTGCTCCTGCCAGGTTTCCATGGCCCGTTCGGCCCGGATGAACGGTAACTTCTGGCTCTCCAGAAAGATGTCGGCGCTGGCGGTCAGGATGCTCAACATCGCCTGATTACCGCTGGCCAGCAGGATGCGTCGGTGAAATTCGAAGTCCAGCCGCGCCGCCGCATCGAAGTCGCCGGCCTTCAATTCATTGCGCATCGCCGCGACGTTGTCTTCAAGTGCATCCAGCTCATCGGTGCTCAGGGTCACGGCAGCCAATCCCGCCGCAAAACCTTCCAGGGCATAGCGCAACTGAAAGATATCCAGCGGCGAAGCCTGGGCCGCGAATGGCCAGCTCGCTGCCGCATCACCTCGCGGCAAATCCACCGGCGACTGCACGAAAACGCCCTTGCCCGGCTGGATGCTGATCACGCCCAGCGCACTCAAGGACGACAACGCCTCACGCAATGACGCGCGACTGACCCCCAATTGCACCGCCAGGTCCCGTTGCGAAGGCAAGGCATCCCCCGGCCCGAAGCCCTGTTCGGTAATCAGTTTGCGGATGGCTTGCAGCGCCACTTCGGGTACGGCGCGAGAGATCGAATTCATGGTTTTTCAGACGAACCAGGCCAATGAGCGGCTAGTTGTAAAGCTATTCGTCGCGCCCGGCAAGTCGTGCCCCACCAGGGTTCGGCGCTCCAGGGCGATGCGCTATCGGGGTGCGAAACGCGACATGACTGTTCAGACCAGTAAGACCGATCAAATCCAGCAAAACCGTGGCTTGCCACCCCCAAACCCCGATGTTGGCATGGCCCGTGCTCTGTCGATTCGCAGAAATTACTTCCGCCGATTCGGAGATTTGCCATGACCCAGCGTTACAGCGCCCTCCTCGCAGCCCTGTTTGCCAGCCTGATGCTGAGCCAGGCACCCGCCCACGCCGACGGTCTGGAGGACGTGGTCAAGCGCGGCACCCTCAAAGTTGCCGTGCCCCAGGACTTCCCGCCGTTTGGCTCGGTCGGTCCGGACATGAAACCGCGCGGCCTGGATATCGACACCGCCAAGCTGGTGGCTGACCAGCTCAAGGTCAAACTCGAACTGACCCCGGTCAACAGCACCAACCGCATTCCGTTCCTGACCACCGGCAAGGTCGATTTGGTGATTTCCAGCCTCGGCAAGAACGCCGAGCGCGAGAAAGTCATCGACTTCTCCCGTGCCTACGCACCGTTCTACCTCGCCGTGTTCGGTCCGCCAGACGCCGCGATCAAAGGCCTGGACGACCTCAAGGGCAAAACCATCAGCGTCACCCGTGGCGCCATCGAAGACATCGAGCTGACCAAAGTCGCCCCTGAAGGCGCGACCATCAAACGTTTCGAAGACAACAATTCGACCATTGCCGCCTACCTCGCGGGCCAGGTCGACCTGATCGCCAGCGGCAACGTGGTGATGGTGGCGATCAGCGAGAAAAACCCGAAACGCGTGCCGGCGCTGAAAGTGAAGCTCAAGGATTCGCCGGTCTACGTCGGCGTGAACAAGAACGAGCCGGCGCTGCTGGACAAGGTCAATCAGATCCTCGCCACGGCCAAGACCGACGGCTCCCTGGAGAAAAACGCCCAGACCTGGCTGAAAGAGCCGCTGCCGGCCGATCTCTGATCGTCGCGCAACGCCGTTTAAACAAGGAACCTGGCTATGGCTTATCAGTTCGATTTCATACCCGTGGTGCAAAACACCGACCTGTTGCTGCGCGGTGCGCTGTTCACCCTTGAACTGACAGCCATCGGTGCGGTGTTCGGGGTGGGCCTGGGCATCGTCGGGGCATTGGTGCGGGCGTGGAACATCCGCCCGTTTTCGGCGATCTTCGGCGTCTACGTCGAGTTGATCCGCAACACGCCGTTCCTGGTGCAGTTGTTCTTCATCTTCTTCGGCCTGCCGTCCCTGGGTGTGCAGATTTCCGAATGGCAGGCGGCGGTGCTGGCGATGGTGATCAACCTTGGCGCTTATTCCACCGAGATCATCCGCGCCGGCATTCAAGCAATCCCCCGGGGGCAGCTGGAAGCCGCCGCTGCGTTGGCGATGAGCCGCTTCGAAGCCTTTCGCCACGTGGTCCTGCTGCCGGCGCTGGGCAAGGTCTGGCCGGCGCTGAGCAGCCAGATCATCATCGTCATGCTCGGTTCGGCGGTCTGTTCGCAGATCGCCACCGAAGAGTTGAGCTTCGCCGCCAACTTCATTCAATCGCGCAACTTCCGCGCATTTGAAACCTATGCCCTGACCACGCTGATCTACCTGTGCATGGCGCTGTTGATCCGCCAACTGCTGAACTGGATCGGCCGGCGCTACATTTCACGGAGCAGCCAATGAGCGATTTCACCTTCTGGGACATCGTGCGCAACCTGCTCACGGGCCTGCAATGGACATTGGCGCTGTCGCTGGTGGCGTTTATCGGCGGTGGCGTGATCGGTTTGCTGATCATGGTCATGCGCATTTCGAAAAAGAGCTTTCCCCGCAGCTTCGCCCGCACCTACATCGAACTGTTCCAGGGCACGCCGCTGTTGATGCAGTTATTCCTGGTGTTCTTCGGCGTGGCGTTGGCCGGCGTGGAGATTTCACCGTGGATGGCGGCGGCCATTGCGCTGACGCTGTTCACCAGTGCTTACCTGGCGGAGATCTGGCGCGGTTGCGTCGATTCGATCCCTAACGGTCAGTGGGAAGCTTCGTCGAGCCTGGCGCTCAATCCGCTGGAGCAATTGCGCTACGTGATCCTGCCGCAAGCCCTGCGCATCGCCGTGGCGCCAACCGTGGGCTTTTCGGTGCAAGTGGTCAAAGGCACCGCCGTCACCTCGATCATCGGCTTCACCGAACTGACCAAGACCGGCGGCATGCTGGCCAATGCGACGTTCGAACCGTTCATGGTCTACGGCCTCGTCGCCCTCGGCTACTTCTTGCTCTGCTACCCCTTGTCCCTCAGTGCGCGCTACCTGGAAAGGAGACTGCATGCCTCTGCTTAGAATTTCGGCCCTGCATAAATATTACGGCGACCACCACGTGCTCAAAGGCATCGACCTGAGTGTCGAGGAAGGCCAGGTCGTGGCGATCATCGGCCGCAGCGGCTCGGGCAAATCCACCCTGCTGCGCACGCTAAACGGTCTGGAATCGATCAACGATGGCGTCATCGAAGTCGACGGCGAATACCTCGACGCCGCCCGCGCCGACTTGCGCAGCTTGCGGCAGAAAGTCGGGATGGTGTTCCAGCAGTTCAACCTGTTCCCGCACCTCACGGTGGGCGAAAACGTGATGCTCGCGCCGCAAGTGGTGCAGAAAGTGCCCAAGGCGAAAGCGGCGGAACTCGCCCGGCAGATGCTGGAGCGGGTCGGGCTGGGGGAGAAATTCGATGCGTTCCCCGATCGACTGTCCGGCGGCCAGCAGCAGCGCGTGGCAATTGCCCGGGCCCTGGCCATGTCGCCGAAGGTGTTGCTGTGCGACGAGATCACCTCGGCGCTCGACCCGGAACTGGTCAACGAAGTGCTGAGCGTGGTCCGGCAACTGGCCAAGGAAGGCATGACGCTGATCATGGTCACCCACGAAATGCGCTTCGCCCGAGAGGTGGGGGATAAATTGGTGTTCATGCATCAGGGCAAGGTGCATGAGGTGGGGGATCCGAAAATTCTGTTTGCGAATCCGCAGACGCCGGAACTGGCGAATTTCATCGGGACCGTGGAAGCGGCGGGCTGAAGGATTTTCGGTGACCGGGAGGCCGCCTTCGCGGGCAAGCCCGCTCCCACAGTAGGCCGCGTTCTTCCTGAGGTACTCGGTTAAATGTGGGAGCGGGCTTGCTCGCGAAGAGGCCATCAGCGGCACCGCAAATATTCCCGCGGTAAAAGATCGCAGCCTTCGGCAGCTCCTACGCGTTGGCGTCAGCGTTTGATCGTGGCACGATGTCGGGGTTATCGACCGAGACCCCCTGACCATGCCGCAATCCCAAGCCAAGAATCTGTCCCTGATCGCCGCAATCGACCTGGGCTCCAACAGCTTTCACATGGTCGTGGCCAAGGCCCAGAACGGCGAAATCCGTATTCTTGAGCGCCTCGGTGAAAAGGTCCAACTGGCCGCCGGCATCGACGATGAACGTCAGCTCAACGAAGAATCCATGCAGCGCGGGCTCGATTGCCTGAAGCGTTTTGCCCAACTGATCAACGGTATGCCGCCCGGCGCCGTGCGGATCGTCGGCACCAACGCCCTGCGTGAAGCCCGCAACCGTGCCGAATTCATCCACCGCGCCGAAGAAATCCTCGGCCATCCCGTGGAAGTCATCTCCGGCCGCGAAGAAGCGCGCCTGATCTACCTCGGCGTCTCCCACACCCTCGCCGACACCCCGGGCAAACGCCTGGTGGCCGACATCGGCGGCGGCAGTACCGAATTCATCATCGGCCAGCGTTTCGAACCGTTGCTGCGCGAAAGCCTGCAAATGGGTTGCGTCAGTTACACCCAGCGCTATTTCAAGGACGGCAAGGTCACCCCGGCCCGTTACGCCCAGGCGTACACCGCGGCGCGGTTGGAGATCATGAGCATCGAGCATGCCCTGCACCGCCTGACCTGGGATGAAGCCATCGGCTCCTCGGGCACCATCCGCGCCATCGGTCTGGCGCTGAAGGCCGGCGGTCATGGCACCGGTGAAGTGAATGCCGAAGGCCTGGCCTGGCTCAAGCGCAAACTGTTCAAGCTCGGCGATGTCGAGAAAATCGACTTCGAAGGCATCAAGCCTGACCGCCGCGCAATCTTCCCGGCCGGTCTGGCGATTCTCGAAGCGATCTTCGATGCCCTCGAACTGCAACGCATGGACCACTGTGAAGGCGCTCTGCGTGAAGGCGTGCTCTACGACCTGCTGGGCCGTCATCATCACGAAGACGTCCGTGAGCGCACCCTCAGCTCGTTGATGGAGCGTTACCACGTCGATCTGGAACAAGCGGCGCGGGTGGAACGCAAGGCCCTGCATGCCTTCGATCAAGTGGCCGAGGACTGGGACCTGGACGACGGCGTCTGGCGCGAGTTGCTGGGCTGGGCCGCCAAGGTCCATGAAGTGGGCCTGGACATCGCCCACTATCACTACCACAAGCACGGCGCCTACCTGATCGAGCACTCGGACCTGGCCGGTTTCTCCCGCGAAGACCAGCAAATGCTCGCCCTGCTGGTGCGTGGTCACCGTCGCAATATTCCCCGGGACAAGTTTGCCGATTTCGGCAGTGACGGCAGCAAGTTGATTCGTCTGTGCGTGCTGCTGCGCTTTGCAATCCTGTTCCACCACATCCGCGGTACCCAGGAAATGCCACAGGTGACCTTGCGCGCCAACGGCGACAGTCTGGACGTACTGTTCCCGGCCAACTGGCTGGACGAAAACCAACTGACCCAGGCCGACTTCGCCCTGGAAGCGGAATGGCTGACGCGGGTTGGGTTCACGCTGAACGTTCGCTAACCCCGCCACGGCATCTGATGGATAACGAACACCCGTAGGAGCTGCCGAAGGCTGCGATCTTTTGATCTTGATCTTTAAAAGCAAGATCAAAAGATCGCAGCCTTCGGCAGCTCCTACAGGGGACGATTTCGGTGAAAACAAAAATGGCGATCCCCAGGGATCGCCATTTTTTATGACCCGACTTACGCGTTAACGCACGGCGAGGATCGGACTCCCCAACCGCTCCAGCAAGGTCGCCTGGGCGCTGCGCGGGTTCTGGTTGCCGGTTGGCGTGTTGCGCACGTAGCGACCGTCCGACTGCAAGCTCCAGCTGTGGGTGTTATCGGTCAGGTAAAGCTCCAGCTCTTTCTTGACCCGCATGATCAGCTTCTTGCCTTCCACCGGGAAGCAAGTCTCGACGCGTTTGTCGAGGTTGCGCTCCATCCAGTCGGCACTGGAGAGGAACATCTGCTCTTCGCCGCCATTGAGGAAGTAGAAGACCCGGGTGTGTTCCAGGAAGCGACCGATGATCGAGCGCACGTGGATGTTGTGCGAGACCCCGGCGATGCCCGGACGCAGGCAGCACATGCCGCGCACCACCAGATCGATACGCACCCCGGACTGGCTGGCCTTGTACAACGCGCGGATGATCTTCGGATCGGTCAGCGAGTTGAACTTGGCGATGATGTGCGCCGGTTTGCCGTCGAGGGCGAACTGCGTCTCCCGGGCAATCATGTCGAGCATGCCCTTCTTCAGCGTGAACGGCGCGTGCAGCAGTTTCTTCATGCGTAACGTCTTGCCCATGCCGATCAACTGACTGAACAATTTGCCGACGTCTTCGCACAAGGCGTCGTCGGAGGTCAGCAAGCTGTAGTCGGTGTACAGACGGGCGTTGGCCGCGTGGTAGTTGCCGGTGCCCAAGTGCGCGTAGCGGACGATTTCGCCGGCCTCGCGACGCAGGATCAGCATCATCTTGGCGTGGGTCTTGAAGCCGACCACCCCGTAAATCACCACCGCACCGGCCGCTTGCAGACGGCTGGCCAGTTGCAGGTTGGACTCTTCATCGAAGCGTGCCCGCAACTCGATCACCGCCGTGACTTCCTTGCCGTTACGCGCCGCGTCTACCAGCGCATCAACGATTTCCGAGTTGGCGCCGGAGCGGTACAACGTCTGGCGGACCGCCAAGACATGCGGGTCCTTGGCGGCCTGGCGCAGCAGGTCGACCACCGGGGTGAACGACTCGAACGGGTGCAGCAGCAGGATGTCCTGCTTGCTGATCACGCTGAAAATGTTCTCGCTGTTCTGCAGCAGTTTCGGGATCTGCGGCGTGAATGGCAGGTATTGCAGCGCGCGCTGACTGTCCAGGCCGGTGATGCTGAACAGGCGGGTCAGGTTGACCGGACCGTTGACCTGATACAACTCGGTCTCATGCAGGTTGAATTGCTTGAGCAAGTAGTCGGACAGGTGTTTCGGGCAGGTGTCGGCAACTTCCAGACGCACCGCATCACCGTAGCGACGGGAGAACAACTCGCCGCGCAGGGCGCGGGCCAGGTCTTCCACGTCTTCGGTATCGACCGCCAGGTCGGCGTTTCGGGTCAGGCGGAACTGGTAGCAGCCCTTGACCTTCATGCCCTGGAACAGGTCATCGGCGTGGGCGTGGATCATCGACGACAGGAATACGTAGTTGTCGCCAGGGCCGCCGACTTCTTCCGGCACCTTGATCACTCGCGGCAGCAGACGCGGCGCCGGAATGATCGCCAGCCCGGAGTCGCGACCGAAGGCGTCGATGCCTTCGAGCTCGACGATGAAGTTCAGGCTCTTGTTCACCAGCAACGGGAACGGGTGCGTCGGGTCGAGGCCGATCGGGGTGATGATCGGCGCGATCTCGTCGCGAAAATAACGGCGCACCCAGGTCTTGAGTTTGGTGGTCCAGTAGCGGCGACGGATGAAGCGGACCTGATGTTTCTCCAGTTCCGGCAACAGGATGTCGTTGAGGATCGCGTACTGGCGGTCAACATAACCGTGCACCAGTTCGCTGATCCGGGCCAGGGCCTGATGCGGTTGCAAGCCATCGGCGCCCGCCTGTTCACGGGCGAAGGTGATCTGCTTCTTCAGGCCTGCCACGCGAATCTCGAAGAACTCGTCCAGGTTGCTGGAGAAGATCAGCAGGAATTTCAGCCGCTCCAGCAACGGATAGGACTCATCCAGCGCCTGTTCCAGCACGCGGATGTTGAACTGCAGTTGCGAGAGCTCGCGATGGATGTACAGGCTGCTGTCATCCAGGCCGGGAATGGCAATCGCCGGGGCAGCAGGCGCAGCCTCGACTACCACCGCGGGCGGAGCAGGTTCCAGCTCCGGCGGGGTTTCGGCGATTGGCTCGACCACGGCTTGAGCATCTTTTACGGCAACTTCAGTGAGTCCTTCGGTATTCATCGAGTGTTCCTGGGAGGGCTATTTTTGCTCTCGTAACAATTGGGCAGCGCGCACGGCAAAGTAAGTCAGGATGCCATCTGCGCCTGCACGTTTAAAAGCGGTCAGGGATTCGAGGATAACCCCTTCGCTCAACCAGCCATTCTGGATTGCCGCCATGTGCATGGCGTATTCGCCGCTGACTTGGTAAACAAACGTCGGTACTTTGAATTCTTCTTTGACCCGGTAAAGGATGTCCAGATACGGCATGCCTGGCTTGACCATGACCATGTCCGCGCCTTCTGACAAGTCCGCCGCCACTTCGTGCAGCGCTTCATTGCCGTTGGCCGGGTCCATCTGATAAGAGGCCTTGTTGGCCTTGCCCAGGTTCAGCGCCGAACCCACCGCATCGCGGAACGGGCCGTAATAGGCGCTGGCGTACTTCGCCGAGTAAGCCATGATCCGCACATTGACGTGATCGGCCAGCTCAAGGGCTTCGCGGATCGCCTGGATCCGGCCGTCCATCATGTCCGACGGGGCCACCACCTGGGCGCCGGCGGCGGCGTGGGACAGGGCCTGCTTGACCAGCGCATCGACGGTAATGTCGTTCTGCACGTAGCCTTCTTCGTCGAGAATGCCGTCCTGACCGTGGGTGGTGAACGGGTCCAGCGCGACGTCGGTGATCACACCCAACTCCGGAAAGCGATCACGCAGGGCACGGGTGGCGCGCTGGGCGATGCCTTCAGGGTTCCACGCTTCGGCGGCATTCAGCGACTTGAGCTCTGGCGGCGTCACCGGGAACAGCGCCACGGCCGGAATCCCCAGATCGACCCACTTTGCAGCCTCTTCCAGCAACAGATCGATGGTCAGGCGTTCAACGCCGGGCATCGATGCGACCGCTTCGCGACGGTTTTCACCGTCCAGCACGAACACCGGCAGGATCAGGTCATCGACGGTCAAAACGTTTTCACGAACCAGTCGACGCGAGAAATCATCACGGCGGTTGCGACGCAGGCGGGTTGCAGGAAACAAACGGTTGGCGGGGGTAAAGCTCACGGCAGACTCCTGAGCCCGCGCTGGCGGGCGAGCGTGACAGTTATAAGCGACCATTATGACTGTCGTATTACAGTTATGTGCACCCCTGCGACAGGTAGCCGCATTCCATTGTCGTTGTAGGAATTGTTCACGTCGAGACACATTTGGACACTTTCATGAATGTGCACGAAGGGTTAGGCTGCGCGTTCATTTCGCCAGCACCCAGACAATGCTCCAACAATTTCTGCATGACTTCGGCTACTTTGCCCTTTTTCTCGGCACGTTCTTCGAAGGCGAAACCATCCTGGTGCTCGCGGGCTTCCTCGCGTTTCGCGGATACATGGACATCAACCTGGTCGTCGTCGTGGCGTTCTTCGGCAGTTATGCCGGCGATCAGCTGTGGTACTTCCTGGGGCGCAAGCACGGGCGCAAATTGCTGGCGCGCAAACCGCGCTGGCAGATGATGGGCGACCGGGCGCTGGAACATATCCGCAAGCACCCGGACATCTGGGTCCTGAGCTTCCGCTTTGTCTATGGTTTGCGCACGGTGATGCCGGTAGCGATCGGCCTGTCGGGTTATCCGCCCGGACGTTATCTGCTGCTGAACGGGATTGGTGCCGCGATCTGGGCCAGCGCCCTGGCGGCGGCGGCCTATCACTTCGGTGCGGTGCTTGAGGGCATGCTGGGCAGCGTCAAGAAGTATGAGCTGTGGGTGCTCGGCGCACTGTTGTTGCTAGGCCTGGGCCTGTGGCTGCGCCGGCGCTTCAAGAATGCTCGCCTGGCGAAGAAGATCTACGCCGACGAGCAAGCCCTGAAAGCCGAACAAGCGCGGATCAGCGAGCCTAAGACGCCAGTCGAGTGAAGCGGTTTCTGCAGCAGTAGAGACCGATCCCGCTAAGCAGGCTGTAACTGAGCAGGCCGACCCAGCCCACCGCGCTGGCCGGCCACAACCCGACCATCGGCGCCAGCCACACCAGCGGCAGGTTCGACGCCAGCCGCACAAGCTCCAGCTTCAACGCCCACGGGCGATTCTCCAGGGCCACGCCCAACGTAAACAACCCCAGCGCCACCGCACTCCAGCCGAGCACCAGCGCGCCGGTCGGCAGGCTCTGTTCCAGGTTCATCAAATAGCTGCCCAGGGCGATGTAGACGCAGAACTGCAACGCCACATAAATCTGCTGACGCCCATCCAGCGGCACTTCGAATTTGCGGAACTGGCTCAGGTCGGGTTTGTTCATCGGGTACTGGGTCGCCACGTCCGCCGGGCGCCAACCGGTGCGCATGAACCAGATCCGCAGCTTGTCCCATTTGCTCTGCGCGCGCTTCGCGTCATCCCACAATTGCGCATAGAACTGCACGTTGGCCCACAGCGGATTCCAGCTCGCCAGCGGTGTGGTCACGCCGAAAATCACCGGTTCGCTGTCGTCCTCTTCCTGGAACGAGCCAAATAGACGGTCCCAAATAATGAACACCCCGCCGTAGTTGCGATCCATGTAGAGAGCGTTCTGAGCATGGTGGGCCCGATGATTGGACGGCGTGACGAAAAACCACTCAAACCAGCCGAGCTTGGGAATATGTTTGGTGTGCACCCAGAACTGATACAGCAGATTCAGCGCCGCGACGCTGACGAACACCAGCAACGGCACACCGAGCACGGCCATAGGCAGGTAGAAAATCCAGCTCAGCAGAAACCCGGTACTGGTCTGGCGCAGGGCCGTGGACAGGTTGTAGTCCTCGCTCTGGTGATGCACCGAATGCGCGGCCCAGAGGATGTTGCGTTCATGGCCCATGCGGTGCAGCCAGTAGTAGCAAAAGTCATAGAGAACGAAGGCGAAGACCCAGGTCCAGACGCTGTCGCCCGAGAGTTTGAACAGCGCCAAGTGTTCCAGGGCAAACGCATACGTCACCAGCCCCACGCCCTTGGTCAGCAGGCCGGTGGTGGTGGACAACACGCCGGTGCTGATGCTGTTGATTGCGTCGGCCAGGCGATAGTTGCTGACCCCGCGCCAACGGTCGGCCAGCAGTTCGACGGCAATCAGCACAAAGAAAAACGGCACCGCATACAGAATGAAGTCCATGACGCGCCCTGATCGCAATCGTGATGACAGATCCTAGGTGTAGCCGCGAATTAACCCTATGGCAACGAGTGACAAATTAGTGGACATTTAACGCCATGAATCTGGAGAAAAGCCCATGAGCAAAAAAATTGCAGTGATCCTTTCCGGCTGTGGCGTGTACGACGGCGCCGAGATCCACGAAAGCGTGATCACCCTGCTGCGCCTGGACCAGCGCGGTGCCCAGGTGCAGTGCTTTGCGCCGAACATCGCGCAGCTGCATGTGATCAACCACCTGACCGGCGAAGAAATGCCTGAGTCGCGCAACGTGTTGGTGGAGTCGGCGCGCATCGCACGGGGCAACATCAAAGACCTGCGCGAGGCCAGCGTCGAAGACTTCGATGCGCTGATCGTGCCGGGCGGTTTTGGTGCGGCCAAGAACCTCTCCAACTTCGCGGTCGAAGGCGCTGGGTGCACGGTTCAGCCGGAAGTCCTGGCCTTGGCCGAAGCCTTTGCCGAAGCGGGCAAACCGGTGGGGTTGATCTGCATCTCGCCGGCGCTGGCGGCCAAAATCTATGGCCCGGGCGTGACCTGCACCATCGGCAACGATGCCGATACAGCTGCAGCCATGAACAAAATGGGCGCCACCCACACCGATTGCGCCGTGGGCGACATTGTCGAGGACAAGGCGCGCAAGTTGGTGAGTACGCCGGCTTATATGTTGGCGCAGACGATTAGCGAAGCGGCTTCCGGGATCAACAAACTCGTCGACCGCGTTCTCGAACTCACCCACGAAAACGACGCCTGATACGGACTAAATGTGGGAGCGGGCTTGCTCGCGAAAGCGGTGTATCAGCCAACATTTGTGTCGACTGACACGCCCTCTTCGCGAGCAAGCCCGCTCCCACAAGGGGTTCGGCGTCTGGCTCAGGGTTTACGAGTCAACCGGGTCAAAATCCGATCCAGCGCATTGGCAAACGCCTGTTTCTCCCGCTCGCCAAACGGCGCCGGACCGCCGCTCATCTGGCCCTGTTCACGCAAATCGGTGAATAGGTTGCGCACCGCCAGCCTGTCGCCCATGTTCTGCGCATCAAACTCTTTGCCGCGCGGGTCCAGCGCCGAAACGCCCTTCTTCACCAGACGATCGGCCAGCGGCACATCGCTGCAAATCACCAATTCACCGGGCACCGCGTGCTCTACCAGGTAATCGTCGGCCGCGTCCGGGCCGCTCGGCACCACAATCAGCTTCACCAGGGCCAGGCCCGGCTTGATCTGCGGCTGACCGGCCACCAGCACCACTTCGAACTGGCGCTTGAGGGCGAACTTCACCACCAGATCCTTGGCCGCCCGTGGGCAGGCGTCGGCATCGATCCAGACACGCATTGTGTTTACCTCTTTTAAAAAGCTTCGCGGGCAAGCCTCGCTCCTACAGGTTATACGCGACCGGCGCATGAATCCTGTAGGAGCGAGGCTTGCCCGCGAATATGAGCGAAGCGAATGCCTTTTAAGAAACCTGCACCCGCCGCTTCTCAGCCATCCGGCTACGACTGTAAAGCACGATGATCGCAATGATCGCCACCGCCTGCGCACTCAGCGAATACGCATCCGCGTGAATCCCCAGCCAGTCGAAGTCAAAGAACGGCACCGGCCGCGTGCCGAAAATCCCGGCTTCCTGCAACGCCTTCACACCATGCCCCGCAAACACCACCGACAACGCACACAGCAATCCGGCGTTGATGCCGAAGAACAGCGCCAGCGGCAGTTTCGCCGAGCCGCGCAGAATCACCCAGGCCAGGCCCACCAACAGCACCAGCGCGGTGGCGCCACCCGCCAACACCGCGTTATGCCCGGCGGGACCGGCCTGCAACCACAGGGTTTCGTAGAACAGGATCACTTCGAACAATTCGCGATACACCGAGAAGAACGCCAGAATCGCAAAACCGAAACGCCCGCCGCCGCCCACCAGGCTGCTCTTGATGTAATCCTGCCAGGCTGCCGCGTGGCGCCGGTCGTGCATCCACACGCCGAGCCAGAGCACCATGACGCTGGCAAACAACGCCGTGCAGCCTTCCAGCAACTCACGCTGGGCGCCGCTGACATCAATCACATACGCCGCCAACGCCCAGGTCGCCAAACCGGCCACCAACGCCAGACCCCAACCGACGTTGACGCTGCGAACCGCCGATTGCTGGCCGGTGTTGCGCAGGAACGCGAGGATCGCCGCCAGCACCAGAATCGCTTCCAGGCCTTCACGCAGCAGAATCAACAGGCCGGAGATGTAGCTCAGGGACCAGCTCAAGCCATCGCTGCCCAACAGGCCGGCGGATTCCTTCAGCTTGGACTTGGCGACGTCCAGGCGCTGCTCAACCTGGGCGACCGGCAAGCCGTCCTGCAACGACTGACGGTACGCCATCAAGGATTTTTCAGTGTCTTTGCGCACGTTGGCGTCGACGTTGTCCAAAGAGCTTTCGACCAGCTCGAAGCCTTCCAGGTACGCCGCCACCGACAAGTCATAGGCCTGATCGTGTTCGCCGGCACGGTAAGCGGCGATGCTTTTGTCCAGGGTCGCCGCGGTGTAATCGAGCAATTGCGCCGGGCCGCGCTTGACCTGCGGCGGCTGCGCCCGTTGTGCACGGAAGGTCGCCACGGCTTGCGGGCCTTCGGCGGCCAGCACTTCGGCGGGCGTCTGACGGGCCAGGTCGGCAATGTTGTAGGTCTTTTCGGATTTTGCTGCGGCCGGATCGGCGCTGAAGCCCGCGATATAGGTCGCCAGATCCCAACGCTGACGGTCATCCAACTGATCGGCGAAGGACGGCATGTCGGTGCCTTCGACGCCTTGGCCCAACGTGTTGTAGATCCCGTAGAGGCTCAGGCGATCGAGGCGCGTCGCGTCGCGCAGATTGGCCGGCGGCGGGGTCATGCCCACGCCTGCCGGGCCGTCGCCGGCGCCCGCATCGCCGTGGCACACCGAGCATTGCTGGGCGTACAGCGGCGCACCGCGCGTCGGGTCCGGGGTAATCACCGGGGCCTGGCTGACTTCATAGGCCACCGCCAGCTTCGCACCGAGCTGTCGGGCCTGACGAACCACGTCGGCACTGTCCTTGTGAGCGGCAATCGCAGCGCCAAGGTTGCTGACGCCCTGCTCCAGTTCGGCCCGCTCAGGCTTGACCGGCAATTCAGCGATCAGCCCTTTGAGAACGCCCAGAAACTCCTGCAGTTCGCGGTATTCAGACTCATCAATGACCTTGCCGGCCTCGACCGTCGTCGGATAATCAGCGCCAATGTAATCGAGCAAATGCAGCGCTTTGGGCGCGCCTTCGACGGTGTCGGCCAGCGCATTGAGGCTGCAGAATGCAATAACCGGCAGCACTAGCCACGCCAGAAAACGGGAGGAGGAGGCAGTCATGAATGAATCTCAAGGGGAAATACGAAGTAACACATTGTTAACTTCCAATGACTTTCACTCAAGCTTTGTTGGCGTTTCCTGCACGGCTGCGTATAAATTCAGCGGCGAATCGCCACCTCCTCGCAGCATCCGATCAGGGAAGAATCATCGTCCATGCGCTCACACCTCTTTTTCTCGCTGCTGCTCAGCCTCGCCCTGCAATTGACCGGTTGCGCCGCCTATCGCAACTACGACCTGGAACTGGCACAAACGACTGACCAGTTGAAAGCCGGGAATCCGCAAGGCGCGCTCCAATTGCTGGAATTGCACAACCCGTCAGAAGAGCGGGACCTGCTCTACTACTTCGAAACAGGTGCCGTCCTGAGTGCCGCCGGCGAGCTGCCGCAAAGTCAGGTCGCCTGGCGCAGCGCGGAGCAAATGGTGATTCAGCGCCAGGACACCGTTGAATCCACCGGCACCCAGCTCCTGTCCGCGATGGGCGATCATTGGGGCAGCATCATCAATGACAAACTGCGTCGCTACGATGGCTACGACTATGAAAAGGTCATGCTGACCACGCAAATGGCCCTGAACCAGTTGGCCGTGAATGACTTCGATGGTGCCCGCGCCGATATCAAGAAAACCCACGAACGCGAAGCACTGATCGCCCGCCAGTGGGAAAAACAATACGAGCACGTCGAGGAGCAAGCCAAGGCTCAGGGCGTTCGCGTGCAGTACAAGGATCTTCAGGGCTACCCCGTGGCCACCCTCGATGCGCCCTCCGTCATCGCGCTGAAGAACGGCTATCAGAGCGCGTTCAGCCACTACCTGGCCGGGTTCACCTATGAAGCGCTGGGTGAGCGTGACCTCGCCGCTCCCGGTTATCGCCAGGCCATCGAGTTACGACCCGACCTGCCCTTCTTCCAACAGGCCTTGCGCGAACTCGACAAACCCGCCGCCAACGCCAATGAAAGCGATGTGCTGATCATTGTTCAAAGCGGCCTGGCGCCGGCGCGCAGTTCGGTTCGGGTGCCCTATCCGGTACGCCTGCAAGATGGCCAGGTCATCGTTGCCAACGTTTCGTTTCCAGTGATGGTGCCCGACACCTCGACCCCGGCATTCACACAGATGACCGTCGACGGACGCAAACAGCCACTGATCCTCGTCAACAGCATCACCGACATGTCGCTGCGGACATTGCGCGACGACATGCCCGGCATCATTCAACGCACCGCCTATCGCGCCTTCCTGGCGGCTGACGTTCAGGGTACCGATAACCGGCGCGACCCAAGCAAAGCCTCCTACGTGACGCAGCATGATGGCTTTGAGCACGCGGACACCCGGACCTGGCGCACCTTGCCCAACATCACCCAAGTGGTGCGTCTGCGCCTGAAAAAAGGCGAGCACCTGATCAGCCTGCCCAACGCTCCAGGCGCCGCGCCGCTGAAAATCCGCATCGACCAGAACCATCAAGTTATCGGTCTGCGAGCGCTGGGTGGGCGGATCTTCAGCAACGGGGTGGCTTTCGAACCGTCCTCTGCGCCAGACAGCGCCGTGGTATCCGGTTTGAAATAAGTAGTGGCACGTTGTGAAAATTTGTAATTAAAAAGCCACTACATGGCCAGCATCCGCGCTTATAATGCCGCGCCCTCGCGAATGCGAAGCGGCATTTAAGCTCCTCTTTTATGAGGAATTGGCAGGACGCCAGTCTCCCTGCCGATAGGTCCCAACAGCCCGACCGGCACGCGCGGCTGCTTACACTCAGGGAAGAAGTACCCCCTATGGCCTCTCGCGCCCTTACCTCGATCGCACTCAGTGCCGTCACCTTGCTCTCCGGCTGTTCGGCATTCCGTAACTACGACTCCGAACTCGCGCAAACCAACCAGCAACTGGCCGCCGGCAATGTCGATGCCGCGCTGACGATGCTGGAAAAGAACAACTCCGGCCCGGACAAAGACCTGCTCTATTACTTCGAGAAGGGTGAACTGTTGCGCGCCAAGGGCGACCTGTCCGGCAGCCAGAATGCCTGGACCAGCGCCGATCAGGTGGTGGGCAAGTGGGAAGACTCGGTCAAGCTTGATACCGACAAGTACCTGGCGCAATTCGGCAGTTTCCTGGTTAACGACAAGGTCCGCCGTTACGAAGGCTACGACTACGAAAAAGTCATGCTGACCACGCAAATGGCGCTGAACCTGCTGGCGGTGAATGACTTCGACGGCGCACGCATGTCGATCAAGAAGACCCACGAACGCGAAGCGGTGATCGCCGATCTGCGCGACAAGGAATACCTCAAGAGCGAAAACGAGGCCGAGAAAGAAGGGATCAAAACCCAGTACAAAGACCTGCAGGGTTACCCGGTCGCCAGCCTCGACGCGCCGGACGTGGTCAGCCTGAAAAACAGCTACCAGAGTGCGTTCAGCCATTACCTGGCCGGTTACGTCTACGAAGCCCTGGGTGAAAAAGACCTCGCTGCGCCGGGTTACCGCAAGGCCGCCGAACTGCGCCCGAACACGCCGCTGCTGGAACAGGCCTTGGTCAACCTCGACAAGCCGACCAAGACCGACGACAGCGATATCCTGATCGTGGTGCAAAGCGGCCTGGCGCCGTCCCGTGACTCGATCCGCATTCCGCTGCCATTGCCGATCAGCAATCAGCTGGTGATCACGCCGTTGTCGTTCCCGATCATCAAGCCGGACACCTCCACCGCGACTTTCGCCCAGATCGGCGTGGACGGTCAGCAACTAAACCTGACCCAGCTCAACAGCACCACCGCCATGTCCCGCCGCGCCCTGCGTGACGACATGCCGGGCATCATCCTGCGCACCACCGTGCGTGCCGTGACCAAAGGCGTGGCGCAGAAGAAGATCAACGAAACCAACCCACTGGCCGGTCTGGCGGTGGGCATTTCTTCAGCTGTGCTCGAAGGTGCCGATACCCGTACGTGGCGCACCCTGCCGGACAACACCCAGGTGGTGCGTCTGCGCTTGAAGAAAGGCGAGCACCAAGTCACTCTGCCGAGCGTCGTGGGCGGCTCGGTGGTCAAGATCACCGTGGATCAGCGTTACCAGGTCATCAGCCTGCGCGCCGTGGGTAATCAGGTCTTCGCCAGCGGCCTGGCCGCACACGTGATCACCAGTGCCAACCCGACCGCCGTGGCCAGCTTCAAACAACCTTAAGAACGGAGTCTTTGCATGCGCTTCAAACTCATCGCCGTTGTCGCCCTGGCCTTGCTGGCCGGCTGCGCCACCCCGCCACCCCCAGAGCCGGGCAGTGCCGCCAGTAAAGTCGTGGCCATGGGCAAGCTGAAGAATATCGTGGTCGGCGCCATGCGCGTCGCCCGGGAAAACGGCTTCCAGACGGTCAATGTGCAGCTGAGCAACACCAGCTTCAACAACAAGACTTTCTACTACCGTTTTGCCTGGCTCGGCCCTGAGGGTTTCCCGGTCGCGGAAGAAGAAACCTGGAAAAGCCAGCTGATGTATGGCGAGCAGACCAGTTTCATCCAGGCCATCGCGCCGACCGCCAAAGCCGTGGACTTCCGTCTCGAAATCAAGACGCCGTAACCCGACCCTATTCGTTCAGTTCTAGAGAGCATTCCCATGTTTGCACGCTTTTCGTTCATCGCCGTTATCGCCCTCCTGGCCAGCGGCTGCGCCAACACTTCGCCGACCCTGGGCAGCAAGAACATCAGCTACGGTGACACCAAGGCTGTGGAAACCGTGACCAACGAGTTCGGTTCCACCGACCTGCAGATGATCGCCGAATCCATGACCCGTTCCCTGGCCCAGTCCGGCATTCTGCAGGGCCGTCCGGTGGTTCAGGTCTACGACGTGAAGAACAAGACCAGCGAGTACATCGATACCCGCGAAATCACCACCAGCATCAAGACTCAGCTGATGAAGACCGGCGTCGCCCGCTTCGCCAGCGACAACACCGCGATGCAGAGCCAGGTTGATCAGCTCAAGCTGCAAAACCAGAGCGGCCTCTACAAGAAGAGCACCGTGGCCAAGACCGGCAACATGGTGGCCGCCAAGTACCGCATCGAAGGCTCGATCAGCTCGATCGTCAAGCGCAGCAGCGACTACAAGGACGTCTTCTACAAATTCAGCCTGCAATTGATCGACGTTGAAAGCGGTCTGGCCGAGTGGATGGACGAAAAAGAGATCCGCAAAACCACGGAGCGTTAATCGATGCGCACATGGATTGGCCTGATGGCCCTGGCTTGCGCGTTCAGCGTGCAAGCGACCCCGAAAGTTGCAGTCACGGATCTGGCGTACCAGGAGCGGGTGGAGCAGTACATCCACATCGTCTCGGCGCAGAGCAACTACCGCGAGGGCTACTACAGCTCCAGCGGTTCGTCGAACTACAACGAGATCGAAGCCACCACCAGCTACATCGAACAGGCCGAACTGCGTAAGTTCACCGGCGACATCAAGGGTGAAATCCTGCGCACCGGCATGTTCCAGCTGATTCAGGGCACGCCGTATACCGCCTCGTCCAAGGGTGACATCTACGATGTGATCAAGCGGATCAAGGCCGGCAGCTTCAAGGGCGCGGACTATGTGCTGTTCGGTACGGTGTCGGATATCGACTTCACCCAGGACATGAACGAGCTCGCCAACACCGACAGCTATTCGGCGGTATTGGCGTTGACCCTGGTGGCGGATTTCAGCCTGATCAACACCAAGACCTTCGAAATCACCTCGGCCTTCACGGCGATGGGCGAAGGCCAGGACACCAAACTGGTGAATGGCCGGGACATCAAAATCTCGCTGAATCGCCCTCGGGTAGTACGCGATGTGTCCAAGGCGTTGGGTGAAGACGTGGCCGGACAACTGAGCCAACAGCTTGGTGGTCCTGGCTATGAACAGCCTCGCGAGCCGGCTCAACGCAGCAATCTGCCGCGCGATACTGCACCGGTGATTTTGCGCTGATTCCCAGGGTGGGCCCCCTCGCCACAGAAGCTCGCTCGCAGCAATGAAAAAGGCGACCTGAAAAGGTCGCCTTTTTTGTGCCTGTGGGTTTTACACCACCGCTTTACGCAGCGTCGCCATGAACGCCGCCGCGCCAATGAACAACCCGGCAAACGTGCGGTTCATGCGTTTCTGCTGTTTGGGCGTACGCAACAGGCGCAGCACTTTGGACGCGAGCCCGGTGTAGCCGGCCATGACAATCAGGTCGACGCAAATCATGGTCACCCCGAGGATCAGGTACTGAGCCACCAACGGCGCATGCGGGTCAATGAACTGCGGCAGCACCGCCAGCATGAACACCAACGCCTTGGGGTTGCTGACGTTTACCAGGAAACCACGGAACACCAGCGCCAGCGGTTTGCCGATCTGCCGTACCGCTGCGTCGTCGCTCATATCAGTGGGCAGGGCTTTCCATTGCTTGACCGCAAGGTAGACCAGGTAAGCGACACCAAACCATTTGATCGCATAAAACGCGGTAGCCGAAGCCGCGAGGATCGCACCAACACCGGCAGCCACAATCGCAATCTGCAACGCCAGGCCCAGTTGCAGGCCCAAGGCGTTCCAGTAACCGCGCCAGAAACCGTATCGCAGACCGCTGGACATCGACGCAATCGCGCCGGCACCGGGAGACAGGCTGATCACCCAGCAGGCGGCAAAAAACGCCAGCCATGTTTGAAGCACCATCGCACACCTCGACTCAGACTCGTGACAGATGTCTAAGCTAATGCGGCTTTGGGCGGATGACTACCGATTTTTTGTAGGACAGGAGGACTGGCGACCAGCGTTTGCGCCTGCAAGGGCCCCTTCGCGAGCAAGCCCGCTCCCACATTAGTACTGCGAACACAGGTCGAATGTGGGAGCGGGCTTGCTCGCGAAAGCGGTGTGTCAGGCAACAGAAGACTTACTTTTCAAACCCACTGGAAGGAAACACATCACTCCCCCGCCACCGCCGAACCGAGCGCTGGAAGAACAGACTGTTGGGCACTTGCACCATCGCGCTGCCAGTCCCGGCCTCTTCAGCTTCGATCAACGTGGTAAACAGCAGGTTGATCGCCACCACCCGCCCCTTGACGCCAGGCTTGTCGAGGGTGTCCACCAGCTCGACCACATCACCAATCCGGAACGGGCCGACGGTGAAGATCAAGATCGCGCACAGCAGGTTGGAGAGCACGCTCCACATGGCGAAGAACGCGACCGCCGCCACGGCCACGAACCCGGACAACGCGGTCCAGAGCACCGTGGCCGAGACGCCGAGGCGTTCCAGCACGAAGATCAACGCGCTGCCCATGATCAGCCAACGCAGACCACCGCGCAGTGGCATCAGCAGTTGCGGCGGAAACGGGTAGCGCTCGCCCAGGCGAGTCAGGCATTTGGCGACGAAGCGCTGGGCGAGGTAACCCGCCAGCAGGATCAGCAGGATTTGTACGCCGAGCCAGATTGGCTCGGCCCACACGGCCGGCAGCGGCAGCTTGAAGGCGTCCATCAGGACAGCGCCTCCAGCTCCGCCTGCATGCTTTCCAGCAGCTCCAGGGCTTCCATCCAGGACTCTTCCAGCTCCGCTTCACGCACCTTTAGCTTGGCCTGCTCGGCCAGCAGATCACGCAGTTCGTTCTTGCGCGCCGGTTCGTAGATATCGCTGTCGCCGAGGCTGGCGTCGATCTTCGCCAGTTTCTCGTGCAGCTTGCCGAGCTCGGCTTCGAGCTTGTCGGCCTCGCGCTTGTGCGGTGCCAGTTGCTGGCGCAACGCCGCAGCGGCCTGACGCTGAGCCTTCTTGTCGGTCTTGTCCGGATTCACCGGGGTGTTGCTGACCGGGGCATTGCGCTGGCGATAGTCCACCAGCCAGCGGGTGTAATCTTCCAGGTCGCCGTCGAATTCTTCGACCTTGCCGTCCGCCACCAGGTAGAAATTGTCGGTGGTGCTTTTGAGCAAATGACGATCGTGAGAGACCACCAATACCGCACCGCTGAATTCCTGCAACGCCATGGTCAACGCCAGGCGCATTTCCAGGTCCAGGTGGTTGGTCGGTTCGTCGAGCAGCAGCAGGTTCGGCCGGCCCCAGGCGATCAACGCCAGCGCCAGACGCGCCTTCTCGCCACCGGAGAAATTCAGCACCGGCTCATCGATACGCGCACCACGGAAGTCGAAACCACCGAGGAAGTCGCGCAGGGTCTGCTCGCGCTCGGTCGGCGCCAGACGCTGCATGTGCAGCAACGGGCTGGCCTTGGAGTCCAGCGAATCCAGTTGATGCTGGGCAAAGTAGCCGACCACGGTGTTCTCGCCACGGGTCAGACGACCGGACAACGGCGCAAGCTCACCGGCGAGGTTTTTGATCAGGGTCGATTTACCCGCACCGTTCGGACCGAGCAAACCGATGCGTGCGCCGGGGGTCAGTTGCAGCTTGACCTTCTCCAGCACCGCGCGCTCGCCGTAGCCCAGTCGAGCGTCGGAGATATCAATCAACGGGCTGGAGATTTTGTGCGATTCGCGGAACACGAAGTCGAACGGCGAATCGACGTGTGCGGCGGACAGCTCTTCCATCCGCTCCAACGCCTTGATCCGGCTCTGGGCCTGGCGGGCCTTGGTGGCCTGGGCCTTGAAGCGGGCAATGTAGCTTTCCATATGCGCACGCTGCGCCTGCTGCTTCTCGTAGGCCTGCTGTTGCTGGGCCAGACGTTCGGCACGCGCACGTTCGAAGGCGCTGTAGCCGCCGCGATACAGGGTGATCTTGCGCTGATCGACGTGGGCCACGTGATCGACCACGGCATCGAGGAAATCGCGGTCGTGGGAAATCAACATCAAAGTGCCGGGATAGCTTTTAAGCCACTCTTCGAGCCAGATGATGGCGTCGAGGTCCAAGTGGTTGGTTGGCTCATCGAGCAGCAACAGGTCCGACGGACACATCAATGCCTGCGCCAGGTTCAGACGCATCCGCCAGCCACCGGAGAAATCTCCTACCTGACGATCCATCTGATCGTTGGTGAACCCAAGACCGGCCAGCAGCTTGCGCGCCCGAGCGTCGGCGGTGTAACCGTCGGCGCTGTCGAGTTCGGCGTGCAGGCGGGCCTGAGCGGCACCGTCATGGGCCGCTTCGGCGGCGGCGAGGTCGCGTTGCACCTCACGCAGCCGGAGGTCGCCATCGAGCACGTAGTCGACCGCGATGCGATCGAGGGTGTCGATCTCCTGGCGCATGTGGGCGATGCGCCAGTCTGCCGGCAAGAAGCAATCACCCGAATCCGGGTGCAGATCGCCCAGGAGCAAGGCGAACAGGCTCGATTTGCCGGCGCCGTTGGCACCGATGAGGCCGGCTTTGTGGCCGGCGTGCAGGGTCAGCTCGGCGTCTTCTAGCAGACGTTGCGGGCCACGCTGTAAAGTCAGGTTCTGAATTCGGATCATAATGGCGGCGGAGTCTATCAGCTTCGCTCGCAACTGGCGCGAGTAGCACTATGTCTGCTGACCTGTGGAGCTTTTCCCTTGGCACTTACGCCCGTCCTGGCGTTGAAGAGCGGTGCCTGCAATTACAGTCGGCAGGGGCGAATGTCTGCCTTTTGTTGTGTGGGCTGTGGCTGGAGCAACGAGGGGTGAGCTGCGACGAACAACGCTTGCAGCAACTTTTTCGGGTGGCCGGGCCGTGGGACGTGAATGTCGTGCGGCCGTTGCGCACATTGCGTCAGCAATGGAAAGCCGCCGCTGTGGACGACGCCGGACTCAACGCATTACGCGAACAAATCAAGACACTGGAGCTGGAATCGGAACGGCATCTGCTGTTGCAACTGGAGCGCACGGCCCAGGGTTGGCCGCAAAGTGAGACGACCGAACGATCGGCCTGGCTGGAAGGTGTGGCGGCAGGCGCCGCCAACCTGGACCGCGACGCGCTGCATCAGCTGCGCGTCGCGGTAACCGGCACTTAGGAAGCGCTGGTTGGGGTGGTGGCAGTGCTCGACGCGGCGGCCGGGGTTGGTGCGGCGGTTGCTGTCGAGGTGGTAGCGGCTGGAGCAGGCGATGCTGCCGGAGCCGGGGTGGCAGGCTTGGCGACTGGCGCGGTAGCCGGTTTGGCGGCAGCGACTGGTTTGGCAGCGGCTGGTTTTTTCACCGCTGGTTTTGCAGCAGGTTTCGCGGCAACTGGTTTTGCAGCAGCCGGCTTGGCAGCGGATTTGGCTGCGGCAGGTTTTGCAGCGCTCGCAGTAGCCGGTTTAGCGGCAGCCGGTTTGGCAGCGGCAGGCTTGGCAGCAGCAGGTTTAGCGGCGGCAGGCTTGGCAGCAGGTTTGGCGGCTGCGGTTTTAGCAGCTGGTTTTGCGGCGGGTTTTGCCGCTGGCTTGGCTGCCGGTTTTGCAGCGGCTTTTGCAGCTACTGGCTTCGCGGCAGGCTTGGCAGCCGGTTTCGCGGCTGCGGTTTTGGCGACTGGTTTAGCAGCCGGTTTTGCGGCGGGTTTAGCGGCCGCTTTTGCAGCAGGTTTAGCGGCTGCAGTTTTCGCTGCAGTCGGTTTGGCAGCAGCGGTTTTTGCAGCGGCTGGTTTGGCAGCAGCAGGCTTGGCAGCCGTCGCTCGGGCAGCTGGTTTCGCAGCGCTGGCCGCGACTGGTTTTTTCGCTGCAGGTTTTGCTGCGGCTTTGGCCGGCGCTTTAGTGGCCGGTTTGGCAGCAGGCTTGGCGGCTGCTTTTGCAGCAACCGGTTTGGCAGCGGCTTTCTTGGCAGGTGCCGCAGCAGGCTTGGCCGAACGCAGGGACAACGCCTTGCTGACAGCCTCTTGTACGCGACCAACGCCCTGGGCCAGTTTCAGGCTTTCTTGAGCGTCACGCTTGAGTTGCAGAATGTAGGCACGAGTCTCGGACTGACGATCCTTCAGGGCATCGAGCAAGTCTTCGAGCTGCTTCACTCCGTCCTTCGCCTTGGCTTGTGCCTTAGCTTTGCCGGCCGCCGCAGCGTCCTGCAATTTGGTACGGGATTTGTGCAGTTTTTCTTGCGCTTTGCCGCGCTGCTTTTCCAGTTTGGCGAGCAGTTTTTCAGCATCAGCCAAGGCTTGGGAACAAGCGGTTTCCAAATGCTCGAGCAGGCTGCCCGAGAGTTGTTGGAGTAAGTGCAACGGAGTATTTACAGGCTTCTTGGTGGCCGACATGGTTTACCTCCTGGCTGACGTGAATGCGGCTCATACTAGACCTCTGCTGACACCGCCGCTAGGCCATGTTGACAGTATCCAAAGCACTACGTTGCAACGAATCGAAAATGTTCTGCGTCTACGCAAAAGCAGTTCACCGTTTAACGCATTCTCACTGGCATAATCCTCCGCATCTCAGGTCGGAGAGTGCCCATGTCGCGTTACCTTTTTTTATCCCTGCTGGTGTGTTTTTCCGTCGTTCAAGCAGCAGAAAAAACCGCTGCGGATGACGCTCACGATCTCGCCTACAGTCTGGGCGCGAGCCTCGGCGAACGCCTGCGCCAAGAGGTTCCGGACCTGCAGCTTCAAGCACTGGTCGAAGGCTTGCAGCAAGCCTATCAAGGCAAACCCCTGGCGCTGAAAGATGCACAGATCGAGCAGATCCTTGCCGACCACGAAGCCCAGGTCGCCTTGCAAACGCCGGCGCCGCAAACCGAAGAAGCCCTGGAAAAAGAGCAGCGTTTTCTTACCCAGGAAAAAGCCCGGCCCGGGGTTCGTGAATTGGATGATGGAATTTTGCTGACGGAGCTGACCCCCGGCAACGGTGCCAAGGCCGGACCGAACGGCAAGGTTCAGGTGTTGTACATCGGCCGCCTGCCCGACGGCACGGTGTTCGATCAGAACAGCCAACCGCAATGGTTCAGTCTCGACAGCGTGATCACCGGCTGGCGCATTGCACTGCAAAACATGCCGGTGGGTGCGAAGTGGCGCCTGGTGATTCCATCGGCCCAGGCCTATGGCGCCGACGGTGCCGGCGACCTGATCGCGCCGTTCACACCGCTGGTGTTCGAAGTCGAATTGCGCGGCGCCACCAGTTAAATCGCGGAAACGAAAAACGGCGCGCAGAGCGCACCGTTTCGTTGGTCTGGCGAGGGAGAGGTTCAGGCCTGAACCGAATCCTCTTCCTTGTGAGCGGTGTGCAGCACTTCGATCAGGCAATCTTCCAGCTCGAAGCGTTCATGCAGCAAGCCACCCAGTTCCTTGAATTTTTCCGCGACACACTTGCCAGCATCACACAGGTCATTGAACGCGAGCAGCTTCTCGGTGATGACGTCGATGCGCGGGTAAATGGTCTCGGCCAGCTCAAGACCACGAGTGTCACCAAAAGCCTTGGCTTCGCCGGTGAGCTGTTCGTAGATCTCGAAATGTCCCGCCGATACGTAATCGACCAGCACGCCGCAGAATTCCTGCAACGGTTTGCGGTTATCGCCCAGAGCCTCAGGCTTGGCGCCGAGAGCATCATAGGCCCGAACCAGTTCGTGACGCTCCTGCAACCAGCGGTCGATCAGCAGATGCACTCCACCCCAGCGTTCCTGAGCATTCTGACAACTTTCGAGCATGGTGATCTCTCTTCCCTTGTGGGTCATGCTGCTCTACACCTGTCGCACTCTTGAAGGTCAAGAATCGGCCAGGCAGAGCGTCATCGAGCAACATAAATCCAATGACACGTGCGGGCCAGATTATGCCCGCACGACAATGGCTTCAAGGTACGCAGGAGATAAAGTTCATACAAGTGTTTAATCGCTCGCCATGGCCCGGTGCGACGACTCGCCGCTGGGCGGTCGCTGACAGGCGATCCAGACATGGCGCAGCAGTTGATAAATCCCCAGGATCAGCATCGCGACGAAGAACAGCAGACTCCATTCCGGGATGCTCAAGTCAAACAGGGTCCATGAGATCTCGGCGCAGTCGGCGGTGCTCTTGAACAGCCGTTGTACGGCGCACACCCAGGGCATGTTTCCGAACCAGCCATCCAGATTGGGCGAACAGACCGACAGTTGCAGCTGCGGATTACTCTGCAACAACACCTGCCGCCACGCCGCGACTGTCCCGCCCAGACTTGCGGCCAGACCCAGCAGCCAATAAACGAAAGAACCGAACCGCTGTGGGCCATGCACCGAAGCCGCCAGGCAAACAACCATGAGCAGCGCCAGGCAAACTCGTTGCAACAGACACAACCCGCAAGGTTTGAGCCCGACCACATATTCCAGGTAATAGGAAACGCCCAGGACCAGGGCGCCTGCGGTAAAAGCCATGAAAAACAAGGAGCGTGAGCAGGCCAAAGACATGGCTAATCCGTAACAGTAGAGACAGGCTGTTACGGTAGAGGAAAGCGCGCCAGCCTTTCAAGACAGGCCACCACGGACACTTCACCAGAGGTGTAGGGAATTCCCGACAGAAGCGAGAGGATTCGATGTAGTCCCTTGTAGGACTATGCCGAAGAGGTACTACAAGGCTAAACAATTAGCGCATTGGTCGACTGGCTCATGGCTCAAGTAAACCCGTGTAGCAGCTGCCGAGCCTGCGGGGCTGCGTTCGACTGCGCAGCAGTCGTGAAATCTGCCGGCGCGCTGCTTCAGGAAAACCTCGCCCTCCGTTTTGCGACTGCTTCGCAGCCGAACGCAGCCTCGCAAGCTCGGCAGCTGCTACAAAAACCAGGCTTCACCCATATAAGTGATGAGTGGCTCAAGCCCTAGCCGGCACCGGCAACGGCGCCGCCAGCAAACGCTCATCCAGCAGCCCAAGGCCTTCCTGGAACAACTGGTTACTGCGCTCGGTATCGCCCAGTTGCGCCAGTAGCCTGGCCAGTTCCGCACAGGCTTCCGGGTTGCGCTGCAATCGAAGACTGCTTTCCAGATAATCCCGGGCCTTGCCCCACAGGCTGCTTTGCAGGCACAGGCGACCCAACGTCAGTAGCAGACTCGGATCAGCCGGATGCTCCTTGAGCCAGCCCTCGGCGGTTTGCAACTGCCGCGCCGGATCGCTGCCGCGCACCAGACCGTAGAGGCGTGCCAGGTGACTGTCGTACTTGCGCTTGAGCGCTGCACGCAGAATCTCTTCGGCTTCGACCTGTGCGCCCAACTGCCGCAGTTGCTCGGCATAAGCCAGTACCAGTTGCGGCTCCTGGCGCTGCGCATTGCTGAGCTGTTGCCAAGCACGGGTGAGCGACTGCAACCCGACCGAGCCGTCTTCTTCGCGATGGGCCGCCAGGCTGAGGTTTTCGCCCCAGGCGCGACGCTCCAGTTCGACCAGTTCCGCCGGGGGCAGCACCTTGTCCTTGCGCAATTCCGGCAGCAGGCGAATCACCGCCGACCAGTCGCCCCGCTGCTGATGCAGGCGCTGCAACTGACGCAGGGTCTGCACGTTATGCGGATGACGCTCGTGCATGGCTTCCAGGGTCGCCAGGGCGCCGTCGGTATCGCCGCGATCGGTCTGCAATTGCGCGTGACTCAAGGCAATCGCCAACTCAGCCTGGGGCTGGCGATCGAGGGCGCGCTCCAGCAGCTTGTCGCATTCCTCGTAATGACCTTGTTCGTTGGCGGCGCGGGCCGCGCCGAGGTAATACAGCAGCGGCTGGCGCTCGGCTTCAGCGGCCCGATGCAGATGACGCTGGGCACTGGCCCAACGGCCCTCGGCCAAATCCAGCTGACCATGCTCAATCGCCACTTGCACCCGGCGACTGCGATTGCGCCGGGACCATGGATTGACCACGCCGCCGGACGTCATCACCAGCTCGACCAATGCCTTGATGCCCCAGAACACCAGCCAGAGCACCGCCACCAGGGCCAGGGTCGCCCACAGGCTCGACTCGTAACGGAAGCTCTTGTAGGCAATCAGCACGTAGCCGGAATGTTCGGCAATCGCCAGCCCCAGCACTGCGGCAGCCGCGATGACCAGGAACAGGATCACATAGAGGCGTTTCATGGCGTGGCCTCCTGCGCAGTGTTCGCGGCAGGTTTGGCCAGCGGTTTGATCGAGTCCTCGGCACTGACATTGCGGCGCTCAAGGTATGCCTGAACCGCGCTCAGTGTGCCGGTCAGGTCTGGCGTGATGACGGTGACCGGTTGTGTGCTCAGCTCGGCAACCTGTTCCTGCATCACTTTGCTCTGCGGATTGTCCGGGTTGAAATTACCCTTGAGCACATCCCGCGCCTCAGTCAGCGCCTGGGTGTACACCGACGCCTGACCATTGAGCGCGGCCCACTGCGCCTGCTCCAGCGCCAGGCTCAAGGCCAGGCGCACCTGGCTCAGGCTCTGCCCGGCCAACAGCGGCCGGACATTTTTATCGGCGTTGAAATCGATGCGGATGTAGCGCGAGACCTGATCCCACCATTGGGCCCAACGACTGGCGCCGTCGCCATCGGCGGTGAGGCCCAGCAGGGATTCGCCACGGTCCTTGTACTCCGGCGCCAGTTCAGTGAGGTTGATCACTTGATCGCGCAACGCACCCAGTTTCAGGTACAACCCGGTGCGGTCCGGCTGCTCGGTGCTGCGCAAGGCCAGCAGGGTCTTGGCCACCTGCTCGCGGGCGGCGAAAGCGCCGGGATCGTTCTGTTCGCGGAGAATCTCGTCGGCGCCCTGCACCAGGGCCTGGGCGCTGCTGATGTCTTGCAACGCGGACAGACGCAGGCTGGCCAGACGCAGCAGATGCTCGGCCTCGGCCAGACGCCAATCCTTGCGGCTGGCACCGAGGACGGTTTCCAGTTTCTGATTCAGGCGTTGCTGATCACCTTGCAACTGCGTCACCAGACGGCGGCGGTCTTCCAGCTCATCGGCGGCCGGCAGTTGTTCGAGGCGTGCGGTCAGGCGTTGATCATTAAGCTTGAGGCTTTGAGCCTGATCGTTCAGCGCCTGAACTTCACTCAACTGCTGCTGGGTATTGGCCTGCAGGTGGCGCACTTGCCACACGCCCCAACCGCCGACGGCAACACCGGCCGCGCCCAGCAACAGGGCGACGATTGCGAGTCCATTGCCTCTACGCTGCACCGCAGCAGGTGGTGGAGTTTCAACGGGCGCATCAAGCACCGGCTGCACGTCATCTTTAGGCAAGACTGTTTCGCTCACGTATCCATCCTTTGCATTAGAGAACGGGTACGGGTTGCTCCCGTAACGCCGTCAGCAAAGCCGTGGCATTCGCGCCACGACAATCCACAACTGTTTGGGCCCCGGCGGCACGTGCCAGCTCAGCGACCCTTGGGCTTGGAACAAACAACGGCAACTGCGCCAACCGTGGCCAGACATCACCGGCCAACTGGTGCAGGTGCTCGAAACCCTGTCCACTGCTGACCACCAGCCCGTTCAAGCGTTCCGCTTCAATCCGGTCCGGCAGTGCAGTCGTCGTATAGTGCGGCAAGCCGCGACGGTACAACTCCAGATACTCGACACTAGCACCAAGCTCGCGCAAACGCTCAGCCAGCAACTCACGGCCGCCCTCCCCGCGCATGATCAGCACGCGTGGATCAGGCCGCGCAATAGCCTCGCGCAACTCGGGAAGTTCAAGCAAGGCTTCGCTGTCATCGCCCTCGGCCGGGAAGCTCACATCGAGCCCGAAATCCTTGAGGAGTTGTGCGGTCGCGGCGCCCACACTGAACCACTTCTGCTGCGGTGGCTGCGGCCAATGCTGGCGCAGCAGATCGATGCCGAACCGGGCCGCCGGTTTGCTCACCACAACCACCGCACAGTAGCGATCCAGATCCCGGATCACCCTGCGCATTGTGTCAGAGGCGGCAATCGGCTCGATCTCCAAAAGCGGCAGACAGCTGCTGAAAATCCCGCTCTCGGCCAGCACGCTGCTCAGCGCCGCCGACTCATCCACGGGGCGCGTCAGCAGCAGACGCCAACCGGTCACTCGTGACCTGCCTCGCCGTAGACCGCTTTCAGAATGTCACCGGCGCCCTGGTTCAGCAGGTCTTCGGCGACCTGCACACCCAGGGTTTCGGCGTCACTGCGCGGCGCACGGGCCTCGGCGTTGAGTAGCAGGCCACCACTCGGATCACCGACCAGACCACGCAACCAGATCTGATCGCCTTCAAGCACGGCGTAGCAGGCGATCGGCACCTGGCAGCCGCCATTCAAGTGCTTGTTGAGGGCACGTTCGGCGATGACGCGGGTGGCGGTGTCCTGGTGATGCAGCGGCGCCAACAAAGCGTGGATTTCGCTGTCGACGCTACGACACTCGATGCCGACCGCGCCCTGGCCACCGGCCGGCAGACTGTCGTCGACGCTGATGGCCGAGGTGATGCGGTCTTCGAAGCCCAGGCGAATCAGGCCCGCCGCGGCAAGAATAATGGCGTCGTATTCACCGGCATCGAGCTTGGCCAGGCGCGTGTTGACGTTGCCGCGCAGGAAGCGGATTTCCAGGTCCGGACGACGGGTCAGCAGCTGGGCCTGACGGCGCAGGCTGGACGTGCCGACGATGCTGCCTTGGGGCAGTTCATCCAGGCTGGCGTAGGTGTTGGAAACGAAGGCATCGCGCGGGTCTTCGCGCTCGCAGATGCAGAACAGACCAAGGCCTTCAGGGAAGTCCATCGGCACGTCTTTCATCGAGTGCACGGCGATGTCGGCTTCGTTTTCCAGCAGCGCGGTTTCCAGTTCCTTGACGAACAGGCCCTTGCCGCCGATTTTCGAGAGTGGCGAGTCGAGCAGCTTGTCGCCGCGACTGACCATGGGCACCAGCGTCACGATCAGGCCCGGATGGGCTGCTTCCAGGCGAGCTTTGACGTATTCGGCCTGCCAGAGGGCCAACGCACTTTTACGGGTGGCGATGCGGATTTCGCGAGAGGACATGGATCAATCCGTACTGAATAGATACGGCGGATAATAACAGCTCAGCCAAATCCACTTTGACTTGTATCAGGAACTGCTCGGCCTCCCTGGCCTTCAACGTCCGGCAATCGGGTGTGGGATCCGCCTGTGAACGGCGGATTAAAGCTGTTGCATCATCTTGCGCACGCCAGCCACGTGACGGCGGCTGACAATCAGCGCATCGCCATTCAGGCCTTTAAGGAACAGCTGGAAATGCCCCAGCGGTGTGCGTTGCAGGCGTTCGATGCGCTCGCGGGCGACCAGAGCGTTGCGGTGGATCCGCACGAAACGGTCGCCGAATTCGTCTTCAAGGGCCTTGAGCGGTTCGTCCAGCAGCACTTCGCCGCCTTCGTGGCGCAAGGTCACGTATTTATGGTCGGCAATAAAGTAGACCACCTGACCCAACGGGATCAGTTCAATGCCTTTACGGGTACGGGCACTGATGTGGCTGCGCGGGCCGCTGCCGGTTTCGGCAGCCGGGCGCGTCAGGGCGGCAAGCTGGACCCGATTGGGCCGCTCGGCCTTCTTCAAGGCTTCGAGCAACAACTCGGTTCGCACCGGCTTGACCAGATAACCCACGCCACTGGCCTGCAACGCTTCCACGGCAAATTCATCGGGGCCGGCGCAAAACACCACGGCGGGCGGTGTTTCGCGTTCGCACAACCGCGCAGCCACTTGCAGGCCATCGAGGCCTGGCATGCGGATATCGAGCAACACGATATCCGGCTTGTGACTGTCGATCAGCGCCAACGCCTCTTCGCCGTTCGTGGCACCGGGTTCCATGACACTGTATCCCTCGAGTTCGCCGACCATTCGGCTCAGGCGCTCGCGGGCTAGGGGTTCGTCATCAACGATCAGGACATTCATATTGCGCTGGATTCCTGCGTGAGTCTCGCACAAGGATAGCGTAGACAGGTGAAGTGACATCCGTCACCGCGATCCACGCTAAGACTGGCGCGAGGGCCAAAAAGTGCCGCGAGACCGGCGGCTAAATTTTCATCTGCGGGGCGATTGGCGGCCCAGGCCCGCGTTGGCGAGGCATCGCCGTAGGGTTTGCTGATACACAATACGAACACCCCCTCTTTTTATAGGCAGCGGCGGCGCACAGAAGTGCGCTGTTCCTACTGTCCAACTGTAGACGGTTGCCGGCGCGATATTGCTCAAATGAAAAATATCGTTGCGCAATTCTCTCTGGCGTTCCTTCGAGTATGGGCCTGCGCATGAGAAAAAAACGTATCGACCAGTGTCAGCGACAGGATTGGCAACCCTGTTATTATCCGCCACAGCGTTCAACGCCAACTTTCTTCAAGCCGATACGAGCGAATTCATGAGCACTGACAAGACCAATCAGTCCTGGGGCGGCCGCTTCAGTGAACCCGTCGACGCCTTCGTCGCCCGCTTCACCGCCTCCGTCACTTTCGACCAGCGCCTGTATCGCCACGACATCATGGGCTCGATCGCCCACGCCACCATGCTGGCCAAGGTCGGCGTGCTGACCGATGCCGAGCGCGACAGCATCACCGATGGCCTGAAGACCATCCAGGGTGAAATCGAGGCCGGCCAGTTCGACTGGCGCATCGACCTCGAAGACGTGCACATGAACATCGAGGCGCGCCTGACCGACCGCATCGGCGTGACCGGTAAAAAGCTGCACACCGGCCGCAGCCGCAACGACCAGGTCGCCACCGACATTCGCCTGTGGCTGCGCGACGAGATCGACCTGATCCTGGCCGAAATCACCCGCCTGCAAAAAGGTCTGCTGGAGCAGGCCGAGCGCGAAGCCGGCAGCATCATGCCGGGCTTCACCCACCTGCAAACCGCGCAGCCAGTGACCTTCGGGCATCACATGCTGGCCTGGTTCGAAATGCTCAGCCGCGATTACGAACGCCTGGTGGACTGCCGCAAGCGCACCAACCGCATGCCCCTGGGCAGCGCCGCGCTGGCGGGCACCACCTACCCGATCGACCGTGAGTTCACGGCTCAGCTGTTGGGCTTCGACGCCGTCGGCGGCAACTCCCTGGACAACGTGTCCGATCGTGACTTCGCGATTGAATTCTGCTCGGCCGCGAGCATCGCGATGATGCACTTGTCGCGCTTCTCCGAAGAACTGGTGCTGTGGACCAGCGCGCAATTCCAGTTCATCGATCTGCCGGACCGTTTCTGCACCGGCAGCTCGATCATGCCGCAAAAGAAAAACCCGGACGTGCCGGAGCTGGTTCGCGGCAAGACCGGTCGTGTGTTCGGCGCTCTGATGGGGCTGCTGACCTTGATGAAGGGCCAACCGCTGGCCTACAACAAGGACAACCAGGAAGACAAAGAGCCGCTGTTCGACGCCGCCGACACCCTGCGCGACTCGCTGCGGGCCTTTGCCGACATGATCCCCGCGATCAAGCCTAAGCACGCGATGATGCGCGAAGCGGCCCTGCGCGGTTTCTCCACCGCCACCGACCTGGCGGACTACCTGGTACGCCGTGGCCTGCCGTTTCGTGACTGCCACGAAATCGTTGGCCATGCGGTGAAGTACGGCGTGGAAAGCGGCAAGGACCTGGCGGAAATGAGCTTGGAAGAACTGCGCAAGTTCAGCGACCAGATCGATCAGGACGTGTTTGCCGTGCTGACCCTGGAAGGCTCGGTGAATGCCCGCGACCATATCGGCGGGACTGCGCCGGCGCAGGTCAAGCAGGCAGTGGCGCGCGGCCAGGCGTTGCTCGCCAGCCGCTAAACCGCCAAAAGCTTCGCGAGCAAGCCCGCTCCCACATTGGATTGGCGGTGGACACACATTGTGTGAACACCAAAGATTCACTGTGGGAGCGGGCTTGCTCGCGAATGCGGTTTAAAAGACGCTACAAAAACCTACTTCTTGGACGCGACCATCGCTAAAAACGCTGGCATCGCCGCCTCCTTGTCCGCCGCAATCCGCTGCACATGCGGGTTCTGCTCCAGACGTTCCAGCAACGCCTTGGCCGCCGGCATCTCGGCCAACAGGTCGATCCCGAACAGCTTCTGCCCGACTGCACAGGCCAGCGGCACGCTGTAGAGGAAATACAAATCCGCAATGCTCAGGCTGTCACCCGCTACATAAGGGGCGAACTTGCCGTGCCTGCCCAGCGAGGCAAAGCCCAGCAACAATTCGGCTTTGGTTTTGTCCTTGATCGCGTCCGGCACGGGCGAGCCGAAAAAGGCTTCGCCGTAACAGGCGCGGCCCGGCAGTTCGATGTACAGCTCGATTTCCTTGGCCAGCGCCAGGGCTTGTGAACGCTCGAAAGGATCGCTCGGCAGCAGCGGTGTACCTTTTTGGGTTTGCTCGATGTGCTCGAGAATGACGGCGGTTTCGTTGACGAAACCCTGTTCCACACCCAGCACCGGCACCTTGCCGCGGGGGCTGATGGCCAGTGCCTCGGGACTCGGGCCGGGGTAAAACAGCACTTCTTCGAATGGCAGTCCCTTCTCCAGCAGCGCCAGTTTCACCATGTTGTAGTAGTTGCTGACGGAAAATCCATAAAGCTTGAGCATCACAAAGCCTCCAGGCCGTGCGGGGTGGGCAGTGCCTGTTTATAGAACGCCCGGGCGTTTCTTGCCAGCAGCATCACAGCGCTGAATGCAGGTAAACTGCCCGCCTTAACTTGAGGAGCCTGCCATGAGCGAGCCAACAGACATCGAGATCGACGAAGAAGAATTCGCCGAGAACACCCTGATCGAAGCGATTGAAAACCAGATCGAAAGCGACAACCCGCCGGCCGCCAAGGCAACCTTCAACAAACTGACCCTGGTGGGTTACGAGCGTGAAGAAATCCTCAACCTGATGGCCCATGTGCTGGCGGTGGAAATCGACGCGATCCTCGAAGAAGACCGCGCGTTTAACACCGAATGGTACGAAACCGCGTTGCGCGCGCTGCCAGAGTTGCCGCCAGAAAAGAAGTAAGCGAATCCCTTGTGGGAGCGGGCTTGCTCGCGAATGCGGTATGTCAGTCAACATTGTTGGCGCCTGACACACCGCATTCGCGAGCAAGCCCTCTCCCACACAATTTGTCACCCATCCTTCCTGCCTTTCCCCAGACCCTGTCTACACTGGTACGCACCCCGTTATCGGGGAATGCTTCCCGAGGCGAAAAAACCCTGCTGCCAGCACTGGACATGCCGCACGAGTGGGCTCACCTTAGGGGCGCTGTCGTCCAATTCCTAGAAAGTCTGGAGTCCTTATGTCGCTTACCCCTGAGTTGGTTGCCGAACTGGAAATCCTCGCCCTCTTCAACCTGGACAGTTCCCAGGAAGGTTTGAAAATTCATCAGACCGCTGCCCCGAAAGCCATTGCCGCCGCCCAACGCCTGTACGAAAAAGAACTGATCGACCAGCCCGATGGCGGTTACCTGACCAGCCTGGGTCGTGACGCCGCGCAAAATGTACAAACCGTTCTGACCATTTTGAGCGTTCAGGAAACAGCCTAAAAGTCATCGCATCGCCCACGGAAACCCCCGCTACGGGATTTCCGCGGGCAGCTTGTCGCTTCGCGATAGAAATTTGACGCCAGAAATACAAATACAGCTTAAATGTCCCGGAGCCGAGGCGCTAAACTGCCCCTCATCCGCAGACCCCTACGTCCGAGCTTCGCGAGCCGGTTTGAGCTGACATGACCCGCACCCATGAAATCCGCCCCGATCTGGACGAGGGAATCGACCGTAAGGTTCTCAGTCAGCTGCGCGCCCGTTTTCTGAAACTCAACGAAGGCCGCATGGCCCGCGCCATGGAAGGATTGTCGACGCGCCAACAAGGGGTGTTGACCCTGCTGCCGCTGTTTTTCCACGTCAATCATCCGCTGTTGCCCGGTTACGTTTCCGGCAGCACGCCGGCCGGGCTGTCGAATTACGAACCCGACACCAACACCCTCGCCGAAGCCCAGCGCCTGACCCGTTCGTTCTCCTACAAACCGCGCCACGGCAGCAATCCGCCGCGACCGATTCATGGCCTGTTCCTGATGGGCAGCCTCGGCACCCTGGCCCAGGCCGATCAGAGCGACATGGACGTGTGGGTCTGCCACGGCCCGGACTTGAGCGAAAACGAACTCAACGAGCTGCGCAAAAAATGCCAGTTGCTCGAAACCTGGGCCGCCAGCCAGGGCGCCGAGGCGCATTTCTTCCTGATTGACCCGACCCGTTTCATGCACGGGGAACGGGATACACAACTGAGTTCCGAAGACTGCGGCACCACTCAGCACTATCTGTTGCTGGACGAGTTTTATCGCACCGCGATCTGGCTGGCCGGGCGCACGCCGATCTGGTGGCTGGTGCCCGTCTACGAAGAGGCGGGTTACCTCCAGTACACCCACACGCTGATTTCCAAGCGTTTCATCCGCGCCGACGAAACCCTGGACCTGGGGCATCTGGCGCACATTCCGCCGGGAGAATTCATCGGCGCCGGACTCTGGCAGTTGTTCAAGGGCATCGAGTCGCCGTACAAGTCGGTGCTCAAACTGCTGCTGACCGAGGTCTACGCCAGCGAACACCCCAAGGTCCACTGCCTGAGCCTGCGTTTCAAGCAGGCGGTGTTCGCCAATCGGCTGGACCTCGATGAGCTGGACCCGTACATCGTGGTCTACCGGCGCATCGAGGAATACTTGACCGCCCGTGGCGAACCGGAGCGTCTGGAATTGGTGCGCCGCGCGCTGTACCTGAAGGTTAATCGCAAGCTCACCGGCAGCAACAGTCGCACCGCGAGTTGGCAGCGTTCGCTGCTGGAACGCCTGGCCAGCGAATGGCACTGGGATCAACGGCAACTGGCGCTGCTCGACAGCCGCAGCCAGTGGAAAGTCCGCCAGGTCAGCGCCGAACGCCGAGCGCTGGTCAACGAATTGAATTACAGCTACCGCTTCCTGACCCAGTTCGCCCGCACCGAGCAAACCGTCAGCCTGATCAACAAGCGCGACCTCAATGTGCTCGGTCGGCGGTTGTACGCGGCGTTCGAGCGTAAGGCCGACAAGGTCGAATTCATCAACCCGGGCATTGCCCCGGACCTGGCTGAAGACACGCTCACGCTGGTGCAGGCACCGAACAAGAAAGAACCTGGGCAAACCCAATGGGGCTTATACAACGGCAGCCTGAACGCCCATGAATGGGAGCATTTCGCGCCGATCAAACGCAGCCGCCAACTGCTCGAACTGCTGACCTGGTGCCACCGCAACGGCGTGATCGACAGCAGCACGCGCCTGGCCTTGCACCCCGGCACCAGCGATTTGAGCGAATTCGAACTGTTCAACCTGCTCGGCAGCCTGCAACAAAGCGTCGCCCTGCCCCTGAGCACCGTTGCCGAGGAGCCATTACTGCGCGCCGCCGTGCCCAACGAAGTGCTGATCCTGGTGAATGTCGGCGTCGATCCGCTCAAGCATCACCGCGACTTGAACATCCTGATGACCACCGAGCGCACCGACTCCCTGAGTTACGCCGGCGTGCGGGAAAACCTGGTGCTGACACTGGATCAAGTCACGCTCAACAGTTGGAACGAAGTACTGGTCAGCCGCTATGACGGGCCGCACGCGCTGCTCGACTGCCTGCGCGATTACCTCAACAACCTGCCCAAAGGCCTGGATCAACCGCGCTTGCGGGTCCGTTGTTTCTGCCACAACCGCGCTCAATTTATCGCGCGCCGGGTCGAAGAAATCCTCGATACCGCGCAAAACCTGCTGTTGAGCAAACTCAATCATCGCTATCTGATTCAGGTCCAGCAGCATTATCACGTGCTGGAACTGGTCCCCGGCCAGGTCAATCACATCGCCCTCGCCACTCTGCCGGCGCTGTTCGACTACCTGGGCGAAGAGCTGGCGAGCTACAGCCCGCTGCATCTGGACCCGATGGCCCTCGAAGAACAAGACCTCGCGTTGCTGTTGCCGATGGGCCAGCCCGAATGCATTCAGGTGTTCTACCGGATCAACGAGCAGCAGGCCGATCTGTATGTGCTGGATGAATTCAATGCGCTGTGGCAGCAGCGCCTGCCCTATCACGACGAGCAAAGCCTGTTGGTGCCGCTGCAACGCTTCCTGCAATCGATCCAGTATCGCCGGGACGCCTTGCTGCCGATGGATGCCGCCCAGCCCCTGAGCCTCGAAACTTTGTATTACCAGTTATTGCCATCCGGTTCCGGACGCGCACGTCGGGTCGAAGCGCGGCCAGCGCCGCAAACGCCGGTCAACAAACCGTTCTACGACGTGCAGGCGATCATCGGCAAAGCCGCACCGGGTCAGGTGCAGGTCACGTTGTATTGCAATCAGCGGGAGTTTTCGGAACTGGAGTTTGGCGATCAGCTGTTTAGCGTGGTCGCCCGGGAAATCATCGATCAGCGCCGCGAGACAGAGCGCTACCGCTGCTACATCACCGACCTGGACCTCTCGGGCCTGCTCGGTGATGGGCAGAGTTCAAGCAATTTGTATCTGCGCTACAAGGCCGACCTGGAGCGCGCGTTGAACGAAGCGCTGGAGCAGGCCTGAGGGGATTTATTCCGGGAAGTCGCCGCCATGGGCTGGCTGTGATTCAACTTCCAGCAGGGTCAGCTTCAGCGTCTTGCCGCCCGGTGCCGGCCAGTCGATGTGCTGACCGACTTTCAGGCCGAGCAAGGCACTGCCCACCGGCGCCAGAATGGAAATCTTGCCTTCGTCGGCATTGGCATCCTTGGGATAAACCAGCGTCAGGTGGTAGTCCTTGCCACTGATTTCTTCGCGGCAATGCACGCGCGAATTCATGGTCACGACATCGGCGGGCACTTCATCGTGACCGACCAGTGTATCGGCGCGATCCAGTTCGGTTTGCAGCGCGATAACGCCCGGCAGCGTGTCATCCAGGCTGTCGATCAGGCGCTCCAGACGTTGCACGTCCAGACGGGTAAGGGTGATGGAAGGTACGGTCATGATCCGGGCAGACTCCTTTCTTCTGCACAAAAAAAGCAAAACCCCGCCAGAAAAAGGCGGGGTTTTCACGAGCCTCGATGGGTTGAGGCGTTTCTGGACACTATCACAGCTCAATAAATATACAAGCGGGCACCGGACGGCCTGCTCAATCGCTATTCGCAATCGACGCATGCCCCTGTAGGAGCTGCCGAAGGCTGCGATCTTTTGATCTTTAGAGGTTGCGCCGAAGGCAGATCAAAAGATCGCAGCCTTCGGCAGCTCCTACAGTGGGAATGGCATTACAGGCGAGAGAAAGGGTCAACCGTTATGTTTGCGGTCCGCCGCCTGGACGCAGATAACCCGCCGGCGGTCGTCATCCGCCGAGCGCCATTCGCGGATGTCTTCCACATGGCGAAAACAACCCAGGCACACTTTCTGCTCATCCAGCCGGCACACGCCGCTGCACGGCGAAGGCACCGCCGGGCTGACATTGCTGTAGAGCGGCTTGGGCGGGCGAACCGGTGCAGGCTCAGTCACGATCTCACAAACCTTCAAAATCGAATTCGGCGCCGGCCTGCTGCTTGACGATGCGCTCAAGCATTTCACCCAACTGCTCTTCGCTCTTGTCGCACATCCAGCGCTCGCTCTCTTCGTCATAGTCGAAGTGGAACCCACCGGACACCGCGGCCAGCCACAGCTGACGCAACGGCTCCTGGCGGCTGAAGATCAACTGGCTGCCGTTCTCGAACTTGACGGTGAGCACACCGGCCGAGCTCTCCAGATCGATATCCAGGTCACTCTCGTCGAAAATATCTTCCAGCGATTGCTGGGTGGCATCGACCAGGTCGTGGAAACGGGCTTCGGTCAAACTCATTGCAGGAACCTCAAAAAGTGTCTGATCACGCTCAAGCGCCGCAAGATACGGGCGAGCCCCGGTGATTGCAAAGGATAACGACCAAGCGTCGATATAGGTACATCAAACGCGGTCCCTGTGGGAGCGGGCTTGCTCGCGAAGGGGCCGGCACATGCAACAGGTTTGTTGACTGAACCACCGCTTTCGCGAGCAAGCCCGCTCCCACAAGGGATTGCACATAACCACCCACATCGAGCCAAGCCCCGCCGGACGGGAGCCGCGTTACATAGGCAAGCTGCCGGGTGGCCGGTATACTCCGGCGCAATTAACGCATTTTCAAGGATTTCGCCATGAAGCGCCTGATCTCTTCCCTTGCCGCGCTCCTCGCGGTCGCCTGTCTTGTGTCGGCCTGTGGCCAAAAAGGCCCGCTGTACCTGCCTGACGAAAACCAGGACCCTGCCGAGCAGGCCCAGTCTTCGCAAAAGCAGCCTGCTTCCAAAGCACACAAGCACGACGTCTACCAATAAGGGAACGCCATGGACGCTTTTAATTACCGTGACGGTGAGCTGTTCGCGGAAGGTGTTGCCCTGTCCGCCATCGCCGAGCGCTTTGGCACACCGACCTACGTCTACTCCCGCGCCCACATCGAAGCCCAGTACCTGGCGTATGCCGATGCACTGGCAGGCGTGCCGCACCTGGTGTGCTTTGCCGTCAAAGCCAACTCCAACCTCGGTGTACTGAATGTCCTGGCGCGTCTCGGCGCCGGTTTTGACATCGTCTCCCGTGGCGAGCTGGAACGCGTCCTGGCCGCTGGCGGCAGCCCTGACAAAATCGTGTTCTCCGGTGTCGGCAAGACCCGCGAAGACATGCGTCGCGCCCTGGAAGTCGGCGTGCATTGCTTCAACGTCGAATCCACCGACGAGCTGGAACGCCTGCAGGTGGTCGCCGCCGAGCTGGGCGTTCGCGCGCCAATCTCGCTGCGCGTGAACCCGGACGTCGATGCCGGCACCCACCCGTACATCTCCACCGGTCTTAAAGAGAACAAGTTCGGCATCGCCATCGCCGACGCCGAAGACGTGTACATCCGCGCCGCGCAACTGCCGAACCTGGAAGTGCTCGGTGTCGATTGCCACATCGGCTCGCAACTGACCAGCCTGCCACCGTTCCTCGATGCCCTTGATCGCCTGCTGGGCTTGATCGATCGTCTCGGCGAATGCGGCATTTACCTGCGTCACATCGACCTCGGTGGCGGCGTCGGCGTGCGTTATCGCGATGAAGAGCCGCCACTGGTGGCCGACTACATCAAAGCCGTGCGCGAGCGCTGCGACGGTCGCGACCTGGCCCTGGTGTTCGAACCGGGCCGCTACATCGTCGCCAATGCCGGCGTGTTGCTGACCCAGGTCGAGTACCTCAAGCACACCGAACACAAAGACTTCGCCATCGTCGACGCGGCCATGAACGACCTGATCCGCCCGGCGCTGTACCAGGCCTGGATGGACGTCACCGCTGTGCGCCCGCGTGACACCGCCGCTCGCGCCTACGACATCGTCGGGCCGATCTGCGAAACGGGCGACTTCCTGGCCAAGGAGCGTGAACTGGCCCTGGAAGAAGGTGACTTGCTGGCCGTGCATTCGGCCGGTGCCTATGGGTTTGTCATGAGTTCCAACTACAACACCCGCGGGCGTACCGCCGAAGTGTTGGTGGACGGTGATCAGGCATTTGAAGTGCGTCGCCGTGAGACGGTAGCCGAGTTGTTTGCTGGCGAAAGCCTGCTGCCGGAGTAAAACCATGCTGCTGCGTTTTACCAAGATGCACGGCCTGGGCAATGACTTCATGGTCCTCGACCTGGTCAGCCAGCACGCGCACATTCTGCCCAAGCACGCCAAGCAATGGGGCGATCGGCATACGGGTATCGGTTTCGACCAGTTGCTGATCGTCGAAGCGCCGAGCAATCCGGACGTGGATTTCCGCTACCGGATCTTCAACTCCGACGGTTCCGAAGTGGAGCAGTGCGGCAACGGTGCGCGCTGCTTCGCCCGCTTCGTGCTCGACAAACGCCTGACCGCCAAGCGGCAGATTCGCGTCGAAACCAAAAGCGGCATCATCGAACTGGATATCCGCAGCGACGGCCAGATCAGCGTCGACATGGGCGCGCCGCGCCTGGTGCCGGCCGACATCCCGTTCGAAGCCGAAGGCCAGGCCTTGAGCTATCAGCTCGAAGTCGACGGCACTACGGTGGAGCTGGCGGCAGTGTCCATGGGCAACCCCCATGCCGTGCTGCGGGTCAATGACATCAATAACGCACCGGTGCATGAACTGGGACCGAAAATCGAACACCATCCGCGCTTCCCGGCGCGGGTCAACGTCGGTTTTCTCCAAGTCATCGACCGCAACCGTGCGCAGTTGCGCGTCTGGGAACGTGGGGCCGGGGAAACCCAGGCCTGCGGCACCGGCGCCTGTGCTGCCGCGGTGGCCGCGATCAGCCAGGGGTGGATGGATTCGCCGCTATTGATCGACCTGCCCGGCGGGCGCCTGTCCATTGAATGGGCAGGCTCTGGCCAACCAGTCTTGATGACTGGCCCGGCAGTCCGCGTATATGAAGGACAAGTGCGTCTTTGAGAGAGCCAAATCCATGAAAGATAAGCCCCAGGTCCCCGCCCCACAGCCCGACGAATCTCCTTCCGAAAGCCTTGAGGCGGCGGCGATTGCCGCGTACCTGGAGGCTCATCCGGATTTCTTCGTCGAGCACGAAGAACTGCTCCCGGCCTTGCGCATTCCCCACCAGCGCGGCGATACCGTGTCGCTGGTGGAACGCCAGATGACCATCCTGCGCGACCGCAACATCGAGCTGCGTCATCGCCTGTCGCACCTGATGGACGTGGCGCGCGACAACGATCGTCTCTTCGACAAGACCCGTCGCCTGATTCTCACCCTGATGGACGCCGCCAGCCTGGAAGACGTGGTGATCAGCGTCGAAGACAGCCTGCGCCAGGACTTCCAGGTGCCTTTCGTCAGCCTCATCCTGCTGGGCGACAACCCGATGCCGGTCGGCCGCTGGGCCACGCACGCCGAAGCGCAAACGGCTATCGGCGGTTTGCTCTCGGAAGACAAGAGCGTCAGCGGCAGCCTGCGTGAGCATGAACTGGACTTCCTGTTCGGCGAAGAACAACGCAAGCAGATCGGCTCCACCGCCGTCGTCGCCATCAGCCATCAAGGTATCCACGGCGTTTTGGCCATCGCCAGTCGTGATCCGCAGCACTACAAGAGTTCGGTGGGAACGCTGTTCCTGAGCTACATCGCCGAAGTCATGGGTCGCGTGCTGCCACGGGTCAACAACTCCCTGCGCTCGGTACGCTGATCGTGGAACGGCAACTGGACGCTTACTGCGAACACCTGCGCAGTGAGCGACAGGTGTCGCCGCATACGCTGTACGCCTACCGTCGCGACCTCGACAAAGTGCTGGGCTGGTGCGTTAAACAGAACATCGACAGCTGGGCGGGACTGGATATTCAGCGCCTGCGCAGCCTGATCGCGCGCCTGCATTCCCAGGGCCAATCATCCCGCAGCCTGGCGCGGTTGCTGTCGGCGGTGCGCGGGCTCTATCACTACCTGAATCGTGAAGGCCTGTGCGATCACGACCCGGCCAACGGCCTGGCGCCGCCCAAGGGCGAACGACGCCTGCCGAAAACCCTCGACACCGACCGCGCGCTGCAACTGCTGGAAGGTGCGGTCGAGGATGACTTTCTGGCGCGTCGGGATCAGGCGATTCTGGAGCTGTTCTATTCCTCGGGTTTGCGGCTTTCGGAGCTGACCGGGTTGAATCTGGATCAGCTCGATCTGGCTGACGGCATGGTTCAAGTGCTCGGCAAGGGCAGCAAGACGCGCCTGCTGCCGGTGGGCAAAAAGGCGCGCGAAGCGCTGGAGTTGTGGCTGCCGCTTCGAGCCATGACCAACCCGGCCGACGACGCGGTGTTTGTCAGCCAGCAAGGCCGACGCCTCGGCCCACGGGCGATACAAGTGCGGGTCAAAGCCGCCGGCGCACGCGAACTGGGGCAAAACCTGCACCCGCACATGCTGCGGCACTCCTTCGCCAGCCACTTGCTGGAATCCTCGCAAGACCTGCGCGCGGTGCAGGAACTGCTCGGCCACTCGGACATCAAGACCACCCAGATCTACACCCACCTGGACTTCCAGCACCTGGCAACGGTCTACGACAGCGCCCATCCGCGGGCCAAACGAATCAAAGGCGATGAGTCATGAGAATCCAGTTGATCACCTTCGACCTCGACGACACCCTGTGGGACACCGCCCCGGTGATCGTCAGCGCCGAAGCCACGTTGCGTGAATGGCTGACCGAGCATGCACCAAACCTGGGCGCTGTGCCGGTGGAGCATTTATGGGCCATCCGTGAGCGGGTGCTGAGCAACGAACCGAGCCTCAAACACCGCATCAGCGCCCTGCGCCGGCGGGTGCTGTTCCATGCATTGGAAGAGGCCGGTTATGACCACGATCAGGCTTCAGACCTGGCGGATCAGAGTTTTGAAGTGTTTTTGCACGCCCGGCATCAATTGCAAATCTTCCCGGAAGTGCAGCCGACTCTGGAAACCCTGGCCAACCATTACGCCCTCGGCGTGGTCACCAATGGCAACGCCGATGTGCGTCGGCTGGGGCTGGCGGACTACTTCAAGTTCGCGCTGTGCGCCGAAGACATCGGCATCGCCAAGCCCGATGCGCGGCTGTTTCATGAGGCCTTGCAACGCGGCGGCGCGACAGCCGAGACGGCGGTGCACATTGGCGATCATCCGGGGGATGACATTGCTGGCGCCCAACAGGCAGGCCTACGCGCGATCTGGTTCAACCCGACGGGCAAAGCCTGGGAAGCGGATCGCTTGCCGGATGCGGAGATTCGCAGCCTGACCGATTTGCCAGCGTTGCTGGCGCGCTGGAATGCCGCTTCCGCTTGACACCAAACCTGTAGGAGCAGAGCTTGCTCGCGAAAGCGCTGGATCAGCCTCATCCATTTTGAAAGTGATGGCCTCTTCGCGGGCAAGCCTCGCTCCTACGGGTGACCTGTTTCGAACACAGATTTTGTGAACTCCAACAATCAAAATGTGGGAGCGGGCTTGCTCGCGAAGGGGCCGTGTCAGTCAGCATTGATATCGACTGACACACCGCCTTCGCGAGCAAGCCCGCTCCCACAGGAGATTGTGGTGAATTCAAGCATTATGTTTCGCCCATGAAAAAGCCCGCAGCGACGGCGGGCTTTTTCAGCAAGCAGGTAGCAAGCGCTTAGATAGGCCGGCTGCCGTACTTGTTGTCAGGTTTCTTGGGCGGATCGGCGACCACATTGGCCTCCACTTCCTGCACCTTGCCACCTTTGGCCAGGAACTCTTCCATGGCCTTGGCCAGGGCGTCGCGCTCCTTGTTTTTGGCTTCGACGCTTGGCAGCTCATCGACTGACACAGCAGCCTTGGCCTTGCCTTTGGCGGTCGGAACCGGCGTTTCACCGCCATCGTCGTCAGCAACGTCTTCCGCTGCTGCTTCCAAGCCTTCTTCGGCCTCGTCTTCGTCACCTACTTCGAGGTCGTCGTTTTCCAGATCATCGTCGCTCATGTTCTACCTCATGACTTGCGAAAAGCAGATTAGTTATAGCCCAGCTTCGCCATCTGTCGAAGGCTGCCGGAAAAAAATCAACAGTCGCTGGCAACCAGCGACTTATGCCCCTTCACCGTGCACGGTGGCGAGGACTTTACGGGCACCGCCAAAATCACGGTGCTCGCCCAGATAAACGCCTTGCCAGGTCCCCAACGCCAGTCGGCCCGCCGATATCGGCAAACTGAGCTGACAGCCAAGCACGCTGGCCTTGAAGTGCGCCGGGAGGTCGTCCAGGCCTTCGTCGTTATGCTCATAGCCGTCTGTTCCTTGTGGGATCAGACGATTGAAAAATCGTTCGAAGTCGCGACGTACCGCCGGATCGGCGTTCTCGTTGATGGTCAACGACGCCGAGGTATGCTGCAGCCACAAATGCAACAGACCGACCCGACACGCCTTGAGTTCAGGCAGGCCGGCGAGTAACTCGTCCGTTACCAGATGAAAGCCCCGGGGCCTTGCCCGCAGAGTAATCAGAGTCTGTTGCCACATACAGTTCTCCGCACGTTCGGGGCGCATTCTAGCGCGCTCAGGGAAAAAACAAAGGCCCTAATATTCCTGCATTGCTGTAAGTTTTTCGCCCCAGAAAAACGCTCGCCGTAAACACGACATAAGCCGTAGGAAAAAACCTTTCAGCTACCGCTTTAATGACAAATCCCGGACAAAAAAATGCCCGGCAAGCCGGGCAAGTTTTTTTGTGCGCGTCTTACAAGTTGTAGCCGCGTTCGTTGTGTTGTGCCAGATCGAGGCCAACCGCTTCTTCTTCCTCGGTCACACGCAGACCCATGACGGCATCCAGGACCTTGAGAATGATGAAGGTGACGATCGCGGTGTAGATCACCGTGAAGCCCACGCCTTTGGTTTGAATCCAGACTTGTGCGGCGATGTCGGTAACGGTGCCGAAGCCACCCAGGGACGGTGCAGCGAACACACCGGTCAGGATCGCGCCGAGGATACCGCCGATACCGTGCACGCCGAAGGCATCCAGAGAGTCGTCATATCCGAGTTTGCGTTTCAGGGTGGTGGCGCAGAAGAAGCACACCACGCCAGCCGCCAGACCGATGACCAGCGCGCCCATCGGGCCCACGGTGCCAGCAGCCGGGGTGATTGCCACCAGACCGGCGACCACACCAGACGCGATACCCAGTGCACTTGGTTTGCCGTGGGTGATCCACTCCGCGAACATCCAGCCCAGTGCAGCGGCGGCGGTTGCAATCTGGGTGACCAGCATCGCCATACCGGCAGTGCCGTTGGCCGCGGCGGCGGAACCGGCGTTGAAGCCGAACCAGCCGACCCACAGCATGGCCGCGCCCATCAGGGTGTAACCGAGGTTATGCGGTGCCATCGGAGTGGTCGGGAAACCTTTGCGCTTACCCAGTACCAGGCAGCAGATCAGACCGGCCACACCGGCGTTGATGTGCACCACGGTGCCGCCCGCGAAGTCCAGCACGCCCCAGTCCCACAGCAGGCCGCCGTTACCGGACCAGACCATGTGCGCAATCGGTGCGTAAACCAGGGTGAACCAGATACCCATGAAGACCAGCATCGCGGAGAACTTCATCCGCTCGGCGAAGGCACCGACGATCAGCGCCGGGGTGATGATGGCGAAGGTCATCTGGAAGGTCACGAACACTGCTTCAGGAAACAGCGCGGCCGGACCGGTGATGCTGGCAGGCGTGATGCCGGCGAGGAACGCCTTGCCCATGCCGCCGAAGAACGAGTTGAAGTTGACGACGCCCTGTTCCATGCCGGTGGTGTCGAACGCAACGCTGTAGCCATAAATGACCCACAGGATGCTGATCAGACCGGTAATGGCGAAGCACTGCATCATCACGGAAAGAATGTTTTTGGAGCGAACCATGCCGCCGTAGAACAGCGCGAGGCCGGGAATGGTCATGAACAGCACGAGGGCCGTCGAGGTCAGCATCCAGGCGGTATCGCCGGAATTGAGGACTGGGGCCGCCACTTCGTCTGCCGCCATAGCCAGGCTGGGCATTACGAGGGACAACAGGGCTCCTAGCCCTGCGAATTTACGCAGAGTCATATTGTTTTCTCCTGGGGCGTTGGGTTTGTGGCGGCTTAGATTGCGTCGGTATCGGTTTCGCCGGTACGGATGCGAATCGCCTGTTCCAGATTGACCACGAAGATCTTGCCGTCACCAATCTTGCCGGTGTTGGCGGCCTTGGTTATCGCCTCGATAACCCGATCAAGATCCTTGTCGTCAATGGCGACATCAATCTTCACCTTGGGCAGAAAATCGACCACGTACTCCGCGCCGCGATACAGCTCGGTGTGACCCTTCTGCCGACCGAAGCCTTTGACTTCAGTAACGGTAATGCCCTGCACGCCGATCTCGGACAACGACTCGCGTACATCGTCCAGTTTGAACGGCTTGATGATGGCAGTGACTAGCTTCATGAAAACTCTCTCCCGAATTGGTGGACTTGCCCCAGGAAAACAAACCCGTCTCAAGTCTAAGCGCAGTGCCTGGCTTTGTAACGCATCGTCGGCCTTACCTGCCCGTCCGACGCCAGCTAACCACTCCGTACGAAACTTCCCCGTTTCGCGTGGCGCACTGCATTCGTCACAGCGACTGCATCAGTGCATGGGTCACTAGCGACTAAGCAGAAAGCTTGCCATCTCGCCAAAACCTACTGAATTCAACCCTTTGGCCGCGGCTGCAAGCCACTTCCCACAAATGCCAACGACATTACGCACAACAACAGTGCGCCGCCGTCCGTCCGCCTGCGCGAAAAGCGTGCATCCGTGCCTGCGGATTTGACTATAGACACTGCGTGATACACTGCCCGCCATTGTTTCCAGGACTTTCCCCATGCTCGCGCCCAAAGACTTCCTCGACGCCCTGAGCGGCACCGCCTCCCGCCTCTTCAGCGGCGAAACCCCGCTGCCGAAAAGCGAAATCGAAAGCCAGTTTAAAGCCTTGCTGCAGAGCGGCTTCAGCAAGCTGGATCTGGTGAGCCGGGAAGAGTTTGATAGTCAGATGGTGGTGCTCGCACGCACTCGGGCGCGACTAGAAAGCCTTGAGGCGAAGGTTGCGGAGCTTGAAGCGAAGCTGAATCCTCCTGCCGAATAACACCTCTGATCCTAATGTGAAACGCGATCCCCTGTGGGAGCGGGCTTGCTCGCGAATGGGGTCGCCTCGGTCCCCCAACCATCCCACACTCAACAGACCACCCCCGTAGGAGCTGCCGAAGGCTGCGATCTTTTGATCCTAAGCCCCGCAACCATCTCGGCAACGTCCTACAACGATCACACCGCCGTCCGATAGCGTCGCAAAGCGCCGGGTCCTAAGCTCATTCTCAGCTGACTTATTCAGCACTGGGTTTGGCGACCTGGAAATCCCCGACGCACCGCGACCACATTCGCAGGGAATTTTTCCCATCTCGAATTATGGCGGCTGTGCGTGGGAGACCTTCGGGTCTGCCGGTTTGGGGTGCACCGGTTCGCCAACCCACGCATAGCTGCCACCCTTTTCGTTTGGCGACGATCAGAGGCAGTTTTACTCATTGCCCCGAGAACTGCACCATGGACGAAAGCTATCTAATCCCGCACATCTTCACCCGCCACAAACTCCACCTCCACGCCCTCCTCCTCCAAAACCAACCCTGGTTCAGCGCCCGCGACCTCGGCCGACTCCTGCGCCTCTTCCTCGACGAACGCGCCGTCCGCAAACTCGACCCCGACCAACATAAATCCGTGCAGATGCTCATCCACAGCACCGTCGAAAACACCCTGCTCATCAGCGAATCCGGCGTCTACGCCCTACTGATCTACCACTACTGCCCCGAATACCGAGGCCTGCGCGAATGGCTGACCCACGACGTGGTGCCAGCCCTCAGAGACGCCCAGCAACCGACCTCAACCGAACGCCCGATATTGATCCTGCTGAACTGGCCAGAGATGTCGTTGAGCTTGCTGCACTGGAATAACCAGCCGTGGATTCGGTTACAGGATGTGCCGCATATGCTGTTGGAGGGTGAACAGCCAAGGCGTACGGTGAATGCACCGTGGTGGAAGCGTGCATCGCGAATGCTCCAGGCATTCTGAACGACACAAAAAACCCCACGTTTGCAGCGCGGGGTTCGTTCTAGAGCAGAGGATCAGGCGCAGTGCGCAAGACGCTCAACCTGATCCCGAATCGCCGCCCCTCGTTCAATCTCGGCTTTACGCAAATCGTAAGTCGATTGCAGGTTCAGCCAAAACTCGGGAGTCGTGTCCAGGCAGATAGATAATCTGAGAGCCATATCAGCACTGACGCCTCGACGCTGAAGCACGATGTCATTCACCGTCGGCGTCGAAACGCTCAATGCCCTGGCCAACGCCGCAGCGGTTAGGCTCAGAGGTTCAAGGTATTCCTCTTTGAGGATCTCGCCGGGGTGGACCGGACGCATACCGTTTTTAGTCATTACGCCCCCGTTGCCTCCTACCCCGATAATGAATATTCAGCATTGAGCAGCGATGCCTGCTCGAAACGCGGAGTTCTTAAGTTTCGTACAGATCGAAAAACCGCCCCAGCCGAAGCCGGGGCGGTTTCCGCCGGGTCAATCCTTACTGCGGATCATTCCAGCGGTCCCGCAGAAACTCGTAAAGGCGAAAAGCCCATAGCGCGTTCCTGACGAGGCTCCACATATGTTTAAGAAACTTAGACATACTTTGGCCCTCCTTGCGTGAGGCCAAACCTCCAGTACGCTTTCCGGTGTACGCGCACCTTTGGGAATACAAGTGGGTGTTTTCCATTGAGGCGGCCGGGTGTGGGCTCCCCAAAACCAGCGCCGGCACGATTCTCACACCGTGTTGAGGAACATGAAAATCTTTACGTTCCCGGCCACCCTTCGGAATCACTCACTCATCGAGCCTCATCGCGGCGAATGCTATCGCAGTTCTTTCAATGCTTACCTTTCAAATCTGTTAACGAGTTGTATCAAATCATGAAGTGGCGAATGTCCTCTCCATTTCCTCGCTGTTGTTAGTTTCTACCATCAGCAGATCGTAATTGACGCTTGCCCAGATGATCAAATTTGAATAGGCTTTCCTTGGTGGGTGTTTCCATTGAGGAAGCGCAGGCCTCGGCCTCACCGAAGCCTGCAAATAAAAAACCGCCAACTCAAGGCGGTTTTTTTTCGCCTCCAATTCAGCTTTCGCCACATCCTTCATCACTCTAGGCAACGTCCTACAACAACCTCATCCCGCGACTGATTACGTCGACAATCCCCACACCCTTAAGCTTTCCCCCACCCGAAAGACGCTCGCAACATCCTGCGAAAATTTGGCACCTGCGTCGCCACACCACCCGACTACCCTTCAAAAACCGCAGGAAGCGGTTCCCGTAAAAGCTCAAGGAACGACCATGTCCCTCTCCATCGTCCACAGCCGCGCCCAGATTGGTGTCGATGCCCCCGCCGTTACCGTAGAAGTCCACCTGGCCAACGGCTTGCCGTCACTGACGATGGTCGGTTTGCCCGAAGCTGCCGTGAAGGAAAGCAAGGATCGGGTGCGCAGCGCGATCATCAATTCCGGCCTGCAATTTCCAGCGCGGCGCATCACATTGAATCTTGCCCCGGCGGATTTGCCGAAGGACGGTGGGCGGTTCGATCTGGCGATTGCCTTGGGAATTCTGTCGGCCAGTGTGCAAGTGCCGACGTTGACGCTGGATGACGTGGAATGCTTGGGAGAGTTGGCGCTGTCGGGCGCAGTGCGGGCGGTTCGCGGTGTGTTGCCGGCAGCGTTGGCGGCGCGCAAGGCCGGGCGAACGCTGGTGGTGCCGCGGGCGAATGCCGAAGAGGCGTGCCTGGCATCCGGGTTAAAGGTGATCGCGGTGGATCATCTGCTTCAGGCGGTGGCACATTTCAATGGCCATACGCCCGTGGAACCTTACGTTTCCGATGGCTTGCTGTACGCCAGCAAACCCTACCCCGATTTGAATGAAGTGCAGGGTCAACTGTCGGCCAAACGTGCGTTGCTGATTGCGGCGGCGGGCGCTCATAACTTGCTCTTTAGCGGCCCGCCGGGAACGGGAAAAACCTTGCTGGCGAGCCGCTTACCGGGGCTGCTCCCACCCTTGGCCGAGGCGGAAGCGCTGGAAGTCGCGGCGATTCAATCAGTTGTCAGTTGCATGCCGCTGAGTCATTGGCCCCAGCGACCATTCCGCCAACCCCATCATTCGGCTTCCGGCCCGGCATTGGTGGGTGGCGGTTCCAAGCCGCAACCCGGCGAAATCACCCTCGCCCATCATGGCGTTCTATTCCTCGATGAACTCCCGGAATTTGATCGCAAGGTATTGGAGGTTTTGCGGGAGCCACTGGAATCCGGCCACATCGTGATATCCCGCGCCAAAGACCGCGTGCGTTTCCCGGCACGCTTCCAACTGGTCGCCGCGATGAACCCGTGCCCCTGTGGATATCTTGGCGAACCCAGCGGCAAATGCAGTTGCACACCGGACATGGTCCAGCGCTACCGCAACAAACTCTCCGGGCCGCTGCTGGATCGCATCGACCTGCACCTGACCGTCGCTCGGGAAGCCACGGCGTTGAATCCTTTGCCCAAACCCGGTGATGACACCGCCACCGCTGCCAAACGGGTCGCCGACGCAAGGGAGCGGCAACACAAGCGCCAGGGCTGCGCCAATGCTTTCCTTGATCTGCCGGGTCTGCGTCGGCACTGCAAGTTATCCACAGCCGATGAAAACTGGCTGGAATCGGCTTGTGAGCGACTGACGTTGTCACTGCGAGCGGCCCACAGATTGCTCAAGGTTGCGCGTACGTTGGCGGACCTTGAGCAAGTCGATGGTATTACTCGTGAGCATCTCGCCGAAGCACTGCAATATCGGCCGACTGCCAACTGATGGCCTTACTCCTTACTCAAATCCACCAACGGCGCCGGCCTCACCTCAGTCGCCCGCCCACCCTGAATTTCACTCACCCGCGCCAATGCCTTATCCACAGCCCCTTTATCCGCCAATAGGCTGTAGTGAATCTGGAATTGCTTTTGCTCTTTCACCCCAATCGTCGGCACCAATCCAAGTGGCCGTTGATACCGACGGTTGTAGGAAAAACTCGTCCCGGGCTCCAACCCGGTGACATACCCCTGCCCCTGGGTATCAGTGTTTTTCCACAATGAGAACACCGGCAACTGCTGGGTATTGAAGCCAACCGAAACCCCGAGGCTGCCAGCCTTGTTATGCAGCACAGTCAACGTGTCGCCCTTGGCATCGCCATATGGCACGACGTTGTAAACGGTCTCGTCGTAATCCTTGGTCGGCGCGCGATAGGTCTGCCAGTCCGGCAAGTCCCCTTTGGCCTTGTCGTTGAACGGTGAAACCTGTTTCACCGGCGCGGCAAAACGGGCGCCCTGTTCCAGGAACGGGGTGCTGAAGTTGCTGTGGTAGAGCGCCTGGTATTCCTTCGGGTAGTCGCCGTTGTTGGTCAAGGTATCGTTGAGGGCGAACGCGACACTGCCGGGCTCGGTGACCAGTTCGGTCTGCACCGAGAAGTCGACTTTTTTGAAGGCCTGTTCCTTCAGTTCACCGCGCAGGCTGATGGCGTACGGTGGTTTTTCATCGATGTGCAGGGTGACTTTGCTGGCCGGGATGTTGGCGGCGCGGCCGTGGAGGGTCAGCAGTTCGCCGTTGTCCATGCCGGGGTGGCCGACCCACTCGTAGCCGCAACGGGCGACGAGTTCGTTGAAGCCTTCGAGCCAACCCAGGCCGCCGCGACCGTTGAGTTCGATAAAGGACGGATTGACCACGTCCTTGACCGGTGAATCCCAGCCCATGCGCACATTGCCTACAGACGCTTGTAGGACGTTCATCCCACGGGTCGGCACCACCGAGAGTTTCAGCGTGCCGTTATCGATGTCGACGATGCTGACGCCCTCCTGCCGACCGCCGTGCAAGGTGCGCAGTGTTACGGAGAAGGGTTTGTCGGTTTTTACGCCGAGTTGTTGGCTGGTGATTTGCCAGTTCTGGGCGGCTTTGTCGGTGTCGAGCAGGACGTAATCCCAGGCCATGGCGTGGGAGGCAGCGGACAGTGCGCTGAGGGCAACGATGAGTTTGAGCGGGGTCATGGGAGAAGCCTTTCTTGGAGTTGTGCCATTTTTATAGTCTTGCTGAAACGATTCATCAAGCTTAAAAGCACTACACCGAAGGCAAAATTAATAGTGATGCGGGTTTTCGGATTAAAAATGGAGAATTGAGTCGATGCATTCGCGAGCAAGCCCGCTCCCACATTAGTTCAACGGTGAACACAGGATTTGTGAACACCGAAGATCAACTGTGGGAGCGGGCTTGCTCGCGAAAGCTATTTCAGCGGCACCTCAACGAAACCGGTCAACCTCATGCCGCAGGTCCGCCGCCAGCGATTCAAGCTCCTTGGCGGTGATGGCCAGATTGGAAACAACCTCCCGCTGCTCGCTGTTCGCCAGCGCAATACTCTGCAAGTTGCTGCTGAGCAATGTCGCGGTGCTGCTCTGCTCCTGGGTCGCGGTAGTAATCGCGGCAAACTGCTGGCCCGCCGAACGGCTCTGCTCATCGATCCGCGCCAGGGCCGAAGCGACGTTGGCATTACGCGACAAGCCTTCCTGCATCAGCACATTGCCCTGTTCCATGGTGCTGATGGCGTTGCCAGTTTCCTGCTGGATGCTCTGGATCATGCCGGAGATTTCGTCCGTCGCTTCGCGGGTCCGCGATGCCAGATTGCGCACTTCATCCGCAACCACCGCAAAGCCGCGACCCTGCTCGCCGGCTCGGGCCGCTTCGATGGCGGCGTTCAGCGCCAGCAGGTTGGTTTGGTCGGCAATCGCAGTAATCACCCCGACGATGCCGCCGATTTCCTGGGAACGCTGGCCGAGGGTGTTGATCACGGTCGCGGTGCTGTTCAACGCGCCGGCGATTTGCTCCAGGGAGGAGGACGCTTCCTGCATCGATGTACGACCGATCTGCGTCTGTTGTGCGTTTTCCTGAGCCATACGCTGGGTACTGCTCATGTTGTCGGCAATGTTCAGGGAGGTCGCGCTGAATTCTTCCACGGCGCCGGCCATGCTGGTGATTTCGCCAGACTGCTGCTCCATCCCTTCATAAGCACCGCCGGACAGACCGGACAAGGCCTGGGCACGGCTGTTGACCTCGACCGAGGCCTTGCGGATGTGCTCGACCATGGTCGACAGGGCCTGGCTCATCTGGTTGAACGCCCGGGCCAACTGGCCGATTTCGTCGTTGCTCGACACATTCAGGCGCACGCTCAAATCACCGGCACCCAAGGCTTCGGCCTGACGTACCAAGTCGCCCAGCGGAGCCAGTTTGCTGCGCAGCAACCAGACCGCCGAGCCCACCGCGATCAGCATCGCGAGCAGACTGCCGATGGCCAGTTGAATGCCGACGCTCCACGTCACGGCGCTGATTTCGTCTTGCGGCATGCTCGCCACGACCGACCAGGGGCCACCATCGAACGGCACGGCGACGCTGTAGAAATCTTCCGATTTGTCGGTCCAGAAATCGCCCTTGCCCGGCGTCTTCGCCAGCGCAACGACGGCCGATACCGCTTGCTCCTGCGCTTGCACACCGGCAATCGGCACCAGCCATTTGCCCTGCTCATCCAGCAGCGCCAACGAACCGGTCTGGCCGATGCGGAAGCGTTTCAGGTTTTCGAACTGCGCATTCTGCGCGTCGGTGTAATCGAATCCTACGAACAGCACGGCAATTACCTTACCGCTGCTGTCGCGCACGGGGGTGTACTGGGTCATGTAGGAGCGTTCGAACAACAAGGCGCGACCGACATAGCTCTGCCCCGCGATCAAGCGTGCATAGGCCGGGTGAGCGTGGTCCAGCAAGGTGCCGATGGCGCGGCTGCCGTCCTGTTTGCTCAGCGACGTGCTGACCCGAACAAAGTCTTCGCCGCTGCGCACGAACAACGTGGCCACGCCGGCGGTCATCTGCTTGAACTCGTCGACTTCCTTGAAGTTGTTGTTCAACACTTCGCTGCCCAGGTGCAGGCCCGGGGTCTGTACGCCCGCCACCGTCACCGGCTCATCCGGGTGCACGCTGAGGCCGGCGCTGAAGCGTTTCTCGAACAGGCCACTCAGGCGCTGGGTGCTTTCGCGCAGCGTGCCGTGGAACGTACTGAGCTGATCCGCCAGCAACCGGGCCTCACTGGCCAGGTGCTCTTCGCGGGTGGCGAGGTTGGCGGTGTCCAGCGAGCGCAGGGCGAACACGGTGCTGCCGCTGATGACAATCGCCAGAATCACGGCAAGCGCAAGACCAAGCTGTGAGGCGATCCGGGCACGGGGTTGAGACATGACAGCTCCTGGCCGAGCGACCGGATCCTCCTTGATCCGGATAAACGCTCAGCAAAATTTCGAATTAGGGAAAAACGTGAAACCTGCACGACGGTCCCACCTGCAGATTTTCGGCGGCAAACCTGAATACTTGAGTCATGGGCCAGGTTATAGCGCATAGCCACTATATCGATTCAGCTCAGACGTTCAACATCCGGCAGTTCCATGGCCCGGACTTCCCCTTGCAGGAAGTCGCTGAGCCGGCGCATGCGCTCACCCCCGGGGCGGGTTTTCGGCCAGACCAGGTAATATTTCTCGCCGCTGGCGACGGCCGTCGGCCACGGCAAACTCAGACGTCCTTGGGCCACGTCCTCTGCCACCATCAGCAAATCCCCCATCGACACGCCATAACCCCGGGCCGCCGCGATCATGCCCAGCTCCAGCGTGTCGAACACCTGCCCGCCCTTGAGCGATATCTGATCAGACAACCCCATGCGTTCCAGCCAACTGCGCCAGTCGCGGCGGTCCGGGGCCGGGTGCAGCAGTTCAGTACTGGCGAGTCGCGCAACATCCCAGGGCTGGTCGTCCAGCAAGTTGGGGGCGCCCACCGGAATCAACTCTTCCGGAAACAACAAGGTCGTCTCCCAGTCCGGTGGGAAATTTCCGTTGCTGAGGATCACCGCGCAATCGAACGGTTCGTGGTTGAAGTCCACCGTGTCGATGTCCATCCAGGCGCTGGTCAGTTGCACCTCGTTGCCCGGTTGCAAGTGCCGAAAGCGACTGAGCCGCGCCAGCAGCCAACGCATGGTCAGGGTCGACGGAGCTTTCATGCGTAGGATGTCGTCTTCGGCGCGCAGCGTATTGCAGGCCCGTTCCAGGGCCGTGAACCCCTCGCGGATGCCGGGCAGGATCAGCCGCGCCGAATCGGTCAGTTGCAGGTTGCGCCCACTGCGGTGAAACAGCCGACAAGCGAAATGCTCTTCGAGCGTACGAATGTGCCGACTGACCGCACTTTGGGTAATCGACAGTTCTTCCGCCGCCCGAGTGAAGGAGCTGTGCCGCGCCGCCGCTTCAAATGCGCGCAGGGCATACAACGGAGGAAGCCGACGAGACATGGAGAAAGCTCCTATAGCGGGATTAGGCCAACTTATCAGAAACAATCCTGGATGAGTTTTAATCATGCCACCCATCCTTTTTATCCCTTTGTGCAAACCCCGCAGAGCGCCGAGAATCGAGCCTTTCCAGTTATCTGTAACCAAGGAGCGTGATGACCATGCAGCATCCAGCACGTACCGAACTCTGGGCCATCCTGCGGCTGGCGGGGCCGTTGATTGCCTCGCAGTTGGCGCACATGTTGATGGTCCTCACCGACACCTTGATGATGGCGCGCCTGAGTCCCGAGGCGCTGGCCGGCGGTGGCCTGGGCGCGGCGACTTACTCGTTCGTGTCGATTTTCTGCATCGGCGTGATTGCGGCGGTCGGCACTTTGGTGGCGATCCGTCAGGGCGCGGGCGATATCGTCGGCGCGGCACGGCTGACCCAGGCCGGACTGTGGCTCGCCTGGTTGATGGCGCTGGTGGCCGGGTTGCTGCTGTGGAACCTCAAACCGGTGCTGCTGATGTTTGGCCAGACCGAAACCAACGTCCACTCCGCCGGGCTGTTTCTGACGTTCCTGCCGTTCGCCCTGCCCGGTTACCTGAGTTTCATGGCTCTGCGCGGCTTCACCAGCGCCATCGGCCGGGCAACGCCGGTGATGGTCATCAGCCTGGGCGGCACTGTGGCCAACTTCGTCCTCAACTATGCGTTTATCACCGGGATGTTTGGCTTGCCAAAAATGGGCCTGGCCGGGATCGGTCTGGTCACCGCGATTGTCGCCAACCTGATGGTCGTGGCGCTGGCGCTGCACATTCGGCGGCATCCGGCTTACGACGCTTATCCATTGCGCCAGGGCCTGTCGCGGCCGAACCGGCAGTACCTGAAGGAACTGTGGCGCCTGGGCCTGCCGATTGGCGGCACCTACGCGGTGGAAGTCGGGCTGTTCGCGTTCGCGGCGTTGTGCATGGGCACCATGGGCAGCACGCAGTTGGCGGCGCATCAGATTGCCCTGCAGATTGTGTCCGTGGCATTCATGGTGCCGGCGGGGCTTTCGTATGCGATCACCATGCGCATCGGCCAGCACTACGGCGCCGGGCAGTTGCTCGATGCGCGGTTGGCCGGTCGGGTCGGGATCGCGTTTGGCGGCGCCTCGATGCTGGCCTTCGCCATGGTCTTCTGGCTATTGCCGAATCAGCTGATCGGTTTGTTCCTCGATCATAACGACCCGGCCTTTCGTCCGGTCATCGACCTGGCCGTGAGTTTGCTGGCGGTGGCAGCATGGTTCGAGCTGTTCGACGGCACGCAAACCATCGCCATGGGCTGCATTCGCGGGCTCAAGGACGCCAAGACTACGTTCCTGGTGGGTTTGGGCTGTTATTGGCTGATTGGTGCGCCGGCCGCGTGGATGATGGCCTTCAATCTGAATTGGGGGCCGACGGGCGTGTGGTGGGGATTGGCGCTGGGGCTCGCTTGCGCGGCGGTGAGTCTGACGCTGGCGTTTGAGTGGAAAATGAAACGGATGATTCGGCGCGAGCCTGCGCCACAGCAACGTTTCGAGGTCCCTCAGCCAGACTGAGATCCCTCTATGGGAATGAGATCCCCTGTGGGAGCGGGCTTGCTCGCGAATGCGGTGTGTCAGTCGACAGCGATGTTGCCTGACACGGCCTCTTCGCGAGCAAGCCCGCTCCCACATTGGGTTCGGGGTCAGCTCACGATTTCGAGGGCGGGCTGCTGACTGCTGCCAAACGTTAGATACTCCACCAACTCCGCCAACGGCAACGGCTTGCTGATCAAATACCCCTGCACCTGATCACACCCAAACCCACGCAACAGATCCAGCTGCTCCGGGGTTTCCACACCTTCGGCCACCACTTCCAGGTTGAGGTTGTGCGCCAGGTTGATCATCGCGTGCACCAGTTTGCGGTTCTCTTCCCGCTCTTCCATGCCGCCGACGAAGCTTTTGTCGACCTTGAGCAAGGTGATCGGCAGGCTATTGAGGTGCACGAACGACGAAAATCCGGTGCCAAAGTCGTCCAGCGAAAAGCGCACCCCGAGGCGGCCAAGAGCATCCATGGTCTGCTTGACCAGATCGCTGCGGCGCATCACCGCGGTTTCGGTCAGTTCGAATTCCAGCCATTGCGCTTCGACGCCACGTTCGGCGATCAAACGACTCAGCGTCGAGAGCAGTTGGCTGTCCTGAAACTGCCGGAACGACAGGTTGATCGCCATGTGCAACGCCGGCAAACCCCGTTCGCGCAACGCCTGCATATCGCGCAGGGCCCGGGAAATCACCCAGTAACCCAGCGGCACAATCAAACCGCTTTGCTCGGCCAGCGGCACGAACTCGCTTGGCGGCAGTAAGCCCCGTTCGGCGTGACGCCAGCGCACCAGCGCTTCGAGGCCGACGATCTGGCCGTCCTCAAGGTTCAGGCGCGGCTGGTAATGCAGTTCCAGCTCATCACGACGCAAGGCCCGGCGCAGCTCGCTTTCCAGATCGGCCATGCTGCGGGCATTGCGGTTGATGCGTTCGTTGAAGATATGAAAGGTGCAACCCTGGGTGCTTTTGGCCTGCTGCATGGCGATGTGCGCGTGCCACATCAGCGGGTCGGCGCCGGCCTGGGCCCGGGCGTGGGCAATGCCGAGGCTGGAGCCGATCAACAGGCTTTCGCCGTCGACCCAGTAAGGCTCGGACAGCGCTTCAGTGATGCGTTCGGCCATCCATTCCGCACGTTGCGGTGCGCGGCGGGTGTCGATCAGCAGAGCGAATTCATCGCTGCCGAGGCGGGCCAGTTGATCGCCGGCCTCAAGCTGGCTCTTCAGCCGCGCGACCACTTGCAGGATCAATCGGTCACCGGCCTGATGGCCGAGGGCGTCGTTGGCGTGACGGAAGTTGTCGAGGTCGAGATGCCCGAGGGCCAGGCCACGACCGTCGTTTTCCGCCAGACGCGCCGCGAGCAAGGTCTGAAAACCCTGGCGGTTGGCGATGCCGGTCAGCGGATCTTGCTCGGCCAGGCGTTGCAAGGTGTTTTCCAACACGCCGCGCTCGCGCACATGGCGCAGGCAGCGGCGCAACATGCCCGGGTCGAGCAGGTCACGTACCAGCCAGTCGCTCACGCCGTCGGGCGGCAAATGCGGCTCGTGCTCGAGCAACAACACTGTCGGCAGGCTGCAACGGCCGGGCGCCGGCTGAAGGGCCGGGATCGTCAACAGCACTGCGCTGCGGTTGTCTTCGAACAGACTGCTGACCGACTCCCAACTCGGGGCGCTGATCAGCACTGCCGAGCTCCCCATTGGAGCCAGACACTCGCGCAACAACGCTGCCCACGCTGGCTCTTCGGCCAGTAGCAGCAAACGCAAGGGTTCGACAGGCGTAGACAAGCTAGCTCCCTAGACTCTGCTAATGATGGAGGCGGCGGGCATTATGCCGCGCCGATAACCAATGACCAAATGACCTGGGTTATCAAACGCGGTTTTGTATCTGGAATACGAACATTAGACGCAAAACCCCCGCGCATCCTGCGTGAAAGTAACAAAACCGGCAATTAGAGATCGCGTGTTGCGTCACAAGTCGGAGAGAGCAGCACAATTCGCTGAGCCTGTTAAAATGCCGGCCCATTTCGCAAATGACTCCCTGATCCTGTATGTCCCGACTCAATCCCCGGCAGCAAGAAGCCGTGAACTACGTCGGCGGCCCTCTATTGGTGCTCGCCGGTGCAGGCTCCGGCAAGACCAGCGTGATCACGCGCAAGATCGCGCACTTGATCCAGAACTGCGGCATCCGTGCCCAGTACATCGTCGCCATGACCTTTACCAACAAGGCCGCGCGCGAGATGAAGGAACGGGTCGGCACCCTGCTCAAGGGCGGCGAAGGCCGTGGCCTGACGGTGTGCACCTTCCACAACCTGGGCCTGAACATCATCCGCAAGGAACACGTGCGGCTGGGCTACAAACCGGGCTTCTCGATTTTCGACGAGACCGACGTCAAAGCCCTGATGACCGACATCATGCAGAAGGAATACGCGGGCGACGACGGCGTCGACGAGATCAAGAACATGATCGGCTCGTGGAAAAACGACCTGATCCTGCCGCCCGAAGCCTTGGAAAACGCACGCAACCCCAAGGAACAGACCGCCGCCATCGTCTACACCCACTATCAGCGCACGCTCAAGGCGTTCAACGCGGTGGACTTCGACGACCTGATCCTGCTGCCGGTGAAGCTGTTCCAGGAACACGCCGACATCCTCGAAAAGTGGCAGAACAAGGTCCGCTACCTGCTGGTGGACGAATACCAGGACACCAACGCCAGCCAGTATTTGCTGGTGAAGTTGCTGATCGGCACACGCAACCAGTTCACCGTGGTCGGCGACGACGACCAGTCGATCTACGCCTGGCGCGGTGCCCGGCCGGAAAACCTGATGTTGCTCAAGGACGATTACCCGTCCCTGAAAGTGGTGATGCTGGAGCAAAACTACCGCTCCACAAGCCGCATCCTGCGCTGCGCCAACGTGCTGATTTCGAACAACCCCCACGAGTTTGAAAAACAACTGTGGAGCGAGATGGGTCACGGCGACGAAATTCGCGTGATCCGCTGCCGCAACGAAGACGCCGAAGCCGAGCGTGTGGCCGTCGAGTTGCTGACCCTGCACTTGCGCACCGACCGGCCGTACAGCGACTTTGCGATCCTGTATCGCGGTAACTACCAGGCCAAGCTGATCGAGCTGAAGCTGCAACACCATCAGATTCCTTACCGACTCTCCGGCGGCAACAGCTTTTTCGGACGTCAGGAAGTGAAAGACCTGATGGCTTACTTCCGCCTGATCGTGAACCCGGACGACGACAACGCCTTCCTGCGGGTGATCAACGTGCCGCGCCGGGAAATCGGTTCGACGACCCTGGAAAAACTCGGCAACTACGCCACCGAACGCAAAATCTCGATGTATGCCGCCACTGACGAAATCGGCCTGGGCGAGCATCTGGATACGCGGTTTACCGATCGCCTGTCGCGCTTCAAGCGCTTCATGGACAAGGTCCGTGAGCAGTGCGCCGGCGAAGACCCGATTTCGGCCCTGCGCAGCATGGTCATGGACATCGACTACGAGAACTGGCTGCGCACCAACAGCTCCAGCGACAAAGCCGCCGATTACCGCATGGGTAACGTCTGGTTCCTGATCGAGGCGTTGAAAAACACCCTGGAGAAAGACGAAGAAGGCGAGATGACCGTCGAAGACGCCATCGGCAAACTCGTGTTGCGCGACATGCTGGAACGTCAGCAGGAAGAGGAAGACGGCGCCGAAGGCGTGCAGATGATGACCTTGCACGCCTCCAAGGGCCTGGAATTCCCCTACGTGTTCATCATGGGCATGGAAGAGGAAATCCTCCCGCACCGTTCCAGCATCGAAGCCGACACCATCGAAGAAGAACGCCGTCTGGCCTACGTCGGGATCACCCGCGCGCGTCAGACCCTTGCCTTCACCTTCGCCGCCAAGCGCAAGCAGTACGGCGAGATCATCGACTGCGCACCCAGCCGCTTCCTCGATGAGCTGCCGCCGGACGATCTGGCCTGGGAGGGCAATGACGACACACCCGTGGAAGTCAAAGCCGTTCGCGGCAATACCGCATTGGCGGATATACGCGCGATGTTAAAGCGCTAGAATCGACTACTTTTTAACCAGCCCTGGACGCACAAGCGTCCTTAGAGGAAAGCTTCATGGAAGCACTGCACAAGAAAATTCGCGAAGAAGGCATCGTGCTTTCCGACCAGGTCCTGAAGGTCGACGCCTTTCTGAACCACCAGATCGACCCGGCCCTGATGAAGCTGATCGGCGACGAATTCGCCACGCTGTTCAAGGATTCGGGCATCACCAAGATCGTCACCATCGAAGCCTCGGGCATTGCTCCGGCGATCATGACCGGCCTGAACCTCGGCGTGCCGGTGATCTTCGCCCGCAAGCACCAGTCCCTGACCCTGACCGAAAACCTGCTGTCGGCGACCGTTTACTCGTTCACCAAGCAGACCGAAAGTACCGTGGCGATTTCCCCGCGCCACCTGACCAGCAGCGACCGCGTGCTGATCATCGATGACTTTTTGGCCAACGGTAAGGCGTCCCAGGCGCTGATCTCGATCATCAAGCAGGCCGGCGCGACCGTGGCCGGCTTGGGGATTGTGATCGAGAAGTCGTTCCAGGGTGGGCGTGCGGAACTGGATGCGCAGGGTTATCGGGTTGAATCGTTGGCTCGCGTTCAATCGCTGGCTGGCGGGGTCGTGACCTTCATAGAATAAAAAATGTGGGAGCGAGCTTGCTCGCGATGAGGCCATAACATTCAACATCATTGTTGGCTGTTAAACCGCCATCGCGAGCAAGCTCGCTCCCACAGTGGTTTTGTATCGACTGTTATTGCGCGGTGGCCTTCAGGCCCGTGAGCAACAACCGCTGAAACAAATCCTCTTTCAACCCGTCCGTGTCGGTCAGTTGCATCCGCTCCAGATGCTCCGGGTATTGCGAGGCTTCCGGCGCATCCAGCGCAGCCTTGCCCAGCTCCAGAATCTCACTCAGTTTGAACTTGCTCTTCAACCAGTTCAGCGCTCGCAACAGGTCCCGCTCCACCTCGGTGAAATCGCAGCCCAGCGGATACTCCGGAAACAGGTTGGGATGCCGCGCCTGAATCGCCTGCAAACGCTGCGGGTGGTTGTCGGCAAACCGTGGGTCGATGCGGAAATTCTTCGGCAATTTGCCAACGGCCTGGGCCTGTTCAATCAACCCCGGCTGGAAGCGTGAATCGCTGACGTTGAGTAACGCCTCGATCACCGCTGCATCAGTCTTGCCCCGCAAATCGGCGATGCCGTACTCGGTGACCACGATGTCTCGCAAATGCCGGGGAATCGTGCAGTGGCCGTATTCCCAGACGATGTTCGAATTGACCTCACCGCCCGACTCGCGCCAGCTGCGCAGGATCAGCACCGAACGCGCACCTTCCAGCGCATGGCCCTGGGCGACGAAGTTGTACTGCCCGCCGACACCGCTGAGCACCCGCCCGTCTTCCAGCTGATCCGCCACGCCGGCGCCCATCAGGGTCATCGTGAACACGGTGTTGATGAATCGCGCGTCGAGACGCTGCAACCGCTTGAGTTCTTCCTGACCGTAGAGCTCGTTGATGTAGCTGATGCGGGTCATGTTGAATTCGAGGCGTTTGCTCTGGGGAAATTCGCGCAGGCGCTCGTAGAAACTGCGCGGCCCGAGGAAAAATCCGCCGTGCACCGAGATGCCATCGGTTTGCGCCGCTTCGTCGAGGGTGCCGTCGTTGGCCTGTTGCTGGGTCGGTACGTCTGGGTAGACCTTGCGCCGCACGATCCCGGCATCGGCCAGCACCAGCAAACCGTTGACGAACATTTCGCTGCACCCGTACAGGCCCTTGGCGAACGGTTCGACGCCACCTTCGCGCTCGATCAACTGCGCCCACTGGCTCAGGTTCAGGTCCGCCAGCAACGCTTTGTACCCGGCGTTATCCGCCTGACGCGCGAGCAGCGCCGCCGTCAGCGCATCGCCCATGGAGCCGATGCCGATCTGCAACGTACCGCCATCGCGCACCAACGTGCTGGCGTGCAGGCCGATGAAGTGATCCTGAAAACCCACCGGCATGTTCGGCGTGGAGAACAGCGTGGTGTTGTCCTTCGCGTCGATCAGCAGGTCGAACGCGTCCATGCCAAGTTCCGCATCCCCGGGCATGTAGGGCAAATCGTTGTGCACCTGACCGACGATCAGGATCGTCTCTCCCGCCGCCCGGCGTTTTTCGATCATCGGGAACAGGTCGAGGGTGATGTCCGGGTTGCAACTCAGGCTCAGGCGATCCGGGTGATCGGCATGGCTGGCCACCAGTTGCGCAACAAGATTCAAACCGGCGGCGTTGATGTCCCGCGCAGCATGGCTGTAGTTGCTGCTGACGTAGTCCTGCTGAGCCTGGGCGCTGTGCAGCAGGCTACCGGGCTGCATGAAGAATTGCTGGATCTGGATGTTCGGCGGCAGGTTGTCTTTTTGTAACTCGGCGAGAAAATCCAGCTCCGGATAATCGCCGAAGACCCGCTCGATAAAGGGTTCGAGGAAGCGCTTTTGCAAACCATCACCCAAGGAAGGACGACCGAGGCACAGAGCGGTGTAGATCGTCAGCCGCCGCTCGGGCAGTTGGGCGATGCGTTGGAACAGCGCGTTGACGAAGTGGTTGGGTTTGCCCAACCCCAGAGGCAAGCCCATATGAATATGCGCCGGCAACCTTGCCAGCACGTCATCGACCGCTTGTTCGATAGAACACAACTGCACCATCTGATCCTCCCGCACGCTCCGTGAATTGGGGTTGGACCGAGCTTGCCGGGTCTTTGCTGCAAATAACAGTCTCAGTAACCAAATCTTGCAAACACTAAAGATCCCATGTGGGAGCGGGCTTGCTCGCGAATGCAGTCTGACCTTCAACATACTTGCCGACTGACACACCGCTTTCGCGAGCAAGCCCGCTCCCACATGGGTTGGTGGTGGTCTTCAAGGCAAATCGCAGGCACAAAAAAGCCGCTCGCAAGCGGCTTTTCGCTGAAGATGACGACTTATTTCAGGCCGGACATCTTCTCGATCGCGCCTTTCAGCTCTGGGTCAGAGCAATCGGCACAGGTGCCTTTTGGCGGCATGGAGTTGATGCCGGAGATCGCTTTGGCAAGCAGGCCGTCAACACCACCTTGTTCTTTGGCACGTTTGCCCCAGTCAGCCGCGTCACCGATTTTTGGCGAGCCCAGCAGGCCGGTACCGTGGCAAGCGTTGCAATGTTTCGCAATTACTTCGTCCGGGGTCTTGGCCCCGCCGCCGCCTGCCGAAGCAGCGACTTCCATCCCTTTGCATTCTTGACCCGTTACACAGACCTGGCCGACAGGCTCAAGGCGTTTGGCAATATCGTCAGTAGAAGCTTGTGCGCTCACAGCCCAAAGGGCCAATACGGTTGCTGGTGCAGCCAGCATTTTCATAATTAGGTTCACGCGTTCACCCTCAATGGTGGCTATTCACGCCCGCGGCCACGGTTCGCAGGCGGGCGCAAGTATAACGGCAAGCCCGCCACACTGAAACAACCCCAAAGTCGAAGGGGTCTTGTTGTGCGGTGGAAAACAGCTCGGGCGCCTCGGCAGTGCTGGCAGGACGCCTCTTTTCTTAGAAATTCGCCGGCGTGGCTGCGCTGATTAGTCGCGCCGGTGCGTCGAACGGATTCCGGAAACGGTGCGGCTTGGTACTTTCAAAGTAGTAGCTGTCGCCGGCTTCGAGCACAAAAGTTTCTGCGCCGACCACCAACTCTAGCCGCCCTTCGACCAGAATCCCGGTTTCCTCGCCCTCATGGGTGAGCATCTCGTCACCGGTATCGGCGCCAGGCGGGTAGATTTCATTGAGGAAGGCGATGGCCCGGCTCGGGTGCGCACGGCCGACCAGCTTCATGGTCACGGCACCATCGGAAATATCGATCAGCTCGTTGGCTTTGTAGACGATCTGAGTCGGTTTTTCCTGCAGGATCTCTTCGGAAAAAAACTCGACCATGGACATGGGAATCCCGCCCAAGACTTTGCGCAGCGAACTGATCGAGGGGCTGACGCTGTTTTTCTCGATCATCGAAATGGTGCTGTTGGTGACGCCCGCGCGCTTGGCGAGCTCACGCTGCGAAAGACCTTTGAGCTTACGGATGGATTGCAGTCGTTCACCGACGTCCAATGCTGGAGCCTCCAGGGATTCAGGTTGTAGGAATATTGAGCGTTATCATGGCGACAGCGTTCAGTATTTACAACACTTTGGCCTGAATCCTGTTCGGCGCGGCGACTTCCGACGCGTGGCGCCTCGGGTCAAGCCCCGGAATAGAGCAGCGGCACCCGGCGCAGGTTGCAGAAGATCTGGTAAGGAATCGTGTCGGCGGCCATGGCCACTTCGCTGGCCAGGACGTTTTTGCCCCACAACTCGACGGTCGAACCGAGGCCGGCTTGCGGCACATCGGTCAGGTCGATGCAGAGCATGTCCATCGACACCCGGCCAAGCAGTTGGCTGCGTTGCCCAGCGACCAGCACCGGCGTACCGGTTGGCGCATGCCGCGGGTAGCCATCGGCATATCCCATCGCCACAACGCCAATGCGCATCGGCTTCTGGGTGATGAACCTGGCGCCATAGCCAACGGGTTCGCCGGCCGGCAGTTCACGCACGCAAATCACTTTCGATTCGAGAGTCATCACCGGTTGCAGGCGCGAAGCCACGGCGTTGGCTTCTTCAAAAGGGGTGGCGCCGTAGAGCATGATGCCCGGACGTACCCAATCGCTTGGGATCTGCGGCCAACCGAGCACCGCCGGTGAGTTGCGCAGGCTGACCTCGGCGGCCAAACCCTGACGCGCCGCTTCGAACACCGCCACCTGCTCGGCACTCGCCTGTTCGTGCAGTTCATCGGCCCGGGCGAAGTGGCTCATCAAGACGATTTTCGCCACTTTGCCGCTGGCCAGCAGCCGTTGATAGGCCACTTGATAATCCTTTGGATGCAAGCCAACCCGGTGCATGCCCGAATCGAGCTTGAGCCAGACCGTGATCGGCTTGCTCAGCGCGGCTTGCTCGATCGCTTCGAGCTGCCACAGCGAATGCACCACGCACCAGAAATCATGCTCGACGATCAGCGACAGCTCATCGGCTTCGAAAAAACCTTCCAGCAACAACACCGGCGCCCGAATGCCCGCCGCACGCAGTTCCAGCGCCTCTTCTATGCACGCCACTGCAAACCCGTCTGCCTCGGCTTCCAGCGCCTGGGCACAACGCACTGCGCCATGGCCGTAGGCATCGGCCTTGATCACCGCAAGGGCCTTGGCCCCCGCCGTGACTTCACGGGCGATTTGGTAGTTGTGACGCAGGGCTTGAAGGTCGATCAGGGCACGGGCAGGACGCATGGCGGCAGACTTCTAGGCGGTCATGGGAATAAAAAACCGGCGCTGGCTGACGGCGTGAACCGCCAACAGCACCGGGAGAGGGATCGTTACTACGGGTTAAGGCAGTGCGGCAACCACCGACAACTCAACCAGGATTTCCGGTTCGCACAACTTCGACTCAACGGTGGTACGGGCTGGCGCGACGCCTTTTGGCAGCCACTTGTCCCACACCGAGTTCATGCCGGCGAAATCCGCGTCGATGTCTTTCAGGTAAATCGTTACCGACAGCAAATGGCTCTTGTCAGTGCCCGCCAGATCGAGCAAACGCTCGATATTGGCCAGGGTTTCACGGGTCTGCTGTTCAATCCCGGCGCTCATGTCATCGCCGACTTGCCCTGCCAGGTAAACCGTACCGTTGTGGGCGACGATCTGACTCATGCGTTCATTGGTGAGCTGGCGCTGGATTGCCATGTTTTGCGGACTCCTGGATTTTGCTGCCGTAACGGGAAATATCGAGGCCTTCGGCGCTGATCTGCGGAGTTTTCTTCGCCATCAGGTCCGCCAGCAAGCGACCGGAACCACAAGCCATGGTCCAACCGAGTGTGCCGTGGCCGGTGTTCAAGAACAGGTTGCTGAATTTCGTGCCGCCCACAATCGGCGTGCCGTCCGGGGTGGTCGGACGCAGACCGGTCCAGAAACTCGCCTGGGCCAGATCGCCGCCCTGAGGATAAAGGTCGTTGACGATCATCTCCAGGGTTTCGCGCCGGCGCGGGTTCAGCGACAGGTCAAAACCGGCGATTTCAGCCATGCCACCGACGCGGATGCGGTTGTCGAAACGGGTGATCGCGACCTTGTAGGTCTCGTCGAGAATGGTCGAGGTCGGGGCCATCGCCGGGTTGGTGATCGGCACGGTCAGGGAGTAACCCTTGAGCGGATACACCGGGGCCTTGATGCCCAGCGGCTTGAGCAGTTGCGGCGAGTAGCTGCCGAGTGCCAGGACGTAACGGTCAGCGGTTTCCAGCTTGCCGTCGATCCACACGCCGTTGATGCGATCACCGGCGAAGTCGAGTTGCTGAATGTCCTGGCCGTAACGGAATTCCACGCCCAGTTTCACGGCCATTTCGGCCAGGCGGGTGGTGAAGATCTGGCAGTCGCCGGTCTGGTCGTTCGGCAGGCGCAGGGCACCGGCCAGAATGTCAGTGACGGCGGCCAGGGCCGGTTCAACACGGGCAATGCCGGCGCGGTCGAGCAGTTCGAACGGCACGCCGGACTCTTTCAGCACGGCGATGTCTTTCGCGGCGCCGTCGAGCTGGGCCTGGGTGCGGAACAGTTGTGTAGTACCCAGGCTGCGGCCTTCGTAGGCAATGCCGGTTTCGGCACGCAATTCGTCGAGGCAGTCACGGCTGTACTCGGACAGACGGACCATGCGCTCCTTGTTCACCGCATAGCGATTGGCGGTGCAGTTGCGCAGCATCTGCGCCATCCACAGGTATTGGTCGATGTCGGCGGTGGCCTTGATCGCCAGCGGCGCGTGGCGTTGCAGCAACCACTTGATGGCCTTGAGCGGCACACCCGGCGCGGCCCACGGCGAGGCATAGCCTGGCGACACTTGCCCGGCGTTGGCGAAACTGGTCTCCATGGCCGCAGCCGGCTGCCGGTCCACGACCACCACTTCAAACCCGGCACGAGCCAGATAGTAAGCACTGGCGGTACCGATGACGCCGCTACCCAAGACCATAACGCGCATTTTCATATCCCTCATCGCGGCGTACCGCTGACGTGTGTTGTGCAGACCGAAGATGTGGGCAGTTTAAAAAAGATTAGCCAGTGCTTTTCACTATATAAGTGCCTATATTTGGCGACAATTCTCGGCAAAAACCCTTTTCACGGAGGCGCATCCCCTATGCGTACCAACACTCAGACCAAACGTGAGCTGGACAAGATCGACCGCAACATCCTGCGGATACTGCAAGCAGACGGGCGCATCTCCTTCACCGAGCTGGGGGAAAAGGTCGGTCTGTCGACCACGCCGTGCACCGAGCGGGTCCGGCGCCTGGAGCGCGAAGGGATCATCATGGGCTACAACGCCCGGCTCAATCCGCAGCATCTGAAGGGTAGTCTGCTGGTGTTCGTCGAGATCAGCCTCGACTACAAATCCGGCGACACTTTCGAAGAGTTCCGACGCGCGGTGCTGAAACTGCCCCACGTGCTGGAATGCCATTTGGTGTCAGGTGATTTCGATTATCTGGTGAAAGCGCGGATTTCCGAGATGGCCTCGTACCGCAAATTGCTCGGCGATATTTTGCTCAAACTGCCGCATGTGCGCGAATCCAAGAGCTATATCGTGATGGAAGAGGTGAAAGAGAGTTTGTGTTTGCCGATTCCGGATTGATTACAGCGGTGCCTGGGGGGACGCCTTCGCGAGCAAGCCCGCTCCCACATTTATCCGTGTTCTTCCTGTAAGAATGCGATCGAATGTGGGAGCGGGCTTGCTCGCGAAGGCAGGCGACTCGGTCTTCCTTTAGACGAGGACTTGCCGGGTGCTGGCCATGTACTCATGAATCTGCTTCTCCACCCGCGGATGAATCAGCTCCACCGGCCCGCGCCCATTGGGGCAGGGCAAGGTCTTGGTGGTGCCGAACAGCCGGCAAATCAGCGGCCGCTCGTCATACACGGTGCAGCCGTTGGGGCCCAGGTGTACGCAATTGAGTTCATCCATCGCCGCATCCTGCTCGGCGCGGGTCTTGCGCGGCAGGCGCGACATTTCTTCTGGTGAAGTCGTGACCGGACCGCAGCAGTCATGGCAGCCGGGCACGCACTCGAACGAGGGAATCTGCTGGCGCAAGGTGCGAATTTTCTGACTGTTGCAACTCATCGAAGCGGTGACCAAAAGCGGAATAGACCGGGATTCTGACGCATCCGGCCCTTTCCATACAGCCGCAACCGACCAGTGTTGCCCGCGCCGGAAGGTCCGGCTTATGCTCCGTCAAATTTTCCAAACACACGCATCAGGAATCCACGCATGAATGCCCCTGCCCGGCACACCGCTTCTTATTACGCCGCCAGCAGCCTGCCGCAGCCCGAGCATCCGGTGCTGCGGGGTGAGCTGATGGCTGACGTTTGCGTGGTCGGCGGCGGGTTTTCCGGGTTGAACACAGCGCTGGAACTGGCCGAACGCGGCCTCAGCGTGGTGCTGCTGGAAGCGCACAAGATCGGTTGGGGCGCCAGTGGGCGCAACGGTGGGCAATTGATTCGCGGCGTTGGCCACGGCCTCGATCAGTTTGCCAACGTCATCGGTGCCGACGGCGTGCGTCAGATGAAACTCATGGGCCTGGAAGCGGTGGAAATCGTCCGACAGCGGGTTGAGCGTTTTCAGATCCCTTGCGATTTGACCTGGGGCTACTGCGACCTCGCCAACAAACCTCGTGACCTCGAAGGCTTCGCCGAAGACGCCGAAGAACTGCGCAGCCTCGGTTATCGCTACGAAACCCGTTTGTTGCAAGCCAACGAAATGCACAGCGTGGTCGGCTCCGACCGTTACGTCGGCGGCTTGATCGACATGGGTTCCGGGCATTTGCATCCGCTGAACCTGGCTTTGGGCGAAGCCGCCGCCGCGCAGCAATTGGGTGTGAAGCTGTTTGAACAGTCGGCGGTCACCCGTATCGATTACGGCACCGAAGTGAAGGTCCACACCGCCCAGGGCACGGTTCGCGCCAAGACCCTGGTGCTCGGTTGCAACGCTTACCTGAATAACCTCAACCCTGAACTCAGCGGCAAAGTGCTGCCCGCCGGCAGTTACATCATCGCCACCGAGCCGTTGAGCGAGGAACAGGCTCACGCGCTGCTGCCGCAGAACATGGCGGTCTGCGACCAGCGCGTGGCGCTGGATTACTACCGGCTCTCGGCGGATCGGCGCTTGCTGTTCGGGGGCGCCTGCCATTATTCCGGTCGGGACCCGAAAGACATCGCAGCCTATATGCGGCCGAAGATGCTGGAGGTGTTCCCGCAACTGGCCGGGGTGAAGATCGACTATCAATGGGGCGGCATGATCGGCATCGGCGCCAACCGCCTGCCGCAGATCGGCCGGCTCAAGGACCAGCCGAATGTGTATTACGCCCAGGCGTATTCCGGTCACGGGGTAAATGCCACGCACCTGGCGGGCAAGTTGTTGGCCGAGGCTATCAGTGGCCAGCACAGTGGCGGGTTTGATCTGTTTGCCCAAGTGCCGCACATCACCTTTCCCGGTGGAAAGCATTTGCGTTCGCCGTTGTTGGCGTTGGGGATGCTTTGGCATCGGCTTAAAGAGTTGGTTTGATAGCGTGGCTACTGACGCCTTCGCGAGCAAGCCCGCGCCCACATTGGATCTATGGTGCTCATAGCCCTCCTGTGGGAGCGGGCTTGCTCGCGAAAGCAATCGACAGGACACCGCCGCTATCAAATCCTCCAAAAAGGCTTAAGCCCCTCCGCCAACGCCTCTTCCCGACTCAACCCCACGTCCCGCAACTGCTCCGGGGTCAGGTTCAGCAACGCCTTGCGCGTGTGCAGACGATGCCAGAACAGATCCCAGCGATTCAGGCAGGACGGCGCGTTGCGCATGCGCGCCTCACGGGTGCCGTGGTTCTGCCCTGCTGCCAGTTCCTGACTGTGTAACGTCAGCCGCACATCGCTCAAGCCGTTCATTTTGAATGCTCCTGTTTACTTGGGTAGCCAGAGGTTTCATGATGCGCGGACGGCGAAAAGCATTACAGATTCAAAGCAACTGTATTATTTCCATACAGATTGACCGTTAAAACCTCTGAATCGTTAATTTTTGCCCCATCTGTACTGGTTAACCGAATCACCTATACCGAGGCAGTGTCATGACCCTTTACGTCAATCTCGCCGAATTGCTCGGCACGCGTATCGAACAGGGCTTCTATCGCCCCGGTGACCGGCTGCCGTCGGTGCGGGCGTTGAGTGTCGAGCATGGGGTCAGCTTGAGCACGGTTCAGCAGGCGTATCGGGTGCTGGAAGACAGCGGGCTGGCGACGCCGAAACCGAAATCCGGTTACTTCGTGCCGGTCAGCCGCGAGCTGCCGGAGCTGCCCGCCGTGGGTCGTCCGGCCCAACGCCCGGTGGATATTTCCCAGTGGGATCAGGTGCTGGAATTGATCCGCGCCGTGCCGCGCAAAGACGTGGTGCAACTGGGCCGGGGCATGCCGGACATCACCACGCCGACCATGAAGCCGCTGCTGCGCGGGCTGGCGCAGATCAGCCGGCGTCAGGACATGCCCGGCCTGTATTACGACAACATTCACGGCAATCTCGAACTGCGTGAACAGATCGCGCGCCTGATGCTAGATTCCGGCTGCCAGTTGAGCGCCGCCGACCTGGTGGTGACCACCGGTTGCCACGAAGCGCTCTCCACCAGCATCCGTTCCATCTGCGAACCCGGCGACATCGTGGCCGTGGATTCGCCGAGCTTTCACGGCGCCATGCAGACCCTCAAGGGCTTGGGCATGAAAGCTTTGGAAATCCCCACCGACCCGATCACCGGCATCAGCCTCGATGCGCTGGAACTGGCCCTGGAACAATGGCCGATCAAGGCCATACAGTTGACCCCCAACTGCAACAACCCTTTGGGCTACATCATGCCGGAGGCGCGCAAACGCGCGTTGTTGAACCTGGCACAGCGCTTCGACGTGGCGATCATCGAGGACGATGTGTATGGCGAACTGGCCTACACCTACCCACGTCCGCGCACGATCAAATCCTTCGACGAAGACGGCCGCGTGCTGCTGTGCAGTTCCTTTTCCAAGACGTTGGCGCCAGGGCTGCGCATCGGTTGGGTAGCGCCGGGCCGTTATCTGGAACGGGTGCTGCACATGAAATACATCAGCACCGGCTCCACCGCGCCACAAGCGCAAATCGCCATCGCAGACTTCCTCAAGGGCGGCCACTTCGAACCGCATTTGCGGCGGATGCGCACCCAATATCAACGTAATCGCGACATGATGATCGATTGGGTCACGCGTTATTTCCCGGCCGGCACCCGGGCCAGTCGTCCCCAGGGCAGTTTCATGCTGTGGGTCGAACTGCCGGAAGGCTTCGATACCCTGAAACTGAATCGTGCTCTGCACGACCAAGGCGTACAGATTGCCGTGGGCAGCATCTTTTCGGCCTCGGGCAAGTACCGCAATTGCCTGCGCATGAACTACGCGGCCAAACCGACGGCGCAGATTGAAGAGGCGGTGCGCAAGGTCGGAGCAGCGGCGATCCAGTTGCTCGCCGAAACCGTTTAATCGAGCTGAAAACGACCGCCGCCTTCAAATCGGGTCAGGTCATTGACGCGACTTGCCCCAGCGCTCACCCGAGCGTCCACTTCCAGCTCGACCTCAAGATGAGCGCCAGAAGCAATCGCGCCCGTGCGCCATGCAACAACCCGCTCACCCGGCCGCAAAACGTCTTCCTGCAAAGGCTCACCACTCTCGGCGGCCCACTGCACCGCGGCGCCGTCCAATCGAGCTGACACGATCCTCAACTGCAACGTCCCGGCGCCCCAGCGATAGCGCAGCGAGTCCGCTGCGGGGGCGATAAATTGCCACCTCATTGGCTGCGGCGCCGGGCACTGAATGCGCAGTTGCACCGTGCGCACGCCGAAACTTGAACCGCCCTCCAGCACCCCGCGCGTCAACGAGCCGAAGGCCACCTGCCCCGGGCTCAGGCTCAACGTACAGTCATCCCGGGCCGCAGCCGAAAACGAGGCAAGGCACGTCAGCGCCGCCGCAAAAACCACACACTTCATCGCAGACTCTCGCTCATGACAGATTGGGATCGAGGCACGTCGCGTCAACCGTTTCGATACGCGTGCTGTCACGAGGCGCGTCGGTCAGTGGATATTCCAGGACGCACCGCTCGGTGCCGGACAGCCGCACATGCAGTTGTTGATCCGGTTTGGCGTCCGGCAGAAAAATCGTCCCGGTGTCCAGGACCGTCGTCACGTACTGGCCCTGTTCGTCATGGACCGCTGCACCCTTGGGCAACCATTGGCGATCGCCCGTCCTGGCCTTCAACAACAGGCGTCGTACGCTCATCACCGAAAAATCCAGATGCTGTACCGACCCACGCCCCGCCTCGACTTCCTGAAACCCGTTCAGCACCTCGACATTGCGCGGCAGGCCCGCGTTGTCGACTTCCAGTCGAGCCTGGGTGTAGGCGGGCAAACTGGCCGCGACCGCCCGCCCAAAGCCATCCGTCCAGACCGGCCCCCGAGGCGTCTGCAGTTTCAAACCGGACTGCTCGCCGGCCTTGAGCACACCAAAGGTGTCGCGCACGGGATAAGGCGATAACGTCACACCGTCCTTGTGAAAAACCATGCCGCCCCGTGCGCCGAGATCAAAATCGGTCGCGTCGGGTCGCTGGCTGTATCCGAGGTCAATGCTGGTATAGCGCGCAAGGGAACTGACACGGGCGCCCACGGTTGTCGGCCCGTCATCGCGCTGCTCGGCGCTGACGCTGTAGTCCAGGGTTTCGTTCAAGGCATCACTCAGTACCACGCCACTGCGCACGCCGGCGCGATCGTCCTTGCGCACGTAACTGCGTACCGAGCGCTGGCCTCCCAGCGGGATGCCCAGAGTCAAATAGGCGGCGTTGCCCTGGCGACTTGTCGCGGCACCGCCCATGTCTCGCTCCAGGCTCACCGACAGGCTGACCCGCTCCGCAAGCGTTTGCGACCAGGAAAGCCCCAACCGCGATTGTGGTGGTGCATCCAGGCTGGAATAACGCGACCAGGTGGCACCGAAAGTGCCCCAGTGCTCGGTCGCGCCATTGAGGGAAAACACCCATTGATCACGGCTTCGAGACTCAGCCTGCCGGCGCTCATGATCCCAGCCTGTATCAGACAATGTGCGGAAGCCTTCGCTCTGCCGGACGTTGACCAGGCTCGTCGACAGGCTGGGCGATAACATCGCACTGAACGTCATCTGTATCTGGTGGCCGGCGAGGCCTTGAGACTGATCGCTGGACAACACCTGGCGAACCCCCAGCGCAATGCCGCCGGGCCATTGCTGCTGAAGCCCCCAACCCGCCGACACATACTCGGTGCCACCCAGTAAACCACCCGTGACACGCCGATCCCGGCCCCAGTTCCAGTCCTTGCTGAAGGCGGCAAAGGACGGCGCCTTGCGCTCATCGGCGCCCAATCGCCGCACCCGCCCCAGCGCGGCATTGAAACCGGGCGGGCTGCCGAATTCCGCATCGTAAAGACTGGCCGCCGGCACCCGAAACCGCCGCTGCTGCCCATCCTGCTCGTGCACCGTCACGTCCAGATCGAGCGAACGGCTCAACAGCGGCAACTCTCGCAGTGTGAACGGGCCGCTGGGCACCATCGTGGAATAAATCATCACTCCGCTCTGCCGGACTTCGATGCGCGCCGCCGAATAAGCCACGCCTTCAACCCGGCTTCCGGCCCCGCGCTCGGCGGCGCGCAACTGATGGAATGCGCCTTCCGGCTGAACCTGCACACCGATAAATGATTCGCCGACAAACAACGGCGAGACCATGTTTAGCTGCCCCACCTGCAGGTTGACCTCATAGTCTTCCAGGGTTCGCATGCCGTAGGCATACAGGTGCTCGAAACGTGTGTCATCGGACAGCACCGTGTAGGACTGTCGACTGCGAAAGACCCAGTCCGCGACGTTAAACCCGAGCTCGGACGTGACGCTGCGATAGTCACTGCGCTGCCCTTGGAGCTCGCTGTTCACCATCAGTGCGTCGTAGTTGAAAACCCCCGCCATGCCGCCCTTGGCAAAGTTTCGGGACACCTTGTCCGGTGGTAACAAGGCCTCGGTAGGAATCAACAGGTCCACTTGCTCCCTGCCGGGATGGAGCTGCACGACGGCCTCGGTGAATCCTTCGGCGAACGTCACGCAGGTGCCCGCCTCCCGCGCGGGTAAAACAAGCGCACGCACGCCGGCGGCCTTCAATAGATCGGGGTCGAGGCACACATCGCCACGCTTGTTGAACGTCATCTGCACGCGGCCCTTGGGTTGCCCGTTGACCTGCAGTGATGCCGAGCGTGTGCCCTGGGCAAAGCGCGGCGCCTCTCGAAAATAGTCAGCCAGGGCCGGATCGATACCTCGATCCTTGAGCACCTGGGGATCGAAAGTGACGGCTTCACTGGCCGCAATCCCGGTCGGCGTAAAGGCCAGCACAAATAAATGGCCCAGCCGTATGCGACGCGCCCAAGTCCTCACTCCTGCGTCACCGCAGCGTCGTACTGCTCGACAGCAAACCCGTAAGTGGTCGCTGGAAAGATCCGCACACCGGTCACCGGCGCCGCACCACCCGGCAATCCGTCAACGCGCAGCCGCTCACCGGGCAGGATGTAGGTCCGTGGCAGGTCGACCGGCCGCACACCGGGCAACGGCACAATGGCTTTGGCCAGGCGAACCACATAAGGACTGGAATTGAAAACCTGCAATGCGCCGCCCGTCGACGACCAGGTCAGGCGCTTCCAGGGTTCGCGTTCCACCGGCAAATCGACGGGCCGCAGAATAACCGGCAGATTCTGCCGTACCCCCAGATTGACCCGTGCGCCGCTCGCGCTTTCGACAGGACTGATGCCCTCGAAGATCACGCGCTTCAAATGTTCGGTCTGCAAAGGTTTCGCGCTCTGCAGGATAAAACGCACCTGCTGGACTTCTCCGGGATCGACGCGGGCGATTGGCGGAGTGAACACCAGCAGCACCTCATCGTCCTGCTCGATATTCTCGATCGTGGTGTACAGCAATGCAGGCCGGGTATCGGTGTTGCGCACGTTCATGGTCGCTTCGCCAACGCCCTCCTCGACCACCAGCACAGGCGTCTGCGGCACCATGCCGGCCGCATGCGCCTCGGTGGTGACAAACAACGAAAACAGTAAAAGCACCAGCGTCGGGAGACCTGGTCCGCTCATCAAAAAGGGCATGGGGGCTTTTCCGGACTCTCAAGCGACGACCCGGACATGGGTCCGATGCGCTTGCATGGATGGGCAAGAGCCCGGCGACCCGAACGGTCGCCGGGACTCAAGCAATCAGAGGTAGAACATGTCGAAGGTGACGGAACCGTCGAGAGGGATCTCGTCGTTGATCGGCAATGCGTTGCTCGGGCCGATAATCGGAAGCAGGCTCATTGGGAAGCCGTGGTGCCGGGCGGAGGCCGGGCCGGTCGCAACGTTCGGGCCCCAGGAATACAGCGCCGGCGCATTGCGCACCAGGCTGGAAGTCGGCAGCTGCCACGTCGGGTTGGCCAGTGTCCGGGTCAACAATGTCTGAGGCGCGCCGTCCACTTCAGGAACGCCTTGACGCAATGCAAACCCGCCAATACGCATGCCGTTGATTTCACCAAGACCAAAGAACAGCGCAGGGTCATTCTGGCCGGCGCCATCATGAATACCTGGCAACTTTGTTGGCGCGCGATTATCCCTGACAGACACTTCCACCGGCGCTGGCGCATCACAATTGATATACAGCGAAATATCACGCGCAGGCAGCACTGTTTGCGTGGTGGCACTCAGTGTGGCGGCAGAAATCTTGCGCAAATCCACGGTGCTGCCCCCTGCAAACGCCGGGATGCAGGACGTCGGGATGATGGTCCCGATAACATTCAAGTCAACACTTTCAGCCATGGCAACCGTCGGTAACAGTGCACCTACGAACAGTGCGATCAAACTTTTATTTCCCATTATTATTCCCATCTCCATATAGTCATAAACATTGCAAAGGCATAACGTGTTGTTACAACTCTGCAAACTATCGCCTCAACTAAGCGGGGGGCATCATTCCGTTTTTTGTGGGATTAATCTGTAGGAAAAGACCACGCAGAAGCGACGGCATTTCGACGGGCGCGATAGTCCAATTGGATAAACGACGACAGGCCTACGCCCCACGGATGAATCTTCGTAAGTTCACCGTGAAGTCATAAATCGCGGGCGCGTGCCATACTCCGGCTCCTGCCGCGATTTGAGACTGCGACGTGCGACCCGGAAAAAAACTGCTCGCTGTATTGCTACTGGCCATGTTGACGAGTGGCTGCGCAACGCTCGATGTGCCGCGCGTGCCGAGCCAGGCCCTCCCGGCGGCGGACTCGGCCTTTGGTCGCTCGATCCAGGCCCAGGCCGCGCCTTACAAGGGGCAATCGGGCTTTCGCCTGCTCTCCAACAGCACCGAAGCCTTCATGGCCCGCGCCGAGCTGATCCGCAACGCACAAACCAGCCTCGATTTGCAGTACTACATCGTCCACGACGGCATCAGCACGCGAATGCTGGTGGAAGAATTGCTCAAGGCTGCCGATCGCGGCGTGCGGGTGCGGATCCTGCTCGATGACACCACCAGCGATGGCCTGGACCAGGTCATTGCGACCCTGGCGGCCCATCCGCAGATTCAGATTCGCCTGTTCAACCCACTGCACCTTGGGCGCAGCACCGGCGTGACGCGGACCATGGGCCGGCTGTTCGACCTGTCTCTGCAACACCGGCGCATGCACAACAAGCTGTGGCTGGCGGACAACAGCGCGGCCATCGTGGGTGGGCGCAACCTCGGGGACGAGTATTTCGATGCCGAGCCCAACCTGAACTTCACTGACATCGACATGCTCAGCGTCGGGCCGGTGGCCGAGCAGCTCGGGCACAGTTTCGACCAGTACTGGAACAGCGCCTTGAGCAAGCCCATCGACGAATTCCTCTCCAGCAAACCGAGCGCCAGGGACCTGCAAAACACCCGCACGCGCCTGGAAGAATCCCTGGAAGAAACCCGCAAACAGAATCACGCGTTGTATCAACAACTGATGATCTACGACAAACACCCGCGTCTGGACATCTGGCGCCGGGAACTGATCTGGGCCTGGAACCAGGCGTTGTGGGACGCGCCGAGCAAGGTGCTGTCCAAGGGCGAACCTGACCCGCAATTGTTGCTGACCACGCAGTTGGCGCCGGAACTGAACGGAGTCCGCAAAGAGCTGATCATGATTTCCGCCTACTTTGTGCCTGGCCAACCGGGGCTGGTGTACCTGACCGGCCGCGCTGATGCCGGGGTCTCCGTGAGCCTGCTGACCAACGCGCTGGAAGCCACCGACGTACCCGCGGTGCATGGCGGTTATGCGCCGTATCGCAAGGCATTGCTGGAGCATGGCGTGAAGTTGTTCGAACTGCGGCGCCAGCCCGGCGCGGGGAGCGGCAGCGGTCCGCATCTGTTCCGGCGTTCGGCCTATCAGGGCTCGGACTCGAGCCTGCACAGCAAGGCGATGATCTTCGATCAGCAGAAATCGTTTATCGGCTCGTTCAATTTCGACCCGCGCTCGGTGCTGTGGAACACCGAAGTCGGCGTGCTGGTCGACAGCCCGGAGCTGGCCGCACACGTGCGCGAACTGGCCCTGCAAGGCATGGCGCCACCGCTGAGTTATGAGGCGAAACTGGAGAATGGGCAGATTGTCTGGGTGACCGAGGACAACGGCAAACTGCACACGTTGACCAAGGAACCGGGGAGCTGGTGGCGACGGTTTAATGCGTGGATGAGCACCACCGTCGGATTGGAGCGAATGTTGTAAGCGCGGCTTCCATTGCCAAGATCGCAGCCTTCGGCAGCTCCTACATTGGAATGGAGTACACCCGTAGGAGCTGCCGAAGGCTGCGATCTTTTGATCTACGCGGGCTCGGCCACTGCGCCAAACGCCCCTTGGCGCATCAGCAGAATCACCAACCCCAACGCCCCCGCCGCCATCAGCAACGGCAACGCATGCCCGCTGATCCACTGGCTCCCCGCCCCGGCCGCCAACGGTCCGACCAGACACCCAATCCCCCACAACTGCGCAATATGCGCATTGGCCCGCACCAGCGCATCGTCGCGGTAGCGCTCGCCGATCAGAATCAACGACAAGGTGAACAAACCACCAGCACTCGCGCCGAACAACACCCACAGCGGCCAGATCAGCAAGGTATCGATCAACAGCGGAATCGCCAGGCTCGACACCAACAACACCACGGCGCACCCGGTGAACAAACTGCGCCGGGACAATCGGTCCGCCAACGCGCCGATGGGCAGTTGCAGCAAGGCATCGCCGACCACCACGGTGCTGACCATCGCCAGGGCGATCTCTGCGGTAAAGCCCTGGCGCAGGCAATACACCGGCAACAGGGTCAGAATCATCGCTTCGAACGCGGCGAACAGCGACACCGCCCAGGCAATCGCCGGCAGGCCACGACAGAAGGTCCATAAATCGCCGAAGGTCACACTGCTCGCTTCACTGCTTGGCGCACCACTACGGCCCAGCAACAACAATGGCGCCGTCAGCAGCAAGCCGACGCCGACCCAGAAGCCGTAATCATGTTCCGTACCCAGCGCGCCCAGCAGCAGCGGCCCGCCGAGTTGGCTCAAGGCATAGCTGCTGCCATACAGCGCCACCAATCGCCCGCGCCACTGCTCGACCACCAATTGGTTGATCCAGCTTTCGCCGAGAATAAAAACGAGGGTGAGGATCACCCCGATCATCAACCGCAACACCAACCAGATCGGATAACTCGGCAGCAGCGCCAGCAAACCGATGGACACCGCGCCGCCCCACAGGCACAGACGCATCAGATTGGCCGTGCCGAAGCGCGCCGCCAGGTGACTGGAAATCTTCGCCCCCAGCAACACGCCAATGGCCGGCATCGCCGCCATCACACCAATCGCAAACGAACCGTAACCCCAGCTTTCCAGGCGAAACGACACCAGCGGCATGCTGACGCCCAGGGCCAGGCCGACACTCAAGACAGACGCCAACACGGCGAAATAAGTCGCCCAACGCATGTTCCACGCTCCTGTGGATATTATTTTTCAGACGGCACAAAACAAATGTGGGAGCGGGCTTGCTCGCGAAGAGGCCATCACATCCAACATCATCGTTGGCTGTCACGGCGCCTTCGCGAGCAAGCCCGCTCCCACAAGGGATCTTCGTTGTGTGGTGCTTACAACTTGATCCAGGTCGCCTTCAGCTCGGTGTACTTGTCGAACGCATGCAGCGACTTGTCGCGGCCATTACCCGACTGTTTGAAACCACCAAACGGCGCGGTCATGTCGCCGCCGTCGTACTGGTTGACCCACACGCTACCGGCACGCAATGCCTTGGCGGTCAGGTGCGCCTTGGAGATGTCTTTGGTCCATACCGCAGCGGCCAGGCCGTACGGCGTGTCGTTGGCAATCGCGATGGCTTCTTCGGCGGTGTCGAAAGCGATGACCGACAACACCGGGCCAAAGATTTCTTCCTGGGCGATTTTCATCGCGTTGTTCACGCCATCGAAAATCGTCGGCTCAACGTAGGTACCACCGGTTTCCTGAAGAATGCGCTTGCCGCCGGCCACCAGTTTGGCGCCGTCGGTGTGGCCGGATTCAATGTAGGACAGCACGGTGTTCATCTGCTGCGTGTCCACCAGCGCGCCGACGTTGGTCGCCGGGTCCAGCGGGTTACCTGGCTTCCAGGTTTTCAGCGCTTCGATGACCAGCGGCAGGAAGGTGTCCTTGATCGAACGCTCGACCAGCAGACGCGAGCCGGCAGTGCAGACTTCGCCCTGGTTGAAGGCAATGGCGCTGGCGGCGGATTCAGCAGCGGCTTGCAGGTCCGGGGCATCGGCGAACACGATGTTCGGGCTCTTGCCGCCGGCTTCGAGCCAGACGCGCTTCATGTTCGATTCACCGGAGTAGATCAGCAGTTGCTTGGCGATCTTGGTCGAACCGGTGAACACCAGGGTGTCCACGTCGTTGTGCAGGGCCAAGGCCTTGCCGACGGTGTGGCCGTAGCCCGGCAGGACGTTCAACACACCTTTCGGGATACCGGCTTCAACGGCCAGCGCGGCGATGCGGATGGCGGTCAGCGGCGATTTTTCCGATGGTTTGAGGATGACCGAGTTACCGGTGGACAGCGCAGGGCCAAGTTTCCAGCAGGCCATCATCAACGGGAAGTTCCACGGCACGATGGCGCCAACGACGCCGACTGGCTCGCGGGTCACTAGACCCAGCTGATCGTGCGGGGTCGCGGCGACTTCGTCGTAGATCTTGTCGATGGCTTCGCCGCTCCAGCTCAGGGCTTGCGCCGCGCCGGGAACGTCGATGTACAGGGAATCACTGATCGGCTTGCCCATGTCCAGGGTTTCAAGCAGGGCCAGCTCTTCGGCATGCTGTTTCAGCAGACCGGCGAAACGAATCATGGTGGCTTTGCGTTTGGTCGGCGCCAGGCGCGACCACACGCCGGAATTGAAGGTGGCGCGGGCGTTTTCCACGGCGCGCTGGGCGTCGGCGGCGTCACAGCTGGCAATCTTGCCCAGCAGACGGCCATCGACCGGACTGATGCACTCAAAGGTCTCGCTGGAGACAGCATCGGTGTATTCGCCATTGATGTAGGCGCGGCCTTCGATCTTCAGGTCGCGAGCCCGTTGTTCCCAATCGGCACGAGTCAGGGTGGTCATACGAGTGTCCTCCTCTTGTTGAATACGAGTGCCCCGCGTTATTCGCGGGTGCTTTCAGGAATTCTGCCCGGCCAGCCTGCTATCGGCCGAGGCACCTGCCACCCTAAACCAGTGGCTGGGGTTGTTTCAATATATTTGACACAAGGTCGGTAAACGGCCTTGCGGTGTTCATTTTAATAAACATAGACTTTGGCCTTTCCAGTCATCGCGCCGCAATCACGGGGGATTACAACAAAATGAACATCCAGGACGTCGTCGACTTCAGCCAGGCCGCCACCCAGCCCGATCGCTATCGGCCAGACTCGGCCAAAGTCCTCAAGGGCGACCCCGAGCAAGCGGTGTACAACCACTACAACAGCCCGTGCGGCCAGATGAGCGCCGGCGTGTGGGAAGGCGAAATCGGCCAGTGGCTGGTGAATTACACCGAGCATGAATACTGCGAGATCGTTCAGGGCGTGTCAGTGCTGCGCGATAACGATGGCAACAGCAAGACGTTGCGGGTGGGTGATCGCTTTGTCATTCCGGCCGGGTTCCGCGGGACTTGGGAAGTGCTGGAGGCGTGCCGCAAGATTTATGTGGTGTTTGAACAGAAGGCTTGAAGATTTGTGCTGTTTGGGCCGACGCTTTCGCGAGCAAGCCCGCTCCCACATCAGACCGCGATCCAATGGGGGAGCGGGCTTGCTCGCGAAGGGGCCCGAACAGGCAACGCAAAACCCGCAGGCAACAAAAAAGGCCCGTATCTCGCGATACGGGCCTTTTTCATAAGAAGGAAAAATCAATTACTTGATTTTGCCTTCCTTGTAGATCACGTGCTTGCGAACAACCGGATCAAATTTCTTGATCTCGATTTTGTCCGGGGTAGTACGCTTGTTCTTGTCGGTAGTGTAGAAGTGACCAGTACCGGCGCTCGAAATCAAACGAATCAATTCACGCATGATTAGCTCCCTTAGATCTTGCCGGCTTTGCGGATTTCGGCCAGCACGACAGTGATGCCACGCTTGTCGATGATACGCATGCCTTTGGCAGATACGCGCAGACGCACGAAACGTTTCTCTTCTTCAACCCAGAAGCGGTGATGCTGCAGGTTCGGCAGGAAACGACGACGGGTTTTGTTGTTTGCGTGGGAAATGTTATTCCCAGTCACCGGACCCTTACCGGTAACTTGACATACTCTCGACATGCCTCAGCCCTCTAAAACCACATGCCCAACCCGGCATGGGTTGGCCGCTTAATCTCTCAGTCATTTGGCGCCAGGCGCCGCGTTTCTTTAGAGGTCTTACCGGCTACACCTACAGTGAAGGAACCGGGCCCCTAGAAAAGAGCGCTGCTTTATACCAGAAAGACCAGAGAGCAACAACATTCAGTGTGCGATGAATTCACAAAAAGCCCATTTTCCGGGCTACGAGCGCCTTGGACAAAGGCTATCGTCGATGGCGACCGCTCGTCGCAGAGCATCGGCCACCACGCCAATCTTGAGCTTTCCAAATCGTCGCGACCCCAAATAAGGCGCCTATAGTCGCCCCAAAATGAAAAAGGGGATAGTCATTTGCAAAAGAGCCCACTAGGGTAAGCCTTTTCCAGACTGCACTTGCAGATGGGCCTTCGATCTGTAAAGGAATCCGACCATGCGCCTCGCTGCCCTACCGCTGCTGCTTGCCCCACTGCTGCTGAGCCCTCTGGCCCACGCGGCCGCCCTGACCGTCTGCACCGAGGCCAGCCCTGAAGGGTTCGACGTGGTGCAGTACAACTCGCTGACCACGACCAACGCCTCAGCCGATGTGCTGATGAATCGCCTGGTGGACTTCGATACCGCCAGCGGCAAAGTGGTCGCCAGCCTTGCGGACAGCTGGGAAGTCACGCCCGACGGCCTGACGTACGTTTTCAAATTGCACCCACAGGTGAAATTCCACAAGACCGAGTACTTCAGCCCGACCCGCGATTTGAGCGCCGAAGACGTGAAGTTCAGCTTCGACCGAATGCTCGACCCGGCCCACCCGTGGCACAAAGTCGCCCAGAGCGGCTTCCCGCACGCCCAATCGATGCAACTGCCGGCGCTGATCAAGAAGATCGACGCCCTCGATCCGCTGACCGTGCGTTTCACCCTCGATCACCCGGACTCGACCTTCCTCGCCACGTTGAGCATGGGCTTCGCCTCGATCTATTCCGCTGAATACGCCGACAAACTGCTGAAGGCCGGCACGCCCGAGAAGCTCAACAACCAGCCGATCGGCAGCGGCCCGTTCGTCTTTACGCGGTTCCAGAAAGACGCGTCGATTCGCTACAAGGCCAACCCGGACTACTTCGGCGGCAAGCCGTCAGTGGACCCGTTGATCTTCGCCATCACCCCGGACGCCAACGTGCGTTTGCAGAAGCTGCGCCGCAACGAGTGCCAGATCGCCCTGTCGCCCAAGCCGCTGGATGTGGTGGCCGCCAAGCAGGAATCGACCCTGAAGGTGGAAAAGACTGACGCCTTCATGACCGCTTTCGTCGGCATCAACAGCCAACATCCGCCGCTGGACAAGCCTGAAGTCCGACAAGCCATCAACCTGGCGTTCGACAAGGCCAACTACCTCAAAGCTGTGTTCGAAGACACCGCCGAAGCGGCCAACGGCCCTTACCCGCCGAACACCTGGAGCTACGCCAAAGGTCTGCCGGGCTATCCGCATGATGTCGAAAAAGCCAAGGCACTGATGGCCAAGGCCGGGCTCAAGGATGGCTTCCAGACCACCATCTGGACCCGCCCTTCCGGTAGTTTGCTGAACCCGAACCCGAGCCTCGGCGCGCAACTGCTGCAATCCGACCTGGCGGAAATCGGCATTCAGGCCGAGATCCGCGTGATCGAATGGGGCGAGCTGATCCGTCGCGCCAAGGCTGGCGAGCACGACCTGCTGTTCATGGGCTGGGCTGGCGATAACGGTGACCCGGATAACTTCCTCACACCGCAGTTTTCCTGCGCCGCGGTCAAGTCCGGCACCAACTTCGCCCGTTACTGCAACCAGGACCTGGACAAGCTGATCAGCGCCGGCAAGACCACGAGCGAGCAAGGCGTGCGTACCAAGCTCTACGAGCAGGCCCAGGCGCAGATTCAGCAACAGGCGCTGTGGCTGCCGCTGGCGCACCCGACTGCTTTCGCGCTGACGCGTAAAGATGTCGAGGGTTACTCGGTGAGCCCGTTTGGTCGGCAGGATTACTCCAAGGTCAACCTCAAGTAACCCCATCCCCTGTAGGAGCTGTCGAGTGAAACGAGGCTGCGATCTTTTGACTTTGATTTTTTTAAGATCAAAAGATCGCTCGACAGCTCCTACGGGGCGAAGGCCAGCTAAGGCTTACATCCAGCCATACTCCGCCATCGACAGCGGATCGCCATCCCCAACGATGAAATGGTCCAGCACCCGCACATCCACCAGCTCCAACGCCTCCTGAAGGCGCTTGGTGAGCATTCGGTCGGCTTGGCTGGGGTCGGTGTTGCCCGACGGGTGGTTGTGGCACAGGATCAGCGCAGCGGCGTTGTGCGCCAGGGCGCGTTTGACCACTTGTCGCGGATAAACGCTGGTGCTGTCGATGGAGCCGCGAAACAGCGTTTCAAACGTCAGTACCCGATGCTTGGAATCCAGAAACAGGCAACCGAACACTTCGTGAGGCTCATGACGGAGCATGGCTTTGAGGTAATCGCGAACGGCCACCGGGCTCTCCAGCACTGAATCCCGCCGCAGGCGCTCGGCCAGATGTCGCCGGGCCATTTCCAGCACAGCCTGCAACTGCGCGAACTTGGCCGGTCCCAGACCCAGTTGCCCGCTGAACGTCCGCAGATCAGCCTCCAGCAAGGTGCGCAGGCTGCCGAATTGATTCAACAGGTGTCGCGCCAGATCCACCGCGCTTTTACCGGACACGCCGGTTCGTAGAAAAATTGCCAGCAGCTCGGCATCAGAAAGACTTGCCGAACCCTGCTCAAGAAGCTTCTCCCGCGGCCGCTCCGCCGCCGGCCAATCACGAATACTCATAACACCTCCCTGGTCTGTGGGCGCCGCTGTTCCGTAGCGGTCGCTGTGATATCGTAGCCCATCTTTTTTGCGGGCGATTTCACTCCTGGGGAGGGGGGTTCGCCTTGCAGTCATCAACGAAATGAAAGGCAGACCTATGCAGCGGCTGTATCGGAAACGCATCGTTCTGGGCGTCGGCGGTGGCATTGCTGCCTACAAGAGCGCCGACCTGGTTCGCCGCCTGATCGACCAGGGCGCCGAAGTGCGCGTGGTCATGACCCGTGGCGGCAGCGAGTTCATCACCCCGCTGACCATGCAGGCCTTGTCCGGCCACCCGGTTCACCTCGACCTGCTGGACCCGGCGGCCGAAGCTGCCATGGGCCACATCGAGCTGGCCAAATGGGCCGACCTGGTGCTGATCGCCCCTGCCACCGCAGACCTGATCGCCCGTCTGGCCCAAGGCATCGCCAATGACCTGCTGACCACGCTGGTGCTGGCCACCGACGCCGTAGTCGCCGTGGCCCCGGCAATGAACCAGGCCATGTGGCGCGACCCGGCGACCCAGGCCAACCTGCAACTGCTCGAAAGTCGCGGCATAAAATCCTTCGGCCCAGCCTCCGGCAGCCAGGCCTGCGGCGACGTCGGCATGGGCCGCATGCTCGAAGCCACCGACCTCGCCCAGTGCGCAGCAGACTGCTTCCAGCGTCAGGCGCTGACCGGCAAACACGTGCTGATCACCGCCGGCCCGACCCAGGAAAACATCGACCCGGTGCGCTACATCACCAACCACAGCTCCGGGAAAATGGGCTTTGCCCTGGCCGAAGCTGCCGTGGAGGCCGGCGCCCGCGTCACGTTGATCACCGGCCCGGTGCACCTGCCGACCCCGGACCGCGTCACCCGCATCGACGTGGTCAGCGCCCGCGACATGCTCGCTGCCTGTGAAGCCGCGATCCCGTGCGACCTGTTTATCGCCTCGGCGGCGGTCGCGGACTACCGCCCGGAAGTCGTCGCCCCACAAAAACTCAAGAAAGATCCTACGAACGGCGACGGCTTGTTGCTACAGATGGTGCGCAACCCAGACATCCTGGCCACCATCGCTACTCGCCCCGACCGTCCGTTCAGTGTCGGTTTCGCTGCCGAAACCGAACACCTGCTCGATTACGCTGCGCGCAAGTTGAAAGACAAAAACCTCGATTTGATCGTCGCCAACGACGTCGCCAACCCGAGTATTGGCTTCAACAGCGAAGAAAACGCCTGCAGCGTGATCGACCGCCAGCTCCACGCCACGCTTTTCGCCCAGACCAGCAAGAGCAAGATTGCTCGCCAGCTGATCACTTTTATCGCCGACCGTCTGAACCAGGTTTAATTTACATGCACGCTTTGCAAGCCAAGATCCTCGACCCACGCATCGGCACCGAATTTCCGCTGCCGCAGTACGCCACCCCTGGCTCCGCCGGCCTCGACCTGCGCGCCATGCTGGAAAAAGACACCGTGATCAAGCCGGGCGAAACCGTGCTGATCCCTACTGGCCTGTCGGTCTACATTGGCGATCCGGGTTTGGCCGCGCTGATTCTGCCGCGCTCCGGCCTGGGCCATAAGCACGGCATCGTGCTGGGTAACCTGGTCGGCCTGATCGACTCCGACTACCAGGGCCCGCTGATGGTGTCCTGCTGGAACCGTGGCCAGACCGACTTCAACATGGTGGTCGGCGAACGTCTGGCTCAGCTGGTTCTCGTACCGGTGGTCCAGGCGCATTTCGAGATGGTCGAAGAGTTCGTCGAAACCGAACGCGGTGCTGGAGGCTTTGGTCACTCCGGCAGCCATTGATCCGATAGACGCCCTCCTGTAGGAGCTGCCGAAGGCTGCGATCTTTTGATCTTGAAAATCCAAAATCAAAAGATCGCAGCCTTCGGCAGCTCCTACAGGGTAAGCCGTCTTGTCACAAAATCGCGCCAACATCAGCGATAGTTTTAGCTTCGAAAATCAAGGGATTGGCCGGCCAAATGCTCGCTGAAACCGGGGTCATGGCCTTTGCACACCACGAACTCTCTGTGGAAAACGCCGTCATACCCTTCAGTTTGCGCCTGCCGACGAGTTATTCCATGGCAGGTCCAGTCACTTTCGAAATGGAGCATTTCCACAGATGAACAGCCCAGCCCAAGTCGCACCCAAGTTCCCCGACAGCATTTTCCGCGCCTACGACATTCGCGGCACCGTCCCGGAATTCTTGAACGGTGAAACCGCTTATTGGCTCGGCCGCGCCATTGGCGCCCAAAGTCTGGCCCAGAACGAACCGAACGTTTCCGTTGGCCGCGATGGTCGCCTCTCTGGCCCGGAACTGGTCGAACGCCTGATTCAAGGCCTGGCCGACAGCGGTTGCCACGTCAGCGACGTCGGCCTGGTGCCAACGCCTGCGCTGTACTACGCCGCCAACGTCCTGGCCGGCAAATCCGGGGTGATGCTCACCGGCAGCCACAACCCGTCGAACTACAACGGTTTCAAAATCGTCATCGCCGGTGACACCTTGGCCAACGAACAGATCCAAGCCCTGCACGAACGCCTCAAGACTAACAACCTGAGCAGCGGCAAGGGCAGCATCACCAAAGTCGAGATCCTCGACCGCTACAACACCCAAATTGTGCAAGACATCAAACTGGCCCGACGCCTGAAAGTGGTGGTCGATTGCGGTAACGGCGCGGCCGGCGTGATCGCCCCGCAACTGATCGAAGCGCTGAACTGCGAAGTCATCCCGCTGTTCTGCGAGGTCGATGGCAACTTCCCGAACCATCACCCGGATCCGGGCAAGCCTGAAAACCTCGTCGACCTGATTGCCAAGGTCAAGGAAACCAACGCCGACATCGGCCTGGCCTTCGACGGCGACGGCGATCGCGTTGGTGTGGTGACCAACACCGGCAGCATCGTCTTCCCCGATCGCCTGCTGATGCTGTTCGCCCGCGACGTACTGGAGCGCAATCCAGACGCGGAAATCATCTTCGACGTCAAATGCACCCGCCGCCTCACGCCATTGATCAAGGAATACGGCGGTCGTCCGTTAATGTGGAAGACCGGTCACTCGTTGATCAAAAAGAAGATGAAACAAACCGGCGCCCTGTTGGCCGGCGAAATGAGCGGGCACATCTTCTTCAAGGAGCGCTGGTTCGGTTTCGACGACGGCATTTACAGCGCCGCGCGGCTGTTGGAGATCCTCAGCAAGGAAAAATCCACGGCCGAAGAGCTGTTCGCGACCTTCCCGAACGATATTTCTACGCCTGAAATCAATATCCATGTGACCGAAGAGAGCAAATTCAGCATCATTGATGCATTGCACGACGCGAAGTGGGGCGAAGGCGCTGACCTGACCACCATTGACGGCGTGCGAGTCGACTACGCCAAAGGCTGGGGCCTGGTGCGCGCGTCCAACACCACGCCGGTGCTGGTCCTGCGTTTCGAGGCTGATGACGAGGCTGAACTGCAGCGCATCAAGGACGTTTTCAAAGTCCAGTTGAAGCGTGTTGCCCCTGATCTCCAACTACCGTTCTGATTTTTCGATGCACCCGGAGCCCTGAATGACCCTCGAACGCGAAGCCGCCGCCAACACCGCCAAGGTCCTGTCCGAAGCGCTGCCTTACATTCGCCGCTATGTCGGCAAGACGCTGGTGATCAAATACGGCGGCAACGCGATGGAAAGCGAGGAGCTGAAAACCGGCTTCGCCCGCGACATCGTGCTGATGAAAGCCGTGGGCATCAACCCGGTAGTGGTTCACGGCGGCGGCCCGCAAATCGGCGACCTGCTCAAGCGCCTGTCGATCGAGAGCCACTTCATCGATGGCATGCGCGTGACTGACGCGCAGACCATGGACGTGGTGGAAATGGTCCTCGGCGGTCAGGTCAACAAGGACATCGTCAATCTGATCAACCGTCATGGCGGCAGCGCCATCGGCCTGACCGGTAAAGACGCCGAGCTGATTCGTGCGAAGAAGCTCACCGTGACCCGCCAGACCCCGGAGATGACCCAGCCGGAAATCATCGACATCGGGCAAGTGGGCGAAGTGGTCGGGATCAACACCGACCTGCTGAACCTGCTGGTCAAAGGCGATTTCATTCCGGTGATCGCGCCGATCGGCGTGGGCGCCAACGGTGAGTCGTACAACATCAACGCCGATCTGGTGGCCGGCAAAGTGGCCGAAGCACTGAAAGCTGAAAAGCTGATGCTGCTGACCAACATCGCCGGCCTGATGGACAAGCAAGGCACGGTCCTCACCGGCCTCACCACCCAGCAAGTCGACGACCTGATCGCCGACGGCACGATCTACGGCGGCATGCTGCCGAAGATTCGTTGCGCGCTGGAGGCGGTACAGGGCGGCGTGGGCAGCTCGCTGATCATCGATGGTCGGGTGCCGAATGCGATTCTGCTGGAGATCTTCACCGATACGGGTGTGGGTACGTTGATCAGCAATCGCAAGCGTCCTTAAGCGATAGCGCATACAAAAAGACCCCGCTCAGCCTGGTTGAACGGGGTCTTTTTTTGCCTGCGATCCCTTGTGGGAGCGGGCTTGCTCGCGAAAGCGGTGTATCAGTCAACGATGATGTTGAATGTGATGACCTCTTCGCGAGCAAGCCCGCTCCCGCACAGGTCGGTGTTAAACGCCGAACTGGGCGCGGTAGGCTTCTACCGCCGGCAGATGCTGTTTGAGCTGCGGATCATCCGCCAGGAATTCCAGCACCTGGTTCAGCGAAACAATGCTGATCACCGGAATCCCGAAGTCACGCTCCACTTCCTGGATCGCCGACAACTCGCCATTGCCACGCTCCTGACGGTTCAGGGCGATCAGCACGCCCGCAGCCTTGGCGCCGTCCTGGGAAGCGATGATCTGCATCACTTCGCGGATCGCGGTGCCGGCGGTGATCACGTCGTCGATGATCAGCACATCGCCGGTCAAAGGGGCGCCGACCAGACTGCCGCCTTCGCCGTGGGCCTTGGCTTCCTTGCGGTTGAAACACCATGGCAGGTCACGGTCATGATGCTCGGCCAATGCCACTGCGGTGGTCGCCGCCAAAGGGATGCCTTTGTACGCGGGGCCAAACAGGACGTCGAAAGGAATACCGCTTTCAACGATGGCTGCCGCGTAGAAACGACCCAACTGCGCGAGGGCAGAACCCGAGTTGAAAAGGCCCGCATTGAAGAAGTAAGGACTGGTGCGCCCGGACTTCAGGGTGAACTCACCGAAGCGCAAAACGCCGCGATCGATGGCAAAACGAATGAAATCGCGCTGATACGCTTGCATGAAAAAAACCCCAAATACCACGGATTTAGCTAATTAGGTTGACGCCGTGTATCATACACGCACGCGATTTTTGGGGCCATTTATGCGGATCATCAGTGTGAACGTCAATGGTATTCAGGCTGCAGTGGAGCGAGGTTTGCTCAGTTGGCTGCAAGCACAGAATGCCGACGTCATCTGCCTGCAGGACACCCGCGCCTCCGCCTTTGAACTGGACGATCCAGCCTTCCAACTGGATGGCTACTTCCTTTATGCCTGCGAAGCAGAAGTTCCCGCCCAGGGTGGCGTGGCTTTGTATTCGCGGTTGCAACCGAAGGCAGTCATCAGCGGTCTCGGCTTCGAGACGGCCGACCGCTACGGGCGCTACCTGCAAGCCGATTTCGATAAGGTCAGCATCGCGACCTTGCTGCTCCCTTCGGGGCAGAATGGCGATGAAGACTTGAACCAGAAGTTCAAGCTAATGGACGACTTCGCCCGTTATCTGGATAAACAGCGGCGCAAACGTCGCGAGTACATTTATTGTGGCTCGCTGTACGTGGCGCAACAGAAGCTGGATATCAAGAACTGGCGCGACAGCCAGCAATCCCCGGGCTTCCTGGCACCTGAACGTGCCTGGATGGACGAGATTGTCGGCAACATGGGTTACGTCGATGCCCTGCGCGAAGTCAGCCGTGAAGGCGACCAGTACAGCTGGTGGCCGGACAACGAACAGGCTGAGATGCTCAACCTGGGCTGGCGTTTCGACTACCAGTTGCTGACCCCGGGCCTGCGCCGCTTTGTACGCAGTGCACGCCTGCCACGTCAGCCACGGTTCTCGCAACACGCACCGCTGATCGTGGACTACGACTGGACGCTGACCATCTAAGCGTCGTTTCGCAGATGCAAAAAAGCCGACATCGCTGTCGGCTTTTTTGTGTCCGCTGATTGCCCCATGTGGGAGCGGGCTTGCTCGCGAAGGCGTCGTGTCAGGCGACATTCGTATCGACTGGGCCACCGCATTCGCGAGCAAGCCCCACAAGGAGATTTGCGGTGTACTACTTGATCAACCGCCAAGTGAACGGATACCGATAAGGCGCCCCTTCATTGGCTTTTACCCCGGCAATGATCGTCAGCACCAACGCGCCGATGGCGATCAGGCCAAGCAGGAAGAACCCGATGACCACCAACATCAAAAAGAACGAGATGGTCGCGGCAATGGCGACGGTGATCTGAAAATTGAGCGCCTCCTTGCCCTGTGCATCGACGAACGGGTCCATCTCGCGCTTCATCTGCCACAGAATCAGTGGGCCAATCAACGTGCCGAACGGAATCCAGATCCCCAGCAAGGCGGACAAGTGACAAAACATCGCCCATTGCCGAACCTCTTTGCTCGGAGTGGGAAGCAACTGTTGCTCGTCACTCATATTGTCCTCCTTGCGTGGAGCGGTCCGATCAGTCGGCCAGTGCAGCCTTTTGCAGTTCGAAGATTTCGGTCATGCCTTTCTTCGCCAACTCAAGCATAGCGTTCAGCTCTTCCGGTTGGAACGGCGCGCCTTCGGCAGTGCCCTGGACTTCGATGAAACCGCCCGTGCTGGTCATCACCACGTTCAGGTCAGTCTCGGCAGCCGAGTCTTCCAGATAGTCGAGGTCAAGCACCGGCTCGCCCTGGTACATACCGACCGAAACGGCCGCGATCATTTGCTTGAGCGGGTCGCCGCCTTTCAGGCCGCCGCGTTTCTTGATCACTTTCAAGGCATCGACCAGCGCAACCATGGCGCCGGTGATGGACGCGGTACGGGTACCGCCGTCAGCCTGGATCACGTCGCAATCGACGTACAGCGTGACATCGCCCAGCTTCGACATGTCCAGCGCTGCGCGCAGGGAACGGCCGATCAGACGCTGGATTTCCAGGGTGCGGCCGCCTTGCTTGCCGCGGCTCGCTTCACGCTGGTTACGCTCGCCGGTGGCGCGCGGCAGCATGCCGTATTCAGCGGTCAACCAGCCTTGGCCCTGACCTTTGAGGAAACGCGGCACGCCATTCTCGACGCTGACGGTGCAGATGACTTTGGTATCACCGAACTCGACCAGCACAGAACCCTCGGCGTGTTTGGTGTAGTTGCGGGTAATGCGGATCGAGCGGAGCTGATCGGCAACGCGACCACTTGGACGTTTCATAGGGAATACCTGTACTGGGGACGGAAAACTGCGGAGCATTATAGAGCCGCCAGCCACGACTGGGCACGTCTAAAAAATCCGGCCGACGGCTGAAGGCCGCCAACAGCGTATAACCGACGGCCTGCAGCCCTTTGTCACAGCGTGTGTTTGGGCGCATCCGCCCCACTGCGCTACAATCCTGCGCCTTTGCTGCCAGTCGGCTTACATTCATTGATATCGGGTCCGCGAAGCCCAAGGGTTTCGCGCCGGCCTGCATTGCGAGGTACCTCCATGGTGCACAGCATGACCGCCTTCGCCCGCGTCGAAAAAGCCGGCGCCCAAGGCACCCTGAGCTGGGAACTGCGCTCGGTCAACAGCCGCTACCTGGAGCCGCACCTGCGCCTGCCGGAGTCATTTCGCGACCTCGAAGGCGCGGTCCGCGAGGCTCTGCGCCAGGGCATCTCCCGGGGCAAACTGGAATGCACCCTGCGCTTCACCGAAGAAAGCACCGGCAAACCGCTGCAAGTGGACCGCGAGCGCGCCGCGCAACTGGTCGCAGCTGCCGAAACGATTGCCGGGCTGATCAAGAATCCGGCCGCGTTGAACCCGCTGGAAGTCCTGGCCTGGCCCGGCGTGCTGGTGGGCGACGCCACTGACCCGCAAGCCCTGAATGCCGAGGCGTTGGCGTTGTTCAACCTAGGCCTGAAAGAACTCAAGGCTGGCCGCGAGCGCGAAGGCGCGGAGCTGGCACGTTTGATCAACGAGCGCCTGACCTCTATTGAAGAAGACGTCGTGACCCTGCGTGAACTGGTTCCGCAGATGCTCGCCACCCAGCGCCAGAAAGTCCTCGACCGCTTTGCCGACATGAAAGCCGAGATGGACCCGCAGCGCCTGGAGCAGGAAATGGTCATGCTCGCGCAAAAGAGCGACGTCGCCGAAGAACTGGATCGCCTGAGCACGCACATCATCGAAGTTCGCCGGGTGCTCAAGTCCGGCGGCGCGGCCGGTCGGCGCCTGGACTTCCTGATGCAGGAACTCAACCGCGAAGCCAATACACTGGGCTCCAAAGCCTTCGACCCGCGCAGCACCCAGGCTGCGGTCAACCTCAAAGTGTTGATCGAGCAGATGCGCGAACAAGTACAGAACATTGAGTAAGGCCACCCCGACATGACCCACAGCACCGGCACCCTGTACATCATTTCCGCCCCTTCGGGCGCGGGCAAGAGCAGCCTGGTCAAGGCCCTGACCGACTCCGATCAGGAGATTCGCGTCTCGGTCTCCCACACCACCCGCGCCATGCGTCCCGGTGAAGTGGACGGCGTGAACTATCACTTCGTCTCGCGTGAAGCGTTTGTGAAGATGGGCGAACACGGTGACTTCCTGGAGCGCGCCGAAGTGTTCGGCAATCTCTACGGCACCTCGCAAAGCCACTTGCAGCAAACCCTGGATGCGGGCCACGACCTGATCCTGGAAATCGACTGGCAAGGCGCCGAGCAAGTACGCAAGTTGATGCCACAAGCGCGCTCGATCTTCATCCTGCCGCCGTCGCTGCAAGCCTTGCACCAGCGTCTGACCAATCGCGGTCAGGACAGCGACGAGATCATTGATGGCCGGATGCGTGAAGCGGTCAGCGAGATGAGCCACTACGTCGACTACGACTACCTGATCATCAACGACGATTTCGCCCACGCTTTGGACGATCTGAAGGCGATTTTCCGTGCCAATCAGTTGCATCAGAAGCGTCAGCAGCAGCGTAACGGAAAACTTTTGGCTGAATTGCTCGGCTAAACAGCTCTTCCCAAAACCGCTGCGGGGGCTTTACATTGGCACTTGCAGCGCGTCGAAGGGCTTGGTCAAAAAATCAGCGCTTCCCTAATCGCTGGTGATTTTTTAAACTGTTGAGTCCGCTCGCCCAACCGGGCAGCGCGCATATTGCATTCGCTCCGAGGAATACCATGGCCCGCGTAACCGTTGAAGACTGCCTGAACCACGTGGAAAACCGTTTTGAGCTGGTCATGCTGTCCACCAAACGTGCCCGTCAACTGGCCACCGGCGGCAAAGAGCCACTGGTTCAGTGGGAAAACGACAAGCCTACCGTTGTAGCGCTGCGTGAAATCGCTGAAGGCCTGATGAGCTATGAGTTCATCGCCAATGCTGAAATCGTCGAAGACGAACCGCTGTTCGCAGCGTTCGAGGACGAGTCCAACGAGGCCGTCTAAGCCTATGCCTGGTCGACGTAGCACGGCGCGGGGTCACAGCGAACGGCAGGAGTCATCATGCCGAGCATAGACGCCCTCGCCGATCGCTTATCGACCTACCTCGGCAAGGACCAGGTCAACCTGGTCCGCCGAGCGTATTTCTACGCCGAACAAGCCCACGACGGCCAACGCCGCCGCAGTGGCGAGGCGTATGTCACGCATCCTCTTGCCGTGGCGAATATTCTTGCCGACATGCATATGGACCATCAGAGCCTGATGGCAGCCATGCTGCATGACGTGATCGAAGACACCGGGATTGCCAAGGAAGCGCTGCAAGCGCAGTTCGGCGAAACCGTGGCCGAACTGGTCGACGGGGTCAGCAAACTGACCCAGATGAACTTCGAGACCAAGGCCGAAGCCCAGGCTGAAAACTTCCAGAAAATGGCCATGGCCATGGCCCGCGATATTCGCGTGATCCTGGTCAAGCTGGCCGACCGCCTGCACAACATGCGCACGCTGGAAGTGCTGTCCGGCGAGAAACGCCGGCGCATCGCCAAGGAAACCCTGGAGATCTATGCGCCCATCGCCAATCGGCTGGGCATGCACGCCATCCGCATAGAATTCGAAGACCTCGGCTTCAAGGCCATGCACCCGATGCGTTCCGCGCGGATCAACCAGGCGGTCAAGCGCGCCCGGGGCAACCGCAAGGAAATCGTCAACAAGATCGAAGAGTCCCTGAGCCACTGCCTGGCGATTGATGAAATCCAGGGAGAAGTCAGCGGACGCCAGAAACACCTCTACGGCATCTACAAAAAGATGCGCGGCAAGCGTCGGGCCTTCAACGAGATCATGGACGTCTATGCGTTCCGGATCATCGTCGACAAGGTCGACACCTGCTACCGCGTGTTGGGTGCTGTGCATAATTTGTACAAACCGTTGCCGGGGCGCTTCAAGGATTACATTGCGATCCCCAAGGCCAACGGCTATCAGTCGCTGCACACCACGCTGTTCGGCATGCACGGTGTACCGATCGAGATCCAGATCCGCACCCGTGAAATGGAAGAGATGGCCAACAACGGTATCGCTGCCCATTGGCTGTACAAATCCAGCGGCGACGAGCAGCCGAAAGGCACTCACGCTCGCGCCCGCCAGTGGGTCAAAGGCGTGCTGGAAATGCAGCAACGGGCCGGTAACTCGCTGGAATTCATCGAAAGCGTGAAGATCGACCTGTTCCCGGACGAGGTCTACGTGTTCACGCCCAAAGGCCGGATCATGGAGCTGCCTAAAGGCTCCACGGCGGTGGACTTCGCCTACGCGGTGCACACTGACGTCGGCAACAGCTGCATCGCCTGCCGGATCAATCGTCGTCTCGCACCGCTGTCCGAACCGCTGCAAAGCGGCTCCACGGTCGAGATCGTCAGCGCTCCAGGCGCGCGGCCGAACCCGGCCTGGCTCAACTTCGTGGTCACCGGCAAGGCGCGGACCCACATCCGCCATGCGCTGAAACTGCAACGCCGCTCCGAATCCATCAGCCTCGGCGAACGCCTGCTGAACAAGGTACTCAACGGTTTCGACAGCACCCTGGACAAAGTCCCGGCGGAGCGCGTCAAGGCGATGCTCACCGAATATCGCCTGGAACTGATCGAAGACCTGCTCGAAGACATCGGCCTGGGCAATCGCATGGCTTATGTAGTCGCCCGCCGCCTGCTGGGCGAAGGCGAACAACTGCCGAGTGCCGAAGGTCCGCTGGCGATTCGCGGCACCGAAGGTCTGGTGCTGAGCTACGCCAAATGCTGCACGCCGATCCCGGGCGACCCGATTGTCGGCCATCTGTCCGCAGGCAAAGGCATGGTTGTGCACCTGGACAACTGCCGCAACATCAGCGAAATCCGCCACAACCCGGAAAAATGCATCCAGCTCTCGTGGGCCAAGGATGTCACCGGCGAATTCAACGTCGAGCTGCGCGTCGAACTGGAACATCAGCGCGGCCTGATCGCCCTGCTGGCCAGCAGCGTCAATGCCGCCGACGGTAATATCGAAAAAATCAGCATGGACGAACGCGATGGTCGCATCAGCGTGGTCCAACTGGTGGTCAGCGTGCACGACCGTGTGCACCTGGCCCGCGTGATTAAGAAACTGCGCGCCTTGACCGGGGTGATTCGCATCACCCGCATGCGTGCGTAGCCCATCCATTACAAGGAGTCATTCATGACCAAGACTGTTATCACCAGCGACAAGGCCCCGGCCGCCATCGGTACTTATTCCCAGGCGATCAAGGCTGGCAATACCGTTTACATGTCGGGTCAGATTCCCCTGGACCCAAAAACCATGGAACTGGTCGAAGGCTTCGAAGCCCAGACCGTCCAGGTGTTCGAGAACCTCAAGGCCGTGGCTGAAGCTGCTGGCGGTTCGTTCAAGGACATCGTCAAACTGAACATCTTCCTCACCGACCTGAGCCATTTCGCCAAGGTCAACGAGATCATGGGCAAGTACTTTGACCAGCCCTACCCTGCCCGCGCCGCCATCGGCGTAGCAGCCCTGCCAAAGGGTTCGCAGGTAGAAATGGACGCCATTCTGGTCATCGAGTAATACATCCGGCGCAACCGTTCCAGGTTGCGCCGACTTCGTTTTGAAAGGATTCCACCATGCGCAAAGCGCTTGCCTTCTCCTTGCTCGCCGTTTTCCTCGGCGGCTGCGCCAGCAATCCTGCCGACCGTGATATCAGCGGCACCTGGATCAACCAGGTGGCCATCGATGCTGCCTCCAAGGGCGGCCCCCTGCGCGAAGCGCTCCAGGCTTACGGTCCGAACCTGGAGTGGGACGTCAACACCAAGGCCGGTCAGGCCCGCTACACCAACGGTTTTGAAAACGTCGAAGGCAAGTTGCTGGCCGATGAGTCCGGCGCCTGGAAAGTCGACTTCTATGGCAGCTCAGCCAGCGAGCTGCGACGTGACGGCAAGCAATTAAGCCAGGTCGCGAACGACAACGAACCCGCGCAAGTCTTCGACCGTGCCTTGATTCCGGTCCCGGAAGGCGCGCCGATTGGCGCCAGCTTCGAACGCGCGCTGTACTCGGCCTACATGGGCGGTAGCTGGAAAATCGTCAACGGCCAAGGTGAAGGCAGCACCGTGCAATTCCAGGCAGATGGCCAAGTGGCCGGCCTGCCGGGTGCCGACCGTTATGCCCTGTGCCTGGCGGGTGATTGCGCGTCGATGAGCGGCGGCAACGACAATATGTGGCTGCAGCAGAACGGCCAGGGCAATACCTGGATCTTTGCTCGTAAAGGCAAGGAACTGGAGATCTTCCAGGCTGTGAACACGGCGCAGGCGGATGAGATGCCTCAGTTCACACCGGGTGATCGGCATTGGCTGCTCGAGAAGCAGTGATGTGCATCTAGCTGCAAAGAAGATCCCCTGTGGGAGCGGGCTTGCTCGCGAAGGCGGTGTAACAGTCAACGAAGATGTTGAATGTTATGGCCTCTTCGCGAGCAAGCCCGCTCCCACATTTGTTTTGGGGAGTTCGGGAGTCAGGAGCGACCTTCAAGAATCGCGGCATACCCTTCACGATAACTCGGATACTTCGGTTCCCAGCCCAACGCTTTCGCCCGGGCATTGCTGCAACGCTTGCTACCCGTGCGGCGCACGCTCTCGTCCTCGGACCATTCGGTCACGCCCAGGTACTCACGCAACCAGCCCACCACTTCCGCCAATGGCGCAGGCGCATCGTCGACACCTATATAGAAGTCATCCAGCGCCACACCACGTTGATCCGCTTCGAGCAAGCACGCCATCAACCCCGCCGCGTCGTCGGCGTGAATGCGGTTGCCGTACAACGGCGGATCGATCGCCACGCGATAACCACGACGAACCTGAGTCAGCAGCCATTCGCGGCCCGGACCGTAGATCCCGGTCAAACGTACGATGCTCGCCGGGATGCCGCTATTGAGAGCAATTTGCTCGGCTTCCAGCATCACACGCCCTGAATAGCCTGCCGCCACGGCGGTTGAAGTCTCGTCGACCCACTCGCCCTCTTGCTGACCATAAACGCTGCTGCTGGATACGAACAGCAGTCGATTGGGCACCTGCCCATAGTCGTCCAGCCATTCCAGCACGTGCTGCAAACCCTGAATGTAAGCGGCGCGATAACCCGCCTCATCGTGGTCGGTGGCCGCCGCGCAATACACCAGGTAATCCACCGCTCCGATTGGCCAGGTTTCCGGACAGTCTTTATTGAACAAGTCACCGGCAACGCCAATCACCCCGTCGGGCAGGCGCGAGACGTCACGCCGCAAGCCGTGAACCTCCCACCCAGCGCCCAGCAATTGCGTGGCCAGACGACTGCCGACATCACCACAACCGGCAATCAAAACAGATGGCGCGGACATCAGAAAACTCCCACAGGAAAGGTACAGATTAGCGCCCGTAAAGGACGAGCGGCTAGCAATGGAGGAAAAAAAGAGACGCTATTACTTCTGTTAACAAGAATTACTTGCAATAATGCCGGCCACTTTTGTTCTCGGCCCTACGAGGCCTGGAAGAACATTCACCCTATTTTTCTCTCAGGTCCGGCCAGCATGACACGCAATCAATTCCCCGCTTCGCCAACCAAACGACCTCGCGCCTGGAGCGCTGTGGCCGCCCTGCTGCTCAGCCTGATGCTGGCGCCAACCGCCGCGTTCGCTGATGCACAAGCGCCCGCCACCCCGGCCGCCGCGACTGCTCCGGCCCCTGCTGATCACGCCGCTGCACCGGTCGCAACCGACCCGGCTCAAGCCGTGGATGCCACGGCTGAAGACGCACCAGAAGTCCTCGAACCCGACAACTCCCTGGGCATGGCCCACGACCTGTCGCCATGGGGCATGTACCAGAACGCCGATATTATCGTGAAAATCGTGATGATCGGCCTGGCCATCGCCTCGATCATCACCTGGACCATCTGGATTGCCAAAGGCTTCGAGCTGATGGGCGCCAAGCGCCGTCTGCGTAACGAAATCGTCCACCTGAAGAAAGCCACCACTCTTAAAGAAGCCAGCGCCACCGCGACCAAGCAAGGCACCCTCGCTCATTTGCTGGTGCACGACGCGCTGGAAGAGATGCGCCTGTCGGCCAACAGCCGCGAGAAAGAAGGCATCAAGGAACGTGTCGCCTTCCGTCTTGAGCGTCTGGTTGCGGCGTGCGGTCGCAACATGAGCAGCGGCACCGGCGTGCTCGCCACCATCGGTTCTACCGCGCCATTCGTAGGTTTGTTCGGCACCGTGTGGGGCATCATGAACAGCTTCATCGGCATCGCCAAAACCCAGACCACCAACCTCGCCGTTGTGGCCCCGGGTATTGCCGAAGCCTTGCTGGCCACCGCGCTGGGTCTGGTGGCCGCGATTCCTGCCGTGGTCATCTACAACGTCTTCGCCCGCTCCATCGCCGGTTACAAGGCGCAGGTGTCGGACGCCTCTGCTGAAGTCCTGTTGCTGGTCAGCCGTGATCTGGATCACCTGCCGACCGCTGAGCGCTCCACGCAACCCCACGTGGTCAAAGTAGGGTAATCAGCCATGGGCTTGCATTTGAAAGAAGGCGCAGACGACGATCTGGCCGAGAACCACGAAATCAACGTCACGCCGTTTATCGACGTGATGCTGGTGCTGTTGATCATCTTCATGGTGGCCGCTCCGTTGGCGACCGTGGACATTAAGGTCGACCTGCCCGCCTCCAGCGCCAAACCGGCGCCACGGCCAGAGAAACCGGTGTTCCTCAGCGTCAAGGCTGACCAGCGCCTGTTCCTCGGCGAAGACGAAGTGAAGGCCGAAGCACTCGGCGCCACGCTCGACGCCCGGACCAAGGGCAAGAAAGACACGACGATCTTCTTCCAGGCCGATAAAGGCGTGGACTACGGCGACCTGATGAGCGTGATGGACAACCTGCGCTCCGCCGGTTACCTGAAGGTCGGTCTGGTCGGGCTTGAGACGGCAGTCAAGAAATGATCACGACGCGCCATAAGCTGACGCGTTACAGCGGGAGCCTGGCCGTGGTGCTGGGCGTCCATGCGCTGGCCATTGCGCTGGCGGTGAACTGGACGGCGCGCCCGCCCATCGAGCTGCCACCGCAGGCGATGATGGTCGAGTTGGCGCCGGTTCCGGCCCCGCCACCGCCGGCTCCGCCGAAGGTGATTACGCCGCCGCAACCACCGGCCCCGGTGGAAGAGCTGCCGCTCCCGAAACTGGCGGAAGTGCCGAAGGCCGAGATTGCCGTGCCGAAACCGGTCAAACCCAAGCCCAAGCCGCAACCGCCCAAGCCTGTGGAGAAAAAGCCGGAGCCGCCGAAGGAAAAACCGTCCGAGGAAAAACCGAGCGACGCGCAACCGACCCAGGCTCCGACCGAGAAGTCCGCGCAGCCAGCGCCAGGTCCTTCGCCCGCACAACAGGCCGCCAAGGCCAGTTGGCAAGGCACCCTGCTCGCTCACTTGGCCAAGTACAAAAAGTACCCGGCCAGTGCGCAATCCCGGGGCAAGGAAGGGCTGAACCGTCTGCGCTTCGTAGTCGATGGCGAAGGCAACGTGTTGTCGTTCGAACTGGTGGGCCGCTCCGGCAACGCCGATCTGGACCGGGCCACCCTGGAAATGATCAAGCGCGCCCAGCCGCTGCCCAAGCCACCGGCCGACATGCTGAACAATGGCTCCATCGAAATTGTGGCGCCGTTTGTTTACTCGCTGGAACGCCGCCGCTAAAAGCTGCCGCAAATCCCCTGTGGGAGCGGGCTTGCTCGCGAATGCGGTGCGTCAGGCAACGTAGATGTCGACTGATACCCCGCTTTCGCGAGCAAGCCCGCTCCCACAGGGTTAACCACGAGCCACGCGATCCAGCCAAAAGGCACCGAAAGGTGCCTTTTGCATATCCGCCAGCGGCAAACCCGCATTACCCTGTGTCACTCAACACACTCACTCTGATAACGTGCGTCTATCGATTGCAGCCGGTATGCTTGGCCCGCAACTTCATGGACGCTCGCTATGACTCTTACAGAATTACGCTACATCGTTACCCTCGCCCAAGAGCAGCACTTCGGCCACGCGGCCGAGCGTTGCCACGTCAGCCAGCCGACCCTGTCGGTGGGTGTGAAAAAGCTTGAAGACGAACTCGGTGTGCTGATTTTCGAGCGCAGCAAGAGCGCCGTGCGCCTGACCCCGGTCGGCGAAGGCATCGTGGCCCAGGCGCAAAAAGTCCTGGAACAGGCCCAAGGCATTCGCGAACTCGCCCAGGCCGGCAAGAACCAGCTGACCGCCCCGCTGAAAGTCGGCGCGATCTACACCGTCGGCCCGTACCTGTTTCCGCACCTGATTCCACAACTGCACCGGGTCGCCCCGCAGATGCCGTTGTACATCGAAGAAAACTTCACCCACGTGCTGCGCGACAAACTGCGCAACGGCGAGCTCGACGCGATCATCATCGCCCTGCCGTTCAACGAAGCCGACGTGCTGACCCTGCCCCTCTACGACGAGCCGTTCTACGTCCTGATGCCGGCCCAGCACCCGTGGACCCAGAAAGAATCCATCGACGCCGCCCTGCTCAACGACAAGAGCCTGTTGCTGCTCGGCGAAGGCCACTGCTTCCGCGATCAAGTGCTGGAAGCCTGCCCGACCTTGGGCAAAGGCAACGACGGAGCGAAACACACCACGGTGGAATCCAGTTCCCTGGAAACCATCCGCCACATGGTCGCTTCCGGCCTCGGCATTTCGATCCTGCCGCTGTCCGCGGTGGACAGCCACCATTACGCCCCCGGCGTGATTGCCGTGCGGCCGCTGTCGCCACCGGTGCCGTTCCGCACCGTGGCCATCGCCTGGCGCGCAAGCTTCCCGCGGCCGAAAGCGATTGAAATCCTCGCCGACTCCATTCGCCTGTGCTCGGTGGCCAAGCCACAAGCGCCGGTGGTGGCCGGTTAAGTCGCTGCCATGACCGAGTTGTCGCAAGTGTCGGTGACAGCACTCAAGGGTGTCGGTGAAGCCATGGCTGAGAAATTGGCCAAGGTCGGCCTGGAGAATCTCCAGGACGTCCTCTTTCACCTGCCATTGCGTTATCAGGACCGCACCCGCGTGGTCCCGATCGGCCACTTGCGACCCGGTCAGGACGCGGTGATCGAAGGCACCGTCAGCGGCGCCGACGTGGTCATGGGCCGCCGCCGCAGCCTCGTGGTGCGAATCCAGGACGGCACCGGCGGGCTGAGCCTGCGCTTCTACCATTTCAGCAACGCCCAGAAAGAAGGCCTGAAACGCGGCACGCGGATTCGCTGCTACGGCGAAGCGCGTCCCGGTGCGTCGGGGCTGGAGATCTACCACCCGGAATATCGCGCCATCACCGGCGACGAGCCCCCACCGGTGGATGAAACCCTGACCCCGGTCTACCCGCTGACCGAAGGCCTGACCCAGCAGCGTTTGCGCCAACTGTGCATGCAAACCCTGACCCTGCTAGGCCCCACCAGCCTGCCCGACTGGCTGCCGACCGAACTGGCCCGGGACTATCAACTGGCGCCGCTGGCCGACGCGATCCGCTACCTGCATCACCCGCCCGCCGATGCCGACGTCGATGAACTCGCCCTCGGTCATCACTGGGCCCAACATCGATTGGCTTTCGAAGAGCTGCTGACCCACCAACTGTCCCAGCAGCGTCTGCGCGAGAGCATGCGTTCCCTGCGCGCGCCAGCGATGCCGAAAGCCACCAAGCTGCCGGCCAAATACCTGGCCAATCTCGGCTTCACGCCAACCGGCGCTCAGCAACGGGTCGGCAATGAAATCGCCTACGACCTCAGTCAGCACGAACCGATGCTGCGGCTGATCCAGGGCGACGTCGGCGCGGGTAAAACCGTAGTCGCCGCCCTCGCCGCGTTACAGGCGCTCGAGGCCGGCTATCAAGTCGCGCTGATGGCGCCGACCGAGATTCTCGCCGAGCAGCACTTCATCACCTTCAAGCGCTGGCTCGAACCGCTGGGCATCGAAGTCGCGTGGCTGGCAGGCAAGCTCAAGGGCAAGAACCGCGTTGCCGCGCTGGAGCAAATCGCCAACGGCGCACCGATGGTGGTCGGCACCCACGCCTTGTTCCAGGAAGAAGTGCAGTTCAAGAACCTGGCGTTGGCGATCATCGACGAACAACACCGCTTCGGCGTCCAGCAGCGTCTGGCCCTGAGGCAGAAAGGCGTTGGCGGACGGATGTGCCCGCATCAACTGATCATGACCGCCACGCCGATTCCCCGGACCCTGGCCATGAGCGCCTACGCCGACCTCGACACCTCGATCCTCGATGAACTGCCACCGGGCCGAACTCCGGTGAACACCGTGCTGGTCACCGATACCCGCCGCGTCGAAGTCATCGAACGGGTACGCGGCGCGTGTGCCGAAGGGCGTCAGGCGTATTGGGTCTGCACGCTGATTGAAGAATCCGAAGAGCTGACCTGTCAGGCCGCCGAAACCACTTACGAAGACCTCACCGCCGCCCTCGGCGAGTTGAAGGTCGGGCTGATCCACGGGCGCATGAAACCTGCCGAGAAAGCCGCGGTCATGGCCGAGTTCAAGGCGGGCAACCTGCAACTGCTGGTCGCCACCACCGTGATTGAAGTCGGCGTCGACGTCCCGAACGCCAGTCTGATGATCATCGAAAACCCCGAACGCCTCGGCCTGGCGCAGTTGCACCAGTTGCGCGGTCGCGTCGGTCGGGGCAGTGCTGCCAGCCATTGCGTGCTGCTTTATCATCCGCCGTTGTCACAGATCGGCCGTCAGCGCCTGGGCATCATGCGCGAAACCAACGATGGTTTTGTCATCGCCGAAAAAGACCTCGAACTGCGCGGCCCCGGCGAAATGCTCGGCACGCGTCAGACCGGCCTGCTGCAATTCAAAGTTGCGGACCTGATGCGCGACGCTGATCTGCTGCCCGCCGTACGCGATGCGGCGCAAGCCTTGCTGGAACGCTGGCCGGATCACGTCAGCCCGTTGCTTGATCGGTGGCTGCGCCATGGGCAGCAATACGGCCAAGTGTGAGCACCGTCGCAGTTTCTGGACCATGGCTTTAAACAAGGTGGTTATACTCCTGCCATTGTTTGCAAACGGATACAGACCATGACTGAAGCTGCCCTCGTCCCCGAAACCCCGCACGCTCCGTCAGTTATTCGGCTGCTGCTCGGCAAGCTGGGCATCGCCTACGAAGAAGTCCTCGACCATCACGGCCTGAACGCTGCGCGTAAAGTGCAGGCGGTTTTGCTCGACGATGCGGTCGGCGCACTCATGGTGCTGTTCCCGCAGAGTCAGTTGCTGGACCTCAATCGCCTCGCCGAACTGACGGGCCGCCGCCTGACCGCCGTCTCGACCGAACGCCTGGAGAAGATGCTCGGCAAACACAGCCTGAGCCTGCTGCCCGGCCTGCCGGCGCTCACCAGTTCGCCGTGCCTGTACGAAGAAAGCCTGCTGCGCGAGCCGAAGTTGCTGATCAACTCCGGCGAGCCGAACGTGCTGCTGGAAATCACCAGCGACGCCTTCAAGACCATGCTCACCAAGGCCAGCGCCGCCAACTTCGGCGAAGCGCTGACCAGCATCCGCCCGAACCTCGACCGCCCGGACGATGACCGCGAGGAAATCACCCAGGCCGTTCAAGCGTTCACCGCGCGGCGCATCCAGCAACGCCTGGAAGCCACCATCGAGATTCCGCCGCTGGCCGAAACCGCGCAGAAGATCATCAAGCTGCGCGTGGACCCCAACGCCACCATCGATGACATCACCGGCGTGGTAGAAACCGACCCGGCCTTGGCCGCGCAAGTCGTGAGCTGGGCGGCGTCGCCGTATTACGCCTCGCCGGGCAAGATTCGTTCGGTGGAAGACGCAATCGTCCGCGTACTGGGTTTTGATCTGGTGATCAATCTGGCACTGGGCCTGGCCCTCGGCAAAACCCTGAGCCTGCCAAAAGACCATCCGCAACACACCACGCCGTACTGGCAGCAGTCGATCTACACCGCCGCCGTCATCGAAGGCCTGACCCGCGCCATGCCACGCGCGCAGCGCCCGGAAGCCGGCCTGACCTACCTCGCCGGCCTGCTGCACAACTTCGGCTACCTGCTGCTGGCCCACGTCTTCCCGCCGCACTTCTCACTGATCTGCCGACACTTGGAGGTCAATCCGCACCTGTGCCACAGCTATGTCGAGCAACACCTGCTGGGCATCAGCCGCGAACAGATCGGCTCCTGGCTGATGCGCTACTGGGACATGCCGGATGAACTGGCCACGGCACTGCGCTTCCAGCACGACCCTGGCTATGACGGCGCGTACGCCGAATACCCGAACCTGGTATGCCTGGCTGTGCGCTTGCTGCGTGGTCGCGGGATTGGGTCCGGGCCGGATGAAGACATTCCGGATGCGCTGCTGGAGCGCGTAGGCCTGACGCGTGACAAGGCCAACGACGTCGTCAGCAAAGTGCTTGAGGCTGAAGTGCTGTTGCGCGAACTGGCCTCGCAATTTAGCCAGGCCTAAAAGCTTCGCGGGCAAGCCTTGCTCCTACAGGGATTTAGGTAATCCCCTGTAGGAGCAAGGCTTGCCCGCGAAGAATCCACCTCGGTCTACCTGACCACCTCATCCCAAGTAACGCACCACATTGCCCTTCGCGGGCGTTGTGGAGAGGAAGCCGCATACAACGACTCGGTTATCCCCCATTACCGTGCTGTTCCTGAAGTAATCTCTCCCGCTTTCATCATTGAAAACGGTATAGCCTTCGCCGCCGTATAACTTATCCAACTGACCGTTCGGTAAATAGCGCGCGGTCACCAGAGAGCTATTAACGGTGATTGCGCGACCACCACCCCATCCCGTGAAGATGAGCTTGTTATCTGCCTGCACCATACAGTGGTGCCACACCACGCCATGCTCTGGAAAGTTACTTAACAAAGGTTTCCCATCATTAAAAACGAGATTGGGTGCACCACTGGACGTTAGAACAATAGCCAATCCCGCTACAGCACCCTCGGTTTCAACGTACCCCACCGAGATGATTCCGCCATCGGCTCTTAGTGTGATGTCTTCCAGTGAACACCATTGCCCTTGGCGGGCAAGAGTAAAAACACCGTTACTGGCGTAACCAGAATCTACTTTACCGTGTTGGGTAAAGCGGAGGACGTAAGCCCCCGGAGGATGACCTGAGTCCTTGAGCTGGAAGTCGCCACTGACCAGTATTTTGCCGTCATTCTGGACGCCGACGCCCCACGCATAATTCCAGTTGTGTTCTACTCCCGGCAACTCGACCAACACATAACCATTGTCGTTGAAGCTCTGATCCAGCGAGCCATTTTCAGTCAACCGTATGACAACGCCTCTGAGGTTGTCGAACTCGAACTCAATAGTGTCGGCGAGGACGATGCTGGAGCCCACTTGCGCCACACCCGAAAGCCCACCACCTCTCCCGGTAGAGCCGGAGAATGATTCATCGGTTGTTGCGTCAGGACGCCGATTTACCAGTTTGGCGCCTTCCTCGATACCGGGAAGTTCATAGACATCAATGAAGACAACTCCCCCGTCACCGAACGGCGCATCAAACGTAAAATCTTCATGCAGCTTCGCAACAGCCAGAACACTGTTGGAGGACTGTCGAGCCCGACCGAACACCAGCCACCCCTTCCATACGCCGTCGCTATCTTTTATGCGCTGGAGCTGACTTGGGCTAAATATCCAGTTTTCCGCGAACGGGATATCAAAGGTATCGTCAACCGCGCCATCCTCACGCAACCGCACAAGTTTAGCCGGCTCGATGTCGCCGTTTTGCAGGGTGATCCCCACCACCGCCACCAGTAACTTACTGTCAGGAAGCGCGTAAACGGCGCCGGGGATAGCGGCTTGCGAAAAGGGAAATGGTAAATGAACAACGCCAGTGCCATTAAAAGACAGGTCGAGCGTGCCCGCTTCTGCTGCTGTTTTTTTTTGACTCATGATCTTGCTCCATTCAGTGATAGAGGCCCGAATCAGCACTCGACACCAGTGGAACAGCAAAACTGCTAACCCATCACCTGTAGGAAATAACAGTTCTATTATCGTTACGGGCCAGATCACTGACATACCAAGCCACAATCATCGGCATGACTTTCCGCCTCAAGCCTTAGGCTTAGCCTTCCTCGGCTTCAAATACTTGGTCAACCCCTGGAACCAGATCACCAACGCCGGGTTACCCTTGATCTGAATCGACTTGTCCTGAATCCCCTGCATAAACGCCAACTGCTTATTCTTCGCCTGCATCGTGGCAAAGCCATACGCCGCGTCTTTGAAGGCAATCGCAAACGCCGGCTCGGCATACACGCCGGACTTGCTGGTGATGCGCTGATCCTTCACAAAGAAGTGCCGTGCCACCTTCCCGTCCAGGGTCTGTAATTGGAATACAAGTTCCTTGTCACCTAACTGCTGTTGAAATGCAGGATTAGTCCGACTGGCCTTACCCATCAACAAACCCAGCATCCACAGAAGAAAACGAAATTTCATGCGTGCAGCCTCAAAAGGAAAATGAACGGCTGGCGGAGTGTAGCGAGTTTGGGGGATAACGACACTATCGGGTTACGTTGGAAGAAGATGTAGCGCTTTTTGGCGTCAATGACTGCCAAGTCACACAAATCGTCTGACAAAACACACCCGGTAGGAGCTGCCGAAGGCTGCGATCTTTTGATCTGCTACCTAATACGCTCAGCCACTCGCGGCGGAATCTTCGACGTCTTGCCCGCATCGGTCATCAACGAGGCGTACTGCTTGTAAGCCTGTGCCGCCCGCACTTTATCTTTCAGTCCCCAGTAACTGTCCGCGAGGTTCAGATAGGCCACGGTTCGGCTGGGATTTCGGGCAATCACGGCGTTCAGCAACTCGATAGACTCTTGGTAATAACCGGTTTCACCCAATAGAAACCCCAAGTCGTTAGACCAGCCGGGTAACTGAGGGAAGTCATACTTTGAAGCGACGTAGCCTTCTGGATCGCATTGGCCTGCGTTGTCGTACATCAGGAAGCTCCCCATCAACTCCCTGACCGCATCGTTCTGCCCTTTTCGATACAGCGCCAACGCCTTGTCGAGCTGTTCCGCGACGTCAGTCATCATCAATTTCTTGTAGTCGGCAGATTTAGGGTGCAGGTCAGACAACTGCTCAAACACCTTGCGTCCATCGAAAGACGCCAATGATGTTTCGCCGATCATGCCCAGAGGTACTTCTCGAACGCTGACAATCGAGTGATCACAGGACTCGTTGTTCGTTACCTGCAATACGTTTTTCAGCTCAAATTGTCTGGAACTTTTGTTGTAGCGAAACACCAGGTTGAAGTTATAAACGGCGTTATCTTCTTCGCTGCTGATCAGTACAAGGGCGTTCCCGGCTTCGGCAGAAGACTGTTTGACCGACACGGTGTCACCTTGCATATCGATGACCTTCAGCACACCCGCCGGGTTGTTGATGACGTTGACGCTGACGATATCGCTCATGGCCGACGAGTATTGGCTCTTGATCAACGGCAATGCCGTGGATGTGTCCAACAAAATGTTATCGCTGGTGCCTTGCACGGGCGAGATCAGCAATCGGTGATACGCCTCATCAGCATCGCCAGTCAGTACAAACACTTTTTGACGTGAGGCATCGCCCAATAAGCTGGCCGGTATCTCCTTGAGAACTTGAGGCGCGGCCACCGCACTTGAACAGCCGATCGCTAGTAAGAGCATCGAAAACTTCAACTTACTGACTGCAAATAGCCTCACCACTGACACCCCTTCTCAGGAGAAGACCCAATCTGCGGGTGATGCTCAAACCCATAGTGTTTTTTACTTTTGACATTGGTGTACACCATGCCGTAAATCAGCGCCCCTTGACGGACCATGACATATTCACCCGTGACTGCGCCGCCAACGACCTCGACCCACGTGGTGGTAGTGCTGGATTGAAAAGGTCGGCCGTCAGACGACTCTTCTTGCTCGGTACTTTTGAATACCAGCGGGATCGACTCTTTGGACGTCGCATACTTGACCGCCGCCCCGCTCCACTTCGCGGCCTGATCACTGTAGATCCTGAGCTCCAACTTTATGCCCTTGCCTTCCTGGGATCGAAAACAGGTAGTTTCCGTTTCCACTTCGCTATGAGCGAATGCGGGGAAGGCCAGCAACATCAGCATCAATAACTTTTTCAAGACAACTCCCTTTGCCGAATCGTTTATGAATCCGTGATTTTCAACAGCCGAAATTCGTTGTTCACAAACTCGTAATAGCGAGTCCGGTCGCACTCCTGAGCAAACCGATTATTCCCATTGGCAACCTTTCTCCAAAGAGGCTTCGGTGGGTGTATACAAAAATCCGTATTCCTTGCCGCTCGACTTGTTCGTGTAGCTCATCGAAACGATCATCCCGCCCTGGCTCACCATTTCGTATGCACCCGTCACCTTTCCCTCAAACACTTCAGACCATGTTCTTGTGAGCTGCCAAGGCCTGTCCGGGCTCACTTCTTCAGATTCGCTGTCGGTTAAAACCAGAGGAATCGGTACGCCGGATGACGCGTACTTAACAAAGCCACCCTGCCACTTGTTCGTAGTGTCGTAATAGGTTCGAAGCTCAAACTTCATCGGGCTCGACTCGTCCATCCCAAAACAATAAATCTCCGACACAACCTCGCAGTGCGCCGTCAACGGCAGCACGCCAATCACCAACAGCAGCACTCTTTTCACTTCAAATCCTTTGAAATAACTCGGCATTCAAATCGAGAAATCCTGCACTTCATCCAGCGACCAACACCCATCAAAACTGAACCGGTAAATAACCTCGTAACCGGTATCCGGCTTTTGCAGTTTCACCGTCGCCGATGTGGCGCTCTTGTCCACGACCTGTAGCATCAGCCCTCGCGCCTCCCGCGTCTTCGTCTCAGGGATCAGCGGGAATACCAGTTCACTGCGATCCAGCCACGTACTGACCTGCTTCGGCTCAGGCTCGGCGTCCACCGTGATCAGTTTCTTCATCGGAACGCGGGTGAAGATTTTTTGACTGGCCGTGCTTTCCGTGAAGTCGGCAAAAAACACTGAGAAATCCTTCGAAGGGCAGGCCAACACTTGAGCTTGCTCGACAGGCTCCGGCATCAGGCATGGCTTGGCGGGGTCAACCCGTATGCCTTGAGCGCTCAATTGCTCGGCGTTGGTGCGCGAATCTTCCTGCCCCTTGTTCGCCGCCGCCAAGTAACAGGCCAGTGCCCGTTGCGAATCCTGAATGCCCAACGTGCCACGTTGAAAGGCACTGCCAAGGTCGTTGAGCGCATAGGGCGCGCCTTGTGCAGCAGACCTTTTCAGCGCCGCCAGGGATTTGGCAGGGTCGACGCAAGGGCGCGGGTCGCCATACTCGCCTTCGTCGCAATAAAACCCGGAAAGCGCATGACTGGCCTGCGCGAGCGATCTGGAACCCTGGGTATAAAGTTCGAGGATTTTGCTGTTGTCCAGGCGCGGCGCCTGCCCCGAAAGGCTGACTGACGCGGCGGCATAGGCAGCCTGGTCGTTACCTTGGGCGGCCCCGTCCAGGTAACTGTCCAAGGACGAAACATACAATTGCACATCGGCCGGATACCCCGACTCGTTCGTCAGCGCGTCATACAGCGCGCCTCTCTTGAGCGCGCGAGCACCCGGCGAAGCACGCAACTCGCCTTGTTGCGCGGACAGTACTTTTTCCAGAGACCAGTCTTCGACCCGCACCAGTTTCCAGCAGTCGCCGAACTTGAACGTGAAGATCTTCAGCACTTCGCCTTTGCGGTCTCGGACGAATACATAGTTAGGTAACGCAACTTCCAGGCTCAGTCTGGATTTTGCAATGTAATCTGCCGACACTTCGGCCAACGCTCCCGGCCCCAGCGTCGGCACCTGCCGTTGCAGCACCCGCGTCTTCGACCCGGTGGAGACAACCGACACCTCAGTCACCGGCGAGGCGATAAAGGCTGGTTGAGTATCAGCATTCGCCGTAAATGCTGTGATGAACTCCACAAATTGGGTGCTCGGGCACTGCACCGCCGCCAAGGCACTCGACGACATCACCAGCGCCAACAACCCCAGACACCCACGCTTCAAACCCGCCACAAGAGAATTCCTTTTCATCGAAAACTACTTCACCAACGTCAGTTCACCATCGCGATACAGCACCTCACACCCCAGCCACGCCACATCTACCTGAGGCAGCACCGCCGAAGGTTTGCGCAGTTCACGCAACAAGGTCGAACCGTGGGACAAGCGCCCACCCATCCGCGCAATCACCGCCCGCGCGGCCTGGTAGTGCGCGTGACGTCCGGGATCGAGCGTGTCTTCGAGCAAAATGTCATCGCCCAGAATGCCTTGCACCTGCCCCGGATAAATCATGAAACCCGTCGCTTGTTCGGTGCCTTCGCGGCCGTCCTGCCAGAAGCTGCCATCGCGGCTGCGAACGTCCGGATGCGGCGCGAACCAATGCGCTCGGTCGGCCATCGGCATGGCGTGGTGCAGGCGAAAGAAGATTCGCATCAGGTTGTCGCGATACCACTCGCGCACTTGCAGGTAGTAGCCGCGCAGGCCCGGCAGACCGGTTGAATGGGCCAGACGAATAAGGCCTGACCATTGCGGGAAGGCCTGTAACGGCATGTCGGACGCCGAAGGGCGTGGCGTGGCCGGATCGGTTTCCCACGGCAGCCGATGCGGGCTGTTTTCGAGGTCGTCATAAGCCGTCGGTGGCCGCCCCAACAGATCGCCGCCGCTGCTGGCCAATGACGTGGCGATGCACAAGTTGCCCTGTACCACGAACACATAAAACCGGGTGAACCAGTCGGCCAGTTGCTGGCCGTCGGCACCTTGAGCGATGAGTTCGGACAGCTCCTGATCGAAGCGTCGCAAACCCCTTTCCAAGGTCAGCAAATGCCCGCGAGCGATGCGTTGCATCCTTAGAAACAGCGGCAGCGAACGCAGCAGACGCAGTGGCCGCCAAGGCAGATGCGGTGTCGCACCACCGACTTCACCGGCGTAACTGCTGGCAGAAATCCCCCAGTCCGCCAGCCGCGCCAGAAACAGGTCATTGTTGATGTACGAAGCGCCGCCAAACACCGCAGTGAACGGCTCGTTGTCCTGCAACACCCGTGAATCCCAGCGCGCCATGATCGCCGGAATACTCGCCGCCGCACGTCGTTGCGCGTACTCCACAAAAACGCTCGGTTGCGGCGGCAGGATCTCGGCGATGTTGGCGGCGGTCAGGTGCCGGCGCCAGCCGTAATCGCTGATCGGCCGGTATTGCAGCAGCCAGAGTTGGCGGCCATCCCAGGCCCATTCGACGTCGCCAGGAACGTAGTGAAAGACCCGCAACACGCCTTGCAGAAAGCGCCACAACAGGTCCGCCGTCAGACCGTGGGAAGGCTTGAACGTGTCGCTGCTCCAGGACGCGCCGAGGCGGGAAATAATCGCGCGCTCGGGGCTCACCTGACCATCGGCGAGGGATTCGAGATGCCCTTCGACCCACTCCAGCTCCACCGACAGATGCCGCACAAAAGCGATCCCGGACACCTGTGGCGTGATGAAGCGCTGCACCACCACTTCTTCCACACCCGCCATGCTTAGTTCGGCAATGCGCGCTGATACGTTGGCCGTCGGTTCTCGCAGGAAAGTAGTGCTCAACCCGGCATTCGCCGCATCAGCCTGATCTTCGCCATAACTGGAAGAACGCACCGCCCACGAGGCATCCGGTTGGCTGGCGAGAAACGCCGGCAAACGCGGATCGTGAGCATCATTGATTGACAGCGCCGACGGCACCGCTTGCCCGGCCAACTCGGCCAGACGCAAACGCCCGCCCTTGGTGTGCGCGACAAATCCGCACTCGCCCAACTCCAGCCACGCAGCAAACTCAGCGGGCGAGTCGATCCACGGGTAATGCCCCCAACCGGTTTTCAGGCTAATCGTCAGATCAGCACGCGCCAGAATCGCCGACCACGCGGCGGCTTGCGCGATGCCGAGCACGTTGTCCTGATCGCCCCAGACCAGCTCGACCGGGTCGGTGATCCACTCCAGCAGCGGCAACGCTGTATCGGCGCGCACCAGGTCCCAGTACGGCACAAACGCGCGGCAGCGAGCGTATCCGGCGCCCATGCGCTGATACTGCGCGGGCGTCCAGGTCTGGTTGGAAAACTTGTGTTTGAACAGCGCAGGTTTGTTCGCCAGCAACCAGTGAATGGTCTTGCGAATCGGCAGCGGTGACATCAGCGCCGGCAACCGTCGTTGCCACAAAAACGCCCCGACCGGCGCCAGCAACACGCTGCGACAGAAATGCCCCGGCTGACGTTGCAGCGCATGCAACACCAGCAGCGCATTGACCCCGACCGCCATGATCGCGCTGCCCTGGACCGTCATCGCCAACAACGCCTGAGCGTAAGCCGCGAGGTCTTCGCACGGGGCCTGTGGATTGTCGCCGAAGCCTGGCAATTCCAGCGGCACCACCTGATAACGCTGAAAGTGCGGCAACGCGTCATCCCACCAATCGGCGGCGCCACCGTTGCCGGCCAGCAGGTACATCAGGGGCTTGTTCATGGACAATCCTCAGGCCAGATCGCGCAGGGCGGCATCGAGGGTCGGGTAACGGAAGGTGTAGCCCGCCTCGGTCAATCGGCTCGGCACCACCCGTTGACCGTCGAAAAACAACTGCGCCATCTCACCGGCCAACGCCCGCACCGGCGCCGCTGGAATGTGGAACCACACTGGACGCTTCAGCGCTTTGCCGACGCTTTCGGCGAACACGCTCTGACTCACCGCATCCGGCGCCACCAGGTTGTACGTGCCGCTCAGGCTGTTGTCATCGAAGGCCCGCGCAATCACCTGAATCACATCATCGCGATGCACCCAACTCATGATCTGCCGACCATCGCCCATGCGCCCGCCGAACCCCAGACGAAACGGAATCAATAACGGCAACAACGCACCGCCCGGACCGAACACCACACCCAGCCGCAACACCACCTGACGCACGCCAAACCCGGTGGCCGGTTGCGCGGAGGCTTCCCATCGGGCGCACAACTCGGCCATGAAACCGTCGCCCTTACTCGCGCCTTCATCCAGGCTTTCGCTGGCATCGCGCACGCCGTAATAGCCGATGGCCGAGGCCTGAATCCACAGCGCCGGTTTGTGTTTGGCGTTCTTCAGCCAGGTCATCAGCACTTCGGTGGTGTTGACCCGACTGGCGATCAATTGCGCCTGCCGCGTCTCACTCCAACGCGGCCCGGCCACCGGTGCGCCGGCGAGGTTGATCACCACATCGAAGGTTTCGTCGTAGCCGAGTTTGCCCAGCGACCGCACGCACCGGGCGCGGCCATCAAACAGGTACGCGGCTTTCAACGGATCGCGAGCCAACACGCTGACCGTGTGGCCCGCGTCGAGCAATTGATTAACCAGCACTTCCCCGATAAACCCGGTGCCACCGGTCACCAACACCCGCTTATACGCGCCGCCCGCGAACGGATTCGACGGTTTGCCTTCGCGCTGCATGCGCAACGCCGCCAAGCCGTCGCGAATCCCCGACGCCGTCACGCCAATCGCGAACAACGTCAGCAACCAGCCACGCCAGCCCAAATCAATCGCGCTCAACCCCGTCGCCAGACTCGCCCACTGCCCCAGTTGCACGCCGTACAAAGCGAAAAACGCGCCGCCATTCACCGCCAAAATCGTGTGCATGATCCGCTCGATGGCCGGCAGTTTGCGGCTGCGATCCTCGACCACAAAATCCCACAGCGTCAGGCCAATTTCCAGGGCAAACAGCAACGCAATCACAATCGCCCACACGCCCTGAAACGCCAGGTGCGCCATGCCCAAAAACAGAACCCCGTAGAAACACGAACGCATCGCGTGGATCGACAACTCCAGCCGCGCACTGTGCCGATACGGCAGCGCGACCGTCAGTTCATGGTGATAAATAGTGTCCAACGCACCCAGAATCGCCTGGGCAATCAGCAGCGCGACCGCCCAATCCAGCAGAGAAAAATCAGGCATGGTCGGCGTCGCTCGGTGTGGTGTTTGAAAGGAGGTTGCGGCGGTCGTGGCGATAGAGCCAGAACAGCGGCGGCAATAACGTCAGTAGCGCGAAACCATCGATCCACAGGTTCACCCAGAGCTGCGCCGTCAGGGAAAACCACATGTCCTGCGGCGCCCAGATCACAATGCCGGCGATCAACCAACCCCACGCCATCGGGGTTTTCAGGCGATTGCCGATGCGCACGAGGGCGAACATGTACAGGGAATAGCTTTGCAGCGTGGCGCCGAACACGGCGAGCCACCAGAGTTGTTGCTCGCGGGCGGCGCGCGGGGGCAAGTCCGTCCAGAAGGCGTAGTCGACGTGTTGCAGGTACACGTCGAGCCATCCCGAAGGGCCGACCCAGGTCAGGATGATGCTGACGAACAGATGCGCCAGGGCGGCGGCGGATAGCCAAGCGACCAGGGCTTTGCGAAGGGTGTTTGAGGGGACTGGCATTCCGTGTCCTGAGGGCTTCCTTGAGGGGGGCAAGTCTAAAGGAAAACGCGGGCCTTAGTGACTAATCACCGAGCCCGTTTCACCGCTGACCGTTCGACCGGAGCATCGACTAGCAACCGGCGGCATCACCGCACTGAACCCAGCCCCGAATCGCTTTCCCCTTGGGCGTTTTGAACATGATTTTCAGAAACCCCGTCTCAGCGCCTTCCTGCAACACCGAATCACCCTTGATCAGATACATCTTCGTCACGTCGGCTAAAACCGGTGAACTGTAAATCGGGGTCTTCTTATTGATCGTGAGCTTCACTTCGTCCCCCGCAGCCCAATGTCTATAGGCAGCAGAGTTGAGTTTGGCGACGATGTCATCAGCGGTTTTATAGGGGAACGTGTAGACCAATTCCTCCGACTCGGCATCGCGCGCGATATCGCCGCCATTGCCGAAGTAGTTCGACAGTCGCTCATCCCTGACGTAACCCGCTGGCGTATTGGCGTAGACGTGAACGGTGTAGTAATCGCCCAGATAATTAACGCCGGTATCGGCTCTGATTTCGACGGCATGAATGACGAACAGCATCGGCTCGGCATTGGGTTCAGCCTGAGCAAAGAAAGCCGCTTGAACGCGTCCAGTGGCCGCTAGAAATGGCAGCCCGCCGATGTTCTTTTTTACGCCGTCAGCACAATTCACAAAATCGATGTCGATGGCCATTTCGTCGGGGTCGTGGAGTTCGTCCTCGGGTAGCTTGATGGAGTTGAAAACGATAGCGCCCGAGTCTGTTTGCAGCGCTGTGAAGGCTTCACTTTTTGGGGGTTCGCAGGTGATTCGGGCGAGGAGTTTTTTCAGGCTCGATACACCCTCTTCATAAAAGGTGTTGCACTGCGAAACCACGACAAAACCCCGGGCTGTTTCTGCTTGAAGTGTGTTGCAGGTTAATGAAAACCCCTCAACATCTTCCGGGCCAGGGTAGATAACGTTTTTCATATCCAACAGCGTCCAGCCTTGCTGCTCCATTAACGCTTTTGCGGTGGGCGCCGCGTCCGAAAACTCCATGAGCTCTTCAGCACGAGGCACTTCGATCAGCTTGTTGTAACGCCGTGCTCTGTCGATTCCGACGACCGCCAAAATGTCCTGCAGGTTTTTCCCGGAGACGATGAAGGTGGGCAGGTTTTCGAAGACGTTGGTGGATTCAGGTTCGTTGCGGGGCACGAGTTTCAGGATGTTCACGTCCCCTTCCTGCACGCAGCTTGCGACTTTCAGGTCTGTTTGCGGGACATCGAACCGGCAAGGTTGGTCTCCAGCGAATGCATTCGCGCCACCCAGGGACAGGCTCAGCACAAAAGCAGCCTTCAGCGCTGCACCAAAGCCGCGATGTTTCAAAAAACAATCCATGTCGTTCACTCGGAAGCCCTTGTTTAAGCGGTGCGCTGGTTGCGTTTAAAAGTGTTGGATCATCCGCTTACATTGCCTGCAAAACCATCGGATTTTTCCTTCGATATGTGGGGGTGTTCGTGAACTAGGCGGGCTGCGTCGGGGCGGATAACCTTTGTTCGTCGCCGCAAAATCGGTGACTCGGACGTGCAAGTCCGACGGAGTACACAATTTGGTTATGGCAATTCATCGAGCGTTTTCCTATGCTCGCGAGTCGTTATGGCTGCTGTGTATGGGAGGCCTTCGGGTCTGCCGGGTGTAACTCCGCCGGTCTTGCACACCTATGCACAGCTGCCACCTTTTCGAAGCGCAAGCGAAATGGTGCCAGCTCCATAAATTACGGAGTTACACCTATGATCAAGCCAACACCGAATCCACCCGACAACCTATCCACATCCCCCTACGAATCCCTCGATTCGAAAAAACTCCACGAAGCCGCCGAACGCGCCCTCGACTACCACCTCGGCCCAAACCCCGACGCGAAACCCAAATCCAAGCGCCGCAAAAGCGCCCTATTCAACGCTAACCTCGACCTTCACACCGAAACCCTCCTGGCCAATGCGTCCGAAGACCTGCTGTCCATCAGCGCCATCGCTGCGGATTTAGCGGACGACGTGGAAGGTACTCGCCGCTCGGTAGCACTGGCGCTGAGTCGATTGGCGGATGGGGTGCATCTGATGGTGGAACGAGCACTGGATCAGATTGATTCGCCGGATCCGGGGAGCCGTCAGCGGGCTGCGGTGTAATAAAAGTACGAAGGGGACTTAAAGTCCCCTTTTTCAATGTTTATAGCTGCACCACGAACTTTACAGGCAGTGACTGGCCTTTATGGCTGAGTCTTGCGAAACCAAGCGCTTCACACCTTCGCTACCCTGCGGGCGACCTTTCTCGGCGGACAACTGATAACAGACCAATGCCCGAGATATCTTTCGCTCCCAAATCATCGCTCTTAAATCTAAAAACTTAAAATCAGCCAGATTTATTTGCTCACAGCCGGCGCTGCCAAACAAATAAATCTGTCCTTTTTAAATCGATTACTTACTAGCTTCAGAGCACTTCAATTCTTTGATAGTAGTTCCTTCGACAGGAATGTTACATAATCTTCGTTCCTCGCCGGTAGGCCTAAGTGGCGTAGTACTAAGTGTCAAATGAACACCATCATTTTTTACAGAGATATTGTCGAAACCGGCATCAGCATAATCCGAATCGAAAGACTTACCCTCAAAACTACAAAAATTCGAAGCAGACAGAATTTTCCAATTATTATCGGGACTGACAACTTGTACTTCAAGACAACTGTCATTAAACGTCTTTACATACCTAACGACATGAGCGCCCACTCGACCTGCCCCGACTTCAGAAACAGATCCGATATCATTGGCCGCGGAAGCCCTACCTATGAAAAGAATACAGACCACAGGAAAAAACTTAGAAAAACTCATCTCTCACCTCAGATAATCAACACGATCATTAAATCGCTGCGCTGGAACATTTGACCATTTTGACTGATCATTTATTACATTTGAAAATGCGGACAAGTTATTATCAGTCATATGCCTCTGAATAAGCGCCCTTGCATCCCCCGTATAATCACCCCTATATATTAAGTCTATCGCCATATCCTGAATTTTAGGATCAGTTGCGTCCCAATTCAAATTCCCATACAACGTAGTCACTGTATTTTTACCCGAGATCCGTATAACTTCACTTTTCATAAACTCATAAACCGTAATAAACAATTGATACTGCTGCTTCCTCGTTATAAATGTTTTCCTGATTTCTGGACTTGCACTATTCAAATAGTTCCTAGCTGCGGCACCACTCAAGCCTTTTGCTCCTATGAGCCAGCTAAACAAAGGTTCAGCTATACCCACAGCGGTAAGATCAGTTTCAGGATTTGGTCTTTGCCCTAAATCGTATCCTCTACCGATTGTCACCCCAGAGACACTTCCAGGCCAATGTACTTTTCGGCTGAAGTACTGATGCAATGGATCTGCGGGGTTTTCCAAGTCATTTCCCTCTGCATTAAAAGTCAACTGCCCACTTTCAACTTTTAACCACTTCAGATCATTATCGTCATCGAATACGAGAAAGTTACTCACAAAACTAACAGGATGAAAATGGCTAACCAAATCTGTACTCATGAGAGATTTGACGGCAGGCTCCTCCCAAAAAACGTAATTATCTATTCGTTCCTTTTCATGCATTAAAGATTTTGGAGCGGCTTCCAATATTTTGTCCAGCCGACTCCACTTGGAATTATCGGATTTAAACTTCCACTCGGTTGGATGACGAGCGATAAGCTTTGACCATTGATCTCTCGTGTCAGCATTTTTTAGCGCATCAGCGAGTTCAGTGGGGTCAATATCACCATTTCCGTCTTTATCAATTTTTTTAAATAGATCCTTAAAAAACTGCGGCATGTCTTCTGGATCAAGAAAGCCATCAGCAGTGGCATTGGATTCTTCAACTACGTGAAAGCCCAACTTCGTCCAATCGTGCTGAGTAATAATTACAGCTTCCGATTTTTTGATCAGCCCAGAGATTGGTAAGTCCTCCCCAACCACACGAACTTCGTACCAATCATCGGAGCCCTCTTTAATAAGCGGCGCTTTAGTCAAATCTATCGCGTGCTCTTTCTTTAGAGGCTCGGTGGTGCCAATGGCAGGTGCTTTGTTGTTGAGCTTAGTTCCGACTGGCAAATGCAAATATTGCTTGCCTGTTTTCAATCCGGCGAGGTTATCGAGGAAATCTTTGACGTCGGCTTCGGAGGTGAATATTTCGATATGGACCTGATATTTACTATCTGTCACGCCCGACTCATCAAGGACGTTTTCAGTTTTGCCAAGATATCCAATCGGGTCGCCAGCCTTGATTCCGGTGCTCGCCGATTCAACCGAATCGAAACTGGAAGGTATCAACGACGTCCAGTCGACCATGTGGTAATCGGAACTATTTTCTATACAGGTCCAAAAACTCTCCGGTACAGATCCTGCGGCAGCCAAGCCGCCACTGACCATAGTGCATTGCGCCATTCGCCGAAGTTTTCCTTCAACGATTAGATTCAGTACTTCTTTGCTATCAAACTCAACGACGCTGGTAGGAATGAGCTGCTTGTTTCCGCTTCGGGCCCCTACAGGCTGACCGTTTTGGGGCCCAGCGGGCGCTTCGTAAAGGTCAAGCTTATTGGCTGCGGTGGCTTTAACCTTTCCCTGCCAATAATTGGGCCTCAGTCGTCCCGGGACCTTGTCCGCAGTCCAGATCGCCTTATCTTGCGAGTTTAGATAGGGAGCGTCGTTCTCCTTATAGGCGAACCAGACCTCATCTCCAACGTTTCGTGTTTTGTGTGAACCGTTTTTGACTGATCCAATCAGAATTTTGCCCTTGGCGTATGTCTTGACTCCATCAACAGCCTGATCAAGGATTTCTAACTTCGTACCCTTTTTTATTAAGCCGTAAGAAACCGCTCCTTGTATCCAAGGAGCCTTGTCGTAAGCCTTGTAGTCACCAAAATTCATGGTCACTACAGGTTTGGGGCTTTCTTCTGGCGCCAATGGATAGCGGTCATAAGGCAGCAGGTGCATGTATAGACTGAAGAAAGTCAGTTTATTCTGCTTACCCTTATTCGGCCCCTCTTCCGGGTTTGGTGTCGACATGTACTCATGGCGCACCAAGCAGAAAGAGTTGGAATACTTAAGCTTCTTCGCTGTATTGCCGTCGCCAAAGGTTGACTCTAGATAATCTTTATTGAGTCGATAGGCGACGACCTCACCATCTGCCATACAACGCACAGGTTCATTCAGCACGCAATGTGGGGCGCTTTTGTCACTGATGTGAATACCGCCGTGCCAGAACTTGTTGCTACCCAACAGATAGTGACCCGACCGTTCAGCCTCAAGAACTTTGTAGACTTCTTCTGCGTCAGTGAATTGTTTGCCGTCAGCCTTTCGGAATGGATACTGAAAGTTCATGAGTGGTGCCGGAACTGCGGGGGCGGGTGCAGGAGTTGCCGCGGGTGCGACGGCCGGAGCAGCACCGGATCTATATTCCTCTTTTGCTCTCAAAAACTTCGTCGGGACAGGCCAATAGTACGCAGGTGGGTTTTTTCCAAAAACTGCCTCCGAAGGGCCTTTCGTTGTTTGCGCACCAAAAAAATCGCCCGCGCCAGAAGCCGGGTTGAACCTTATGACAATTCCGGTGTGAAACAGACGACGCTCGCCACCTGTCAGGGGAAGAATATTGATCCAAAGGGCTATATCGCCTTTCTTTACCTCTGCTGGCGGCATCTCCGTGTAATAGGAGGATTCGTTCATGGCGGTCGTATCCTCATACGGGATTTGATAGCCCGCGCCAGTGAGCAACAAGTTCACCATATGAGAACAGTCGATCAGCTTTTTGCCTGCCGCGTTCGTTTGCAGGCCATCACCGCCCATCAGGTACACGTATTCGTTATTGGTGTACTGGCCCGTTAAATCGAGTGGTTCAGTCATTTCTGCATCCTGCAAATTAGTAGCAATTGCCAACTGGGGTCACGTTTACGTTCTGCGCATTCAATCGTTTGAGGTTCCCGATGGCGGTGTCATCACCTTTGTCGGCAGCGAGGCGATAACACGCCAGCGCCCTCGACAGATCTCTCGTGACCAATCGCCCTTCTTCAAAGGAGTAACCCAAGTAATTCATGGCTGCGGCTGAGCCCATCGATGCGGCACGAACAAGCTCCTTCTCCGCTTGATCAGGATGCTGGCACAGACCTTCTCCTGCCGTATTGTTTCCGTAACAGTAAAACGTTGATAGAGCGGCGGCACCGTCCGCGAGAGTGGTCGCCGCCGCTTTAAAAAGCGTCTCTACCTTCTCTGTTGCCAACTGCGGCGCCATACCCGAAAGACTCAAACTCGCAGCATTCAAACTGGCCTGTGGATCACCCGAAGCAGCCGCACACAGGTAGTTCTCCAGCGAAGCTTCGAAAAACTCACCTGTCAGGCGGTATTGTTCCAACCCTCCTAGCCCTCCAAAGGCTTCCGCACGCTGGTAGCAAAAATTTTCAGCAGTGCTCATGTTCGGCTTACTAGCCGTCACAAGATCTTTCTCGCTGATCGACCAATCTTCAAATCCCTCAAGCACCCAGCAAGCCTGCCGTGAAAAGTTGAAGATCTTGATGTTGCTGTTACCCGCTCGCTTATCCACAACGTTGAAGTGACTGTCGTCAACGGCTTCGACTTCAACACCTTCAGTCTTGTCTGTAGCTACGGGCGCCATTAGTGGAAACACCAAAGTGGAACTGCTAACTCCGGTCGTTTGTGGCTCAAAAGCCCCGTGCTCTCCTATTGGTTTTAAGACCAGCGACTTCACCGTCATTGCAGTCAAACGCTGCTGAGTTTCAGCATTCGCAGAAAACGCTGGCAGAAATTGGGCGAAGTCTTCTGACGGACACTCATCCGCATAAACGCTTCCATGAAACAGGCTCAGCACTGACGCAGTAAAAAACACAGCAACGAAGCGATTTTTTTTCTTCAAAACGGCATTCATGTCGATCACTCAGAAAACACAAAAAAAGCCTTCGGTTTAACCTTCTCAGGCGGCGCATTCATCAACGCCTGATCCATCAAACTCCCCGCCTTATCCTGATCCGCAGCCCCCGGCAGCACCGGCGGTTTAATCCCGATCCCCGTCCCGCTCCCGGCCGACCCACCGGCATTGATTTTGATAACGGGCCCAACGACGGTAATGCCGCCAGCATCCAGCTTGATAAAGCTCCCACCCGCCTTCACGGTGAGCTCCATCCCAGCCTCAATAACAATCTTGTCCCCAGCCTTAAGATGTATCTCTTTCCCCACACTCGTCAGCTGCGCGGTCCCCAACTTCACATGCTGGTTCTGCCCAATCGTCAGGTGATCATCCATCCGCGTTTCAGTCTTGCGATCCGCAACCGTCGTGCGATGTTCTTCGGCCTTCAACTCGGTGTAGGTGTTCTTTTCGACGGTGTCGTGGCGTTCATTGCCGACGCGAATCTTCTGATCATGCTCAATGTTTTCATCCCAATCCCGCTGGGCATGCAGGTAGATCTGTTCCGCGCCTTTTTTGTCTTCAATCCGCAGTTCGTTGTACCCGCCGCCCCCCGGTGAGCTGAGGGTTTTGAACACGGTGCGGGTTTTGTTCGCGGGTAGTTCGTAGGGGACCTGGTTTTCCTTGTGGTACAGGCACCCGGTCACCAGGGGTTGGTCGGGGTCGCCTTCGAGGAAGGTGACGAGGACTTCCATGCCGATGCGCGGGATGGTGATGGCGCCGTAGCGGTCGCCGGCCCAGCTTGAGGAGACGCGCATCCAGCAGCTGGTTTTGTCGTCGGCCTGGCCTTCGCGGTCCCAGTGGAATTGCACTTTGATGCGGCCGTACTGGTCGCAGTGGATTTCTTCGCCCTTGGGGCCGGTGACCAGGGCGGTTTGGGTGCCGAGGACGCGGGGTTTGGGGTGTTGCAGGCCCGGGCGGTAGAACACGGCCCATGGGGTGGCGAGGAAGCGGTTGCGGTAGCCCTGGTGGAAGTCGTCCTTTTTGTCGGTGGTGTCGCTGGGCACCGACTCTTCCAGCACTTGCGGCTGTTTGCCTTCGTGGAAGATTTCGGTGAGCAGCCAGAGGTCGTTCCACTCTTGGCGTGGGTGATCGGACATTTCCAGAAAGTGCCCGCTGACCAATCGGGTTTGGTCACCTTTACCTTCGGCTTGTTGGTAGTCCGCGCGGTGGCGTTCGAGGGCGCGCTGGCTGAGGAATTTGCCGCGCGCGCGGTCGATGAAGCGGCCCGGGTAGTCGTAGTCTTCGAGGTCCGGTTCGGTGCTTTCGCCGTCGGGTTTGTAGCCGGACTCCAGTTGCAGGCGCGGTTTTTCGAAGTCGTAGTCGCGACGGGTCGTGCGGCTGGTGCGGGTTTCCAGGCGCAGCTTGAAGCCCTTTATCACCGGTTCATCCGCGACCATGCCACTGCCTTGCACATAAGCGGTTGGCTGGCCGAGTTTCGGGAACACGGTCTGGTCGTCACCGAACACCAGCAAGTGGCCCTTGGGCGTGTGCTGGAAGTGGTAGTGAATGCCTTCCTCTTCGCACAGACGCTGGATGAAGTGCAGGTCGGTTTCGTCGTACTGCACACAGTAATCGCGGTCCGGGCACACAACGCTCAACTGGAAGTTGTAGGCGTTGCTCTTGATGCCGTGTTCTTCGAGGATCAGCGCGATGATTTTCGGCGCGGACATCTGCTGGTAGATGCGCTGGTTGGTGCGGTGGTGCAGGTATTGCAGTTGTGGCACCAGGGAGATTTTGTAGCGGGTCAGGCGTTTGCCGGCATCGCCTTGGGCGACGCGGTAGATCTGGCCGTGGATACCGGAGCCCTGCGGGTCGAACGCCAGGAACGCCTGTTTGTGCAGGAGTTTTTCCAGGTCCAGGTCGGGGTTTGCGCTGACCAGTTCCAGGTCGAAGCGATACGGCTGGCTGATGCCTTCGGTGCCGGTGAACGACAGCACTTGCAGGTCACCGACGTAGTCTTCAACGGTCAGGCTGAAGTGGGTTTCGTTAGCGGGGTTGAACATTGGTCGATCCCTGTTCGAGTGTCATCCGTTACGCCCATGGACGCAGGCGTTGCAACCAGGACGAAGTGGCGCCCATGGCGCTACGTAATTGGGCCGCGCTGATGGTGCGGTCGGCCGCGTTGAAGGTCAGCGCTTTGCGCAGGGCTGGCCAGCAGTGTTTCGGTAGATTTTTGGGGGCGTGCAGTTCGCGCTCCAGGCGTTCGTCCCGGGCCTGGGTCGAGGGCAAGCGGCGGAACGGGTGTTTGCCGCCGGCCAGTTCGTAGAGCACGCAAGCCACGCCGTAGACGTCGGCGCTGGCGGTCAGCGGCTGGCCTTCGAGCAGTTCCGGGGCGGCGTAACCGGGCGTCCAGGCGTTGAAGCGGCTGCGGCTCAGGTGTGGCAGGCCAGGCAAGATGCCCTCCTCGGCCTGGCCGAGGCCGAAGTCGAACAGGCGCACGCCTTCTTCGCTGAGCATCACGTTGCTCGGTTTCATGTCACCGTGCAGCACGCCGCGAGCGTGGGCGTAGGCCAGCGCGTCGAGCAGCGGCAGCGCGATGTCGCGCAGTTCTTTCCACGGCAGGCCCAGGGGCCTCTCGCAGAGTAATTTGTCCAGGGTCAGCCCACGCATGAGTTCCATGGTGATGAAGGCGCGCTGGCAGTCGGTGTCGACTTCAAAGGTGTGAAAACGCAGCACGTTGTCGTGGCGCAGGCGTCGGGTCAGGGCGAACTCGCTGTAGAGCAAGGCACTGGCGTCCGGCGATTCGGCAAATTCTTCGCTGAGGATTTTCAGCGCGATGTAAGGGTCGGGATCGCCGAACTGTTCGTTCAGCAAGTCCCGTGCGCGGTAAACCGCACCCATGCCACCGGCACCGAGCAGGCGCTCGATGCGGTAACGGCCTGCGAGCACGTCGGGCAATTCGCCGACGCTGGCCCGGGTTGGCGCCAGCGCAGGCGTGGCCTGATGCGGCTTGGCGAACGCGAAATAGGTCAGGTTGTTGTCCTGCTCTTCGCTCACCAACAGGTCGTCGATCGGTCGCACGAGTTCAGTCATTGGCGGATCACCACGGCAGTCAGGTTGTCCCGGGCCGAGCCACGCAAAGCGCCGTCGAACAGACGCTCCAGCGCAACGTGCGGCGCGGTCAGGCTCAGGGCGTTGCCCAGGGCATCGCTGCTGAGCCCTTGGTACAAACCGTCGCTGCACAACAGAAACGTATCGCCGGGGTAAACCTCGAGTTCGAGCACATCCAGCGTCAGCACATCGGCCGCCCCGACCGCACGGGTCAGGGCATGGGCCGATGGATGGGCGCGGGCGTCTTCGACGCTCATGTTTTGCTCGTCGATCAGTTGCTGTTGCAACGAATGGTCCTTGGACAGCTGATACAACCGCTGGCCACGCCACAAATAGCAACGGCTGTCACCGGCCCAGATGCAGGCCGCGCGACTGCCTTCGACCAGCAGCGCCACCACGGTGCTGCCCATGATGCTGTCGTGGCGCCCGGCAGTGACGGTCAACTCCTGACCCAAGCGGCGATTGATCCAGTGCAAGCACTGGCGAATGCCTTTGAGTCGTTCGTCGAAGTCGTCCTGCTCCGGCAATTCCGCCAGGCTGGCGACGATCAACTGGCTGGCGATGTCGCCACCCTGATGACCGCCCATGCCGTCCGCGACCACCCACAGCCCCTGCTGTGGACAGTCGAGGAAGGCATCTTCGTTGCGCGCCCGAACCTTGCCCGGATCGGTACGCGCAGCGCTGCGCCAGGGACTGGCAACCAGCATCAGAGCTGCACCGGCATACGGAAGGTACGCAGCACGCCCATGTCGAACGGGTTCGGCGTGCGTTGGCTCATCAGCAGGTAGTTGGCGCGCAGGCCACCCACGTCCGCTTTCAGCACCAGCACGTCGCGACCGTTCAGGTACTCGGTCTGCATCAGGTCGAACAGACGGAACAGCGACCATGGGCCGGAGTTCTTCTCGATACCGATCGGGCGACCAACCATTTTGTCGAGGACCAGGCTGGTGCGACCGTCTTCAGCATCGGTCGGCCATTTGAAGGCCACCGGCACGATCGGGCCGTGACGGTACTCCATGGTCTTGTCGCCAAACTTGAACTCGGAACGGCTGACGGCCGGGTCGAGGGTGTACGGCTCCAGTTTGAATTGCACTTGCGGCTCAGCCGGGTTCTCGGCAAAGAAGCTCTGGCGAATGGTTTGCGCCGCCGCCATCTGGTCGAGGTAGACCTTGGAGATCGGCAGGCTGTGACCATCGACGCTGCGCATACGGTAGTTGCCCGGATCGCCGCTGACGAAAGGACGCATGTAGGTGTCGAAGAAGCGATCGACGATGCCCTGGGCCTTGAAGAACTCGCGGAAGTCGCTGATCGCCACATCGCTGGTGCTGTGGGCGCTGAACGGATAACGCTTGTTGATCGCCTTGCCATAGAAGCCGTACAGCTCGCTCTGGTAACGCTGGTTCAGGTATGCGTAGGAATCGTTGAGCACCAGACGCCAGGTGTCTTCGGCCAACACGTTGAACCAGACACTGACCGGACGCGGCAAACGGTTAGACGCGTTGCGCAGATTGCTCAGCGCATCACGCTGGCCGCCCATGCGGGTCTTGGCCATTTCGAATGCAGCCTGCTCCGGCGAACTGGCGCGGGCCAGGCTCGCGACTTGCAGTTGCAGGTCGTTGAGCGCGGTCAGGGCCGGGGTCAGATCAGCGGCCGGGCCGTTGTTGTCATCCAGCAAGCGGTGCAGCGGTTCGAAGCGCCGTTGCAGGGATTTCTTCGCGGTGTCCGGCAGGTTTTTGGTCGCGGCCATGTCGGAGGCTTTGTCGGCAGCGGCCGACGCCAGTTTGCCGAGCTTGCCCAACTTGCCTTTCTGATCGGCCAGTGCGCCAGCGGCATCCGCCGCCTGATCAACCGGCTCGGCTTCCGCCGGGAACCGGGTGTTCTCGCGCACTTCCACCAGCAGTTGCAGTACCGGGGAGTTGGCCGAGGTCAGCCCCGCCAGTTGCTCGGCGCCTTCACTGAAATCGCTGATCGCCGGCAAGGCAACCTGGCCCACGGCTTCGCTCCAGAAGTTGGCGTAGTCGCGGAAGTACAGTTGCTCCAATTCGACCATCAAGCGACGCAAGTCCATGCCGCTGATGCCCGAGCCTTCGCCCAGCACCCAGTTGTCGCGCAGGATGTCGGTGACCAGCGCAGAACCCTGGATCGAGAAGTACTGCTGATAACCCTGTTGGGTGTAGAACCCCGGGATCACGTAGTCAGTGCCGACAAACAGCGAAGCCTGCGGCCCCATGTGTTGGCTCAAACGGTATTCCGGCAGATTGCGGGCCTGCTCGCGCAGCATCCGGTAAACCACGTTGGCCAGGGACTCGCTGCGCAAGACCTGACGCGCCTGGGCCACCAGTTGATCGTTGAGCGGGTAGATAAACGGCTGTTGCAGCAAACGCTCAAAGTGCGTGTTCAAACCGTTCTGCACCGCAGTGTTGCCGGCGTAACGCGTGGACCAGTCGGTCGCGACCCAATCCTTGAGCCAGCCGGCGTCGCGGCGGTCTTTCATGTTCAGCATCAGGTACGCACGCAGGCTGTTGAGCAAGCGCTCGCGGTCCTGCATGTTGGCGCGGATCTGCCCTTCGAGCAGAGTCGCGACCCGTGGCAACAGTTGCGCTTCAAGCTCACGCTCGTAGGCAGCCTTGACCACCGGGTTGGCCTCTTCGCCCTGATACAGACCGCCGCGCTCGTGGTAACCCACATCACCTTTTTTCGGGAAGACCTGAGTCGCCGCGTAGCTGCTATCGAGAGTCTTGAGCACCGCCATGGAATCATCACGCGGCGTAAGCGCCGACCGAGACTGCGTCCAGTTTTGTGCCAGGGAACGCAGGTTTTCCAGGCGCTCGTAGTTGGCCGAGAAACCGCCCGCCCACAGCATGCCGAACAGTGCCAATGCCGCCAGTGCGCCCACGTACAAGGCACGCTGGCCCCAGTGGATGCGGCTGCGTTCGCGTTTGTCCAGGCCGGCCAGATCGGCTTCCGGGAAGATCACACGGCTGAGCAAATGGTGGATGAAACGCGAACGACCGCTGCGCAGGGTTGGCAGCACGCCAGCGTTAATCCCCAGATTGGCGCCGATGCCGGCGGTGGTCTGGTCCATCTCTTGGGTCAGATGTGGTGCGCTGGTCAGGTAGAAACCGCGCAACTGGCTGACACGCTGGTAGCGGTTGCCGGTGAACGCCATGTCGACGAACAGGCACAGGCGCTCGCCGATCTGCCCCAGTTGATGCGGGAAGTCGAGGATGCGGCCACGGCGCTGGGTGTCGCGCTCCTGGTGCATGCGCATGATCACTTGGCTGTTCAGGCGACGCAGCAGCTCTTCGAACTCGGCCCGCAGCACTGTGACATCGGCGCCGCTCTGTTCCTTGCGGAAACTGGTGCCGAGTACCTGATCGCTTTCTTCGCGAGTCAGTTGATCGAAGAACTCGTCGAACCCGAGCAGGCTGTCAGCCTTGCTGAGCACCAGGTAAACCGGCACATCGACGTGCAGTTTCTGATGCACGTCTTGCAGACAGGCACGGACCTGGCGCGCCAGGGTGTCGAGGTCTTGCTCGCTGCCGCCCAGCAGGGTTTCCACCGGAATGGTCACCAGCACACCGTTCAACGGACGGTTGCGGCGACGCTTGCGCAGCAGGTCGAGCAAAGTGCTCCAGGCGCTGCCATCGACTTCGGCATCCGCTTGGGTCAGGTAGCGGCCAGCGGTGTCGATCAGCACGCCGTGGTCGGCAAAGTACCAGTCGCAATGACGGGTGCCGAGGGTGTCGCGGGTCAGTTTGCGGTCGATCTTGTTGATCGGAAACTCAAGGCCCGAGAAATCCAGCAAACTGGTCTTGCCGCTGCCCTGTGGACCGATCAACAAGTACCAGGGCAAATCACTGCGCCAGCGCTCACTGCGACCGCGATACAGGCTCGAGGTCTTGAGGGTTTTCAGCGCGTCTTTGAAACGCACTTTCAACTCTTTCTGCTCTTCGTCGATCAGCTCTTCACGGCGGATACGATCCTGGCCGTCTTCGGTGTCTTCGATGGCTTTCTTGCGAACACCCGCGCGCCAGCTGACGAAGACCATGGTCAGGCCCCAGATCAGGAACAGCACGCTGATGGTCAGCAGGCGGGAGGTCGAACCTTCCCAGAACTTGTAATCATCCACGGCCAGCAGCGGCCCGACGAACCACACCAGCAGCGCGACGAACAGCACCACCAGCAGGGTCCAGACCCAGGTCTTGCGCAAGAATGCGCCGACTTTCTTGAAAAACTTTTTCATCACACGTCCCTGTTTACGGCTTCGACAGCGGCTGGACCGCGGCCGGATCTAGCTGCTGATAAGGTTGCAGAACGGTTTCGCGTTGCTCGCCCAGTACCCAGGCAAAACCCGAATACATCACCACCAGGCACACCAACGTGAACAGCACCACCATCCAGGCCGGCACGATGCGCACCAGGCTGCGGCGCTGATCGTTCAAGCCTTCCCAATGGGGCGACAATTCACGTGGCACGTCGCCGCGCAGTTGACGAATCTGGCGATACAAGGCGTCGCGGATGCCTTCGAGCTCGAGCATGCCGCGGGCTTGCACCCGATATTTGCCTTCGAAGCCCAGGGACAGGCACAGGTACATCAGCTCCAGCATCGGCAGGTGCTTGACCGGGTTTTTCGACAGGCGATCCAGCAACTGGAAGAACTTCTCACCGCCGAAGGTTTCGTTGTGGAAGCTGCTGAGCAGGCTCATTTGCGACCACTCGCTTTCGTTGCCCCACGGTGTGGTCACGACGGCTTCGTCGACCACGGTGCAGAGCACGTAACGGGCGGCCATCACTTGGCTGCTTTCGGCGCCGTTGTGCAGGGCGCGCACTTCAAACAGCTTCAGCGCGGAGGTCAGTCGCTCATTGAGCGCGTACATGTCTTCGCGGGTGTCGCTGTGCTTGAGGCGCACCACTTCCGACAACAGGTCGGAACCTGCGGCCACCAGCGAATTGAGGCTGATGTTGAACGCTTCCGCCGGGCGCAGACGCGCGGCGTAGATCATGCGTTCTTCCAGCTGTTCGAAACGCGGTGGTGCAGCGAAGTCAGTCAGCGGACTCTGCGCCGGGCCGTGGCCCTGACGGTCGAGCAGGACGGTTTTATCGTCCTGGTTGTGTTCCATGTCCTTAATCATATCGATCAGTTCCTGATGGCCCAGAATTTCAGTTCAAGCTCGGCAAATTCGCCGGACACGTGGAACGCGAAGCCGCCGGAGCGCTCGAGCTGTGCCAGGTCTTCGGAACTGAGTTCGAGGATGAAATAGGTTTTGTTGGAGTGGAACGCGATCTGCCGCGGGGCCACCGGCAACGGCTTGACCTTGATGCCTGGCAGATGCAGGTTGACCAGTTGGCGGATGCGCTCCACCGGGCCGACCTTGAGGTGCGCCGGCAAGCGGTGGCGCAGTTCTTCGGAATCGCAGTTGGCACTGGCCGCGAGCACGAACGACGCCGAGCCCAGCAGTTTGTGGTCGTGCAACGGCGAGACGATGATCCCGTACTGACGCGCTTGCAGCACCAGTTCGATGGCGTGCTGTTCGAGCACCATCGACAGCACCTGACGAATCGCTTCCATCAGTTTGCGGAAGCTCGCGCCCTGGTCACTGTGCTGGTAACGGCTGTCCAGACGCGGACGTTTGCTGTCGCTGGAGAACGTCGCCAGATCGCCGAGCATGGTCAGCAGCGTGCGGTACAACTCTTCCGGGTGAACCTGTTCCAGGCCAAGGTAATGGCGCAGCAGCAGTTCGGTGCGGTTGATCAGTTGCAGCATCATGAAGTCGCCGACTTCCGCGCCACCGACCTTACCGTTGGAACGGATCCGGTCGGCGATGGTGTCGCCCCGGTGGCCGAGCATGCTGATCACTTCTTTAAGGCACGACAGCAAGTAGCTGGAAGCGTGCGCCTGGATGTAGGTCGGCACGAAATCCGGGTCGAGGCTGATCACGCCGTCGGGCGTGGTGTCGAGCACTTCGCAGACCTTCAGTTTCACGTAGGCCTGGTCGCTCTGTTGCTCGCCGAGCAACAGTTTGAAGTCCGGGCGGGCGCAGCTGACCTGGCTGGAAGAGTCGTCACCGGCGTTGGAGTCGGCGACCTCGGCTTCATACGCGGTGAAGCGCGCGAGCACGTCGGATTGCTCCGGGCGACGGGCCTCGATGTGGTTGCCGGTGACTAGCGGCAACGCCAGGTAGATTGGCGTGTTGCCGGTGTTCGGCGGTACGTCCAGGGCCAGCGGCTCGGTGTTGCCGCCCAGCTCGAACAGGCTGCCGTCCGGCAGAATCCCTGAGGCCTGGCTGATCACCAGTTTGCCCATGTTGAGGAACTGCAAGTCGATGTCCAGGTTCAGGAAGCCCCAGGTGTAGCTGCCCAGCAACTGGGTGCGGGTCTTCATCTGGTGGTCGTAATAGCGATCGTTGTGCTGGAAGTGCTGCGGACGCAGCAGCATGCCTTCCTGCCAAATGACTTTATGGGAGTTCATGATCAGTCAACCGCCTTGGCGAGCGTTTCATTGGTGTTGCGGATGCCGGACTGGTCGAGTGTCAGGTCAGCCTCGGTGAGTGCCACCGGGGTGACTTGCACCGTGTAGCGCCATTTGGTTTCCGGCAGGTCGCGGTAGGCCGCGAGGACGCCGACGTAACGGCTGCCCTCCTCCACACTGAGCTTGAGCTCGACGGTTTCGCCCGGACGCAGTTCCAACTCTTCGGTCGCCACCATGTCCGGGGCCAGGGATTCCTTGGCGCGCTCGTACAGGCTGAAGAAGTCAGCGTTCTCGAACGCCACCGGGTGCTTGAGTTCAAACAGGCGCACGACAATCGGCGACGGACGACCGTTGAGGTCCGGGTTCAGTTGATCGCTGGCGGTCAACTTCAGGTTGAGTTTGGTTACGGTGGAATACGGCGACAGCGACGAGCAGCCGGCCAGCAGCACCAGGGCCGCGAGCGCTGTCAGCGTCTTGAAAAAAGCGGTCGAGCAGCGAGACATGCGCATCATCCTTGGTGGTCGTTGTGAAGGGAGGAAATCAGGCGGATCTGTTCTTCGTAGGCCTGGGCAAAGTCGCGGGCCAGCAGGCGTTCGCTCCAGTCATCGTCCTGACGCAGGGCTTGGTGATAACGGCCGTAGGCTCTCCAGCGGCTGCCGGAAGTGGCCAGGATCGGCTTGTTGTCGCGCTCGAAGCGCAAGGTCAGTTGCTCGGGCGAGAAGTGCTCCAGCGTGCCGCGGACCGCTGCGCGACTGGCGGTCAGTAACGCCACCTGGTGCGCCTGCAAATCGCGGAACGAACGGGAGATGGCCTGTTCGGCCGGCAACTGCCCCGGCTTGTTCGGCTGCAACAGAATGCCCAGCGCTTCCCCGGCATCAACGGCGAAGCGCAGCGGGTTTTTGTTGGTGCCCTGAACGATGGTCTGGGCCAGGCGCAGTTCGTTTTTCAGCTCGCTGCGGGTACGCAGGCTCTGTTGCAAACCGCCGACGCTTTGCTTGAGCAAGCGCGCAGCGTTCAGCGCCACGGCTTCGCGGGCGTCGTGGTCGAGGCCTTTGAGGTCCACGCCCAGGGCGGCACCGAAGTGCTCCCAAAAGCCTTCGCTCTGACGCTCGACGGCTTTCGGCGCCGGGGCTGGCGCAGGTTCGGCCGGGGCTTCGATCAGCTCCGGCACCATCAGGCTTTCCATGTCGATGCGCGCGTAGTCGGCGCGTTGACGGGTGTCTTCGGGCGCCGCGCGCGGGGAGATCAGTTCGTCGATTTCCGAGTACACGCGCTCTTGCTGATCGAGGGCGTTCAGCGGGTCGAGATCGAGGAACGCATCGTCAGGAATGATGCTGCCCGCCGCCTGCGGACGGCCGACTTCGACGTCGAAGGTCGCCGGGTCGCGCACCAGTCGCGCGCGGATCTCGAAATCACCCAGCACGTAGACGCTGCCGTGCTCGATGCGCATGGCTTCGCCCTTGCGCAGGCGCGCGCCGCTTTCGCTGTCCTGGATACCGTTGCTGCTGGTATCGGTCAGGTAAAACGTGCCTTCGCGGTAGCTGATCAACGCGTGGTGGTTGGACAGGTGACGCTTGCGGTCCGGAATGATCCAGTCGCAATCCTCGCCCCGGCCAATCACGCCACCGGCCTGCTTGAAGGTCTTCTGGCACAAATCCGTGGGCACGAACTGCTTGGTGTTCAGCATTTCGAAAACCAGTTCCATGATGATGCTCCTTGCGGTCACTTGCCGCGATTGACCGCCTGCGGATCACCCAATGGGCGATAGGTGTTGTCGTTGAATTTGTAATTGCCGCTGCAGCCGCCGAGGCCGCATAGAACGACGAGGGTCAGCAGGACGGCTTGCCAGTGACGAAGAGGCATCAGAGGGTCTCCATGGGTAGACAAAGCACAAAGCGCCGACCCTTTCGGGCGGCGCTGTAAGAAGCGAATGAGGTGAAATCGAAGGTCGTTTGCCTACCCATCGAAATCACCCAAGTTGATATTCAGGCGCCCGAGGCGATACAGCAGGGTGCGGCGTGGCAGCCCGAGTTCGCGGGCAGCGAGGGTCTGGTTGCCGTCGTTTTTGCGGAGGCAATCGAGCAACAGACTGCGTTCGACTTGCTCCAGGCGTTCGCGCAGATTCAGGCCGCTGTTGTCTTCCGGCATGGCTTCCATGCGCAGGGAGAAATGCTCGGCCAGCAACTCGCCGCCCTCGCACAGCAGCACCGCGCGTTCGACCAGGCCTTTGAGTTCCCGCACGTTGCCGGGGAAGGCGTAACCGGACAGGTGATTCAGCGCGGCATCGGACCAACGCACCGCATCCCGTTGCAAGAACGAGCAGGCCTTTTCCGCGAAGTGTCGGGCCAGATCGAGAATGTCGCCTTCCCGTTGACGCAGGGCCGGCAACTCAATCGGGAATTGCGCGAGGCGGTAGTACAAGTCCTCGCGGAATTTGCCTTCGCTGACCAGCACCGCCAGATCCCGGTGCGTGGCGGCGATGATGCGCACGTCGATTTTGTGGGTGTCGTTGGAGCCCAGCGGACGGATCTCGCCTTCCTGCAATACGCGCAATAACTTGGCTTGCAGGGACAACGGCATGTCACCGATTTCATCGAGCAACAAGGTGCCGCCATTGGCCGCGTCGAACAGCCCGGCGCGGTCGCGATCAGCGCCGGTGAAGGCGCCTTTGCGGTAGCCGAACAGTTCACTTTCCAGCAGGTTCTCGGGGAACGCCGCGCAGTTCTGCACGATGAACGCCTGGGAACGACGCGGGCCGCAATCGTGAATCGCTCGCGCCACGACTTCCTTGCCGGTGCCGGTTTCGCCACGCAGCAGCACGGTGTACGGGCTGTGCAAGACTTTGCTGATCAACGAATAAGTCTGGCGCATGGCCGCGCTTTTTCCGATCAAGCCATAACCGCTGATGCTCGGCACGCTGCGGGTGGCCGGCGCTGTGGCACCCACGGGCTGACGCAGGCGTTGCAGCAAATGCAGTTGACCGAGCACAAACGAACCCAGTTGCCCAAGGGAATCGGCAAAGCCTTGCAGGTCGATATGGCGGTGGCTGGCGCACAGCAGCAAGCCTTCGACGGCCTTCTGCTGATTGACCAGCGGCACGCACAGCAGTGATTGCCAGGGTTTGACCTGAGGCGGCAGAAAGCTGGTTTCGTGCAGGCTGCCGCTCAATTCTCCCAGGCTCACCACGCGGTTCTGGCACAGGGCAAATTGCAGCAATTGCTCACCGTTGTAGTCCGCCGGCAGGCTCGCCGCTTCCCGGGGTTGCAGGATGCCGTTGAGGCACTCGGCGTTCATCCCCAGGCACATGTGCGTCGCGTCCAGCAGGTACAACTGGGTCAGCTCGCAACCACTGAGTTCGGCCAGGCCGCGCACGAAGTCACCCAGCAGCGCAGCACCGTCCGCCGCCCGCGACAGGCTGGCGAACTGCGCCAGCAAGGCTTCAGCGTAGACCAGTGGTTGCGGCACTTGAGTGAACATCACACCCACCTCAGGCGAACTCGCAGATCACGCTGGCGTTGCCGTCGAGCGTTGCGTGAACGCGCTTGAGGCTTTCACCGGTGGCCATTGCGTCCAGCAAGCGGTCGGCAACCAGCGGCAGGACGTGCAGGTCCAGCAGATGGTCGATCAGGCGCGCGCCGCTGTCGCTCTGGGTGCAGCGCTCGGACAGGTGATCGACGAGGTTCTGGCACCAGGTGAAATCCAGTTGACGACGATTCAGGCGTTCGCCCAAACGACCGAGTTTGATTTCGATCAGCTCGCGCAGCACCGGGCCGCCCACCGGGAAGTAAGGGATCACGCGCATCCGCGCCAGCAGTGCCGGTTTGAAGTGTTTGCTCAGCACCGGGCGAATGGTTTCTTCCAGCACTTCGGCGGATGGTCGCTCGCCGTTTTCACAGAGTTCGGCGATGAGGTCACTGCCCAGGTTCGAGGTCATCAGGATCAGCGTGTTGCGGAAGTCGATCTCGCGCCCTTCCCCGTCGTTGGCCACGCCTTTGTCGAAGATTTGGTAGAACAGGTTGAGCACGTCCGGGTCGGCTTTTTCGACTTCATCGAGCAGCACGACGGAGTAAGGCTTCTGGCGCACGGCTTCGGTGAGCATGCCGCCCTCGCCGTAACCGACGTAGCCCGGCGGCGCACCGATCAGGCGCGACACGGTGTGCTTCTCCTGGAATTCGGACATGTTGATGGTGGTGATAAAACGATCACCGCCGTACAGCAAATCCGCGAGGGCCAGGGCGGTTTCGGTCTTGCCTACGCCGCTCGGGCCGACCAGCAGGAACACGCCCACCGGCGCGTCGGGCTTGTTCAGGCCGGCAGCGGTGGCGCGCATCGAGCGGTCCAGTGCGTGAACCGCTTGTTCCTGGCCACGGATGCGGATGCGCAGGTCAGTGGCGAAACTCGCGACCTTGGCGTTGTGCTCGCGGGCCAGTTGCGCCAACGGCACGCCGGTCCAGGCGCTAATCACTTCAGCCACCAGACGCGGGCAGACTTCGAAGCTCACCAGACGTTCTTTGACTTGCAGCGCCGTCAGGGTTTTGTGCGTTTCGTTGAGTGCGGCTTCCAGTGCTTCGACGGTTTGGGTTTCGTCGACAGGCACTTCGAGGGTTTCGATCACGGTGCCTTCGGCGTCTTCTTCAACCGTGACGGTAGGTTCCACGGTGACGGCGACCCGAGCCTTGGCCAGTTGTTGACGCAGATCCAGCAGGCGTTCGGCGAGTTCTTTCTGTTCGGTCCAGAGCGCTTCCAGGGCAACGCTCTCGTCTTCAGCTTCTTCCAGGCGCGCTTCCAACGCCTCCAGCGCTTCGAGATCAATCAACAAACCGGCCTCGGCATCCCGGCGCAGGGCCTGACGCTGACGACCGCCTTCAGCCAGTTCGCCACGCAGGCGCTCCAGGCTTTCCGGGGCGGCGGCGAGGCTGATGCGCACGCGGGCGCACGCGGTGTCGAGCACGTCGACGGCTTTGTCCGGCAGTTGACGCCCGGCGAGGTAACGCGCCGACAACTCGGCCGCTGCGACCACCGCGTCATCGCGCAGGTAGATGCCGTGGCTCTTCTCGTAAACCTGAGCCAGGCCTCGCAGGATGGTCACCGCTTCGCTGACGGTCGGTTCGTGCAGTTGCACCGGTTGGAAACGACGGGCTAGGGCCGGGTCTTTTTCGAAGTATTTCTTGTACTCCGCCCACGTGGTCGCAGCGATGGTGCGCAACTCGCCACGGGCCAGGGCTGGCTTGAGCAGGTTGGCCGCGTCGGAACCGCCCGCATTGCCGCCCGCGCCGATCAGGGTGTGGGCTTCGTCGATGAACAGGATGATCGGTTTTGGCGAGGCTTTGACCTCGTCGATCACGCCTTTGAGCCGACGTTCGAATTCACCTTTGACGCTGGCACCAGCCTGCAACAACCCCATGTCCAGGGACAGCAGCTCGACGCCTTTCAAGACTTGCGGCACTTCACCGGCGGCGATGCGCGAGGCCAGGCCTTCGACGATGGCGGTTTTACCGACACCGGCTTCACCGACCACGATCGGGTTGTTTTTGCGACGACGGGCGAGGATGTCGACCATCTGGCGGATCGCGCCATCGCGGCACAGCACCGGGTCGAGTTTGCCGTCGCGGGCCTGTTGGGTCAGGTTGTGGGTGAAGCGCTGCAACAGGGATTCGCCGGGCACGGCCGATTTGCCGGTGGCCGGTTGCTCTTTCTGGGACAGGGCGAATTCTTTCAGGCGCTCTATGTTCAGCTTGGCCAGCAACGCCTGGTAGCGACTGCCGGCGTAGCGCATCGGGTTACGCAGCAGTGCGAGGATCAGCGCCGCTTGCTCGACCTGGGTCTGGCCCAGTTCAAGGTTGGCCACCAGCAAGGCGTCTTGCAGCCATTGCACCAGTTCTGGAGCGAACACCGGGTTACGCGAAGCGCTGTGCTCGACCCGGGATTGCAGCGCGGCGCTCAGTTCCCCGGCGTCCACTTCGGCATCCTGCAGCGCGCGTGCGAGCAGGCCATTCGGGCGCTCCAGCAAGCCCAGCAGCAAGTCTTCGACGAGGATCTTACTGCCGCCACGGGCGACGCAGCGTTCGGCCGAACTTTCCAGGTCGCGACGGGTTTCGGCGTCCAGCGCCTGAATCAGTTGTTGCAGGTCTACGTTGCTCATTTGGTCATCTGTCCTTAATGAATTTTGCTGCCCAGGGTCACCACGCCGTCCGCTTTTTCGCGGCCCAGCCAACTGGTCCATCCCAGGCGACAGGCGTTCTGCTCACCGATTCGCAGTTCGCGGATTTCTTCCTGGCGCAGCACCAGGCGAATGTCGTAATCAAGCGGGTCACGCAGGGTGAACCGCACCAGCGCGCACAGCGGCTGGTAGCCGAAACCGATCGGCAGGAATTCGTGAAAGCGCAGCCAGTCGAGCTCGCGGATATGAATCCGGAACTTGCCGCTGCGGTCGCGCACATGTTCGCCCAGCACCAGGTCTTCGCCGAGCATGCTGTTGGCGCGACCGAGGCGGTTGCGCTGCTCGTCGAGGATTTCCACGCGACGCTCGATGCACTGCTCGATGGTCAGTTCGGCGTGTTTGAAGTAGTAACGCAGCACCGCTTCGATCAGCGCCGCCGAGTGCGCCCGCAAGCTGAGCAGGCCGAGGTACGGCAGCAGGCGTTTCCAGTTCAGTTCCTTGGCCTTGCGGATCTCTTCGCCGCCGAGGCCAATCAGCGCGAACAGCTGCGACGAGAACGGGTCGAGCGCGCCGCTCTCGAAGCTCGCGCGGTATCGATACTTGCGCCAGATCGGCAGCATCAGCCGTTGCAGGCGATGATGGAACAGGTCGAGGAAGTGGCGCGTCGGGTTGCCGTCTTCGCTGTCGCCCAAGGCTTGTTCGCCGTAGAACGCCGGCAGCGGCGAACCGGAGCCGACCAGGCCGATCAGGTTGAAACGCATACGCGCGCGCAGGTGCCCGTGCTCGGTGAAAAACTCCACGCGATCGACGTCACTGCCAGGGAAACCCAGGCTCGGGTTGGCCTGGAATTCCAGCTGATCGTACAAGTCGTCCTGGCTCAGGTGCGGGTGGGCCTCGCGCAGCCGGTCAACCACCAGCAGCACGGCCTGAAACAGCGAGTACTCGCGTATTCCTCGGGTCAGTCCGCTTAAAGCAGCGGCTGAAGGCCCATACGTGGTGTCCATTGGTACACCTCTCCCTGTGTGCTTTTTACGCGTAGCTCGTGGTACGAATTGAGACTGGCGTAAAGCGCGAAAAACTCGTTAAGAACCGAAGCGAAAACGAACAGGTCGCCCTCGCCGATATACCCTTCCGGGTCGATGGTCAGCTCGGTGCGCAACCCGCGTACCGGCAACCCTCGGTGCAATCTGTCGACGTGCTGGTGCTTGATCGACTTGAGCCCGCCCAGCAGGCGTTTGCTGACTTTTTCCGCGTGTTGGTCGTAGTAGCGCGGCAGGTCGTAGGTTTCGAGAATCACCTTCAACGCATTGACGTCGGCCAGGGACAGATAGTTAAGCGACATGTTGCTGATCAGCTTCCAGAGGAAGTCACGGTTCAGCGGTGGCGCATAACTCGGCGTGGCCGGGGTGATGTTGCGGAAACTCAGGAACTCCGGCGTCTCTTCGCAGGCCTGGCTGATGTCGCCGAGCTTGAGCTTGCGCGGCAGGTTCTGGTTGGTGCACATCAGCTCGATCGACAGGGTTTCGTGGGCTTCGGTGTGGCGGATGCCGAAGCTCAGGTAGGTGTCGAGGCCGTCGTGCAACGAGGACGAACGCTGGCGGATGCTGTAATGCGGACGGCTGTTGGGCACGTCGAAACTTGGGTCGTGCTCGAAGGATTCGAACGGCACGTATTCCTGATAGCCGAGGCCGCCGGGCTTCCAGCCTGTGACGGTTTCCACGGAAAACACGCCGCAGTTTTCCAGGTCGTATTCGGCCGGCAGCAGCAGGTATTCGTCTTGTTTGCCGTCGAGGCGGATCGGCAGTGCATCGTGCTTGAACAGGTTCACGATCGGCGTGCAGTAGAGCTTCACGTTGTCCAGGGTCGGACGCAGGCGCTGGATGCCGCTCTTGCGAATGTCGAAGCGCAATTCGAGGCCGCGCACTTGCTTGAGGGTGTCTTCCGGCAATGCCTTGAGCAGGTCCAGACCGTTGATATCGACGAACAGGAATTTATCCTGGAAGGCGAAATACTCTTGCAGGTAGCGGTAGCCACGGAAGGTGTTCAGCGGATACGGGATCAACGCTTCTTCTTCGGCAAAACCCACCGGTTGCACGCGGTCGCCGGGCATTTTGAACGCCATCGGTGTGCCGTTGACGCCATTGATCGGCTTGCCGGCGCCGTCCAGCGGGATCAGTTCGATGCCTTCCAGGTTGCGCAGCAGGCTCAGATAGAGCATCTGGCTGATGTAGCGCTCGCCGGCAAAGTGCAGGCGCAAGCGGCTCAGTTCCAGCTCACCGAGGTGGCCGTCAGCGCTCATTTCCAGACGCAAGCTCAACAGCGAACCGTCGCCCTTCACCGAGTAGTTCAGCGCGGCCAGGTCCAGCGGCAAGACTTCGGTCGGGTAGCAGGTGCGGAAGCGGCAACGCACGTCATCAATCGGGACGCTTTCCACCGGTGTGTCGCGCTCGACCACCAGAGCAGGACCCGAACGCTTCAGCGGGTCGAATTGCAAAATGCTGAACGCCGGCAGCGGCCGCATGTAGTTGGGCCACAGCAGGTGCATCAGCGAATGGCTGAGTTCCGGCAGTTCGTCATCGAGCTTCTGGCGCAGGCGCCCGGTCAGGAAAGCAAAGCCCTCGAGCAACCGCTCCACGTCCGGATCCCGCCCGGCCTGGCCCAGGAAAGGTGCCAACGCCGGGCTACGCTCAGCGAATCGACGTCCCAACTGGCGAAGTGCGGTGAGCTCGCTTTGGTAGTAGTGGTTAAAGGACACGGGTTACCTGCCTGGTATGAAATCTCATGAATAAAACGTCCAGTAGAGCGCGGCCGTCAGCCCGGAAATGACGTAGCCGACGACCAGCAGGTAAGGCAACATCGCCACCCACATCACCATCAGTCCGAGCCCGACAAGTTGCCCAAAAAGCAAAAGCCCCAGCCCGCCGATCACCCATGGCGCCGCGTAAAAAGGAATGAACGTCAGCGGCGCGCACAGGATTTTCTTCACAACCTGCTGTTCGGCTACTTTACTCAGCGCTCGCGTTTGCCAAGCGGCAAAAGCGATATAGGCCGGGACGCCGAACGAGAGGACGTGTATCAGCACGAACTGCTTCCAGTCTGGTTTCACTGAGTAGCCCGCGACCCAATCCAGGATCATCAGAGCCACCAGCACGACAATCGGCACCCAAAGGGCGGCGCCCAGGAACAGGCGTCGGCTCAAGCTGATCACTGGCAAACACCTGCGTTCATGGCGTACACCATGTGCTTACATCACGCTTGTCAAAACCCGCGCATGTGTTGTCCCTGGCGATCAACCGGTAGGGCATTTCAGGGGTGCGGGCGAAGTAGTAAAAATTCAGCAGGTCTTCGCCATAGACCCAATAAGAACTCGAGCCCTGATTGATGTCGTAGGGTTCGAACATCCAGATGGATGACTCTGGCGGAATGAAGTTTTCCCGATCCATGAGCAACATCAGGGCGTTGGAAAACACCGGTGTCGTCCAGGCCAGGAACGCCGCTGCCGCCACAAGGGCAGCCAACCCGCGGGCCAGGGGATGTCTGATGAGCGCACCGGTGGCCAACTTCACGACTGGAACACTCCCTTGCTCAACCGCCACCGGGTCAAAGCCGTCGTGACGGCCCGCGTCACCAGAATGGCGGACACGGTCAAACCACCCGCCAGCGCGCAATACGCCATGCCGCGAACCGGATACTGCGGCAGCATGTAGAACAGGATCGACGCCATCATGAAAATCGCGATGCCAAACTGGATCGCCAAGCGATGGACAAAGACCAATACGAAATTCAGAAACACGAAAAAATAGAAAATCAGGTACATGGCCATGCCGATGACGACACCACGAGAAGTCAGGCCCCCGGCAAGCTGTTTGTAGACAGGCACGGCGTAGCCATTCAAAACGATGTAGAGCACGCAGGCCAGCGAGTGAACCATCAGGCCAATCACCCTAGCGCTATGCATTTTCAAATGCAGCCACGTCATGCGTTTCCCTGGTTGACCTTGACTTGACCGCTGCCATCCAGGCGCGCGGCAAAACTGACCTGACGCTTGAAACCCTCAACTTCCAGCAGGCCTTCGATGCTGAAGGACAGGCGAAGTTGATCGTGATCACGCGGCAGGGAAATGACACGCACATTGCTCAGGCGCGGCTCGTAGGCTTCGATGAAATTTTCGATGGCCAGACGGGCCTGACTCAGGGAGTCGTGCAGGCTCAGACGCATGTCATTGAGATCGGGTAGCCCGTAATCGGACAGCGTTTGCACGCTGCCCGCACGGGTGCTGAGCATCTTGGCCAGATGGGCAGCCACGGACGCCATGGCGGAGACCTCGCGGCTCCAGCCGACGCGTTTGTCCGCGTCGCCACCCAGGCGTTCGAAAAGGCTGCCGTATCCAGTCATGAGTTAGGCTCCGCTTACTCTTTGTCCAGCTTGCCAACCAGCGACAGGGTGAAATCGGCACCCATGTACTTGAAGTGCGGGCGCACGTTCAGGCTGACGCGGTACCAGCCAGGCTCGCCTTCGACATCGCTGACGATGATCTGGGCAGCGCGCAGTGGACGACGGCCACGGACTTCGGCGCTCGGGTTTTCCTGGTCGGCCACGTACTGGCGGATCCACTTGTTCAGTTCCAGCTCGAGGTCGGTACGTTCTTTCCACGAACCGAGTTGCTCGCGCTGCAGCACTTTCAAGTAGTGAGCCAGGCGGTTGACGATCATCATGTACGGCAGTTGGGTGCCGAGCTTGTAGTTCAGCTCTGCAGCCTTGCCTTCTGCGCTGATGCCGAAGAACTTCGGCTTCTGCACCGAGCTGGCGGAGAAGAACGCCGCGTTGTCGGAGCCTTTGCGCATGGTCAGGGAGATGAAGCCTTCCTCGGCCAATTCGTATTCACGACGGTCGCTGACCAATACTTCCGTAGGAATCTTGGTTTCGATTTCGCCCATGCTTTCGAAGTGGTGCAACGGCAGGTCTTCAACCGCGCCACCGCTCTGCGGGCCGATGATGTTCGGGCACCAGCGGAACTTGGCGAAACTGTCGGTCAGCTTGGTGCCGAACGCGTAGGCGGTGTTGCCCCACAGGTAGTGCTCGTGGCTGTTGGCGACGGTTTCTTTGTACACGAACGATTTGACCGGGTTTTCTTCCGGGTCGTACGGGTTGCGCAGCAGGAAACGCGGCACGGTCAGGCCGACGTAACGGGAGTCTTCCGACTCGCGGAAGCTCTGCCATTTGGCGAATTGCGGGCCTTCGAAGTGATCTTTCAGATCCTTGAGGTCCGGCAGGCCGGTGAAGCTTTCCAGACCGAAGAATTTCGGGCCGGCCGCCGCGATGAACGGCGCGTGGGACATGCAGGCAACGCTCGACACGTACTGCATCAGTTTCACGTCCGGCGAGCTCGGGGACATGTAGTAGTTCGCGATGATCGCGCCGACTGGCTGACCACCGAACTGACCGTATTCAGCGGTGTAGATGTGCTTGTACAGGCCAGCCTGCATCACTTCCGGCGAATCTTCGAAGTCGTCCAGCAGGTCTTCTTTCGAGACGTTGAGGATTTCGATCTTGATGTTTTCGCGGAAGTTGGTGCGATCGACCAGCAACTGCAGGCCACGCCACGAGGATTCCAGGGACTGGAAGTCCGGGTGGTGCAGGATTTCGTCCATCTGGCGGCTGAGCTTGGCATCGATCTCGGCGATCATGCGGTCGACCATGGCCTTCTTGACCGGCTCACCGTTGTTCTGCGGCTTGAGCAGTTCTTCGATGAACGCCGACACGCCGCGCTTGGCGATGTCGTAGGCTTCGTCGTCCGGCGTCAGGCGGGTTTCGGCGATGATGCTGTCGAGAATGCTGTATTCGCCATTCTCTTTGCTCTTTTGCTGTGCTGCGCTAGTGCTCATTGTGTTGGCTTCCTTGGCTGATAGAGACTCAGGCGTCCTGGGCGGCGGCGTTCAAGCCCAGCTCACCCAGTACGCGACCGCGGGATTCGTCGTCGGCGAGAACGCCTTCGATGGCTTTGCGGAACGCAGGCGCGTTACCCAGCGGGCCTTTGAGGGCCACCAGCGCGTCGCGCAGTTCCATCAGTTTTTTCAGCTCAGGCACTTGCTCGACCAGGCTGGCCGGGTTGAAGTCCTTCATCGAGTTGACGCGCAGTTGCACGGCCAGCTCGTCAGCCTCGCCTTCTTCCTGAAGACGGTTCGGCACGCTCAACGTCAGGCTCAGCTCTTGCTTGGCCAGCACTTCGTCAAAGGTCATTTTGTCGATGCTGATCGGCTTGCGATCTTCGACTTTGCGTTCGTCCTTGCGGTGGGTGTAGTCACCGATTGCCAGTAGTTTCAGCGGCAACTCAATCTCTTCCTGAGCACCACCGGTGGCAGGTTTGAAGGTGACGTTGATGCGTTCCTTGGGGGCTACCGAGCCTTCTTTGGCCATGGCTTTTCTCCTTGCGGTTGTGGCCCTGGGGCCTATTCGAGTACCACTTCGAGATCGAGGTGGCACAGCCTGCGATAAATCTCTTCCTTGCGTTCACGTACGGCATGGTTCTGCGGTAACAACTCGCAGCAGCTATGCAGCAAATGCAGCACTTCCAGCGCAAGATCGGGCTCCCAGGCGTTCAGGCCTGAGTCCTGTAATGTTTGGTCGAGGGTTTCGAGTTGGGTCCTGGCCAGTTCGTACTTCTTGGCCATGAAGCACAGCCGCGCCAGGGCGAACTGCCAGAAAAATCGCGCCCGCCCGCCTTGGGCGGCTTGCAGGCCCTGCTTGAGGATTTGCACGGCGGCCTTGAGGCCGTCCTTGCGCAAGATCGGCAGGACTTCTTCCAGGGCCACTTCCCAGGCCGGCTGGTTGTCAGCAACTTCAACCTTGCGCGGCGCACTGGCGCTTTGCAGGTGCGGCATGACATGGGCGCTGGCCCAGGCGCGGGTGGCCGGATCGGCAAACGGCGCGCCATCATGGAAACGCAATTCGATGATCCCGGGCAGGCGCTGAATCAAAAGCGCGAAGTGGATTTCCACTTCGCGCATTGCCATCTCGGCGTTCAGCCCCTGAAGGCATTCCCAGACCATTCGCTGGCCATCGAACCAGAACGGCGCCTTCGCCAGGCTTGCCTCCAGTTCCACCAACAGGTCCGCGTATTTGGCCTGATCGAATCGATCCTGATAGGCCTTGAGCTTGTCCGCCGGCAGCCCGCGCAACATGGTGATCTGCTCGGCATTGCGCTCGGGCACCGCATCGATGGGCAACCACAGCAGCGTGCGATTGAGGCGCAGGGCGCGCAGGTCCGTGGCTTTCTGCTTGAGCCACCAGGCGCACAGCGGGCGAGCGTTTTCCTGCTGGGCACGCAGGGCCTTGTGGGCTTCTTTTTCGTTGTCGATCGGTGCGCCCGGAGTGAACAGTTGGGTCGCGGCTTGCTTGACCTGGGCCACGGCGGCCCCCACCACACCGGGTTCCGGCTGGTTGTCGGCGGCGCGCTGCACCATGTTTTTCAGGCGGCGGGAGATCGGCAGCAGCAATGGCGCGTCGTCGCCCAAGTGCTCGGTACACGCGGCATCGAGACCTTCAAGGTGTTCCACCATCCGGCGGAACATCGGCAACTGCTCTTTGATCGCGACGTTTTCGGTCAACACCTGCTCAAGACGCGGCACCAACCAACTGATGGCAGCGGAGCGCGTGCGTGCCTTGCTCGGGTGAACTTCGGCCCAATGGTTTTCCGACAAATGGTGCAGCAGACCGAGCCCCGCCAACAGCCCCTGGAAGGACTCGCGCTGGTACAAAGCCCAGGTCAGCCAAGCGCCGACCCGCAAATCCTTGGATTGGGTACGTATCAGGTTTTCGCTGTTTTCACGGATTTTCAGCCAGTCGATCTGACCGGCTTCGTGCATCGATTGGGCTTTGGCCAGCTCGCTTTCCAGGGCCTCATATTCGCTCGAAAAGCGAACATCCTCGCCCGCGAAATTCTCTTTGGAAACAGAGGCTTTTGCGAGATCAAGGTAATGGGCGGAAAGTTTGCTTGAGTAGGACATCCATGGCCTTTAATTAGGATTACGGTCACACGCCCATTGGAGTTTCAGCGGCGAGGGACAGTATCAAAGAGCTGCGATGATTCTCATCCAATTGAGTTCGTGCTCTTGCAAGTGGGCGCATCGTAATCACTATGATGGCCACTAGCAAGCATCCGATTAAACAACAAGACGACGTGTTCTCTGTTTCACGTAGGAGATATCCCTATATCTCTCAGGGACTCCCCTGATGTCAGTTTAATATTTCATCTGCTCGATTCCCGTCCCGTAACCATTGATCCAGAGCCATCGCTTAAATCCCCAGCAACCATTGATGATTCGGTCCGTGAGGTGGGTGCAAAGCATGACAAGAATAGAAAAAGATAAATGTAGGACTCTTCCGAAAAGTTGTTGTGATCCACCTTTAATTTTGATGAGCGACAACAGACAACAAAAAAAGTGCCAGCAAAATGATGGCATTCTTCATATTTCAGTAATACGACAAATGCTGCCATGCATAGGCCAACTGCATGGAACGATCGGCCAATTGCACGCAACTTACACAATCCTGTCCTAGGACTACACCCGCAGCTTTAAACCCGGAACGCTCTGACTTTATTCGAAGATTGTTCCTACATTAATCTTTTTTACCCATTGCTAACGTGCCCGCCAGTTTCCGCGAGCACAGACCATGGACGGTTTGGATATCGCGCTTTATTTCCTGTTTGCTTAAGGATAAGCGTATGTTCCAGCCGGCCAATACGGCGCAGTTTGCGCTGCACATCCCCACTGTTCGTCATGATTTCAAGGTCCTGGCCTTTGACGGTGTCGAGGCCATCAGCGCCTTGTATGCGATCAAGGTTGAACTGGTCAGTGAACACCCGGACTTCGACCTGGAAAGCTTGCTCAGCCAACCGGCGTTTCTGCAATTCGGCTTGAAGGGCGAAGGACTTCACGGCCGTATCGAAGACGTCTGGGTCGGTGAAGCCGGCAAACGCCTGACTCGGTATCACTTGACGCTGGTGCCGGCGCTGCACTATTTGCAGTTCCGCCACGACCAACGGATTTTTCAGCGTCAGAACGTGCCGCAGATCATCACGCAGGTGCTCAAAGAGCACGGCATCCTGAGTGATGCATTTACGTTTCATGTCAGCACCCGCCCTGAGCGTGATTACTGCACGCAATACGCGGAATCGAACCTCGATTTTCTCCAAAGGCTATGCGCCGAAGACGGTATCGCCTGGCATCACCAGCATTCGCCGGACGGACACTGGCTGGTGTTCACCGACGATCAGACGTTCTTCCCCAAACTGGGCGCAACCCCTTATCAACAAGAGTCCGGCATGGTGGCCGAGCACCCGGTGGTCAGTCAGTTCGCCATGGGCGTTCGCACGCGCACCAGCACCACCACACGCCGTGATTATGACTTCCGGCGCCCGAGCCTGTTGCTGGAAAGCCGCTTCACCGCCGAGTTCAGCCCCGAGCTGGAAGACTATCGCTACCCGGTGTTGATCGAGAACGAAAAACGCGGCAAACAACTCGCCCGCCAAGCCCTGGAGCGGCACCGCAGCGATTACCAGATCGCCAAGGGTCAGAGCGATCAACCGGCCCTGCGCAGCGGCCACTTTTTTGACCTGACCGAACATCCGCGCCAATCCTGCAACGATTTGTGGTTGTTGCTCAGCGTGACCCACACCGGCCGGCAGCCGCAGGTGCTGGAAGAGTCGGTCACCAGCGAGGTCAAACCGGAAGATGGCTTCACCCAAGGCTATCGCAACCACTTCAGCGCCATCCCGTGGGACGTGTTTTACCGCCCGCCATTAACCCCCCGAAAAACCCTGCTGGTCAGCCAGACTGCCCGCGTCACTGGGCCGCCCGGCGAAGAGATCTATTGCGATGAATACGGTCGCGTGAAGATCGAACTGCCCTGGGATCGCGCCGAACTCAACAGCGAAAAAAGCAGTTGCTGGGTTCGGGTTTCGTCCAGTTGGGCCGGCCAGGATTTCGGCGCGGTGACCATTCCGCGTATCGGCATGGAAGTGGTGGTGACCTACCTCGAAGGCGACCCCGACAAACCGTTGATCACCGGATGTGTCGCCAACAAAGTCACGTCCGTACCGCACACCTTGCCCGAGCACAAAACCAAAACCGTGCTGCGCAGCCAAAGTTCTCCGCACACCGGGGGCTACAACGAGCTGATGCTGGAAGACCGAGCCGGGCAGGAAAAAATCTACCTGCGTGCCCAGCGCGATATCGAGCAACTGATCCTAAACGACAGCGACAGCCAGATCGGCAACGACCGCCGCGAACAGATCAGCCGCGACAGCCACAGCCTGATTGGCCACGACCGTTTTGAGCAGGTGGACAACCACAGTGCCAGCCTGATCAGAGGTGACGAGACGCACACCACCCAAGGCTTGCGCAACACGGTGATCGGTGGAGATGAATTGATCAGCATCAGCGGCAACAGCAGCACCACGGTGGCCGGCACGCTGGTGATTCAGGCCGGGCCGCACGCGCGCGTCAACGCCGCGAACGTGGTGATCGATGCGGGCATGAGCCTGACGCTTAGGGCCGGGGGTCACCACATCGTCATTAACGCGGGCGGGATTTTCAGCAGCGTGGCCATTGTTGAAGGTGGGACGCCGGTAGCCGGCATGGCGGCGCAGTTTGCTCGCTCGTTGATCCCGGTAGCGCCACAGACTCTGATTAAGCCATCCCTGGCCGCACAAAAAATCGCATTGACCCAAGCCGCGCAACAGGCCTCGCCCATCTGTGCCGTGTGTCAAAAACTCGCGGAGATGACGGCATGAGTCAGGCTTATCTGCTGCTGGATCGTGCCCAGATTGAACGCCTGCCTGAACGGCTTATTGCATTGGGGAGCGCGACGTACCAATCGCTTTATCAGGCAACCGGCTATGGCGCCTTGGAGGAAGTCGGCCCGGTACTCGTGCCCGTTGCTCCCGATAGTCCGCTGGCCCACCTCTTTTTTCAGGAATGGAGCGCGACGTGTGGTGTGTGGCTGGAGTCGGACGCCGAAGAGACCGTGGTGCTCGACCATTTGCGCAGCCTGATCCACGTCCGTGTTGAAGGCGATCTTACGGTGCTGTTCCGTTACTTCGACCCTCGTATCACCTATCTGTGGCTGGCGCATCTGCCCGCCAACGAGCGTGATCGCTTGATGGGGCCGGTGCGACTGATCCGGCTTGCGGAACTGGATATCCATCAAGAGAACCCGGATCAACCCGCCGCCCGGTATGCGCCAGAGCCTTGGTTGAGTTTGACGGCGCAGTTGTTGGAACAACTGAGCACGGCACAACGACTTCGTTTCGCCCAACAGTTGATCGAACACTGCCAACAACACTTTTCCGAATGCCTGCAAGGGCTGGACGACTTGGCTTTGCAACAGTGGGCCTCTCACTGCCAGCACAGTGCCGGACGCCACGGTTATAGCGCCATCGACGAAGTCCTGCTCTGGGCTCGTTTCCACGCGGCACTGGGCACTGACTTTCCCGACGCCCCTACACACGCCGCTTACCGAGAGATGTTGGCCGAGCCCGGCGTATCGCCCAAACAGCGGCTGGAAAACCTGAATGTCGAACTGACGCGTCAGCTACTCACCGACAAGGAGTTCTGTGTATGAGCACCCAGAAACTGGCGATGGTCGACAACGCCGCTCAGGCCGAACGGGCTGCCAAGGCTCAGCCTCACGTCGACATCAACAGTACGGTTACGCCGTGCCCCGCCAGCCAGCCCGAGGTTTTTGTCGTGCCCGTGCGTTATGCCTTGGGGGAAGAAAAAGCCGAAGACCCGTGTTGCGTTCCCGGCGTGACCACCCAGAGCCGTCCCATGGCGGCACGACGCCTGCGGGCGGGGTTCGTTTATCTTTGGCAGCACGAAGGGCCGCTGAAACGGTACGCGGTGTCAGCGAACGGGTTGTTCAAGGAGCAGGCGCTGGAAGCCGATGCGAGCGCGGTGCTCGACGCCACGTTGGCCGGTCTCGCCCTGCCAAAAATTCACAACGCCTGGTTGCTCTACAGCGAGTTCCCGCTGAACGCCGAGCATTGTCAGTCACTGAGTGACAGCAGCACCAAACGTCAACAGCACATGCGCCCTGTCGCGTTGCGCACCGTCGCCAATGAACTGCAAGCCGAGCATTGCCCGCCGCTGACCAACGCGTCCAAGGTCATGGCCGAACTGCTGCCCGACACCTACGCACGGTCCATGAAAGTGGACCAGATAAGAGATGTCGAGGACACCGACGCGCAGGGCGCAACGCTGATGAAGGACCCAACCCCGGCCAACATCAAGGCCTACACCGACGCCATGCACCGCGCCCGCGAGCGCGAAAAAGTCCTCGCCCAGCACCCGGAGGCCAGTGATCAAGCGCCGGGCGAATGGAGCGCTGAAGCGTGGGACGGTCAGGGCACTCAGGATTGGCTGGACAACGCCAAGGCTCAAGCCGATGGGTTGTTCGCAGTATTCGCCTGTCTGGATGACGATCTGGGCGTGTTGCGCGATATCAACCATGAGCAGGAATGGATAGAAGCAAGCCACGAAAAATGGCTGGGGGATAACCACCTGCGCCTGAGCATCGGTGGGTTTATTCGCAGCCTTATCACTGAAGATGGCGCCGAACTGGCCGGTACTCTCAGTTATCGCTACAAAGGCCACAACATCGAACTAACCCCGGAACAGGGCAAGATCATGCTGGATACCCAGCATCAGCTTGATGAGGAACTCAAGGCTGAAACCCAGGCGCGTCGGCACGGCGGCCAACCCACTCAGGCCGAAGCCAGCGCCCGGGATGCGCGTATCGCCACCATCGTCGCCCCGGTACGGGCCTTTATTCCGGCGGACTTGTACAACGAAGCGGAGTTTGTGGTGCGCGAGTACCGCGCCGAAAAGCACGCAAACCTCAACAATCGTCACTGGAGTGCCAAGGTTGGTGAATACATCGACCTCAAGGCGATGGATAACTGGTTCTCGCAAACCGCCGCGGAGCATTACCGACGAATCGAAGAACGCCACACCGCCTTGTACGCCGACCGTGGCGTGTACCTCAAACGTTCACGCAATGGCACCTGGTTTGTCGATTACCACGACTTGCCCACCCGCCACTGGCTGACCGAACTGGCCAGCGGCTGCCTGACCGCTCAATGCCTCCGCGCCCAAGGCGCCGAGCAATATGCCGATTACGTGCGCTTGGCCGACGGCGGCGCGCTGACCCAATTGTTCAACGGCTGGACGCCCTCCATCGACGCCGCGATCAACAGCACCTCGCGCCTGAACGAACTGATGGCTGCGCTGGCCTCCGACAACATCAACGCCACCCACTTGGCATTGGCGCCGTTGAGCACGTTGGTACTGGACGACCTCGCGGCCATGGCCCGGGACGTCAGCAGTCAATGGAGCGTGCTGGTCAACCGACTGGCGGCGGCGCTGCTGTTGCTCAAGGGTGACGGCACTACCTTCAGCCGCTCGTGGATGGGCGTGCTCATCGCCAACCGGTTGGGCAACAACGCGCTGTTAGGGCTCGTTACCGAGAACGGTCGGCAGAGGTGGAAACTGCTGGGGCAACAGGCTGAAGCGCTGGAGGATTGGGTGAAGGTAACCGGCAAAGCCATTGGTGTCGGTCGGGTTGAGCGGATTCTGAATTCGCCGGCGGTGGCGAATAGCGGCGGAGTGTTGCCGTTGGCGGCGTTGATGTTGAACGTGGTCAATGCATACAACTATTTGCAAGAGGCTGCGGTGTTGGAGGGGATGGACAGTCGGCGGGTGAATGACACGGTGTCGGCGACGTTGTATGCGGGGGCGGCGCTGGTGGCGGTGGTGGATAATCAGGTGCGGAAGGGGTTGGGGAAGGATCGGTTTATCTTCTTTGGTTCCGCAGCCCCGACGTTAACGCTGTTTGGTGGGTTGGTTGGTGGATTCTCGGCTGGTGCAGCATTTGCAGAGTTCAAGTCCCTGCAAATACAACTGGAAAACGCGCAAAACCGAGTCGATCCATGGCTGGAGATGCGGCAGATCGTAGTCGGTGGACAAGTGGCGGCCTTCGGCGCCCAAGCGATGCTAGGTTTTGGCTACACCGCCCGCGCCTTGGCGGGTTCAATAACCGTCGAAGTCGCCATCCTGCGCTACACCCTGTACATGGGGCCATTGAACTGGATCATTTTCGGGCTGGGCCTGCTTTACGCAATAGCCTGGATCTTCCAACAGACGCCGCTACAAAACTTCCTGAATTTCTGCTGCTGGTCAAAAGGCCGGGCGCAGGACCTGGCACCTATCTCGCCCAAAGCCCAAATGGACGAGCTCGACCGGTTGTACCGCATCCTCTATTCACCTCGGGTCAGTATGCAAAGTAGTTCACAGTCAGCCATGAGTGATGGTCCTTCCGGTCTGGCGTTCGTCAGCTCCATCGATACCCTGACCATCGATTTGCCGGGCGCCGAGCCGGGCAGTGTCTATCTGGAACTGAGCATGGTCGGTGACCCTGTGGATACCCGGGACTCCCGTGACCAGATCAAAAACCGCCCCATCCACCAGTACAAAACCCCACGACCCTGGCGCGATATGACTCCTCATTGGTTATCCAGCAGCACTTGCCAGTGGATACCGCACAAGGAAGGTCAGGGCCTACGCTTGAGTGGTCCATTCAACGCGCTGAAAAACATACTGAGCTCGACACCCGGCACGGTTTCGCTCCGTTTGCGCTATCGCACGCCGTTGATCGTCATGCTCGGCGCCCGCAACTTCATCGGTGGCGAACGAGGGATGGCGTTTACCCTGAATGACACCACCGGCGTGATAGAGCTGCGGGCCGATCCGACGCCGCAACTGGACCGCGTACCGAATTACCCGCTCGGCGAGGAACATCCCGGCGGTATTTACCTGCAACCCAAGGACAAACGATGAGTACGCCACAGGCCGGCACCACGAAAAAACGGATGTTTTCGAGTAATGACTATCTGGCGCCCTTACCGATCCCGACAGGTAGAAAACCCTCGGATGTGCTCAACATCATCTGGCGTAAGAACGAGGTGTTTCTGGATATCGGCAATTACAGCATCGGCTCGGCGGTGATGGTCATGTGGCCGACGTTGATGCTGTTTTTAGCCATGTCTTTCTTCACTCGAAATCTCGACTCTGACTTCAGCCAAGATATTTTGATTCTCGGCTCCGTTATTATCGGGGTCCCAACGCTGTTTTTAATTCAAGGGCTATTTCGGGCAGTACCCCTCCCCGTGCGCTTCAACCGCCAGCGCCGAGAAGTCTGCGTTCCCCGCGAAGACGGCGAATACTGGATCGTGCCGTGGGAAACCGTCACTGCCGCCGCCACGCAACAGTCCTCAGTCAGTCAGGCCGGTAAAGCCACAATGGGCTTGCTGGTCATCGGTTTCGAAAACCCGGACCCGCTGGCCGAGGAAGACAACAAGCATTTTTCACTGGGTTTCAACTGTGGCGGCGGCACCACGGCCATGGCGTTGTGGGAGTGCATGCGCAGTTACATGGAAGTTGGGCCGGAAGCCGCGCCCGAAGCTGCCGCGCTTAACTCAGGTGCCAACCTGCGCTACTACATTGATTACATGAAGGACAAAGCCAAAGAGCGCGGCTGGTTTCTAACACTCTTGTGGGAAGGCGTATTCGGCGTATTTATTTTCAACGCGCCTCTCGCCACTTACCTCCAAAGAAAGAAGCTTTACCCGCCGCCCGACCTTCCCTATCCAGACATCATCGAATGGTCAAAACCACTCTCTCCGGAACAGTGGGCCAAACGCTCCCCGGAGTTGGAAGAAGCCATTGCCAAGCGCGAGGCTGAACTGGCCGTTCAGTCCAAGGATGCGGCATGAGCACGCCACCGGCAGGCACCACGAAAAAACGGATGTTTTCGCGCAATGACTACTTGGCTCCGTTGCCGATCCCTACGGGTAGAAAGCCCTCTGATGTGCTTAATATCATTTGGCGCAAGAACGAGGTGTTTCTCGATGTTGGAAATTACAGCATCGGTTCGGTGGTGATGATGCTGTGGCCGATGGTGATGGTGGTTCTAGCCATGTCTTTCTTCACTAGAAATCTCAATTCTGACTTCAGCCAAGATATTTTGATTATCGGCTCCGTTATTGTCGGCGTCCCAACGCTGTTTTTGATTCAAGGTCTATTCCGCGAAGTGCCCTTACCCGTGCGCTTCAACCGCCAACGCCGAGAAGTCTGCGTCCCGCGCGAAGACGGCGAATACTGGATCGTGCCGTGGGAAACCGTCACTGCCGCCGCCACGCAACAGTCCTCAGTCAGTCAGGCCGGTAAAGCCACGATGGGCTTGCTGATCATCGGTTTCGAAAACCCTGATCCATTGGCCAAGGAAGACAACCAGCATTTCTCGCTGGGCTTCAACTGTGGCGGCGGCACCACGGCGATGGCGTTGTGGGAGTGCATGCGCAGTTATATGGAAATTGGGCCTCAGATGCTGCCCATTACAAACGACTTTGAGGGTGGACGAGAAAAGCGGCGGGGCAGAAGCGTTTTTTGGGATGTTAGTTGTGCCTATCTAGATGGCATCAGGCAGCACTTGGTCGCGCAAGAAGTTGGCAAGGCTGCGTGGCTGGTAATTGGGGCCGTGTTTCTGGGAGGGCCACTGGCAATGATGTTGCAAGAATGGAAATTATCGCCACCGCCCGACTTGCCCTACCCGGACATCATCGAATGGTCAAAACCACTCCCTCCGGAACAGTGGGCCAAACGCTCTCCGGAACTGGAAGAAGCCATCGCCCAACGCGAGGCTGAACTAGCCGTTCAGGCCAAGGATGCGGCATGAGTTCGCCTCCCGCCGGCACCACAAAAAAACGGATATTTTCGCGCAATGACTATCTGGCGCCGCTGCCGATTCCTACGGGTCGAAACCCGTCGGATGTGCTCAACATCATCTGGCGTAAGAACGAGGTGTTTCTGGATATCGGCAACTACAGCATCGGTTCAGCGGTGATGACGATGTGGCCGATGGTGATGTTGTTTTTGGGGTTGGCATACTTTCTCAATGATCCTGATGCATTGATTCTGGGTGCTTGCATCATGGTAATCCCGATTTTTTTATTGATCCAAGGCCTCTTCCGCGAAGTGCCCCTACCCGTGCGCTTCAACCGCCAACGCCGAGAAGTCTGCGTCCCCCGCGAAGACGGCGAATACTGGATCGTGCCGTGGGAAACCGTCACTGCCGCCGCCACGCAACAGTCCTCAGTCAGTCAAGCCGGTAAAGCCACGATGGGCTTGCTGGTCATCGGTTTCGAAAACCCGGACCCGCTGGCCGAGGAAGACAACAAGCATTTTTCACTGGGTTTCAACTGTGGCGGCGGCACCACGGCCATGGCGTTGTGGGAGTGCATGCGCAGTTATATGGAGATCGGGCCGGAGGCTGTTGAGGATCAAACAGCACGTTTCGACAGGTCAAAAGGGATATGGGCGACTTACCTGGACGATCTGATCAAAGCCGCGCAACTCAGAGGCTGGTTTGTAACGGCCCTTTGGGAAGGGTTCTGCGGGATTTTCATTTTCAACACACTGCTGATCGACGTGCTCGAACGCTGGAAACTCAATCCACCGCCCGACCTGCCCTATCCCGACATCATCGAATGGTCAAAACCACTCCCCCCGGAACAGTGGGCCAAACGCTCCCCGGAACTCGAAGAAGCCATCGCCAAACGCGAGGCTGAACTGGCCGCGCCAGAACAAGCCTGATACAAGGCGTAGATCCTGCTCGCCGCACCTCGTCGCGACTTTTAGGCCCCCCCATAAAAAATGGGCATCCGACCGCAATCGGTATGCCCATTTTTCAATACGGTTCTCCCCGTTATTCAGGGAGTTCGCCGCAATTATGGATTAACGCTGTCTTTCAACGACTTGCCTGGCTTGAACGCAACGGTGTTGCTGGCCTTGATTTTCACAGGCTCACCGGTTTGCGGGTTTTTGCCGGTGCGGGCACCGCGATGGCGTTGCAGGAAGGTGCCGAAGCCCACCAGCGTGACGCTGTCCTTGCGGTGCAGAGCGCCGGTGATTTCTTCGAGAACGGCGTTGAGAACGCGGTTGGCCTGCTCTTTGGTGAGGTCTGCTTTTTCAGCGATTGCAGCGGCGAGTTCTGGTTTACGCATTAGTGAAGCCCCTTTGACGGTTTTTTGTTGTTATGTCCGTGCTGTTCTCGTTGGAACAGCGCCCAAGGCGCCGCAGGTGCTCTACTCTGCGGCAGACGGGAGTGAGGATGGCACGCACGGAAGAGCCGCGCCAGTCTCGGCGCGACGTTTGTAGGGGCAAAAGCGGGGTGATTCCGACAGAACGACCGGTATTTACGCCAGCAAGGCCGGAAGCTCTTTGTTCAGAGCCAGTTTTTCCATCACCGCCGCGCCTGTCAGGGCATAACCGAGCAATTTGCCCGACCCGTCGCGGCACAGCGCCTTGATGTCGGCGCCCTGCCCTTCGACCGTCCAGACACCCTCCGCGCCCCGTGGTGGCGGCGAAACCACCAGTGGGCAGACCGGGGTTTTCACGGTGATGGGCATCGGGCCATAACTCACTGGCGTAGGGTTTCCCGCCAGGGTTTGTGCCAGCGCTCTCGCACAGCTCATCAGGGGCATCACGTACAACAGATTCAGCCCATCGACCTCGGCGCAGTCGCCCAGGGCGTAGATATTGGCGTGAGACGTCTTCAGGTGACGGTCGACCACAACGCCGCGATTGACCTGAACACCCGCAGCCGCCGCCAGATCGATACGCGGACGCAGGCCAATGGCCGAGACCACCACATCGCACGGGATGACCTGGCCATCGGACAGGTGCGCTTCCAGCCCGTCAGCCACACGCTGCAGGCGATTGAGCACCGGCCCGAGGTGAAAGCGTGCGCCGAGGCTTTCCAGCCCGGCCTGGACCGCTGCGGCTGCCGCCGGGTGCAGAAGAGTCGGCATGACCTGTTCGCAAGGCGCCACCAGTTGCACTTCGTAGCCACCGAGGATCAGGTCGTTGGCGAATTCGCAGCCAATCAGCCCGGCACCGAGCAGCAACACCCGACGCTTGCCTGCCGCCGCGGCACGAAAGCGGGCGTAGTCTTCCAGATCATTGATCGGAAACACCGCGTCAGCGCCGTCGCCTTCGATTGGCACCCGCACGGTTTCCGCGCCCCAGGCCAGGATCAGGTCGCGATAGATCACCGATTCCTCGCCGATCCACAGGCGTTTGTGGCCTGGGTCGATGCCGCTGATGCGGGTGTGGGTGCGGATTTCGGCCTTCAGTTGCTCGGCCATGGCGCCGGGCTCGGCCATGCTCAGACCATCGGCATCTTTGTTTTTGCCGAAACCGGTGGAGAGCATCGGCTTGGAGTAAGAACGCCCGTCATCGGCGGTAATCAGCAGCAGCGGGGTTTCGCCATCGAGTTTGCGAAACTCCCGGGCCAGGTTGTAGCCAGCCAGGCCGGTGCCGACGATCACGACAGGTGCGTTCATGCCTTACTCCTCTTTTTGTCTTAGTTGATTTCGATCATTTCGAAATCCATCTTGCCCACGCCGCAGTCCGGGCACAGCCAGTCTTCCGGCACATCCTGCCACAGGGTGCCCGGTGCAATGCCGTCATCCGGCCAGCCGTCGGCTTCGTTATAGATCAGGCCGCAGACCACACATTGCCACTTTTTCATTCCGTTACTTCCTCAGGATTCAGGCGTTTGCCGGCGCGAACGGTCGATGGGTAAAGCGTTGCCGTCCGGCTCAGGGCGTTTTGTACTGATCGAACCCGGCAGATGCAAGCCTGTTCGGCGCAACAGCGGGCCGGCTCAATCAAAATCGCTGGCTGACATGGTAAGCTCGCCGCCTCATTTGCTGCCAATAATGACTCACTGTGCCGCACTCAAAAGTCCCATTCTGGCTCCCCCAACGCCGACTTGCCCCCCTGCCCGACGCCTCTACCCTCGACTGGTTGTTCGACGAAGGCTCGCTGACCCGCCGCCTGATCCGTCTGTCGAATGACCACTTCAGCGTCACGCCGTTGTTCGAAGGCTGGCAAGCGTTGCGCGCCGACGAGTGTGCCGCGCTGGACCTGGCCGAAGGCAGCGAAGGCTGGGTGCGCGAGGTGTATCTGCGCGGCAATGGCGAAGCCTGGGTGTTCGCCCGCAGCGTGGCGGCGCGCAGCGCGTTACAAGGCGATGGCCTGCACATGGACGAACTGGGCAGTCGCTCGCTGGGCGAACTGCTGTTCTGTGATCGGGCGTTCCAGCGTCAAGCCATCGAGGTTTGCCACTATCCTCAGGCATGGCTGCCGCTGGAGTCCCGGACACCTGAGTTGTGGGGCCGCCGCTCGCGTTTCGACCGTGGCGCATTAAGCGTACTGGTGGCCGAGATCTTCCTGCCGACCTTGTGGCTCGCCGCCCGCGCCCATCCGGAGAACTGCTGATGTACACCAGCCTGCTCAAATCCCTGAACCGTTTGAATCCTCGAGCCTGGGATTTCATTCAGCTGACCCGCATGGACAAGCCGATCGGCATTTACCTGCTGCTGTGGCCAACCCTCTGGGCGCTGTGGATTGCCGGCAAGGGCTCGCCGTCACTGGCCAACGTTGTGATTTTCGTCCTCGGCGTGGTGCTGACCCGCGCGGGCGGTTGCGTGATTAACGACTGGGCGGACCGCAAGGTCGATGGCCACGTGAAACGTACCGAACAGCGACCACTGGTGAGCGGCAAGATCAGCTCGAAAGAAGCCCTGGTGTTTTTTGCCGTGCTGATGGGCGTGAGTTTTCTGCTGGTGCTGTGCACGAATGCGCCGACTGTCTGGCTGTCGCTGGGTGGTTTAGCGCTGGCCTTCAGTTACCCGTTCATGAAGCGCTACACCTATTACCCGCAGGTCGTGCTGGGCGCGGCGTTCTCCTGGGGCATGCCGATGGCGTTCACCGCCGAGACCGGCGAACTGCCTGCCGCGGCGTGGTTGCTGTGGATCGCCAACCTGCTGTGGACCGTCGGCTACGACACCTATTACGCCATGACCGACCGCGACGACGATTTGAAGATCGGCGTGAAATCCACGGCGATTCTGTTTGGTGATGCGGACCGGGTGATCATTCTGACGTTGCAGGGTTTGGCGCTGGGTTGCCTGCTGCTGGCCGGCTCGAAATTTGAACTCGGTGGCTGGTTCCACCTCGGCTTGCTGGCGGCGGCGGGCTGTTTTGCGTGGGAGTTCTGGTACACCCGTGGCAAGGACCGGATGCGTTGTTTCAAGGCGTTCTTGCACAACCACTGGGCCGGGTTGGCGATTTTTGTGGGGATTGTTCTGGATTACGGATTGCGTTGAAGTGACGGGCGCCTTCGCGGGCAAGCCTCGCTCCTACAGGGGCGAGGCTGCGGAGACTGGACTCGTTACATCTTCGGCCCTTGGAGGATGTGCCACTTGTCCATTTTCTTGTCGCCTGTCATGTCTCCTGGCTTCTTGTCCTGAACGAAGTAGTACAGCGGCTTGCCATCGAACGCCCACTGCATCGTGCCATCGTCACGTTTGATGATGGTCCACTTGCCGTCATCCTTGTCGGCCGCGGTGGCTTTCAGCGGCGGCCAGTTTTCTGCGCACTTGCCGGTGCACGCTGACTTGCCACCCGTGTCGTTGTCGAAGGTATACAACGTCATGCCCTTGTGGTCGACCAACATGCCGTCTTTAACCATGCCCGGATCTGCGGCGAAGGCCATTGTCGGCAGCGTTAGCGCAGCAGTGACCAGCAGCGCCTTCCAGGATTGAGCGATGTGCTTCATGGAAACCTTCCTTTTGCGGTTGTCAGGATTCGGACTTAGAGCTTAGCCCAGGTTCCTGACAATCGCAGGCCGACTAAAATACTGTCACACGACTGCAATAATTCCGTTATCTAATGCGGCGCAAGACAGTTAAATGACAAGAGGATTAATGGCATGGTTGGCAGGAGCATTCTGATCGTCGACGACGAAGCGCCCATTCGCGAAATGATCGCCGTTGCGTTGGAAATGGCCGGCTATGACTGCCTGGAGGCGGAGAACTCCCAGCAGGCCCATGCCATCATCGTCGACCGCAAGCCGGACCTGATCCTGCTGGACTGGATGCTGCCCGGCACCTCCGGCATCGAACTGGCCCGACGCCTCAAGCGCGATGAGCTGACCGGGGATATCCCGATCATCATGCTCACCGCCAAGGGCGAAGAGGACAACAAGATCCAGGGCCTGGAAGTCGGCGCCGACGATTACATCACCAAACCGTTTTCCCCCCGTGAGCTGGTCGCGCGCCTCAAAGCCGTGCTGCGCCGCGCCGGTCCGACCGACGGCGAAACCCCGATCGAAGTCGGCGGCCTGCTGCTGGACCCGATCAGCCACCGCGTGACCATCGACGGCAAACCTGCCGAGATGGGCCCGACCGAATACCGTCTGCTGCAATTTTTCATGACCCATCAGGAACGCGCCTACACCCGTGGCCAGTTGCTGGATCAGGTCTGGGGCGGCAATGTCTATGTCGAAGAACGCACCGTCGACGTGCATATCCGGCGCCTGCGCAAAGCCCTCGGCGATGCCTACGAAAATCTGGTACAAACCGTGCGCGGCACCGGTTACCGGTTTTCCACCAAAGCATAAAAACAGCTGCGAGTTTTGAGCTACAAGCGGCAAGGGACAGCCGAACCGCTCTGACTTGAAGCTTGCAGCTTGAAACTTGAAGCTGCGTTAAGGACGCCTCGTGAACCAAAACTGGCATGGCACCCTGATTCGCCACATGCTGTTGCTGGTCACCGCCTGCCTGGTGATTGGCCTGATTTCCGGCTACTACGGCTGGAGCCTCGCGGCTGGCCTGGGTCTTTACCTGGCCTGGACCCTCAAGCAACTGCTGCGCCTGCACGAATGGCTGCGCCTGCACAAACCCGATGAAGCACCGCCCGATGGCTATGGCCTGTGGGGCGAAGTGTTCGACAGCATCTACCACCTGCAACGCCGCGACCAACGGGTGCGCGGGCGCCTGCAAGCGGTGATCGATCGGGTCCAGGAATCCACCGCCGCGCTCAAAGACGCGGTGATCATGCTCGACAGCGACGGCAACCTGGAATGGTGGAACCGCGCCGCTGAAACCCTGCTCGGCCTCAAGACTCCGCAAGACAGCGGCCAACCGGTGACCAACCTGGTGCGTCATCCGCGCTTCAAGGAATACTTCGAGCAGGACAGCTACGCCGAACCACTGGAAATCCCTTCGCCGATCAATGATCGCCTGCGCATTCAGCTGTACATCACCCGTTACGGCAACAACGAACACTTGATGCTGGTGCGTGATGTGACGCGTATCCATCAACTGGAGCAGATGCGCAAAGACTTCATCGCCAACGTTTCCCACGAACTGCGTACGCCGCTGACGGTCATCTGCGGTTACCTGGAAACCCTGCTCGATAACGTCGAGGACGTGAACCCACGCTGGACCCGTGCCTTGCAGCAGATGCAGCAACAGGGCGGACGCATGCAGACGTTGCTCAATGACTTGCTGCTGTTGGCCAAGCTGGAAGCCACCGATTACCCGTCGGACAACCAGCCGGTGGTGATCGATGGCCTGCTGAAATCGATCAAGAGCGACGCCCAGCAGTTGTCCGCCCAAAAGAATCAGCGCATCACCCTGGAAGCCGATGCGACGATTCTGCTCAAGGGCAGCGAAGCCGAATTGCGCAGCGCGTTTTCCAACCTGGTGTTCAACGCCGTGAAATACACCCCGGCCGAAGGCAATATCCGTATTCGCTGGTGGGGTGATGAGCAAGGTGCGCACTTGAGCGTGCAGGATTCCGGGATCGGCATCGACAGCAAACACCTGCCGCGCCTGACCGAACGCTTCTACCGCGTCGACTCCAGCCGCAACTCCAACACCGGTGGCACCGGCCTGGGGTTGGCGATCGTCAAGCACGTGCTGTTGCGCCATCGCGCGCGGATGGAAATCAGCAGCGTGCCGGGGCATGGCAGTACGTTTACCTGCCATTTTGCCCCGGCCCAGGTGAGCAAAATCCGCGCAATCAGCGCCGCCGATTGATACCGGCCAGCACTCGCCACTAGGCAAGCCACCAGTCAGCCGCTACATTGGCTGACTTGTGCCTGCCCTTCAGGCACCGCATTTCCCCCTTTTTCGAATACACGGAACCCGCAAAACTCCATCATGGACCCATCCCCTGGCTTGACCCTCGCGACACTCTTCGCCGATTTCGGCATGATTCTTTTTGCTCTGATCCTGGTTTTGCTCAACGGATTCTTCGTTGCGGCCGAATTTGCCATGGTCAAACTGCGCTCGACCCGGGTCGAGGCCATCGCTGAAAAAAACGGCTGGCGCGGACACATCCTGCGCACCGTGCACAGTCAGCTCGATGCTTATCTCTCGGCCTGCCAGTTGGGTATCACCCTCGCCTCCCTGGGTCTTGGCTGGGTCGGTGAGCCGGCGTTTGCACACATCCTCGAACCGATCCTTGAAGCCGTCGGCGTGCAGTCGGCCGAAGTGATCAAAGGCGTATCGTTCTTCGCCGCGTTCTTCGTCATTTCGTACCTGCACATCGTGGTCGGTGAACTGGCGCCCAAGTCGTGGGCCATTCGCAAACCCGAGCTGTTGTCGCTGTGGACTGCCGTGCCGCTGTACCTGTTCTACTGGGCGATGTACCCGGCGATTTACCTGCTCAACGCCAGCGCTAACACCATTCTGCGCATTGCCGGCCAGGGCGAACCCGGCCCGCATCACGAGCACCATTACAGCCGTGAAGAACTGAAACTGATCCTGCACTCCAGCCGTGGCCAGGACCCGAGCGACCAAGGCATGCGCGTGTTGGCCTCGGCGGTGGAAATGGGCGAGCTGGAAGTGGTCGACTGGGCCAACTCCCGGGAAGACCTGGTGACGCTGGAGTTCAACGCGCCGCTCAAGGAAATCCTCGCGCTGTTCCGTCGTCACAAGTTCAGCCGTTACCCGGTGTACGACAGCGAGCGCCAGGAGTTCGTCGGCCTGCTGCACATCAAGGATCTGCTGCTGGAACTCGCGGCCCTGGACCACATTCCCGAGTCGTTCAACCTGGCCGAGCTGACCCGTCCGCTGGAACGCATCTCGCGGCACATGCCGCTGTCGCAGCTGCTGGAACAGTTCCGCAAGGGCGGCTCGCACTTCGCCGTGGTCGAAGAGGCCGACGGCAACATCATCGGCTACCTGACCATGGAAGACGTGCTGGAAGTGCTGGTGGGCGACATTCAGGACGAACACCGCAAGGCCGAGCGCGGGATCCTCGCGTATCAGCCGGGCAAGCTATTGGTGCGCGGCGATACGCCGCTGTTCAAGGTTGAACGCCTGTTGGGCATCGACCTGGACCACATCGAAGCCGAAACCCTCGCCGGGCTGGTCTACGAAACCCTGAAACGGGTGCCTGAAGAGGAAGAAGTGCTGGAAGTCGAAGGCCTGCGGATCATCATCAAGAAGATGAAAGGGCCGAAGATCATATTGGCCAAGGTGTTGATGCTCGATTGATTGCTTTGCGGGAAACCGCATTGCGCCTAAAAGATCGCAGCCTTCGGCAGCTCCTACATTTGGAATGCATTTCCCTGTAGGAGCTGCCGAAGGCTGCGATCTTTTGATCTTTACATGTCATTGCTTGCCCAACGCAAAGTTGGGCAACGCCCCCACCGGTTGATTGAACTGGTACGGAATCGACACCAACCCCAACCCGGTATTGCGCTGCACCACGAAATGCAGGTGCGGCCCGCTGCTGTTGCCGGTGTTGCCCGACAGCGCCAGCGCACTGCCCACCGCCACCCGCTGACCTTCGCGCACGCTCACCGAGCCTTGCTTGAGGTGCAGGTACACGCCCATGGTCCCGTCATCGTGCAGCACCCGCACGAAATTGCCGGACGGATCGTTGCCGCGGCCGCTCTGGCCATTTTCGGTTTTCACCACCATTCCGGCCCGCGCCGCGATGATCGGCGTGCCTTCCGGCATAGCGATGTCCATCGCATAGCGGTTCTTGGCGCCAAAGTGGCTGTATTGGCCATTGGCGCCCTGGCTCAACCGAAACGGACCGCCACGCCAGGGGAAGGGATAACGATAGCTCTGAGCGGCGCCTGAAGGGTCGCCCATGGAATATTGGAAGCTCGGGGTATACACCAGCGGCTTGCCACCGGTAATCGCCGTCAGCAGCGCCAGGCGCGAGTTGCTGCGCGCCGGCAAGACCCGGCGAATCGGCTGAGCCGGCGCCCCCTTGACGTTACTCAACCCGGCAAAGCTCAGCTCGACCTCCACCGGCGCATACAGATCGTTGCGCACAAACACCACATCCACGCCCTTCTGCTTCTTGATGTCGAGGTACACCTGGCGCTCCAGGTGCTCGACCATCCGGTCCCGAAAAACAAACACCTGGGAGCCTTTCGTGGGGCGGTCGCTGTAGGAGACCACACCATTGGCGTCGGTGGACTTGTAAATGGTCATGGCCACAGCCGAGGTGGAGGCCATGAAAAGACCACAGAAAAACAGCAGGCGCGCGAGCATGGGCAAGAGTCTGTCGAATAAGGCCTGGGGAGGAGCCTAGCAGGTGCAGTGGACCAGAGTAGTCGGCAGATGTTTCAAAATGGGATGTTCGGGAGATGTGCGGTGAATTTGATGGCCCCTTCGCGGGCAAGCCTCGCTCCCACAGGGGAATGCATTCCAATGTAGGAGCGAGGCTTGCCCGCGAAGGCGTACTGTCAGGCGATGAAGATTACGCGCCAGGTACCAAATGCTTCTGCGCCGCGTCACGGACAAACGGGCGGAATGTGATATCCACATCCATCTGCGCCGCAGTAGACAGGTTCACCAAGGCATCCAGGGAGAACTTGTCGATCTTGCCGTTCAGCACATCATTAAGTCGTGGCTGGGTGACATTCAGTCGTTTGGCTGCCTCTTTTTGAGACAGCTCCCATCCGCGAATGACGTTGCGCAACTCCAGCATCAACTTGGAGCGCAGGCGCATATTCGCAGCCTCTTGAGGTGTATCTTCCAGCGCATCCCAAACACTGGCGAACCGCTGGGTAGGGTTTTGGTGATCCGTCATGGCGTTAACCTATTTCCTGCAATCTGGCATGTGCCAGTTCGATGTCACGCGTTTCGGTTTTACGAGTGGTCTTGTGCCATGCATGCAGCACATAAATGGCCTCTGGCCGGTTAACCACATACAACACTCGAAACGCTCCTGATGCCTCAGTGATCCTGATCTCATTGACTCCTCGCCCTACCGTCTTCATCGGCCGCCAATCGCAAGGCTCTTCCCCCTGTTGCAGCAGGTCCAACTGAAATCCGGCAGTTCTTCGCGCATCGAGCGGGAAGGCTTTCAGATCCTTTAGCGCGCTCCCGATAAACACCACTTCCTTGTGTCTTGGCATCGACCTCTCCTGTGTTGTAGACAGGAGAAGGCTAATCGACGCTACCGAGACATGCAGAGCGGGGTTGTTTCAAGGCATGGCTGAGGAGGATCGCTATGGATCAGACTATATCGAAACCGATATAAATCAAGACGAGCACCGCTGAATCTGATGTGCGGTTTGAGGCTACAGGTTGCATTTTGCAGAGATTGTTCCGGCCCCTTCGCGGGCAAGCCCGCTCCCACAGGGGAATGCATTCCAATGTAGGAGTGAGGCTTGCCCGCGAAGGCATTCTGTCAGGCGACGAAGATTACGCGCCTGGAATGAAATGCTTCTGCGCCGTGCCACGGGCAATCAGGCGGGAGATGTAGTCGAGCTTCTGCGCGTCTTTATCCACAAAGCGGAAGGTCAATTGCAGCCACTCGCTGTCAGGCTTGGGCTCGTGGGCGACAATGGCGTGCAGGTAGCCGTTCAGACGGGCGGTTTCCGCGTTGTCGCCTTGCTCCAGATCGAGCACCGCGCTTTCGAGCACTTGCGGCAGGATGTCGGTGCGTTTGACCACCAGCAGCGCTTCCTTGAGGCTCAAGGCTTTGATGACGCAGGTCTGGGTGCCGCTCGACAGGCGCAATTGGCCCTGACCACGGCCACCTGTTGGAGCAGCCGAAGCAGCAGGCGCTTTGACCGGCGGGCTGTTGAGCAGGCCACGGGACGGCGCGGCCGCCGGGGCTGGCGCAGGGGCGGCAGGTTTAGCGAACGGATTGACGACGGGAGCGGCCCCGACGACTTCAGCCTTGCCACCGGTCAGCGCGCTCAGCGAATCATTGCCGAACGCCGAGTTCATCTTGGTCGGCGCGCTGTTCATCAAGGTGTCGAGCTTGCCGACCTTGTTCAGCGCCTGTTTGACCTTGGTCAGCAGTTGCTCGTTGGTGAACGGCTTGCTGACATAACCGGAAACCCCGGCCTGAATCGCCTGGACCACGTTCTCTTTATCACCCCGACTGGTCACCATCACGAACGGCATGGTCTTGAGGTTGTCCTGCTCACGGCACCAGGTCAGCAGCTCCAGGCCGGACATTTCCGGCATCTCCCAGTCACACAGCACCAGGTCGAACGCTTCGCGCGCCAGAATCGCCTGAGCCTTTTTGCCGTTGACCGCGTCTTCGATCCGGATACCCGGGAAGTAGTTGCGCAGGCACTTCTTCACCAGGTCACGAATGAACGACGCATCGTCCACGACCAACACACTGACCTTACTCATCCACAACCCCTTTAAAAAATCCCGGCAAGCATACCGCTTTACTGATGGCACATTGCCAAAAAACCTTCAGTCACGCCGGGACTTTTCGTTCGCGGGTGCTGCTTTCGAATGCATGTGCGCAAACAAAAACGCCCAGCCAAAAGGCCGGGCGTTTTTTGTCAGGGCAATCCTACTTATCGTCAGCTTTGCCCGGAACATTAGCGGTTTCGCCACTTGTGCCTTCAACTTCTTCTTTCATGCGCTTGAGGCCCAGGTGCCGCACGTCGGTGCCGCGCACCAGGTAAATCACCAGTTCCGAGATATTGCGCGCGTGGTCGCCGATCCGTTCCAGGGAACGCAGCACCCAGATAATGCTCAAGACCCGCGAGATAGAGCGCGGGTCTTCCATCATGTAGGTGGCCAGCTCACGCAGGGCGGTCTTGTATTCGCGGTCGATGATCTTGTCGTACTGCGCCACCGACAACGCCAGGTCGGCGTCGAAGCGGGCAAACGCGTCCAGCGCGTCACGCACCATGTTGCGCACCTGATCGCCGATATGGCGAACTTCGACGTAACCGCGCGGCGCCTCGCCTTCCTCGCACAATTGGATGGCGCGACGGGCGATCTTGGTCGCTTCATCACCAATGCGTTCCAGGTCGATCACCGACTTGGAGATGCTGATGATCAGACGCAAGTCGGACGCCGCTGGCTGACGACGGGCCAGAATGCGCAGGCATTCTTCGTCGATGTTGCGTTCCATCTGGTTGATCTGGTCGTCGATCTCGCGCACTTGCTGGGCCAGGCCGGAGTCGGCCTCGATCAGCGCGGTCACCGCGTCGTTGACCTGCTTTTCCACCAGCCCGCCCATGGCCAGAAGGTGGCTGCGCACCTCCTCAAGCTCGGCGTTGAACTGCGCGGAAATGTGGTGGGTAAGGCCTTCTTTACTAATCATCTGTTTCGCTCCGCGAAAGTTGCGAGCTTCAAGCTGCAAGCTTCAAGCAGTTATGTACAAGTCCTGATATCGCACCGCGTCTTTCTGGCCGCTTGCAGCTTGAAGCTTGCGGCTGCCCTGCTAGCCGTAACGACCGGTAATGTAGTCTTCGGTCTGCTTCTTCGCCGGGTTGGTGAACAACGTGTCGGTGTCGCCGAATTCCACCAGTTTGCCCATGTACATGAACGCCGTGTAGTCGGAAACCCGCGCGGCCTGTTGCATGTTGTGGGTCACGATCACGATGGTGAACTTGGATTTCAGTTCGTAGATCAGCTCTTCGACTTTCAGCGTGGAAATCGGGTCGAGGGCCGAGCACGGTTCGTCGAGCAGCAGCACTTCCGGTTCCACGGCGATGGTGCGGGCGATCACCAGACGTTGCTGTTGACCACCGGACAGGCCGAGTGCCGATTCATGCAGGCGATCTTTGACTTCGTCCCACAGCGCCGCGCCTTTCAACGCCCACTCGACGGCTTCATCGAGGATGCGCTTCTTGTTGATGCCCTGGATGCGCAGGCCGTAAACCACGTTTTCGTAGATGGTTTTCGGGAACGGGTTCGGCTTCTGGAACACCATGCCCACGCGGCGACGCAGCTCGGCCACGTCTTCGCCCTTGCGGTAGATGTTGTTGCCGTAGAGGTTGATCGCGCCTTCGACGCGGCAACCGTCCACCAGATCGTTCATGCGGTTGAAGGTCCGCAGCAGCGTGGACTTGCCGCAGCCGGACGGGCCGATGAAAGCCGTCACGCGCTGTTTCGGGATGTTCATGCTGACGTCGTACAGCGCTTGTTTCTCGCCGTAGAACAGACTCAGGCCCGGCACTTCAATGGCCACGGTTTCCTGCTCGAGACTCAGGCTCTGTTTGTCGCGGCCCAGGGCGGACATGTTGATGCCGTGGGTATGTGCTTCGTGCTGCATGGGAGGCTCCCTGTGCTAACAAATTCGGTTCGGAACACCGCTTCGCGGCATGTCCAATAAATGTTCGACTGGACGCGGACTACTGTGGGAGCGGGCTTGCTCGCGAAGGGGCCTTCACAGCCGCCAAAAGCTTCGCGAGCAAGCCCGCTCCCACAAGGTCCGCGCCGACCTTTAACTATCCAGCGCTTTGTACTTCTCGCGCAGGTGGTTGCGGATGTAGACCGCCGACAGGTTCAACGTGGCGATCACCAGCACCAGCAGCAACGCCGTGGCATACACCAGCGGTCGGGCCGCTTCGACGTTCGGGCTCTGGAAGCCGACGTCATAAATATGGAAGCCCAAGTGCATGATTTTCTGGTCAAGGTGCAAGTACGGGTAGTTGCCATCCACCGGCAGCGACGGCGCCAGTTTCACCACGCCCACCAGCATCAGCGGCGCCACTTCACCGGCGGCGCGGGCCACGGCGAGGATCATGCCGGTCATCATCGCCGGGCTGGCCATTGGCAGCACGATCTTCCACAGCGTTTCAGCCTTGGTCGCGCCGAGGGCCAACGAGCCCTCACGCACGGTGCGAGGAATCCGCGCCAGGCCTTCTTCGGTGGCCACGATCACCACCGGCACCGCCAGCAATGCCAGGGTCAGCGAGGCCCAGAGCAGGCCCGGCGTGCCGAAGGTCGGCGCAGGCAAGGCTTCGGGGAAGAAGATCCGGTCCAGCGAACCGCCGAGTACGTAGACGAAGAAGCCCAGGCCGAACACCCCGTAAACAATGGCCGGTACGCCCGCCAGGTTGTTCACGGCGATGCGGATGATCCGAGTCAGCGTGTTCTGCTTGGCGTATTCACGCAAGTAAACCGCTGCCAGCACGCCGAACGGCGTCACGATCATCGCCATGATCAGGGTCATCATCACGGTGCCGAAAATCGCCGGGAAGATCCCGCCTTCGGTGTTCGCTTCCCGTGGGTCGTCGGACAGGAATTCCCAGACCTTGCCAAAGTAGAAGCCGATCTTGGTCAGAGTGCCCATGGCATTCGGCTGGTAGGCGTGAACCACTTTGCCGATGCCGATTTCGATCTCTTTGCCGTTGGCATCGCGAGCAGTGAGGCTGTCGCGGTTGAACTGGGCGTGCAGGTCGCTCAGACGCGCTTCGATGTCCTGGTAACGGGCATTCAGCTCAGCCTTTTCGGCGTCCATGTCGGCTTGCGCGGTGGCGTCCAGTTTGCCGGCCAGTTCCAGTTTGCGTCCGTGCAGACGGATGCGTTCCAGACCGGCGTTGATCGCACCGATATCGGATTTCTCCAGGGTCTTGAGCTGTGCCGCGAGTTTGTTGACGCGATCGACACGCGCCTGCAACTCCGGCCACGCCGCTTCGCCCTCGGCGATCACCTTGCCGTCCTGTTTGACGTTGACCAGGTAACCGTAGAAGTTGCCCCACTCGCGACGCTCGATGGTCATCAACTCTGGCGGCGTTGTCTGCTTCGTCAGCCACTCGCCGACGATCCAGGTGAAGTCGTTGCCGTTCAAGTCACGGTTGCCGACCTTGATCAGCTCGCGGGTCATGAACTCCGGGCCGACATCGGGCACTGGCAGGCCAGCGCTTTTCAGACGCTCGCGGGGCACTTCTTCTTTCTGCACCACTTCGCCGATGACGAGGTGATTGGCCTGGCCCGGCACGTCGTAATTAGCGTGGATCAGGTCGGCCGGCCAGAAATGGCCCAGACCGCGCACGGCAATCACTGCCAGCAAACCAATGGTCATGATGACCGCGATGGACACCGCGCCACCGCTGATCCAGACGCCGGGGGCGCCGCTCTTGAACCATCCATTCAGGGAGTTCTGTTTCACAGACTTCTACCTTTCTTAAAGCGACGAGTATTTCTTGCGCAGACGCTGACGAATCAGTTCCGCGAGGGTGTTCATGACGAAGGTGAACAACAGCAGCACCAGCGCCGAGAGGAACAGCACGCGGTAGTGGCTGCCGCCGACTTCCGACTCCGGCATTTCCACCGCGACGTTGGCAGCCAGGGTACGCAGGCCTTCGAACAGGTTCATTTCCATGACCGGGGTGTTACCGGTGGCCATCAGCACAATCATCGTTTCACCGACCGCGCGGCCCATGCCGATCATCAGCGCCGAGAAGATCCCCGGGCTGGCGGTGAGGATCACCACGCGGGTCATCGTCTGCCACGGCGTGGCGCCGAGGGCCAGGGAACCGAGGGTCAGGCCGCGAGGCACGCTGAACACGGCGTCTTCGGCAATGGAGTAGATGTTCGGGATCACCGCGAAGCCCATGGCGAGACCAACCACCAATGCGTTGCGCTGGTCGTAGGTGATGCCCAGGTCGTGGGAGATCCACATGCGCATGTCGCCGCCAAAGAACCAGGTTTCCATGTACGGGCTCATGTACAGCGACAACCAGCCCACAAACAGAATCACCGGGATCAGAATCGCGGCTTCCCAGCCGTCCGGCACTTTCAGGCGGATGGACTCAGGCAGGCGGCTGAAGATGAAACCGGCCACCAGCACGCCTATCGGCAGCAACATCAGCAGGCTGAAGATGCCCGGCAAATGCCCTTCTACATACGGTGCGAGGAACAGGCCGGCGAAGAAACCGAGGATCACCGTCGGCATCGCTTCCATCAGCTCGATCACCGGTTTGACCTTGCGGCGCATGCCCGGGGCCATGAAGTACGCGGTGTAGATCGCTGCGGCGACGGCCAGTGGCGCGGCCAGCAGCATGGCGTAGAACGCGGCTTTCAGGGTACCGAAGGTCAGCGGAGACAAGCTCAGCTTGGGTTCGAAGTCGGTGTTGGCGGCGGTCGATTGCCAGACGTATTTAGGCTCGTCGTAGTTCTCGTACCAGACCTTGCTCCACAACGCGCTCCACGACACTTCCGGGTGCGGGTTGTCGAGCAGCAGCGGTTGAATCTTGCCGCCGGCCTCAACAATCACGCGGTTGGCCCGTGGCGACAGACCGAAAACGCCCTGGCCTTCGACCACTTGATCGACCAGCAACGTACGGTGCGCGGTGCTGTGGAACACGCCGAGCTTGCCGGAAGCGTCGAGGGCGATGAAACCTTTGCGACGTTCTTCAGCGGTGATTTCAACGATCGGCGTAGTGCCCATCTGGAAGTTACGGATCTGCTTCAGGCGCAGCTCGCCATCCGGGTCACGGGCCATGAACCACTGGGCCAGGCCACCTTTCGAGTCGCCGAGGATCAGCGAGATACCGCCCAGCAGTTGGGTACTGGCGGTAATTTCGGCGTCGCCGTTTTCGAGCAGCTTGTAGCGACCGTTGAGGCTCTTGTCGCGCAGGCTGAACACATCGGCCTGGGCACGCCCGTTGATCACATACAGCCATTGCTGGCGCGGGTCGACGAAGATGTTCTTCACCGGCTCGGTCATTTGCGGCAGATCGATGCGCTTCTGCTCGTTGGTGACTTCGCCGGTCATCATGTTTTCTTCGCTGGTCAGCGACAGCACATTGAGTTGCGCCCCCGTCGAACCGACCAGCATCAGCGTGGTGTCCGTGGCGTTGAGGCTGACGTGCTCCAGCGCACCGCCCGCCTCGTTCAGCGCAATCGGGGTGTCGCCGTACGGGTAATCGATGGCCGGCGAAATGGTTTTCTTGTTGTCCGGGTAACTGACTTTATAGGTGTGACGGAACACCAAAGCCTGGCCGTTGGACAGACCTACTACTACCAGTGGATGACCGGGCTGGTCTTCACCGATGGAGGTCACGGTGGTCCCGGCCGGGATCGGCAAATCGACGCGTCGGAGTTCGGCGCCACTGTCGATATCAAAGAACAGTGCCTGCCCTTTGTCGGATACGCGCATGGCGACCTGGTTCTGTTCTTCCAGAGAGATCATCAACGGCTTGCCGGCGTCCTGAATCCAGGCCGGCGTGATGGCGTCCTTGGCGGTCAGGCTGGCACCCTGGAACAGCGGCGCAACCACGTAGGCAAGGAAGAAGAAGATCAACGTGATCGCGCCGAGGACGGCGAGGCCGCCAATAAGGACGTACCAACGGGTCAGGCGATCTTTGAGCGCGCGAATGCGGCGCTTGCGTTGCAACTCAGGCGTATTGAAGTCAATCCGCTTGGGGGGATTCGTAGTCATGGTGGAATTGGCCAGATCATTCATGCGCACACCCTAGCGATCCTGTATGACAGAAAGATGACAGTGCAGTGACGCAACAAATCCGCCGCCAGCGGGACTGGCAGAGGATCGGAAATTTTGGGGTTGTAGGAGCTGTCGAGGGAACCGAGGCTGCGATCTTTTGATCTGGCTTTTAACTACAAGATCAAAAGATCGCAGCCTCGGTCCCCTCGTCAGCTCCTACACAGGTCCGGGGCGTACCCCGGGCCTAGGGTGTTACTTTTTTGCGACTTCAGCGCCGCCTTCCGCCAGACCCAGGTCAGCCAGTGCTTTTGCAGCAACCTTGGCCGGCAGTGGGATGTAGCCGTCTTTCACTACAACTTCCTGGCCCTGTTTGGACAGAACCAGTTTCACGAACTCGGCTTCCAGCGGGGCCAGAGGCTTGTTCGGGGCTTTGTTGACGTAAACGTAGAGGAAACGCGACAGCGGGTATTTGCCGTTCAGTGCGTTTTCTTCGCTGTCTTCGATGTACTCGGTGCTGCCTTTCTTCGACAGAGCAACGGTTTTCACGCTAGCGGTTTTGTAGCCGATGCCCGAGTAACCCACGCCGTTCAGCGAGGAGCTGATCGACTGCACGACCGAAGCCGAGCCTGGTTGTTCGTTGACGTTTGGTTTGTAGTCGCCTTTGCACAGGGCTTCTTCTTTGAAGTAGCCGTAGGTGCCGGATACCGAGTTACGACCGAACAGCTGAACCGGCTTGTTGGCCAGGTCGCCGGTCACACCCAGGTCGCCCCAGGTTTTCACGTCGGTTTTAGCGCCGCACAGACGAGTGGACGAGAAGATCGCGTCGACTTGTTCCATGGTCAGGTGCTGGATCGGGTTGTCTTTGTGTACGAAGACAGCCAGGGCGTCCACGGCAACCGGGATAGCGGTTGGCTTGTAGCCGTACTTCTGCTCGAAGGCAGCCAGTTCGGTGTCCTTCATTTTGCGGCTCATCGGGCCCAGGTTAGAGGTGCCTTCAGTCAACGCAGGTGGCGCAGTGGCGGAGCCAGCGGCCTGAATCTGGATATTTACGTTCGGGTATTCTTTTTTGTAGTTCTCAGCCCACAGGGTCATGAGGTTGGCCAGAGTGTCGGAACCAACGCTGGACAAGTTGCCCGAGACACCGGTGACTTTGGTGTAAGCCGGAATTGACGGGTCAACGCCAGCGGCTACCGCGTGGGCAGTCGCAACGCCAGCAGCGACAAAAGTCATTGCCGCCATCAAACGCTTCAGTTTCATGCCTTACTCCTAGCAGATAGGGTGTGTTATTCGGGGCCAAGTATTGGCAGGCCGTGTGAACACTCTATGGCTGAAATATGACAATTGGATGAAAGGCCACCATTCGATCTTTTTGCAGAACTACCGCGTTATCGTTCTTCGCGAGCAAGCCCGCTCCCACACTGGATCTGCGCCTGAGCACAGAATATATGTCCAATTGCGTCAGTGTGGGAGCGGGCTTGCTCGCGAAGGGGCCAGTGCTATTAATGAAAGAAACGGCTTAACGCCCCTTCTTCCAAAGATAAGCCCCGACCAATATCCCAACCCCGCAAATAATCGCCACATAGTAGGCAGGCCCCATCGGGCTCTCCTTCAGCAGCAAGGTCACGATCATCGGCGTCAACCCACCAAAAATCGCGTAGGCCAGGTTGTAGGAGAACGACAGGCCGCTGAAGCGCACCACCGCCGGGAAGGCCTTGACCATCACGTACGGCACGGCGCCGATGGTGCCGACCAGCAAGCCGGTCACGGCGTACATCGGGAACAGCCAATCGGGGTGGTTGAACAGGCTGTGGTAGAAGGTCCACGAACTCAGCAACAGCAACGCGCTGCCGAACACAAACACCCGGCCGGCGCCGAAGCGATCAGCCAGCGCACCGGACGCCACGCAACCCAGGCTCAGGAACACGATCGCCAGGCTGTTCGCTTGCAACGCGGTGGTCGGCGAGAAGTGGTAAACGGTTTGCAGTACGGTCGGGGTCATCAGGATGATCACGATGATGCCGGCGGACAGCAGCCAGGTCAGCAGCATGGAAATCAGGATCGCCCCGCGATGGTCACGCAACACCGCGCGCAGCGGCACTTCTTCGGCCAGGGCCTTGCGCAGTTGCAGTTCGGCGAACACCGGGGTCTCGTGGAGCCAGCGGCGCAGGTACACCGAGAACAGGCCGAACACGCCGCCCAGCAGGAACGGAATCCGCCAGGCGTAATCCGCCACTTCCACCGGGGTGTAAATTCCGTTGATCGCCGTGGCCACCAGCGAACCGAGCAGGATACCGGCCGTCAGGCCGCAGGTCAGGGTCCCGCAGGCATAGCCGATGTGCCGCTGCGGCACGTGTTCGGAAACGAAGACCCACGCGCCGGGCACTTCACCGCCAATCGCCGCGCCCTGGATCACGCGCATCAGCAGCAACAGGATCGGCGCCCACATGCCGATCTGCGCATAGGTTGGCAGCAGGCCCATGATCAGGGTCGGCACGGCCATCATGAAGATGCTCAGGGTGAACATCTTCTTGCGCCCCAGCAGGTCGCCGAAGTGCGCCATGACAATGCCGCCCAGCGGACGCGCCAGGTAACCGGCGGCGAAGATGCCGAAGGTCTGCATCAGGCGTAGCCACTCGGGCATGTCGGCCGGGAAGAACAGCTTGCCGACTACGGTGGCGAAGAACACGAAGATGATGAAGTCGTAAAACTCCAGCGCACCACCCAAGGCGGACAGCGACAAGGTCTTGTAATCGTTGCGGGTCAACGGACGTACGGATTGCGTTGGCTGCGCAGTGCTCGAGGGCGCTGTGGTCATGGCAAGGGCTTCTCTTATAGGCGGATCTGCAACCCCAACAACGCTGGCGGAGGCTTGGGCAGGTCCGCACGATAGCAAATTGTTCGAAAAAGCACATAGAGGTGCGTATTTGACGGTCGAAATGAGAACCGGACGGTCGTCTCGGAGTCTACCGACCGATATACTCGCAATCTTGCAACAGTTTGTAAGGGTTGCTGTGCGAAAACGCCTGCCGATCCTCACAGGCGATTTCGCAGAGTTTCCCTTAGGCGCCTTACGAAAAACGTGACGAACGTAGTATGTTCGGGCTGAATCGTTTTTCTTGAAGACGGCTATTCACCTGAAAGACCAACGTAGAGTCACGGGTCAGAGGCACCCCCGGCATGATAGAGCTCGAACAAGAAGATCCAATCCCGCAAGGCGACCTGGCCCTGCAAATCACCGCACTCCCGCGCGAAACCAACGGCTTTGGCGATATTTTCGGCGGCTGGCTGGTGGCGCAGATGGATTTGGCCGGCACCGCGATGGCCAGCAAAGTCGCCGGCGGCCGCGTGGCAACCGTTGCGATCGACCGCATGGCGTTTCTGGTTCCAGTGGCGGTGGGCGCGCAGCTCTCCTTCTATACCCAGGCGCTGGAAATTGGTCGCAGCTCGATCCAGATGATGGTCGAAGTCTGGAGCGACGATCCGTTGTCCAGCGAGTGGCGTAAAGTGACTGAAGCGGTGTTCGTGTTCGTCGCCATCGACGGCAGCGGCCGCACCCGTTCGTGCCCGCCGCGCGCGCGTTAAACACGGCGCGCATTTTGCGGTCCATTGCAGTCATTGTTCCCGATTGAGAGTTGTCCCATGAGCACGCCCAACGTTGAAGCCGTCAAACTGGATGAACTGAACTGCTGGCGCATCCGCCACGGTCAGGCCGAATTGCTGGTGGCCCAGCAAGGCGCGCACATCCTCAGTTATCAATTGGCCGGGCAACCGCCACTGATCTGGCTCAACGACGAGGCGGTGTTCAAGACGGGCAAGAGCATCCGCGCCGGAGTGCCGGTGTGCTGGCCGTGGTTTGGCAACTTCGCGCGCAACCCGCAAAGCGTGCAGGCGATGCGCGTCAGCAACGAACCGGCCGCCGCTCACGGTTTTGTCCGGGCGACAGATTGGGAATTGGGCGGCATCGAAACCGAGGGTGAAAGCCTGCAGGTGGAATTCATCCTGCCCTACCCCGAAGGCGGTTTTCCGAGCTGGGCGCATCAGGTGGACTTGAAACTGAGCATCCGTCTGGATGAACAGCTGCACATCAGCCTGACCAGCCACAACCGCGGCACTGAAACCGTGTCCATCAGCCAGGCGCTGCACAGCTATTTCGCCGTCAGTGACGTGCGAAACGTGCAGGTCGAAGGGCTGGATGGCTTGAGCTACATCGATACGACCAAGGACTGGGCCACGGCCACGCAGACCGGCGATCTGGCTTTTACCGGCGAGACTGACCGTATCTACCTCGATACCCCGGCGAAGCTGAGCATTGTTGACCCGGCCTGGGAGCGACGCATCGAGCTGACCAGCAGCGGTTCACGCACGGCGGTGATCTGGAATCCCTGGACTGAGCGCGCAGCTGCATTCAGCGACATGGCCGACGATGGCTGGCAGCGCATGCTATGCATCGAGACGGCGAATGTGATGGACGATGTGGTGAACCTGGCGGCGGGTGCCAGTCACACGCTCGGCGTCAGCATCGGTAGCAAGCCTTTATAAGCAACACCACAAAACCAATGTGGGAGCGGGCTTGCTCGCGAAGGCGTCGTGTCAGTCGACATTAAAGTTGAATGACACACTGCATTCGCGAGCAAGCCCGCTCCCACATTTGGTGGGTGTCAGATTTACAGATCCGACTCTTTCACCACACGAACCTTCGCCGCATCCAGCGCATACGCCGCGTCAGCCAGGTCGTTGTTGACCTTCTCGATCTTCAGCGTGCCGGTCACCCACAGCGGTGTGTAGATATCGTCCAGCTTCAAACCCTTCGGATAACGCACCAGCACTAACTGGTTAGGCGGCGGTGGCGGCACGTGGATGCAGGCGCCCGGGTACGGCACAAGGAAAAACAGCGTGCTGCGGCCCTTGGCGTCGGACTCCAGCGGCACCGGGTAACCACCGATGCGGATGTTCTTGTCGTTCATCGCCGGCACGGTTTTGGTCGAATACATCACCGCCGGCAAGCCCTTGCCCTGCTTCATGCCACCCTTTGACGTAAAGGTGCCATCGCCTTCAGGGGTGTTGTGGTCGATTTCGGGCATGGCTTCGAGGGCTTTCTGGTCCGACTTGGGCATCAGTTCCAGCCAGTCGGTTTCCGGCAGTTCGCCGGCATGGGCAAGGCCCGAGCCCAGTAAAAGGAAAGTCAGTAGAAGACGGCGCATGGAGGTGCTCGACAAAAGGAAGGACAGTGCAATGGCGAGCATTCTAGCCCTCTCGGCCTGCGCAGCAGAGAGGGCTTTGTCGCTTGAATCAGTTCTTTTTGATCAGGCCGTAGACCACCAGCAACACGATGGCACCGACCAGCGCACCGATGAAGCCCGCGCCCTGGCCAGCCTGGTAAATGCCCAGAGCCTGGCCGCCGTAAGTGGCTGCCAGCGAACCGCCGATACCGAGCAGGATGGTCATGATCCAACCCATGCTGTCATCGCCCGGTTTCAGGAACCGCGCCAGCAGGCCGACGATCAAGCCGATAAAGATGGTTCCGATAATTCCCATGGCATTTCCCTCTGATTAGATAGTTATGCCAAAGCCTAGTCAGACTTTGGCATCCTGCCATCAGAGAACGGCGGACACTGAAGGTTCCGCCGCTGCCACATGAAACTATTCGGCGATGAGGGCTTCGACCTTGAGGATCTGCGCCGCCAGCGTCTCGCGATCCGCACACCGCAGATTGGCGTGACCGACCTTGCGGCCGACCTTGAACGCCTTGCCGTAGTGATGCAGGTGGCAATCGGTAATGGCGATGACTTTCTCTACCGGCGGAACCACACCGATGAAGTTGAGCATCGCGCTCTCGCCGATCTTGGCCGTCGAACCCAACGGTAGGCCGGCAACGGCCCGCAGGTGGTTTTCGAATTGGCTGCACTCGGCGCCTTCGGTGGTCCAGTGCCCGGAGTTGTGCACGCGCGGGGCGATTTCGTTGGCCTTGAGGCCTCCGTCGACTTCAAAGAACTCGAACGCCATCACGCCGACGTATTCCAGTTGCTTGAGCACTCGGCTGGAATAATCTTCAGCCAAAGCTTGCAGCGGGTGATCGGTGCTGGCCACGGACAGCTTGAGGATGCCGCTGTCGTGGGTGTTGTGAACCAGTGGATAGAACTTGGTTTCGCCATCACGAGCGCGCACGGCGATCAGCGAGACTTCACCGGTGAACGGGACGAAGCCTTCCAGCAGGCACGCCACGCTACCCAGTTCGGCGAAAGTGCCGACCACATCTTCCGGTTTGCGCAGGACTTTCTGGCCTTTGCCGTCGTAACCCAGGGTGCGGGTTTTCAACACGGCCGGCAGACCGATAGAGGCTACGGCAGCGTCCAGCTCAGCTTGAGACTGGATGTCGGCGAACGCCGGGGTGGGAATCCCCAGGTCTTTGAACATGCTCTTCTCGAACCAGCGATCGCGGGCGATGCGCAGGGCTTCGGCGCTCGGGTAAACCGGGACGAACTGCGACAGGAACGCCACGGTTTCGGCCGGGACGCTTTCGAACTCGAAGGTCACCAGATCGACTTCATCGGCCAGTTGACGCAGGTGATCCTGATCGCCGTAATCGGCCCGCAGATGCTCGCCCAACGCGGCGGCACAGGCATCCGGCGCCGGGTCCAGGAAAGCGAAGTTCATGCCCAGCGGAGTGCCCGCCAGCGCCAACATGCGACCCAACTGGCCGCCACCGATTACACCGATCTTCATCGTCAACAACCTCAGGCGATGCGTGGGTCTGGATTGTCCAGGACGCTGTCTGTCTGCTCAGCACGGAAAGTTTTCAGCACCGCGTGGAACTGCGGGTGCTTGGCGCCCAGGATACTCGCCGACAGCAAGGCTGCGTTGATCGCGCCCGCCTTGCCGATGGCCAGGGTGGCAACCGGAATGCCCGCAGGCATTTGCACGATCGAGAGCAGGGAATCGACGCCCGACAGCATCGACGACTGCACGGGCACGCCGAGCACCGGCAGGTGGGTCTTGGCCGCACACATGCCAGGCAAGTGGGCCGCGCCACCGGCACCGGCAATGATCACCTCGATGCCACGCGCCTCGGCCTCTTCGGCGTACTGGAACAGCAGGTCCGGGGTGCGGTGGGCAGAGACCACTTTCACCTCGTAAGGGATGCCGAGCTTTTCCAGCATATCGGCGGTGTGGCTAAGGGTGGACCAATCGGACTTGGAGCCCATGATCACGCCAACCAGTGCACTCATCGTCGTGCCTCTTCTCTCTGGGCGCCCGCAGGCGCGTCAAAAAACAACAAGCCACGCAATATGCGTGGCTTGATTGTACGAAAAATGGCCGGACGAACCGGCCGAAGGCCGCGCAGTATACCTCAATGAAGCAGATAAACAGCCCCCGAAACGACCATCTGTCATACGGCGCAAAGTGCCGGTTTTATTGACTTAAGAGTCAGTCAAAACAACACCGTTTCCCTGTGGGAGCGAGCTTGCTCGCGATAGCGTCGGGACAGCCACCATGGATCTTGAATGTTAGTCCGTCATCGCGAGCAAGCTCGCTCCCACAGGGATTAGTCGCTGTGGCTAAGAACCCTGCGCCGCACCACCTTCCAGCTTGCGCCACAACAACCGCACATTCGCCTTGCGCACCAGCGCGCAGCGATACAGGCGAATCTCCAGCGGCACATGCCATTGCGGGCCGCCGCACACCACCAGTTCACCGCGCGCCAGTTCGGCGCGCACGCTCAGTTGCGGCACCCAGGCAATCCCCAACCCTTCCAGCGCCATGCTTTTCAGGCTGTCCGCCATGGCGGTTTCATAGATGGTGGTAAAGCGCAGCGCACGCTGGCGTAGCAATTGGTTCACCGAACGCCCGAGAAACGCACCGGCGCTGTAGGCCAATAGCGGCACGCTGGCCTCGCCTTCCAGATCGAACAGCGGCTTGCCCTCGGCGTCCGCCGCGCACACCGGCAACATTTCAGTCTGGCCCAGATGCAGCGACGGGAAGATTTCCGGGTCCATCTGCATCGCCGCGTCCGGATCATAGAACGCCAGCATCAAATCACAGCCGCCCTCACGCAACGCGTGCACGGCATCGCCGACGTTGGTCGCCACCAGCCGAGTGGCAATGTTCAAACCTTCATTACGCAACTGCGCGATCCAGCGCGGGAAGAACCCCAGCGCCAGGGAGTGCGCCGCCGCAACCTGCATCACCTCGCCCTGCCCGCCCTCCAAGTGATGGAGATGGCGCAGCACTTCGCCCAACTGTTCAACCACCGTTCGCGCGGTGACGAGAAACAACTGCCCCGCCGCCGTCAGCTCCACCGGCGTGCGCGAACGGTTGACCAACTGCAGCCCCAGCGCGGCTTCAAGGCTGCGAATCCGCCGGCTAAAAGCAGGCTGGGTCACGAAGCGGCGTTCCGCAGCCTGGGAGAAGCTGCGGGTGGCGGCCAGGGCACTAAAGTCCTCCAGCCATTTGCTTTCCAGATTCATCACGTCCTCCCGGACACGCACCAAATTAGGTCACACGCTCGCCGCACACGCGGCGTCACACGGGCATTATGCCGAATGTGCATAGGCCAGCGCTTAACAGCATTGGCCCAAAATTGTTCACAAGCCTAGCATTTGCAGCGTTCCGGCACAGACCGGGTCCATATCGAGATGATTTCTATCATGTCCTCCGCTGCATCTTTCCGCACAGAAAAAGACCTGCTTGGCGTACTCGAAGTACCTGCTCAAGCGTATTACGGCATCCAGACCCTGCGAGCGGTGAACAACTTCCGTCTCTCCGGCGTTCCGATTTCGCATTACCCGAAGCTGGTTGTCGGCCTGGCCATGGTTAAACAAGCCGCCGCTGACGCCAACCGCGAGCTGGGTCACCTGAGCGACGCCAAGCACGCTGCCATCAGCGAAGCCTGTGCACGACTGATCCGCGGCGATTTCCACGAAGAGTTCGTGGTGGACATGATTCAAGGCGGCGCTGGCACTTCGACCAACATGAATGCCAACGAAGTCATCGCCAACATCGCGCTGGAGGCCATGGGTCACCAGAAGGGCGAATACCAATACCTGCACCCGAACAACGACGTGAACATGGCGCAGTCGACCAACGACGCCTACCCGACCGCAATTCGTCTGGGCCTGCTGCTGGGTCACGACGCGCTGCTGGCCAGCCTCGACAGCCTGATCCAGGCGTTCGCTGCCAAAGGTCAGGAATTCGCTCACGTCCTGAAAATGGGCCGAACCCAACTGCAAGACGCCGTGCCGATGACCCTCGGCCAGGAATTCCGTGCCTTCGCCACCACGCTGGGCGAAGACTTGGCCCGTCTGAAGACGCTGGCCCCGGAACTGCTGACTGAAGTGAACCTGGGCGGCACCGCGATCGGCACCGGCATCAACGCCGACCCGCGTTACCAGCACCTGGCTGTGGAGCGTCTGGCCCTGATCAGCGGTCAACCGCTGGTGCCCGCCGCCGACCTGATCGAAGCCACCTCCGACATGGGCGCCTTCGTGCTGTTCTCCGGCATGCTCAAGCGCACCGCGGTCAAGCTGTCGAAGATCTGCAACGACCTGCGCCTGCTGTCCAGCGGCCCACGCACCGGCATCAACGAAATCAACCTGCCGGCACGTCAGCCAGGCAGCTCGATCATGCCCGGCAAGGTCAACCCGGTGATCCCGGAAGCGGTTAACCAGGTAGCGTTCCAGATCATCGGCAACGACCTGGCCCTGACCATCGCAGCCGAAGGCGGCCAATTGCAACTGAACGTGATGGAGCCGCTGATCGCCTTCAAGATCTTCGACTCGATCCGCCTGCTGCAACGCGCCATGGACATGCTGCGCGAACACTGCATCGTCGGCATCACCGCCAACGAAGAGCGCTGCCGCGAACTGGTCGAGCACTCGATCGGTCTGGTCACCGCGCTGAACCCGTACATCGGCTATGAAAACGCCACCCGCATCGCCCGTATCGCCCTCGAAAGTGGCCGCGGCGTGCTGGAACTGGTGCGCGAAGAAGGCTTGCTCGACGACGAAATGCTCGCCGACATCCTGCGCCCGGAAAACATGATTGCTCCGCGTCTGGTCCCGCTTAAGGCTTGATCAAACGCTGCACACGCTCACCAGGTCGAGGGACTAGACACCTCTCACCTTTTGAGGGCTTGGGGATTTATTCCCCGAGCCCTTTTTTTTAACTCTTTTGATCTTGCAGCACCTCGTAACGTCGCTTGCACCACAATCGTGCAGACGGGCAACGCACTCATAGGTATAGTGCCGCCCCTCTTCGCGTGAGCGGTCGTCGGTAACGAGGCCCAAAACCATGCGAAACCCGAACTAATAACAAACCCGCGATATGGAACCGGGACGAACACTCGCCTCACCTGTCATGCCCCGAGCAAGCCGGTGTAACGCGATGTTTCTACCCCTCCAGCATTTGCTTAAACAAAAAACAGCGAGGAATAATCCATGCTCGAAGTCATCAACGACTTCCTCTCAGGGAAAGTACTGATCGTGCTCATTGTCGGGCTCGGTAGCTACTTCACGATCCGCTCGCGTTTCGTTCAATTGCGCCACTTCTTCCACATGTTCGCGGTGTTCCGCGACAGCCTCAAAAGCAGCGCCGGGCAACTCAGTTCGTTCCAGGCCCTGATGCTCAGCCTCGCCGGCCGCGTCGGTGCAGGCAACATCGCCGGTGTCGGCATCGCCGTGACCCTCGGCGGGCCAGGTGCGGTGTTCTGGATGTGGGTGACCGCGCTGGTCGGCATGTCCAGCAGCTTCTTCGAATGTTCCCTCGGCCAGCTCTACAAGCGCTGCGATTCCGACGGCACTTACCGTGGCGGCCCGTCCTATTACATCCAGCACGGCCTGCAGAAACGCTGGTTGGGGATGATCATGGCGTTCCTGCTGCTGATCACCTTCGGCTTCGCCTTCAACGGCCTGCAATCCCATGCCGTGACCCACTCGCTGAAAAACGCCTTCGACCTTGACCCAACGTACACCGGCGCGGCCCTGGCCGTGTTGCTGGGCCTGGTGTTCATCGGTGGCATCAAGCGCATCGCCAAGGTCGCTGACCTGCTGGTGCCGGTGAAAACCCTGGTGTACATCGGCGTGACCATCTACGTGATCGTGCTGCAATTCGACCACGTTCCCGCGATGCTGATGACCATCGTCAAAAGCGCCTTCGGTCTCGACCAGGCCTTCGGCGGTCTGATCGGCAGCGCGATCGTCATGGGCGTGAAGCGCGGCGTGTTCGCCAACGAAGCCGGCCTGGGCAGTGCGCCGAACGTGGCCGCCGTGGCTTCGGTCGAGCACCCGGTTGCTCAGGGTGTGGTTCAGGCGTTCAGCGTGTTCCTCGACACCTTCGTGATCTGCACCTGCACCGCGTTGCTGATCCTGCTCTCGGGCTTCTACACCCCGGGCTTCGAAGGCGACGGCATTGCCCTGACCCAAAACTCCCTGGCCGCCGTGGTCGGTGACTGGGGTCGCAGTTTCATCTCCGTGGCCCTGTCGTTGTTCGTGTTCACCTCGATCCTCTACAACTACTACCTGGGCGAGAGCAACCTGCGCTTTATGATCGGTGAAAACCGCGTTGCGCTGATTGGTTACCGCGCATTGGTACTGGTTCTGATTTTCTGGGGTGCCATCGAAAACCTCGGCACGGTGTTCGCTTTCGCCGACATCACCATGACCATGCTCGCGTTCGTCAACCTCATCGCGCTGTTCCTGTTGTTCAAGGTCGGCATGCGCATCCTGCGTGACTACGATGACCAGCGCGCGGCCGGCATCAAGACCCCGGTGTTCGATTCGAGCAAGTTCCCGGATCTGGACCTGGACCTGCAAGCCTGGCCGGCCAACCCGCCAGCGGCGGCCACCAAGGCTGAAGCTGAGGCGCACGGCGTACCCGCAGCGCAACGCTGATCGGTTAAAGTGCGAAGTACCCTGTGGGAGCGGGCTTGCTCGCGAAGAGGGAGTGTCAGGCGACATTAATGTTGGCTGACACACCGCTTTCGCGAGCAAGCCCGCTCCCACAATGGAAGTCATCGTTTCGGAGAACCTCCATGAATTCCTCGACCTATCCTGCCGCCCAGCACGTCATGGTGCTCTACACCGGCGGCACCATCGGCATGCAAGCCAGCGCCCATGGCCTGGCCCCGGCATCCGGTTTCGAAGCGCGGATGCGCGATTACCTGCACAGCCAACCTGAACTCGTGGTGCCGCAATGGCGCTTTCGCGAGATGAGCCCGCTGATCGACAGCGCCAACATGACCCCGGCCTACTGGCAGCAACTGCGTGAAGCGGTGGTCGATGCCGTGGATGTCCAGGGTTGCGACAGCGTGCTGATCCTGCACGGCACCGATACCCTGGCCTACAGCGCCGCCGCCATGAGCTTTCAATTGCTCGGCCTGCATGCGCGCGTCTGCTTTACCGGTTCGATGCTGCCGGCCGGCGTCACCGACAGCGATGCCTGGGAAAACCTCAGCGGCGCGCTGGTTGCCCTCGGCCACGGCCTGGCGCCGGGCGTGCACCTGTACTTCCACGGCGAACTGCTGGACCCGACCCATTGCGCGAAAGTGCGCAGCTTTGGTCGGCATCCGTTCAAGCGGTTGGAGCGTCAGGGCGGCGGTGTGAAGGCGACTTCGCTGCAAGCGCCGTTGACCTACAACCAGCCCAAGCAACTGGCGAAAGTCGCCGTGCTGCCGCTGTTCCCCGGCATTGGCGCCGAAGCGCTGAACGGCCTGCTCGACAGCGGCATTCAGGGTTTGGTGCTGGAGTGCTACGGCAGCGGCACCGGGCCGAGCGACAACCCTGAGTTTCTCGCCGCACTGGAACGGGCGCGGGACAAAGGTGTTGTGGTGGTCGCCGTCACTCAATGCCATGAAGGTGGCGTCGAGTTGGATGTGTATGAGGCCGGCAGTCGCTTGCGTGGTGTTGGGGTGCTGTCGGGGGGCGGCATGACCCGTGAGGCGGCGTTCGGCAAGTTGCATGCGCTGCTGGGCGCAGGTCTGGAAAACGCCGAAATGCGGCGCCTGGTCGAGCTGGATCTGTGTGGTGAGTTGAGCTGATCCATCGTGCTTCGCCGGCTCCTGAGAGGTCGCAGGAGCCGGTCAGCCGCGAAGTTTACTTCTTGACCTGATAGTCCTGGCCCCACACCCGTACTGTGGTGGACGTCTCGATCGGCCCTTCAAAAATGAATTTCTGCCGCACTGCGGCTTTCGGCGGCACGGTAACGTCATCGGGGTTTTCCAGGCTGGCGGTCAGCCCGTTGGCATACCCATCCTGATCGATCGCCAGCAAAGCCCCGGCCTGTTTGAGGTTGATCAAGCGCAACTGCTTGTCGCTGCTGTTCTTGAAGCCCAGCGTGACATTGAAGGTGTCGCCGGCAGCCTCGGTCTTCAATACCTGAACATCGATGCGGTCCTTCATTTGCTCGCGCGAGGAGATGATCGAAGCACCGTCAACACCTTGGGCCGACTGGCGCCCGTCAAGCACCCCTTCACTGACCCCACCCAACAGGTTTTTGCCGGCCGAAATCGCCGAAGAGACCGCCGCCTTGGCTGAATCCTTGATGGAGCTGTCGTTGGCCGGCTCGCCCTCGGCAACGCACAGCGAACTGAGCAACAAACTGGAGGCCAGGAGAATGCAGCGCGATGGAGTGAATGTCATACCTAGTCCTTTATGGTTGTTTGCGACACCACCCGAAGGGTGAATGGCAGGCAGGTTGCACCAATCGGCTAGTGTCGGCAAGCCAGCTCCAGCAGCAGCGGCATGCAACTTGCTCCTTCAAACAGCCTTCATGAACGGACGCGCGCATGCTCCACTCCCACCTCACCACCCTCAACGCCGTTTCCCTGGTGCTCAACGCCTTCAAGGGCGACGGCTTGCCCAGCGAAGCGCTGCTCGCGGGAAGCGGCATCAGCGCGGCGGATCTGAGCCGGGCGGACACGCGAATCACCACCAATCAGGAGATGCAGGTCTGCGCCAACGCGGTCGCGCTCAAGCGCGATATCGGCCTGGAGCTGGGTCGGCGGATGCATGTTTCGTCCTACGGCATGCTTGGGTATGCGCTGCTCACCAGTGCCACCTTCGGTGACGCTTTGCGCCTGGCGATCCGTTATCCGGCGCTGTTGGGAACACTTTTCGAATTGAGTCTGGAAGACGATGGCGAACGCATCTGGTTCGTCGCCGCCGATTACCGGGAGAACCCGGCGTTGGCGGTATTCAATGCGGAATTCTGTCTGGTTTCGTTGAAAGTCATCTGCGACGACCTGCTCGGTCATCCACTGCCGCTGCTGGCCGCTCGGTTCGAACACACTGCACCTGATTATCAGGCGACCTACGCCGAACACTTCGCTTGCCCGCTGAGCTTCGAGGCGCGGGACAACGCGTTTGCTTTCGACCGGCAGTGGCTCGAACAACCGTTGCCACTGGCGGATGTCATCACCCATCAAGCGATGGCCGAACGCTGCCGCAAGCAAAACACCGAGTTCACCGGACGCCAGGCATGGCTGGGGCGGATTCGCCAATTGCTCAGCGCGCAGTTGCATGCGGCGCCGGGGCTTGAGGGGTTGGCTGAGCAGATGAAGTGCTCGCCGCGCACCTTGCGTCGGCACCTCAAGGATCTGGGCTGCAGCTATCAGGAATTGCTCGATGAGCTACGGTTTGAGCAGGCCAAGCAGATGCTTTGCGAGGATCAATTGCCGATCTACCGGATTGCCGAAGCGCTGGGGTTCAGCGAAACCGCGAGTTTCCGCCATGCGTTTGTGCGCTGGAGTGGCGTGGCGCCCAGCCAGTTCCGCCCACACTAATCACCCAATGTGGGAGCGGGCTTGCTCGCGAAGGCGGCGTATCAGTTGATATTGATTTGACTGACACACCGCTTTCGCGAGCAAGCCCGCTCCCACAGTGTTCAGCATTCCACGCCCAATGCCGGAGCACACCCGCGCCAATAAGGGGCGAATTTCGGTCAAACCTTTTGGCCATATCGATCCCCTTTTGGCCTTTCCTGCCGTTCTCCCAAACGCCGCGCCCCGCAAGACTGTGTTCAACCGAATCAGCCTGCGGAGAACAAGAAAATGCTGACGATCTACTCGGACGATCACCACCTGCACCACGGCCGTTGTGAATTGATGGACGGGCAACTGATGCCCTGCTTCGAAATGCCCTCCCGTGCGGACCACGTTTTACAACGCGTGCAAAACCGCGATCTCGGCCCGGTGGAAGCGCCGCAGGATTTTGGCCAGGGGCCGATCCAGCGCATCCACGACCGTGACTACCTCGATTTCTTCAAAGGTGCCTGGGCGCGTTGGACCGAGTTCAACACCGACGGCGACTTGCTGCCCTACACCTGGCCGGCCCGCACTCTGCGCCGGATCAAACCCGTCAGCCTGCACGGCCAGCTCGGCTATTACAGCTTCGACGGCGGCGCACCGATCACCGCCGGCACCTGGCAAGCCGCGTACAGCGCAGCACAAGTCGCGTTGACCGCCCAAGCCGCCATCCAGCGCGGCGCGCGCAGTGCCTTCGCCTTGTGCCGCCCACCGGGACACCACGCCGCCAGCGACTTGATGGGCGGTTATTGCTACCTCAACAACGCCGCCATCGCCGCCCAGGCCTTTCTCGATCAGGGCCATAAAAAAGTCGCGATCCTCGACGTCGATTACCACCACGGCAACGGCACTCAATCGATCTTCTACGAACGCAGCGACGTGCTGTTCACCTCGATCCACGGCCACCCGGAAGCCGAATTTCCGTTCTTCCTCGGCTACGACGATGAGCTCGGTGAGGGCGCCGGTGAAGGTTTCAACTTCAACTACCCTTTGCCCGCCGGCTCGGGCTGGGACGCCTGGAGCGCAGCGCTGGATAAGGCCTGTCAGGAAATCGAGAAGTACGGCGCCGACATCGTCGTCGTGTCCCTGGGCGTCGACACGTTCAAGGACGATCCCATCTCTCAATTCAAGCTCGACAGCCCGGATTACCTGGCCATGGGCGAACGCATCGCGAAGCTCGGCAAGCCAACGCTGTTCGTGATGGAGGGCGGTTACGCGGTAGAAGAAATCGGCATCAACGCCGTGAACGTTCTCGAAGGTTTTGAAAGCGCCCAATGAGGAATTAGAACAATGAACAGACTCAAGCGTTTTATCGCTCCAGCGCTCTGCGCGACGGTACTCAGTGGTGCCGTTCACGCCGAAGAACGAACGTTGCGCGTCTACAACTGGTTCGACTACATCACCCCCAAAGCCCTGGAAGACTTCAAGGCCCAGAACACCCAGACCAAACTGGTCTACGACATCTTCGACACCAACGAAGCGCTGGAAGCCAAGCTGCTGACCGGGAACTCCGGCTATGACGTGGTGGTGCCGTCCAACGTGTTCCTCGCCAAGCAAATCGAAGCCGGGGTGTTCCAGCCGCTGGACCGTAGCAAGCTGCCGAACTGGAACCACCTCGATCCCAAGCTGATGAAGCTGATCGAGGCCAACGACCCGGGCAACAAATTCGCCGTGCCGTACATGTACGGCACTATTTTGATCGGCTTCAACCCGGACAAGGTCAAGGCTGCGCTGGGCGCCGACGCGCCGGTGGACAGTTGGGACCTGATTTTCAAGGAAGAGAACATCAGCAAACTCAAGCAGTGCGGCGTCGCGCTGCTCGACTCGCCATCAGAGATCCTGCCGCTGGCCCTGCAACACCTCGGCCTCGACCCCAACAGCAAAAAGCCTGCGGATTACGCCAAGGCTGAAGCGCTGCTGATGAAGATCCGGCCGTACATCACGTATTTCCACTCCTCCAAATACATGGCCGACATCGCCAACGGTGACATCTGCGTCGCGGTCGGCTATTCCGGCAGCTTCTCCCAGGCTGCCAACCGCGCCAAAGAAGCCAAGAATGGTGTGGTCGTCGATATGCGCCTGCCGAAAGAAGGCGCGCCGATCTGGTTCGACATGCTCGCGATTCCGAAAGGCGCGAAGAACACAGAAGACGCCTACACCTTCATCAACTACCTGCTGCAACCTCAGGTGATTGCGCCGGTCAGCGACTTCGTCGGCTACCCGAACCCGAACAAGGACGCCACGGAACTGGTCGACCCGGCGATCCGCAACAACCCGAACCTGTACCCGACCGAGTCGGCGATGAGCACGCTCTACACCCTGCAACCGCTGCCGCGCGATGCCGAACGGGCGCGGACCCGGGCCTGGACCAAGATCAAGTCCGGGACTTGATGCTCGTCAGCTAACCCACAGACCTGTGGAAGACACAGAACCTGTGGGAGCGGGCTTGCTCGCGAAGACGGAGTGTCAGTCGACATAATCGTTGGCTGACACACCGCTTTCGCGAGCAAGCCCGCTCCCACACTGGTTTCGGTGACTGGTTGATCAGCGACACCACGCAGAACGCAAGCGCATCAACGCCGACTCAATGTCAGCCTCCGGCACCGCAGCAAACCCCAGCACCAACCCCGCGCGCTCATCTGCTGGCCGGGTCGAATCCGGCAGCCAATAACTGCTCAACGCGTTGATCTCGACACCCACCGCTTCCGCTTGGGCCACCAGTTCAGACTCGCGGGCCACGCTCTCAACCGAAATCGTCAAATGCAGCCCCGCCGCCACACTGGGCAGGTTGCCCACGCCAGGAATGTCTTTCGGCCAACCGGCCAGCAACGTATTACGCCGACTCAGTGCAGCACGACGCATGCGCCGAATATGTCGCTGGAAATGCCCCGCCGCGATGAACTCCGCCATCACGGCCTGAGTGCTGACTTCCGAATGCCGCACATCCACTGCGCGGCGGCGGGAGAACGCATCCACCATGCCCGGCGGCAACACCAGGTAACCCAGACGCAAGGCCGGGAACGCCACTTTGCCGAAGGTCCCGACGTACAACACCCGCCCCTGTCGATCCAGCGCCGCCAACGGTGCCAATGGCGCGCCGCTGTAGCGGTACTCACCGTCATAGTCGTCCTCGACGATCCAGCCTTGAGTGCGCTCGGCCCACGCCAGCAACTCCAGCCGTCGCGCCAGACTCATGATTACTCCGGTCGGGTACTGATGAGACGGGGTGACATAAGCCAGTCGGCAATCCTTCAACCCTTCCAGCTCGGCGCAATTGATGCCCTCGCTGTCCACCGACACACCGTGCAATTTGCCCCCGGCCACGGCGAACGCATGACCCGCCGCGCGGTACCCCGGATTCTCGATCGCGACCCCGTCTCCGGGCTCCACCAGCAGCTGTGCACAAAGGCTAATCCCCTGCTGTGCGCCACTGGTGATCACTATTTGTTCAGCCGTGCACTGCATCCCCCGGGAACTGCGCAAATACGCGGCAATCATCCCGCGCAAGCGCGCATCGCCCGCCGGATCGCCATAACAGAGTTGCTGCAAATCCGGTTTGCGCCAGAAAGCCGCGTTCAGCTTGGCCCAAACCTCGAACGGGAACAGATCAAACGCCGGTACGCCCACCCGAAATGCCTTCGGCGGGCCACTCGGTGGCAGGGCCAAATGGTTCTTTTCAACCCGTTCCAAAGCACCGCTGTGGATAACTTTACTGGATGGAACCACAGGTAAATCCAACCAATTTGTGGATAAGGCTGTGGGTAACCCTGTTGACAACCCTGTGGATACTTTTGTGGATAGTTTTTTTGCCGGCCATGCGGTTTGCGGCAATTGCGCGACGTAAGTGCCGTCGCCCACTCGCCCTTCGATGAAGCCTTCGGCGTAGAGCTGATCGTAGGCGCGAACAACGCTGTTACGGGAAATCGACAGCGCTGCGGCCAGGTCGCGACTGGCCGGCAATCGCGTGCCACTGGCCAGTCGGCCGTCGAGCACCCGAACCCGCAAGGCCTGGTAAAGCTGACGACTCAAACCCTGGCGGGGATCAAGTTCGATGCCGGCGGGGTTGAAGGACAGTGAAAGCGGTGCGTCGCTCATGGCAATGGACCTATGAAATTGGTCGGTAATGGCTCTTACAACAGACCAATAGCCTGCCTAGGATGAAGCCATTCGCCAAGGGATATTTCCATGTACAGCCCCAGCTCATTTGCCATCAAAGATTTGCCGGACATGCAGCAGCAAATACTCGCCACCCGTCTCGCCATCCTGGTGACCCACGGCGAGCAAGGTCTGCAAGCCAGTCATATTCCGTTGCTGCTGGACGCCGAACAAGGCCCGAATGGCACCCTCTACGGGCACTTCGCCAAGGCCAATCCGCAGTGGAAAGAATTGCAAAACGGTGCCGAAGCGATGGTGATCTTTGCTGGCGCCGACGCCTATATCAGCCCGGGGTTTTATCCGAGCAAAGCCGAGCACGGCAAAGTGGTGCCGACCTGGAACTACGTCGCCGTCCACGCTTACGGTACGGCGGAAGTCTTCACCGACGCTGATCGCTTGCTCAACCTGGTCAGTGCCCTCACCGATCGCCACGAAGCGGGTCGCGCCCAGCCCTGGAAAGTCGCCGACGCCCCCGCCGACTACATCGACGGTATGCTCAAGGCCATCGTCGGTTTCGCCCTGCCGATCCAGCGCCTGGAAGGGAAGCGCAAGCTGAGTCAGAACCGCAGTGCCGCAGACATCGCCGGTGTGCGCGAAGGGTTGGCCGTCAGCCCCAATGCGCAGGACCAGGCCCTCGCCCACTTGATGCGTTAAGGAATCAACATGAGTCAGATCGAGATCCGCCAGGTCAGCGCCGACGACCACGCTGCGTGGCTGCCGCTGTGGCAAGCCTACCTGCGCTTCTACAACACCGAATTGCCCGACGCCGTGAGTCAAAGCACCTGGCAGCGCATGCTCGACCCCAACGAACCGACCCACTCCGCCCTGGCCTGGGCCGATGGCAAAGCGGTGGGCATGGTCAACTTCATCTACCATCGCTCGAACTGGAGCATCGAAAACTCCTGCTACCTGCAAGATTTGCTGGTCGTCCCCGAAACCCGAGGCACTGGCGTCGGGCGCAAGCTGATCGAGTTCGTCTACGCCACCGCCACGGCGGACGGCTGCTGCAAGGTTCACTGGCTGACCCACGAAACCAACGCCACCGCGATCCAGCTCTACGAGCGCATCGCCGAACGCCCTGGTTTCATCCAGTTTCGCAAAGCCCTTTAAGGTTCAAGGAGAGCAACATGTCGACTTCACTCGCGGACTGGAAAGGCGCCCCGGCTCCGACGGTTCAACTACTCGAAGGGCGCTTCATTCGCCTGGAAAAACTCGACCCGACCCGCCACGCCGACGGCTTGTTCAAAGCCCTCCAAGGCCCCGGCGCCGACCCGAAACTCTGGGATTACTTGCCTTACGGCCCGTTCCCGGAACGCAGCGTGTTCAACGACTGGCTGAACAACCACGCGGCCAACAGCGATCCGTACTTCTTCACGGTCATTGATCGCGCCAGCGGCGACGTGCAAGGCATCCTCAGCCTGATGTCCATCGTCCCGGCCCAGGGCCGTATCGAAATCGGCCACGTGACTTTCGGTGCTGCAATGCAGCGTTCGCCAAAAAGTACCGAGGCGGTTTACCTGCTGGCCAAAGAGTCGTTCGCCCTCGGTTACCGACGCCTGGAGTGGAAGTGCAACAACGGCAACGCCCGCTCCAAATATGCGGCCGAGCGTTTGGGCTTCAGCTTTGAAGGGGTGTTCCGCCAGCACATGGTCGTGAAGGGACAGAACCGCGATACCGCGTGGTATTCGATCCTGGATTCGGAATGGCCGACGATTGGGGCGGGGTTTGAGCAGTGGCTTTCAGATGAAAACCAGAGCGATTCGGGGCAGGTGAAAACGTTGTCCGAGTGCCGCGGGTAATTCTGTAGCGCCTGAGCGGACGCCTTCGCGAGCAAGCGCGCTCCCACATTGGATAACGGATGATCACAATTTTGTGGTCAACCCCAAACCCTGTGGGAGCGGGCTTGCTCGCGAATGGCTTCACACCAATTTTTGGGCTAAAACCGCAATATGCTCCGGCCCGATCCCGCAGCACCCGCCCAAATGACTCGCCCCACGCTTCTGCCAATCCGCCGCCCAGTGCAGGTAACCCGGCGGGTCCAGATCGTCGCGCAACGGGTCGAGCCCGTCGTTGGCCGTCGCCTCTTTCGGTTGCGGCGGGAAGGCGTTGGCGTACGCGCCGATGTGAATATTCACACCTAACCGCTCGAAGGTTTCCCGCGCCGCATCAATTGCTGCGCCGATGACTTCCGGTTGGCTGCAGTTGAACAGCAATGTCTCTACACCCAGCTCAGCGGCCACGGCTGCTGCTTCGGCCACCGGCTCGCCGGAACGCAAGCGCGGCACTTCGTCGGTGTCTTCATCCTTCAAGGTAAACGACAGCCAGAACGGTTTGCCATCCTTCGGCAGCCCGGCGTGGATCGCCCGCGCCTCGACGATCGAGCTCTGGGTTTCCGCCAGCCACACGTCAACGTGGGGCGCGAGGCCCTTGACCAACGGTGTCAGTAATTCAGTCACGCGATTAGCGTCGAACAGATCCGGGCGGTAGGAACCGAACAGCGGCGGCAACGAACCTGCCACGCGGACGGGTTTGCCGGCCGCCTCTACGGCACGCCGCGCCAGTTCACCGGCCAACGCCGCTAGGGCCTGACCTTCAGCAGCAAAACGCTCTTCGCCAATATGAAAGGGCACCACCGCATAGCTGTTGCTGGTGATGACGTTTGCACCGCTTTCGATATAAGCCGCGTGCACCGCTTCCACCGCTTGCGGTGCTTCGCTCAAGGCCAGCGCCGACCACTCGGGCTGTCTGAATGGCGCCCCACGGCGCTGCAGTTCACGGCCCATGCCGCCGTCCAGAATCACTGTGCTTCCTGCGCCCATATGCTTTTCACTCATAAGCTTATGAAAATAACTCACTATCAGAGTCGTTCTTATAACTATTTAATACGCACCATCCGGTTAATAACAACCATTTTTTTATCAGGGATCGACTGTGAAATTTCAACCGCTACTGGCCTTGGGCCTGACGATTCTGGCCGCCTCCACCCAAGCCTTTGGCGGCGCCACGCTGGATCGCGTCGAGCAAAAGAAAGAACTGGTGGGCGTGTTGATGGAGAGTTATCCACCGTTCTCGTTCCTTAACGACCAGAACCAACTCGACGGTTTCGACGTCGATGTGGCCAAAGCCGTGGCCGAGAAACTCGGCGTGAAACTGCGCCTCGAAACCCCGTCCTGGGACGTGATTGCCGCCGGACGCTGGAGCGGTCGCTACGACATTTGCATCTGCTCCATGACCCCGAGCAAGGCCCGCGCCGAAGTCTTCGATTTTCCAGTCGAGTACTACGCCTCGCCAGCCGTGATCGTGGTCAATGCCAAGGATGATCGCATCCACAACGCCAAGGACCTGAGCGGCAAGAAAGTCGGCCTCACCAGCGCCTCCAGCTACGAAAGCTACCTGAACAAAAACCTGGTGATTGAAGGCGCCGAAGACACGCAATTGCAGTACCCGTTCGAGGACGTGCAGATCGCCCCGTATGACACCGACAACGTGGCGTTCCAGGATTTGGGCCTCGGCGCGGGCGTTCGACTGGACGCGATCCTCACCAACCTGGTGACCGCGCAACCGCGCCTGACCCAAGACAAACGCTTCAAACTCGCCGGCGACCCGCTGTACTCCGAGCCAAACTCGGTGGCCATCGAAAAGGGTGACGCGCAGTGGGACGGCAAAGTGCGTGAAGTCTTCGCCCAGCTGAAACAGGACGGCACGTTGAGCAAGCTCTCGCAAAAATGGATCGGTGCCGACATCAGCAAATGACTTCTTTCCCGACACCTCCCCAGCCGCCGCAATCGGTGATTGAGTCACGGTTGCAACGGATCTTCGGATTCCGTACACGGCTGTACCTGACTTGGGCGGCGATGCTCGGTTTGTTCGCCAGTTTCTTCCTGAGCTTCGACCTGAAGTTCTCGATCATCCTCGACAAACTGCCGAACCTCGTCGGCCTGCACTTGGCGCCGAATGGCTTCCTGCAAGGCGCGGCGCTGACGTTGTTTCTCTGCGCCTGCTCAATCGTTGCCTCGTCACTGCTGGGTTTCATCACCGCCCTGGGACGGCTGTCGAAAAGTGCCGTGGCGTTCGGCATCGCGAGCTTCTACGCCTCGTTCTTTCGCGGCACGCCGCTGCTGATCCAGATCCTGCTGATCTACCTCGGCCTGCCGCAATTGGGTATCGTGCCCGGCGCCATCGCCGCCGGGATCATTGCCCTGTCACTGAACTACGGCGCCTACCTCAGCGAAATCTTCCGCGCCGGCATCCTCGGCGTCCCCCATGGCCAACGCGAAGCCTCCCTGGCACTGGGCATGCGCGAAACCGTGATCTTCTGGCGCGTCACCCTGCCCCAGGCCATGCGCACCATCATCCCGCCGACCACCAACCAATTCATCTCCATGCTCAAGGACTCGTCGCTGATTTCGGTGATGGGGGTGTGGGAGGTGATGTTTCTGGCGCAGTCATATGGGCGGTCGAGCTACCGGTACATCGAGATGCTGACGACCGCGGCGGTGATTTACTGGGTGATGTCGATTGGGTTGGAGCTGATTCAGGCGCGGATGGAGCGGCATTACGGCAAAGCCTATGTGAGCCGTAGCTAGGTTGAAATACGACTCCCTGTAGGAGCTGCCGAAGGCTGCGATCTTTTGATCTTTCTATGGTGCGGCTTGCGAGAAATCAAAAGATCGCTGCCTTCGGCAGCTCCTACATCGTCCGAATACGCATTAAATTGCGTATAGATGCGTCAGATTCCGAAATATCTGCAAAAGATTGCACTCAACCAAAGACATCATTCTGTAAAAACCCTCCGCTATACAAGACAGCCCGCTTATAACAAAAAGGCTGTCCACCCATGCCCTTCTCGCCCCAGCGTCTCGCCCTGACCATTGCGCTGTTGATCAGCGCCACCGCCGCCCACGGCAAAACCGTGCAGATCGACACCGCCACCACCGCCGCGCAAACCCTGGGTGGCAGCGACACGTTGACGATCTCGGCACCCGGCAGCATCACCAACAGCGGCAAGACTGTAAGCCTTAAGGACAAGACCAGCGGCGCCGGTGTGGTGATCGATAACGCGGGCAAGATCATTTCCACCGGTGGCCGGGCGATCGATAGCAGCGGCGACCTGACCCAGGCGCGCAACTACAGCATTTATAACCGCAGTGGCGGGCAGATTCTCGGGTTCAATGATGCGTTGCGCATCGACAGTAACTTCGCCGGCGGCAGTTTGCTGATCGATAACAGCGGCATCATTCGCTCCACCACCGGCCAAGGGCTGGATCTGGATGCGTTGCGCAGTGACGGCGTCAAAACCACGATCATTAACCGCGCGGGCGGGCTGATTCGTGGGGACGCGAGTGACGGCATGAAGACCGGCGCCAATGCGACCATCACCAACTATGGCGAAATCTCGACGGGCGATTCGCACAACGCCGACGAGAAATTCGATGGCATCGACATTGATAGCGCGACCGGCGTGACGGTGACCAACTACGGCACCATTTCCGGCGGCCGCCACGGCATCACCACCGACCTCGGCGCCACGCTGGTCAACTACGGGCAAATCACCGGGCGCAACGGTTCGGGCTTCGGCTCCGATGGCGATGGCACCGTGATCAACCACGGCACGATTACCGGCGCCTATTCGGGGTTGCAACCCAACGGTGACGGCGATGGCGTGGACATCGACCGCATCGCCCACGTCGAAAACTACGGCACCATTCAAGGCGTCGGCGCAGGCGGTGTGGACAAGGGTGGTTTCGCCAACGGCAGTGAAGGCATCGCGTTGGGCGGCGGGTATGTGCTGAACGCCAAGGACGCGCTGATCAGCGGCGCCAACAGCGCCATCCTGGTGGACGACGGCAGCGGCGGTTCAGGCGTGGCGGCGACTACGCTGGAAAACTTCGGCACCATCCAGGGCCTCGACGGTTTCGGCGTGAAGTTCGTCGGCGAGTTCGCTGACAGCGTAATCAACGGCGGCATCATCAGCGGCAGCAACGGTCTGGCATTGGACCTGGGCGGCGGCGATGACAGCCTGACCTTGCGCAACGGCAGTCGCTTCGTCGGCGTGGTCGATGGCGGCAGCGGTTATGACCGGGTGGTGATGGACGATGTGGCGGGCGGCAGTTTTGGCGCCAGTCGTAATTTCGAATGGCTGGAGGTCAAGCAAGGTGCCTGGACGCTGACCGGCAACGGTGATTTCAGCGATGGCGGCGCGGTGCGCAATGGTGCGACGCTGATCAACCAGGGCGGAATTGCCGGCTCTCTGACGGTGGATCAGGGCGGCACGTACGCCGGCGGTGGTTCGGTGGGCAATCTGCTGGTCAACGGCACGCTGCAAACCAACACGCAACTCGGCACGGCGACTGTCGTTCACGATCTTTCCTTCGGCAGCGGCGGCACCCTGGCCTATGGCGTCAATGCCGATGGTTCCAGCGCGCCAGTGATGGTCGGCGGCACCGCCAATCTGAACGGCGCGACCCTGGCGGTGAACCCCGGCAGCGGCACCTATCCATGGCAAAGCCATTACACCGTGCTGCAAGCCGCGAGCGTCAATGGCACGTTCGGCAAGGTCACCAGCGACTACGCGTTCCTCACGCCGACCCTCGCTTACACGCCGACCCAGGTCGATCTGACCTACACCCGCAACGACATCGCCTTCAACGAATTCGCCGCCACCGGCAACGGCAGCAACGCCGCCAACAGCCTGGCCTCGATCGGCAAAAACAACGCGCTCTACAACGCGCTGCTCAACACCACCAACGCCACGGCAGGCGCGGCCATCGAACAATTGGCCGGCGCGAGCAACGCCAACCTGACCAGCGCCACCCTCAGCGCCAGCAGCCAGATTGGCGGCAGCATGCTGTCGGCGATGCAACACATGGGCGGCAGCTCAGGCTTGATGGTGGGCCTCGATCAACGGGACACGCCGGTCCTCGCGGCCACCGGCGTACCGGCCGAAGCGCGCAACCTCAACGATCCGAATGCCCAGGGTCGACTCTGGCTACAAGCCATCGGCGGCTACGGTAAGCTCGACGGCGAACACGGCAACAGCGGTCTGGAACAACGCACCAAGGGCAGCGTGCTCGGCGCCGACTGGGCGCTCAATCCACAGTGGCGCCTGGGTGTGCTCGGGGGTTATTCGAAAACCGATCTGGATGCCACCGGCGTCGACGGTAATGTCGAGAGCTGGCACGCCGGGGTCTACGCTCTGCGCCAAAGCGGCCCGTTCGCGTTGCGTCTCGGCGCGGCGTATAGCGGTCATCAAGGGGAGAGCAAACGCACCGTCGCGTTCAACGGGTTCAACGATCGACCAAAAGGCGATTACGACGCCGACAGCCAGCAAGCCTTCGCCGAGCTGGGCTACGCGATGGGCAGCGGCCGCCTCAGCGCCGAACCCTTCGCCAACCTCGGCTACCAGCGCTATCACCGCGACAGCTACCAGGAAAAGGGCGGCGCCGCCGCGTTGCAGGTCGACGCGCAAACCCAGGACAACTTCAGCAGCACCTTCGGCCTACGCCTGGCGCACCTCAGCACTCTGGACAACGGCATGAGCCTGACCCCGCGCATGAGTGCCGGCTGGAAGCACACCTACGGCGATGTCAGCAGCTCGACGCGCCAGGCGTTTGTGGTCGGCGGCACGGCATTCAATGTCGACGGCAGTTCGCTGGATCGCGACAGCATGGTGCTGGAGGCCGGGTTGGACCTGGGGATTTCGGCGCGGCATTCCGTGGGGGTTGCCTACAGCGGCGAGATCGGGAGCAACAGCCGCAATCATGGATTGATTGGGCAGTGGCAGATGAGTTTCTGAGTTTTCGCCAATCGAAGATTCCGGGATTGTTGTAGGGAAAGACGCCGGGGCATCAGATGAAATCGCTCGTGGCCGAAGCTCAATGTTGATTCGGCTACACGCGGTGCCTCTACGCCTTGCACAATGCCCGGAAATGCCCGGCATCCTGAAACCGGATCGAATTTTACAGTTTGGCCTCCCCCCAAAAGAGGCTGGACACGATGCCCGACCAACACAAATTTCGACCACAACACCTCGCACTGGCCATTGCGCTGGCGTTGGGATGTGCTGAATTTTCCATGGCTCAAGAGCTGTCTGAAAGAGCTGAACCGCCGGTCGACGCCAAATTAATAGATCGGGTGGAGCCTGAGCCGAGAAGCGATCTGGCGGCTCTTCTTCCAACCTTCATGAATTTTCATGGCGCCGTTCCCCAGGAGATTGATTCACCTGAGACGGTAGTAACGGGAACAGAAGCCAACGAACTCATCATCATGAAGAACGGTGGCAGCATAAAAGGCCTGGTTGATGGACAAGGAGGCATCAACTCCATAGACCTTGATGCCTCTGACGGTGGCGTACTGGGGAACACACAAAATTTCGACGGCCTGGTGAACTCTCAAGGTTCGTGGACATTGACCAGTAAGTCGGACTTCAAGGACGGCGTGGTCGTACTGAACGACGGCACCCTGACCAACAAAGGGACAATCCTGGGTCGTGGGTTTGCCCTCGGACAGCTCATAAACAAAGGCGACATAAAGGACCACGTGCATGTTTTCGAAGGCGGTGCGTTCGCGGGTTCCGGGACCGTCGGCAGCTTGCAAGTACACGGCCGCGTCGACGTCAACAGAATGCACGGAGCTCCAAAGGTCAAGGGGGACTTGAGCTTTTCCAAGACCGCTGTATTGGTCTACGAGGTCAATCCCGAAGACAAAGGCCAAACGATCAGGGTCGACGGCACTGCCCACCTGGGCGGATCCACCCTGAAAATCGTCGCGATGCCGGGTGAATATCTGCAAAGCCATCGCTACACCATCATCCAGGCGGACAAGGTCGAAGATAAATTCGGCGAAGTGCTCAATGACCTGGCGTTTATGGCACCGACGCTCAGGTACAACACCAAGAGTGTCGGCCTGACCTATGCCCGTAACGGCGTACCTCTCGAGAGTTTCGCCACTTCCGACAACGAACGGGAGTTCGCCAAAAATGTCACCGAACAACCACACATCCCCGAAGCTCAAGTACCCTCTGACAGCGTGGATACCGTCGTCGCCGAAGTGACGTCACCCCTTATCCCTGACACGCCAGCTTCAGCTCCGGAATCATTCGTCGTCGCTGAATCTTCTGACGCTGTACAACAAGCAGTTGCTGTCACCGACTCTTCCGGCGTTGCGCAACAAGCAGCCGTTGTCACCGATACTTCCGGAACGGTGCAACAACCAGCCGCTGCCACCGACTCTTCCAGCACCGAACAACAACCTGCCACCGTCGCCGACTCTTCCAGCACGGCGCAGCAACCACCAACTACGACAAATGCCGCTATCGCCGCCCTGCTCGCCGCCGACAAAAAAACCGCTTCCTACGCCCTCGAGCAACTCGCCGGCTCCAGCAACGCCAACCTCGCCAAAGCAACCTTGAGCAGTGTCGATCCAGTCAATGGAAGCATGCTCTCGGCCATGCGCCAACTGGACAACACCCACGGCAGCGGCAACCTGCGTGAGCGGAACAACGCGCCACGGCTGGCGGCTGGCAGCGAAGACAATGGCAGAGTCTGGCTGCAAGCACTCGGCCACGGCGGGAAACTGGATCGCGATATCGAACCCCTGCAACACTCGACCAAGGGCTTGTTGCTGGGCGCCGATTGGAGCATCGACGAGGAGTGGAGCCTGGGATTAATGGGCGGTACCTCCCGGACCCGACTAGACAGCAAGGAATTCGACGGCGATCTCGACAGCTGGCACCTGGGCGCCTATGCCTTGCGTCAAAACGGTCCGATGTCCCTTCGTCTAGGCGCGACTTACAGCAGCCACGACGGCAGCACAGCACGCCGGGTAGCGTTCACCGGTTTCAGCGATCGTCCCAAAGGCAGCTACGACGCCAGCACTCAACAAGCCTTCGCCGAAGTGGGTTACAACCTGGGCCGCGCCAACGTCAGCATCGAACCGTTCGCCAGCCTCGGTTACCAACGCTATCAGCGCGATGGCTATGCCGAAAAAGGCGGGGCGGCGGCGTTGAAGGTCCACGAGCAGTCCCAGAGCAATATGAACAGCACGTTTGGGCTGCGTGTGGCGAAGGTCGACACCCTGGAAAACGGCATGCGCCTGACACCGCGATTCAGTGCTGGCTGGAAACACACCTACGGCAATCTCTACACCAATACCCGCCAACGGTTGGTGACCGGCGGCAGCAACTACACCGTTTACGGTGCGGCGCTGGATCGCAATAGTTTGCTGGTGGATGCAGGCCTGGATCTTGGAGTGTCGTCCAACCATAGCGTGGGGATGGGCCTCACTGGCGAGCTAGGCAGTGACAGCCGCAATCACGGCGTAATGGGGCAGTGGCGGATGGCGTTTTAATTATCAGCTGACACACCTTGGAACCTGTGGGAGCGGGCTTGCTCGCGAAAGCGGTTCGTCAGTCAACATGGATGTCGACTGACACGACCTCTTCGCGAGCAAGCCCGCTCCCACAAGGATTGTGATACCTGCTGAATACCGCGCAAAAAAAAGGGGAGCACATGCCCCCCCGAGGTTTAAAGCGGTGTATCGAGGCTGTAAATCAGCCTTCGATCTCGATCAGGATTTCGCCCGGGTTCACCCGGTCGCCCTTGGCCACGTGGATGGCGGTGACTTTGCCGGCGATGGCAGCCTGGACTTCGGTTTCCATCTTCATCGCTTCGGTGATCAGCACAGATTGCCCTGCCTTGACCGTGTCGCCTTCCTTGACCAGCACATCGACGATGTTGCCCGGCATGGTGGTACTGACGTGGCCCGGTGCCGTGGCTTGCTTGCGTTTGCTGCTGCCGCCGCTGACGAATTCGTTGAGCGGCTCGAACACCACTTCTTCCGGCATGCCGTCGATGGACAGGTAGAAGTGACGCTTGCCTTCGGCTTTCACGCCGACACCGGTGATGTCGACGCGGTAGGTTTCACCGTGGACATCGATAACGAACTCGGTCGGCACGCCTTCGCCGCCGGCCGAGGTCACGCCGCCGGCTTCAGGAATCGGCAACAGCACTTCAGGCGTCAGGGTGCCGGCGTTGCGCTCTTCGAGGAACTTGCGGCCGATGTCCGGGAACATGGCGTAGGTCAGCACGTCTTCTTCCGATTTGGCCACGGCGCCGATTTCGGCACGCAGCTTGGTCATTTCCGGTTTGAGCAAATCAGCCGGGCGAACGTCGATCACCTCTTCGCTGCCGATCGCCTGACGACGCAGTTTTTCGTTTACGGTGCCCGGTGCCTTGCCGTAGCCGCCTTGCAGGTAGAGCTTCACTTCGTTAGTGATGGTCTTGTAGCGCTCGCTGGCCAGTACGTTGAAGAACGCCTGGGTGCCGACGATTTGCGAGGTCGGGGTCACCAGCGGCGGGAAGCCAAGGTCTTCACGAACCTTTGGAATTTCGGCCAACACTTCCGCCATGCGGTTAAGGGCGCCCTGCTCTTTCAACTGGTTGGCCAGGTTGGAAATCATCCCGCCCGGTACTTGGTTGACTTGCACACGGGTGTCGACGGCGGTGAATTCGCTTTCGAACTGGTGGTATTTCTTACGCACGGCGTAGAAGTACAGACCGATCTCTTGCAGCAGTTCCAGGTTCAGACCGGTGTCGAATTCGCTGCCTTTAAGGGCGGCGACCATCGACTCGGTGCCCGGATGGCTGGTGCCCGAGGCGAAGCTGGAGATCGCGGTGTCGATGTGGTCGGCGCCGTTTTCGATGGCCTTGAGTTGGCACATGGTGGCCATGCCGGCGGTGTCGTGGGAGTGAATGAACACTGGCAGCGACTGCTCGGATTTCAATGCCTTGACCAGTTCACCCGTGGCGTACGGGGTCAGCAGGCCGGCCATGTCCTTGATCGCCACGGAGTCGCAACCCATGGCTTCCATTTGCTTGGCTTGGGCCACGAACGCCTCGATGGTGTGCACCGGGCTGGTGGTGTAGGCGATGGTGCCCTGGGCGTGTTTGCCGGCGGCTTTCACTGCTTCGATGGCCACACGCAGGTTACGCACGTCGTTCATCGCGTCGAAGATGCGGAACACATCGATGCCGTTGACCGCAGCCTTGGCAACGAAAGCTTTGACCACGTCATCGCTGTAATGGCGATAACCCAGCAGGTTCTGGCCACGCAGCAGCATTTGCAGACGTGTGTTAGGCAACGCCGCGCGCAGTTGGCGCAAACGCTCCCACGGGTCTTCCTTCAGGAAACGTACGCAGGCGTCGAAGGTCGCGCCGCCCCAGCATTCCAGCGACCAGTAGCCGACTTTGTCGAGCTTGTCGCAGATCGGCAGCATGTCTTCGGTGCGCATGCGGGTGGCGAGCAGCGATTGGTGGGCGTCGCGCAGGATGGTGTCGGTTACATGAATCTTCTTGGACATTTTGTTATTCCTCACAGGCCTGCGTGGGCGGCGATGGCGGCGGCGATGGCCAGGGCCAGCTCTTCGGGTTTGCGCTTGATCGAGTAGTTGGTCAGTTCAGGGTGGCTTTCAACGAAGCTGGTATTGAACTGGCCGCTACGGAATTCCGGGTTACGCAGGATTTCCTGGTAGTACGCGGCGGTGGTCTTGACCCCTTGCAGACGCATGTCGTCGAGGGCGCGCAAGCCACGGTCCATCGCCTCTTCCCAGGTCAACGCCCACACCACCAGTTTCAGGCACATGGAGTCGTAGTACGGCGGAATGGTGTAGCCGGTATAGATCGCCGTGTCGGTGCGCACGCCGGGGCCGCCGGGTGCGTAGTAACGGGTGATCTTGCCGAAGCTCGGCAGGAAGTTGTTTTTCGGGTCTTCGGCGTTGATCCGGAATTGCAGCGCGAAACCGCGATGCTGGATGTCTTCCTGTTTCACCGAAAGCGGCAGGCCGGACGCAATGCGGATCTGCTCACGCACGATGTCGATGCCGGTGATTTCTTCGGTGATGGTGTGTTCCACCTGCACCCGGGTGTTCATCTCCATGAAGTACACCTCGCCCTCGGCGAGCAGGAACTCCACGGTGCCGGCGTTCTCGTAACCCACGGCCTTGGCTGCACGCACCGACAGGTCGCCGATATAGGCGCGCTGTTCCGGGGTCAGTTGCGGGCTCGGGGCGATCTCGATCAGCTTCTGGTTGCGGCGCTGGATCGAGCAGTCACGCTCGAACAGGTGCACCACGTTGCCAAAGCTGTCGCCAAGGATCTGCGCTTCGATGTGTTTCGGGTTGACGATGCATTTTTCCAGGAACACTTCCGCCGAACCAAACGCCTTGGTCGCTTCGGAAATCACCCGTGGGAAAGCTTGTTCGAGTTCTTCGCGGCTGTCGCAGCGACGGATACCACGACCACCGCCACCGGAGGTTGCCTTGAGCATGACCGGATAACCGATACGGTCACCTTCAACCAAGGCTTCGGCGATGTCCGCGACGTTGCCTTCGGTGCCTGGCGTGACCGGAACACCGGCCTTGATCATGCTGCGGCGTGCTTCAGTCTTGTCGCCCATGCGGCGAATGACTTCAGCCGACGGACCAATGAACTTGATGCCGCGCTCGGCGCAAATGTCGGCCAGTTCAGCGTTTTCAGACAGGAAACCGTAGCCGGGATGCAACGCATCACAACCGGTTTCCACGGCCAGATTCACCAGTTTGCGCGCATTCAGGTAACCGGCCAGTGGCTCGGCACCAATGCTGTGGGCTTCGTCCGCACGCTTCACATGCAAGGCATGGCGGTCGGCGTCGGAATAGATCGCGACCGAACGAATGCCCATCTCGGCGCAGGCACGCACGATTCGTACGGCAATCTCACCACGGTTGGCGATCAGGATCTTTGTTATCACTTGGAGGTTCCCTTGAGCCGGTGGTACCCACGACCTGCTAGACCAGGTCGACGCGTGACTAAATGTTTCGATTTAGTCGCAGCCCCACACTAGCCCCCACAAGGGATTAACAAAAATGATTAATAATTGGGTCAGGCATAAGTAAAGACTTATAGTTGGCGCATCAGCCTGCGGACGGAGTCCTTAAATAATGCGTAAGTCATTGATGCGTATGACATTGCGTCAATTGCAGATTTTCAATGAGGTCTGTGATTTGCGGTCCTACAGCCGCGCGGCTGACGAAATGTCCCTCACACAACCTGCCGTGAGCCTACAGATTCGTCAACTCGAGGAGCTGATTGGTCAACCTTTGTTCGATTACGTCGGCAAAAAACTCTACATGACCGAGGCCGCCGAGGCCCTTCAACGGGCCAGCCGGGACATTTTCGGGCGCCTGGAAAACCTCGACATGCAGTTGTCGGACATGCAGGGTTCGCTGCAAGGACAACTGAAACTGGCGGTGGAATCCAGCGCCAAGTATTTCGTGCCGCACCTGTTTGCCGCGTTCAAGCGCCAGCACCCGGAAGTGAACCTGCACCTGACGGTCGTGAACCGTGGCCAGGTGATCCGGCGCCTGTCGGACAACCGCGACGACTTGGTGATCATGTCGATGGTGCCACAGGACATGGGTCTGGAATTCCTGCCGTTCCTCAACAACCCGATCGTGGCCGTGGCGCCGCCGGATCATCCGCTGTGCCACATGGGGCCGCTGCGTTTGCAGGATCTGGAGCCTTACACGCTGTTGATGCGCGAACCGGGTTCCGGGACGCGGATGGCGTGCGAAGAGTATTTCAAAGAGAAGCGCGTGCACTTCACCCAGACCCAGGAGGTCGCGTCGGCGGAAGCTCAGCGTGAGTGTGTGTTGGCGGGTCTGGGCCTGGCCTTGTTGACGCGCCACGCCCTGAACCTTGAGTTGGCGACCGGCGCACTCATTGAGCTGCCGGTCGAAGAGCTGCCGTTGTACCGCAGCTGGTGCCTGGTGCAGGCCAAAGCCAAACGCCTGTCACCGGTAGCGCACGCATTCCTTGCGTTTATTCGCAGCGAACGGGTGCAGATCAGCGCGCTGGTTGAGCGTTTCGACGGGAAGTTGCCGGTGCTGCCTGCCAGTAATTGAGTTCCAGATCCTCAGGAAAATCGCCGATCTCGGCCAGAAGCTGACGGCGTTCGCAGCGATCTTCGATAGCGCGGCGGAATTCCATGCGGCGCTGGTCTTCTTGCTGGCGACGGGTTCTGAGGGCGCTGTTGCGTTCTTCGTAGGGCTGGGCCATTTCGGGTCTCCCAAGGCGAGTACGGGAGTTACACGATGAACGCTGGGGATGACGGTTTGGCGGCGGGTGGGTTACAGGGATGTGAATGTTGCCGAGCGATGTAGCGTTTTTGAGGACGCCTTCGCGAGCAAGCCCGCTCCCACGCAGGATTTTCATCGAACACAAAATGTGTGTTCGACCGAGATCCTATATGGGAGCGGGCTTGCTCGCGAATGAGGGTCGGAACAACCTTCCAGCAATTTCAGACCCGAATCAGTCGTCCAGCGCTTTCACCGACTTAGGCGACAGCCGCAAGCTGCGCAGGCTGCGCTTGACGCTCTTGAGGTGATTGACCAAGCTCGGCCCGCGGGCCATGGCCACGCCCATCGCCAATACGTCGATCACCACCAGGTGGGCGATGCGCGAGGTTAGCGGCGTATAGATTTCGGTGTCTTCGTGCACATCGATCGCCAGGTTGACGGTCGACAACTCGGCCAGCGGTGTCTGACTCGGGCACAAGGTGATCAGCGAGGCGCCACTTTCGCGGACCAGGTTCGCAGTAATCAACAGGTCTTTAGAACGCCCGGACTGGGAAATACAGATCGCCACATCAGTCGGTTTCAGCGTCACCGCCGACATCGCCTGCATGTGCGGGTCGGAATAAGCCGCCGCCGTCAGCAGCAAACGGAAGAACTTGTGCTGGGCGTCCGCCGCCACCGCGCCCGACGCGCCAAAGCCGTAGAACTCGACGCGCTGCGCCTGGGACATCAGCGACACTGCCCGCTGCAACTCCACCGGATCAAGCTTCTCGCGAACCTCCATCAACGTGTGCAACGTGGTATCGAAGATTTTCAGGCTGTAGTCAGCGACCGAATCGTCTTCATGAATCGCGAACTGCCCGAAGCTCGCACCCGCCGCCAGACTCTGCGCCAGCTTCAGCTTCAAATCCTGGAAACCGGAACAGCCGATGGCGCGGCAAAAGCGCACGATGGTTGGCTCGCTGATCCCCACGCTGTGGGCCAGGTCGGCCATGGAACTGTGCATCACCGCCGCAGGGTCAAGCAGCACATGGTCGGCGACCTTGAGCTCCGACTTGCGTAACAGGTGGCGTGACTGGGCGATGTGTTGCAGCAGATTCAAAGGGGTCGACTCTTTGTTATTGGCAGGTGCCGGGGATGTAGCACGCTTGTAGTTATACTACATGAATCGGCTTTTTGCCTGCTCAATGCGTAACGCGATATCCCCATTCCACGCGTTATGCGCTCCATGTAGCACCTTTGGCCCTTGTAGCAAGCTGGCGCAGCCTGCGTTCGGCTGCGCAGCAGTCGTGAAACCTGAATATCAAATTTTCCTGTTAAACCGCATAACGCCTATTCACGACTGCTTCGCAGCCGAACGCAGCCTTCGGCAGCTGCTACAAAGAGTTTGCGTCCCTGTGCAGCAGTTCGGCCAGATCCAGCGCTTCCACCGGCCGACTGATCAAATACCCTTGCACTTCATCACAGCGCTCGGTTCTCAAAAACTCCAGCTGCTCTTCCCGCTCCACGCCTTCGGCCACGACTTTCAACGACAAGCCATGGGCCATGGCGATGATCGCCCGGGTGATCGCCGCATCTTCGCCACCCTCCCCCAGCCCACGGATAAACGCCTGATCGATCTTCACGTAATCCACGGGAATGCGTTTGAGGTAACTCAGCGACGAATACCCGGTGCCAAAATCGTCGATCGCCAGTTTCACGCCCAGGTCACGCAACTGCTGGAAGGTCGCGATGATGTGTTCGACGCTGTCCAGCAATTGGCTTTCGGTCAGTTCCAGCTCCAGGTAATGCGGGGCCAGGCCGGTTTCTTCCAGCACCTGACGCACCAGGCTGACCAGTTTGCCCTGGCGCAATTGATGCACCGACAGGTTGACCGACACCCGGATCGGTGCAAGTCCCTGGCGCTGCCATTCGCAGGCTTGCCAGCAGGCCTGGCGCAACACGAACTCGCCAATCGGGCCAATCAGCCCGGTTTCCTCGGCCAGCCCAATGAAATCGTTTGGCGGCACTCGGCCCATGGTCGGATGATCCCAACGCACCAGGGCTTCGGCTGCATTTAAACGGCCCGTGGCGAGGCACAGTTTCGGTTGGTAAAACACTTTCAGCTGCTTTTCTTCGATGGCTTTGCGCAGCTGGTTCTCCAGCTGCAAACGCTCAAGGGTGCTGGCTTGCAGGCTGTCGGTGTAGAACTGGAAGTTGTTGCCGCCCAGGTGTTTGGCGTGTTGCATGGCCATGTTCGACTGGCTGACCAGCGCAGAAACTTCCCGCGCGTTGTCCGGCAACAGGCTGATGCCCATGGACGCACTGACCACCAGTTCATGGCCATCCACTGTCACCGGCAAACGCAGTTTGGCGGACAAGCGAGTCGCCACTCGCGCCAGGCTCGACAGGTTGCCATAGGCATCGAACAACACCGCGAACTCATCGCCGGACAGCCGCGCAATGGTGTCCGCTTCCGGCAAGGCATTGACCAGCCGCCGGGACATCTTCTGCAATAACTGATCGGCGATTTCATGGCCGAGGCTGTCGTTGAGTAGCTTGAAACGATCGAGATTGATGTGCAGCAACGCCAAACTGCGTCGCCCGCCCTGTCGCACCCGTTGATGAGCCTCGCGCAGCCGTTCGCGGAACAGCGAGCGGTTGGCCAGGCCGGTGAGTTCGTCGTAGTGGGTCAGGTAGCGCATGCGTTCTTCAGATTCGCGCCGGGCTGACAGATCGGCGAAGAAGCCGACAATGTGACTGACCTTTCCCCGAGAATCGCGCACAGCATTCAGTTGCAACCACTGTGGATACAACTCGCCGTTCTTACGGGTTTCCACCAGTTCGCCCTGCCAAGTGCCGTGCTGCTCCAGAGATTGATGAATCGCGCTGTAGTGCCGGCGGGCATCGCGGCTGCACGGCAACTCGACGACGTTGCGCCCGAGCATGTCCTCGATGTCGTAGCCCGTCACTCGGCTGAAAGCCTGGTTGACCGCAATCAGCGCGTAATCCGGGTCGAAAATTACGATGCCTTCGCTGGCAGCTTCGAACACGGTCGCCGCCAGTTGTCGCTGTTCTTCCTGGCCTTTGCTGGCGCTGATGTCACGGCGGGTGCCGACCATGCGGATCACCCTGCCATTTTCGCTGCGTTCCACCGCCCGGCCACGGTCTTCGATCCAGACCCAGTGGCCGTCGCCGTGTCGCACGCGGTATTCGATCTGGTAATCCTCGCTGCGGCCCTTCAAATGCTCGATCAACGCGCGCTTGAGGGGCGGCACGTCGTCGGGGTGCAGGCGCGGACGCAGGTGACTGAGCATGGCGGTCACGTATTCCGGCGCCAGGCCGAACAACTCCTGAATCTGCGTGTGATGGACTTCGTCGGTTTGCAGGTTCCAGTCCCACAGCCCCAATTCGCTGGCCTTCAACGCCAACGCCAGGCGCGCTTCGCTCTTGCTCAGGGCTTGGGTGGCGGCGCTCAGTTCCTGGCTGCGCTCGGCGACGCGGTTTTCCAGCTCGACCTGGGCTTCGCGCAGCTCTTCTTCAGCATGGCGGCGCTGGTCGATTTCCTTGGCCAGTTCGAAATTAAGCTGGTCACTCTTGGTCTGAGCCAATTGCAAATGCTCGATCAGCGCCTGATTCTGGAAGCGCCGCAACAAACCGCGATCAATCAGCCGATTGACCTGCCAGGCCACCACGCTCAACGCACCCAGCAGAATCAGGCCGAACCAGCCCCAACCCTGCTGTTGTTCATCGCCGCCCCAAAACATATAGCCGATGGCCGGCAGCAGACAGGGCAACGTAAAGGAGAGAAATGCCGGCAGGCTGACCGCATAGGCGACGCTGGCCGACAGCGCTGCGGCGCCGATCAGGCCGAAGACCCAGGCTTGCTGGATAAAGGTGTCAGCGGGGGCCAGGGCAATGCCGGCGCCGGCGAGGGTCAGGCCGGTCATGGCCGAACCCAGCAGAAACATGCGGATCCAGATCGGATGGGCCTGGCGATTGGGAATCGCTGAATCGAAGGCCGCCACTTGAATCACGCGCAGCGCCACCAGCGACAGCAACCACACCAGCCAGACGCTGACCAGGAAGTAGCGCTGCGGGCTCCAGAGCAAACCGGCGCAGACCAGGCCATTGATCAGCATGAACAGCGTCGGCAACAGCGAGCCCTGGTACAGCAGGCGCGTGCGTTCGACCGCCATTTCCATGGCGTACTGTTTGCGGATAACCCGGGGCTCCACAGAGGGGCCCGACAGGTCGGAGCTGAGGGTCATAGGCAATTTTCTTGTTCTTATAATGAGCGTGGTGAGCCCGAATTGTGCACGGAGCATACACAAGCAAAGGCCGGGACCAAACTGCTCCAGATCACAAAGTAGACCAAAGTCTCGACCGCCGGCATCCATATAAAAGCCCCCAAGCGAGCCCCGCCGCCGCTTGCAGCCAGTGACCGACCGGTCGTCCTCCGTTCATCTTTCATCGGCTAATTCAAAGCGATGTTTGCCCGGTGTGGCGCCGCCCCCTAGAATGGCCCGATGCGCGATGATCTCTCCCTTCTGCTGAACTCCCTCAACGATGCCCAACGCCAGGCCGTAGCTGCCTCCGTGGGTCGTCAGTTGGTCCTGGCCGGTGCTGGTTCCGGTAAAACCCGAGTGCTGGTGCACCGTATCGCCTGGTTGATCCAGGTCGAGAACGCCTCACCCCACTCCATCCTGTCGGTGACCTTCACCAATAAGGCCGCTGCGGAGATGCGTCATCGCATCGAACAGTTGATGGGCCTGAATCCGGCCGGCATGTGGGTCGGCACGTTCCACGGCCTGGCGCACCGCTTGCTGCGGGCGCACTGGCAAGAAGCCGGGCTGAGCCAGACCTTCCAGATTCTCGACAGCGACGACCAGCAACGGCTGGTCAAGCGGGTGATTCGCGAGCTGGGCCTGGACGAGCAACGCTGGCCGGCCCGTCAGGCCCAGTGGTTCATCAACGGGCAGAAAGACGAAGGTCTGCGCCCGCAACACATTCAGGCCAGCGGCGACCTGTTTCTGGCGACCATGCGCAGCATTTATGAAGCCTATGAAGCCGCGTGTCTGCGCGCGGGCGTCATCGACTTCTCCGAACTGCTGCTACGCGCCCTCGACCTGTGGCGCGATCACCCGGGCCTGCTGGCGCACTATCAGAAGCGCTTCCGCCATATTCTGGTGGACGAGTTCCAGGACACCAACGCCGTGCAGTACGCCTGGTTACGGCTGCTGGCCAAGGGCGGCGACAGCCTGATGGTGGTCGGCGACGACGACCAGTCGATCTACGGCTGGCGCGGGGCGAAAATCGAGAACATCTATCAGTACTCCGACGACTTCCCGGATGCCGAGACTATTCGTCTGGAGCAGAACTACCGCTCCACCGCCGGGATCCTCAAGGCTGCCAACGCCCTGATCGCCAACAACACCGGGCGCATGGGCAAAGAGCTGTGGACCGACGGCGGCGAAGGCGAGGCGATCAATCTGTACGCCGCGTTCAACGAACACGATGAAGCACGCTACGTGGTGGAAACCATCGAAAGCGCGCTGAAAACCGGCTTTGCGCGTAGTGATATCGCGATTTTGTACCGCTCCAACGCCCAATCCCGCGTTTTGGAAGAAGCGTTGCTGCGCGAGCGAATCCCCTACCGCATCTATGGCGGTCAACGCTTCTTCGAACGGGCGGAAATCAAGAACGCGATGGCTTACCTGCGCTTGCTGGAAGGTCGCGGCAACGATGCGGCGCTGGAGCGGGTGATCAACGTGCCGGCCCGTGGCATCGGCGAGAAAACCGTCGAAGCGATTCGCGACCACGCGCGCCACAGCGATGTGTCGATGTGGGAAGCCATGCGCTTGCTGGTAGCGAACAAGGGCCTGACCGGTCGTGCGGCCGGCGCGCTTGGGGCGTTTATCGAGCTGATCGAGAACCTTGCCGCCAAGTGCATGGACATGCCGCTGCACCTGATGACCCAAACCGTCATCGAGCAGTCGGGGCTGATTGCCTATCACGAAGCGGAAAAAGGCGAGAAAGGCCAGGCTCGGGTAGAAAACCTTGAGGAACTGGTCAGCGCCGCGCGCAACTTCGAAAACGCGGAAGAAGACGAAGACCTGACGCCACTGTCGGCGTTCCTCGGCCATGCCTCGCTGGAAGCCGGCGACACCCAGGCCGACGAGCACGAAGACAGCATTCAGTTGATGACGTTGCACAGCGCCAAAGGCCTGGAATTCCCATACGTGTTCCTGGTGGGCATGGAAGAAGGCCTGTTCCCGCACAAGATGAGCCTCGAAGAACCGGGTCGCCTTGAAGAAGAACGGCGCCTGGCCTACGTCGGTATCACCCGGGCGATGCAGAACCTGGTGATGACCTATGCTGAAACCCGTCGCCTGTACGGTAGCGAGACTTACAACAAGGTGTCGCGTTTCGTACGTGAAGTACCGAAAGGCCTGATCCAGGAAGTGCGGTTGTCCAACAGCGTCAGCCGTCCCTTCGGCGGCGGCCAGCAGCAGAGCTCCAGCAGCCTGTTCGGCGGTAGCGAAATCCCGGACACCGGTTTCAGCCTGGGTCAGGCGGTACGGCATTCGGTATTTGGCGACGGCGTGATCCTGAACTTCGAAGGCGCCGGGGCGCAGGCTCGGGTGCAGGTGAATTTTGGGGAAGGCAGTAAGTGGCTGATGCTCGGTTACGCGAAGCTGGAAGCGATCTGAAGCCCGGCACAGGGCTTTTCTGTGGGAGCGGGCTTGCTCGCGAAGACGGTTTTCCATCCAACAGAAATGTTGGCTGATCCACCGCTTTCGCGAGCAAGCACGCTCCCACAGGGTTCGGTGTGCATCCCACTGGCACGGTTGATCTTATATAGGTGCGAACATGGGCTCAGGCTTCTTTTCCTCCTGGACATTCTGGGCCCTGATGTCAGCGGCATTCGCGGCCATGACCGCGATTTTCGCCAAGATCGGCATCGAAAACGTCAATTCCGACTTCGCCACCCTCCTGCGCACGATGGTGGTGTTGGTCAGCCTGGCCTTGATTTTGTACGCAACGGGCCAATATCAGTCATTAGGATCGATCTCCGCCAAGAGCTACCTGTTCCTGCTGCTGTCGGGACTGGCGACCGGTGCGTCATGGATTTGTTACTTCCGTGCGCTGAAACTCGGGCCGGCCTCTCTGGTCGCTCCGGTCGATAAACTCAGCGTGGTGCTGGTGGCGGTGCTCGGCGTGCTCCTGCTGGGCGAAAAACTCGACCTGCGCCAATGGGGTGGCATCGGTCTGATTACGGCCGGCGTGATCTTGCTGGCGCTACGACGCTAGGCATCCTTCCTACAGAACTTGTCCGCTCGTCTTACGGACCAAAGTTAACAAGCCTTATTGCGCTGACCGAAGCTGAACGCAACCTGTCAGGCAAAAGCCCGAAACACTCTGCCGCTAGCCAGTGACACTTCAGCTGTGCAACATGACCGGCGTGCAATCCACAAATGGGAATTCCCCTTATGAAACGTTTTCTTAGCATCGCCATGGCGCTGTGTATCGGCCTGACGATGAGCCTCGACGCCAACGCCAAACGCTTTGGTGGCGGCAAAAGCGCCGGCGCAGCGCCGACCCATCAGACCAGCCAAATGGCACCTTCTTCTGCTGCGGGCGGCGCTGCTGCCACTGCGGGTGCTGCCGGTGCCGCTGGCGCTGCGGCCAAGGCCGGCGGTGCTTCGCGCTGGCTCGGACCTCTGGCCGGTATCGCCGCCGGCGGCCTGCTGGCCTCCATGTTCATGGGCGGCGGCTTCCAGGGCATGCAAATCTTCGACATCCTGATCATGGCGGTCATCGCCTTCCTGATCTTCCGCTTCATCGCCGCCCGTCGCCGCAAGCAGCAGGAGCATCTCGCTCCGGCTGGCGCGCCGATGCAGCGTGAAACGTTCCAGAACCAGCCTGCTGGCGGTTCGATCTTCGGTGGTTCGGCAGCACCTGCCGCCGCTCGTCCGGTGATCAACGCGCCGGCCTGGTTCAATGAGCAGAATTTCATCGAAGCCGCGCGCAACCACTTCCAGTCCCTGCAACAGCACTGGGATGCCAACGAAATGGACAAGATCTCCGAGTTCGTGACCCCGCAAATGCTGGAGTTCCTCAAACGCGAACGTGCCGATCTGGGCGACGGTTTCCAGTCCACCTACATTGATAACCTCCAGGTACAACTGGACGGCGTGGATGATCGGGCCGACAAGACCATCGCCACCCTGACTTTCAGCGGTGTGTCGAAGACCTCGCGTTTCGACCAGGGTGAAATGTTCAGCGAAAGCTGGAACATGGAACGTGCACAGGGCGAGAACCAGCCTTGGCTGGTCGCCGGTATCCGCCAGAACGGCTGAACCGACGGGCGTTAAATCTGTCGCAATGCTATCCCTATAAAAAGCCCCGGCCTCGGCCGGGGTTTTCTATTTCGCGGTTGCATCTATAGCGAGCTACTGTATAAACCGCCCCATATAAACCGCGCCATCAAGCAAGAGGATCCCGGACGTGGAAGAAATCATCGAACAACTGCGTGAAGCCAACGAACCGGTCCCGGTCCCCTTGGAGTTGCCCGACGAAGATCAGATCGTGGAAATCGAAGAACAACTGTTCATCGACATTCCGTTTGTCTTCAGAGAATTTTTGCTGACCGTCAGCGACGTTGTCTACGGCAGCCTGGAGCCGGTCACGGTGACCGACCCGCAATCCCACACCTACCTGCCGGACGTTGCCGCCAACGCCTGGGACGCCGGTGTTGATCGCAGCATGATCCCGATCTGCCAGGACGGTGACGACTACTACCTGGTTGAAGAAGACGGCACCGTCGTGCTGTGGCAAGCCGAAGAAGAACTGATTGCCGAAGAAACCTGGGAATCGGTGTGGCACTGGGCGCGGGACGTCTGGCTGGAAAGCTGATCGAACCTTACTCACCCCTGTAGCAGCTGCCGAAGGCTGCGTTCGGCTGCGAAGCAGTCGTAAACCCGTAAGACTCGGTTAACCTGAAACACCTTGGCGCCTGATTTTGCGGCTGCTTCGCAGCCGAACGCAGCCTTCGGCAGCTGCTACAGGCCTGAGCTCAATGCCCGGACGACTCCTTGTGGTTGTCCAGGGTTTCCAGCAAGGCCACCTGCATGCGCGTGTGAACGCGGATGAACCAGCGCCAGAGCAGCGCCGCCACGGCGGCGGTGACCACCGCGATCAGCACCAGCAACTTGTTGGTCGGCAGAATACTGGCCGACAAGGCTGCCAGCAGCAGGAAGATCACCAGCAGCGAGAGGATCGGAATCACTTCAGCGATCACCCGACGCACTCGCTGCGTGTGACGCCCGGCCATCTCTGGCTTCACACCCATCTCCGCCAACAGCATCGACAGGGCCTTGAGCTTGCGATAGGCGGCGATCAGGAACGGCAACGACACCAGCAACGCCCCGCCCCAGATCAACGCTTTCTGCCAGCTCGGATCACTGATCCAGCCTTGCAGATATTCGGACATGCGCTCGGCGAAAAACGCGCCCGAGAAGAAAATCGCGATCACCAGCGCCAGATTGACCCCGACCTGCAACAGAATCCGCCGAATCATCGATGCCAGCAGCGCGCCCTCGCCCTGGGGCTGAATGCTGCGCAGCCATTCGCCGTACATCCCCAGCACACGGCTCAGGCGCCGCGGCATCACCTCCGCAAGCTTGATCGACAGCGGATCGGCTGCGCGAATCAGGTACGGCGTCAGCAGCGTGGTAAGCACCGAAACCGCCACGGCCACCGGATAGAGAAAGTTGCTGGTGACCTGCAAGGTCATGCCCAGCGCGGCGATGATGAAGGAAAATTCGCCAATCTGCGAAAGACCCATCCCGACCCGCAGTGAGGTGCGTCCATCGTTGCCGGCGATAAAGGCTCCGAGGCCGCAGGACAACATCTTGCCCAGTACCACCGCCACGGTGATCACCGCGATGGGCCAGGCGTATTGCAGCAGAATCATCGGATCGAGCATCAACCCGATGGCGACGAAGAAGATGGCGCTGAACAGGTCGCGAACCGGTTCGATCAGGCGTTCGATCTTCAGTAACTGCCGGGATTCGGCCATGATCGCGCCAATCAGGAAGGCGCCAAGAACCATGCTGTATTCGAGCTTGACCACCAGCAGGCAGAAACCGAAACACAGGCCCAGCACGGTGATCAACAGCATTTCATTGCTTTCGAATTTGGCCACGTAGGCCAGCAATCGCGGCACTAGAAGAATGCCGATGACCAGCGCGACAATCATGAACAGCGAGAGCTTGCCGACCGTGGAGAACACTTCGCCAGAACTCACCGTACCGCTGACCGCGATGCTCGACAGCAAGGCGATGATGCCGATGCCGAGGATGTCTTCGACGATCAGTACACCGAAGATCAACTGCGCGAAGCGCTCGTTCTTCATCTTCAGGTCGTTGAGGGCCTTGACGATGATGGTGGTTGAGGAGATCGCCAGAATCGCCCCGAGGAACAGCGAATCCATGGTGTTCCAGTCGAACCAGCGGCCGATCTCGTAGCCGATCCAGATCATCAACACGATTTCCAGAAACGCCGCGATAAACGCCGTGGCCCCGACCTTGAACAGCTTGCGCAGGCTGAATTCCAGGCCCAGGCAGAACATCAGGAAAATCACCCCCAGTTCAGCGAGGGTCTTGATGGTGTCTTCATCGTGGATCAGGCCGAACGGCGGCGTGTGAGGGCCGATGATGAAGCCCGCGACGATGTAGCCGAGGACCACCGGTTGTTTGAAACGATGAAAGAGCACGGTCACCACGCCCGCGACCAACATGATCACTGCCAGATCCTGAATGAAACTGATGGCATGCATGGTATGGGGCTCCTTGAGATCGACTTTCTGGAGCGTAACACCGCGACTTCCGACAGAAAGGCGGTGCAATATATGGAAACAGATCGATCAGCGCGTGACGGCAGCCACCTGCCCGGCGTCCCGATAATGGTTGGTTTTGAAAAACCCGCTACGCACCCGCAGAGGTGCGCTCCCGAAATTCTGCCTTGACCCGTGAGAACGCTATGGAACCCGGAAACGCCCAACTGTCGATGACGGTATTGATGACTCCCGACATGGCCAACTTCTCTGGCAATGTCCACGGCGGCACCCTGCTCAAATACCTCGACGAAGTGGCCTACGCCTGCGCCAGCCGTTATGCCGGCCGCTACGTGGTGACCTTGTCGGTGGATCAGGTGATTTTTCGCGAGCCGATTCACGTCGGCGAACTGGTGACGTTCCTGGCGTCGGTCAACTACACCGGCAATACCTCGATGGAGGTGGGCATCAAGGTCGTGACCGAAAACATTCGCGAGCGCTCGGTGCGCCACACCAATAGCTGCTTCTTCACCATGGTCGCGGTGGATGACCAGCGCAAACCGGCCGCCGTCCCGCCGCTGCAACCGCAGAACAGCGAAGACAAGCGCCGCTTCATGCAGGCCCAGCAGCGCCGGCAGATTCGTCAGGAGCTGGAAAAGCGCTATCAGGAGATCAAGGGCGACGCCTGATGGCTCCAGCAAGGTAGAGGGTGTTCTTTAGATCGCCTTCGCGAGCAAGCCCGCTCCCACATAGGTTCTTCGGTGTGCACACATTTTGTGCAACACGACAGATTCCGTGTGGGAGCGGGCTTGCTCGCGAATGGGCTCAACGCAGAACTCAGAGACTGATCGGCGTCGCCTCAAACCGCACCCGCGGATGCGCGATCCGGTCCTGCGCCCGCACCAGTTCCAGCTCATAGCTGGCGCAGGCCTGGGTTTCCAGCAATACCTCGTGGACCGCCGCCGCGGTGAATTCGAACGCCGCCACCAGGCTGTCCCCCAACAGCACGCGAGCCAGGAACAACCCAGACGTCAGGTCGCCCACGCCCACCGGCTGACGCGGAAACGCCAGTAACGGCCGACGCAAATGCCAACTGTCTTCCGCCGTCACCAGCAACATCTCGAAAACCTCTTCCGGTTTGCCGGGGTAATCGAGGTGCTTGACCAACACCGCCTTCGGCCCGCGCGCCAACAGCGCTCGCGCCATGGCCAGGCAATCGAACAGCGACTGCGGCTTGCGCCCCGAGAAGCTGTCCAGCTCCAGTTGGTTCGGGCACATGAAGTCCGCCACGGCGGCCGCCTCTTCCAGCAGGAAATCGCTGACCTCGGCCGGCACGCTGCAACCCTTTTCAGGGTGGCCCATCACTGGATCGCACAGATACAAGGCCTTGGAATTGACCGACTTGATCCGCGCCACGCCCGTGAGAATCGCCCGGCCTTGAGCCGCACTGCCGAGGTAACCGGACAGCACTGCATCGCAGTTGCCCAGTTCACCAATCGCGGCGATGCCTTCCACTAGCTCGGGAATCTGATGCGGCGGCAATATTTCACCCGCCCACTGCCCGTATTGCGTGTGGTTGGAGAACTGCACGGTGTTGAGCGGCCAGACATTCACCCCGACCCGCTGCATCGGGAAAACCGCGGCGCTGTTGCCAGCGTGGCCGAACACCACGTGGGACTGGATGGCGAGCAGATGGGGCGTACGTTTCATGCGGTGAGTTTTCCGTAAAACGATTGAAATTCGAGCCGCGCAGTATGCGACTAAACCCAGCCTGTACGACAGACCGGCGACGCAGTTAAGCTGGCACTATCTTGTTGGAGCACTTTGTTGATGCTGACCCTCGGAAATATCTTCGTGCTAATGCTGCTGGCCACTGGCGCCGCGTGGCTGTGGCATAACCACGGCTTGCGCGAGCGCGCACTGGAGCGGGTCAAGCAGCATTGCGCCAAACTCGAAATCGAGTTGCTCGACGGCAATGTGGCGCTGAAAAAAATCGGTTTTATCAAAGATGCCAACGGCCGTCGACGTCTGGCGCGGGTGTATAACTTCGAATTCACCGTGACCGGCGAAACCCGCCACACCGGAACCATTACCCAGTTTGGCGCGCACAGTGCGCAAATTGAGCTGGCGCCCTACCCTATGCCGTTTGACGACACGCCGCCGGTGGTTGAGGTGGTGAAGCCGCGTGGTGAAGTGATTGAGATGAGCCAGTGGCGGCAGGAACACACCAAGTGGCGGCCTTGAAGGTTGATGTCGTCAGTTAGCGCCCTTCGCGAGCAAGCCCGCTCCCACAATTGAAATGCATTCCTTTGTGGGAGCGGGCTTGCCCGCGAAGACGGCCTCAAAGACCGCGCAAATATCGGCACTTGTCTAAACCGTTTTGCAACTCGTCCACATCCTGCGCCTCACTGAAAATCAGCTCAATCCGCGAATCCTGGCGCCATTCACTCGGCTGCCACTCCAGCATCGAGTTATCCACCGCATTCGCTGAAACCCAACCGCCGACGCTGTGGATAACCAGCTTCGCCCGCCGCCAGGCAAGAGTCCCAAGCCACTGGCCAATGAGCGCCGAATCAAACGTCTGACTCGGATGCCAGCGCCAGCCAATACTCCAGCCGCCCTCCTGTTCCTGGCTCAAGCAAATCGGGAACGTGGGATCCAGCCAGATGGCCGGCATCTGCGCCACCCCCTTGGGGACGATGAAGTTATCCACACCCGCAACGCCTTTAGCCTCAAGCCCCGGCAATTCGCTTAACGGCAAGACCGCCTGCTGCGTCCAGTACAGCGGACGCATCGGCAAGTGCGCAGCAATTCGCTGACGATCGCCACCATCCAGGCCTTCTGACTTGTTCAGCAGCAACAAACCCGCGCTGTTCAGCGCCTCCTGTTGCGCCGTCGGCAGCGGTTTCCCGGCGGCGAGCGCCTGGGCATCCAGCACCAGCACGCACGGCTGAAGCGCCAAAACCCCAACCCACGGCACCTCGCTCAACTGCCGCAGCAACTGCGCCGGATGCCCCAGCCCGGAAGGTTCGATAAACAGTCGATCCGGCCGCGCCTTGCGCAACAAACGCCCGAGACCAATCTGAAACGGCGCACCATTGACGCAACACAAACAGCCCCCGGCCACTTCGCCCAGTGCGATACCATCGGCGTCCTGGGTCAACAGCGCGGCGTCGAGGCCGATCTGGCCGAACTCATTGATCAGCACCGCCCAGCGCTCATTCGCCGGCCGCTGCGCCAGCAGGTGCTTGATCAGGCTGGTCTTGCCGGCGCCCAACGGGCCAGCGATGACGTGGGTGGGGATGTTCTGCAACATGGTCGAAGTTTTCTGAGGAGGTAGAGGATGCGGTTGATGGGATTGTCGTTGCTGCTGGCGTTAACGTCGGGTGAGGCGCTGGCCCAGGCGTGCGTGGTCCATAGCCAGGCGGAACGTCTCGACGTGAAGGTCTGCCAGCAGAACCGCAACATCCCGGAAAAGCTGTTCGCCGACGGCTTTTGCCAGCCGAACCTGCCCGGGCAGAAAGTCGAGGTGCAGTACGTCGACCAATGCCCGACCGGTGCCTTCGGCGTGTGCAGCAACGCCCAAGTCGCCAATATGCCTTACCGGCAGGATATTCACTATTACGGCGTGGCCACCGATGCGGCGTATTTACAGCCGTTTTGTGAGGCACAGAGCCAGGGCACCTGGCTCAAACCCTAGTTCAGCCAGTCAAGCGTCAGGATTAACCGGCGCTCACCCGGTGCCGGTTGCGGCGAACGGTGGATCAAGCCGAAGCCTTCGTTGCCGTGCCACTTCTCGCCTTTGAGCAGCGCCACATCGCCGCTGCTGACTTGCTGGATTTGCGACTGCGGTTCGGCGTCCGGTTTGCCCAGTTGCCGGCGATCCATCGCCCCTTCTTTCAGCCACTCACTGCCAACACCGGCGTAGGTGGTGATCAACCGCACCGGCACATGATCGACGTGGAAGCGCGGGCACATCGCTTTATCCAATACCCGCAAGCGCAAGCCGACATGCCGGGCGCCGAGCAAACAGGCGAAGGCGCTAACCAGCCAGGACACGTCGGCGATGAAGCCTTCGTAGCCTTCCAGATCGCTGAAACTCGAGGCCAATCCGCGCAGATTGGGCTCGGAGTCTTCGTTGGGCAATTCCAGGGACAGCGACTCAGCCAGTGGCTCGTTCAGGGACAGCAACAGGCTGGCGAAGTCGGCAATGTGTACCGGGAGTTGGCGCTGCCAGACGGCAAGATTGGCGTCGTCGTGGAGGATTTTTGTCAGGACTTTCGGGTTAGCTCCGTGATGTTGGCGTGGTGTCCGGGCGGACGCCTTCGCGAGCAGGCTCGCTCCCACAGGGTTGAGTGTGAGCATCAGGCCGCCTCTTCGTGCCAGGGGCCGAACGGGTCTGGCAGCAGACGCCAGCCTTCGATGCCTTGGGCCATTTCATCGTCGGTGAGCAGGCAATTGTCGAGTTCGGCGGTGAGCTGCGCGAAGTCGATGTTCTGGCCGATGAACACCAGTTCCTGGCGGCAATCGCCAGTACTCGCGGTCCAGTTTTCCATGATCCCGGCGGTGCTTTCCTCGTCCTGCGGCCATTGGGTTTTCGGCACGAAACGCCACCAGCGACCAGCGAAACCGTGGCGCATCAAACCGCCGGCCTGGGACCAGCTACCGGCGTCCATGTGCTTGCTGGCGAGCCAGAAAAACCCTTTGGAGCGCAGCAGTTTGCCATTCACCCACGGGCGGTCGATGAAGCTGAAAAAGCGCTGGGGATGGAACGGCCGGCGGGCGCGATAGGCGGTGGAGGCAATGCCGTATTCCTCGGTTTCCGGCACGTGCTCGCCGCGCAGCTCCTGCAACCAGCCTGGCGCCTGGGCGGCTTTTTCGAAGTCGAAGCGACCGGTATTGAGGATCTTTTCCAGCGGAATTTCGCCCATGACCATCGGGATGATGTCCGCCTGGGAATTGAGCCGCTCGAGGATCGCGATCAGTTCCTGGCGCTCCTGGCTGCTGATCAAGTCGATCTTGCTGATGAGGATGACGTCGGCGAACTCAATCTGCTCGATCAGCAGGTCAGTGATCGAACGCTCATCCTCTTCGCCCAGGGTTTCGCCACGGGACGCGAGGCTTTCGGCGGCCTGATAGTCGAGCAGGAAATTCATGCCATCGACCACGGTGACCATGGTGTCGAGCCGGGCGATGTCGGCCAGGCTCTGGCCTTCTTCGTCGCGGAAGGTGAAGGTTTCCGCCACGGGCAGCGGCTCGGAGATACCGGTGGATTCGATCAACAGGTAATCGAAACGACCGTCCTTGGCGAGTTTGCTGACTTCTTCCAGCAAGTCTTCGCGCAAGGTGCAGCAGATGCAGCCGTTGCTCATTTCCACGAGCTTCTCTTCGGCACGGTTCAGGCTGACATCGCGCTGGACTTCGCTGCCATCGATGTTGATTTCGCTCATGTCGTTGACGATCACGGCCACCCGCAGGTTTTCGCGATTACGTAGTACGTAATTCAGCAACGTACTCTTGCCGGCGCCGAGAAAGCCCGACAGGACGGTCACGGGAAGACGATTGGGCATCAGGTATTCCTCACAGGATGTGGCCGGTCAAATCGCCCATTTGCGGCGTTCGCGCAGCTCTTCACGTTCTTGGGGTACAAGGGCAAGCATGTTTTTAATGTTATAGTATAACAACACAAACAAACCACTCCCCTCTTGCTCACCACGACAAAGGGCACGATGCTTGAACCCGTTCGCTCCTTGAGAAACGCCATGGGAAACGTCCTGAAGTATTCGTTGCTGGGTCTTTCGCTACTGGTCGCCGTCGATGCCTGGGGACAGATCCCGAGCCTGGCCAAATGCACCCGCAGCGCCAATCTGCTCGCGTGCGTCGACCCCGACGGCAACGCCTACAGCGTCAACACCGTCGGCAGTACGATTTATTTGCGCGGCTTCGAAGTCGTCGGTAAACGCTATTGGGCGCAGACCAGCAGCCGCTACGGGCAACTGACGTTCTTCACCGGCCTCGCTTCCGATGGCGAAGCCTGGGTCGGCTACAACCGCCGCGTTGGCTGGACCACCATCAATCGGTTTTCCAGCTCCGGCGGCAGTAGCGGCAAATTCACCTGCAGCCGGATTACCGGCTGCTAGACCTGCGCTTTTTTCTGTTCCTGCTGCCAGGCGACGTAACTGTTGAGCGGCGGATTCTTCTGGAAATAGCGCTGCAGACCGTCGAACAAACCATCTGCCACGGCCTGCTGATGTCGCGCCGTCACCAGCCGCTGACTGTCACGGGCGTTGGAGATAAAGCCGGTTTCCACCAGGATCGATGGCACGTCCGGCGACTTCAGTACGGCAAATCCTGCCTGTTCCACGCGCTTCTGATGCAATGTGGTGATGCTCGCCAGACTGCCGAGCACGGTGCTGCCCAGTTGCAGGCTGGCGGCGATGGTGGCGTTCATCGACATGTCGAGAATCACCCCGGCGAGCATCGGGTCCTTGTCCTTGAGATTGAGCAGGCTGGTGGCGCCCAGCAGGTCCGCGCCGTTTTCTCGCTGCGCCATGAACCGCGCCGTGGCCGAGGTCGCGCCGCCTTCAGACAGGCAATACACCGAGGCGCCGGACGCGGTAAGGCGTGGCGCGGCGTCCGCGTGCACCGAGATGAACATGTCGGCGTTGTGCTTGCGGGCGATCTCCACGCGTTTGCGCAGCGGGACGAAGAAGTCGTCGTTGCGGACCAGTTTCACGTCGTAGCCTTTCTCGCGTTTCAGTCGTTTGGCCAGTAGCTGGGCGATCGACAGCACCACGTCTTTTTCGCGCTCACCTTTGGCGCCGACCGCGCCCGGGTCTTTCCCTCCATGGCCGGGGTCGACCACCACGATGATGTCGCGCTTGGGATGGGCCTTGTCGATGATCGGCTCGCGGATTGGCGCAGCGGCAATCTGTAACGGCGCGGCGGTTTTCATATCGAGCACCAGTCGATGACCTTGCCCGTCCTGGGGCGGCAACTGAAAGCTGTTGAGCTGCACTGGCTCGCTGAGGTCGAGGACGATCCGCGTATCGCCCTGGCCGAAATGACCGGAGCGAATTGAGCGGATCACCGTGTTGTTCAGCGCCAACTGACTGAAATCGCCACTGAGGTTCGCGCCGCTCAGATCGATGATCAGCCGCTCGGGCGCGCTCAGGGAAAACGTCTTGAATTGCACCGGCCCGCTCAGATCGAACACCAATCGCAGCTTGTCATCCGAACGCCAGAGCCGTGCGTTACGAATCTGCGTAGCCGAAACACCAAAGGGTAAAGCGAAGGCCGCGCTGGCCAGAATCAGGTTGAGCAAGTGACGTCTGTGCATGGTGAAAGCCCGCTGGCGAAAAAGGCATCGTCGATGTTAGTGTAATAATATAACATGCCAAACCAACTCCCACGATGGACCTGCTCATGAATGCGCTGACTCTGCCGGATATCGCCGCGCAGGCCTCACGCCAAGCCCTGCCACTCGAGTGGGTGGGCATGTGCGGCATTGCTCTTCCTGTTTTGTTCGATGGCCAACGGCTGAGCGCAAAAGCCGATGCCGGCGTAAGCCTGGACGATGGTGAAGCGCGCGGCATTCATATGTCGCGGCTGTATCTGGCGCTGGAAATACTTGAACGGGAGAACCTCACGCCGGGATTACTACGCCGCGTCTTGCAGCATTTTCTCGACAGCCACCAAGGATTGTCCTCCAGCGCTTACCTGAAAATTCACGTCGATTTACTGCTCAAACGACCGGCACTGATCAGCCCATTAGCCGGCTGGAAAACCTATCCAGCGAGCATCGAAGCACGTTTGAAAAACGATATGTTCCACGTGGAACTAAAAATCGACGTGCCTTATTCCTCTACGTGCCCGTGCTCCGCAGCGTTGTCGAGACAACTGATCCAACAGCAATTCGTCGATGATTTCGCCAATACACCCTTGCAACACGCCGATGTTTTGGCTTGGCTGGGTTCGACAAAAGGCATCGTCGCCACACCTCACAGTCAACGCAGTACCGCTCAATTGCAGCTGCGTCTGGATGACTATCTCGACGATTTGCCATTAATCGCCGTCATCAACGACGCCGAAGCCGCCCTCGGCACAGCCGTGCAAACGGCAGTAAAACGCGCCGATGAACAAGCCTTCGCCCTGGCCAACGGTCAGAACTTGATGTTCTGCGAGGACGCCGCACGACGTTTGAACCTGGCCCTGAAACGCTCCCCCGGCATCAATGGATTCCACATACGAGTCGTGCACGCCGAAAGTCTTCACGCCCACGACGCCGTCGCCGAAAGCCACTGGAACTGGGAGTCAGCCGCATGATCCGCTGCCAATCCCTACGCTGGGGCGCACCCGGCCAACCCCTCACACCGGCGGTAGATTTCGAACTGCCCGAGGGCAGCCTGACCGCTGTCATCGGCGCCAATGGCTCGGGCAAAAGCAGCCTGCTGAAAGTCATCGCCGGCCTGCAAAAACCACTGGCCGGCAAAATCGTGCTGGATGTTCCACGCAAGGGCGGCCTCTCGTTCCTGCCGCAGCAACAACACCTGGACCGGCAATTCCCCATCAGCCTCCAAGAGCTGGTGGCCGCTGGATTCTGGGGCAGCAAGCAATCGCCTGAAGCCCGCAGCCAAAAACTCAAAGCGGTACTGGAAGATTGGTGTCTGTCAGGCCTGGAACACCGCCCGTTGATGGCGCTCTCCGGTGGCGAATTACAACGCGCCCTGCTCGCCCGCTTAAGTCTCGCCGAAGCGCCTTTGCTGCTGCTCGACGAGCCCCACGCCGCGCTCGATGAACTCGGCCAGGAACTGCTCTGGAAACACATCCGCGCCTGGCACGCCGAAGGCCGAACCCTGGTCGTCGTGTGTCATGACCTCTGCGCCGTGCGCCAACACATTCCCCAAACCCTGTTGATCAAAAGCAGCGGCTGCACCCTCGGCCCCAGCACCGAACTGATCCACCAACAACCCCAAACGCAGGTGGCCTGATGATCGCTGCCGCGCACCTCTGGCAACCGTTCCACGAGTTCGTCTTCATGCGTCGGGCATTGCTCGGGGGGTTGGTCCTGGCGTGCAGCACCGCACCGCTTGGCGTGTTTCTAATCCTGCGCCGCATGAGTCTGATCGGCGACGCCGTCGCTCACGGCATCTTGCCCGGTGCCGCGCTGGGTTTCTGGTTCGCCGGATTAAGCCTCCCCGCACTGACCATCGGCGGCCTCGGCGCCGGCCTGAGCATGGCCGGCCTCGCCGCATGGATCACCCGCCGTACCGGCCTGCGGGAAGACGCCAGCCTCGCCGCGATCTACCCGATCTCCCTGGCCAGCGGTGTACTGATCCTCGGCATCGCGGGCAAACGCCTGGATCTCCTGCACCTGCTGTTCGGTTCGGCATTGGCGGTCGACGGGCCGACGCTCACCGGCATGCTTTGGGTCTCCGGTTTCAGCCTGATCGCCATGGCCCTGATCTACAAACCGTTGTTGCTGGACACCCTGGACCCGCTCTTCCTGCAAACCGTCAGCCGTCTCGGGCCACTCGCCCACGGCGTATTCCTGACCCTCGTGGTGCTGAATCTGGTGATCGGTTTCCAGGCCATCGGCGCGTTGATGGTGGTCGGTTTGATGATGTTGCCGGCCGCCGCTTCGCGCTTCTGGAGTCGTCGCTTGCCGGTGCTGATGGCCATCGCCTCCGTGCTCGGCAGCCTCTCGGTGTGGTTCGGATTATTGCTGTCGTTCTACTACTCGCTGCCCAGCGGCCCGGCCATCGTGCTGGTAGCTGGCGGTTTGTATCTGCTGTCCGTGGTGTTCGGTCCGGTGCACGGCTTGCTGCGCCGCCCGCCTTTGCTCACATCCTAATGAGGTGTTTCCCGATGCGCGCTTTACTCGTGCTGTTCAGTTTGATGCTGTCGATGTCGCTGTCTGCCGCAGAAAAACTCCAGGTCGTCACCAGTTTCAGCATCCTTGCCGACATGACCCATCAGGTCGGCGGCGAGCATATTCAGATCACTAACATGGTCGGCCCGGACGCCGACGCCCACACCTACGAGCCGACCCCGGACGATGCCAAAGCCTTGCTCAAGGCCAAGCTCATCATCAAGAACGGCCTCGGCTTCGAACCATGGCTGGATCGCCTGGTGACCAGCACCGAAACCAAAGCGCCGGTGATCAGCGCCAGCCACGGCGTGATTCCGCGTTCGCTGGATGAAGACGGCGAAACCGTTCCCGACCCGCACGCCTGGCACAACCTGGCGAACACCGAGTTGTACATCGCCAACATCACCAAAGCGCTGATCGCCGCCGACCCGGCGAACAAGGCCGACTACCAGCGCAACAGCCAAGCCTACCTGAAACAGATCTACGCCCTGCTCGCCGAAGCCAAGGCCAAGCTCGGTTCGCTGCCAGCGGGTAACCGCAAGATCGTGACGTCGCATGACGCGTTCGGCTATCTCGGCCAGGCCTACGGCATCGACTTCATGGCGCCGCAAGGTTTGTCCACCGAGCGTGAACCGTCGGCGGCGGAAGTGGCGGCGTTGATCACCCAGATTCGCCAGGCCAAGGTCAAAGCGGTGTTCATGGAAAACATCAAGGACGCCCGCCTGCTAAAACAGATTGCCGATGAAAGCGGCGCCCATATCGGCGGTACGCTTTACTCTGATGCGCTCGCGGCAAGCGGCCCCGCCAGCACCTTCGCCGGGCTGTTCGAATACAACCTCAACACCCTGTACGACGCGTTGAGCAAGCCATGATCCGGAAGAATCCTTCAGGTGATCTGCCGGTGATTGCGGAGTCCGCTTACGTGGATAAAACCGCGATCATCTGCGGCAAAGTGGTGATCGGCGAGAACGTCTTCGTCGGTCCCTACGCGGTGATTCGCGCCGACGAAGTCGATGCCTCGGGCGAGATGGAGCCGATCACTATCGGCGCCAACTCCAACATTCAGGACGGCGTGGTGATCCATTCCAAGTCCGGCGCGGCGGTGACCATCGGCGAGTTCAGTTCCATCGCCCACCGCTCAATCGTTCATGGTCCGTGCACCGTCGGTGACCGGGTGTTCATCGGCTTCAACAGCGTGCTGTTCAACTGCTCGGTCGGTAACGGCTGCGTGGTGCGGCACAACTCGGTAGTCGACGGCCGGGACTTGCCCGATGCCTTCTACGTGCCGTCCACTACACGCATCGGCCCAGGCACCGACCTGTCGCAGTTCCCGCCGGTGAGCATCAGCGCCTCGGAGTTTTCCGAAGACGTGGCGCGCACCAACGTCGATCTGGTGCGCGGCTACAAAGCACTGCAGAACGAGTTCTGACCATGAGCAGCGTGCTGATTCGCAATGCCCGGTTGGTGAACGAAGGTCGCGTATTTGACGGCGATCTGCTGGTGAGCAATGGCCGCATCGTCAAGATCGCCAGCAGCATCGAAGGCGAAACGGCGAACGTGGAAATCGATGCCCGGGGTCAGTGGCTACTGCCAGGCATGATCGATGACCAGGTGCACTTCCGCGATCCGGGAGCGCCGGACAAGGGCAGCTTCTACACCGAATCTCGCGCGGCGGTGGCCGGTGGCATCACCAGTTTCATGGACATGCCCAACACAAACCCGGCCACGCTCACACTCGAAGCATTGGCCGACAAAAAGCGTCGGGCGGCGATCAATTCGGTGGCCAACTACGGCTTTCACTTTGGTGTGAGCAACGACAACCTGGACACCGTCGCCGCGCTCAATCCTAGCGAAGTCGCCGGGGTGAAAGTGTTCATGGGCGCCTCTACCGGCAACATGCTGGTGGACGATCCGCGGATTCTCGAGCGGCTGTTCGCCGACGTGCCGACGATCCTGTTGGCCCACTGCGAACACACGCCCAGCATCGATGCGAATGCCGCAACACTGCGAGAACTCTACGGCGAACAGATTCCCGCCGCCGCCCATCCGCTGATCCGCAATGCCGAGGCCTGCTTTCGTTCCTCCTCAATGGCCGTGGAACTGGCCAAGCGTCACGGCACCCGACTGCACGTTTTACACCTGACCACCGCACTCGAACTGGCCTTGTTCGAAGACAAACCACTGGCCCAGAAACACATCACCGCCGAAGTCTGTCTGCATCATTTGCTGTTCGATGATCGCGACTATCCGCGCCTGGGCAACCTGATCAAGTGCAACCCGGCGATCAAGTCCCGGACCGACCGTGATGCCTTGCGCCAAGCTCTGCTGAGCAATCGGCTGGACGTGATCGGCAGCGATCATGCGCCTCACACCTGGGCCGAAAAGCAGCGGCCTTACAGTCAGGCGCCGTCCGGTCTGCCGCTGGTGCAACACGCCCTCCCCGCGCTGCTGGAATTGGTCGCGGACGAAGTGCTGCCGATCGCCACGCTCGTGGCCAAGACCAGTCACCGGGTCGCCGATTTGTTTGCGATTCCCGACCGTGGTTATCTACGCGAAGGTTATTGGGCCGATCTGGTGCTGATCAAACCGGAGCCCGAAGGCGTCGCTGTTTCCCAGCAACCGATCCTCTCGCAGTGCGGCTGGACGCCTTTTGCCCTGAATCGTTTTCGCCACAGCGTCAGCACCACCCTGGTGTCGGGGCAAATTGCCTGGCACGCCAATCGTCTACATGACAGTTGCCAGGGTTTGCCCCTGCGCTTCATGCGCTAACGCCCATTCCCGAGAACAGTGACCATGATCCACATCACCCTGCCCGACGGCTCACTGCGTGAATACGATCAGCCTCTGTCCGTGTATGAACTGGCGGCGAGTATCGGGTTCGCGCTGGCCAAAGCGGCGGTGGCCGGTCGGGTGGACGGTGTGTTGGTCGATTGCGGGTTCATGATCCAGGGCGATGCCCGGGTCAGCATCGTCACGCCTCAGGAGCCCGATGGCCTGGAGATCCTGCGCCGCTCCTGTGCGTTGATGCTGGCCATGGCGGTGAAGCAGTTGCATCCGAGCGTCCTGTTGCTGAAGGGATCGGCGCTGGGTGATGGATTCTTTTATGAGTTTGCGTTGGAGCGCGCGTTAACACTGGCGGACCTGACGCCGATTGAAATGCGGATGCACGCGCTGGCGGCAACCAATCATTCCATTCGACAGCGACCATTAACCGCCACCGAACGGCATTCGGTGTATCGCCTCGGGGACGGCGAATTCTTGACCAGAGGTCCTCACGTTCCGGCCACCAAAGTGCTGCAAGCCTTTGCGCTGGATCATGTCGGCGGCACGTCGCTGCAACGGATCTACGGGACATGCTGGCCGAGCCGACAGGAGTTGGAGCATTGGCGCGCACCGCCGCAAGTGATGGTGGTGAACATCGACGAACGCCAGATCGCTTACACCCAATCGGTGACTGAGGAGCTGCGCCGCAGTGGGGTGCACGCCCACGTTGATCTGCGCAACGAGAAGATCGGCTACAAGATTCGCCTGCACAGCGAGCGAAGCGTGCCGTACCTGTTGGTGGTCGGCGAGAAGGAAAAGGATGGCGGGTTTGTCAGCGTGCGCAGTTGCAGTGGGGAGGATTTTGGGCAGATGCGGATTGATGAGGTGTGTGGGTTTTTACATCCCAAAGATTGTGGCGTTTGAACTGACGCCATCGCGAGCAAGCTCGCTCCCACATTGTTTGTGAACGACACAGATCCAATGTGGGAGCGGGCTTGCTCGCGAAGCTTTTAGGCTCTTGGCTTAACCGTCCCGCAATCCTGCCCCAACCAAACCGCGCGGGTATCAAGGCTACCCTTCTGCTGAATGCCGGTCGCGTTGAACGTGCCGTTGACCTTGGTGGTGAACTCACGATCACTGAGGAACGTCGCCACACCCGCACCTTGCGCTTTCGGGCAACTGAAGCGGAATTTCCACTGGTTGCCGCTACGGTCGGTGATTTCCTGCTTGCAGCCCGATTGCGGGTCCGTCAGCGGAATATTGTCCGACGCCACTTGAGCCTGAGTCAGACACGCACGAATCCCTTTGCCGCCCATGGTGATGCCCTGCTTCTCCAGTTGCGCCCGTTGTTCCGGGGTCATCTGGCCTTGCAACTGGCCGAGGATCAATTGCAGATCCGGCAGGTTCTGGTCATCGACTTTCATATTGCTCGTGGTCAATTCCCACAGACCCGGTTGCAGCATCTGCGCCTGAGCAGCCACAGGAAGGGACAAACCAAGGGCCATGGCCAAACCCAGCAGACGAACGTTCATCGAGAAACTCCTGATCAATAGTGGCCGTTAGACGTCAGCCATGTGCTTCAGTTCATGGGCCAATTAAATAGCGACATTCTGCACGGAACATGGTCTTTTACGTATTGAATCTTCAGGAGCAAGGTTGCCCCATGGATTATTTTGGACCGCACATTTTCGGTTATCTGATCGCGCTACTGCACTCGCTGGGCCTGATTGCCGCCATCCACGCCGTGTTGACCGTTCGAACCGCCCAAGGCTCCATCGCCTGGGCCCTGTCGCTGTTGTTCATTCCCTACCTGACGCTTATCCCCTATCTGGTCTTCGGCCGCAGCACCTTCGATGGCTACATCAAGGCCCGGCGCCAGGCCAACGAGGAAATGCGCAAGGCCATCTCCGAGCTGAACTGGCGACCATGGGTTGAAGAAGCCCTGACCGCCCGCGCATCCAGCGCCTACGCGTCCTTAAGAGCCATGCCAAAACTGGGGCGCATGCCATGCCTGGCGAACAACGAAGTGCGCCTGTTGATCAACGGCACCGCCACGTTCGAGGCGATTTTCGATGCCATCAGCCACGCGAAAGAAGCGGTGTTGATCCAGTTCTTCATCATTCACGACGACCGACTCGGCCAGCGCCTGCAAGCCCTGCTGCTGAAGAAAGCCGCCGAGGGCGTGGCGGTCTATCTACTTTACGACCGCATCGGCAGCCACTCGTTGCCCCACAGCTACGTACAACCGTTGCGCGACGCCGGCGTCGAAGTCAAAGCGTTTGCCACCCGCAGTGGTTGGCTTAACCGGTTCCAGGTCAACTTCCGTAACCATCGCAAAATCGTGGTCGTGGATGGCGTGCTGGGGTTCGTTGGCGGGCACAACGTCGGCGACGAATACATGGGCGAGAAACCGCCCCTGGCGCCGTGGCGCGATACCCACGTTCAGGTGCGCGGCCCGGTGGTGGCCTGCATGCAGGAATCGTTTGCCGAAGACTGGTTCTGGGCCGCCCGCACGCTGCCGCCGCTGATCCTGCCCGACGTGTACCCGGACGACGGCGTGCTCTGCCAATTGCTCGCCAGCGGCCCGGCAGATTCCTACGAAACCTGTTCACTGTTCTTCGTCGAAGCCATTCATGCGGCGACGGAACGGGTGTGGATCACCAGCCCCTACTTCATTCCGGATGAAGCGGTGTTCGCCGCGTTACGTCTGGCCGTACTGCGCGGAGTGGATGTGCGGCTGCTGTTACCGTCGCGGCCGGATCACCGGATCGTCTACGCCGCGTCCAGCCTGTACGCCTTCGAAGCGGTGCGCGCAGGCGTGCGGGTGTTCCGTTACGAGCCGGGATTCCTGCATCAGAAAGTGGTGTTGATCGACAGCGAAATCAGCGCCATTGGCAGCGCCAATCTGGACAACCGTTCATTCCGGCTGAATTTCGAAGTGATGTTGCTGACCGTCGACAGCGTGTTCGCCGCCGAGGTGGAGCAGATGCTCAATGATGATTTCGCCCAGGCCCACGAGATCGCCAAAGAAGAAAGCCGGGAGACCCACCGCCTGCAACAGATTGGCATGCGGGTCGCCCGGCTTATTTCACCGATCCTTTAAGGCGTGTAGATGTCGTCGCGAGTCCAGGGCAGTTCATGGCTGCCATCCGGATGGGCTTTCACCGCGAGGATCTGGTGCAGGTTGATCCAGCCCTTGGCGAAGGCGTAGGCGCAACCGGCCAGGTACAGCCGCCAGATTCGCAGGGCCTGCTCCGGCACCTCCTTGGAGGCGGCTTCCAGATTGTCTTCCAGGCGTTCGCTCCAATGGTCGAGGGTGCGCGCGTAATGCAGCCGCAGACTTTCGACGTCGACAATCTCCAGCCCCGCTTCGCTGATCTCCGCAGAGATCATGGAGAGGTGTGGCAACTCGCCGTTGGGGAACACGTACTTCTCGATGAAATCACCAGCACCGCGTCCGACCGGGCGGCCATCGGTGTATTTGGCGGTGATCCCGTGGTTCATCACCAGGCCGCCCTCCTTCACCGCGCCGAACAGGATTTTGCAGTACTCCGCCAGATTCGCATGGCCGACGTGCTCGAACATACCGACGCTAACGACTTTATCGAAACGCCCGTCCTGGGGCAGATCGCGGTAGTCGAGCAGTTGCAGTTCAATCAGGTCTTCCAGGCCTTCCTCTTTAACCCGTGCACGGGCCAGGGCCAGTTGCTCTTTGCTCAGGGTGATGCCGAACACTTTTGCGCCGAACTCCCGGGCAGCATACCGCGCCAACCCGCCCCAGCCGCAACCGACATCCAGCAGGTAGTCGCCCGGTTGCAGACGCAACTTGCGGCATAGATGACGGAATTTGGCTTGCTGGGCCTGTTCCAGCGTTTCACTGCCGGTCTCGAAATAGGCGCAGGAATACGCCATGTCGCTGTCGAGCCACAGTTGATAAAACGCATTGGAGAGGTCGTAGTGGTAGGAAATCGCCTTCGCGTCGGTTTCCTTGTCGTGGACGAGGCGAACCGGCTGACTGTCCGCGTCACCGAGCAATGCCTGGCTCCACTCATCACAGACGCGGATGACATCGCTGATTGAGCCTTCCAGCTCAAGCTTGCCTTCGACGAATGCTGCCCCCAGTGCGTCCAGGCTTGGATGGGTCAACTGGGTAACCATTTGTGGGTCCTTGACCACAATGGTGACGCTGGGCGTCGGCCCCAGATTGAATTCATGGCCGTCCCAGAGTCGCAGGCGTAGCGGTAGCTGCAGATTCTGTAAGGCCGGTGGAAGTTGCGCGAGCATGGTTAATCCCCCTTGTTTCAGACGTCTGATGTGAGGGTACACCATCATTAGAAAAATAGCCGGCTATCGATTTAATAGCGTTTTTCTATAACTCGCGGCGCTTCAACCAGCCGTCGTGAATCTACAAACTGATGGCCTTCACCCTAGATGACTACGAAAAATGCACACAGTTCTAAAAATTTCAGGTCGTCGATATCTCCCGGGCCAGAGTCTTTTCAGGCGTCATCTTTCAACTTGAGCAAAGGTTCCTGAAACCGCAGCAAACGACCGGCGTTCCCCAACACCAGCAACGTGCTCAGGTTATGCAGCAACGCGGCAATCATCGCCCCCGCCGCGCCGAGCCAACCGAACGCCGCGAAGGCAACGATCGCCAGGGTCCAGCCCAAACCGATGATCACGTTTACCTGCAACGTCTGGCGGCACTGGCGACTCAACCGTACGCAAGTCCCGAGCCGGCGCAGGTCGCTGCCGATCAGCACGATGTCCGCCGACGCCAGGGCGATGTCCGCCCCACCAGCGCCCATGGCCACGCCGACAACACCGGCCTTCAGCGCCAGGGAATCGTTGATACCGTCGCCAACCACCATCGGCCGAAAACCACTGCCGATTTCCGTCAGTACGCGATTGAGTTTGTCTTCGGGCAAGGCCTGCGCTTCGACGTCGCTGATACCGACATTGCGAGCCAGCGTGTGCGCGACACTCTGCCGATCCCCCGTGAGCAGCAACTGCCGCCCCAAGCCCAGCTCACGCAATTCATTCAAGGCAAACCGCGCTTCAGGTTTGACGGTGTCCGCCAGCAACAGCCAAGCGAGAAATTCACCGTTAAGCGCCAACCCGGCAATCGGTCCGTCGTGTTCGGGAACAGCCGAAGTGGCGATGCCCAATTGCGCGAACAATTCCGGACGCCCGAGCGCCGCTTCGCCCTGCTCCGTCATCGCCACCACACCCAGACCCTGGCGTTCATGGATATCCGACAGCAACAGAAAATGTTCCTGAGTGACCAGACTGGCCAACGCCCGACTGACCGGGTGGCTGCTCGCGGAGCCAAGACTGGCGGCGAGTTTCAGTACGTGGCTACGGTCTTCCAAAGGACTGTCGATGGATTGCAGGCGCAAGGTGCCGAAAGTCAGGGTCCCGGTTTTATCCACCACCAGCGACGTCAGGTCCGCCAGTTCTTCGAGGAACGCCGAGCTGCGAATCAGAATCCCGTGCCGTGCGGCCACCGCGACTCCGGCAATCGCGGTGGCCGGCGCCGACAACACCAACGCGCATGGGCAAGCTGCGACCAACACCGCCAACATGGCCTGAGCATCGTTGGTGATGAACCAGGTCACGGCGGCCAGCAGCAACACCAGCACCATGTAGCTGCCGGCGTAACGTTCAAGCAAACGAGTAATCGGTGGTTTGGAACGCTCGGCGCTTTGCATCAGCGCGATGACTTTGCCGAGGGTCGATTCGTTGCCGGTGCGGGTGACTTCAATGCGCAACAGACCATCAAGGTTGATCGCCCCACCGAACACGCTCATGCCAACCACGGCTTCCAACGGCACCGACTCGCCAGTAATCGACGCCGTGTCGAGGCTCGCCTGACCGGACAACACCCGACCATCCGCCGGCACTCGATCACCAGCGCGCACTTCCACAATGTCGCCAGACTTGAGCGTGCCGTTGTCGACTTCAATCACAGTGCCGTCAGCCTGGACTTTGCGCGCGTGGCTGCGAGTCAGTTTGCCGAGGGCATGAATCGCCTCCTGGGAACCGATCACGCTGCGCTCTTCCAGCACATGACCGAAGATCATGATGATCGGCAATAACGCCGCCGTGAGTAGATCGCCCGTGGCCCAGGCACCGAGCATCGCCAGGGCGATCAGTTGATCAGTGATCCCGTGCAAGCTCGGGTAACGCAAGCTGTACCAGGCCGAACGCATCACCGGCACGGCCACCAGCAACGAGGCAAACCCCAGCAGCAACTGGCTGACCCCGGTCTGCTCCGGTGACACCCAGCGCCAGATCAACCCTAACCCGAGCAAGCCCAAGGCGAGCATGGCCAGGGTCAATTGGCGCGCGGCGCTGCGTTGTTCAGCCGAGGACAACATGCTCGGTGCGGCGGCGGTGTGGGCAGTCATTGTGCAGCTCCCTGAATGATCAGGCGGGAATCGTCTTTCGGATCGACCGTCGTCACCGAGCCGGCCTGGCCGAGAATCTTCGGCATCCGCTCTCGGTAAATCCGCAGCAGCATTTGCGGATCGGTGCCCTGCTGTTGCGCCTTGGCCAGGCTCAATACGGTCGCGGTATCGGCCGAGGCTTTGGCCAGTCGTTCACTGGCTTGGGCATGAGCCACCTGCACGGTTCGGTCGGCTTGCTCGTTGGCGGTCTGAGTGAGTTTCTCGGCTTCGGTACGCGCATTGGCCACGGCTTTGTCAGCCTGCTGACTGGCGGTCAGTACGGCGTTGAACGCATTAACCGCGGGGTCGGGCAGACTCGATTGCACATCGACGCGTGCGACTTCGATGCCAATGCCCTGCCCGGTTGCCGTCAGTTCCGCCAGGCGCTGATTGATGCCTTGCACCAGATCACCGCGCAAGCGCTCGCGACGTTCGGCGGCCTTGTTATCGGCGCCAATCAGTTCAGGTCGTGCCACCAGAATCGTGTCCAGATCCCGCGCCGCCGTCAGCGCCAAGGCGCTGCGGGTAACCAGCCGATCCAGAGCCGGCAGCACGTGTTCACCTTGAAGGACGAAGGCATACGGCTCGGTGACTTTGTAGAACACCCGCACATCCAGTTGCACCACGCCGGCATCACCGGTCAGCAAATAACCGGAGCCGGCGAGTGCATCACTGAGCGGTGTGGCAAATGTCGCCACGCGATCAGCCTGCAACGCCACATCGCTGCGCAACAGATTTTCCACCCGACGCTCGATGACCCGGTCCGCCGCTGGCAACAAAATCACCTGCTCGAACGGACGTGGCCACGCCAACAACAGGCCGGCATTCTGGATGCGATCTAGGGCGCCGAAGTGCAAAACCACAGCGCGATTTTGCGGATCAATCTGCCGCACATTGGAGAACGCCCAAGCCAAAGCAGCCAATACCGTCACCGCGTAAAGCGCCAGAAAAGCCAAGCGCCCGGCCTGAATCCAGGGGCTGCTTAATTCATTTGTTCCACGTGGAACCAAATTCATGGCTGCAACCCGGACTTGTTTTCAAGGCTCGGCGGACCGTCCACCAATACGCGGAATGGCGCAGCATCCGTGCGCAAAATCAGTTTGGTGCCCGGTGAAACAATCGTGCCCAAGGTGTCGAGGGAGCGCAGCAGGTTGTAGAGCTGCGGCGATCCAGCGTAGGCGCGGCCGTAAATCTGCGCGGCTTCGACCCGGGATTGCGCTTCGATGTCAGCAGCTTTCACCGTGGCATCGGCCTGCACGATGCGCGCGTCACGTTCGGCAGCGGAGCGGATTTGCGCCGCTTCGCGTTTGCCGATGGCCGTGCGTTCGGTGGCGATTGTTTCACGCTCGGCGCGCATGCGATCAACGGTGGCGGTGAGCGTCACCGACGGCAGCGTCAGCCGTTCGATACCGACTTGCAGCACGCGCACGCCATACGTGGTGAGCAACTGCTGATCGATCTGCTGACGCAACTGCGCTTCGAAATCGGCGATGTGCACTTGATTGGCGTCGGTGTTCACCAGGTTGGCCAGATCAAAACTGCTGGCGGTGGTTTCCAGTGCCGAGCCGACAAAGGTGCGAATCTGCCGCGCCGCTTCATCGGGCTGGTTTTGCACGGCGCGCATAAAGCGCTGTACGTTGTCCGGGTCGCCCTGCACCTGCCACGCCACATAAGCTTGAACGATGATGCGCAAACCGTCCCGCGTGCCAACATCCTGCAAACCGCTGGAGGTCGTTCGCAACCGCAGGTCTACCGGAATCGCCGCTTCGAACGGCGCCGGCCAACGCCAGCCCAGGCCTGGGTCCAGCAATACCCGCGACGGATTGCCGAAACGCGTAATCACCGTGGCCTCCCCGGAGCGCACTTGCACCAGGCTCGCGGCGGCGATGGCGAACGCCACCAGCAACGCCGCCCAGCCCATGCGCCGCCACGGGAAAGGGCCGGCTTCCTCGGGAGCACCGTGGTGATGATGATGACCGTGGTGATGCCCGCCGTGGCCGTGATCGTGGCCAGTGTGGTCATCGTGATCGGGAGTATGCGACTGGCTCAATGGGTGGCTCCTGGCTGAGCGGTGTTACGCGGCGACGCAGGGTCAGCCGGCAGCGTAAACGTACGGAGGTCGATGGTCGGCGCATTGCTGCTGCCGCCCAGGCGATGGTCGAGTACCAGCAGTTTGGCGTTGGCCAGACCCTGGGTCAGTTGATTGAAATATTGCTCCAGCACAAAGGCCTGGCCAGCACTGGCGTAGGCTTTGCGCTCGGCGTTGAAACGCAGGTCCGAAGCTTGCGCCGTCGCGTTGATTTCACGGGCACTGGCGGTGGCTTGATCGCGAGCGATGCTGGCCTGCAATTGCGCCTGGTTGGTCGCCTCCGCCGCCGCACCCCGTTCACGGGAGATCAACGCCTGCGCCCCAATCTGCGCCGCTTGCACGCCGTGATAGGCATTGGCCGCGCCGGCCGGCGGATGAATCGCCTCGACCACCGTGGCGAGAATTTCCACGCCGCTGTCGAGTTTTTGCAGGTCGGCCTGCACCGCGCGACCGATCTCGTCGCCAAGCCCTACCCGGTCTTCACCGAGCAAACCGTCGAGGGTGCGCGAGGCAAAGTCGTGCACCAGGATGCGGCTGGCGGTGCTGCGAATCAGCGTCGGGACATCGGCACTGTTGTAGGTCGCGGCCAACGCGTCCTTGTCATTCAGGCCAATGCGATAGACGAAACGCACGTCCATATTGACGATCTGGAAGCTCTGTTTGTCGGCACGGCTGCTGGCGATGACTTGAGATTTGTCATTCACATGGCTGGCGTCCCACAAACGATTGGCAATCGCCGGGGCCGGACCTTCAGCCGGTTCGGCCACCACAGGTGCCGACGTTTCACCGACGCTGGTGGCCAACTCATGGACCACGCCGTTCTCAACACTCAGCACTCGACCCAACGGCCAGGGCAAACCCGCGTGCAAACCGGGGCCGAAGACCTCCACCGGTTTGCCGAAACGTTCGTAGATGCCACGCCCTTGCAGCGGGATTTCGTGAATACCGGTGAGCGCCCAACCGACGATAGCCACCACCGCCACCACCGGAAAAAACGCCCGGCGCATGTAGGTAAAGGCCCAGATTTGCCGCAGGTCGATGCCGAAGCGGTTGTGCAATTCATGCTGCAACGCCAGCAACGGTTGTGGCGGCCAGCGCAGCATGTCGGCGACGAAGCTGCGCGCCAGCAACGCCGGCTCAATATTTTCACGTTGCGGACTGAACAGCGACAGCACGGCGCGCAACAGCAATTCGACGGCCACCAGCCCTGGCAGCAAACCAATGAGCACCGCCAGACGCACCGGCCAGACTGAAGTGTCATTGCCGAACAATAAACACAGCGCACTCAGCACCAGGCAAATAATCGCGACGCGCGTCAGCTGTGCCAACGCCCCCGCTTCCGGCCACTCGGCGAGGTTTTGCTGGGCCAGTTGACGCTCCAGCACCAATAAACCGAAGGCCAGCAGCAATGACAGCGCGGCGCCGACACTCGCCGACAACCCCAAGGCTGCCGACGGTAACGCGAGGTTCCAGACTTGCTCGATGCTGTACAACGTCAACACCGCCCACCCGATCAGCCAGAACGTCGGGGCGCCGATCTGCGCCAGCAGGTGCACCCAACGCTGACCGATCCGATCCAGCAAGTGTTCGTACCAGCCCACCGGCGCGACCGTATCGTCCTCGACGACAACCGGCACGGTTGCGACCGGACTCATCGCCTGCGCACGCCATTGCGTCACCCACCCGGCCGATTGCAGGCCGGCGACCAGCACCAGCAACCCGGCGCTCTGATTGACCAACAGCGCGCCCCACAGCGACTGCGGCGCAAACAACGCGACAAAAAACGCCAGCACCAGCCCGACCGCCGCCAAGGCACCCAGGCCGATTGCGTACTGACGCAATCGCCGCCCTTGAAAGAGCGCCTGCTGAAAGCGCGGCAACCCGGCTACTTGCGTTCCATCGACATCAAGATCGACTTGCATACCACCCCAGTGTTTATCGTTGCTGACGTCGAACCCGTCACATCTCGTTACCTTATAACGAAAGTGGTGAAATTTCCGTTCTAAATAGCTGTATCTAAAGGTGCACAACCTGTCGCTTAGCTGAAGCCTTGACCGAAATGCCCGGGAACGCACATATTACGTTCGTAATTTTTACCAACGGCTACGTTTATCCATCCGATCCCTTTCAATCCAGGAGTACATCCATGAGCACCTATGACGTCGTGATTCTGGGCGGAGGCCCGGGTGGTTACAACGCAGCGATCCGCGCCGGCCAACTGGGCCTGAAAGCCGCTTGCGTCGAAGGCCGCGCCACTCTCGGCGGTACCTGCCTGAACGTCGGCTGCATGCCGTCCAAGGCGTTGCTGCACGCCTCCGAACTCTATGACGCGGCCATGGGTGCGGAATTCGCCAACCTTGGGATTGAGGTCAAACCGACCCTTAACCTCGCGCAGATGATGAAACAGAAAGATGAAAGCGTTACCGGGCTGACCAAAGGCATCGAGTTTCTGTTTCGCAAGAACAAGGTCGACTGGATCAAGGGCTGGGGCCATATCGACGGGCCGGGCAAGGTCACCGTGACCGACAGCGCGGGCGGCAAAACCGAGCTGAGCGCCAAGGACATCATCATCGCTACCGGCTCCCAGCCCACTCCCCTGCCCGGCGTGGACATCGATAACCAGCGCATCCTCGACTCCACCGGCGCACTGTCCCTGGTCGAAGTGCCGAAACACCTGGTGGTGATCGGCGCCGGGGTGATTGGCCTGGAGCTGGGTTCAGTCTGGCGACGTCTCGGGGCTCAGGTGACGGTGGTCGAGTTTCTCGACCGGATTTGCCCCGGCGTCGATGGCGAAGCCGGTAAAACTCTGCAGCGTTCCTTGACCAAGCAAGGCATCAGCTTCAAGTTGAGCTCGAAAGTCACCAGCGCCACCACCTCGGCCAACGGTGTGCAGCTCAGCGTCGAACCCGCCGCTGGTGGTACCGCCGAATTGCTGGAAGCCGATTACGTGCTGGTGGCCATCGGGCGCCGGCCTTACACCCAAGGCCTGGGGTTGGAGAACGTCGGCCTCGCCACCGACAAACGCGGCATGCTCGCCAACAAGGGCCACCGCACCGACGCCGCTGGCGTCTGGGTGATTGGCGATGTCACGTCCGGGCCGATGCTCGCGCACAAGGCTGAAGACGAAGCCATGGCCTGCGTGGAACAGATCGTCGGCAAGGCCGGCGAGGTCAATTACGACCTGATTCCCAACGTGATCTACACCAAACCCGAGCTGGCCAGCGTCGGCAAGACCGAAGAACAGCTCAAGGCCGAGGGCCGCGCGTACAAGGTCGGCAAGTTCCCGTTCACCGCCAACAGCCGGGCGAAGATCAACCACGAGACGGAAGGTTTCGCCAAAGTGCTGGCCGATGAACGCACCGACGAAATCCTCGGCGTGCATCTGGTCGGCCCGAGTGTCAGTGAAATGATTGGCGAATATTGCGTGGCCATGGAGTTCAGTGCGTCCGCCGAAGACATCGCCCTGACCTGCCACCCGCACCCGACCCGGTCCGAGGCGTTGCGCCAGGCGGCGATGAATGTGGAGGGGATGGCGACGCAGATGTAGTGGGCAGTCTGATAGTGAGCTGCCGTCAGTTCGGCCGCCTTCGCGAGCAAGCCCGCTCCCACATGGGAATGCATTTCAAGTGTGGGAGCGGGCTTGCTCGCGAAGGCAGGCGACGCGGTCTAAAGCGGCAAATGCTCCAGTGGCAACGCCCCCGGCGTCTTCACCGTGTGAATCGCAAAGTTGCTGCGGATGTCACTCACCCCCGGCAACTTCAGCAACCGCCCGGTGAGAAACCGATCGTAGGCCCGCAGGTCTGGCACCACCACTTGCAGCAGAAAATCCGATTCCCCGGACACCAGGAACGCCGAAATCACCTCGGGCAACGCCGTCACCGCCAGTCGAAATGCCTCGGCCTGTTCATCGTTATGGCGTTCAACCTTGACCCCGACAAACACCGTCAGCCCCAGCCCCACTTCATCTCGATCAAGGTTGGCCTGATAGCCGCGAATCACCCCCGCCTCTTCCAGCATCCGCACCCGGCGCAAGCAGGGCGACGCCGACAAGCCGATCTCATCGGCCAATTGCACATTACTCAGCCGACCGTCCCGTTGCAGGGCGGCGAGAATCTTGCGGTCGTAGGCGTCCAGTTTCATGATTGGCAGATCCTGATGGTATTCACGTCATAACGTGGCAGGTTATGCCAATCCAGAAGGTTTTAGAAGTGAACTACGCAAGCACCTGCCCTGCCCTCCGGCCCTAGACTGCCCCTACCAAATCGACAACGAACGGGGTGCAACATGGCAGGTCTCTGGCTGTTTTTCATGGCGCTGGCGGTGGTGTATCTGCTGCCCGGCCCGGACATGATCCTGCTGCTGCAAACCGGCGCCCGCCAGGGCAAAGGCGCGGCGCTGGCCACGGCGATTGGCCTGGGCATTGCCCGGGGTTGTCACGTGGCCTTGGCGGCGCTGGGGCTGGCGGCGTTGTTCAAGGCTGCGCCCTGGACCTTCGATGTGGTGCGCCTCGCCGGGGCCGCGTACCTGTTGTGGATCGGCATTCAGTGCCTGCGCACCACGATGCTGCCCAACCTGAATGGCGCCGGCGCCACGCTCGAAAAACCGCGCTGGCGCGAGTCGATCCAGCGCGGTTTGCTGACCAACCTGCTCAACCCCAAGGCGTTGCTGTTCTGCTCGGTACTGCTGCCGCAGTTCATCAATCCCCAGGCCGGGCCGGTGCTCGGGCAGTTCGCCATCCTTGGCGTAGTGCTGGTCGGCGTGGGTTTGCTGTTCGACAGCGCCTACGCACTGGTCGGCGCCGCGCTCGGCCGCTGGCTGCAGCGCAGCCCGTCGGCCCAACGGATGCAGCAGTGGCTGTTCGGCAGCCTGTTGATCGGTTTCGCCCTGAGGCTGACGTTCGTTCAACAGGCGTGAGCCTTACTGCGCTTTGTGGCGACGGCGACGATTGATCAGCAACAAAGCCGCCGCCGTCACCGCCAACACACCGGTGATCTGCAGCAGCCGCTTGTAGGGCCGCAACGTCGAACGCAGACTGTCCACGAATTGAGTTACGTAGCGTTTATCGGTGTTCTGGAAGTCCGGCTCCTGGCATTGGTGCCCGAAATCACCGGCCCAGACCACATAAGGGCCCTGCTCGACATAACGTTGATAGAACGCGCTCTGTTCCTCCAGGCGGGTGCCCCAGTTGGACGCCTTGCACAGCACGGCAGCAAACGCCTGACTGCTGTGGGGCAGATGATCGGCGGCTTTGCTGGCGAGGGCCGTCGCGACATAACGGTAATGGAAACGCTCATCCGGCTTCGCCACCGTGGCCTGCTGACGCAGCACTTCGCCCTCGGCGATCAACGGGCCGACCTTGAGCTCGGGAATCTCCAGGCTGTAATTGCCGTCGAAGGTCGCGTAATCCGGGGACATCTCGTAGCCCAACAGCGCCATGCCATCGTGGCGAGCGGTGTTCGCGGCCTGGTAGTAAGCGAACGCCCGGCGAGTCGGCCACCATTTGGATTCGGCTTCCTGACGCATCTGCCCGTAAAAACTGGCCTTAGCCTGCAGGTCGGGGTTGTCGAAATAGGCCGGCGCCTCGTCGTAGCGCTCTTCGCGCAACAACCGCCGTCCAAGCAAATCGCGCAGCTTCGCCGCCACCGGCAACGGCACGTAGTTGTCGCGATCCTGCTGGGTCAGCGGCGGTACGGCCGGCACTTGGGTGTCGACGTAATGCTTGAGCTCATCGACGGTCAGCACCCGCTCGGCGACCGTGGCCGCGTCGAGCCAGTAAATGCCTTGGCTGCGATAGAGCTGGTCGAAAGCTTGCAGGTAGTCGCCCCGTTGCAGGGCGAGAATCGCGCTTTCGCCCTCAACCCGGCATTTGGGTTGCACAACGACATCGTTGTAATCCCATTCCGGGATACGCGCCTCGCCCCAGGATTCCTGCTGCGGGAACGCCTGGGCCGCTTTCGCATAAGCCGCTGCGGCAGCAACCTTATCGCCCTCGCGCAGCGCCAGTTTGGCGCGTATCCACCAGGCCAGTCCGCCGTCGCCCGCGTGTTCGACAAAGGCTTTGGCGCTGGCGTAGTCGCCCTGCTGATAATTCATCGCCGCCAGCCGATCGGCGTTATCCAGGCTGCCACGGGTGCTGTTTTGCAGCAGCGGGATCAGCTTTTTCTCGCTCGGCGGTTGTTCACCAAATGACCAGCCGACGCGGCTGATCAAAGAAGCCGTGACCAATTGCTGCACCGTTTTGCCCTCCAGCAACACGGCCAATTGATCATCGGGCAGCGCCGTGAGTTCGGCCATCAACTGCTTGAGCGAGGCGTAACCCACCGGCGAACCGTGGATAGTTTGCGTGGCGTAGAGTTCGATCGCGCGGTTCCAGTCGCCCGCCGTACGCACCACCCGAGCTTCTTCACCGAGGCTGGCGACGCCCAATTCCAGTGGGTCGCTGAAGCCGTCGATGCTCAGCTGACGGGCCTGCGCGAAGGCTTTCTGCGACTGAGCCAACAGATCCGGCCCGGCGCCCGCCTCGGCGCTCATTTCATACAGCGCCCGCCCCAATGAATACGCGGCCCATGTACTGCGCAACGGTCGTTGACTGGCCGGCAGCGCCAGGACTTTCTGAAAGTATTCAGCGGCAAGCACATGATCCCCGGCGTTGAACGCCACGGCGCCCGCCAGGTACAACCGCAGATCCACCGGCAGGCTCGCGCCCTGGATCTCCACCTGATGCGCATCGGTCAACGTGCGCAGTTGCGTGACCAGCGCTTGCTGCTCGGCGGTCAAACCGGCCTGTTCCGCCTTGTCCCGTTGCTCGGTGTAGGCCGGCTCATCGCCGTAGCCGTTGCCCGGGGTATTGGTCGCCACCGTGGCATTCTTCAACCCGGCGATGGCGTGCCCGAGGCGATTGACCTCGAAGCGGAAATTGCCTTCCGGCAGCTCCGCGAGGGACTGCTCCCGGTCATCCAGCAGGCGCATCGGAAAGTCCGGCCCACAGGCCAACGCCGAACCCAGGGGCAAACTGAGGCTCAGGCAGAGCAGATGGCGGGGCCAGTTACGGGTGAACATTCGAACCTCCTTGATCAATGTGTGTGCAACGTGCCCAACCGATGGCGCGCTGACCACCGGCCGGCACTCGACCGTCGCGCAGGCGGGTGAAGGTAAGCAGATCCGGGCGCTGTTGCAACGCATAACCGGCCAGGGCATCGGCGCCGTCACACCCTTGCACCGCCAGCGTCAGGCGTTCGGGCCAGGCGCTGTCGAGGTTGCCCTGATTGATGATGGCGATGTCATAGAGGCCGTTGTGTTCGGAGAGTTGCAGGTTCAGGCGACTGTCGAGGGCATCACCACGGGCCACCGCGCCCAACGTCGTCAGGCTCCAGGCGCGGCGATCACCGGGTAACGGCAGACGGAACCAGATCAGCCCGGCCAGATGGGCCGGCGGATGCTGGCGCAACTCGCTGCCGAGTGCGCTCAATTGCTGTGGATCAGCCAGTAACTCGCGACGTTTGCCGCCACGTTCAATAGGCACTTCGCTTTCCACCACCGGCGCGCCATCGGCGTCCGGCAACAACGCCACGCCATAGGCCGGCAGTGCCAGGTAGAAGGGCTTAGGCGTGATGCGGCTCCAGACCTTGGCCCACTGTTCAGCCTGAGCCGCGTCGAACAAGCCATGGCGCGGATCGCTGACCGCGTGCACCTGCAACACGCTGCTATCGACCGTCGCCAACAACCCCGGCAATTCAGGGCTGTCGAGCCAGGCTGGCAATGCGGTGATGCTCAGGGGCAAAGCCGCCGGCAGCGCGGCGCGCAACTGTGTGAGGAACGTGCGATAGGCCGGTAGCCGAGCGTTGCCGGCATCGTGGTCGATTTCCACGCCGGCCAGGGTCAAGCCTTGGGTTTGCCAGTCGCCGAGCAGTTGCTGGATCTGCGCAATGACCTCGTCCTGATCCAGCGTCTTGAGCTGGCCATCCAGGCGAATTACTGCAATCAGCGGCCGGCCGTCCTGCTTGAGCAACGCCGGATCAACCCGCGCCCGACGCCACCCGTCCTGGGGAAACGCCTGCAAGGCCAGCACCCGCAAGGTCGAGAAATCGGCGCGGCTGTCCCGCAACGCAGCTTCGTGGGCCGGAGTCCATTGCCGTTGCCAGACGTAGAGTTGTTGATCGAGTGGTAGAGATGCCTTTTGCTCACAGCCATTGAGCAACAACATCGCAACCAGCAGAACCGAGAGACGAACGAAAAACGACATGAAATCCCTGATCCTGAAAACACAGGGCCACAGCGTACACAAAACCCTGTGGGAGCGGGCTTGCTCGCGAAGAGGGAGTATCAGTCACCGTAAATGTTGCCTGACACACCGCATTCGCGAGCAAGCCCGCTCCCACAGTGGGTCCTGCTCAGGGCTTGCGGGCGATGATCACCTGACTCTTCGCCACCACCCCATCCAGCGCCTGTTTGATCTGCGCGCCCCGTGGCGATTCGAGGATCGCCTGCCAGGTATCCGCCCAATGATTGAGCAGCGGGTGATCAGCATTGCTGAAATCAACCTTGGCCTCCCAGAACAACAGCATCCACATCGACCAGTAGAACCCGTACTGGCTGTGGCTGATGACTTCCAGCCCGGCCTCGCTGACCATTGCCTTGAACTGCTCTTCGCTGATGATGCGAATGTGGTTGGGCTTCTGGAAGTACTCCGGCGCGGCGATGTCTTTTTGCAGGTCTTCGGAGCTGGGATGCGGGACGCTGAGCAAATACAGCGCCCCCGGTTTGCCGACCCGCACCAGTTCGGCGAGGAACTGCGCCGGATCGTCGACGTGCTCGATGACTTCGGTGGACACCACGCGGGTGGCGGTGCCATCGGCAATCGGCAGCGGATTGCAGTCGGTCACGTGGCATTCAACGTCCCGGGCCGGGGTATCGCCCAGGCGCAAACGGGTCGCTTCAACCTTGGCCGCATCAATGTCGGCAATGATGATCTTCGCCCCGCGCATGCCGCAGAAATGCACGTTGCCGCCATCGCCGCAGCCGACGTCGAGCAAGGTGTCCTCGGCAGTCACCCGGAAACCGGTGAACAACTCGTCGGTTTGCTGATTGAACCAGCCGCTGAGCACCGCATCGCGCAGGCCGAGCATGTACGGATCGACCTTGTCCGCGACCGGAGCCACTGGCGCGGCGGGAGCGGGCGTGCTCGACGTGAGTTTCTTCAAAAGCCTCAGCATGAGGTAGCTCCAGAGGATGGGACGGCGGTTCGGGACGTGCTCAGACGTTGCACCAGCGAGGCGCCGCGATTGCGCATGGGCATTTCGACGAAGCGGTAATTGAGTTCGCTCAACAGGGCGATCAGCCCGGCCGCGATCAGGACCGTCAGGATCGGGTGACCGGCCGGGCTCGGCAAACCGGCGGCCTGCAAGCGGAAGATCACTTCGCGCACCAGTAGATAAGCCGGAATGTGGATCAGGTAAATCCCGTAGGAGCGACTGCCGATCCACACCATCAGGTTCTTCAGCGCACCCGCCGGCATCAGGTAATCCCGGTTATAGGACGCGACCCAGACCAGCACCGCACTGAGCACGGCAATTGCGCCGATCCGGTAATGGGTGAAGGTAAAGCGATCGGTGGCCATCACGCTCAGCGCCAGCGCTACGATCAGCAACACTGAAACGCCCGCCCACGGCCGGCGTAAGAAGGTCGGTTCCCAGCGCGCATAACCGGGCCGCGCACTCCACATCGCCAACAGGATGCCGAGGGCCAGTGCGTCGGTGCGCACCACCATCAGGATCGGCGTGCGCAACGTGAACAACTGCACCGCGACCAGCGCCAGCAAGGCCCAGACCAGGTGTTTGCGGCAGACCAGAATCAGCAGCGGGAACAGCAGGTAGAACTGCTCCTCCAGCGACAAGCTCCAGTAAACGAAACTGGTGCCGTATTCGTAGCGATAGAAACTGTCGGCGAAGCGGAAATTGGCGAATTGCGCGACCCCGGCCAGCGTCGCCTGCAAGTTGGCGTGCAACGTGCCGAACGCACCGGATTGGTTGATAAATAGACACGCCAGCAGCATCAACGCCAGCCACAACCAAGCCGACGGCAATAATCGAAAGGCCCGGCGCAGCCAGAAGTTGCGGGTCTGCTGCCAGTATTCCTGACGGGTGCTGCAACCTTGCAAAGCCGGGATCAGGCTGCGCGCGATGACGAAGCCCGAGATCGCGAAAAACAGATCGACGCCCCACCACGGCTGCGCCCAGGCATGAATGCGTTCCAACGACGGCACGATGTCGGTGAACAGGCTGCCTTGCAGGTGATGGAACAACACGCCGAGCACCGCAATGCCGCGCAGCAACTCGATGTCCATGATGCGTTTGCTGCTCATGCTGTTCTCCCGGATACGTCGCCGGCATCCAGCGGTTTGCGGGCGATGATCACCTGGCTCTTGGGCATGAATTGATCGAGCATTTGCTTGATCGCCAAGCCGTTGGGCTGCGCCAGCAAGTCCTGCCAGGTTTTCGCCCAACTCTCCATCAGCGGCGGGTACGGCGCCTGGATTCGGTCACGCACCGCGCCACTCAACTCGCGCCCGGCCGCCCGCTCGCTGGCCCAGAAAAAGATCATGCCCATGACCCAGAAAAACCCGGTGGCCTGACGATGCTCGATTACCAGCCCCGCCCCCTCCACCATCGCGGCAAACCGTTCGGGGGTAAAAATCTGCACATGATTGGGTGACTGGAAATAGCTGGCCGGCGCGATGCCCTTTTGCAAATGTTCGCCCACCGGGGCCGGCACGCTCAGCAGATACAACGCTCCGGGACGGCCCATGCGCACCAGTTCGGCCATGAACGGCTCGGGCTGGTCGATGTGTTCGAGCACTTCCATGCATACCACTTTGCTCGCGCAGCCGTCGGCCAAGGGCAGCGGCAAGCTGTTGCTCACCAGGCCGAGATTGGGTTTATCCGACTGCGCCTCCACCTGCCGGGCCAGGTCGCGGACCTTGTCGTGTTCGCTGTCGGTGAAGATCACCGACGCGCCCTGACGCACCGCAAACAGCGACGCCACGCCTTCACCGCAGCCAACGTCCAGCAAGGTGTCGTCCGCCGTAATGGCAAAGCCCTTGAGCAGTTCGCCGCTGTCATTCAAAAACCAGCCGTCGAGGACCGCGTCATGCAAGCCGACATCCCGTGGCGACACGCTGGCGACCGGAACTGGCGCCGGCAGCGGCGCCGGCCAGAGACGTGCGAGCAAGCGCCGGATCATGCGCCCGAGGCTTCCACGGGCAACGCCTTGACACGCGCCAGCCGTTGTTCGAAGAACGTGCGCAAACGCTGTTCGGTGCTGGCCTGGCTGCAGAATCGCTCGAGGCTGCGCACCGCATGGGCCGACATCCGGGCATAGCGCTCGGCATCGGTTTTAGCCACGTCATAGCTGACGCGATAAGCCGTACACAACGAATCCCAATCGGTCACGTAACGCAGCGTGCGATACGCCGCCCGGGGATCGTGGGGCCAGGCCGTCAGCTCATCGGTGGAATCGACGATGAACGCGTTGTCGCTGTCGACGTAGTCGGCCATCGCCGTGTTCAGCGGCGCAATCGCCGGTTTGCCGCAGGACATGAACTCCATCAGCGGCAGGCACTGCCCCTCGCCGAACGAGCAATTCACCACGTAACTGGTGGCCTCGACCAATCTTTCGTAATCCACATCGGCCAGATAACCGTGGATCAGCACGATCCGGCACCGGTACGACTGGTTCTTGTAGAGGTGATGCAGCATATCGTTCAGTGCGTTGGCGATGTCGTGGTGCGTGAGTTTCAACACCAGCGTCGCATCGGGCGAGTCGCGGAACGTGGTGCAGAACGCGCTGAGCATGTCCTGCCAGTTCTTGCGCCCATCGTAAGGGTTGAACACCGAGGTGTAGACCACGCCTTCCAGCTGCAACTGACAGTCCAGGGGCGGGCCGTCGAACGAGAGCGGGGTTCCTTCGCACAATGCGGGTGGGCCGTAAGCACGCAAATCCGTGGTGCGGCTGTCGATCAACAGGCCGCGCAGGTTCAGTTGCACCGGCTCCACCACCGCACGCTTGCTCAGTTGTTCGCCTCGTGCAGCAAAGCGGTCCCACACGGGGGCGGGAATCGCGCAGATGGGGTAGTCGGCGCCCATCACCTCGCGCACCGCGTTGACGGTGAAGGTCGAATGGGTAATCGCCATGCCGCACGCATCCAAAACCACGCGCCAGTCGTGACGAGGTTCGCCCTGCCAGCTTTCGGTGGGAATGGTGCTGAACTCCCAGGCGAACAACGGCACGGTCGGGCAGGCGTAATGAATCGGCGTGCGATGGGGCGGCGAGAACGACAGGAAAATGCAGTCTTCGCCACGGCTCAAGCAGTCGAAATACAAGCGATCCACCAGTTCGTCAGGGTTGCTGACTTCGATCACTTGCCCCAGTCGCTCCAGCACGGGACGGAACTCCTTGAGCACGAAGTAATAGCTGTACTCCGGCCGTCCCAGGTTCTGCTGGATATTGCTCTTGTTGGTTTCCGAATGAATGATGATCAGCATGATGCAGCCCCCGCCTCGGCTGTCAGCGGCGTGGTTTCGCGGCTCGGTGCCAACCCGAAAAACTGCGACAGGCGCTGCTGCACCGGGGCAAAACCGCAGTAGTCGCGCATGCGTTCATTCGCCGCCGTGGCCATCGCCTGATAATCCTGCGGGCGATTCTTGGCCATGGCGTAGCTGTCCTCGTAGGCGGCTTTCAGCGAGCCCCAGTCCGGTCGATGGCGCAGGGTGCGATAGAGAATGCGCGCGTCTTCCGGCCAGATCGTCGGTTCATGGCTGGACTTGACGATAAACCCGACCCGCTCATCGATGTAGTCGCCCATCGCCGTGTGGTTCGGCGCAATCACCGGCCGGGCGCAGGACATGAACTCCATCAACGGCAGGCACAAGCCTTCGCAGCGGGACGCGTTGACGTAGAAACTCGCCGCACCGTAGAGCCTAGCGAACTCTTCGTCCTCCAGATAACCGTGCATGACCACCACCCGACAGGCGAATGGCGACAGTTGCGACAGCAAGGTGATCAAGTGGACGTAGTAGGTCGACAAGTCGTTCTGGGTGATCTTCAACACCAGCGTGGCGTCTTCCGCGTCACGCAGGGCCCAGCAGAACGCGGTGATCAGGTGATGCCAGTTCTTGCGCCCGTCTTCGGGGTTGAACACGCTCACATACACCACGCCGCTGACGTCGATCTCGACCCGTTCGCTGGTATCGGGAAAAACGGCTTGTGGGTGCTCGGCCAGTTCCATGGCTTCGCTGACGGTGGTCGCCAGCGGCAATGGTTCGGGCTGTGATTGCGGTTCCGGCAATGGCTCCGACACTGGCGTGCGCAACCGGAAAAGCTGTTCGCGGACAGCGACCGGCATCAGATCGCGAGCGGCTTCGCGATACCACAGCAGCAGGTTGTGCTTGAGCAAAAACAGCGACGAATGCTCGGAGTCGGTCGTCAGCGCCCGGCAGGCTTCGCGCAGGTAATGCTTGGTGATGAACGCGCGTCGCCGCAGGGTCAGTGGCGGTGGCGGCACGGGTTCTGGCTCAGGTTCCGGTTCCGGCTCTTCAATACTCAAGCCGCGGGCTTCCAGTTCCTGCTCATTGAAGATCGGCGCGATCAGACCATCGGCCGACAACCCCATCGGACGGCTGTCGATGATGCAGCCCTTGATCTGCAACGTGGTGCCGGGGTTCACCGGCGTACTCGGATACTGCTCACGAACATCGGCGAAGCGTTCCCACAACGGCGTAGGCAGCACCAGCACCGGGAAGTCTTCACCCAGCGTGCGACGGATGGCCTGGGCCGTGTGGCTGGACAAGGTAATCACCCGGCCATGACGCGCCAGGGTCTGGCTCCAGTCATGCCGTGGATCGTTGTCCCAGTCCTCGTCCGGGATCGAGTCATACTCCCAGGCAATGACGCACACCATCGGGCATTGCAGGTCGATCGGGGTTTTATGCGGTGGCGAGAACGAGAGAAACAGGCATTCCTGACCGGCCTGTTGCAACTGCCGATACAGCGGGTCGACGTCGGCAGCCGACGACACCACATGCACCCGCCCAAGGCTTTCGAGCACTGGGCGATAGGCCTTGAGCACGAAGTAGTAACTGTATTCGGGACGACCAAGGCTCTGGCTGATGGAGCTGTCGTTGACGTCCGAGTAAAGAATGAAATTCATGGCATCCCACGATGAAACCACCGTCCCGGCAGCCTCACTCTATGACGGCGAAGCCATGGATCGAGTCGGCATTGACCGGTCGTCGTCCATCGTCTTCTTGCCCGTCTACGTTCTTGTTTTAATGGTCAGCTTCGCGGGGTCAGGGAGCATCCCGGGCGAACGCTGGATAATCGTGACGAGGGGCATTCTAAACACATCCGTCGAGGATTCGTGAACCGCCCGACGAGAATAAATAGCCCTGCGCAAACGAGAACTGACCAGTCACGGTTGGACCTGTTGAAATTGCCGAGCAATTGGCACAGATTGGCTACCAAACAACTACAACAAAACATTTCGCCCGTCTTTCGACCAACGAATCCACCCGGTCTGTCAGACATCTCCGTAAAGCCTGTAGGGGAATGGCAGAAATGTATGACCAAGGGGTCGCTGTTTGAAAAAGCGTCTGTTCGTTACGGGTCTGAGTGGATTCGTAGGACAACACATCCAATCACGTCTGAAGGCTGATGCCTCGGATTGGGAGCTACTGCCTGTCCCTTCCCGGTATGACCTCGGCCACCCGGACAGCCTCGAAGGCCTGTGGCCCGAGATGCCCGACGCGGTGATTCACCTGGCCGGCCAGACTTTCGTTCCCGAAGCCTTCCGCGATCCGGCACGCACGCTGAACATCAACCTGCTTGGCACCCTGAACCTGTTGCAAGCCCTCAAGGCGCGCGGTTTCAGCGGCACCTTCCTGTACGTCAGCTCCGGCGATGTCTACGGCCAGGTCAGCGAAGCGCAGTTGCCGATCAGCGAACTCCAGCCACCCTGCCCGCGCAATCCGTATGCCGTGAGCAAACTGTCGGCGGAATTTCTCAGCCTGCAATGGGGCTTGAGTGAAGGCTGGCCGGTGCTGGTGGCGCGTCCGTTCAATCACATCGGCACCGGGCAGAAAGACAGCTTCGTCATCGCCAGCGCCGCGCGGCAAATCAATCGAATCAAACAAGGCCTGCAGGCGCCTCGCCTGGAAGTCGGCGACATCGATGTCACCCGTGACTTCCTCGATGTCGGCGATGTGATCTCGGCCTACCTGGCGCTGCTGGAAAAAGGCGCGCCGGGGCAGGTCTACAACATTTGCTCGGGACGCGAGCAGAGCATCCGCAGCCTGATCGAACAACTGGGGGACCTCGCCCAGGTCGACATGCAATTGATTCAAGACCCTGCACGCCTTCGCCGCGCGGATCAACGTCGCGTGTGCGGCAGCCATGCCAAGCTTGCCCAGGCCACAGGGTGGACGCCTGAAATCACAACACAACAATCCCTGCGGGCGATCCTGTCCGACTGGGAGAAGCGAGTGAAAGAAGAATGACAAAAAGTGCACTGATCACAGGGATCACCGGCCAGGATGGCGCTTATCTGGCCAAACTGCTGCTCGACAAGGGTTACAAGGTCCACGGCCTGGTGGCACGGCGCAGCAGCGATTCGCGCTGGCGCCTGCGCGAGATGGGGGTCGAGGGTGACATTGTCTACCTGGACGGCGACATGGCCGATGCCTGCTCGGTGCAGCGCGCGGTGATCAAGTCGGCGCCAGACGAGGTCTACAACCTGGCGGCGCAAAGCTTTGTCGCCGCGTCCTGGGATCAACCGGTGACCACCGGCATCGTCGACGGCCTGGGCGTGACGCACCTGCTGGAAGCGATCCGTCAGTTCAGTCCGCACACACGCTTCTACCAGGCGTCCACCAGCGAAATGTTCGGCCTGATCCAGGCCGAGCAGCAGGACGAGAACACGCCGTTCTACCCGCGCAGCCCTTATGGCGTGGCCAAGCTCTACGGTCACTGGATCACCGTGAATTACCGCGAGAGCTTCAACCTGCACGCCAACAGCGGGATCCTGTTCAACCACGAATCACCGCTGCGCGGCATCGAATTCGTGACCCGCAAGGTCACCGACGCCGCCGCCCGCATCAAGCAAGGCAAACAGAACGAGTTGCGCCTGGGCAACATCGACACCAAGCGCGACTGGGGTTTCGCCGGCGACTACGTCGAAGCCATGTGGCTGATGCTGCAACAGGACAAGGCCGATGACTACGTGGTCGCCACCGGCGTGACCACCACCGTGCGCGAAATGTGCCGCATCGCCTTCGATCACATTGGCCTGAACTACCGCGACTACGTGAAGATTGACCCGGCGTTTTTCCGCCCGGCCGAAGTCGACGTACTGCTCGGTAACCCGGCCAAGGCCCAGCGCGTACTGGGCTGGAAGCCAAAAACCGATCTGGATACCTTGATCCGCATGATGATGGATGCGGACATGAAACGCGTCGCCAAGGAGTAGGCCATGCTGATTCCTGTGATCCTCTCCGGCGGTGCCGGGACCCGTTTGTGGCCGGTGTCCCGCGAAGGGCACCCGAAACCGTTCATGACATTGCCCGACGGCCAATCGCTGTTGGGCAAGACCTACCGGCGCGCGGCGGGCCTGCTCGATGGCTGGGGCGACATCGTCACCGTGACCAACCGCGAGTATTACTTCCAGAGCAAGGATCACTACCACGACGCGCAACTGGCCCGTCATCGCGGGCACTTCCTGCTGGAGCCAACCGGCCGCAACACCGCCCCGGCCATCGCGGCGGCGGCGTTGTCGCTGCAAGCCTTGCACGGTGACAAGGCGATCATGGTGGTCATGCCGGCCGATCACCTGATCGTGAATGTCGACGCCTTGCAGAGTGCGGTCGAGCATGCCGTGACGCTGGCCAAGAGCGGTCATCTGGTGACGTTCGGCGTGGTACCGACCGCGCCGGAAACCGGCTTCGGCTACATCGAGACCGGCGCCCCGCTGGACGACAAAGGTGCGGCCAAGGTCCAGCGTTTCGTCGAAAAACCCGACCTGCAAACCGCGACGCATTACCTGGAAAGCGGCAACTTCCTGTGGAACTCCGGCATGTTCTGCTTCTCGGTGGCCACGCTGCTGGACGAGTTGCAGATTCACGCCCCGGAGTTGCTGGAACAGACCCGGGCCTGCATGGCCGACAGTGCTCCGGTGGAAACCGGCGGCTGCCTGCAACAGGAATTGTCGCCGGCGTTGTTTGCCGAGATCACCGATATCTCCATCGACTACGCCTTGATGGAACGCTCGGACAAAGTGGTGGTGGTGCCCGCCGGTTTCGACTGGAGCGACATCGGTTCCTGGGGTGCGCTGGCCGCGTTGATACCGCCGGACGCACAGAACAACCGCGCCAGCGGCGACGCGATCTTTGTCGACAGCCACAACAACTTCGTCCAGAGCGAAGGCCGGCTGGTGGCTGCGGTGGGTGTGGATAACCTGATCATCGTCGACACCGCCGACGCCGTGCTGGTGGCCCACGCCGACCGCGCCCAGGATGTGCGCCGGGTGGCCAAGCAGCTCAAGGACAAAAAGCACGAAGCCTATCGCCTGCACCGCACCGTCAGCCGACCATGGGGCACCTACACCGTGCTCGAGGAAGGCACGCGCTTCAAGATCAAGCGCATCGTGGTCAAGCCGGGCGGCAAGTTGTCATTGCAAATGCACCATCACCGCAACGAACACTGGGTCGTGGTCGAAGGCATGGCCAAAGTCACCAACAACGGCACCGGCACGCATCTGGTGGCCAAGAATGAATCCACCTTCATTGCCGCCGGGCACAAGCATCGCCTGGAAAACCCGGGGGTCATCGACTTGGTGATCATCGAAGTGCAAAGCGGCGAATACTTGGGAGAGGACGATATCGTCCGCTTCGAAGACCAATACGGCAGGACGGTTTGAATGCTGCTTAATCTGTACCGCTCGCTGTGGAATTACCGCGGCTTCATCCTCGGTAGCGTCAAGCGAGAGTTCCAGGCGCGTTATCGCAACTCGCTGTTCGGTGCCTTGTGGACCGTGCTCAATCCCCTGTCGATGATCGTCGTGTACACGGTGATCTTTTCCCAGATCATGCGCGCCCGTCTGCCGGGCGTGGACGATGGCCTGGCCTACAGCGTTTACCTGTGTGCCGGCCTGCTGACCTGGGGTCTGTTCTCGGAAATCACCACCCGCAGCCAGAGCATGTTTCTGGAAAACGCCAACCTGCTGAAGAAAATCAGCTTCCCGCGCATCTGCCTGCCGGTGATCGCCCTGCTCAACGCCGGCATCAACTTCGGGATCATCCTGGGACTGTTCTTCGGCTTCTTGCTGATCAGCGGCCGCTTGCCCGGCATGGCGTTATTGGCGCTGATACCGCTGCTGATCCTGCAAGTGATCTTCGCCGCCGGGCTGGGGATGATCCTCGGCATTCTCAACGTGTTCTTCCGCGATGTCGGGCAGTTTTTCGGCATCCTCCTGCAGTTCTGGTTCTGGCTGACGCCGATCGTGTATCCGATCTCGATCCTGCCACCGGGCATCCAGCACCTGATCAGTCTCAACCCGATGACGGCGCTGATGACCAGCTATCAAAACGTCTTCCTCTACAACCAATGGCCGAACTGGCATTCCCTGATCCCGTTGCTGGTGATCGGGCTGTTGTTCTGCGGCCTGGCGCTGCGGATGTTTCGTCAGCGTGTCGGTGAAATGGTGGACGAACTCTGATGGGGCATATACGCGTCACTGGCCTGGGCAAGGCCTACAAACAGTACCCGAATCGCTGGAGCCGCCTGCTCGAATGGCTGGTGCCATTTTCCGGCACCCGTCATCACTTGCACTGGATCCTGCAAGACGTCGATTTCGAGATCCAGCCCGGCGAAGCCGTGGGCATCGTCGGTGTCAACGGCGCGGGCAAAAGCACGCTGCTGAAGATGATCACCGGCACCACCCAGCCCACCTGCGGGCACATTCAACTGCAAGGTCGTGTCGCCGCGTTGCTGGAACTGGGCATGGGCTTTCACCCGGACTTTACCGGTCGGCAAAACGCCTTCATGGCCGGCCAGTTGCTGGGCATGCAGGTCGAAGAAATCGAAGCCTTGATGCCGGAAATCGAGAGTTTTGCCGAAATCGGCGAAGCCATCGACCACCCGGTGCGCACCTATTCCAGCGGCATGCAAATGCGCCTGGCCTTCAGCGTCGCCACGGCGCGGCGCCCGGACATCCTGATCGTCGATGAAGCGTTGTCGGTGGGCGATGCCTACTTCCAGCACAAAAGCTTCGACCGCATCCGCAACTTCCGCAAGGCTGGCACCACTTTGCTGATCGTGTCCCATGACCGCTCGGCGATTCAGTCGATCTGCGACACCGCCATTCTGCTGGAAGGCGGGCGCATGGCCATGCGCGGCAAACCCGAAGAAGTCATGGACTACTACAACGCCATGCTCGCCCAGCGCGAAGGCCAGACCGTGCGCCAGGAAATGCTCGCCAACGGCCAGGTGCAAACCATTTCCGGCACCGGCGAGGCCGGGATTCTCAGCGTGCGCCTGCTCGACGCCCAGGGGCGATCCGTGGAAGTAGCCGAGGTCGGCCAGCCGATGGTGCTGGAAGTGCAGACCGAAGTCCGCCAGGACATCGAGCGACTGATTCTGGGGTTCATGATCAAGGATCGGCTCGGTCAGGCCATCTACGGCATCAACACCCATCGCCTCGACAAAGCCATCACCGACCTCAGCGCCGGTGAACGGATCACTTTCCGCTTTGCCTTCGACATGCGCCTGGGCAAGGGCAATTACTCGATCGCCTTGAGCCTGTCGCGCCTGGACTCGCACCTGGATCGCAACTTCGAATGGCGCGACTACGGCCTGGTGTTCCACGTGATCAACAATCGTCAGGAAGACTTCGTCGGTTGCTCGTGGCTGGAGGCACAAACGACCATCAGCCGCTCCAGCGAAACCGTTGTACAAACGGCAGACCCGGAGGTGTCGCGATGACCCGATTGTTGGTGGAGTGCACCTACGTCTTCGAACACCCGAACGCCAACTCGGGCATTCAACGCGTCGTGCGCAATGTTATTCAACAACTGCCGGCGGCCGACGCCACGCGCGAATGCATCCCGGTGGTGATGATCGATGGCGCGCTCTATCAGGTGAAAAGCCTGGCGCCGTTGAAATCGCTGAAGCTCGATCTGATGGGCCTGCGGGTGAAGCTGGAACAATGGGCCAACAACTTCTGGCTACGTCATCGCGCGCTGGAACGGCGGCGGCCCTTCAGCCAGTCGCATTTTTGTCGGCGGGTGCTGTACGTCGGCTGCCGTCTCACCGCGTTTGCCTGCTTCAGCCTGCCGATGCGCCTGCTCGAACGGGTGCTCAAGGGCAGGCACATTCCCGAACGCTGCGTACCGTTGCAGCACCGGGCCGGTGATCAACTGGTATTGCTCGACTCGTCCTGGCACGCGAATTTTTTCCCGTTGGCCGAGCAACTCAAGCGTGATGGCGTCGGCATCGTGTCGGTGATCTACGACCTGATCCCGCTGACCCACCCGCAGTTCTGCGACGCCGGGCTGGTCAAGGTGTTCAACGACTGGTTCGACTGGATCGCCCGCACGGCCGATGGTTATGTGGCGATCTCCACCACCATCCGCGATCAGGTGCGTGAGGAAATGCTGCGCCGCATCGGTGCGCAACAGGTGCAGCAGCGCTGGTTCGACCATTTCCACCTCGGTTCCGAACTGGACTTGAGCGACGCCCGCTCCGAAGTCGATCGTGGCTTGCTGCAGATGTTCAAGACGCCGGAGCCGGTGTTCCTGATGGTCAGCACCATCGAACCGCGAAAAAACCATGCTTATCTGCTGGAGGCCTTCGAGCGCGCCTGGGTCGCCGGGTCCAAGGCCAGGTTGTGTATTGCCGGGAAGATTGGCTGGAAGTGTGACGCGTTGATCGAGCGCATCCGCCAGCATCCCGAGCTGAACCGCCGCTTGTTCATGTTCAACTCGCTCTCGGACAAAAGCCTGGAGCACGCCTACTCCCACGCCACGGCGCTGGTGTTCCCATCCTACGTCGAAGGCTTCGGGCTGCCGCTGGTGGAAGCCATGCAACGCGGTCTGCCGGCGATGGGCAGCGATATTCCGGTGTTCCGGGAAATCGGTGGCGACTACATGGCGTATTTCGATCTGGCCGACCCGCAAAGCCTGACCGACCTGGTCACCAACATGGAGCGCACCGGGGTGTTTCCGGCACCGCTGCCCCTGGAGCATTGGCGCTGGCTGAGCTGGCGCGAGGCGAGTGCGCAATTGGTGGAGCGCATCGAACGCAACCTGGGCAGTGCGCTGCCAGTGCCTGAGAGTCAGCATGCGAATTGCACTTAACGCCCGGATCCTCCAGGCGCCGCGCACCGGCATCGGCCATTACGTCGCCGAACTGGTGGGCGCCCTCGCCTGCGAACCGGACGTTGAGCTGTCGCTGTTCCACGGCTGGGGCTGGAGCACTTCGCTGCCCGAAGCGGCGATGCCCGGCTACTCGCGACTGACGCCGTTGTTGCGGCAGATTCCCGGGGCGTATCAGGCACGACGCTGGCTGGCGCAGAAGCGCTTCGATCAGGGCCGCTCCCCGGCGATCGACCTCTATCACGAACCGAGTTTGTGGCCGCTGTCATTCGACGGCCCGACGATCATGACCCTGCACGACCTGACACACCTGCATTACCCCGAGACGCAACCGCCGGCCCGCTTGCGCGAAATCGAGCGGCGACTGGCCGACGGCGTGCAGCAAGCGCGGCTGATTCTCACCGACTCGCAGTTCATCGCCGACGAGGCCCGGGACCATTTCGCGCTGCCCGCCGAGCGTTTCATCGTTGCCCCGCTGGGCGTTGCGGCGCGGTTCCATCCCCGTGACGCGGCGGACATCGACACAGTCCTCAAGGCCCACGGGGTCGAGGCGCGGGAATATTTCCTGTGCGTCGGCACCCTGGAGCCACGCAAAAACTTGTGCCTGGCCCTGCGCGCCCATGCCTTGCTGCCAGAGGCGCAGCGTCAGCAATTTCCGCTGTTGATCGTCGGCATGGCCGGCTGGCAGCGCGAGCAATTCAGCGAAGAGTTGCGTCAGTCGTTGGCCGCCGGTCACGTGTGTCTGCTCGGTTACCTGCCCGACGAGCAGGTGGCACACCTGTTGGCCGGGGCGCGGGCGCTGATTTTTCCATCGATCTATGAAGGCTTCGGCCTCCCCGTACTGGAAGCCATGGCCAGCGGCACCCCGGTGATCCTGGTGCGGCATTCGGCGATGCCGGAGGTCGCTGGCGCGGCGGGCAACTACATTGATGCGGACGATCCAGAAGGTTTGCGCGACGCCATGGGCCGATTGATCGACGACAAAACGCATTGGCAGGTATGCCGAGAAGCGGGGCTACAACAAGCGAAGCTTTTTTCCTGGGAGCGTTGCGCGCAGATCACAGCCCGCGCCTACCGCCAGGCTTTGGGAGGTTGAATGCGAGTTCTTCATTTTTTCAAGACGTACCTGCCCGACTCTGTGGGCGGTATCGAACAAGTCATCTTCCAGCTCTGCGAAAGCGGTGCGCGAAACGGCGTCGAAGGTCAGGTGCTGACACTCAGCGCAGACCCGACGCCACCGGTGGTGCGCCTCGGGCAGCATGAAGTGCACCGGGCCAAACTCGATATTCAGTTCGCCTCCACGGGTTTCTCCTGGAGTGTGTTCAAACAGTTTCGCGAGCTGGCGGCGGAAGCGGACGTGGTCAATTACCACTTCCCCTGGCCGTTCATGGATCTGGTGCACTTTGCCAGCGGCATGAACAAACCCTGTGTGGTCACTTACCACTCGGACATCATCCGCCAAAAACACCTGCTCAAACTCTACCGACCGCTGATGAACCGCTTCCTGGCCAGCGCCGACCGCATCGTCGCCGCCTCGCCCAACTACCTGCACACCAGCGATGTGTTGCAACAGTTTCAGGACAAGACCCGGGTCATTCCCTACGGTTTGAACAAGGCCGGTTATCCACAGCCCGACACCGAACGCATGGCCCATTGGCGGCAGACGGTTGGGGATAAGTTTTTTCTGTTTGTGGGGGTGATGCGTTACTACAAAGGCTTGCACATCCTGCTCGACGCCTTGAAAGACGTGGATTATCCGGTGGTGATCGTCGGTGCCGGGCCACTGGAAACCGAACTGCATGCCCAGGCCAAGGCGTTGGGCCTGCGCAATATTCACTTCCTCGGGCGGCTGGGCGACGAGGACAAAGTGGCGCTGCTGCAACTGAGCTACGCCATCGTGTTCCCCTCGCACCTGCGTTCCGAAGCCTTCGGCATCTCGCTGCTGGAAGGCGCGATGTATGGCAAACCGATGATCTCCAGCGAAATCGGCACCGGCACCAGCTACATCAACATCCACAACGAAACCGGGCTGGTGGTGCCACCGAGCAATCCACAGGCATTCCGCGAGGCGATGCGCACCCTGTGGGAAAACCCGGTTCGCGCTGCAGCCATGGGCGTGAAGGCGGAGGCGCGGTATCGGCAGTTGTTTACTGCTGACGAAATGGGGCGCAAGTGGACCGAGCTGTATCAGGAATTGCTGGAAGAGAAATCGTTGTCCTACGCATAACTGCTTTTATGTGGGAGCGGGCTTGCTCGCGAATGCGGTGTGTCATTCAGCGGTGATGTTGGCTGATCCACCGCTTTCGCGAGCAAGCCCGCTCCCACAGGGGATTGGTGGTGGCTATAAGTCCAGCACCAATGGCTGCGAACCCTGGGCCGGAATCGCACAACAAATCAGCACCTGCCCCTCTTCCGGTACTTCGGCCGGTACCTGTGGATAATTCACCTGACCGCTGATCAACCGCGTCTTGCAGGTTCCGCAGGAGCCACCGCGGCAACTGAATTCCGGGCGCAAGCCGCGGCTTTCCGCCAACTCCAGCAAACTGCCGCCGTCGGGTTGCCAGCGCGCCTCTTTGGCCGAGCGCTGAAACACCACGGGCACCGAAGATGTCGCAGCCGGTGGCCGCTCGATGACGACGGCGTCCGGGTCCAGGCGCCGACGCAAGGTCGATGGGCCAAACGTCTCGGCGTGAATCCTTGAGTCGCGGATGTCCAGTTCCCGCAGGCTGTCGTACAAGCCTTGGGTAAAACTGCCCGGACCGCAGAGGACAAAGTCCAACTGATCGTAGTCCTCGACCTCAAGCATCGTCTGAAGCAACGCCGCGTCAATGCGCCCGGTCACGTCAAAGTCCTCACCTTCCCGCGCCTCGGGTTCCGGTTGGCTGAGCAGGCGCAGCACGCGGACGGTGTCGCCGGTCCCTTCGAGCAAGCGGTCCAGCTCCTGGCGAAACGGTTGATCAGCCAAGGTCCGCGAACTCTGGAAGAACCAGGTCGGCCGAATGTGTCGCGTGCGCCAGCCCTGATAAACCACCTCGCGCACCATCGACAGCAACGGCGTGATGCCCACCCCGGCGGCCAACAGCACCAGTGGCCGGCGCTCGTGGGGCGCCACGGTGAAATGCCCCTGAGGCGCGCGGGCCTCCAGTACATCGCCGACGCGGATCTGTTCGTGCACGTGGGACGACACCAAACCGTCACGCTTCACGCTGATACGGAAAAAGTCATCAGACGGCGCACTCGACAGGCTGTAGGTGCGGATATGCGTTTCGCCGCCCATGTGAAAGCGCAACGGCAAATGCTGCCCGGCCTGGAACACCGGCAACCCGGCGCCATCGGCGGGCTCCAGATACACCGAGCGAATGTTCTGGCTCTCCGCCTCGATCCGCACCACCCGCAACGGCCGCCAGGCATCGCCCAGGGCTTGGGCTTGCAGGCGCGCGGCGGCCTGTTCCCAGGTACCGGTCATCAGGCTGTTGGGCGACATTCCGTCGAAACGCCAGCGTAGCGCCAACGCCGCTGGCCGTCGTACGACCCGCTCAACGTCAAACGTCCATAACCGCTCGGCGCCTTGAAACGCCTCGATTTGCGGGCCTTCAAGAATGACTTCGGTGTGCCCGCTAAGCTGCAGCAGGTCGCCCGAATTGAAATCAATAAACAGCAAACCGGCCCGTGGGTTGACCAGCAGGTTGCCCAAGGTATTGAAAAACAGGTTGCCGGCGAAATCCGGAATGGTCAGGCGATTGCCTTCGATGCGCACGAAACCCGGTTGACCACCGCGATGGGAAACGTCCACCGAGCGTTGGCCATCGACGTCGACATAACTGGCGACAAACAACGTATCGGCCTGGGCGATCACCGCTCTGGCCGCATCGTCCAGTTCGTCGAGGTGCTGGGCGATGCGGGTCGAAGGATCCGCCAGCGGCACCGAGCGGAACTGGCGCAACTGTATGTATTGCGGGCAGTTGCCGAAGGATTGCTCCACCGTGACACCGAAGCCACTCGCCGTCATGGCCCCGACCCGGCCATTGAGGCGGTTGCGCCGCCGGGTGTGCAATTCGATGCCCAGCAGGCCGATAGCGGCCCCGGCGTGCAATTGCGCGGGGTCATCGGCGGCGGGCAGGCATTCGAACTGCAACCCGTCTGGCGCAGGAGAATGGGCGAAACCCGGTGGCCCTTCGAGAATGCTGGCCCAGGGACGACCATCAGCATCCACCGCGCCGAACAGCATGAACGGCAGTTGCTGATAGAACTGACGGTGCTGGTCCGGCATCTCGCTGCGAATCACCCTACGACCGAGGGTATCCATTCGCTCGGCAACACCCACGTGTTCCTGCAACTGCTTTTCGCCAGCGTGCCACGGTGAATGTTCCATAACGACCTCTCCCCTGCACGCAAGGCGCAGCGTAAACGAACGCGATTATCAGGCTGTTTGTTGCAGGCCAGCAGCGGTGCGCGGCATGCCGACAAACCCGGGCAAGGCTTCAATCCGCGCCAGCCAGGCCCGCACGTTGGCGTAATCCGCCAGCGACACATTGCCTTCCGGCGCATGAGCGATGTAGCTGTAAGCGGAAACGTCAGCGATGGTCGGCTCGTTGCCCACCAGAAATTCGCTGTTGGTCAGTTCCTGATCCATCACTTTGAGCAGGTCATGTGAGCGCGTAATCGCTTCATCAGCGTTGAAGGACGCACCAAACACCGTGATCAGCCGGGCTCTGGCGGGACCAAAAGCAATCGGCCCGGCCGCCACCGACAACCAGCGCTGGACCCTGGCCGCACCGACCGGATCCGTCGGCAGCCAGCGGCCGTTGCCATATTTCTGCGCCAGGTACACCAGGATCGCGTTGGAATCGGCCAGCACCACGCCTTGATCGTCCAGCACCGGCACCTGACCAAACGAGTTGAGCGCCAGGAATTCAGGCTGCTTGTGCGCGCCTTTGGCCAGATCGACCAGAATCAGCTCGGTCGGCAGTTGCAGCAGGGACAGCATCAGCTCCGCACGGTGAGCGTGGCCGGAACGTGGGAAGTTGTAGAGTTTGATGGCGTGCATGGTCGGCTCCGCTGGGTGGTGGCGCCGTTCAGGGAATGATCAGCACCGATGGCAGGCATCATCTACCCATCCCCGAAACAACAGAATAACCAGCAAATGCAATCCATTGTTTCATTCTGCGCAATAGAAATGAGCCCAACACCACCATCCCTGTGGGAGCGGGCTTGCTCGCGAAAGCGATTTACCATTCAACAGGGATGTTGGCTGACCTACCGCTTTCGCGAGCAAGCCCGCTCCCACAAGGTTTTGCGCCTTACCCCAAGGCTGGATGTTCGCGCAGGGCCTTCACCATAAAATCGACGAAGCTACGAATCCGCGCCGGGGCTTTGCGCCCGCCCTGGTACACCACGTGAATCGGCAGCGGCGGTAATTCAAAGTCCGCCAACACGATTTCCAGCTCACCGGCCGCGACTTTGCTCGACACTTGATAGGACAAGACCCGGGTAAACCCCAGACCGAGGCTCGCCGCCGTGATGGCCGCCTGATTGGCCGTGACCACCAATCGCGGTTCCGGGCGAACGTTGATCGGCTGCCCTTTATCGAGAAAGGGCCAGCTCCTGAGCTGCCCGATGGACGAAGTCGCCACCACCGGCGCCCCGGCCAATTCTTCAGGATGCAGAGGGCGGCCGTGGGCGTTCAGGTAGGCCGGCGCTGCACAAATCACCCGCCTTACCTCACCGACCCGAATCGCGTGCTGATTGCTGTCCGGCAGTTCACCAATGCGCACGGCGACATCAATGCCCTCCTCGACCATGCTCACCACACGATCGACCAGCAAGCCGTTGATCGTCACTTCAGGGAATTGATCGAGATAACTCACCATCAGCGGCGTCACGAACAACTCGCCGAACAACACCGGCGCGGTGATCGTCAATTGCCCACGGGGCTGGGCGTGGCTGCCCGCTGCCGAATCCTCGGCTTCCTGCACCTCGGCGAGAATTCTCCGACAATCCTCCAGGTAACGCTGGCCCGCCTCGCTCAAATGCACGCTGCGCGTGGTGCGCGTCAGCAACAGGGTGCCGATGCGTTTCTCCAGCGCCGCCACCGCGCGGGTGACGCTGGCCGCCGACATCCCGAGACGCCGCGCCGCCGCCGAAAAGCCTTGCGCCTGGGCGACGGCGGCGAACACCTGCATTTCCTGGAATCGGTCCATCGGTAAACTCCTGAGCACTAAAATACGCGGGGCCGAGAGTTTCCGATGAGCCCTGGATTCGCGGAGAGACGGGTTTTACTGGCATTCTGATTATTGTGACGTATAACCCTGAATGTTCACGCTTTCAATTGCCGAGACCATCCCCCGATGCCCTCCATTTACCAACTCAAACCGGCGTTCCAGAATCTGTTGCGCCCGCTGGTGCAACGCTTGTTCGATAACGGCACCACCGCCAATCAAATCACCGTGCTGGCCGGGGTCATTTCGGTGGTGGTGGGCGTTGCGATTGCCTGTTTCGCCCAGCATCCGTGGGTGTTTGCGCTGATTCCGCTGTGGATGATTTTGCGCATGGCGCTGAACGCCATCGACGGCATGCTGGCCCGGGAATTCGGCCAACAGTCGCGCCTCGGCGCCTACCTTAATGAACTGTGCGATATCGTTGCGGACTGCGCGTTGATCCTGCCGTTTGCGCTGATTGCCGACGTGAGCGGATTGATTGTGCTGTCGGTCACGCTGCTGGCGTTGTTCAGCGAGTACAGTGGCGTCCTCGGGCCGATGGTCGGCGCATCGCGCCGGTATGACGGGCCGATGGGCAAAAGTGATCGGGCGTTTGTCCTGGGCGTGGTCGCCACCGGCGTCGCCCTCGGCTGGATCAGCGCGTTGTGGATTAATGTGGTGTTAGGGGTGGTCGCCGTCCTGCTGGCGTACACCTTGGTCAACCGGGTCCGTCAGGGCCTTAAAGAAGTGCAGGAAACCGCTCCCTCGGCCTAAGGCCCTCTCACTCAGCATAAGGAACATGCAATGCGCGACCCCCAGAATCAGACCTTCACCACCCACGACGGCGTCGAGCTGTTCTATCGTCACTGGCCGGCCACTGCCGCCAGCCCGGGCGAACCGCGCAAAGCGGTGCTGCTGTTTCATCGCGGCCATGAACATTCCGGGCGCATCGCGCACCTGGTGGATGAGCTGGACCTGCCTGGCTTCGACTTCTTTGCCTGGGACGCCCGTGGCCATGGTCAGTCCCCCGGCGCGCGCGGCGACAGCCCGAGTTTCGCCACCAGCGTGCGTGACGTGCAGACCTTTTGCGATCACCTGAGCACGGCCCACCAGATCGACGAAGAGAACATGGCGGTGATCGCCCAGAGCGTCGGCGCCGTGATCGTCTCGACCTGGGTCCACGACTATGCGCCGCGCATTCGTTCGCTGGTGCTCGCCTCGCCGGCATTCAAGGTCAAGCTCTACGTGCCGTTCGCCCGCCCCGGCCTGGGGTTGATGCGCAAGTTTCGCGGCAACTTTTTCGTCAACAGCTACGTCAAGGCCAAGTTCCTCAGCCATGACCCGGAACGCGTGGCTTCCTACGACAGCGATCCGCTGATCACCAAGGCCATTTCGGTGAATGTGTTGCTCGGCTTGTACGAAGCCGCCGACCGCGTGGTGGCTGACGCCCAGGCGATTCAGGTACCGACCCAGTTGCTGATTTCCGGTTCGGACTTTGTGGTGCACCGCAAACCCCAGGAACAGTTTTTCGAACGCCTGGGCAGCCTGAAAAAAGAGAAGCACATCCTGCCGGGCTTCTTCCACGACACCCTCGGGGAACGTGATCGCGCCGTGGCGGTGGCCAGCGCCAAGCGTTTTATCCTGCAAAACTTTGACTACCCGCTGGACCGCGCTTCGCTGCTGGACGCCGACAAAATCGGCCTGACCTGCGCCGAATCGGAATCCCTCGCCGCCCCGCTGCCACACAACTCGCTGCGTGACCTGTACTGGCGCATGACCCGCGCCAGCATGCGCCTGGGCAGCCAGCTGTCCGACGGCGTGAAGCTCGGTTTCGACACCGGTTTCGACTCCGGCAGCACCCTGGACTACGTGTACCGCAACCAGCCCACCGGCAAGGGCGGCCTCGGGCGGATGATTGATCAGAATTACCTGAACTCCATCGGCTGGCGCGGCATTCGCCAGCGCAAACTCAACGTTGAAGAACTGCTGCGCCTGACCATGGGCAAACTGCGCGACGAAGGCCGCCCGGTGCGCATCGTCGACATCGCCGCCGGCCATGGCCGCTACATTCTTGAAGCGTTGCAGGGTGTCAGTCCGTTGCCGGAATCGATCCTGCTGCGCGATTACAGCGACATCAACGTGCGGGATGGCGGTGCGCTGATCCGCGATAAAGGCCTGGGCGACATCGCGCAATTCGTCAAAGGCGATGCCTTCGATCGCGCCGATCTGGCGGCGCTGGAGCCCAAGCCAACCCTGGCGGTGGTGTCCGGGTTGTATGAATTGTTTGCCGACAACACGATGGTCGGTGGTTCGCTGGCCGGTTTGGCCGAGGCCGTGGAGCCCGGCGGTTATCTGGTCTACACCGGCCAACCTTGGCACCCGCAGTTGGAATTGATCGCCCGCGCCCTCACCAGTCACCGTCAGGGCCAGGCGTGGGTAATGCGTCGGCGCAGCCAGGCGGAAATGGATCAACTGGTGGAAGCGGCGGGTTTCCGCAAGATCACCCAGCGTGTGGATGAATGGGGGATCTTTACCGTGTCTCTCGCGCAACGGGTGCAATGATGGTGGCGGCCCCCCGAGAACCGGGTTTACTCAAACCAGCCGTGCTTTGGTTGCTGCTATTGGCGCCGCTGTTTTTCGCCAGCTACGGCTTTGCCACGTGGGTCACGAATCAGCGCAGCGACGTCGGCACCTTCGTTTTTGACTGGGAAAGCGCTATGCCTTTTTGGGCATGGACCATCGTCCCCTACTGGACGATTGATCTGCTGTACGGCTTTTCCCTGCTGCTGCCTGACAGCCGCCATGAACTCAAGCGCCACGCCTTGCGCCTGCTCAGCGCTCAAGTGATTTCGGTCAGTTGTTTCCTGCTGTGGCCGCTGCGTTTCACGTTCGAACGGCCGGAGCTGGATGGCGTGTTCGGCTGGCTGTTCGCAGTGCTGGCGGGGTTCGACAAGCCGTTCAATCAGGCGCCGTCGCTGCACATCGCGCTGCTGGTGATCCTGTGGGTCATGTACCAACGGCACACTCAAGGCCTGTGGCGCTGGGTGGTACACGGTTGGTTTGCACTGATCGGGATTTCGGTGCTGACCACTTATCAACATCACTTTATCGACTTACCCACAGGCGCCCTCGCCGGTTGGCTGTGTGTGTGGCTGTGGCCGCTGGATCGGCCGAGTCCGTTGAGCAGCCTGCGGCTGGCCAAGGATTCGAAGCGCTGGCGGCTGGCCCTGCGTTATGCCGTCGGCGTCGCGATACTCGCCATTCCAGCCTTTGGCCTCGGCGGCGGCTGGTTGTGGCTGATCTGGCCCGCCGTGGCGCTGCTGTTGGTAGCGCTGAATTACGCCGTGTTCGACGCCGATGGGTTTCAGAAACGCGCCGACGGCCGCCTAAGCCCGGCCGCCCGCTGGTTGTTTGCGCCTTACGTAGCGGCGGCATGGATCAATTCACGGCTGTGGACGCGCAAACATCCACAGCCCAATGAGGTTGTGGATAACGTTTGGCTGGGCAGGCTTCCCGGTGCCGACCAGATGACGCCGTTCAAAGCCGTGGTCGATCTCTGCGCGGAGCTGCCGCTCGATCCCCGGGGCCGCGCCTACCAAAGCATTCCGGTGCTCGACCTGACGGCGCCCAGTGCTGAACAATGCCTGGCCGCCGCCGAAGCCATTGAACACCTGCGCCAGCAAGGTCCGCTGCTGGTGTGCTGCGCCTTGGGTTATTCGCGCAGCGCCACCGCTGTCGCAGCCTGGTTGTTGCACAGCGGTCGAGCGAGCACGGTCGATGCCGCCGTGGCGATGATCCGCGCCGCACGCCCGCACGTGGTGCTGCACCCGGCACATCGCCAAGCCCTGGAGAATGCCTATGCCGGTTGATATGGAGTTGCAGGTGGTCGCCAGCCTTCTACGCCGGGGCCGGGCGCTCGATCAGTTATCCACAGGGCTGACCCTGCTCGGCGTGGTGTTCGGGTTATTACAGCTGCTGTTGATCACCCCGGCGGCGCTGGGCCTGCTCCTTAGTGGCTGGCTGATCGTCCTGGGGCTTTGGCAAAAATACTGGGCGTTTCGGGTGGCCTTCGATGCTGACCTGTTTGCCTTGGTCGCCCAAGACGCCGACGCCGTGCCGCACCGCACGGTCGATCTCGATCAAGCTCTGCAAAGCCTCGGTCTGCAACCGGCTGACCGTGCTGGCCGACCTTGGGCCGAGCGTCAGCGCGGGGCGCTTAAACTGTTACGCAAACAGGCTGTCCTACTGGCAGCCCAGGTGCTGCCCACATTGGCGGTCATCCTGGCCAGCCCATGGTTGTCCTCTGCCGGATAAGGAAATCGTTCATGTTCGAACCTGTGGTCGCCACATTAATTACCTCCATGGCCCGCACCGTCACCGGCGCCCGCAGCCTGTGGATGGGCTGCGCGCCAGAACCGGTGCAACGGATCTACTTCGCCAACCACAGCAGCCACGGCGATTTCGTGCTGCTCTGGGCTTCGCTGCCTCCGGCCCTGCGCAAACTCACGCGCCCAGTGGCCGGCAGCGACTACTGGAATAAAAGCGCCGTACGCCGTTACATCATCAGCCGCGTGTTCAACGGCGTGCTGATCGATCGCGAGCGCAAAGACCCTGTGGATAACCCCTTGCAGCCGATGCTCGACGCCTTGGCGAACGGCGATTCGCTGATCATCTTTCCCGAAGGCACGCGCAATCTGGAGGACGGTTTGCTGCCGTTCAAAAGCGGTCTGTACCACTTGGCCAAAAGTTACCCACAGGCCCAAGTGATTCCAGTGTGGATCGCCAACCTCAATCGGGTCATGCCAAAAGGCCGGGTGCTGCCACTGCCGCTGCTGTGCACCACCAGTTTTGGCATCCCGTTGCAGTTGGAAGAAGACGAGAGCAAAGAGCACTTCCTGACACGCAGCCGCGACGCGCTGCTGGCCCTCGCCCCGGAGCATTCCTGACATGGATCGACAAACCCTGATGCTGTTCGGCGGGATCGGCATGATTCTGGTGCTGGCTTCTCTTATTGGCCTGATTCTCAAACTGCGCACCCGCGGCACGCCGAATGCAGTTGTGGATAACCTCAACGCCCGCATCAACGCCTGGTGGGTCATGGTGGTGGTGATCGGCATCGCCTTCTGGCTCGGCACCGGCGCGGTGATCCTGCTGTTTTACGCGGTGTCGTTCTACGCGCTGCGGGAGTTCCTCACCCTCACGCCCACCCGACGCAGCGATTACCCGGCATTGGTGGCGGCGTTTTACCTGGCGTTGCCGCTGCAATACCTGCTGATCTATTCCGATTGGTATGGGCTGTTTTCGATTTTTATCCCGGTGTACGTGTTCCTGCTGCTGCCGATCTTGGCCTCGCTGGGCGGCGACAGCACGCACTTCCTGGAACGCGCCTCGAAAGTGCAGTGGGGCTTGATGATCGCGGTGTTCTGCGTGTCGTTCGTGCCTGCCCTGCTGACTCTGGACATCGTCGGTTATGAAGGCCGCAATCTGCTTCTGATCGCCTATCTGGTGATCGTGGTGCAGCTGTCGGATGTGTTGCAGTACGTGTGCGGCAAGTTGTTCGGCAAACACAAAATCGCGCCCAACCTGTCGCCGTCCAAAACCGTCGAAGGCTTTGTCGGCGGTGTGCTGCTGTCGTCGCTGATCGGCGCAGCCTTGTGGTGGACCACGCCGTTCAACCCGTGGCAGTCGTTCCTGATTGCGCTGCTGATCAACTTGCTGGGGTTTGCCGGCGGCATCGTGATGTCGGCGATCAAGCGTGATCGCGGCGTCAAGGATTGGGGGCACATGATCGAAGGGCATGGCGGCATGCTCGATCGGCTGGATTCGGTATGTTTTGCCGCGCCGATTTTCTTTCATCTGGTGCGGTACTGGTGGACTTGAACCAGCGCAAATCCTGGACAAAAAAAACCGCAGCCTGAGCTGCGGTTTTTTTTTGGGTGCCTGTTGTGGATAACTTATTCCACCGTCACCGACTTCGCCAGGTTACGCGGCTGGTCAACGTCCGTGCCTTTCAACACCGCCACGTAGTACGACAGCAACTGCAACGGGATGGTGTAGAGGATCGGCGACAGGATGTCGTGGATGCTCGGCATTTGCACGACGTGGGTGCCTTCGCCATTGGTCATTCCGGCCTTGCCGTCTGCGAAGACGATCAGCTCGCCACCCCGCGCACGAACCTCCTGGAGGTTGGATTTCAACTTCTCCAGCAGTTCGTTGTTCGGCGCCACGGTCACCACTGGCATGTCGTTATCCACAAGCGCCAATGGACCGTGCTTCAGTTCACCGGCCGGGTAGGCTTCGGCGTGGATGTAGGAAATCTCTTTGAGTTTCAGAGCCCCTTCCATCGCTACCGGGTATTGCGCGCCGCGACCGAGGAACAGGGTGTGGTTCTTGTCGGCGAACAGCTCGGCTATTTTTTCCACGGTGCTGTCCATCGCCAGGGCTTCGCCCAGACGGGTTGGCAGGCGCCGCAGTTCTTCCACCAGCGTGGCTTCGATGCCAGGGGCCAACGTGCCGCGCACTTGACCGAGGGACAGGGTCAGCAACAACAGGCCGACCAACTGCGTGGTGAAGGCTTTGGTCGAGGCCACGCCGATTTCGCGACCGGCCTGGGTCAGCAGGGTCAGGTCGGATTCACGCACCAACGAGCTGATGCCAACGTTGCAGATGGCCAGGCTGGCGAGGAAACCCAGTTCTTTGGCGTTGCGCAGGGCGGCGAGGGTGTCGGCCGTTTCGCCGGACTGGGAGATGCTCACGAACAGGGTGTCAGGCTGGACGACTACCTTGCGGTAGCGGAATTCACTGGCAACTTCGACCTGGCACGGGATACCGGCCAGTTCTTCGAGCCAGTAACGGGCAACCATGCCGGCGTGGTAGCTGGTGCCGCAGGCGACGATCTGTACGTTGCGAACCTTGGCGAACAACTCGGGCGCCTCCGGACCGAAGGCCTGCACCAACACCTGTTGCTGGCTCAGGCGCCCTTCCAGGGTGCGTTGCACGACCGTAGGCTGCTCGTGGATTTCCTTGAGCATGAAGTGGCGAAATTCACCCTTTTCGGCGGATTCGGCATTGTCGCCGTACTGCACGGCTTCACGCTCAACGGCTTTGCCGTCAATGTCCCAGATTTGCACGCTGTCGCGGCGAATCTCGGCGATATCGCCTTCTTCCAGGTACATGAAGCGGTCGGTGACCTGGCGCAGGGCCAGTTGATCGGAAGCGAGGAAGTTTTCCCCCAGGCCCAGGCCGATCACCAGCGGGCTACCGCTGCGGGCAGCCACCAGGCGATCCGGTTGGTCGGCGCTGATCACCGCCAGACCGTAAGCACCGTGCAGCTCTTTGACGGTCGCCTTGAGGGCCACGGTCAGGTCGTGCAGATCCTTGAGTTTATGCGCCAGCAGGTGGGCAATGACTTCGGTGTCGGTGTCGGAGGTGAACACATAGCCCTGAGCCTTCAACTGTTCGCGCAGGGCTTCGTGGTTCTCGATGATGCCGTTGTGCACAACGGCCAGATTCTGCCCGGAAAAATGCGGGTGGGCATTGCGTTCGCACGGCGCGCCATGGGTCGCCCAACGGGTATGGGCGATGCCCAGACGACCGATCAGCGGCGTTTCGGCCAAGGCTTGGTCCAGCTCGCTGACTTTGCCCGGACGGCGCAGGCGATCCAGAATTCCGTCATTGGTGAAGACCGCCACACCGGCGCTATCGTAGCCCCGGTATTCCAGGCGCTTCAGCCCTTCGAGCAGGATGGCGGTGATGTTACGTTCTGCGACTGCGCCGACAATTCCACACATGCTATTTCTCCTGACTGACAGCCGCGAGGATCAAATTGATTCCGCGGGCCTGAATCTGATCCCTTGCCTCAACGGACAGGCGATCATCGGTAATAAGGGTATGGACACTGCTCCAGGGCAGCTCCAGGTTGGGAATCTTGCGGCCAATCTTGTCGGCCTCAACCATCACGACCACTTCTCGGGCGACTTGCGCCATGACCCGGCTCAATCCCAGCAGTTCGTTGAAAGTGGTGGTACCGCGGACCAGGTCGATGCCATCGGCACCGATGAACAACTGGTCGAAGTCGTAAGAGCGTAGTACCTGCTCGGCGACCTGCCCCTGAAAGGATTCGGAATGAGGATCCCAAGTGCCGCCGGTCATCAGCAGCACCGGTTCGTGCTCCAGCTCGCTCAAGGCATTGGCAACATGCAGGGAATTGGTCATCACCACCAGGCCTGGCTGTTGGCCGAGCTCCGGAATCATGGCGGCGGTGGTGCTGCCGCTGTCGATGATGATCCGTGCGTGTTCGCGAATCCGCAGCACCGCCGCGCGAGCGATGGCTTGCTTGTACTTGGAAACCGGTTGGCCGAGGTCTGCCACCAATTCCTGCGGCATGGTGATCGCGCCACCGTAACGACGCAGCAGCAGGCCGTTGCTCTCAAGGGCGGCCAGATCCTTGCGAATCGTAACTTCCGAGGTTTCGAAGCGCTTGGCCAATTCATCAACACTGACTTCACCCTGCTCATTGAGCAAGGTGAGGATGTTGTGGCGGCGTTGGGGTGTATTGCGCTTTGACATGGACTGGTAAGTTTCGATTCGAAAGATAACGAAACCAATCAAAACCTATTGGCGAAACTTCGTCAAGGGGCTCGCGCGTTATCTGCGGGACCAGCAATAAGCAGAAGGCAGCCAGTCACTGCTGCAAGGGCACCGTTTCAAGCGCAATGGGCGTATAAAAAACGACTTCCCCGAGGTACGGGTTGTATTTTCCGATGTGGGCGCTGGCACGGTACTGCAAACTGAGCCATGCCCGATTTCAGCGCTTGAGGTGGATTGAAGCCATGGACGAATCACTGATACTGGTGAATCACAATAATCAGCAACCAGGCAACGGCCACAAGCTGCCAATCCAAAGTGAAGAGCTGGTTAATCGAACCCGCACCAGCCTCTCCATCGATCCTGTCCGCTATCAGGATGAAATCCTCGCGCAAGTATCTCGCACGTTCGCCTTGACCATTACCCAGTTGCCCGCCGAGCTTTACCCGGCAGTCACCAACGCCTACTTACTGTGTCGCATCGCCGATACCATCGAAGACGAACCCGGGCTCACTGCCGGACAAAAACGCTATTACGAAAATATCTACCTGGATGCCGTATCCGGGCGCGCAGATCCTCAGGCTTTCAGTGACGAGTTAAGCCTGTGCCTGACAGATCAGACCCTTCAGGCTGAACATGATCTGGTCCGGCACCTGCCACAGGTGTTGAGCGTGACCCGCACCCTCAAATCCTCTCAGCGAGAGGTCATCCTGCAATGCCTGAGCGTGATGACCCAAGGCATGAGCGAGTTTCAGGAGAATGCCGGCTTGCAGGGTTTAGCCACACAGAGAGAGCTGGATCGATATTGCTATTGCGTCGCTGGTGTCGTGGGAAAACTGCTGACGGAGTTTTTCATCGATATTGAACCCAGCCTGTTATCCCAACGAGAAAACCTGCATCGGTTGGCTGTTTCGTTTGGTACAGGCTTGCAGTTGACCAATATTCTCAAGGATCAGTGGGACGACCGTCTGCGGGGTGCTTGCTGGCTGCCTCGGGACCTGCTTGCCAAACATGGTGTTCAGCTAGCGCAGCTAAAGGCGGGGCAAGATGATCCGAACTACACACGGGCGCTTGCGGAACTGATTGGCACTGCTCACTCCCATTTGCAGCAGGCGCTGCAATACGTGCTGCTCATCCCGGCCAGCCACGCGGGTATACGGCGATTTAATCTGTGGACTATTGGCCTGGCGTTGTTGACGTTGCGTAAGATCCATAGAAATCCCGCCAGGACGGTCAAGGTGTCGCACGCGCAAGTGGCGTGGGTCATGCGCCTGACGCGACTGTCCCAGCGGTCGGATCTCGGCCTGCGCCTGCTGTACAAAATAGCCTCGCGCACACTGCCATTGACCCCATTGGGAGCCGAATGGCAATCGCCATCCCGCCTTTCAGAAAGGGCTGCTGTGGATAACCCATAAAAAAGATCGCAGCCTGCGCAGCTCCTACAGCTGATATGTGTGCACCCTGTAGGAGCTGCCGCAGGCTGCGATCTTTTTGATCTTTATGAACTGTGGATAACTCAGCTCTTCTTGATCTTCTCCGGCCGCTTCCAGCCGTCGATGTTCTTCTGCCGCGCCCGGCCGACGGCCAACTGCGCGTTATCCACATTTTGCGTGATGGTCGAACCCGCCGCGGTGGTTGCACCCGAGGAGATATCCACAGGCGCCACCAACGAGTTGTTCGAGCCGATGAACACATCTTCACCCAACACGGTTTTCCACTTGTTCGCGCCGTCGTAGTTGCAGGTGATGGTGCCGGCACCAATGTTGGTCCGCGCACCGATTTCGGCATCGCCCAGGTACGTCAGATGCCCAGCCTTGGCGCCCTCGCCCAGATGGGCGTTTTTCAGTTCAACGAAGTTACCCACATGGGCACGCGCCTCAAGTACGGTGCCCGGACGCAAACGAGCAAACGGACCGGCATCGCTGCCCTCGCCCAGAATCGCGCCTTCGATGTGACTGTTGGCTTTGATCACCACGCCTTTGCGCAGGGTGCTGTCCTTGATCACGCAGTTCGGGCCGATGACCACGTCGTCTTCGATGACAACCTTGCCTTCGAGGATCACGTTGATGTCGATCAGCACATCGCGGCCGACGGTGACTTCACCGCGTACATCGAAGCGTGCCGGGTCGCGCAGGGTCACACCCTGAGCCATCAAGCGACGGCCGACGCGCAATTGATAGTGACGCTCCAACTCCGCGAGTTGCTTGCGATCGTTGGCGCCCTGCACTTCCATGGCGTCGTGCGGTTGTTCGGTGGCCACCACCAGACCATCACTGACCGCCATCGCAATCACGTCGGTCAGGTAGTACTCGCCCTGGGCATTGTTGTTGGAGAGCCGGCTCATCCAGTCACCCAAGCGTTCAAACGGTACGGCCAGAATGCCGGTGTTGCCCTCGGTGATCGCGCGCTGGGCTTCATTGGCGTCTTTCTGCTCGACGATCGCAGCCACCTGGCCGTTGGCATCACGAACAATGCGACCGTAACCGGTCGGGTCATCCAGCTCGACAGTGAGCAGGCCCAGTTGTTGGGGCGCCACCTGCTTGAGCAGGCGTTGCAGGGTTTCGACTTCGATCAGCGGTACGTCGCCGTAGAGAATCAACACGGTGTCGGATTTAATGAAGGGTACGGCCTGAGCCACGGCATGACCGGTGCCCAGTTGCTTGTCCTGCAACACGAAATTCAAGTCATCCGCCGCCAGGCGTTCACGCACGGCGTCGGCGCCGTGGCCGATCACCACATGGATGCGCTGTGGATCAAGTTGCCGGGCGCTGTGGATAACATGGCCCAGCATCGAATTACCGGCAATCGGGTGCAGGACTTTTGGCAACGCCGACCGCATGCGAGTGCCTTGGCCGGCAGCGAGGATAACGATTTCAAGAGACATGACTGGCTACCAATCCTGGGTGGTCAGCAACTGCGACCAGATGATGAAAGTCGGAAAAGAAAAAAGGGTAGCCGAGGCTACCCTTTTTAATCAATCGCACAACAAGTCGATGACGAATTAACCGCCGAACTTCTTGCGGATCTGCTGGACGGTGCGCAGCTGAGCTGTCGCCTCGGCCAGACGTGCGGCGGCAGAACCGTAATCGAATTCTGCGCCACGTTCATGCAAGGCCTTCTCGGCAGCCTTAACGGCTTCCTGAGCGGAGGCTTCATCCAGGTCGGCAGCACGTTGCACGGTGTCGGCAAGAACCTTGACCATGTTCGGCTGAACCTCGAGGAAACCACCGGAGATGTAAAACACCTCGGTTTCCCCGCCCTGCTTGATCAGGCGGATCGGACCTGGCTTGAGATTAGTGATCAGCGGCGCGTGACCCAGGGCGATACCAAGATCACCCAGTGCACCGTGCGCAATCACCATCTCGACCAGGCCGGAAAAGATTTCCCCTTCCGCGCTGACGATATCGCAATGGACTGTCATAGCCATCTGATTGCCTCAACCTAAATTAGCGCCCGTTGCCGGGCGCCGGGATTACAGTTTCTTGGCTTTCTCGATCGCTTCTTCGATGCCGCCGACCATGTAGAACGCTTGTTCTGGCAGGTGGTCGTAGTCACCGTTGAGGATGCCTTTGAAGCCAGCAATGGTGTCTTTCAGGGAAACGTATTTACCCGAAGCACCGGTGAAGACTTCAGCCACGAAGAACGGTTGCGACAAGAAGCGCTGGATCTTGCGAGCACGGTTTACCAACTGCTTGTCGGCTTCCGACAGCTCGTCCATACCCAGGATCGCAATGATGTCCTTCAGTTCTTTGTAACGTTGCAGAACGTACTGAACGCCGCGAGCGGTGTCGTAGTGGTCCTGGCCGATCACGTTCGGGTCCAGCTGGCGCGAAGTCGAGTCGAGTGGATCGACCGCTGGGTATATACCCAGGGAAGCGATGTCACGGGACAGAACGACGGTGGCGTCCAAGTGGGCGAAAGTGGTCGCTGGCGACGGGTCAGTCAAGTCATCCGCAGGTACGTATACCGCTTGGATCGAGGTGATCGAACCGTTTTTGGTCGAAGTGATACGCTCTTGCAGAGTACCCATCTCTTCGGCCAGGGTCGGCTGGTAACCTACTGCCGAAGGCATACGGCCCAGCAGTGCGGATACTTCAGTACCGGCCAGGGTGTAACGATAGATGTTGTCGACGAACAGCAGAACGTCGTTACCTTCGTCACGGAACTTCTCGGCCATGGTCAGACCGGTCAGTGCTACGCGCAGACGGTTACCCGGCGGCTCGTTCATCTGACCGTAAACCAGTGCCACTTTGTCCAGAACGTTGGAATCCTTCATCTCGTGGTAGAAGTCGTTACCCTCACGAGTACGCTCACCCACACCGGCGAACACGGAATAACCGCTGTGCTCGATGGCGATGTTACGGATCAGTTCCATCATGTTTACGGTTTTGCCTACACCGGCACCACCGAACAGACCGACTTTACCGCCCTTGGCGAACGGGCAAACCAGATCGATAACCTTGATACCGGTTTCCAGCAGGTCGTTGCCGCCTGCTTGTTCAGCGAAGGTTGGCGCAGGACGGTGAATGCCCCAGCGCTCTTCGGTGTCGATCGGGCCAGCTTCGTCGATCGGGTTACCGAGGACGTCCATGATCCGGCCCAGGGTCGCTTTACCGACCGGTACGGAAATGGCTGCGCCAGAGTCGGTGACTTCCAGACCGCGCTTCAAGCCCTCGGTGGAACCCATCGCAATGGTACGAACCACGCCGTCGCCCAGCTGCTGCTGAACTTCCAGGGTGGTTTCGGCCGCGCTTACAACTTTCAACGCGTTGTAGATGCTCGGTACGCTGTCGCGTGGAAATTCCACGTCGATAACGGCGCCGATGATTTGAACGATACGTCCGCTACTCATAGCTGGATCCTCTGAATATTTGAACCGTTAAACCGCGGCAGCGCCGCCGACGATTTCCGAGATCTCTTGGGTGATCGCAGCCTGACGCGCCTTGTTGTAGATCAGCTGCAAATCGCTGATCAAATCACCGGCGTTGTCAGTAGCGTTCTTCATCGCGATCATCCGCGCAGCTTGTTCAGCCGCGTTGTTCTCGACCACCGCCTGGTAGACCTGCGACTCCACGTAGCGAACCATCAAGCCGTCAAGCAGCTCTTTGGCGTCCGGTTCGTAGAGATAGTCCCAGTGGTGCTTGAGTTCTTTATCCGGGGTTGCCACCAGTGGAATCAACTGCTCCACGGTAGGCTGTTGCGTCATGGTGTTGATGAACTTGTTGGACACAACGCTCAGACGGTCGATACGACCATCGAGGTAGGCATCCAGCATCACCTTGACGCTGCCGATCAGATCATTGATCGACGGCTCTTCACCCAGGTGGCTGATAGCGGCGACGACGTTACCGCCGAAGTTGCGGAAGAAAGCCGCACCCTTGCTACCCACTACACACAGATCGATCTCGACGCCGTTTTCACGGTTTTTCGCCATGTCCTTGACCAAGGCCTTGAACAGGTTGGTGTTCAAGCCACCACACAGACCACGGTCACTGCTCACCACAACATAACCAACGCGCTTGATTTCACGGTCGATCATGAACGGGTGGCGATATTCCGGGTTAGCGTTGGCCAAATGACCAATAACCTGGCGGATGCGCTCCGCGTAAGGACGGCTAGCAGCCATGCGCATTTGTGCCTTGCGCATTTTACTGACCGCCACTTTTTCCATGGCGCTGGTAATCTTTTGCGTGCTTTTGATGCTCGCAATCTTACTGCGAATCTCTTTTGCGCCTGCCATGTAACACCTATCAGGTTAGCAAGCGGGAGCCTCGCGGCCCCCGCTGCGGCTTACCAGGTTTGGGTGGCCTTGAACTTCTCGATACCGGCCTTCAGGCCAGCGTCGATTTCGTCATTGAAGTCACCCTTCACGTTGATCTTCGCCATCAAATCGGCGTGATCGCGGTTGAAGAAAGCAATCAGCGCTTGTTCGAAGCTGCCGATCTTGGCGATTTCAATGTCAGTCAGGAACCCACGCTCAGCGGCATACAGCGACAGCGCCATGTCAGCGATCGACATTGGTGCGTATTGCTTCTGCTTCATCAGCTCGGTAACGCGCTGACCATGCTCAAGTTGCTTACGGGTCGCTTCGTCCAGGTCAGAAGCGAACTGGGCGAATGCCGCCAGTTCACGGTACTGAGCCAGAGCGGTACGGATACCACCGGAGAGCTTCTTGATGATCTTGGTCTGAGCGGCACCACCCACACGGGATACCGAAACACCGGCGTTCACTGCAGGACGGATCCCGGAGTTGAACATGGCCGATTCCAGGAAGATCTGACCGTCGGTGATGGAAATCACGTTGGTCGGAACGAACGCGGAAACGTCGCCAGCCTGGGTTTCGATGATCGGCAATGCGGTCAGGGAACCGGTTTTGCCGGTCACTGCGCCGTTGGTGAACTTCTCTACGTATTCTTCCGAAACGCGGGATGCGCGCTCCAGCAGACGGGAGTGGAGATAGAACACGTCGCCTGGGTAAGCTTCACGGCCTGGTGGACGGCGCAGCAGCAGGGAAATCTGGCGGTAAGCCACTGCTTGCTTGGACAGATCGTCATAAACGATCAGCGCGTCTTCACCGCGGTCGCGGAAGAATTCACCCATGGTGCAACCGGAGTACGGTGCCAGGAATTGCAGTGCTGCAGATTCCGAAGCGCTCGCCGCCACGACGATGGTGTTAGCCAGTGCGCCGTTTTCTTCCAGCTTGCGAACAACGTTGGCGATGGTCGATTGTTTCTGACCGATCGCTACGTAGACGCAGAAAATGCCGCTGTCTTTCTGGTTGATGATCGCGTCGATCGCCAGAGCGGTTTTACCGATCTGACGGTCACCGATGATCAGCTCACGCTGGCCACGGCCGACAGGAATCATGGCATCGACAGCCTTGTAGCCAGTCTGTACAGGCTGGTCTACCGACTTACGCCAGATCACGCCTGGAGCAACTTTCTCGACCGCATCGGTCTCGGTGTTGTTCAGCGGACCTTTGCCGTCAACTGGGTTACCCAGTGCGTCGACTACGCGACCCAGCAGTTCCTTACCAACCGGAACTTCGAGGATGCGGCCGGTGCACTTGGCGCTCATGCCTTCAGCCAGAGACTGGTAGGAGCCCAATACAACGGCGCCTACGGAGTCTTGCTCAAGGTTGAGGGCCATACCGAAGACGCCGCCCGGAAACTCGATCATCTCGCCGTACATGACGTCGGCCAGACCGTGAATCCGCACGATACCGTCAGATACGCTGACGACAGTGCCTTCGTTACGGGCTTGGGAGGTCACATCGAGCTTGTCGATGCGGCCCTTGATAATTTCACTTATTTCGGAAGGATTGAGTTGCTGCATTGCTCTGCTGCCCCTTCAAACTCAAGATTTCAATGCTTCGGCAAGGCTTGCGAGTTTTCCGCGAACCGAGCCATCGATAACCAGGTCGCCGGCGCGGATGACAATGCCCCCAATAAGGGATTTGTCTTCCTCGACTTGCAGGCGCACTTCCCGGTTGAGTCGTGCACTGAGAACCTTGGCGAGTTTGTCTTGCTGTTCTTGGTTCAATGCAAAAGCACTGGTCACTTCAACGTCTACCGACTTCTCTTGTTCGGCCTTGTACAGGTCAAACAGAGCGGATATCTCCGGCAAAAGCGGGAGACGGTCGTTTTCGGAAACGACGTTGATGAAGTTCTGTGCCTTGGCATCAAACTTGTCGCCGCACACGTCAATAAACGTGGCGGCCTTGTCTGCGCTCGTCAGTCGCGGGGCCTTGAGCACGCGCTGCATGGTGTCGTCTTGCGACACTGCTGCAGCCAGGCCGAGCATGGCTGACCAAGAGGCCAGTTGCTGGTGGGCCTGGGCGTGCTCGAAGGCTGCCTTAGCGTAAGGTCGGGCCAACGTGGTCAATTCTGCCATGATCGCCCTCGCTTAAATTTCAGCAGCCAGTTTGTTTACCAGCTCCGCGTGCGCGTTTTGATCGATTGTGGAACCCAGGATCTTCTCGGCGCCAGAGACTGCCAGGCTACCCAGTTGGGCACGCAGCGCGTCTTTGACACTGTTCAGTTCCTGCTCGATCTCGGCCTGAGCCTGAACCTTCACACGGTCAGCGTCGATACGGGCTTTTTCAACAGCCTCTTCAACGATCTGGTTACCGCGTTTCTTGGCTTGCTCAATGATTTCAGCTGCCTGAGCCTTAGCTTCGCGCAGTTGTTGACCCGCTTTATCTTGGGCCAACTCCAGGTCGCGAGCTGCTCGGGCGGCAGCGTCCAGTCCATCCGCGATCTTCTTCTGACGTTCGTGCAAAGCCGCGATGACCGGAGGCCACACGAACTTCATGCAAAACAGTACAAAAATGAAGAACGCAACGGACTGGCCAATCAGGGTTGCATTAATGTTCACGCCAACACCTCGCTCGTTCGTTGCACATCAAACCAATCACTCGAAGGTTCGAGTGATTAGCCAGCGAGTTGACCAACGAATGGGTTCGCGAAGGTGAAGAACAGAGCGATACCAACACCGATCATGGTTACGGCGTCGAGCAGACCGGCAACGATGAACATTTTGACTTGCAGCATTGGAACCATTTCTGGCTGACGCGCTGCGCCTTCCAGGAACTTGCCGCCCAACAGGCCGAAACCAATTGCGGTACCCAGTGCGCCCAGGCCGATCAACAGTGCAACAGCGATAGCGGTTAGACCAACTACAGTTTCCATCTTTCCTCCCGACTTTTACGTCGTATGGTTTAGGTTTTTTAGATTTTAAAGCGGTAAAACAAATCGTTTCATAAGCCCTGTTCGGGCACCCACTCGTTTGACCGAGTGGGACATCAGACTAGTCGAGACTGGTCTTAATGGTTCTCTTCGTGCGCCATCGACAAGTAAACGATGGTCAGCATCATGAAGATAAACGCCTGCAGGGTGATGATCAGGATGTGGAACACAGCCCACGCCCACTGCAGAACTACACCCAGGCCGCTAAGCCAGAGCAGACCACTGCCGAACATCACAGCAATCAGAATGAAGACCAGCTCGCCGGCATACATGTTGCCGAACAGACGCAGTGCCAGGGAGATCGGCTTGGCGATCAGTGTCACGAACTCCAGCAGGAAGTTCACCGGGATCAGCAGGGCTTGAACGAGGATGTTCTTGCTGCCGAACGGGTGCAGGGTCAGTTCGCCGATGAAGCCGCCGATGCCCTTGACCTTGATGCTGTAGAAAATGATCAACGCGAACACCGACAGGGCCATGCCCAGGGTAGCGTTCGGGTCAGTGGTCGATACGGCACGGAATGGAATGTGCGAATCGCCAGTGATCAGGATGGCCAGGTGAGGAATCCAGTCGACCGGGATCAGGTCGACGGCGTTCATCAGGAAGACCCAGACGAAGATAGTCAGTGCCAGCGGTGCAATCACCGGGCTACGACCATGGAAGCTGTCTTTCACGCTGCCATCGACGAATTCGACCAATACTTCAACGAAGTTCTGCAAAGCACCCGGTTGACCCGACGTCGCCTTCTTTGCCGCCATGCGGAAAATCAGAACGAAGATCAGACCCAACGCGACCGACCAGCCGAGGGTATCGACGTGGAAAGCCCAGAAGCCCATTTCTTTGGCCTCTGCTGCGGTGTGGGCAAAGCCCCAGCCGCCGGTAGGATGCTGACCGAAGGTCAGGTTCTGCAAGTGGTGCTGGATATAGCCCGAAGCGGTTGTCTCTGCCATGGTTGCCTCAAACGCCCTAAGGTCTCGAAAGTCTTGTTCTCATCAGCAGGGGCGAAAACCAGCTGACCAGTTGGGTCAACACGAAGACGCCGAATACAGCTAGCGGCGCCAGTGGCTTCACACCTGCAAACGTCAATGCAAAGAGCACTGCCGTCAGAATTAATTTGCCCGCCTCGCCAGCATAAAAAGACCGGACGATGGCTTGAGCTGCTCGGGCGCCGGAAAACCGAAATGCCCTGTGAGCGAAATAAACATTGGGTAACAAGGCTATCAGGCCTCCGCAGAGTCCTGAGTACCCGGCAACGACTCCGTACCATTGCCACAGCGCCAAAGCGGCAATGAGCAAAACGATAAATTGAGCCATTAACACCGGAAAAACTGCCAGGCGATGGAACGGCAAGCGGTTTGGCGTGCGTGTTTCCATCACTTTTACTCCCCAATGGTCGGCTGCCAGAATTCAATAACTTGGCATAATTTGTGCCGACAAAATGCGCGCAGAGTATAGGGGCGGTTCAGCCCCTATTCAACTGTCAGGTAGTGATTTCCGACTGCGCGCTACATGAGGAAATGTTTCAGCGAATGTGTGCAAGCACGCCTTGAAGCTCGTCGAGAGAGTTGTAACCAATCACTAACTGCCCTTTGCCTTTCTTTCCGTGGCGAATCTGCACCGCAGAGCCTAGGCGCTCAGCCAGGCGCTGCTCGAGACGGGCAATATCCGGGTCCGGTTTTGCAGGTTCCACGGGCTCCGGTTTGCCACTCAACCACTGGCGAACCAGTGCCTCAGTCTGGCGCACGGTCAGCCCACGTGCGACAACATGTCGCGCCCCTTCAACCTGTTGATTCTCCGGCAAACCGAGCAAAGCACGTGCATGACCCATTTCCAGGTCGCCGTGGGACAGCATGGTTTTGATAACTTCCGGCAACGCGATCAAGCGTAGCAGGTTCGCCACGGTTACCCGGGATTTGCCCACGGCTTCGGCGACTTGTTGCTGAGTCAGCTGGAACTCCTGCTGCAAACGCTGCAGGGCGACCGCTTCTTCGATCGGATTGAGGTCTTCGCGCTGAATGTTTTCGATCAGCGCCATGGCGATGGCGGTTTCATCCGGCACATCGCGCACCATCGCCGGGATGGTTTCCTGGCCAGCCTGCTGGCTGGCACGCCAGCGGCGTTCGCCGGCGATGATTTCGAAACGACCGCTGCCGATCGGGCGGACCACAATCGGCTGCATCACGCCCTGGGCCTTGATCGACAACGCCAGTTCTTCGAGCGCCTGCGGGTCCATGTCCCGACGCGGCTGATACTTGCCGCGCTGGATCAGGTCCAGGGGCAGGTGTTGCAGCTCACGCTGATCGGCTTGTACCGCTTGCTCTTCGAGCGAGCTGACAGTCGGACCACTCAGCAGTGCATCCAGTCCACGTCCGAGACCTCGTTTCTTGACGGCCATGGGGATTCCTTAAGTTGCCTGAGCGGCGGCGGTGCGTGAGTTTTTGCGTTGACGGCGAACCAGTTCGCCGGCCAATGCCAGGTAAGCGATGGCGCCCCGCGATGTTTTGTCGTACGCCAGCGCTGGCATGCCATAGCTTGGCGCTTCGGCAAGGCGGATGTTGCGTGGAATCACGGTGTCGTAGAGCTGCTCGCCGAAGTGTTCCTTGAGCTGGGCCGAGACATCGTTCATCAGGCTCAGGCGCGGGTCGTACATGGTCCGCAACAGGCCTTCGACTTTCAGGTTCGGGTTCAGCAATTCGGCGATGCGCTTGATGTTATCCACAAGGTCGCTCAAACCTTCCAGCGCGAAGTACTCGCACTGCATGGGGATAATCACCCCATCGGCGGCTACCAACGCGTTCAGAGTCAGCATCGACAGCGACGGCGGGCAGTCGATCAAAATGTAATCGTAGTTTTCACGGATCGGCGCCAACGCGCTGCGCAGACGACTTTCCTTCATCTGCATTTCCAGCAGAACCACTTCGGCGGCCGTCAAATCGCGGTTGGCCGGCAACAACTGGTAACCACCGTGCTCGGAGAAGTGCATGGCCTGAGCCAGGTCGCACTCACCGATCAACAGGTCGTAGACCGAGTTCTCCAGGCCGTGTTTATCCACACCGCTACCCATGGTGGCGTTGCCCTGTGGATCGAGATCAATCAACAGCACCCGACGCTTGGTAGCGACCAGGGAAGCTGCGAGGTTGATGCAGGTGGTGGTCTTGCCCACACCACCCTTTTGGTTCGCTATCGCGAATACCTTAGCCATTCTTGCTTGTGTTCCCAATCATGCCGTGCGGCGCAGTATCAGCAGATGGCGTTGGCCTTGGCAACCGGGTACGGCCAGGGCGTGTTCGCTATCGAGGTGGAAGTCTGCCGGCAATGCTACCAGCTCATCGGCGGGATGAACGCCCTTCATTGCCAGCCAACGTGTATCGCGGTCGCCGAGGTGGCGCGTCCAGTTGCTGAAGTTTTCCATGCTGCTGAAAGCCCGGGAGATGATCCCGTTGAAGGGCTGTTCTGGCTGAAAACTTTCAACGCGACTGTGGATAACTTGCAGGTTATCGAGTTTGAGTTCGAGTTTGACCTGGGTCAGGAAGCGGGTTTTCTTGCCGTTGCTGTCCAGGCAGGTGACCTGGGACTCTGGAAACAGGATCGCCAACGGAATACCCGGCATGCCGCCACCGCTGCCAACGTCCAGCCAGCGGCCGTTTTCCACAAACGACATCACGCTCAAGCTGTCGAGCAGGTGACGGGACACCATTTCGTCCGGATCGCGTACGGCGGTCAGGTTGTAGGCCTTGTTCCATTTGATCAACAGGGCCAGATAACCCAGCAGCAACGTGTGCTGGGCTTCTGTCAGGGTGACACCGAGCTGGCGAGCACCTGTGGATAACTCTTCGGCATGTTGCGAGGTGACCAACGAACTCAAGCGCTTTGCTCCAACTGACGGCCCGCGCCGCGTTTTTTCAAATGAATCATCAACAGCGAAATCGCTGCCGGGGTCACGCCCGGGATACGCGACGCCTGGCCCAGGGTTTCCGGACGGGTCGCACCGAGCTTGCTCTGGATCTCTTTGGAGAGACCGGAAATGTTCGTGTAATCGATATCCACAGGCAGTTTTGTATCTTCGCTGGCCCGCAGACGAACGATTTCATCCTGCTGGCGATCGATGTAGCCGGCGTATTTGGTCTTGATTTCGACCTGCTCGGCGACCTGTGGATCTTCTGCACCACCGCCTGTCACGGCGATCAGACCAGCGTAGTCGATTTCCGGACGGCTCAAGAGGTTGAGCAAGTTGTATTCGTGGGTCAGCGGCGTGCCAAACTTTTCGGAAATCGCATCGCCCTGCTCGGTGCCCGGGCGAACCCAGGTACTTTTCAGGCGCTGCTCTTCCAGATCGATGCTTTCGCGTTTCTTGCAGAACGCCGCCCAACGCGCGTCATCCACCAAACCGAGTTCGCGACCTTTTTCGGTGAGACGCAGGTCAGCGTTGTCTTCGCGCAGGATCAGGCGGTATTCGGCCCGGGACGTGAACATCCGGTACGGTTCCTGGGTACCCAGGGTAATCAGGTCGTCGACCAGCACGCCGATGTACGCCTCATCGCGACGCGGGCACCAGGCGTCTTTGCCCTGTGCACGCAGTGCGGCGTTGGCCCCAGCCAGCAAACCCTGGGCGCCGGCTTCTTCGTAACCGGTGGTGCCGTTGATTTGCCCGGCGAAGAACAGGCCGGCAATGACTTTGGTTTCCAGGCTGTACTTCAGGTCACGCGGATTGAAGTAGTCGTACTCGATGGCGTAGCCCGGACGCACGATGTGCGCGTTTTCCATGCCGCGGATCGATTGCACGATCTGCAACTGCACGTCGAACGGCAAGGATGTGGATATCCCGTTCGGGTACAGCTCGTGGGTGGTCAAACCTTCCGGTTCGATGAAGACCTGATGGCTTTCCTTGTCGGCAAAGCGATGGATCTTGTCTTCGATCGACGGGCAATAACGCGGGCCGATGCCTTCGATCAGCCCGGCATCGGAATACATCGGCGAACGGTCGAGGTTCGCGGCAATGATTTCGTGGGTGCGGGCGTTGGTGTGGGTAATCCAGCAGCTGACCTGTTTCGGGTGCTGCTCTTTGGAGCCCATGAACGACATCACCGGGATCGGCGTATCGCCTGCTTGCTCGGTCATCACCGAGAAATCCACAGAACGACCGTCGATACGCGGCGGCGTACCGGTTTTCAAGCGACCAACGCGCAATGGCAATTCACGCAAGCGGTGAGCCAGGGCAATCGATGGCGGATCACCGGCGCGACCGCCGGAATAATTCTGCATGCCGATGTGGATAAGTCCACCGAGGAAGGTGCCAGTGGTCAACACCACGGAATCGGCGAAGAAACGCAGGCCCATTTGGGTGACAACACCGCGCACCGTTTCCTGTTCGACGATCAGGTCATCGGCGGCTTGTTGAAATATCCACAGGTTCGGCTGGTTTTCCAGGGCTTCGCGGACAGCGGCCTTGTACAGAACCCGGTCGGCTTGAGCGCGAGTCGCTCGCACGGCCGGGCCTTTGCGGCTGTTCAACACGCGAAACTGGATACCACCCTTGTCGGTAGCCATGGCCATCGCGCCGCCGAGGGCGTCGATTTCCTTGACCAAGTGGCTTTTGCCAATCCCGCCAATGGCAGGGTTGCAACTCATGGCACCGAGGGTTTCCACGTTATGCGTCAGCAACAGGGTTTTTGCCCCCATACGTGCTGACGCCAGTGCTGCCTCGGTACCGGCATGACCGCCGCCGATGACGATCACTTCAAAACGGGAAGGGAAATCCACCACGCACCTCGTGCCTGCTTCAGTTAGGTAATCCGGAATAGGTTGGTCACAGGTTTTTGGACCTGGTCGGCAAGTATAGGGACTTCGCCCTTCCTAAAGAACCCTTTGCACAAAATTTAACCAGCTGTGGAGAAGTCGGGGTTATAGAAATTAAAAAGAGAGAAATTTATTAAATCTTTGTTTTTATGTTTATTTCTACTGAGCACCCTTTCTGTGGATAGATCTATATAAGCCTTTATATTCGGTATGTACAGAGATTCAAAACCCTGTGGTCATGTGCCAAGGAGGCCCTTGGATAACCGGTGTAAGCCTGTGGATGAAAGGGGTGGTTATCCACAGAGGGGTTTATCTTCAGTTTTAAGGCCCTGTTATCAACTGCCCTTAGTGGCACTTATTCACAGGGCTTAATTTACAGAAAAGCTTCGAAAAGACGAATTCCAGGCACGGAAAATCCACTCAAGCAGAAAGAATCTGCTCGGCACTGGGGAAAGTTTCAGAAAAGGAGGGAACAGACAGGCGCGAACGGCCTGTCTGTGAACAACGGAAAGGACTATTTACCGATACAGAAGCTGGAAAAGATCCGTCCCAGCAGGTCATCGGAGCTGAAGGCACCGGTGATTTCGCCTAAAGAGTGCTGCGCCTGACGCAGATCTTCAGCCAATAGCTCGCCGGCACCTGCCAACGTCAGCTGTGCACGACCATGCTCGAGGGAGGCACTGGCATGTCGCAACGCCTCCAGGTGGCGCCGACGTGCGCTGAAGCTGCTTTCGGAGGTCTGCTCGTAGCCCATGCAGGTCTTGAGGTGTTCGCGCAACAACTCAAGGCCCTCGCCCGCAGACTTGGCACTCAAGCTGATGGTGACATGGCCATCGTCGCTGACTTCCAGGGCAATCGCTTCACCGGTCAGGTCTGCCTTGTTACGGATCAGCGTGACTTTGGCCGGGTCAGGTCGGGTTTCCAGGAATTCCGGCCACAAGGCAAACGGATCAAGGGCTTCCGGTGCGGTGGCATCCACCACCAACAACACCCGATCCGCTTCGCCGATGGCTTTCAATGCTCGCTCAACACCGATTTTCTCCACCTGGTCATCGGTATCCCGCAGGCCTGCAGTGTCGACCACGTGCAACGGCATGCCGTCGATATGGATATGTTCGCGAAGAATGTCCCGGGTGGTGCCGGCGATTTCGGTAACGATCGCTGCTTCTCGGCCGGCCAAGGCGTTCAAGAGGCTGGATTTACCGGCGTTCGGCCGACCGGCGATCACCACATTCATTCCGTCCCGCAACAAGGCACCCTGCCCGGCTTCGCGAAGGACTGTGGATAATTCGTCGCGGACCTTGTCGAGCATGCTCAGCACGTGGCCATCGGCGAGGAAGTCGATTTCTTCTTCCGGGAAATCGATGGCGGCCTCGACGTAAATACGCAGGCCGATCAATTGTTCGGTGAGGTTATGCACACGCTGGGAAAACGCACCTTGCAAGGAACGCAGGGCATTGCGCGCAGCCTGTGCAGAACTGGCTTCGATCAAATCGGCAATCGCCTCGGCCTGGGCCAGGTCGAGTTTGTCGTTGAGGAAAGCGCGTTCGCTGAATTCACCCGGCCGGGCCAAGCGGCAACCCAGTTCCAGGCAACGCTTGAGCAGCATATCCAGCACGATAGGACCGCCGTGGCCCTGGAGTTCCAGCACATCTTCGCCGGTGAACGAGTTCGGACCCGGGAAATATAATGCGATGCCTTCGTCCAGCACCTCTTCGTTTTCACTGAGGAACGGGCCGTAATGGGCATAGCGCGGTTTCAGGTCGCGACCGCTGATGGCTTTGGCCGCCACACTCGCCAGCGGCCCGGAAATACGGACGATGCCTACACCGCCGCGACCTTGAGCGGTGGCGACGGCTGCGATGGTTTCACGAGGAACGCTCATAAACCGGTATCCAGACAAAAGTGACAGATAGCAAAACGCCCCACTAGGGGGCGTTTTGAGTGGTTATCCACAGAGTAAGTTACGCAGCCGCTTTTTTGGTAGCCGCTTCGATCTTACGCGTGATGTACCACTGTTGGCTGATGGACAGGCAGTTGTTGACTACCCAGTACAGCACCAGACCCGCCGGGAACCACAGGAAGAAAAAGGTGAAGATGATTGGCATCAGCTTCATCACCTTGGCCTGCATCGGATCCGGAGGTGTTGGGTTCAACCGCTGCTGGATGAACATGGTTGCACCCATGATGATCGGCAGAATGAAGAACGGATCCTTGATCGACAGGTCAGTAATCCACAACATGAACGGCGCTTGGCGCATTTCCACGCTTTCCAGCAGAACCCAGTACAGCGAAAGGAAAACCGGCATCTGCACCAGGATTGGCAAGCAGCCGCCCAGTGGATTGATCTTCTCTTTCTTGTACAGCTCCATCATGGCTTGGGACATTTTCTGCCGGTCGTCGCCATGTTGCTCTTTCAGCGCGGCCAGTTTCGGTGCCACTGCACGCATGCGCGCCATGGATTTGTAGCTGGCAGCCGACAGAGGGAAGAAAAGCCCCTTGATCAGCATGGTCAGGAAGATGATCGACCAGCCCCAGTTACCGACAATCGCGTGGATGTGTTGCAGCAGCCAGAAGATTGGCTGGGCAATGAACCACAAAATGCCGTAGTCGACGGTCAATTCCAGACCTGGGGACAACTCTTTCAGCACAGCCTGGCTTTTCGGGCCAGCGTACAGGACGGCGCTGACTTCACCTTTGGCACCTGGCGCAACGGTCACTGCCGGAGCGGTGTAACCGATGATGTAGTTGCCTTTGCTGTCTTTACGGGTCTGGACGACATTGTTTTCGCCCTTCGCCGGAATCCAAGCGGTCACGAAGTAGTGTTGCAACCAGGCAACCCAACCACCGTTGACGGTTTCTTTCAGCTGAGCCTTGTCCATGTCCTTCATCGACACTTTCTTGTACGGCTCGTTACTTGTCCACAGGGCTGCGCCCAGGTAAGTCGCGGTGCCGGTGGCAGTGCTGGAAGAAGGATCGGAGCTGGCGTCGCGCTTGAGCTGGGCGAACATCGCACCCGACCAAGGCTTGGCACTTTCGTTGTCGATCAGGTAGGAAACGGTTACGTCATACAAGCCACGTTTCACGGTGAAACGCTTGATGTAGTTGACGCCGTCCTTGCTGAACTTCAGGTCCACGACCAATTGGTCCTGACCGTCAGCCAGTTGGTAGATCTTCTTCTCCGAGGCGTAAACCGGGCGACCGGTTGGACTTGCGTCCGGACCGTCGGTGCCGATCAAACCGCTCTGGGCCAGATAAGTCCGCTCGTTGCCGTTATCGAACAGCTGGAATGGAATTTCCGGATGGTCTTGGCGACGTGGATACAGCGGCAACGTCAGTTGGGCAACATCGCCACCTTGTGGATCGATAGCCAGGTTGAGCACATCCGTTTTGATCTGGATGAGGTCTTTGCTTACAGCTACTGGTGTTTCAGCAGGTGCAGTGGCGCTGGTATCACTTGCGGCGCGTGGAATGTCGTCACTGACAGAAGCATTATTGCCAGTCGCCGTGTCCGGTAGGCCCGGTGCGGTAGTACTGGAAGCAACATTCTGAGTCGGCAGGGCAGCCTGGCCATAGTCCTGGTTCCATTTAAGAACCATAACGTAGGACACGATTGCCAGGGCGACGATCAGGATCGTGCGTTTGATATCCATGATTACTCGGCCATCGAAGAAGAACGGGAGGTAGGGATAGGCGGAACCGGGTCATAACCACCGGGATTCCACGGATGACAGCGACCTAAACGACGAAAGGCCAGCCAGCCACCGCGCAGAAGGCCATGATTTTCTATGGCTTCATACGCGTAGCAGGAACAACTGGGGTAGAAACGACAGTGACTGGCCATCAGGGGACTAATGGCGTAGCGATAAAACTGGATCGGAACGAGTGCCAGTTTACGCATCGGTACTGTCTACCCCTACAGTTTCGGTTTTGACTGCTGGTACCGGCGTGCTGCGTGCCAGACGCTTCCAGAGTTTGCCGAAATGCTGAATCAATTCGGGGTTTTCTACGTCGCCCAAACCTTTGCGCGCGACGATAACTATGTCCCAACCGACCAGTGAATCCTGGTTCAGGCGAAACGATTCGCGCATCAGACGTTTGAGGCGATTGCGCTCGACGGAGAGCTTTACGCTCTTTTTCCCGATAACCAGCCCGAGACGGGGGTGATCAAGATCGTTGTTGCGCGCAAGGAGCAGGAGGTTTTTCCCCGGAACCTTGCCGGTAGGGGAGTCAAAGACTGCTTTGAAATGCCGGGGCGTAAGCAAACGCTTGTCCCGACTGAAGTCCTGACTCACCTCCAGTGCCGGATTATCAAACTGCCAGACGCGCACGACCTTTGGCGCGACGACGCGACAGGACGGCACGACCGTTTTTGGTAGCCATGCGAGCACGGAAACCGTGGGTACGAGCGCGTTTGATAGTGCTTGGTTGGAAAGTACGTTTCATTGTCGTGTTACCTGGTTCGTCCACAACGGGCCGGAATGGCCCCCGTTTTAAGAGACCGGGGATTCTAGAGAAAGCAAGCCTCTAGGTCAATTTCCAACCAACGTTTCCTTATAAATAGATCTCCAGGGGCTTTCTCGTTTGGCTCGCCTTCGCTAGATATAGAAATAAAGAAGGGAATTATTTAAAGCTTTTCTGTAAAGCTTATAAAAGCTAGGAGCACGATCATCTGTGGATAACTGCCTTAAGCCCTTCTAGCTCGTGCTGTACAGAGAATGACAACTACAGTGGAAAACGGTGGTCAGCCTGTGCTGCACTGTCGGATAAGCTGTGTGTGGAATGGCTAGTTATCCACAGGCCAGTTATCCACCGAGTTTGCCCCCCACTTGTCCAGTGCCCTCATGGGCGGTTATCCACAGAGCTTATGCACATACCACTGGTCGCCTTTTTATGGGTTAACGCATTGATAAATCATGGCCTGCGCGCAACCTGCATGTGGATAAGTGGGCGTCTGGCCGCTACAATGGCCGCTTGTTTTTGCCTCACCGGCTTTCAACTTAGGGGATATCCGTGTCAGTGGAACTTTGGCAGCAGTGCGTGGAGCTTTTGCGCGAAGAGCTGCCTGCCCAACAATTCAACACTTGGATCCGTCCACTACAGGTCGAAGCCGAAGGCGACGAGTTGCGTGTCTACGCACCGAATCGTTTTGTTCTCGACTGGGTCAACGAAAAGTACCTGGGCCGCGTCCTCGAACTGCTGGATGAGCACGGCAACGGCATGGCGCCGGCGCTGTCCTTATTAATAGGCAGCAAACGCAGTTCGGCACCACGCGCGGCACCTAATGCCCCGCTGGCCGCCGCCGCCTCCCAGGCGCAAGCCGCACAGGCACCGGTCAGCGCACCAGCCCCTGCCCCGGCCTCCACCCAGACCAAACGTGCCACACACAAAGTTGCCGAAGTCAGTGAAGAGCCGTCCCGCGACAGCTTCGACCCGATGGCCGGCGCCAGTTCGCAACAGGCCCCGGTCCGCGCCGAACAGCGCACCGTGCAGGTCGAAGGCGCGCTCAAGCACACCAGCTACCTGAACCGCACCTTTACCTTCGAGAATTTCGTCGAGGGTAAGTCCAACCAGTTGGCCCGGGCCGCAGCCTGGCAGGTGGCGGATAACCCGAAGCACGGCTACAACCCGCTCTTCCTTTATGGTGGCGTTGGCTTGGGTAAGACCCACTTGATGCATGCTGTGGGTAACCATCTATTAAAGAAGAATCCCAATGCCAAGGTCGTGTACCTGCATTCCGAGCGTTTCGTGGCCGACATGGTCAAGGCGCTGCAACTGAACGCGATCAACGAATTCAAGCGCTTCTACCGTTCAGTGGATGCTTTGCTGATCGATGACATTCAGTTCTTCGCCCGCAAGGAACGTTCCCAGGAAGAGTTTTTCCACACCTTTAACGCCCTGCTTGAAGGTGGTCAGCAGGTCATTCTCACCAGTGACCGCTACCCGAAAGAAATCGAAGGCCTCGAAGAGCGCCTCAAGTCCCGTTTCGGCTGGGGCCTGACGGTGGCCGTCGAGCCGCCGGAGCTGGAAACCCGCGTGGCGATTCTGATGAAAAAGGCCGACCAGGCCAAAGTCGATCTGCCCCACGATGCGGCGTTCTTCATTGCCCAGCGTATTCGCTCCAACGTCCGTGAGCTGGAAGGCGCGCTTAAACGCGTGATCGCCCACTCGCACTTCATGGGCCGCGACATCACCATCGAGCTGATCCGCGAATCCCTGAAAGACTTGTTGGCGCTGCAAGACAAGCTGGTCTCTGTGGATAACATTCAGCGCACCGTCGCCGAGTACTACAAGATCAAGATCTCCGACCTGCTGTCCAAGCGTCGTTCACGCTCGGTCGCCCGTCCGCGTCAGGTTGCAATGGCCCTCTCCAAAGAGTTGACTAACCACAGCCTGCCGGAAATCGGCGATGTGTTTGGCGGCCGCGACCACACGACTGTTTTGCACGCCTGCCGCAAGATCAACGAACTTAAGGAATCCGACGCGGACATCCGCGAGGACTACAAGAACCTGCTGCGTACACTGACCACTTGATGAACACCAGCGCAGCTTATTAAGGCAAGGGACTAGACCATGCATTTCACCATTCAACGCGAAGCCCTGTTGAAACCCCTGCAACTGGTCGCAGGCGTCGTCGAGCGCCGACAGACCTTGCCGGTGCTCTCCAACGTGCTGCTGGTTGTCGAAGGCCAGCAGCTGTCGCTGACCGGTACCGACCTCGAAGTCGAGCTGGTCGGTCGTGTGCAACTCGAAGAGCCGGCTGATCCAGGTTCCATCACTGTGCCAGCGCGCAAGTTGATGGACATCTGCAAGAGCCTGCCGAACGACGCGCTGATCGACATCAAGGTCGATGAGCAGAAGCTCGTGGTGAAGGCCGGCCGTAGCCGCTTCACCCTGTCGACCCTGCCGGCCAACGATTTCCCGACGGTTGAAGAAGGCCCGGGTTCGCTGACCTGCAGCCTGGAGCAAAGCAAACTGCGTCGTTTGATCGAGCGCACCAGCTTCGCCATGGCCCAGCAGGACGTGCGTTACTACCTCAACGGCATGCTGCTTGAAGTGTCCGAAGGCATCATCCGCGCCGTGGCCACCGACGGTCACCGTCTGGCCATGTGCTCGATGAAGGCCGATATCGGTCAGCCGGATCGCCACCAGGTGATCGTGCCGCGCAAGGGTATCCTTGAGCTGGCGCGCCTGTTGACCGAGCCGGATGGCCTGGTCAGCATCGTCCTCGGTCAACACCACATCCGCGCGACCACCGGCGAGTTCACCTTCACCTCGAAACTGGTCGACGGCAAATTCCCGGACTACGAGCGTGTTCTGCCGAAAGGCGGCGACAAACTGGTACTCGGCGATCGCCAGGCCCTGCGTGAAGCCTTCAGCCGTACCGCGATTCTGTCCAACGAGAAGTACCGCGGCATTCGTCTGCAATTAGCCAACGGTCAGTTGAAGATTCAGGCGAACAATCCGGAGCAGGAAGAAGCGGAAGAAGAAGTCGGCGTTGAGTACAACGGCGGCAATCTGGAAATCGGCTTCAACGTGAGCTACCTGCTCGACGTGTTGGGCGTGATGACCACTGAGCAGGTTCGCCTGATCCTGTCCGACTCCAACAGCAGCGCGCTGGTGCAAGAGTCCGACAACGACGACTCGGCCTACGTTGTCATGCCGATGCGTCTGTAATCATGCTCAGCAGAAGCTAGATGTCCTTAAGTCGCGTCTCGGTCACCGCGGTGCGCAATCTGCACCCGGTGACCTTCTCCCCCTCTCCCCGAATCAACATTCTTTACGGCGCCAACGGCAGCGGCAAAACCAGTGTTCTGGAAGCCATTCATCTGCTGGGGCTTGCCCGTTCGTTTCGTAGCAGCCGTCTATTACCCGTCATTCAGTACGAGCAATTGGCGTGCACGGTATTTGGTCAGGTGGAATTGGCCGAAGGTGGGCATAGCGCTTTGGGGATCTCTCGGGACCGCCAAGGCGAGTTCCAGATCCGTATAGATGGGCAGAACGCCCGCAGCGCGGCGCAACTGGCAGAGATCCTGCCGTTGCAGCTGATCAACCCGGACAGTTTCCGGCTGTTGGAGGGGGCGCCGAAGGTCCGTCGGCAGTTTCTCGACTGGGGTGTGTTCCACGTGGAACCGAGATTCATGTCCACTTGGCAGCGCTTGCAGAAGGCCCTGCGCCAGAGAAACTCTTGGCTGCGGCATGGTACACTTGACGCCGTTTCGCAAGCGGTTTGGGACAGGGAACTGTGCCAGGCCAGCGCAGAAATTGATGAATACCGCCGCGCTTATATCAAAGCCTTGAAACCAGTCTTTGAACAGACCTTGAGCGAACTGGTTGAGCTCGAGGGCTTAACGCTGAGCTACTACCGAGGTTGGGACAAAGAGCGCGAACTAAGTGCCGTGCTCGCCGGGTCCCTTCAGCGGGATCAGCAAATGGGTCATACCCAGGCCGGACCACAACGCGCTGATTTGCGTCTTAGATTGGGCGCACATAACGCCGCGGACATTTTGTCCCGGGGTCAGCAGAAGTTAGTGGTCTGTGCATTGCGGATTGCCCAGGGGCACTTGGTTAGCCAGGCCCGACGCGGCCAGTGTATTTATCTGGTGGATGACCTGCCGTCCGAACTGGACGAGCAACACCGCCGTGCGCTTTGCCGCTTGCTGGAAGACTTACGCTGCCAGGTGTTTATTACCTGTGTAGATCACGAATTATTGAGGGAAGGCTGGCAGACGGAAACGCCAGTCGCTCTGTTCCACGTGGAACAGGGCCGTATCACCCAGACCCACGACCATCGGGAGTGAAGGCATTGAGCGAAGAAAATACGAATACCTACGACTCAACGAGCATTAAAGTGCTGAAAGGCCTGGATGCCGTACGCAAACGTCCCGGTATGTACATTGGTGACACCGACGATGGTAGCGGTCTGCACCACATGGTCTTCGAGGTAGTCGACAACTCCATCGATGAAGCGCTCGCTGGCCACTGCGACGACATCAGCATTATTATCCACCCGGACGAATCCATCACCGTGCGCGACAACGGTCGTGGCATCCCGGTGGACGTGCATAAAGAAGAAGGCGTTTCCGCAGCCGAGGTCATCATGACCGTGCTGCACGCCGGCGGTAAGTTCGACGACAACTCCTACAAAGTATCCGGCGGCCTGCACGGTGTAGGTGTTTCGGTAGTGAACGCCCTGTCCGAAGAGCTTGTTCTCACGGTGCGCCGCAGCGGCAAGATCTGGGAACAGACTTACATCCACGGTGTTCCGAAAGAGCCGATGAAAATCGTCGGCGAGAGCGAAACCACCGGTACCCAGATTCACTTCAAACCGTCTGACCTGACCTTCAAGAACATCCACTTCAGCTGGGACATCCTGGCCAAGCGGATTCGCGAACTGTCCTTCCTCAACTCCGGTGTCGGCATCGTCCTCAAGGATGAGCGCAGCGGCAAGGAAGAGCTGTTCAAGTACGAAGGCGGCCTGCGTGCGTTCGTTGAATACCTGAACACCAACAAGACTCCGGTCAACCAGGTGTTCCACTTCAACATCCAGCGTGAAGACGGCATCGGCGTGGAAATCGCCCTGCAGTGGAACGACAGCTTCAACGAGAACCTGTTGTGCTTCACCAATAACATTCCACAGCGCGACGGCGGTACTCACCTGGTGGGTTTCCGTTCCGCACTGACGCGTAACCTGAACACCTACATCGAAGCGGAAGGCCTGGCGAAGAAACACAAAGTCGCCACCACCGGTGACGATGCCCGGGAAGGCCTGACCGCGATCATTTCGGTGAAAGTGCCGGATCCTAAGTTCAGTTCCCAGACCAAAGACAAGCTGGTTTCTTCCGAAGTGAAGACCGCGGTCGAACAGGAAATGGGCAAGTACTTCTCCGACTTCCTGCTGGAAAACCCGAACGAAGCCAAACTGGTCGTCGGCAAGATGATCGACGCGGCCCGTGCGCGTGAAGCGGCGCGTAAAGCCCGTGAGATGACCCGTCGTAAAGGCGCGCTGGATATCGCCGGCCTGCCGGGCAAACTGGCTGACTGCCAGGAAAAAGACCCTGCCCTGTCCGAACTGTACCTCGTGGAAGGTGACTCCGCTGGCGGTTCCGCCAAGCAGGGTCGCAACCGTCGCACCCAGGCCATCCTGCCGTTGAAAGGCAAGATCCTGAACGTCGAGAAGGCGCGCTTCGACAAGATGATCTCTTCGCAAGAAGTGGGCACCTTGATCACCGCGCTGGGTTGCGGCATCGGCCGCGACGAGTACAACATCGCCAAGCTGCGTTATCACAACATCATCATCATGACCGATGCTGACGTCGACGGTTCGCACATCCGTACTCTGCTGCTGACCTTCTTCTTCCGTCAGTTGCCGGAGCTGATTGAGCGCGGTTACATCTACATCGCCCAGCCGCCGTTGTACAAGGTCAAGAAAGGCAAGCAAGAGCAATACATCAAAGACGACGACGCCATGGAAGAGTACATGACGCAGTCGGCCCTGGAAGACGCGAGCCTGCACCTGAACGAGGACGCGCCGGGTATTTCCGGACCTGCCCTTGAGCGCCTGGTGAATGACTTCCGCCTGGTAATGAAGACCCTCAAGCGTCTGTCGCGCCTGTACCCACAGGAACTGACCGAGCACTTCATCTATCTGCCAGCGGTGAGCATGGAGCAACTGTCCGATCACGCAGCGATGCAGGATTGGATGGCTCAGTTCGAAGTGCGCCTGCGCACCGTCGAGAAGTCCGGTCTGGTGTACAAAGCCAGCCTGCGTGAAGACCGTGAACGTAACGTCTGGCTGCCAGAGGTCGAACTGATCTCCCACGGCCTGTCGAACTACATCACGTTCAACCGCGATTTCTTCGGCAGCAACGATTACAAGACCGTGGTTTCACTGGGCGCTCAACTGAGCACCTTGCTCGACGACGGCGCGTACATCCAGCGCGGCGAGCGCAAGAAGCCAGTCACCGAGTTCAAGGAAGCCCTTGAATGGCTGATGGCTGAAAGCACCAAGCGCCACACCATCCAGCGATACAAAGGTCTGGGCGAAATGAACCCGGATCAGCTGTGGGAAACCACCATGGACCCAGCCCAGCGCCGGATGCTCAAAGTGACCATCGAAGACGCCATTGGCGCGGACCAAATCTTCAACACCCTGATGGGTGATGCGGTCGAACCCCGTCGTGACTTCATCGAAAGCAATGCTCTGGCGGTTTCCAACCTGGATTTCTGATCCAGGTGTCGACTGCACATTAAATGTCACAAATGTACGGACTGGTTCCGCGCTGTCACACAAAACCCCGGCCTTCAAGCCGGGGTTTTTGTTTTAGGATCAGTCCATTAATAAGAGGGCCAGGTAGCGTAGTTCGATGAACCAGAGCATCGTACTTTACTGGATGGGATGGTTAGCATTGATAGGCAGCGTTACTGCTAGATTAATGAACGGCGAGGAATAAGGCTTATGAATGAGCAGCATCAGTCTTTCGAAGAACGGAAGCAAATAGATGAAAACGGCGCGGAATTTTGGTCAGCAAGAATCCTGTCCAAACTGCTTGAATACTCAGAATATCGGCATTTCCAACCCGTTTTAGCTCGCGCTAAAGAAAGCCTGCACTGGCAGTGGGTACGCCATTGATGACCATTTCGAGGATACGCTCGCAATGGTCACAATAGGTTCGGGGGCCCGGCGTGAATTGCCGGATGTAAAGCTCTGAATCATGGATATCAAGGCCTCTATGGGGGGCTTGATCAAAAAGCTATCCACATCCGAAAGGGTCTGAAGAAGAGTCAGAAGATTCTTGATCATATGGGCTCTACTGAATTAGCCGCCAACCTGTTCCGTGCTACACAGGCTGAAGAAAAACTTCGCCGTGATGAGGTCAAGGGTAAACAGCACGCAAATCAAGTGCATCTCGAGGTAGGCAGGAAAGTTCGCGAAACCATCGCTGATTTAGGAGGCACGATGCCTGAGGATCTCCCTACTCCCGAAAATAGCATCAAGCAAATTGCGTCCGCGGTTAAAAAGCTACAAGACAAATCATCCTCGTAAGAGTGCGGATCGAATTCTAGCTTGGGTGTGGCCGCCCAACGAAAAGGCCAACGCACAAGCGTTGGCCTTTTTTATGGCTTCCTGAAAAGCAAAAGATCGCAGCCTTCGGCGGCGGCGCCCACGGGCGCGTAGGGGCCGCCGAAGGCTGCGATCTTTTGATCTTTACCCGGCTGCTGCGGACCCCACACTCTCCAACCGATACCCATACCCATAAATCGTCAACAACTGCCAACCCCGGTCCGCCGTCAGCCCGAGCTTATTGCGCAGCCGATAAATGTGCGTATCCAGCGGCCGTGAAGACACCATCTCCTCATGACTCCAGAACCGTCCATAAAGATATTCCCGGGACAGCGGTCGACCCAGGTTGGTAAACAGGCAACGGGCCAGGCTGTATTCCCGTTCGGTCATGGCGATGGGAATACCCGCCCGGGTGACGGTCAGTTCGGCGTCGTCGAACGCCAGGTCATTGAAGTTCAACACTTCGCCTGCCGTCGTGCGTTGCTGGCCATGCCTGCGTAATACGGCAGCGACCCGGGCTTTCAATTCGTTAGGACGGAACGGTTTGCTGACGTAGTCGTCGGCTCCAGCATTCAATGCCTGGACGATGTCGCTCTCGGCGTCGCGGCTGGTGAGCATGATCGCGGCGGGAGGTGCGTCCATGTGTTCGCGGGTCCAGCGCAGTAGCGCGAGGCCGCTAAGGTCCGGCAGTTGCCAGTCGAGGATCAACAGATCGAAGGTTTCCCGGCGCAGCTGGCGCAACAGATCTTCGGCGCGCTCGAAACTGTGCAATGACCAAGGCTGTTCGCCCGGTTCGGCCATTTGGCGCAGGGTCTGTTCCACCCGGCGCAGTTCGGCGGGTTCATCGTCCAGTATCGCGACACGCATGCGCGGTAATTCCTTGATGGCTGATGGGCGGTCTACTCGGCAGCAGACGATACCGGCTCGACTGGAGGAGTGAAAGTAAGCGGCCCTCCGTTGGTCGTCGTCCGCTATGATTCTTCGGGTTCAATCTACCGATCAGACCCGTGACCCATGAACCTAATTCCCGCCCCCCTCCTCTATCCGACTTCGCCATGACGAATCAGCGCCGCCGTGAGAGCCGTGAACCGACTCAGGTCCAGCGCCTGTTTCGGCAATTGGTCAGGGAATGGCTGTGGATAAGTCTGATCCTGCTGCCGCTGACCGCCCTGCTCTCGTTCAATGCCCAATCCAATGAACTCGAAGGTTTCGGAGCACTGGGTGCGCTGTTGTCGGTCAGTCTGGTCGCCTGCGTACTCGGCTTGCTGTTACTTCGCCCGCGCCTGGCGCTGTGGCTGACGCTGGGGGGCATGAGCTGTGCGCTGCTGATCAGCGCGTGTCTGGCGGAACTGCGTTGGTGGTGGTCCCCGGCGGCGAGTTTGATGGGCATGCTGTTGGGTTACCTGATCTGGAATTGGCGGCGCCTGAGTGTGGTATTGAGCTATTTCGGCTGGGAATTGGCGCGGCTGGACAATGAGCCGAAAGTCTTTCCGGAACGCCGTCGCGTGCAGTTTCCCAGCAGTGATCGCTTACAGGGGCAAATCATGGCCCTTGAACAAGCCATGAGCCGGACCCGCGATACCCGGCGCTTCATCGCCGATGGGCTGGAGTATTTGCCGGTAGCCACGTTGATCAGCGATCCCCAAGGGCGGATTTTGCTCGGAAACCGCAATGCCCGAGACGTGTTCGGTGGCGATCTGGTGGGTAACGACATTCTCGAGCAACTGGCCCGACTGGGTTACCCGGAACTGCTCGATGGCTCGCGCCCACGCTTATCGAACTTGGTGCTGCTGGAGTTCCGAGACATCAAGGGACGCAGCCTGCGTCTGGAGCGTGCAGCATTACTTCCGGTTGACGGGGAAACGCCGATTGGCTGGTTGCTGAGCCTGACTGACCTGAGTGTCGAACGCGATGCCGAGGAGCAACGTGGCGTGCTGCTGCGCTTTTTGTCCCACGACCTGCGCGCGCCGCATTCGGCGATCCTGGCCCTGCTCGATGTGCATCGGCACCAGGTGGGTGGCGACACGCTGTTGTTCGATCAGATTGAGCGGCAGGTGCGCCGGGCCTTGGACCTCACGGATGGCTTCGTCCTATTGGCCAGGGCCGAATCCGAGGCCTATGAATTCCAGCCAACGTTGTTCGCGATGCTGGTTCTGGACGTGTTCGACCAGGCGCTGAGCATTGCGCAGCTGAAGCAGATCGAGTTGGTCCACCATCTGGAGGACGATGCCCAGGAAAGTTTGATCCTGGCCGATCAGGGCTTGTTGACCCGGGCGTTGTTCAATTTGCTGGAAAACGCCGTCAAGTACAGCGACGTCGGTACCCGCATCACACTGCGGGTCAGTTGCAGCGAGGGGTGGTTGAAGTGCGAGGTGACCGATCAGGGCAAAGGCATCACTGCCGATGAATTGCCTGAGCTGTTTAGCCAATACCGCCGGTTTAGCTCGGCTCAAGGCATCGATGGCGTAGGGTTGGGATTGTCGATGGTCAAAGCGGTGGTGGATCACCACGGTGGGCGAATCGAGTGCCAGAGTGAGGTCGGCAAAGGCACCTGCTTCAGCCTTCATTTCCCCCTGTTGGATGAATAAATCGCGGGCATAAAAAAACCGGCTATATCAGCCGGTTTTTTTACGTCCGAAAAAAACTTATGCACCTTTTTCGGAATTTTATGAGCTTAAGAAATATGTATATAAATCATAAGCCTACAAACTAAATACGCCGTTTTTCAACAAAACGGTACACAGGTTATCCACAGAATCTCAGACAGCCACCTGATCTGTCTCGGCGGGTGCTTGAGGCGCCGGTGGCAACGAACCCATATCCCGTTGCATCTGCTCGTTCCAGGCCTGAACCCGATCGTTCAATGCGGCAACGGCTCGCGGCCCTGTGCCCTCGGCGTACATCGGTTCTCCGATGATGACGGTGATCACCCCCTGCGTCTTTGCCCAACCGGTTTTCGGCCAGAACTTGCCCGCATTGTGTGCAATCGGCAGCACCGGAAGTTCGGCGTTGACCGCCAAAGCGCTTCCGCCGCGAGAGAACTTGCCAACAGTGCCGTAGGGGACGCGCGTACCTTCCGGGAAGATCAATACCCAAACGCCATCTTTCAGCAACTCATCGCCCTTCTTCGCCACATGCTTGAGCGCGGCTTTCGGGTTATCACGGTCGATGGCGATCGGTCGTAGCATGGCCATGGCCCAGCCGAAGAACGGCACGAACAGCAGCGAACGCTTGAGGACCTGGCTCAACGGTTCGAAGTAGGCGGAGAGAAAGAATGTCTCCCAGGTGCTCTGGTGGTTCGACTGAATCACGCAGGGCTGGTCCGGCACGTTCTCGGCGCCTTTTACTTCATAGGTGATACCCAGAAACACTTTGCTCAACCATAAGGCGCAACGGCACCAGTACACGTTGATAAAGCGATAACGCGCCTTGAACGGCAGAAAAGGCGCGATGAAAAAGCTCAGGCTGCACCAAAGCAAAGAGCTGGTGCCCAGCAACAGATAAAAGACGAATGTTCTGATGGCCTGCAGTATCGACATGGTGACGTTTACCGTGCGGGCTCTGCCCGTCTATATAAAGCGCAATCCCGATCAATCCTTGGTCAGGAATATCGAAACGCTCTAATTGTGGATAAGTTCTGCGGCAATCGCCGCCAGATCGTCAAAAATCAAGGTGCCTACCGGTAGGGTTTTACCCAGAGTCTTTTCGCCTTTCCCGGTCTTTACCAAAACTGGCTGAGAATCGACGGCTTTTGCGGCTTCCAGGTCACCAAGGGAATCGCCGACAAACCATAGATTAGTCAGCGAGACGTTGTAATGCGCGGCGATGGTTTTCAACATCCCGGGTTTCGGCTTGCGGCAATCGCAGCCATCGTCCGGCCCGTGCGGGCAATAGACGATCAGCCCGACTTCACCGCCCTGCTCCGCCACCAACGAACGCAAGCGCTCGTGCATGGCGTCCAGGGTGGCGATGTCGTAATAGCCGCGAGCGATGCCCGACTGGTTGGTAGCGACCGCCACCGTCCAGCCGGCCTTGCTCAACTGCGCGATGGCTTCGATCGAACCAGGGAGCGGAATCCACTCCTCCACCGACTTGATATAAGCGTCGGAGTCGTAATTAATCACCCCGTCCCGATCGAGAATCAGCAGTTTCAAACAGTCTTACCCCAACAGCGAAATATCGGCGACGCCGAGGAACAGCCCACGCAGACGCGACAGCAGTGCATAACGGTTGGCGCGCACATTGGCGTCATCCGCATTGACCATCACGGCTTCGAAGAATGCATCGACCGGCTCGCGCAGGGCAGCCAGACGCGCCAGGGATTCGCTGTACTGACGGGCAGCAGCCATCGGCTGAACAGCCTGGTCAGCCTGCTGGATCGCCGAGTACAGGGAGAACTCGTTGGCGTTATCGAAGTACTTGGCTTCCACCACCGATGGAATCGAGCCTTCGGCCTTGCTCAGCAAGTTCGAAACGCGTTTGTTCACTGCGGCCAGGGCCGCGGCTTCCGGCAATTTGCGGAACGCTTCTACCGCTTGAACACGCTGATCGAAGTCCAGCGCCGAACCCGGCTTCAGGGCACGCACCGACAGGTAAGTGCCGACATCAACGCCTTCGTCTTCATAACGGGCACGCAGACGGTCGAAGATGAACTCCAGCACCGAGTCATTCAGGCCGGCAGCCTTGATCCTGGTGCCGAACGCTGTAACGGCGAAGGCCACGGCAGCATTCAGGTCGAGGTCGAGCTTCTTGTCGATCAGGATGCGCAACACGCCGAGTGCAGCGCGGCGCAGGGCGTATGGGTCTTTGCTGCCGGTTGGCAACATGCCGATACCGAAGATGCCGACCAGGGTGTCGAGTTTGTCGGCGATGGCCACGGCCGCACCGGTCAGGGTGGTCGGCAGTTCAGCGCCGGCACCGCGCGGCATGTACTGCTCGTTCAGCGCCAGGGCGACTTCTTCCGGCTCGCCGTCGTTGAGGGCGTAGTAGTAACCGGCGACACCTTGCATCTCCGGGAACTCACCGACCATCTCGGTCGACAGGTCGCACTTGGACAGCAGGCCGGCACGGGAAGCCCAGGCTGCATTGCCGCCAATGCGTTGCGCGATGAACGCGGCGAGTTTGGATACGCGTTCGGCCTTGTCGTAGACGCTGCCGAGTTTTTCCTGGAACACCACGTTTTGCAGACGCAGGTTGAAGTCTTCGAGTTTCTGCTTCTTGTCTTGCTTGAAGAAGAACTCGGCATCGGTCAGGCGTGGGCGAACCACTTTCTCGTTACCGGCGATGATCTGTTGCGGGTCTTTGCTTTCGATGTTGGCCACAGTGATGAAACGTGGCAGCAACTTGCCGTCGGCATCCAGCAGGCAGAAGTACTTCTGGTTGTCCTGCATGGTGGTGATCAGCGCTTCTTGCGGCACATCGAGGAAACGCTCCTCGAACGAGCACACCAGCGGCACCGGCCATTCAACCAGCGCGGTCACTTCGTCGAGCAAGGCTGGAGGAACAATGGCAGTACCTTCCTGCATCGTCGCCAGTTCTTCGGTGCGCTTGCTGATCAGTGCGCGACGCTCGTTGGCATCCGCCAGCACGTAAGCGCCACGCAGGTCGGCCAGGTAATTGGCCGGCGCGGTGATGCGTACGCTTTGCGGATGGTGGAAGCGGTGACCACGGGAATCGCGGCCTGCCTTCTGGGCGAGGATCGTGCAATCGATGACCTGGTCACCGAGCAGCATCACCAGCCACTGGGTCGGACGCACGAATTCTTCTTTGCGAGCACCCCAGCGCATGCGCTTGGGGATCGGCAGGTCGTTCAGGGAGTCTTCGACGATGGTCGGCAGCAGGCTCGCGGTCGGTTTGCCGGCGATGCTCTGGCTGTAACGCAGTTTCGGACCGCTCTGATCGATTTCGCTCAGGTCGACGCCGCACTTCTTGGCGAAGCCCAGGGCGGCTTGCGTCGGGTTGCCGTCGGCATCGAACGCGGCCTGACGTGGCGGGCCGTCGAGGTTGATGCTGCGATCCGGTTGCTGAGTGGCCAGCGCGGTGATCAGCACGGCCAGGCGGCGCGGCGCGGCGTAGACGGTTTTGGTCTCGTAGTTCAGGCCAGCGGCTTGCAGGCCCTTGTCGATACCGGCCAGGAATGCATCGGCCAGGGTGTTCAGGGCTTTGGGTGGCAGTTCTTCGGTGCCCAATTCAACCAGAAAATCCAGAGCACTCATTGTGCAGCCTCCAGCTTAGCCAACACTTCATCACGCAGGTCCGGGGTCGCCATCGGGAAGCCCAGCTTGGCGCGAGCCAGCAGGTAGGCTTGCGCAACGGAACGCGCCAGGGTGCGAACACGCAGAATGTATTGCTGACGCGCGGTTACCGAGATTGCCCGGCGCGCATCCAGCAGGTTGAAGGTATGGGAGGCCTTCAACACCATTTCGTAGCTTGGCAACGGCAGCGGCTGGTCGAGTTCGATCAGGCGCTTGGCTTCGCTTTCGTAGAAATCGAACAGTTCGAACAGCTTCTCGACGTTGGCGTGTTCGAAGTTGTAGGTCGATTGCTCGACTTCGTTCTGGTGGAACACGTCGCCGTAAGTCACCTTGCCCATCGGGCCGTCAGCCCAGACCAGGTCGTAGACCGAGTCCACGCCTTGCAGGTACATGGCCAGACGTTCCAGACCGTAAGTGATCTCGCCGGTCACCGGGTAGCATTCGATGCCGCCCGCTTGCTGGAAGTAAGTGAACTGCGTCACTTCCATGCCGTTGAGCCAGACTTCCCAGCCCAGACCCCAGGCGCCCAGTGTTGGCGACTCCCAGTTGTCTTCGACGAAGCGAATGTCGTGGACCAATGGGTCCAGGCCGACATGCTTGAGGGAGCCCAGGTACAGTTCCTGGAAGTTGTCCGGGTTCGGCTTCAGGACTACCTGGAACTGATAGTAGTGCTGCAGACGGTTCGGGTTTTCGCCGTAGCGGCCGTCAGTCGGGCGACGACTGGGCTGCACATAAGCGGCGTTCCAGGTTTCCGGGCCGATGGCGCGCAGAAACGTGGCAGTGTGGAAAGTGCCGGCGCCTACTTCCATATCGTAGGGCTGAAGTACCACGCAACCTTGCTCGGCCCAGTATTGCTGGAGCGCGAGGATCAAGTCTTGGAAGGTACGCACGGCTGGCGTAGGCTGGCTCACGAAATTCACCTGTTTCTTGGGCTGCGATTTAAAGAGCGGGAGTATACCCGATTCGTTGCTGCGCACGCCCCCTGGAGCCTTATGCCACGCTGCTTTTGGTGTTCCGAAGATCCGCTGTACATGGCTTATCACGATCAGGAGTGGGGCACGCCGCTACGCGATGCGCAGGGATTGTTCGAGTTGCTTTTGCTCGAAGGGTTCCAGGCCGGCCTCTCCTGGATCACCGTGCTGCGTAAACGTGAGCGTTATCGCGAGGTGTTGTTCGGCTTCGACGTACAGCGCGTGGCGCAGATGAGCGACGCCGAAATCGATGAATTGATGCTCGATCCCGGCATCATCCGTAATCGCCTCAAACTCAACGCGGCCCGACGCAATGCCCAGGCCTGGTTGGCGCTGGAAGACCCGGTGACGTTTCTCTGGTCCTTCGTCGGCGGCACACCGGTGATCAATCATTTCAAGGATCGCAGCGAAGTGCCGGCGGTAACGCCAGTCGCCGTGGATATGAGCAAAGGCCTGAAAAAGGCCGGCTTCACGTTCGTCGGCCCAACCATTTGTTACGCGCTGATGCAGGCCTCGGGCATGGTCATGGACCACACGCAGGATTGCGATCGCTACGCGACGCTGGCGAACGGCGGTTAGAATGGCTGCCTCGCACACAGCACAAGATCAGGAGTGACCTGTGGATAAGTTTAAAGGCGCCTTGCTGGTAGGCGCTCTGCGGCTGTTTGCCCTGCTTCCGTGGCGAGCAGTGCAAGCGGTGGGCTCGGCGATTGGCTGGGCCATGTGGAAAACCCCCAACCGTTCCCGCGACGTGGTGCGGATCAACCTGGCCAAGTGCTTCCCGGACATGGATCCGGCCGAGCGCGAGCGCCTGGTGGGCCAGAGCCTGAAAGACATCGGCAAGTCCCTGACCGAAAGCGCCTGCGCCTGGATCTGGCCGGCCCAGCGCTCCATCGATCTGGTCCGCGAAGTCGAAGGCCTCGACGTGTTGAAGGATGCGTTGGCGTCCGGCAAAGGCGTGGTCGGCATTACCAGCCACCTCGGCAACTGGGAAGTGTTGAACCACTTCTATTGCAGCCAGTGCAAACCGATCATTTTTTATCGTCCGCCAAAGTTGAAAGCGGTGGACGATTTGCTGCGCAAGCAACGAGTGCAACTGGGCAACCGCGTGGCGGCTTCCACCAAGGAAGGCATCCTCAGCGTGATCAAGGAAGTGCGCAAAGGTGGTGCAGTGGGCATCCCCGCTGACCCGGAACCGGCCGAATCCGCCGGGATCTTCGTGCCGTTCTTCGCCACCCAGGCCCTGACCAGCAAATTCGTGCCGAACATGTTGGCTGGCGGCAAAGCGGTCGGTGTGTTCCTGCATGCCCTGCGCCTGCCGGACGGTTCGGGGTACAAAGTGATCCTCGAAGCCGCGCCGGAAGCGATGTACAGCACGGATACCGAGACATCCTGTGCTGCCATGAGCAAAGTCGTGGAACGCTACGTCGGGGCGTATCCGAGCCAGTACATGTGGAGCATGAAGCGTTTCAAGAAACGTCCACCCGGCGAAGAACGCTGGTATTGATGGAATTGGCACGCTCTGTGGATAACCCAAACCTGTAGGAGCAAGGCCTGCCCACGAAGAGGCCTTCACATTCAACATTGATGTTGGATGGGATATCGCCTTCGCGGGCAAGCCATGCTCCTACAAAGTTATCCACAACACGTTCAGCAAGGGCGCAGAAGATGTCCGAACTCCGCAAATCATTTCGCATCAAGATCAGCCACGAAAGTTTCGGCGAATGCATGGGCCAGACCCGTAATCTTTCGACAACGGGGGTCTACGTCAAGCATCCGACGCTGTCGGCGTTGCCCAAGGGCGCCTTGGTTTATGGTCAGGTGCAGGACTTACCCACAGGCGCACCCTGCGTGCGCATGGAAGTGGTGCTGGTGGATGCCGAAGGGATTGGCCTGCGTTATCTCTGATCAGTGGGCCTGGCGTTCGAGTTTCTTCAGAAACACCGCCATTTCCTTCTCGGCCTGCTTGTCGCCATGGGCGCGGGCGGCTTCCAGACCGTGTTCCCAGGCCTGACGCGCGGCGGCAAAGTCCGCCAACGCCAGATGCGCCTTGCCCAACAATTTCCACGCTGCCGAATACTTCGGATCGAACTCGACGCAGCGCTGAAAATGCTCGGCTGCCTTGGCGTTTTCCCCAAGATCCAGGTAACCCTTGCCCAGGCCGAAGCGCAGCAGTGAGTTATCCACACCCTTGGCGAGCATTTTTTCCAGGGATTCGATCATGGGTGGATTCCTTGTTGAGGTGTGTCAGGGGTTTGATGAAGTTCAGTGAGATTGCCTTCGCGAGCAAGCCCGCTCCCACAGTGGATATTCAGTGGCCACAGTTTTTGTGTACGGCCGAGATCCCCCTGTGGGAGCGGGCTTGCTCGCGAAGAGGTCAGTCCAGTCAACGCAAATGCTGGATCAGAAGAAGCTCAACCCCACATGAAACAGCTTCTCCACATCCCGAATATGCTTTTTATCCACAAGAAACAGAATCACATGATCCCCCGCCGCGATCACCGTATTGTCGTGGGCGATGATCACTTGTTCATCACGAATGATTGCGCCAATGGTGGTGCCCGGCGGCAAACCGATGTTCTCGATGGCCTTGCCAATCACCTTGCTCGACTTCGCATCGCCATGGGCAATCGCCTCGATGGCCTCCGCCGCCCCGCGCCGCAATGAGTGCACGCTGACGATATCGCCACGGCGCACGTGGGCCAGCAAAGTGCCGATGGTCGCCAGTTGCGGGCTGATGGCGATGTCGATGTCGCCGCCCTGGATCAAATCCACATAGGCCGGGTTGTTAATGATCGTCATCACCTTCTTCGCGCCCAAGCGCTTCGCCAGCAACGACGACATGATGTTCGCTTCGTCATCGTTGGTCAGGGCCAGGAAGATATCGGCGTCGGCAATATTCTCTTCCAGCAGCAAGTCGCGATCCGAAGCGCTGCCCTGCAACACCACGGTGCTGTCGAGGGTGTCCGAGAGGTAACGGCAGCGTGCCGGGTTCATCTCGATGATCTTCACCTGATAGCGGCTTTCGATGGCTTCGGCCAGTCGTTCACCGATCTGCCCACCGCCGGCAATGACAATGCGTTTATAGGTTTCATCGAGACGCCGCATTTCGCTCATCACTGCGCGAATATTCGCTTTGGCGGCGATGAAAAAGACTTCGTCGTCGGCTTCGATCACCGTATCGCCCTGGGGCAGGATCGGTCGGTCGCGGCGAAAAATCGCCGCGACCCGGGTTTCAACGTTCGGCATGTGTTCGCGCAACTGCCGCAGCTGCTGACCCACCAACGGCCCGCCGTAATATGCCTTCACCGCCACCAGTTGGGCTTTGCCTTCGGCGAAGTCGATCACCTGCAAGGCGCCGGGGTGTTCGATCAGCCGCTTGATGTAATTGGTGACCACTTGTTCCGGGCTGATCAGCACATCCACCGGAATCGCGTCGTTGTTGAACAGCCCGCCGCGGGTCAAGTACGCGGCTTCGCGGACCCGGGCGATCTTGGTCGGCGTATGGAACAGGGTGTGGGCGACCTGACAGGCGACCATGTTGGTTTCGTCGCTGTTGGTGACGGCCACCAGCATGTCGGCGTCATCGGCGCCGGCCTGGCGCAGCACGGTCGGGAACGACGCGCGGCCCTGCACGGTGCGGATGTCCAGCCGATCACCGAGGTCGCGCAGGCGTTCGCCATCGGTGTCGACCACGGTGATGTCGTTGGCTTCGCTGGCCAAGTGTTCCGCCAGCGAACCGCCGACCTGCCCCGCGCCGAGGATGATGATCTTCATCCAGTCACTCCCTTGAAAATCCGGTTAACCGCGCGCGGCGGCAATCTTGATCAGCTTGGCGTAGTAGAACCCGTCGTGCCCGCCTTCCTGGGCCAGCAATTGGCGACCATGAGGCTGTTTGATCCCGGCCGTGGTGGCCAGGTCCAGCTCACGGGCGCCCGGCGTGCGGGCGAGGAAGGCTTCGATGACTTCGGTGTTCTCGGTCGGCAATGTCGAGCAGGTGGCGTACAGCAGAATCCCGCCGACTTCCAATGTTATCCACATGGCGTCGAGCAGTTCGCCCTGAAGTACCGCGAGTGCGGCGATGTCGTCGGGTTGGCGCGTCAACTTGATGTCCGGGTGACGCCGGATCACACCGGTGGCCGAGCATGGCGCGTCGAGCAAGATCCGTTGGAACGGTTTGCCGTCCCACCAGGTGGCGGTGTCGCGGCCGTCGGCGGCGATCAGCTCGGCGCTGAGGCCCAGGCGTGCAAGGTTTTCCCGTACGCGCACCAGACGCTTGGCTTCCAGGTCCACCGCCACCACGCCGGCCAGTGCAGGCTCGGCTTCCAGGATGTGGCAGGTCTTGCCGCCGGGTGCACAGCAGGCGTCGAGCACCCGTTGGCCCGGCGCGAGGTCGAGCAAATCGGCGGCCAGTTGCGCGGCTTCATCTTGCACGCTGATCCAGCCTTCGGCGAAACCCGGCAGGCTGCGCACGTCGGCGGCGGCGTCGAGGATGATGCCGTCACGGCTGTAAACGCACGGGTTGGCGGCGATGCCGGCTTCACTTAGCAAGCCGATATACGCATCGCGGGTCTGATGGCGACGGTTGACCCGCAGAATCATCGGCGGATGCGCGTTGTTCGCCGCGCAAATGGCTTCCCACTGCTCAGGCCAGAAAGCCTTCAGGGATTTTTGCAGCCAGCGCGGGTGGGCGGTGCGCACCACCGGATCGTGTTCGAGCTCCGCCAGCAGCGCTTCGCTTTCCCGTTGGGCGCGACGCAGCACGGCGTTGAGCAAGGCTTTGGCCCAGGGCTTTTTCAGCTTGTCGGCGCAACCGACGGTTTCGCCGATGGCGGCGTGGGCCGGGACGCGGGTGTAAAGCAGTTGATAGAGGCCGACCAGCAACAACGCCTCGACATCGGCGTCGGCAGCCTTGAATGGCTTCTGCAACAATTTGGCGGCCAGCGCCGACAAGCGTGGCTGCCAGCGCGCGGTGCCGAACGCCAGGTCCTGGGTGAAGCCGCGATCGCGGTCTTCGACCTTGTCCATTTGTGTCGGCAATGAACTGTTGAGCGAGGCTTTTCCGTTCAGGACAGCGGCGAGTGCCTTGGCGGCGGCCAGACGCGGGTTCATTGAGCGTCCGCCGCTTGACCGAGCACGGTGCCGATGGCGAATTTCTCACGACGGCTGTTGAACAAATCGCTGAAGTTCAGCGCCTTGCCGCCGGGCAATTGCAGACGGGTCAGGCACAAGGCCTGCTCGCCGCAGGCGACGATCAAACCGTCCTTGCTGGCGCCGAGGATTTCCCCCGGCGCGCCCTGCCCTTCGGCGAGGCTCGCGGCCAACACTTTCAGTGCTTCGCCGTTCAGGGGGCTGTGGGTGACCGGCCAAGGGTTGAAGGCGCGAACCAGGCGTTCCAGCTCAACCGCCGGACGGCTCCAGTCGATGCGTGCTTCGTCTTTGTTCAATTTGTGTGCGTAGGTGGCGAGGCTGTCGTCCTGCACTTCGCCTTCCAGCGTGCCGGCGGCGAGGCCAGCAATCGCTTGAACCACTGCCGGTGGGCCCATTTGCGCCAAACGGTCGTGGAGGCTGCCCCCAGTGTCTTCGCCGGTGATCGGCGTGGTGACTTTCAGCAGCATCGGCCCGGTGTCGAGGCCCAGTTCCATGCGCATCACGGTTACGCCGCTTTCGCTGTCGCCCGCTTCGACGGCACGCTGGATCGGCGCCGCACCGCGCCAGCGTGGCAGCAGCGAGGCGTGGCTGTTGATGCAGCCCAGGCGCGGAATATCCAGCACCACTTGCGGCAGGATCAGGCCGTAGGCGACCACCACCAGCAAATCCGGCTTCAATGCGGCCAGTTCTGCCTGGGCCTCTTCGTTGCGCAGGGTTGGCGGTTGCAGCACCGGGATATTGTTTTCCAGAGCCAACTGCTTGACCGGGCTCGGCATCAGTTTTTGCCCGCGACCCGCCGGACGGTCCGGTTGGGTGTAGACCGCGACGATCTCATAAGGGCTGGCGAGCAGGGCCTTGAGGTGTTCGGCGGCGAATTCCGGGGTGCCGGCAAAGACGATGCGCAGTGGCTCAGTCATGGAAACTCTCTATTACAAAGCAGTCGCAAAAGAAAAAGGCTTGCCGCAGCAAGCCTTTGAAAGGAGGGCATCAAGCGTTCTGGCGATGGAGCTTTTCCAGTTTCTTCTTGATTCGGTCGCGTTTGAGATTGGACAGGTAATCGACGAACAACTTGCCGTTGAGGTGGTCGCATTCATGCTGGATGCACACGGCGAGCAGGCCTTCGGCGATCAGTTCGTAAGGTTGGCCGTCGCGGTCCAGGGCCTTGATCCTGACCTTTTGCGGGCGATCGACGTTTTCGTAGAAGCCCGGCACCGAGAGGCAGCCTTCCTGGTATTGCTCCATCTCGTCGGTCAGGGTTTCGAACTCGGGGTTGATGAACACCCGCGGTTCGCTACGGTCTTCGGAGAGGTCCATCACGACGATACGTTTGTGCACGTTGACCTGGGTCGCGGCGAGGCCGATGCCTGGCGCTTCATACATTGTTTCAAACATGTCATCGACCAACTGACGCACTTCGTCGTCCACTACGGCCACAGGTTTGGCGATAGTGCGCAGGCGCGAGTCGGGAAATTCGAGGATGTCTAAAATGGCCATAAGCTTAATTGCTGCACGTGTGAGGTAAAGTCGGGTCGATGGCCTGGCGGGTCCGAAGATGCAGGCTACCGTTGTAAAACGTAGCTCCTTTCTTTGACAAGAGCCAGGAGCGAGCCACGGGGGCTCTGGCGTTTTACGCGAACGCACATAATAAAGGGATTCACCGCATGAGGAAATCACTACTCGCCTTGCTCCTTCTGGCCTCGGCCGGTTTGGCGCACGGGCAAGTGCAACTCAAGGAAGGTTTTCCGCAGCAATACACGGTGGTAAGGGGGGACACACTTTGGGACATCTCCGGGAAATTTCTGCGTGAGCCGTGGAAATGGCCCGAGCTGTGGCAAGTCAATCCACAGATCCAGAACCCCAATCTCATCTATCCGGGCGACTCGCTGACGCTGGTCTACGTCAACGGCCAGCCTCGCCTGACCCTCAATCGCGGCGAGTCCCGGGGCACCATCAAACTCTCGCCACGGATCCGCAGCAGCCCGGTGGCCGATGCGATCCCGAGCATTCCGCTGCAATCGATCAACAGTTTTCTGCTGAGCAACCGCATCGTCGACAAGGTCGAGGACTTCGACAAGGCGCCTTACATCGTCGCCGGCGATGCCGAGCGGGTGCTCAGTGGCACCGGTGACCGCATTTTCGCGCGTGGGCATTTCGACCCGAACCAGCCGGTGTACGGCATCTTCCGCCAGGGCAAGGTCTACACCGATCCGCAGAGCAAGGAGTTCCTGGGGATCAACGCCGACGACATTGGCGGCGGCGAAATTGTCGCGACCGAAGGCGATGTCGCCACCCTGGCGCTGCAACGTACCACCCAGGAAGTGCGCCTCGGCGACCGTTTGTTCAGCGGCGAAGAGCGAGCGATCAATTCGACCTTCATGCCCAGCGCGCCGAAAACCGAGATCAACGGCCTGATCATCGATGTGCCACGCGGCGTCACGCAGATTGGTGCGATGGACGTGGTCACGCTGAACAAGGGGCAACGGGATGGGCTGGCCGAGGGCAACGTGCTGGTGGTGATGAAAACCGGCGAAACCGTGCGCGACCGGGTCACCGGCCAGCCGCTGAAAATCCCCGATGAGCGCGCCGGTTTGCTGATGGTTTTCCGCACCTACGACAAACTTAGTTACGGGTTGGTCCTCAACGCATCGCGCTCCTTGGCAGTGCTGGATAAGGTGCGAAATCCTTAGCCTGCTCCACAAGTTACCAACAGAGTTATCCACAGCTTATTCCCGTTTGAACGGGGCTCATAACGATCAAGGATGATCCATGTCGCTCTCTGCTTTTACCCCGGTTTCCCCTGCGGAACTGGAGGCGCGTTTACGTCTGCATCGCTTGCCTGAGCTGGGGCCGGCGCGATTTAAAAAACTGCTTGGAGCCTTCGGCTCGGCGTCAAAAGCCATCAGCGCACCGGCCAGTGCCTGGCGTGCACTGGGGTTGCCGGCAGCCAGCGCCGAGGCCCGACGCTCCGGTGAAATCCGCGACGGCGCCAGCCACGCATTGGCCTGGCTAGAGCGTCCGGGCCAGCATTTGCTGATGTGGGACCAGCCCGAGTACCCGGCGTTGCTCGCAGAAATCAGCGACGCACCGCCGCTGTTGTTCGTCGCTGGGGATCCGCAGATCCTGGAAAAACCGCAACTGGCGATGGTCGGCAGTCGCCGCGCATCGAGGCCGGGCATGGACACCGCCGCCGCGTTTTCCCGCAGTCTGGCCGGTGCCGGATTCGTCATTACCAGCGGTCTGGCCTTGGGCATTGATGCTGCCGCGCACCAAGCGGCTTTGGACGTGGGCGGCCAAACGGTCGGCGTGCTTGGCACGGGTCTTGAAAAGTTTTATCCACAGCGCAACCGGCGGCTGGCAGACGCCATGATTGCCTCGGGCAGCGCGGTGCTTTCGGAGTTCCCGCTGGACGCCGGCCCGACCGCCAGCAACTTTCCCCGGCGCAACCGGATCATCAGCGGTTTGTCCCTCGGCGTGCTGGTGGTGGAGGCCAGTGTGGCCAGTGGTTCGTTGATTACCGCCAGGCTTGCGGCGGAGCAAGGTCGGGAGGTGTATGCGATTCCCGGATCAATTCATCACCCCGGCGCCAAGGGCTGTCATCAATTGATCCGCGACGGTGCGCTGTTGGTGGAAACCATCGAACATATCCTCGAAGCGTTGCGCGGCTGGCAGCAGTTGCCGTTGTCCACCGAAACACCGCAGGCAACTCATCCGCTGCTGATGTTGCTGCACGCCGCGCCCCACACCAGCGAAGCGTTGGCACACAGCAGCGGCTGGGCCTTGCCCAAAGTGCTGGCGGCGTTGACGGAATTGGAAATGGACGGTCGGGCGGTGTGCGAAAACGGGCGCTGGTTTGCGCGGGTGAGCTAGGTTTTATAAGGAAGATCGGTAAACTGCGCAGAGCCTTATTCCGGAGAGTTTTTCATGGTCAACAGCTGGCGGGTGCAACAAGCCGCACAAGCAATTCGCGCAGGAGCGGTGATTGCCTACCCAACCGAAGCCGTCTGGGGCCTGGGTTGCGACCCGTGGGACGAAGAGGCGGTTGAGCGTTTATTGATGATCAAGGGCCGGTCCATGGAAAAAGGCCTGATCCTGGTCGCCGACAACATTCGCCAGTTCGACTTCCTCTTCGAAGATTTCCCGGAACTGTGGATGGACCGTATGGCCAGCACCTGGCCAGGACCGAACACCTGGCTGGTACCGCACCAGAATCTGTTGCCGCTATGGATTACCGGTATGCATGAAACGGTAGCGCTGCGGGTCAGCGATCATCCGTTGGTGCGGGATTTGTGTGCGTTGGTCGGGCCGCTGGTGTCCACCTCCGCCAACCCGCAAGGTCGGCCGGCCGCGCGCACGCGGATTCGCGTCGAGCAGTATTTCCGTGGGCAAATCGATGGCGTGCTGGGTGGGAATCTGGGCGGGCGCAAGAACCCGAGTGTGATTCGGGATCTGGCGACGGGGCATGTGGTGCGTCAGGGCTGATACCGCGTCATCGTTCTTCGCGGGCAAGCCTCGCTCCTACAGGTTTGAGTCGTTCTCATGGTGTGTGAACGACTCGACCTTGTAGGAGCGAGGCTTGCCCGCGAAGGCGTCCTCAAGGCAACAGAACAGTCGACCCCGTCGTCCGCCGCGCCGACAACTCGGTCTGTGCCTTCGCCGCTTCAGCCAACGGATACTTCTGGCTGATATCCACCGTCACCTTGCCACTGATGATCATCTCGAACAGCTCATCCGCCATGCGCTGCAGGTTCTCGGCGTTATTGGCATAAGTCGCCAGGGTCGGCCGGGTCACGTACAGCGAACCCTTCGCCGACAGAATCCCCAGGTTCACCCCGTCCACCGCACCCGAGGCATTACCGAAACTCACCACCAGGCCCCGAGGCGACACGCTGTCCAGCGACGTCAGCCAAGTGTCCTTGCCCACGCCGTCGTACACCACCGGGACTTTTTTCCCGTCAGTCAATTCCAGCACCCGTTGTGCGACGTTTTCGTGGCTGTAATCGATGGTCGCCCAGGCGCCGTTGGCCTTGGCCAGTGCGGCTTTCTCCGCCGAACTGACGGTGCCGATCAGCTTCACGCCCAATGCTTTGGCCCACTGGCACGCCAGGGAACCGACACCGCCCGCCGCCGCGTGGAACAGGATGGTTTCGCCGCCCTTGAGTTCATAAGTCTGACGCAACAGGTACTGCACGGTGAGGCCCTTGAGCATCACACCGGCGGCCTGTTCGAAGCTGATGGCGTCCGGCAGCAGCACCAGATTGGCTTCCGGCAAGACGTGAACCTGGCTGTAGGCGCCCAACGGGCCGCTGCCGTAGGCCACGCGATCGCCGACCTTGAAGCGGGTGACATCGCTGCCCACCGCTTCGACCACGCCCGCGCCTTCCGAGCCCAGGCCCGACGGCAATGCCGGCGGCGGATAGAGGCCGCTGCGGAAATAGGTATCGATGAAGTTCAGGCCGATGGCCTTATTGGTGACACGCACTTGCTGCGGGCCGGGCTCGGCGGGTTGGTAATCGACATACTCGAGCACTTCGGGGCCGCCATGGGCGCGGAATTGAATACGCTTTGCCATCAGAACTCTCCTTAGGTCGCATTACGAAGCTCCCTATCGGACTCCTAAGCTTGATCTTCGTCAACTGCGGCGCGCCTGCCTGCAATGTTATGCTACGCGCCCATTTGCGCCGGCCCCCGCTCCCATGGCGCGCCGCGTAGTTTTGCCCGATTCAAGGTGATGACATGACGACCCGCACCGAGGCCGTAAAAGCCTACCTGCTCGACCTGCAAGACCGCATTTGCGCCGCTCTGGAAACCGAGGACGGCGGCACGCGCTTCGTTGAAGACGCCTGGACCCGCCCTGCCGGCGGTGGCGGTCGCACCCGGGTCATCGAAAACGGCACGGTGATCGAAAAGGGCGGCGTCAACTTTTCCCACGTCTTTGGCAGCGGTCTCCCACCGTCCGCCAGCGCCCATCGGCCGGAACTGGCCGGGCGCGGCTTTGAAGCGCTGGGCGTTTCGCTGGTGATTCACCCGCACAACCCCCACGTCCCGACGTCCCACGCCAACGTGCGCTTTTTCATTGCGGAAAAAGAAGGTGAAGAACCGGTCTGGTGGTTTGGCGGCGGCTTCGACCTGACCCCTTACTACGGCAATGAAGAAGATTGCGTGCACTGGCACCGCGTTGCCGAAAAAGCCTGCGCGCCGTTCGGGCCGGACGTTTATCCGCGCTACAAGGCCTGGTGCGACACCTATTTCCACATCAAGCATCGCCATGAGCCGCGAGGCATCGGTGGCTTGTTTTTTGATGACTTGAACGAGTGGGACTTCGACACCAGTTTCGCCTTCATGCGCGCAATCGGTGACGCCTTCATCGAGGCTTATCTGCCGATCGTACAACGCCGCAAGAACGATGCGTTCACCGCCAAACAGCGTGAGTTCCAGGAATTCCGCCGTGGCCGCTACGTCGAGTTCAACCTGGTCTACGACCGTGGCACGTTGTTCGGTTTGCAATCGGGCGGACGTACCGAGTCGATCCTGATGTCCCTGCCGCCGCAAGTGCGCTGGGGCTATGACTGGAAAGCCGAACCGGGCAGCGACGAAGCGCGCCTGACCGAGTACTTCCTGCAAGATCGCGATTGGTTGGCCAAGGCCTGAGAGGAATTCTGATGGATCGTTACGTCGTTTTCGGTAACCCGATTGGCCACAGCAAGTCGCCGCTGATCCATCGTCTGTTTGCCGAGCAGACCGGTGAGCCGTTGGACTACAGCACCTCGCTGGCGCCGCTCGACGACTTTTCCGACTTCGCCCGGGCATTTTTTGCTGAAGGCCATGGGGCAAATGTCACCGTGCCGTTCAAGGAAGACGCCTATCGCCTGGCCGACAGCCTGACGCCGCGTGCGCAGCGGGCCGGTGCGGTCAACACCTTGAGCAAACTGGCCGACGGCACGTTGTTGGGCGACAACACCGACGGCGCCGGGCTGGTGCGCGACCTGACGGTCAACGCCCATTTCAGCCTCAAGGGCAAACGCATCCTGCTACTGGGTGCTGGCGGCGCGGTGCGCGGTGCCTTGGAGCCATTGCTGGCCGAACAACCGGCGTCGCTGATCATCGCCAACCGCACGGTGGAAAAAGCCGAGTTGCTGGCGCAATTGTTTGCCGACCTGGGACCGGTGTCCGCCAGTGGCTTCGATTGGTTGCAGGAGCCGGTGGACCTGATCATCAACGCCACGTCCGCCAGCCTGTCAGGCGATGTACCGCCGATTGCCGGAAGCTTGATCGAGCCGGGCAGAACGCTGTGCTACGACATGATGTACGGCAAGGAACCGACCTCGTTCTGCCGTTGGGCCAGCGAACACGGCGCGGCGGTGGTGATGGACGGGTTGGGGATGCTGGCCGAGCAGGCGGCGGAAGCCTTTTTCCTGTGGCGCGGCGTGCGGCCGGATACGGCGCCAGTGTTGGCCGAGCTTCGTCGCCAATTGGCCTTGTAAGAGCAAAATCAAAAGATCGCAGCCTTCGGCAGCTCCTACAGGGTGAACGCCAATCCACTGTAGGAGCTGCCGAAGGCTGCGATCTTTTCAGTCCTCAAACCGGATCGGGCACTTCTCCGCCCCTTCGAGCTTGCGCAACTCCTCCACCACCGGCGGCCGTGCACCGCGCAAGGTCAGGCTGCGATCCTGACGCAACAGCCGCCGCGCTTCCTGGTGCAACATTTCCACCCCCGAATAGTCGATGAAGTTGATCTGCTGCGCCTCGATCACCACCCGCGCGCCGTGCATCCGTTGCAGGCGCACTTGCAGGTAATGGCTGGCGCCAAAGAAGATCGAGCCGCCGACCCGCAGAATATCTTCATCGCCATCACGCCAGTGCTGCACCCGCGGTTGCGAGGTGCGCTTGAGGTAGAAGAACAGCGACGCCAGCACCCCGGCATAGATCGCCGTCTGCAATTCCAGCAGCAACGTGGCGACACAGGTCAGGGCCATGACTGCGAATTCGGCGCGGCTGACCCGCAGCAAGGCGCGAATGCCGCGATGGTCCACCAAGCCCCAGGCGATCAACAGAATGCTGCCGGCCATGGCCGGAATCGGAATGTGCGCGATCAACCCGGCACCGAAGATCGCGAACAGCGCCACCCACAACGCCGAGAACACCCCGGCTAGCGGCGAACAGGCGCCTGCTTCGTAGCTCAGGCCCGAGCGGGTGAAAGAACCGGCTGACAACGATCCGGAAAAAAACGCACCGACCATGTTCGACAGACCCTGGGCGCGGACTTCCTGATTCGCGTCGAGTAACTGTTGCGAACGGGCCGACAGGGAACGGGCAATCGACAGACTGGTCACGAGCCCGAGCATGCCGACCGCCACTGCGCTGGGCAGCAGACGCAGGATCAAGTCCAAATCCAGCGGCAGCGCGCTGAAGGGCGGCAGCCGTCCGAAAAACGCGCTGACCAATTTCACATGGCCGAACATCGCGGGCCAGAACCAGACCAGCAAACCGCTTAGCACCAGCGTGATCAACAGCGTCGGCCAGCGCGGCAGCAGCAGTTTCAGAACGATACCGACCACCACCGTGGCCAGGCCCAGCACCAGCGACGGTTTATCCACAGCCCCGAGGTGCATGATCAAGGTCATCAGGCTGTTGAGCGCCGTGGCCTGATTGGGCAAGGCCATCCCCAACAGGTTCGGCATCTGCCCAATGGCGATTACCACCGCCGCGCCGAGGGTGAAGCCCAGCACCACCGAGTGCGAGACGAAATTAACCAGCGCGCCGAAACGCAGCATTCCCAACAACCACTGGAAAATCCCGGCCAGGAGCGTAAGAAGCAGGATCAAGGTGATGTAGTCCTGGGACGCCGGCACTGCCAGTGGACTGACGCTGGCGTACAGGACGATGGAAATCGCCGCCGTAGGACCGCAGATCAGATGCCACGACGAACCCCACAGACAGGCGATCAGCACCGGGATGATGGCGGCATATAAACCGTATTCCGGTGGGAGACCGGCGATCAGCGCGTAGGCAATAGACTGCGGCAGCGCGAGAATCGCACCGCTGAGGCCGACGATCAGATCGCGGCCGACACTGGCGCGGGTCTGGCGCGGTAGCCAACTGAGAAACGGGAAGAGTGAATGGCGGCTGGGGAAGGCCATGGGTCCTCTCGGGTGGGAGTTTGCGCAAAGGGTAACAGGGTGTGAGGGGTGCCAGTTCGATCGACCCCTCTCCCTAACCCTCTCCCCAAAGGGGCGAGGGGACTGACCGTGTTGTTCTCTGGAGCTACATCGACCTGAACGCCCGAGTCGATCTCAGGTTAAGAACAGCATGAAGATCGGCTCCCTTTCCCCGTCTCCCCTCTGGGGAGAGGGGTCGATCCTGAGTCCAACACAACCCCAGGATCACCAATCAAAGCTTGGCTTTCACCGCCCCCAACGCATCCTTGCCATCCACGGTCTTCACGCCATCCAGCCATTTATCCAGCACTGCCGGATTGGCCTTGATCCACGCCTTCACCGCCTCAGCATTGCTGACCTTCTTGTTCACCACCTCGGCCATGATGCTGTTCTCCATTTCCTGGGTGAAACTCAGGTTGGTGAGCAGTTTGCCGACGTTCGGGCAGGCCTGTGCATAACCTTTGCGGGTCAATGTATAAACCGCTCCGGTGTCGCCGAAATACTTCTCGCCGCCCTTCAAGTAATGCATTTTCAACTGCACGTTCATCGGGTGCGGGGTCCAGCCGAGGAAGGTCACGAACTTCTGTTTCTTCACGGCGCGGGACACTTCGGCCAGCATCGCCTGCTCGCTGGACTCGATCAGCTTCCACTGGCCGAGTTCGAAGTCGTTCTTCTTGATGATGTCCTGCAGCGAGATGTTCGCCGGGGCGCCGGAGCCGATGCCGTAGATCTTCTTGTCGAACTTGTCGGCGTATTTGTTCAGGTCGGCAAAATTATGCACACCCGCGTCCCAGACGTAGTCCGGCACCGCCAGGGTGAACTCGGTGCCGTCGAGGTTTTTCGCCAGTTGCGTCACGTCACCCGTGGCGACGAACTTGTCGTAGAAGCCCTGCTGCGCCGGCATCCAATTACCCAAAAAGACGTCGACCTGACCATCCTTCAAACCGCCAAAGGTGATCGGCACCGCGAGGGTGTCGACTTTGGCCTTGTAGCCCATGCCGTCCAGCAGAAACCCGGTGATGGCGTTGGTCGCGGCGATGTCGCTCCAACCCGGATCGGCCATTTTCACTGTCTCGCAGCTCTGGTCGGCGTACGCCGATGCACTGCCCAGAGCCAGAAGCCCGACCGTTAGTACTGTGGATAACCTTTGCATGGACTTCCCCTTCACATTATTGGTTTTGGCAGGGTTGTGGATAACGTGCTTTGCGCTCCAGGTCATCAAGGTCGATGTGGTTGCGCATGTACTGCTGACTGGCGTCTACCAGCGGCTGGTGATCCCAGCTCTTCAGCTTGCCGATAGTCAGGGCGTCGGCAACAAAACGCCGGCGCCGCTGGCTGTCGAGGACCTGTTGGTGGATCGCCGGAATATTCCATTTGGCCCGGGCTTCAGCGAGAAAATCGTCGAACAGTTGGCGATGTTGCGGCGACTGGCTGAGTTCTTCCTGTTCGCGTGGGTCGTTCTGTACGTCGAAGAGTAGACACGGGTCGTCTTCGCTGTAGATGAATTTGTAGGCCCCGCGACGAATCATCATCAATGGGCTGATGGTGCCTTCGGCCATGTATTCGCCGAACACCTCGTCGTGACCGCCCTGCCCTTGCAGGTGCGACACCAGCGAGCGGCCGTCCAGCGGCAAATTGGCTTCCAAAGAACCGCCAGCCAGTTCGACGAAGGTTGGCAGCAGATCCGCCGTGGACACCGCCGCACTGACCCGGCCCGCCCCGAATTGCCCAGGCGCACTGATCAACAGGGGCACGCGGGCGGCCATTTCGAACCAGTGCATTTTGTACCAGAGACCACGCTCGCCGAGCATGTCGCCATGGTCGCCAGAGAAAACGATGATGGTGTCATCGATCAGGCCTGTTTCTTCGAGGGTTTGCAGGAGTTTGCCGACGTTGCTGTCGATATAGCTGCACGCACCAAAATACGCACGGCGGGCGTCGCGAATCTTATCCACAGGCAGCGGCTTGTCCCATAGATCGTAGACCTTGAGTAAACGCTGGGAGTGCGGATCGAGTTCCGTCTGCGCTGGGGTTGTAGGCAACGGGATGTCGGCGTCGTCGTACATATCCCAGAAAGCCTTGGGAATGGTGTACGGGTCGTGTGGGTGGGTCATCGACACGGTCAGGCAAAACGGCTGATCGCCGTCCTCGCGAATGTGATCGAACAAGTACTGCTGGGCCTTGAATACCACCTCTTCGTCGAAATCCAGTTGATTGGTGCGCACGCACGGCCCGGCTTGCAGCACAGACGACATGTTGTGGAACCAGGTCGGACGCACGTCCGGTTCGTCCCAGTTCACCGACCAGCCGTAGTCGGCCGGGTAGATGTCACTGGTCAGGCGTTCTTCGTAGCCGTGAAGTTGGTCCGGGCCGCAGAAATGCATCTTGCCCGACAGCGCGGTGCGGTAGCCGAGGCGACGCAGGTAGTGGGCATAGGTCGGGACGTCGGCGGGGAAATCGGCGGCGTTGTCGTAAGCGCCAATCTTGCTCGGCAACTGACCGCTGACCAGGGTAAAGCGCGACGGCGCGCACAACGGGCTGTTGCAATACGCGGCGTCGAACACCACGCCTTCGGCGGCGAGGCGACTGAGATTCGGGAGTTTGATGGGCGAAGGGCCGTAGAACGGCAACATTGGCGCGGCCATCTGATCGGCCATGATGAAAAGAATATTCTTGCGCTTCATGTGATCGCGGCATTCCATAGTGAATATTTATGCGAGAGTGCTGCGACCGAGCATGTAGGCCATGCTCTTTGTGGTAAAGCCCATGCCAGGCAATGACTAGGATAAGCACAGCTTATGTATGACGCCCTCGGTGATTTGTCCCTCGATCTGTTGCGCGCTTTCGAATCAGCGGCGCGTCAGCACAGCTTTACCGCCGCTGCGGTGGAACTTGGCACTACTCAGCCGGCGATCAGCCAGCAGATCAAGCGGTTGGAGGAACAACTGGGCACACGGCTGTTTGATCGCATCTATCGCGGTATTGAACTGACCGAGACCGGGATGATACTTTTCGAGCAAGTTAAGCTCGGTTTGCAGAATATCGACGCCGGATTGACCGCGATCAGCGCACAGCAATCCCATGAGGTGCTGCAAGTCGCCACCGATTTCGCGTTCGCCGCTTATTGGCTGATGCCGCGCCTGCATCGCTTTCACGAAGCCAATCCTCAAGTCGATGTCAGCCTCGTCACCAGCGAACGTAATCACAACATGCTGCGCACCGATATCGACGTCGCGGTGTTGTTTGGCGACGGGCGTTTTAAACAGGGTGAAAGCCATTGGTTGTTTAGCGAGGAAGTGTTCCCCGTGTGCAGTCCTTTGTTGTTGAAGGATCGCGCCCTGCCCTTGCCCGTCCAGTCGTTGCTGGAACTGCCCCTGCTGCACCTGCGCGGTGAAAACAGCAGCAACTGGTTCGACTGGAGCGGCGTGTTCCGTGAGCTGGGGATAACTTCGGCGCCAGCGCCGGGACAGCTGCGTTTCGACAATTACACCTTGTTGATCCAGGCCGCGATTGGCGGCCAGGGCGTGGCCATCGGTTGGCGGCACCTTGTGGATAACTTGCTGGCCCAGGGTTTGTTGTGTCGGCCGATTGCCGACACGGTGATATCCCGATTGGGTTATTACGTGGTGTTGCCCCAGCGCAAACGCCGGGGCGTGCTGATTAAACAATTTGTGGACTGGTTAATGGCGGAACAGGCCAGCAGTGCGCAATCGTTGACCGGTTTGCCGTTTCCGTCGATTGCGGTGTAAAGGGCAAAAGATCGCAGCCTTCGGCAACTCCTACAGGATCGTGTACGGCAAATAAGCGATGCCGACCCCTGTAGGAGCTGCCGCAGGCTGCGATCATTTACGGTTCGGAAGCCGCCACAAAACTCACATGCTCGGCCACATGCAGGTTCAACCGCAGCTCATCGGCAATACCGATGGCGACCCGGTTCAACCGCTCAAGCGGTTCGGCCAGACCCGGCTCCAGGCTGGTGCTGACCTGACTGAAATGCTCGATGGTCAGCCCGGCAACGCCGCGCGGCGCATCGACCAACGTCCATTGCAGGCCGCTGCTTTGCAGGGCATCGAGGATTTCCTCGGCAGCGTGGTGCTGCAGGTCGTCCTCCACCTCGGGCTCGTCCAGCTCCTCAAAATGCCCCACCACAAACAAGCGGCCAATGCCGGCGGCTTGCATGCCGTCGATCAACGCATCCACCGCCAGCACCTGCTCGACCGGGCCGGGCACGATGGTTTTTTCCACGTGTTCGCTGTTGATCGGCAGCCCTGGTGCGTCCAGTAAACAGATCACCGCCGAACAACCGGCCACGCTTTGCTTGACCCGTTCGGCGTCGAACAGATCGCCATTCTTGGTACGCAGACCCGGTCGTGGCGCCAGCGCCGTCAGGTCATCGAGGATCGCGATCACTTCATGCTGGCGCCGCAGCATTTCAGCCATCAGCGCACTGCCCAGGCTACTCATGGCACCATAGAGCACCACTTTCACCACCGGGGTTTCGGCATTTTTCATGGCTGAGTTCCTTGTTTCCTACCTATATGGCGTGTGACCTGTAGGAAACGGTGAGGGTTCGACCGGGATTTCGAGAGGTTCAAATGCAGCAGATCACGGGCTACCACGCCCACGTCTATTTCGACGCCAACACCATCGACCAGGCCAGGGCCTTGTGTGAGCAGGCGGCCAAGCTGTTCCCGTTGAAGATGGGCCGCGTACACGAACGTCCGGTCGGTCCGCATCCGGACTGGAGCTGCCAACTGGCGTTCGGGCCGGAGCTCATCGGCGAGGTGCTGCCGTGGCTGGCGCTCAATCGCAACGGTTTGGTGGTGTTCCTGCACCCGGACACCGGCGATGACTTGCTCGACCACACCGAACACGCGGTGTGGATGGGCGCGATCCGGCCGCTGAATCTGTCTATTTTCTGATCAGATCGTTTCCTCGGCTTCACTCGGCAAATGTTCGTCCAGATGCAGCCAGGGCAAGCGACTGTCGGTCCAGATGTGTCGGTCGGCCGGGGCGGTTTCCGGATGATCGAGGGTGGCGATGGTCAGGTCGATGCTCTCGGGGCTGAGCTGGGTGATCAGCGCAACTTGCGCCCCACAGGTCGGGCAGAAATATCGCGCACAGTGTTCGGAAGAGTCGTACCGCGCCGGTGTCCCGCCCTTCCACTCAAACGTTGAGGCGGGCACGGTGATCCAGGTGGTCACGATCCCGCCGCTGACGCGCCGGCAAATCGAGCAATGGCAGTGGGCGATGTCGTGCAACGGCCCGCTGAATTGATAGCGCAGATGTCCGCAATGGCAACCGCCGGTATGGATGTCGCGCATGGTGTTCACTCCTCATCAGTGTTGACCGCTTCGCGAGCAAGCCCGCTCCCACAGGGTATGCATTCCAATGTGGGAGCGGGCTTGCTCGCGAAGGCCTCAACTCGGTTTACCTTCCGTCCGACGACCGGTCACACGCCCGGTCAATGCTTTCAGCAACGAAAGCTTGATGAAAGCTTTCCCCATTAGGATCGCCCCCACTACCGGCAACAGACCGGTTGGCCAATGCCTGTGTTTTATCGCTCGCACGGTCCAATTAACAACAACAATGGTGATTCTGATGTCCTCTGCTACCCGCCGCTTTGCTGCAACTCCCCCCGTACGCCTCGTGCTTCCCGTTCTGCGCTGACCCACCCGGTTCGCCCATTCCTTAGCCGCGCTACGCCTGGAGTATTCCCATGCTGACTTTCCTTGGCTTTGCCATGGTCATCACGTTCATGTTCCTGATCATGACCAAGCGCCTGTCCGCGCTGATCGCCCTGATCATCATTCCAATCATTTTCGCCCTGTTCGGTGGGTTTGCGCCGAAGATCGGCCCAATGATGCTCGAAGGCATCACCAAGCTTGCGCCGACGGGCGTGATGCTGATGTTTGCCATTCTGTATTTCGCCCTGATGATCGACTCCGGCCTGTTCGACCCGGCCGTGCGCAAGATCCTCAAACTGGTCAAGGGCGACCCGTTGAAAGTTTCGGTCGGTACCGCCGTTCTGGCGCTCGTTGTCTCCCTCGATGGTGACGGCGCGACCACTTATATGATTTGCGTGGCCGCCATGCTGCCGCTCTACAGCCGCATCGGCATGAGCCCGCGAATCATGGCTGGCCTGATCATCCTCGCCGGCGGCGTGATGAACATGACCCCGTGGGGCGGCCCGACCGCCCGTGCTGCGAGTGCGCTGCATGTGGACCCGTCCGACATTTTCGTGCCGATGATTCCGGCGATGCTGGCCGGTGTGGTGGCAATCCTGGCGATTGCCTACTTCTACGGTAAACGCGAACGTGCGCGTCTGGGTGAACTGCACCTGGCGGGCGACGAAGTGGACCACAGTGAAATCAGCGTTTCCCAGTTCCCGGACGCCCGTCGTCCGAAATTGATCTGGTTCAACGGCGCGTTGACCATTGCGCTGATGTGCACCTTGATCGCCGGCCTGTTGCCGCTGCCAGTGCTGTTCATGGTGGCCTTCAGTATCGCGATGATCGTCAACTATCCGTGCCTGCAACAGCAGAAGGACCGCGTTGCGGCCCACGCCGGTAGCGTGCTGGCGGTGGTCGGGTTGATCTTTGCGGCCGGTATCTTCACCGGTATTCTTTCGGGCACCGGCATGGTGGATGCCATGTCGAAAAGTCTGTTGGCGGTCATCCCGGAGTTCCTGGGCCCGTACCTGGCGGTGATCACGGCGCTGGTGAGCATGCCGTTCACCTTCTTCATGTCCAACGACGCATTTTATTACGGCGTGTTACCGGTGCTTGCCGAGGCCGCCAGCCATTACGGGATCACCGCCGTGGAAATGGCACGTGCCTCGATCGTCGGCCAGCCCGTCCACCTGCTGAGCCCGCTGGTTCCATCGACTTACCTGTTGGTGGCCCTGGCCGGTATCGAATTTGGTGATCACCAGCGCTTTACCCTCAAGTGGGCAGTGCTGGTGTGCATGTGCATACTGGTTGCAGCGTTGCTGATGGGGATTTTTCCGCTCTTCAGCACTCTATAAGCCAAAGACTCACTCACCCCGACGGGTCCGCGCTTCGCTGGTTGAAGCCTGGACGTTTCGGGGTTTAACACTCGCTCAAAGGAATACACATGGAATGGCTGACCAACCCTGAAATCTGGGTTGCCTTTTTCACGCTGACTGCCCTGGAGATCGTCCTGGGCATCGATAACATCATCATGATTTCGATCCTGGTCAGCCGCATGCCCAAGCATATGCAGGCTCGCACCCGGATTTTCGGCCTGGCCCTGGCCATGGTCACGCGGATCCTGTTGCTGCTGTCGATCACGTGGGTCATGCGCCTCACTGCCGACCTGTTCGAAGTGTTCGGCCAGGGGATTTCCGGGCGTGACCTGATTCTGTTCTTCGGTGGTCTGTTCCTGCTGTGGAAGAGCTCGCAAGAGATGTACCACGCGCTGGAAGGCGAAGACGAAACCAACGAAGGACCGGGCGGCAAGGGCGGCAACTTCCTTTACACGATCATTCAGATCGCGATCATCGACATCGTGTTCTCGCTGGACTCGGTGATCACCGCCGTCGGCATGGTCTCCCACGTTCCGGTCATGGTCGCCGCGATCATCGTCGCCGTACTGGTGATGATGTGGGCGTCCGGCACCATCAGCGAGTTCATCGACAAGCACCCGTCGCTGAAGATGCTGGCGCTGTCGTTCCTGCTGATCGTCGGTACCGTGCTGATTGCCGAATCCTTCGACGTTCACGTGCCAAAAGGCTACGTCTACTTCGCCATGGCGTTCTCGCTGGCGGTGGAAGCGATCAACATCAAGATGCGCACCGCGATCGCGAAAAAGAAGAAACAGCAAGACCCGGTGAAACTGCGCAAGGACATTCCTGGCCAGTAATTGAGTCGCACAGGCTAACCCTTGTAGCAGCTGGCGTAGCCTGCGTTCGGCTGCGAAGCAGTCGTAAAATCAGCGCACGCGGTGTACAGAAGAACTGCGGTGTAAGGATTGACGGCTGCTGCGCAGCCGAACGCAGCCTTCGGCAGCTGCTACAGGGGGCGGTGTCGCTAAGGGGCCTTCGGGCCCTTTTTCATCTCCGCATCAAGCTGTTTTTATGACAGTTTTGTTTCAATCACTTCTTTAGCTATGCGATGCTGGCGCCCAGACCGTTAGCCAACTACAGCTTAAGTACAGAACGTAGAACGTCGCGCGGCACCGTCAACTTGTCCCTTTGGGACGCTACCACCACAGGGGGCCCAGCATGCTGACCCTGCTCAATTTGCTATCTGCCGTGACCTTGCTGATCTGGGGCACGCACATCGTCCGAACCGGCATCCTGCGGGTCTACGGTTCCAATCTGCGCCATGTGATTGGCCAGAACATGTCCAAGCGTGGGCTGGCGTTCATCGCCGGCATTGTCGTGACCGCCATGGTCCAGAGCAGCAACGCCACGGCCATGCTTGTCACTTCCTTTGTCGGCCAGGGCCTGATGGCGCTGACCCCGGCCCTGGCAACCATGCTCGGCGCCGACGTCGGTACCGCGTTGATGGCGCGGGTGCTGACCTTTGACCTGTCGTGGCTGTCGCCGCTGCTGATCTTTCTCGGGGTGATTTTCTTCCTCTCGCGCAAACAGACGCGGGTCGGGCAGATGGGCCGGGTCGCCATCGGCCTGGGGTTGATCATCCTGGCGCTGCAACTGATTGTCGAAGCCGCCGCCCCGATCACCCACGCCCAAGGGGTGAAAGTGATCTTCGCGTCCCTGACCGGTGACATCCTGCTCGATGCCTTGATCGGCGCACTGTTCGCGATGATTTCCTACTCCAGCCTGGCGGCCGTGCTGCTGACCGCCACCCTGGCCGGCGCCGGCGTGATCAGTCTGCCCGTGGCCATCGGCCTGGTGATCGGCGCCAACATCGGTAGCGGTGTGCTGGCCTTTATGAGCACCAGCATGCAAAACGCCGCCGGTCGTCAGGTGGCGTTGGGCAGCCTGTTGTACAAACTGATCGGCCTGTTGCTGATCATTCCGGTGCTCGACCCGCTGGTGCACTGGATCGACAGCCTCGATTTCAGTCCGCAGGAAATGGTCATCGGCTTCCACCTGCTCTACAACACCGCGCGTTGCCTGATCCTGTTGCCCAGCGTCGGGCCGATGGCGAAGCTTTGCGCCTGGCTGCTGCCGGAACGGCCGGAACTCAATGGCATGGCCAAGCCCCGGCACTTGGACGCGACCGCGTTGGTCACCCCGAGCCTGGCGCTGGCCAACGCGGCCCGGGAAACCCTGCGCATCGGCGACCTGATCGACAACATGCTCGAAGCCATGCTCGACGTGCTGCACGGCAAACAAACCGCCGTCACCCAGGAAATGCGTCGTCTGACCGACGATGTCGAAGCGCTCTACAGCGCAATCAAACTTTATCTGGCGCAGATGCCCCGGGAAGACCTCAGCGATCAGGACAGCCGCCGCTGGGCGGAAATCATTGAGCTGGCGATCAACCTCAAACTCGCCAGCGACCTGATCGAACGCATGCTGCGCAAGGTCCAGCAGCAGAAGACCTCGCAACGCCGGTCCTTCTCCGAAGTGGGCCTGGAAGAGTTGGCGGGGCTGCACAGTCAGTTGATCTCCAACCTGCGCCTGGGATTGTCGGTGTTCCTCAGCAGCGATCCGGAAAGCGCGCGACAGTTGCTGCGGGAGAAACGTCGCTTTCGCGCACAGGAACGCCGCTTGGCCCATGCCCATGTCAGCCGATTGCAACGTAAGATCGTGCAAAGTATCGAAACCAGTTCGCTGCACCTGGAACTGATTGCCGACATGAAACGCTTGAATTCGCTGTTTTGCAGCAGCGCCTATGCGGTCTTGGAAACCTCCGACACCGGAGCGCTGGCGGCTGACGATTTGGCTGACATCACACATTCGCCTTGAACGTCTGGCAGTGTGGTCAGTCAGTAACAGTGGTTCAGCCATTCAGGTCATTCGCGAGCAAGCCCGCTCCCACAGAGGAATGCATTTCAAATGTGGGAGCGGGCTTGCTCGCGAAGACGGCCTGACTGACGACACGGATCTCCGATTGGTTGCCTGGAAGCTCGTTATGCGTTGTCTGTTGTTCGCCTGTCTGTTGCTCGGTTCATTCCCTTCGTTCGCCCTGGATCGTTTCCAGGTCGAAGGCTATGCGCTGCCCAACGGCCTGCAGTTGCTGCTCAAACCCGGCACCGATCGCGGGCATGTGGCGATTCGCCTGGTGGTCGGCGTCGGTTTCGATGACTTCAAATGTGCAGACAAAGAGCTGCCACACCTGCTCGAACACTTGCTGTTCAGCGGCATCGACGCCAGCGGCGAAGGTGGCCTGGAGGAGCGCATGCAGGCCCTCGGCGGCGAATGGAACGCCTACACCAGCAACGCCGACACCACGTTCGTCATCGAAGCCCCGGCGAAAAACCAGCGCAAAGTCCTCGACCTGCTGCTGGCGCTGCTGACCCAAACCCGCATCGACGACAACGCGATCAACGCCGCCAAGCAAGTGGTCGAGCGTGAAGACGGCGGCCATTACTCACATTTGCAGCGCTGGATGGATCGTCAAGACCTGGGCCACACGGCCAGCAATCAGTTAGCCATCGAGCTGGGCCTAAAATGCCCCGAGCGCGCCGAAGTCGATCACCTGACCCGCGAACAACTGGATACGGTGCGCAAGGCCTGGTACGCCCCGAACAACATGACCCTGATCGTGGTCGGCGACCTCGACAAGTTGCTGCCGGCCTATCTGGAACGGGCCTATGGCGCGCTTGAAGCGGTCGATCCCACCGACCATTTGCCGCTGCCGGAAATCAATGCCAGCGCCGCCCATGAACGCAGCCTGATTCACGGTTTTGTCGGCGGCGGTGCGAAATTGCACTGGCTGGTCCCGGAACCGGTGCTGGAAGACGTGCCAGACCAGACGTTCGACCTGCTCAAGGATTATCTGGATTGGGCGCTCTATCGCCAGATGCGCCTGGCCCATGGTTTGTCCTATGGCCCTTGGGCCGAGCGGGAGTTGTTTGGCAGCGTCGGTTTCATGAGCCTCAACGCCGACCTTGAGCGGGAAAGCGTCGCTGAGGCCGAACAAGTGCTGGAGGACATGAAGGCCGAATTGCTCAAGAACGGCCTCGATGTCGAGACGTTTGACCGCCTCAAACAAGCCGCGATCGCTCGCCAGTCCTGGGCCGTGCAAGGCAACAGCGCTCTGGCCGATTATTACTGGGGCGCCTTGGGCGACTACGAGGACGGCCGCTTCACCGACCCGGCCAAGGAGCTGCAAGGCGTGACGCTGGAAGAAGCGAACAAGGCCATGCGCGAGTTGTTGCTGCAGCCGGGGTATTTGCGGATCGAGAAGCCGTTGATCAGTGATGATCAGCTGTTGTGGGCGATTGCCGGGGTGTTTGGGTTGATGGTGCTTGGGGTGCTGGGCTGGCGCGTGCATCGCCGGACGCCACGATCTGTGTAGCAGCTGGCGAAGCCTGCGTTCAGCTCGTGTAGCAGCTGCCGAGGCACGAGGCTGCGTTCGGCTGCGAAGCAGTCGTAAAATCAGGCGACGCTGTGTTTCAGTAAGACCGCGAGCTCAGGTTTTACGGCCGCTTCGCAGCCGAACGCAGCCTCGTGCCTCGGCAGCTGCTACAAGGGTACATGCCAACCTCGCCACACGGACTCGCCAGCGCTACCCTGTCGAGGATTTTTCCTACGAATAGTGTGAACCGCCGAATGCCAACCCTGACCCTCTACGTCCAGCGCATCCTCGAATTGATGAAGCGCTATCCCGGGGTCATTGCGCTCGGTGGTTTTATCTCTGGCGTCGGCAGCTTCATGCTGGTGGATCGCCAACAGGGCCTGGCGACGTGGATCACCACCATCATGCTGGTCAGTTGGGTCTGGCTGATGCTGGAAAACAGCCTGACCAAGCTGTTCGCCAAGATCTTCAAGCGCGAAATCCCCCAACCGTTGCTGCGTTACGCGACGCAGATGATCCACCAGGAAAGTCTGTTTTTCGTCCTGCCCTTTTTCTTCATCACCACCACCTGGAACAGCGGCCAACTGTTTTTCACCGGGTTGCTGAGCATCGCGGCGCTGATTTCCATCACCGACCCGCTCTACTACAAATGGCTGGCGCCACGGCGCTGGGCGTTCCTGGCGCTGCACACCCTGACGCTGTTCGCCGCCCTGCTCACCGCCCTGCCCGTGATCATGCACCTGACCACGTCCCAGAGCTTCAAACTGGCCCTGGGCATCGCCATGCTGTTGTCGTTTCCGAGCCTGGCGTCGATCTTCCCGATTCGCACCGTGCGCAACGCCCTGGCGATTCTGAGCATCACCTTAGGCATCGGCGCCCTCGGTTGGGTGCTGCGCTCGTGGGTGCCGCCGGCCACGCTGTGGATGACCGACGTCGCGATCAGCACCGAAATGCAGGACCGCACCCCCGGCGACAGCCTGGACGAAGTCAGCGCCGAGCAGATTCGCGGCGGCGGGCTCTACGCCTACACCGCGATCAACGCTCCGCGCGGTCTGGATGAGCGGATTTATCACGTGTGGCAGTTCAACGGCCAGGAAGTCGACCGCATCCCGCTGGACATTCACGGCGGGCGCAAGGAAGGCTACCGGGCCTGGACCCACAAGCAGAACTTCCCGGGCAACCCGGCAGGCAAATGGCAAGTCCGGGTGTTGACCGAGGATGGCCAGGTGATCGGCGTGCTGCGCTTCGTGGTCAAGGACAGCACACCGACCAAAGAAAAGTAATGCGGTTCGTGCTATTACGTAGATCTGCGTAACAGCCGAACAAGCACGGAGCTTATGACCAGCAGCACAATGGCCGGCAATGCCCAGTTAGACACGTCACACACCCCTGCACAATTGCGGGTCACGGGTGACTGGACGCTCGCCCATTACGCTGACCTCAAGCGCCTGGGCGACAAGCTGCGCGGCCAGTACGACGACAGCACCCACATCGACCTCAATGGCCTCGGCGCCCTCGACACCGCCGGCGCTTCGTTGCTGGTGGAGCTGCTGGGTTCCGAACGCTTGGGCCGCTCGGCCGAACACCCCCAATGCACCCTCTCCAACGCCGATCGCGCGTTGCTGCAAACCGTCTACTGCTCGCTGACCGATTTCTGTGTCCCGCTCAAGGAACCGGAAGTCGGCGTCGGCATTCAATTGCTGACCCGCATCGGTCGCGCGGTTGACGCGGTGTGGCAAGACACTCTGCAACTGCTGGGCTTCGTCGGCCTGATCCTCGAAACCATCGCTCGTGGGCTGTTTCGGCCCAAGCGCTGGCGCATCACGCCGATGGTTGCGCACATTGAACAGACCGGCCTCGACGCCGCGCCCATCGTCGCCCTGCTGACCTTTCTGGTGGGCGCGGTGGTGGCGTTTCTCGGGGCGACGGTGCTGGCGAGTTTCGGCGCGAGCATTTTCACCGTGGACCTGGTGGCATTCTCCTTCCTGCGTGAGTTCGGCGTGTTGCTGACCGCGATCCTGATGGCCGGGCGCACCGCCAGTGCGTTCACCGCGCAAATCGGTTCGATGAAGGCCAACGAAGAAATCGACGCGATCCGCACCCTGGGCCTCGATCCGATGGAGTTGCTGGTGGTTCCACGGGTTCTGGCGCTGCTGGTGGCGCTGCCGATGCTGACCTTTCTGGCGATGATCTCCGGGATTGTCGGCGGCGGCGTGGTCTGTGCGGTGTCGCTGGGGATTTCGCCGGCGATGTTCCTGTCGCTGCTGCAAACCGACATTGGCGTTCAACATTTTCTGGTGGGGATCGTCAAAGCGCCGATCTTCGCGTTCCTGATCGCGGCGATTGGTTGCCTGGAAGGCTTCAAGGTCAGCGGCAGCGCCGAATCCGTCGGCGCTCACACCACGTCCAGCGTGGTTCAGTCGATTTTCGTGGTGATCGTGCTCGATGCCGTGGCCGCGTTGTTTTTCATGGAGATGGGCTGGTGAGCCGACAACCGCGAGCGCCCTCCGAGGCGGTGATCGAAGTCCGTGGGCTGTGCAATCGCTTCGGCAGCCAAAGCGTGCACGAGAACCTCGACCTGGATTTGTACAAGGGCGAAATCCTTGCAGTGGTCGGTGGTTCCGGCAGCGGCAAATCGGTGTTGCTGCGCAGCATTGTCGGTTTGCGTCGGCCCAGTGAAGGCGTGGTGAAGGTTTTCGGCAAGAATCTGCCGACGCTGTCCGAACATGAGCGCTCGATGGTCGAGCGGCGCTTCGGCGTGCTGTTTCAGAAAGGCGCGCTGTTCTCTTCGCTGACCGTGACCGAGAACGTCGCCCTGCCCCTGATCGAGCACGCCGGCCTCAGTCGCGCCGACGCCGAGCACCTGGCGGCGGTGAAACTGGCGCTGGCCGGGCTGCCGTTGTCGGCGGCGGACAAATACCCGGCGTCCCTGTCCGGCGGCATGATCAAGCGTGCGGCGCTGGCCCGGGCGTTGGCGCTGGACCCGGACATCTTGTTTCTCGATGAGCCCACCGCCGGCCTCGATCCGATTGGCGCCGCCGCTTTCGATCAACTGATCCTGACCCTGCGCGATGCCTTGGGCCTGAGCGTTTTCCTGGTGACCCACGACCTCGATACGCTTTACACCATCACCGACCGGGTGGCGGTGCTGGCGCAGAAGAAAGTGCTGGTGGCGGACGCCATCGACAAGGTCTCGGAAACCGATGACCCGTGGATTCACGAATACTTCCATGGCCCTCGCGGCCGCGCGGCGCTGACGGCCGCTCAACAGCTAAACGAGGTCTGACATGGAAACCCGAGCCCATCATGTATTGATCGGCCTGTTCACCGTGATTGTGGTGGCGGGCGCCCTGCTCTTCGGTTTGTGGCTGGCCAAGTCCAGCGTCGACACCGAGTTCAAGGACTACGAAATCGTCTTCAACGAGGCGGTCAGTGGTTTGTCCAAGGGCAGCGCCGTGCAGTACAGCGGCATCAAGGTCGGCGACGTGGTCAGCTTGCGCCTCGACCCGAAAGACCCGCGCCGGGTGCTGGCACGGATTCGCCTCGGCGGCGAGACGCCGATCAAGGAAGACACCGAGGCTAAACTGGCGCTGACCGGGATCACCGGTACTTCGATCATCCAGCTCAGTGGCGGCACGCCGCAGAGTCCCAAGCTCAAAGGCAAGGACGGCGAGTTGCCGACGATTGTGGCGGCACCTTCGCCCATCGCCCGTCTGCTGAACGACAGCAGCGACCTGATGGCCGGGGTGAACGTCTTGATGCACAACGCCAACCAGATGTTCTCTTCGGAGAACGTCGAGCGCATCAGCAAAACCCTTGAGCATCTGGAGCAAACCACCGGCACCATCGCCGATCAGCGCGGCGATATTCGTCAGGCGATGCAGCAGCTGGCCTCGATCGGCAAACAGGCCAGCGCCACCCTCGAACAGACCACCGCGCTGATGCGCAATGCCAACGGCTTGCTCAACGATCAGGGCAAGCAGATGTTCGGCAGCGCCGGGCAGGCGATGAAGTCGCTGGAACAGACCACCGCGACCATCGACAAACTGCTGACCACCAACCAGGACTCCCTCAACAGCGGCATGCAGGGCCTCAATGGTCTGGCCCCGGCGGTGCGTGAATTGCGCGACACCCTGAGTTCGCTGCGGGCCATTTCCCAGCGACTGGAAGCCAACCCCAGCGGTTACCTGCTGGGCAGCGACAAGAACAAGGAATTCACGCCATGAAGCTGACTCACCTCGCCCTCCTCGCCGGTTTTGTGTTGATCAGCGCTTGCTCGATCCTGCCCAAATCCGAGCCGTCGGATGTCTATCGCTTGCCTTTGGCCCAGAGCGGCGCAGTCGCCAGTCACGGGACGCCGCAACACTGGTCGCTGCGCCTGACCAAGCCCCAGGCAAGCGAAGCGTTGAACAGCCCGAAAATCGCCGTGATTCCTCAGGGGGATTTGATCAGCAGCTACAAGGCGTCGCGCTGGAGCGATCCGGCGCCGGTGTTGTTGCGTAATCGGTTGCTGGATGGGTTTCAGCGCGATGGTCGGGTGTCGTTGTTGAGCACTGATGACAGCAACTTCCAGGCAGATCTGGAGCTGGGCGGCAACCTGCAAGCGTTCCAGACCGAATACCAGGGCGCGAATGCGAGCGTCGTCGTGTGCCTGGATGCGTTATTGGTGCGCGGTTATGACCAGCGAATCCTCGCCAGCCGCCGCTTTGAAGTGCGCCAGCCATTGAGCGACGTAAAGGTGCCGTCGGTGGTTGCCGGGTTTGGCCAGGCCAGCGCTCAACTGACGGCACAGGTCGTGGCTTGGGCGGTGGAGCAAGGGCAGAAAGTCGCGCCGCCCGTCAGGAATGCCGCCGATCCCTTGTAGCAGCTGGCGCAGCCTGCGTTCGGCTGCGAAGCAGTCGCTAAACCAGGCACTGCAGCTACCTGATAGATCCGGGCAATGAATTGACGACTGCTTCGCAGCCGAACGCAGGCTGCGCCAGCTGCTACAGGGATCTTTATTAACCAAAGAACCAGTAACAAACCCCAATTGCACCCAGCACCCCGGCCAGTTCCGCCAGCAACGCACACCCCACCGCATGCCGCGCCCGCTGGATGCCCACCGCGCCGAAGTACACCGCCAGCACATAGAACGTGGTTTCGGTACTGCCCTGAATGGTCGCCGCCACCAGCGCCGGGAAGCTGTCGACCCCGGAGGTTTTCATGGTTTCGATCAGCATCGCCCGGGCGGCGCTGCCGGAGAATGGCTTGACCATCGCGGTCGGCAGCGCGTCGACGAAGCGTGTGTCCCAACCGGCCCACTCCACCAGGTGCCGAATTCCGTCCAGACCAAAGTCCAGCGCGCCCGATGCCCGCAGTACGCCCACCGCACACAGCATCGCCACCAGGTACGGCAGCAGATTCTTGGCCACGTCGAAGCCTTCTTTGGCGCCTTCGACGAATGCTTCGTAGACCTTCACTTTGCGCAACGCGCCAATGATCAGAAACACCATGATCAGGCCGAACAGCGTCAGGTTGCCGAGGATCGAGGACAGCCCGGCCAGCGCGGTGGCTGAGAGCGTCCCCAACAGCGCCATGAAAGCACCCAGTGCCAGCGCACCGGGAATCAGATAGGCGAGCACCACCGGGTCCCACAGGCGCAGGCGTTGCATGAATGCCACCGACAACAGGCCGACGATGGTCGAGCAACTGGTGGCGAGCAGGATCGGCAGGAACACCAGGGTCGGGTCCGGCGCGCCTTGTTGGGCGCGGTACATGAAGATCGTCACCGGCAGCAGGGTCAGGGACGAGGCGTTGAGCACCAGGAACAGGATCTGTGCGTTGCTGGCGATGGTGTCGCTGGGGTTGAGCTCTTGCAGTGCCTTCATCGCTTTGAGGCCGATGGGCGTCGCGGCGTTGTCGAGGCCCAGGCCGTTGGCGGCAAAGTTGAGGGTGATCAGGCCGATGGCCGGGTGGCCCGCCGGGACTTCGGGCATCAGGCGCAGGAATAATGGGCCCAGCGCCTTGGCCAGCCATTCAACGATTCCGGCCTTCTCGGCGATCCGCAGGAAGCCCAGCCACAGGGTCAGGGTGCCGAACAGCAGGACCATGACCTCCACCGACAGCTTGGCCATGGCGAAGATGCTTTCCACCATCGCCGCGAAGATCCCGGCATTGCCGCCGATCAGCCACTGCGCCAGCGCCGACACGGCTGCCACGATGAAGAAGCCAAGCCACAGGCCATTGAGCATCAGTTAAATCCCCCGAAGAATGCGGCGAATGATAGCGGGGTCGCCAGAAACGACAAACCCCGGATTTCTCCGGGGTTTGTTTAGTACCGCATTGGGCCTTGTAGAACCCAATGTCATAGGCTGGCCTCAATCCCCTGTGGGAGCGGGCTTGCTCGCGAAAGCGGTGTTTCAGTCAACATAGATGTTGAATGTACTGGCCTCTTCGCGAGCAAGCCTCGCTCCTACAGAAATACACCTGTAGGAGCAAAGCTTGCTCGCGATGCAGACGCCGCAGTGTTTCAGTTACACCGGGCCATCGTTCATCGCGGGCAAGCCTTGCTCCTACAGGGGGCGTGATCAGTTCTTGGAAACTTCGCCCACCGGCAATGCTTCCTTGCTGCGCCAGTGCGGCAGGGAGTTCCAGTAGCGCTCGCCCTTGGCGTCGTCGTACATGCCTTCCCAGCGGGAGATGACCAGCACGGCCAGGGCATTGCCGATCACGTTCAGTGCGGTACGCGCCATGTCCATGATGCGATCGACACCGGCGATGAACGCCAGGCCTTCCAGCGGAATACCCACACTGCCCAGGGTGGCCAGCAGTACCACGAAGGACACGCCTGGCACGCCGGCGATGCCTTTGGAGGTGACCATCAGGGTCAGCACCAGCAGCAATTGCTGGCTGATCGACAGGTCGATGCCATAGAGCTGGGCAATGAAGATCGCCGCGATGCTCTGGTACAGGGTCGAACCGTCGAGGTTGAACGAGTAACCGGTCGGCACCACGAAGCTGCAAATGGCTTTTGGCGCGCCGTAGGCTTCCATCTTCTCGATCACGCGCGGCAGCACGGTTTCGGAGCTGGCGGTGGAGTAAGCCAGCACCAGCTCATCCTTGAAGATGCGCATCAGCTTGATCACCGAGAAGCCGAACAGGCGAGCGATCAGGCCCAGCACCACGAAGGCGAAGAAGGCAATGGCAAAGTAAACCAGCACTACCAGTTTGGCCAGTGGCAGCAAGGAGGCGAAACCGAAGTTGGCCACGGTCACCGCGATCAGGGCGAACACGCCGATCGGGGCGTAGTTCATGATCATGTGGGTGACTTTGAACATGCTCTCGGACACGCCCTGGAACATCTTCACCAGCGGTTCGCGCAGGTCCGATTGCAGGCTCGACAGACCGAGACCGAACAACACGGAGAAGAAGATGATCGGAAGCATCTCGCCGCGGGCCATGGCCGCGAAGATGTTCGACGGGATCAGGTTGAGGATGGTTTCGATGAACGCGTGTTCATGCTGAACCTCGGCGGCAGTTGCCTGGTACTTGGAAATATCCACCGTACCCAGGGTGCTCATGTCGATGCCGGTGCCCGGATGGGCCACGTTGGCCAGCACCAGACCGACCAGAATGGCGATAGTAGTGACGACTTCGAAGTAAAGGATGGTCTTCAGACCGATGCGCCCGAGCTTCTTCGCATCACCCACGCCAGCGATACCAACCACCAGCGAAGAAATCACGATCGGGATCACGATCATCTTGATCAGACGGATAAAGATATCGCCCGCAGGTTGCAGGACGTTGCTGATCCACCAGGCTTTTTCGGCACTGAAATGGTTGAGCAGCGCACCGATTGCAATCCCCAATACCAGACCGATGAGGATCTGCCAGGCGAGGCTAAGCTTTGCCTTCTTCATATCATTACCCTTACTTCAGTTTGACTCGGGCAGATGCGCGAACTGGAACGCTCAGTGGCGGAAAAGTCTGTGCATCTGCCCCCGTATAAGGTGCCCGCAAGCGTGTATTTACGGCTCTTCGGCAGGCGAAAAAAGGCGCAACTATTCCGATGCAAGGAAGCGACGTCTAATGCCGTAAACGCCTACCCTATGCCGAATCGGCATGAGCTTTTTCAAATGAAACTGGCGTCCCAACGGGTTCGAATACGACATTTCGGCAGGCATAAGTGCCGTGAACCGGCCATTTCAGAGCAGGTTGGTTGTTTTTTAAACAGTTGAATTCACGACGAAATTTGGGAAAAAGCCTACGTTTGGCAGCGAAAACTCCTCTCTAGAAAGTAGGAGCTTTCTCGATATACGGTCGTGAAGAAACACCGCGAAACGGTTTTGCGGGGAATATGCAGCAGAGGGGAATGAACGGAGTGCTCTAGATCAACGTTTTGCACGTTGAAGCTCTTCGCAAGTCCGTCGAGCCTCTGGGGGCCGGCGAACTTGCGTCGCAGCTTTACTGACCTGACCCGGCCCTTGCGCAGGCACTCCATGTGCCCGTAGGTCACTCCGACCCTGAAACAGTCAGAACGTCCCGACCCCTTGGTCATGCGCCTGCCTTCCTCGGGTGGCGCACTGGAGAGAAGCAAGCCTGCTCCTCTCGTGTTTCAAACTCAGTACCAGTTCGGATCTTTCTTGAGTTGTTCCATCAACAGGTCCTGCATGCCCTGATTCGGCTTCCCGAGGAAGCGGTAGTCGGCATGTCGCGTGGGTGACTTGTCGGCGGGCAAACCCGCAGGCACTTCGACCAGCATCGCGTAGGCATCCTTTTTGTCGAAACTGAATGCCACGATCAAGCGTTTGTTCAGGCACGTCTGTTGTGTTTCGCACAGAGGCCCGACCAGATACTTGTCGCCATCCTCCTGGACGGCATTCATTTGCTCGGCATCGCCCGTGAGGTTCATCACCCATTCCGGCAGTCGCTCTTCCTTCTTCACGACTTTAGTCCAGGTTTCACGGTACTGCGGGTCGGAGTGCAACAACTCGTTGGCCCGCGCCTGGCCATCATTGGCCGCCATCGCCATGGCACTACCGCCCAGTAGCAGGGCGGCTGCCAGTGTCTTGAACATAACTTTCATGGTCAGCCTCGACCGCGACGGCCGAAGAAGAACGATGCAATGAACATCACCAGGAACACGACGAAGAGAATCTTGGCGATACCCGTGGCGGTGCCCGCGATACCACCGAAGCCCAATACGGCGGCGATGATGGCAATGATCAGGAATGTAATAGCCCAACTCAACATGGTGATTCTCCTTACGCTTCTATTTAGAGGTATGTCTGGTGGTGCATTTCCCGGCGCATCGGTCGCGCCAAGTTCGGTTCTTTAGAACACCCAACGTTCCTGACGGGGCATCTGATCCACAGGCTGGGCCTGGTCGACGTCCATCATTCGCATCGGGGCGCTGTCAGCGAGGTTGCTGCTGACGGCGCTGAAGTGGGTTTGAGTGGCGTGTTGAATCGACAGGCGCGGCGCTTCCGGCTGCTGGCTCTGCTCCCAACGGGCGAACTGCTGGCCGCCGATCAATGTGATCGAAAGGGCGAGCATCGCGAACAAGCCCTGCTGGATATGCAGTGGCGAGATGCGCAATTGGGCGGCACGTTGGCGATTCATCCTGTAGCTCCTCCACCTGGGTGGTCATCTTGTTGAAGGCACTCATTCCGTGAATGCCTTGCGTTAACAGGACTATTGCAGCCTGCATGCCAGCTTTTTGTTTGGAAAAACACCAGTAAAAACAATAAGTTATGAATGTGATGAAAATCGTTTCGCACGCATCCTGCACGATGGGGTCGTGACGGTCGTGCGTAATGCACGAAAGATTCGGAGGAACTTTCAAAATATTTGAATTGCGGGGAGGGCGCAGATGTCAGACGTTCACATAGGCAAACGCCGAAATGCCGGGTTTCTACTAAAAAACCAACAAAATCAGTTAATTAACGAGAGGGGCAGTAGATAGCTACACTGCCGGGGCTGGAATGGATCAGAATCAACCATGCAACTTGCCCGATTTTCTCGGGACTAACCAAAATCATTCAGTAAGGAGCGTAGGAAAATGGAATCAGCCACTGAGCATCAAGGCCGCATTCTGCTGGTAGACGACGAGTCCGCCATCCTTCGTACCTTCCGTTATTGCCTCGAAGACGAAGGCTATACCGTCGCCACCGCCAACAGCGCCGCCCAGGCCGATGCATTGTTGCAGCGTCAGGTGTTCGACCTGTGCTTCCTGGATTTGCGTCTGGGTGAGGACAATGGTTTGGATGTGCTGGCACAGATGCGCATTCAAGCGCCGTGGATGCGTGTTGTCATAGTTACTGCGCATTCCGCCGTGGATACCGCTGTCGATGCGATCCAGGCTGGCGCCGCCGACTATCTGGTCAAACCCTGCAGCCCGGATCAATTGCGTTTGGCTACCGCCAAGCAACTGGAAGTGCGCCAACTCTCGGCGCGCCTGGAAGCCCTTGAAGGCGAAGTGCGCAAAACCAAGGATGGGCTCGATTCCCATAGCCCGGCGATGAAAGTCGTATTGGAAACGGCGCGGCAAGTGGCCGGCACCGACGCCAATATCCTGATCCTCGGTGAGTCCGGGACCGGTAAAGGCGAGCTGGCCCGGGCGATTCACGGGTGGAGCAAGCGGGAGAAGAAATCCTGCGTCACCATTAACTGCCCCTCCCTGACCGCCGAATTGATGGAAAGCGAACTCTTCGGCCACAGTCGCGGCGCGTTCACCGGTGCCAGTGAAAGCACGCTGGGTCGGGTTAACCAGGCGGATGGCGGTACGCTGTTTCTCGACGAGATCGGCGACTTTCCCCTGACGTTGCAACCCAAGTTGCTGCGTTTCATCCAGGATAAAGAATACGAGCGAGTCGGCGATCCGGTGACGCGCCGCGCCGATGTGCGGATTCTCGCGGCCACCAACCTCAATCTGGAAGACATGGTCCGCGACGGTCGTTTCCGCGAAGACCTGCTCTATCGCCTGAACGTCATCACCTTGCATTTGCCGCCGTTGCGCGAACGCAGTGAAGACATCCTGACCCTGGCCGATCGTTTTCTGGCCCGTTTCGTCAAGGAATACGCGCGTCCGGCCCGGGGTTTCAGCGATGAAGCCCGGGAAGCGCTGCTCAGTTATCGATGGCCGGGCAACATCCGCGAACTGCGGAACGTGGTGGAGCGGGCGAGCATTATTTGTCCGCAGGAGCGCGTCGAAATCAGCCACTTGGGCATGGCCGAACAACCGGTCAATAACTCGCCTCGGGTCGGCGCCGCGCTGAGCCTGGATGAGCTGGAAAAAGCCCACATCGGTGCGGTGCTGGCCACCGCCGGCACCCTGGATCAGGCAGCCAAGACGCTGGGCATCGATGCTTCGACGCTGTACCGCAAACGCAAGCAGTACAACCTGTGAGCAACATCCGATGAAACTGGCGATGAAGTTGCGGACCCGGCTGTTTCTGAGTATTTCCGCACTGATCACCGTCGCGCTGCTCGGGCTGTTGCTCGGGCTGATCAGCGTGATGCAGATGGCGGGAAACCAGGAAGCGCTGGTCCGCAATAACTTCGTCACCCTCGACCTGGGCTTGAAGCTGCGCCAGACCCTCGGTGATCAACTGATCATCATGCTCAGCGAAAAGCCGGACCCCGCGCAGTTCGCGGCGTCCAAGCAACATTATTTCGAATTGCTCGATGAAGGCATCGCCCATGAGCAAGGGGGCGTGGAAGGCCAGTATGGATTCCAGCAGGCCAAGGCCGACTACCAGAGTTTTCTCCAGGCGCTGGACCAGTCCCACGATCCCACCCGCGTGCTGACGGGCAACGATGACGTCACGGCCAAATTCAATCAGCTGCGCAACGGTTTGATCGCCGAGCACAAACGCGCCCTGGACAACATCAATGACACCCAACGCAAGGCCCGTGACCGGGCGTTGCTGATTGCCGGCCTGCTCGGGTTGGTCGGATTGGCGGTCCTGATCATCGGCTTCATTACCGCCCATGCGATTGCCCGGCGTTTCGGTGCCCCGATCGAGGCGCTGGCCCAGGCTGCGGACAACATCGGCCAAGGCAATTTCGAAGTGACCCTGCCGATTTCCTCGGCCGAGGAAATGAACCAGCTGACCAAGCGCTTCGGGATCATGGCCGAGGCCCTGCGCGAGCACCAGGCGACCAATGTCGACGAATTGCTGGCCGGTCAGCAACGCTTGCAGGCGGTGCTCGACAGCATCGACGACGGTTTGCTGATGATCGACCGCGAAGGCCATCTGGAACACCTTAACCCGGTGGCGCAACGGCAATTGGGCTGGGACACCGACCGTCTCGGCCAGGGTTTGGGTTCGGCGCTTGAACGTCCCGAACTGGATGAACAACTGCAATTGGTTCTACGGGGCGGCACTCTGGAGCGCGCGCCGGAAGACCTGAGCGTGGAAGTCGATGGCGAGTCGCGGCTGTTGACCTACAGCCTGACCCCGGTCAGCCATACCCAGGGGCATATTCTCGGCGCGGTGATGGTGTTGCATGACGTCACCGAACAGCGAGCATTCGAGCGGGTGCGCAGTGAGTTTGTCTTGCGTGCCTCTCATGAATTGCGCACGCCGGTCACCGGGATGCACATGGCGTTCGGACTGTTTCGCGAACGAGCGAAATTTCCCCCGGATTCCCGCGAAGCGGACTTGCTGGACACCGTGAACGAAGAAATGCAGCGCTTGATGCAACTGATCAACGACTTGCTGAACTTCTCCCGCTACCAGAATGGCTTGCAGAAACTCACGCTGGGGCCGTGCTCCATCGAAGACTTGCTGGAGCAGGCACAAGGGCGTTTTGCGGGGGAGGCCGCGCAGAAGGGCATCGACTTGCTGGTGGAAGTGCAGGGGCCGCTGCCGCGCTTGCAGGCGGACCAGGCGCAACTGGATCGAGTGCTCGACAACCTGATCGACAATGCCTTGCGTCATACCGCGGCAGAAGGGCAGATTCGTTTGCAGGCCCGGCGCCATGGCGAGCGGGTGATTATCAGTGTCGAGGACAACGGCGAAGGCATTGCCTACGGCCAGCAAGGGCGGATTTTCGAGCCGTTCGTGCAAGTCGGTCGTAAAAAGGGTGGTGCCGGGCTGGGCCTGGCGTTGTGCAAGGAAATCGTGCAATTGCACGGCGGGCGGATGGGGGTTTATTCGCGGCCGGGGCAGGGTACGCAGTTCTATATGGCGTTGGCGGTATAGGGCGTTTTTACGCCTCGTCATCCATGCGACGGCCCGCCAGTCGTCGGCCACGGGTAATCAGTTCGATGAACTGCACCGCGCTCAGCGCATGGGCGAACAACCAGCCCTGGCCGAACTTCACGCCTTCGCTGCTCAGGAATGCCGCTTGGGCTTCATGTTCGATGCCCTCGGCGATCACCTTCAGTTGCAGGGCCTGGGCCATGTGAATGATGTGCGGGGCCACGCCACTGCTGGCGGCGTCATGGCCAAGGGCATCGATAAAGGCCTTGTCGATTTTCAGGCAATCCACCGGCAGGGTTTGCAGGTAGGCCAGGCTGCAGTAGCCGGTACCAAAATCGTCGATCAGCACCTGATGCCCGACATCGCGCAAGGATTGCAGGTTTTCCCGGGCCACCACCACGTCGACCAACCCGCGTTCGGTCACCTCGAAGGCAATCTGTTTGGCCGCGACCCGGTGCAAGGTCAGCAGGCGCGCCATCACCTGGCCGATACGCGGCACCATCACATCGCAAGCCGCCAGGTTGACCGAGATGTACAGCTGCGGATTGGCCCGTAGCAGTTGTCCCAACTGTTCAAGCAGACGCTGCAAGACGAAGTCGGTCATCTGGCGGATCTGCCCGGTGTTCTCCGCCATCGGAATAAACAGATCGGGGCTGGTCAGCGTGCCGTCCGGCCTGCGCCAGCGCAGCAGGGCTTCCGCGCCGACACAGTTGCGGCTGTCGAGGTCGAAGATCGGTTGATACAACACCTGCAACTCGCCACGACGTATCGCACCTTGCAGTTCGGCGTCCAGCGATTGACGCTGGCGCACCAGCAGGAACACCAGGACGCCGAAAAAAATGCCCAACGCCAGGCTCGCCGGCAGCAGCCACCACCAGACCGCCGGTACATGCATGGCGGTACGTGGGGTGATCAACACCAACTGATACTCCGGGTTGTTGGTGGGCATACGGTAAATCAACCGGGTTTGGGTCACTTGCAACGCATCACTGCTGGTCGGCGGCCAGGGTTCCGTGGGCGGCCAGGCCTGGTCGGCACCCAACACCGGAATCGCGCGCTTCCCATGATCGAGCACCACCATCAGGCTGCTGCCCGGTGAGAGATCGACCATGTCAGTGAGATGCCCGCGAGAGGTGGCCACGCGGAAATTGCCCCGACTGAGCATCAGCGCGGCGCGGTTTTCATCGGGTTCGGTGGTGGTGTTCAGCCAATAACTGTAGGTGGGGCCGCGCAGGTCCGCCGGTCGTATCATCGCCAGCCCTTCCTGGCGGGGGCGATTGGAGCAGATCCGGTTTCCTTCCATAAACGCGGCTTCGTAGACGAAGCGGTAGCTGAAGCTGATCTGCTGCAAGGTGGCGATCATTTCGTCGTTGCACGTTCGCAGCGGCTGGGCTTCCAGGTCATCGAGGCTTTCGCGCAATTGCCCGAACATTTGCTCAAGACGGGCGAGGAAGCGTTCGCCCTGGGCATTCATTTCCCGGCTTTCGTTCTGCTCGACCTGATTCATTGCGATGTACAGGCTGGCAGCCATCAGCAGCGTCGCACTCAAGGCAGCAGCCAGCATCGCCAAAAACCATGGGCGATAGAACCAACTACGCAACCTCTCTCGAGCAGCAGGCATATTGGAATATCCGAAGAATTACCAATGAGTTATAGCTGCTGATTGAGAAAACGCCCGGACCGTCGGGCGGGCGTCATTATTTTGTCTGATTGAGCACCAGCAGCATGGCGGCGGTTTGCGCATCCGGGGTGCCATCGAAACGGGAAGGGCGGTAATGCATCTGGAAGGCCGCCAGTACATGCCGCGTCGCCACATCCAGTTCGCCGGTCTGTGGCGTTGCGTAGCCCAGGCGCGCCAGCTCTTCCTGGAACCAGCCGATGCTCGGTAGTTCGACCTCGAATTGCACTTGCCGGCGCGCAACGGCCTGTTCGTTTGGCCAGATGCCCAGGCCTTCGGCGGCCAGGCGTTTCCAGGGGAACAGCGGGCCCGGGTCAAGTTTGCGCAGAGGAGCGATGTCGCTGTGACCGATGATGTGCCGAGGGCTGATGCCGTTGCGTTTGCTGATGTCCTTGAGCAGCACGATCAAGGATTGCACCTGGGCTTCGCTGTACGGGTACCAGAGGCGGCCGGTCGGGGTGTCCTGGAACCCGGGATTGACGATCTCGATGCCGATGGAGCTGGAGTTCAGCCAGGTCCGGCCTTGCCACTCGCTTTCCCCGGCATGCCAGGCGCGCAGGTTTTCATCCACTAATTTATAGATGGTCGCGCCCTTGTCATCACCGATCAGGTAATGGGCGCTGACTTCGCCGTGGGTCAACAACTGTAGCGAACGTTCCAGGGAGGCATTGGTGTAATGCACCACCACGAACTGCACGCGGCTGTCGAAGTTGGCGGAAGGATGGCTGGTGTCGAAACGTGGACCGCTGGCACAACCGGCCAGCAGCAGAAGCGACACAACGAGAGCAAGAAATTTCATGGTAGAAGGCAGTACGCGCGGGACAATAATGCAACAGTGTAACGTAATGCCTCGCACGTTGACGGCAAAAGAGCCGCTTTAAACAAAATGGAACAATTGCCCCTCAGCCCGATTCCACCCGATTGCGTCCGGCATTTTTGGCCCGGTATAACGCCTGATCGGCTCTTTTAAGCACCATATCGCTGTGTTCGCCGGGTTTGAACGCGGCCAGTCCCATGGAAATGGTGACCGTCACCCGCTCACCCTTGAAGTGAAACGGGCAGGCCTCAATCGAAGCGCGCAGGGTTTCCAGCAGCTTTGCCCCGACTGCCGGAACGGTGGACGGCATCAACAGCACGAACTCCTCACCCCCGAAGCGCGCAATGAAGTCGGACCCGCGCAGGCGTTTGCGCAGTACGCTGGCGATGATTTTCAGCACCTTGTCGCCCGCCAGGTGGCCGTAGTTATCGTTGATGCGTTTGAAATGGTCGAGATCGAGCATGGCCAGCATCAGCGTGTTGCCGTGCTGCTGCCACTGGCCGATTTCGTGCTCCAGCCGTTCGCTCCAGGCGGCGCGGTTGGGCAGGCCGGTCAGCGGGTCGATCAGGGCTTTTTGCCGTTGTTCTTCAAGGTGTTCGCGATAACCCAGGGCCTCCTGCTCCATGTGCGCGACCCGTTCGGCCAGGCCTTGCAGGCGGGCGGCGACTTCCTGTTCACGCTCATCCCGTTGCTTCTGATGCTGGTCCATGGTGCCGAGCAGGCCTTCGAGATGGTTTTCCAGAACGTGCTTGAGGTCTTCCAGGTCAGCGGCGTCCTGCATGCTGGTTTGCAGGCCGTCGACTTGTTCGCGGATCTGCGTGTCCATCTCCCGCGCGGCGGAGCGGTTATCGGCGTGGCCGTCGCTGGCGGCTTGCAGGTTGCTCTGGAACGACTCGAGGCGCTCATTGAGTTGCTGCAAGTACGCTTCGAATTCGTGCTGGCCGCTGTCGGTGATCGCCAGCATCAAGGTGGCGAGATCGTCGAGGATCGGCAGTAACTCGTACCAGTTCAACCCATTTTGCAGACGCTCGCGCATGGCTTCGGCTTGCGGGCGATGGCGTTCCGGCAGCGTCAGATCGTCGAGCAGGCCCAGCAGCGTCTCTTCGATATGCGTGGCCACGGAGCTGTAGGACGGCTCGGGCGAGTCCGGCAGCGCATAGAGGATGTCTTCCTCTGGATGTTCCGGGTCGATGGCGGCCAGTGCCTGAGCCATCGCTGAAGGCAAGGGCAGGCTGTCCAGGAACACCGGTGGTTCGGGATGGGGCGCGGGAGTCAGCTCGTCGGGATTGATGGCTGGCTGAGCTTGAACGACAGGCGCGATGGCGGGAGGCGTCGGAGCTTGGGGTAGCTCAAGGTCTGGCTGTGCCGGTGCCGCTTGGGCGCGTGCTGCTTGAGGCTCCAGAACAGGCGGGACAAACGCCACGATTTCCGGCGTGAGTGTTGTCTGCGACGCGAGCGGTTCCGGGGTGGCGGCGGTCGGCGCAACTGGGGGCGTTCGCGCCACGCTGGCGGGTGGAGGAATTTCAGGCTTTGTCTGGGGGGCTTCAACGACAGGCGCAGAAACCGCCTCGACCGGTGGTTGGGCCGGCGCCGGAACGGTGGGAGCAGCGACCGGAGGCGTTGACCCTTCCGCTTCCCGGCTACCGAACAAGCGCTGCAACAGGCCTGGACGGCCAGGTTCCGCAGGGGTTTCCAATTGGTTCAGGGCTTTGCCTTGCAAGCCGCTCAGTTCGCTGAGCAGCAATGGAATCTCGCGAGCCTGACCGACGCGCCCATCCAGTTGCTTGGCGAAGGCCTTGAGCGGTCGGCTGACTTCCCGAGGCAGTGGCAAGGCCTGGAGCTGCGCGACCAGCGCGTTCAGTGCGGCGCTGACCTGATCAACCCGGGTTTCCCGGCGCTGTTCGGAGTCCAGCACGGCTTTTTCCAGGCGTGGCAGCAACGCGGCGAGGCCGGCGTCCATGTCATCGGTGCGCACGACTTCGCGCATTTCCTTCATGCACAGGTCAACGGCGCGGTCGGTGCCCTCGGCCGCAAGGGTGCTGCGCACCAACCCGCGACGCAACAGGTCGAGCCGGGCGTCCCAGCGACGCTCGAGCTTTTCCTGTTGTTCGATGCTTTTGAGGTATTTCTCTTTCCAGCGCTGTGCTTCGTCGCTCATTCATGGGATCCGCGAGGGGCAGGACTCAACGCGGGGAATGCATCGGCCGTGAGCGAACCCGGCAAACGAATCTCTACCGCGACCGGCAGGTGATCGGAAATCGGTTGTGCCAGCACTTCGACCCGTTCCAGGGTCAGGGTCGGGCTGAGCAGAATATGGTCCAGGCAGCGCTGCGGGCGCCAGCTGGGGAACGTCGCTTCCAGTTGCGGCGCCAGCAGGCCGAGGTCACGCAACGGGGAGTTTTGCAGCAAATCACTGGCGTGGGTGTTCATGTCGCCCATCAGCACCTGGTGTTTGTAGCCACCGATCAACTCGCGGATGTAGGCCAGTTGCAGGCTGCGCACGCGCGCGCCGAGGGCCAGGTGCATCATCACGACGACCAGCGCCTCCGGACCTTCGCCGAAACGCACCAGGATCGCCCCGCGACCCTTGGGCCCCGGCAGCGGGTGATCTTCAATCGCCCACGGGCGCAGGCGGCTGAGCACCCCATTGCTGTGCTGGCCGAGGCGACCGAGATTGCGATTGAGTTGTTGATACCAGTAAGGGAAGGAGCCCAGTTGGGCCAGGTGTTCGACCTGATTGACGTAACCTGATCGCAGGCTACCGCCATCGGCTTCCTGCAAGGCGACCAGATCGAAGTCACCCAGCAGATTGCCGATCTTTTGCAGGTTGTCGGCACGTCCGGTGTGGGGCAACAGGTGTTGCCAGCCACGGGTCAGGTAATGCCGATAGCGCTCGGTACTGATGCCGACCTGGATGTTGAAGCTGAGCAAACGCAAACGGGCGTCTGCGGGCAGCCCCGTCGATTCCAGGTGATGCGTGTTGACCCGCGGTTCATGCAGGCCAACCACGCGTTCAGTACCCCAGCGGCGCATGGCAGGGGCCGCGCTTAGTTGGCAGCAGCCTTGTTAGCCGCTCGCTCTTTGTCGACCAGTTTGTCGGCCAGTTGCAGGGCTTGCTCGGCACCGCCGGCGGAGCCCACGTCAAAGCGATACTTGCCGTTGACGATCATGGTTGGCACGCCGGAGATTTCGTACTTCTTCGCCAGCTCTTTGGCCTGGACGATTTTGCCTTTGATGGCGAAGGAGTTGAAGGTGGCCAGGAACTTGTCCTTGTCGACGCCCTGAGTGGCCAGGAACTCAGCCATTTCTTGCGGATCGGTCAGGCGTTTGTGTTCTTTCTGGATCGCGTTGAAAACCGCCGCGTGAACCTTGTTCTCGACGCCCATGGCTTCCAGGGTCAGGAACATCTGGCCGTGAGCGTCCCAAGGGCCGCCGAACATGGCGGGGATGCGCACGAAGTTCACGTCGGAAGGCAGTTTCTCAACCCACGGATTGATCACCGGTTCAAATGCGTAGCAGTGCGGGCAGCCGTACCAGAACAGCTCCACGACTTCGATCTTGCCAGGTACCGCGACTGGAACAGGGTTGGTCAGTTCGACGTAAGGCGCCGCGGGTGCTTCGGCGGCCTGGACGTTCATGCCGAACAGGCTGGCAGCGACAAGTGCGGCGCTGATGATCAGATTACGCATGCTTTACTCCTGGACAATTTTGGTCGCCTCGCGCGACCTGTGTTCAGACAGGTCCTGGCGGGCTTGAGTTCTGTAGTGTAACGGCAGCGGCCACAAAAAAGGGCGGCCTAAGCCACCCTTTTTATACTTGCTGCGACGGATTAATAGAGCGTTAACGTTGCAGGAGATGTACGCCCCGCATAACGCCCGATTTGCCGGTCTTAGTGCAGGCCCTGAATGTAGCTGGACACCGCTGCGATGTCTTCGTCGCTCAGGCGTTTGGCGATGGTCTGCATGGTTTTGGTGTCGCCGTCGTTGTTGCGGCCGCCTTCTTCCTTGCGGAAGTCGGTCAGTTGCTTGGCAACGTATTGAGCGTGCTGGCCACCCAGGTGCGGGAAGCCGGCGGCTGCGTTACCCGCGCCATTCGGCGAGTGGCAGCCGGTGCAGGCTGGCAGGCCCTTGGCGAGGTCGCCGCCACGGAACAGTGCTTCACCGCGAGCCACGACTTTAGGGTCGGCGGCGCCAACGCTGCCTTTCTGGCTGGCGAAGTAGGCGGCGATATCGGCCAGGTCCTGATCGCTCAGGTTGGTCAGCAGGCCGGTCATTTCAAGTACCGTGCGTTTGCCGGACTTGATGTCATGCAACTGCTTGTTCAGATAACGCTCGCCTTGCCCTGCCAGTTTCGGAAAGTTAGGCGCCATGCTATTGCCATCCGGGCCATGACAGGCGCCACAAACTGCGGCTTTCGCCTGGCCAGCTGTTGCATCACCTGCAGCATGGGCTATGCCGGAGATCCCCACGGTCAACAGCAGACTCACGATCAATTTGTTCATCAGCTAATCCAACTACGGCTAAGGGTTAAAGAGTTATGGGCCGGGTTTACTCGCTCATCCAGTGGATGATGGCTTGGTAATCCTCGGCACTGCAGTCCATGCACAAACCACGCGGCGGCATCGCCTTGAAACCCTGGGTCACGTGTTGCACCAGCGTCTCCATACCTTTCGCCAACCTCGGCGTCCAAGCTTCCTGATCGCCCTTTTGGGGCGCCATGGGTAGTTGGCCGGAATGACAGGCACCACAAACACGGTTGTACACAGCTTCCGGATCCTGTGTAGCCTGAGCGCTGTAAAGCGGCATCAAGACACCGGCAGCTAGCAGCCATTTCGTCATAAAACGACCTTTTCAGGGTAGAGAGCGTTCTGCGTTCTAATGCGCAATCAAGGTCAATCGCTCTCGTGAACTTCATCCTACGCTGGGACAAAGCGCACACAAAATCTGCGGCATTATATACTGGCGCTACTGAAACGGAAACGACACCGCTTGCCGCGTCCATTCCCGGCGCCGCCCACATCGGAAATCCCATGCAACTCAAGAACCCCATCCTCGGCCTGTGCCAACAGTCCACCTTCATGCTCAGCGCTGCCAAAGTCGACCAATGTCCGGACGACGAAGGCTTTGAAGTAGCCTTCGCCGGGCGTTCCAACGCCGGTAAATCCAGCGCGCTGAACACCCTGACTCACGCCAGCCTGGCGCGGACCTCGAAAACTCCGGGTCGTACGCAGTTGTTGAACTTCTTCAAGCTAGACGATGATCGCCGTCTGGTCGACCTGCCAGGCTACGGTTATGCAAAAGTACCGATCCCGCTGAAGCTGCACTGGCAGCGTCACCTGGAAGCTTATCTGGGCGGTCGCGAGAGTTTGAAAGGTCTGATTCTGATGATGGACATCCGTCATCCAATGACTGACTTCGACCTGCTGATGCTCGATTGGGCGGTCGCCGCTGGCATGCCGATGCACATTTTGCTGACCAAAGCGGACAAGCTGACCTACGGCGCGGCGAAAAACGTCCTGCTCAAGGTGCAGGCAGACATTCGTAAAGGTTGGGGCGATGCGATCAGCATCCAGTTGTTCTCTGCGCCAAAACGCATGGGCCTGGAAGACGCCTACACTGTATTGGCAGGCTGGATGGAGTTGGCGGACAAGGGCGCCGAGATTGCCCAGAGTGCTGAATAGGACTTTTCTGCAGGCAAAAAAAACCCCGGACTTCGTATGGGGAGGGGGAAGTTCCGGGGTTCAAGTTCTAGACCGCTAGGGCGGGGTCCAGATATCTGCCAACACTTAACACAACATAGGAGCATCGAAGGGCTTCACCAGCCATTCAGTAACTCTGAGTAGCGGTTCACGAGATTAGTTCAGAAATTTTTCAAATGCCTTTGGAATAACCCGACGCATTTTTTGAACTAAGCGCCCTTCGACCTTTCTGCCGCGGCACTATGCCGCAGCAGAAATCCCCTTTTCAGACGGCTCAGTGAGCCTCATCCCAGTTATTGCCTACGCCAACTTCGACCAGCAGCGGGACGTCCAGTGTCACGGCGTTGCTCATGTGTGCGCGAATTTCTTCACGCACCTGATCGACCAGGTCCTCTCGCACTTCAAGCACCAATTCATCGTGCACCTGCAGGATGACTTTGGCGTCCAGGCCAGACGACGTCAGCCAGTTATCCACCGCCACCATGGCTTTCTTGATGATGTCGGCCGCTGTGCCTTGCATCGGCGCGTTGATCGCAGTGCGTTCGGCACCTTTGCGCAGGGCCGGGTTTTTCGCGTTGATCTCCGGCAGGTACAGGCGACGGCCAAAAATGGTTTCGACGAAGCCCTGCTCGGCCGCTTGGGTGCGGGTGCGCTCCATGTACTCCAGCACGCCGGGATAGCGGGCGAAGTAACGGTCGATGTACGCCTGGGATTGCTTGCGGTCGACACCGATCTGCTTGGCCAGGCCAAACGCGCTCATGCCGTAGATCAGTCCGAAGTTGATCGCCTTGGCGCTGCGACGCTGATCGGTGGTGACCTCTGTCAGTTCAACCCCGAAGACTTCGGCCGCCGTGGCTTTATGCACGTCCAGGTCATTGCGGAAGGCGTGCAGCAAGCCTTCGTCCTTGGCCAGGTGCGCCATGATCCGCAGTTCGATTTGCGAGTAGTCCGCCGCCAGCAGTTTGTAGCCCGGTGGCGCGATGAACGCCTGGCGAATCCGCCGGCCTTCAGCCGTGCGGATCGGGATGTTCTGCAGGTTTGGATCACTGGACGACAAACGCCCGGTGGCCGCGACAGCCTGGTGATACGAAGTATGAATCCGCCCGGTGCGTGGGTTGATCTGTTCCGGCAGACGATCGGTGTAGGTACTTTTCAGCTTGCTCATCGAGCGGTACTGCATCAGCACCTTGGGCAACGTGAAGTCTTGGTCAGCCAGTTCTGCCAGCACGGCTTCGGCGGTCGAAGCCTGGCCCTTGGCGGTTTTGCTGAGGACCGGCAGGCCGAGTTTTTCGTACAGGATCGCGCCCAGTTGCTTCGGCGAGCCGAGGTTGAATTCTTCGCCGGCGATGGCATAAGCCTCGCGCTCCAGCTCGACCATTTTCTTGCCCAGTTCGACGCTCTGGATGCCCAGCAATGCGGCATCGACCAACGCGCCTTGGCGTTCGATCCGCGCCAGCACCGGCACCAATGGCATTTCGATTTCGCTCAACACCTTGCTCAGGCTCGGAATCGCATTGAGCTTGGCCTGCAAGGTTTGGTGCAGGCGCAGGGTCACGTCGGCGTCTTCGGCGGCGTAGGGTCCGGCCAGTTCCAGGGCGATTTGGTCGAACGTCAGCTGCTTGGCACCTTTGCCGGCGATGTCGGTAAACCCGGTGGTGGTGTGATTCAGGTACTTGAGCGCCAGGCTGTCCATGTCGTGGCGAGTCGCGGTGGAGTCCAGCACGTAGGATTCGAGCATGGTGTCGAAGGCGATGCCTTGCACCGCGATGCCGCAGCTTTGATCGCCGCCGATGGCGCAGTTGGCCAGGATGTTCATGTCGAACTTGGCGTGCTGGCCAACCTTCAGCTTGCTCGGGTCTTCGAGGATCGGTTTGAGGGCCCGCAACACGGTGTCGCGATCCAGTTGTTCCGGCACGCCCATGTAGGAGTGGGTCAGCGGGATGTAGGCGGCTTCGTTGGCTTGGACGGCGAAGGACAGGCCCACCAGATGCGCCTGTTGCGCATCGATGCCGGTGGTTTCGGTATCGAAGGCGAACAGTTTGGCGTCGTTCAGCTTCTTCAGCCAGAGGTCGAAATCGGCCTGGGTGAGGATCGTCGTGTAGTTGAGTTCGGCTGCGGCAACGGCTTCTTCAGCCACTGGCGCGACCACTTCCTGGCCGGAACGCTTGGCGTCACGCTGGTTGTCTTCGAACCAGCTCTTGAATTCCAGCAGGGTGTAGAGCTCGGCGAGTTTGTCGTGATCCGGCTGGCCCATTTGCAGGTCATCGAGGCCGATATCCAGCGGCACGTCGATCTTGATGGTCGCGAGCTTATACGAGAGGAATGCCATCTCTTTGTGCTCTTCGAGCTTGGCCGGCAGGGTCTTGGCGCCGCGAATCGGCAAGGTCGGAACGATCTCGAGTTGCGCGTAGAGCTCGGTCAAACCGCCGTTCACACCCACCAGCAGCCCGGAAGCGGTCTTCGGGCCGATGCCTGGAACGCCCGGGATGTTGTCGGAAGAATCGCCCATCAGCGCCAGATAATCGATGATCTGCTCGGGAGCGACGCCGAATTTCTCCTTCACGCCCTCCACGTCCAGCGCGCTACCGGTCATGGTGTTGACCAAGGTAATGTGGCCATCGACCAGTTGCGCCATGTCCTTATCGCCGGTGGAGATCACCACCGGACGGTCGGCGGCCGCGCTGCTGCGGGCCAGGGTGCCGATCACGTCATCGGCCTCGACGCCTTCGACGCACAGCAACGGGAAGCCCAGGGCGATCACGCTCTGGTGCAGCGGCTCGATCTGCACGCGCATGTCGTCGGGCATGCTCGGACGGTTGGCCTTGTATTCGGCGTACATGTCGTCGCGAAAGGTCCCGCCCTTGGCGTCGAACACCACGGCGAACGGGCTGTCCGGGTACTGCTTGCGCAGACTCTTGAGCATGTTCAACACACCTTTGACCGCGCCGGTCGGCAGGCCTTTGGAAGTGGTCAGCGGCGGCAGCGCGTGAAAGGCGCGATACAGGTAAGAAGAACCGTCCACCAGGACGAGGGGGGCTTGGCTCATGAGCAGGATCAACCTTTTCGGCGGGTCCGGCGCTAGAATAGCGGGACCGTTGACGACAAAGGGACAAGGTTATCATGCGCACGATAAATCGCCTGTTGCTGGCTGGGTTGTTTGCAACCGTTCCATTGGCCGTTATGGCGGCGGACGATGCACCAACGCCGGAGCCGGAAGTCACGATCCGCACGGAAGGGGACAAGGTTATCCAGGAGTACCGCCAAAACGGTTTCCTGTATGCGATCAAGGTCACGCCGAAAGGTGCGCCACCGTATTTTCTGGTGCGCGCGGACGGGACCGATGCAAACTTCATCCGCTCGGATCAGCCGGATATGCTGATTCCGTCGTGGAAGATTTTTGAATGGAAGTAGCTTCTTAACTTTAATCGGCGCCGGCTCGATCGCGGCGCCCGAACTGAGCAGTTTTTAACCATGTCTGTGTTTACTCCCCTGGCTCGGCCCGAGCTGGAAACCTTTCTCGCCCCATACGGGCTCGGCCGCCTGCTCGATTTCCAGGGGATTGCCGCCGGTAGCGAAAACACCAATTTCTTTATCAGCCTGGAGCAGGGCGAATTTGTCCTGACCCTGGTTGAGCGCGGTCCGGTTCAGGAAATGCCGTTCTTCATCGAGCTGCTCGACGTGCTCCATGAAGCCGATCTACCCGTGCCGTATGCACTGCGCACCACTGACGGCGTGGCGTTGCGCGAGCTGGCCGGCAAACCGGCGTTGTTGCAGCCACGTCTGGCCGGCAAGCACATCAAGGAAGCCAACGCCCAGCATTGCGCGCAAGTCGGCGAACTGCTCGGCCATCTGCATTTGGCGACCCAGGCCAACATGATCAAGCGCAAGACCGATCGGGGTCTGGACTGGATGCTGGAGGAGGGCACGCAACTGCTCTCGCACCTGAATGCCGAGCAAAGCGATCTGCTGAAACGGGCGCTGGACGAAATCACACAGCAAAAGACGAAAATTCTGGCGCTGCCGCGAGCCAATATCCACGCCGACCTGTTCCGCGACAACGCAATGTTCGAAGGCACGCACCTGACCGGGTTGATCGACTTCTATAACGCCTGTTCGGGGCCGATGTTGTACGACGTAGCGATTGCCTTGAATGACTGGTGTTCGGACGAGGCAGGCCTGATCGATGGACCGCGGGCCCGGAGCTTGTTGGGTGCCTATGCGGCGCTGCGGCCGTTCACTGCTGCCGAGGCGGAGTTGTGGCCGACTATGCTGCGCGTAGCGTGTGTGCGGTTCTGGTTGTCGCGGTTGATAGCGGCGGAATCGTTCGCTGGGCAGGATGTATTGATTCACGATCCGATGGAGTTTCAGCAGCGCCTGGCGCAGCGGCAGAAGGTCAGTACACCGTTGCCTTTCGCCCTTTAAAAGCTTCGCGAGCAAGCCCGCTCCCACAGGATCAATGCGTCCTCGTGGGAGCGGGCTTGCTCGCGAATGGGGGCGACACCAATGTCCGGGTTACAACGACTCCAGACACCCCGCCAAATCATTCCCCAACTTCTCCAACACCTGCTCATACCCTTGGGCAGTCGCCGGCGTGTACCCGCCCAACGCATCCAGTTCCGCCAGTTTCACCGGCAGACCGGCCACCAGGGTTTCCGCCAGGCGCGGGCGCAGCGGTGGTTCGCTGAACACGCAAGTCTTGCCGACTTCCTGTAACCGCGTGCGCATCGCCGCGACATGTTGTGCGCCCGGCTGCACTTCGGCCGCGACGCTGAACACGCCCGCGTGCTTCAGGCCGTAGGCGTCTTCAAAGTAGTCGAACGCTTCGTGGAACACGAAATAAGGTTTGCCCGCGACACTCGCCAAGCGAGCCTTCAAGCGCAGGTCCAACGCATCCAGACGCGCATCGAATGCCTTGAGGTTGCTCTGATAGCGTGCCGCGTTGTCAGGATCGGCAGCGCTCAGGTCAGCGGCCATTTTCGTGGCGATCACCCGAGCATTGACCGGCGAGAGCCACAAATGCGCGTCCAGCGTTCCAGGACGATGATCGTGGTCATGTTCGTCGGCATCTTCGGCGTGGGACTGACTATCTTCGGCGAAATGCCGCAGTTTCATCCCCGGCAAATCCTGCACCGCCACGGTCGGTAACGTACGACCTTTCAATACGCGAGGCAGGAAACCTTCCATGTCCGGACCAATCCAGTACACCAGATCCACCGACTGCACCTTCCGTACGTCGGACGGGCGCAACGCGTAGTTATGCGGTGAGGCACCTGGTGGCAGCAGCACTTCCGGAATCGCCACGCCGTCCTGTACCGCTGCGGCAATCAGCTGTAACGGCTTGATGCTGGTGAGCACTTTGACTTCGGCCTGGGCCGATCCGATCAGCAGGAAACTTGCGACAAATGCGGCAAAGATAGAAAAAAGTCGGGACACGATGACCACTCGAAGAGGCGAGAACGGGTAACATAATAACGTCTCTCACAAAACTCGTCGCCGCTCATGCCTAAAACACCGATTGCCAGCCGTCCCCACGACCACTCCCATTGCGTTCACAGCGCATTGTCAGAGGCCGATGCCCTGTGCGCACGTCAAGGCCTGCGCCTGACCGCTTTGCGCCGGCGGGTGCTGGAACTGGTGTGGCAAAGCCATAAACCGCTGGGTGCCTACGACATTCTGGCGGTGCTCAGCGAGCAGGATGGTCGCCGCGCCGCGCCGCCGACTGTGTACCGGGCGCTGGATTTCTTGCTGGAAAACGGCCTCGTACACCGTATCTCCTCGCTGAACGCCTTCGTCGGCTGCAATCACCCGGAGCATGCGCACCAGGGTCAGTTCCTGATTTGCCGCGAATGCCACGCCGCCATCGAGCTGGAACAGAAATCCATCAGCGACGCGATTGTGATCAGCGCCAAGGATGTCGGATTTGTCGTGGAAGCCCAGACCGTTGAAGTGGTCGGGCTCTGCTCGGGTTGCCAGGGGGCTTGATGAGCAACGCGTTGATCCGTCTTGAACAGGTCGCCGTCACGTTTGCCGGGCAAAGTGTGCTGGAAAACATCGACCTGAGCGTCGAGCCGGGGCAAATCGTGACCCTGATCGGCCCCAACGGCGCCGGTAAAACCACCTTGGTGCGTGCCGTGCTCGGCCTGTTGAAGCCGGACAGCGGCAGCGTCTGGCGTAAACCGAAGCTGCGCGTTGGTTACATGCCGCAAAAACTGCATGTCGATCCGACCCTGCCGCTCTCGGTGCTGCGCTTCTTGCGCCTAGTGCCGGGCGTGGACCGCGCGCGAGCCCTGGCGGCACTCAAGGAAGTCGGTGCCGAACAGGTGATCGACAGCCCGGTGCAAAGTGTTTCCGGCGGTGAAATGCAGCGCGTGCTGCTGGCCCGAGCGTTGTTACGTGAGCCTGAATTGCTGGTGCTCGATGAGCCGGTGCAAGGCGTCGATGTGGCCGGTCAGGCCGAGTTGTACAGCCTCATCACGCGTCTGCGGGACCGTCACGGTTGCGGCGTGTTGATGGTTTCCCACGATCTGCACCTGGTGATGAGCACCACCGACCAGGTGGTTTGCCTGAATCGCCACGTCTGCTGCTCCGGGCATCCGGAACATGTCAGCGGCGATCCGGCTTTCGTCGAGCTGTTCGGAAAGAACGCACAAAGCCTGGCGATTTATCACCACCATCATGACCACGCCCATGACCTGCATGGCTCCGTGGTCAGCGCGGCCCCATCGGCCCAACCCCACGTTCACGGAGATAGCTGCAAGCATGGCTGATTTTCTGCTCTACGCCCTGCTTGCAGGTCTGGCCCTGGCGTTGGTCGCGGGCCCGCTGGGTTCATTCGTGGTCTGGCGACGCATGGCCTATTTCGGCGACACCCTGTCTCACGCCGCGCTGCTGGGCGTGGCCCTGGGCTTCTTGCTGGATGTCAGCCCCACCGTGGCCGTCACCGTCGGCTGTCTGCTGCTGGCGGTGTTGCTGGTGACCTTGCAGCAGCGTCAGCCGCTGGCGTCCGACACGCTGTTGGGCATTCTCGCACCGAGCACGCTCTCCCTGGGCCTGGTGGTACTAAGCTTCATGCACGAAGTGCGGATCGACCTGATGGCCTATCTGTTCGGCGACCTGCTGGCGATCAGCCCGACCGACCTGGCCTGGATCCTCGGCGGCAGCGCGGCGGTACTGGCGTTGCTGGTGACGCTGTGGCGGCCATTGCTGGCGATCACCGTGCACGAAGAGTTGGCCACGGTGGAAGGTCTGCCGGTGGCGGCGTTGCGCTTGACCTTGATGCTGCTGATTGCCGTTGTGATTGCCGTGGCGATGAAAATCGTCGGAGTGTTGCTGATTACTTCGCTGTTGATCATCCCGGCGGCTGCGGCACAACGTCACGCCCGCTCGCCGGAGCAGATGGCACTGGGCGCGAGCCTGCTGGGCATGCTCGCGGTGTGTGGCGGGCTGGCGTTGTCGTGGTTCAAGGACACCCCGGCGGGCCCGTCGATTGTGGTGACGGCGGCCGCGCTGTTTCTGCTGAGTTTTGTCCTGCCCCGTCGAGGGGTGTAGACTTGCTCGTTTTTTGCGCAAATAGAGAGTCGCAGGAATGAAGCCGTTCGCCTCCCGTTATCTGCTCCTTGTCGCATTTTCCCTGCTACTGGGCGCTTGCCAAAGTACGCCACCGGCGGCCCCCGAGGTCCCCGATGCGCGGGCTGCGGCCATCGCACAACTGGAACAAAACCTGGCCAGCAGCGAGCTGGCCACTGCCGAAGATCAATTGGCAGCCTTGCAGGCTGAGTCGCCCAACGACCCATCCCTCGTGCAATACCAGCGGCAACTGGCCGAAGCCTATCTGCAACGCAGCCAGATAGTGCTGCAAAAAGGCGATGTGAACGCCGCCGCCACGGCCCTGAGCCGTGCCCGGGCGTTGATGCCCAAGGCGCCGGCGCTGACCGGTGGGGTCAACAACGCCATCGTCAACGCGCGCAAGGCCGAGCTGGATAAAGCCGAAGCAGCGCTCATGGCAGCCGAAGCCAAGCCGAAAGCGAAGGTGATCGATCCAACGGCTGAAAGCACCACTGTTGCGTTGAACCTCACCGACATGAGCAAACTTCGTCGCCAACTGGACGCTATCGCCGCCGATGTGGTGAATTACCAATGCGACGTGAGCATTCAGGCGCCGCGCACCCAGGATTTCCCTTGGTTGGCCACATTGCTGACCAAGCGGGTGAAGAAATTGGATTCGGGGTTTGACTTGAAGCTGGAAAAGCAGATCTTGCGCAACATTCCGGCGCAGATGGTTTTGAGTCCGCGTAAGCCTTAAAAAAAGCATCGCGGGCAAGCCTTGCTCCTACAGGATTCGTGTCGTTCACATATTTAACGAACGACTCGGACTTGTAGGAGCAAGGCTTGCCCGCGAAGGCGTCCTTCCAGTCAATCAAGAACCTTAAGCCGGAATCGCCTTGGCCTTAGGTTCTCGATCCCAAACCCGGTGCTGCCCGATCGCGGTAAAGAATGCCTTGAACAACTTGGCATCCGCGCCAACGATCAACCCCGCATCCGCCTCCAGTTTCAGCACATCCAGCAACTGCTTGGCCTCGCCATGCAACGCGATCGCCTTCAGGTGCTTGTACGCCTCCAGCACGTAATGCAGCGCCACGCCATCGGTGCTCAACGCCTTGATCGACGCCGCACCGCCCGGCACGAACACCGCATCGAAAGCCACGGACGGCAAGCCTTCCATCGATGCATCCACCGGCAGTGACTTGCCATCGGCAGTCGTGACCGGCGCAGACGTCGGGCCGAGCAGTTTCGCGTGGGCACCCTCGGCAGCCAGCGCTTTCTTCATCGCATCAATCGCCGCACCATCGACGCCGTTGGCCGCAAGAATGGCAACTTTTCGCGTCTTGATGTTCTCTGGCAGCAAGTTGGCCTGGCTGAGCGCCGGGGAGTGCTCCAGCGAAGTTTTGCGCACTTCAACCGTACCGGCCTTCGGCGCAGGCAGGCCAAGATTTTGCGCGACGCGTTTGGCCAGTTCCAGATCGATGTTGGCGAGGATCTCATTGACCTGCCGCTCGCGAATCCACAACCGTTCAACCTTGCCGAGCTCGAAGCTGTAAGCCGCGATGATGTGTTCCTGCTCGTGCTTGCTCATGCTCTTGAAGAACAGCCGCGCCTGGGAAAAGTGATCGCCAAACGACTCGCTGCGCTGACGGATCTTGTTCGCGTCGATGCGCTCCGGATATGTCTCGAAACCACCGTCCTGCGCGGCCGGCGGCGTTTCCTTCGGCCAGCCACCATCAATCGAGTTCGGTTCGTAGGACGCGCGACCTTTGTCGATGGTGGTGCGGTGCAGCGCATCCCGCTGGCCGTTATGGAACGGTGCGACCGGGCGGTTGATCGGGATCTCGTGAAAATTCGGCCCACCGAGTCGGCTGATTTGCGTATCGGTGTAGGAAAACAACCGGCCTTGCAGCAGCGGATCGTTGGAGAAGTCGATCCCCGGCACGATGTGCCCTGGGCAAAACGCGACCTGCTCGGTTTCCGCGAAGAAGTTGTCCGGGTTGCGGTTCAGCACCATTTTGCCCAGCGGCGTGATCGGGACGATTTCTTCCGGGATCAGCTTGGTGGGGTCGAGGATGTCGAAGTCGAAGCTGTGCTCGTTCTCTTCCTCGATGACTTGTACGCCCAATTCCCATTCCGGGTAGTCCCCGGTTTCGATGGCCTCCCAGAGATCACGACGGTGGTAGTCAGTGTCTTTACCGGCGAGTTTCTGCGCCTCGTCCCACACCAGCGAACAAGTGCCGGCGGTCGGACGCCAGTGGAATTTGACGAAGCGTGATTTGCCTTCGGCGTTGACCAGGCGGAACGTGTGCACGCCGAAGCCCTGCATGCTGCGCAGGCTTTTCGGGATCGCCCGGTCAGACATGGCCCAGATGACCATGTGCGCCGATTCGGGTTGCAGGGAGACGAAGTCCCAGAACGTGTCATGGGCCGAGCCGCCAGTCGGTATTTCGTTGTGGGGCTCGGGTTTCACCGCGTGGACGAAGTCGGGAAACTTGATCGCGTCCTGAATGAAGAACACCGGCATGTTGTTGCCCACCAGGTCGAAGTTGCCTTCGTCAGTGAAGAACTTCACGGCGAAACCCCGTACGTCTCGCACGGTATCGCCTGACCCGCGTGGACCCTGCACCGTGGAAAAGCGCACGAAGACCGGGGTTTTCTGACCTGGGTCTTGTAGGAATCCGGCCTTGGTCAGGACGGAATGGTTCTCGTAGGTCTGGAAGAAACCATGGGCACCGGTGCCGCGGGCGTGGACGATGCGTTCGGGAATGCGTTCATGGTCAAAATGCGTGATCTTTTCACGCATGATGAAATCTTCCAGCAGCGACGGCCCACGCGCGCCGACCTTCAAGGTGTTTTGGTTATCCGAAACCTTCACGCCCTGATTGGTGCGCAGGGCTTGCCCGGTCGCGTCAGAGCGAAATTCTTCCAGGCTGTCGAGCTTGGCGTTGGTGTTGCTGCGGTCCAGGGTGTCGGTCCCGGCCAGTGCGCTTTTTGCGGCGGCAGGCTTTTTAGTACTCATCAGTCGTAAACTCCTCGTTGCGATTCCCGCCGTAGCCAGGACTCTTATGCATTCCCCAGGCACGGCACCGGGGGCGTTTTCGAGTTGCCTTATTAGTGACTGATGACGTTTTTAGCCGTTCCTTTTTTCTGACCTTTGATCGCGTTATTGCCAAATCGAAGGTTGAATGCGGAATAAATGCTAATAACCTCTATACGGACAGGCTAAAATGCGCGCCCGGCTAACCGCTGATCCTTTTCCAACGCGCCCCACAAGGTTCGCTACGTGATCGAGTTTCAAAACGTCCATAAGACTTACCGCGTTGCCGGTAAGGATATTCCCGCCCTGCATCCGACCAATCTGACGATTGAGAACGGTCAGGTCTACGGCCTGATCGGTCATTCCGGCGCGGGAAAAAGTACCCTGCTTCGTCTGATCAATCGCCTGGAAGAATCCAGTGGCGGCAAGATCTTCGTCGATGGCGAAGAAGTCACCGCGCTGGACGCCAACAGCCTGCGGCGCTTCCGTCAGCAGGTCGGGATGATTTTCCAGCACTTCAACTTGCTGGCGTCCAAGACCGTGGCCGACAACGTCGCGCTGCCGCTGACCCTGGCCGGTGAACTGTCCCGCAGCGAGATCGACCAGCGTGTGGCCGAGTTGCTGAAGCGCGTGGGTCTGTCCGACCATGCCAAAAAGTACCCGGCGCAGTTGTCCGGTGGCCAGAAGCAGCGCGTCGGCATTGCCCGCGCCTTGGCGACCAAGCCGAAAATCCTGCTGTGCGACGAAGCCACCAGCGCCCTGGACCCGCAGACCACCGCGTCGGTCCTGCAATTGCTGGCCGAGATCAACCGCGAGCTGAAACTGACCATCGTCCTGATCACCCACGAGATGGACGTGATCCGTCGGGTCTGCGACCAGGTGGCGGTGATGGACGCAGGCGTGATCGTCGAGCAAGGTACGGTGGCCGAGGTGTTCCTGCATCCCAAGCACCCGACCACCAAGCGTTTCGTGCAAGAAAGCGAGCAGATCGACGAAAGCGAACAGCGCGACGATTTTGCCCACGTGCCGGGGCGTATCGTGCGTCTGACGTTCCAGGGCGAAGCGACCTACGCGCCATTGCTGGGTACTGTCGCGCGGGAAACCGGTGTGGACTACAGCATCCTGGCCGGTCGTATCGACCGCATCAAAGACGTTCCCTACGGGCAACTGACCCTGGCCGTCACCGGCGGCGACATGGAAGCGGCGTTCGGCCTCTTCACCGCGGCTGACGTCCACATGGAGGTGCTGCGCTAATGGAACTCATCAAGACCTTTTTCGAAAACATCGACTGGTTCGAAATCTGGCTGGCCACCGGCGACACGATGCTGATGCTCGGCGGTTCGCTGTTGTTCACCGTTCTGCTCGGTTTGCCGCTGGGCGTGCTGCTGTTCCTGTGCAGCCCGCGTCAGTTGCTGGAATCCAGAAGCCTCTACGCCGTGCTGTCGCTGGTGGTGAACATCCTGCGTTCGCTGCCGTTCATCATTCTGCTGATCGTGATGATCCCGTTCACCGTGCTGATCACCGGCACGTCGCTCGGCGTCGCGGGTGCGATTCCACCGCTGGTGGTGGGCGCCACGCCGTTCTTCGGGCGCCTGGTGGAAACCGCGCTGCGTGAAGTGGATCGCGGCATCATCGAAGCGACCCAGGCCATGGGCGCGACCACCAAACAGATCATCATCAACGCCTTGCTGCCTGAAGCCCGCCCGGGCATTTACGCGGCGATTACGGTGACGGCTATTACACTGGTGTCCTACACGGCGATGGCCGGTGTGGTCGGCGCCGGAGGCTTGGGCGACCTGGCGATCCGTTTCGGTTACCAGCGTTTCCAGACCGACGTCATGATCGTCACCGTGGTGCTGTTGCTGGTGCTGGTGCAGATTCTGCAAATGGTGGGCGACAAACTGGTCGTGCATTTCTCCAGAAAGTAAGCAGTTCTCGTCAACAAGACATGAGCCGGCCATTCGCTGGCAGGCGCCAAACGGGCGCCCACAAGGAGTTAGCTGAATGAAAAAACTACTCGTCGCATTGGCTGCAGTAGCCGCGTTTTCCGCCCAGGCCGATGAAACCCTGACCGTTGCGGCCACCCCGGTGCCGCACGCGGAAATCCTCGAGTTCGTAAAACCGGCCCTGGCCAAAGAAGGCGTGAGCCTGCAAGTCAAAGTGTTCACCGACTACATCCAGCCGAACGTGCAGGTCGCCGAGAAACGTCTGGACGCCAACTTCTTCCAGCACCAGCCGTACCTGGATGAGTTCAACAAGGCCAAGGGCACCAACCTGGTGGCCGTTGCCGGCGTACACCTGGAACCGCTGGGCGCTTACTCCAGCAAGTACAAAGCGCTGACCGAACTGCCTGGCGGCGCCAACGTGGTGATCCCGAACGACGCCACCAACGGCGGCCGTGCCTTGTTGCTGCTGGCGAAGGCTGGCCTGATCAAGTTGAAGGATTCGAACAACATCCTGTCGACTACCAAGGACATCACCGAGAACACCAAGGACCTGAAATTCCGTGAGCTGGAAGCGGCGACCATCCCGCGTGTGCTGACTCAGGTCGATCTGGCGCTGATCAACACCAACTACGCGCTGGAAGCCAAGCTTGATCCGTCCAAGGACGCGCTGGTCATCGAAGGCAACGACTCGCCGTACGTCAACATCCTCGTGGCCCGCCCGGACGACAAGGATAGCGATGCGATGAAGAAACTGGTTGCTGTGTTGCACAGCCCGGAAGTGAAAGCGTTCATCCTCGAGAAGTACAAAGGCGCGGTATTGCCGGCGTTCTGATTAGCGGATGCAACAAAAAATGGGGACGCACATGGCGTCCCCATTTTTTTGCATGAAATATGACCCGACTCGGGTAGGGCGATGCCTACTTAAAATCAGTCTCGGCCGATTACCGACGGTTACATCGGGCCGGTACTCTATTAATTAATAAACCTCCAAGTTTCTTGGACATAGGATTCTCGGTGCCTTCTTAAACTGTTTGGGCGAAACATTATGATCAGGAACATAAACATTGCTACTCGGGCTGCCCTCAGTTTCGCAACAATTACAGTGTTACTGATTGCCCTGGCAGTTTTTGCGATTATTCAAATGGGGGCGCTGAGAGAATCGGAGCAGGCTGTCGAAAATGACTGGATGCCCAGTGTCAGGCAGGTCGGCCTGATCAATGCCTGCTTGCTTCATATGCGCCTGGAAACCCTTCGTGCTTCAAGTGCCTACGATGCAAAAAGGCTAAAAGATGCACTTGATAATCTGCCGAAGTTTCGAGAGCAGCTAAGTAAGGCCGTTAATGATTACGATGCATTAGTCTCTTCTCCCGAAGAAAGAGCGCTGTATGTCGCGGTGAAAGAGTACGCCGCCAAGTACTCGACCCTTATCGACACCATGGGGGGAATGCTGCAAAACAGTTCCAATAATCTGGAGGCCAGGCAGTTCAGCTTCGAAGTTGTGCGCCCCGTGGGCGACGGGTTGGAGGCGGCGGCCAACAAACTGATCGAGTACAACAACCGTGGCGCCACCCTGGCGGGCGTAATGGCGGGGAATGTCTATGCAAACGGCAGGAATCTGGTCATTGGGATCGTTGTCGTTGCGATCCTGTCCACCATCATTCTGGCCATCGTCCTGACGCGCAGTATCACCTCACCGCTGAGCCAGGCCGTCACAGTCGCCGAGCGCATCGCCAACAGCAACCTGGCCATGTCGTTCACGGTCACGGGCGAAGACGAACCGGCCCGCCTGCTCAAAGCGCTGGCCCGGATGCAAGACAACCTTCGCGATACGATTCGCCATATCGCGGACTCCTCCAGTCAGCTGTCCTCGGCGGCCGATGAAATGAGCGCCGCCACTGAAGAAGCCAGCCAGGGGCTACTCCAACAGAACGACGAAATCGGCCAGGCAGCGACGGCGGTGAACCAGATGACGACGGCCGTGGAAGAGGTCGCGCGAAACGCGGGTATCGCTTCGGACTCGGCCAAATCGTCAGAGCAATTCACCGCGACCGGTCATGAAATGGTCAGCAAGACGTTGCAATCGATTCAAGGTCTGGCGGGCAGCGTTGAAAGCACCAGTGAACATGTCCGATCCCTGGCCAGCCAGGCACAAAGTATCGGCAAAGTGCTGGAAGTCATCCGGGCCATCGCCGAACAGACCAATCTCCTGGCGCTCAATGCTGCCATCGAAGCGGCACGGGCAGGCGAACAAGGACGAGGGTTTGCCGTGGTCGCCGATGAAGTGCGCGCCCTCGCGCACCGGACCCAGCAGTCCACTCAGGAAATCGAAGAAATGATTAAAGGCATGCAGGTCGGTTCGGAGCAGGCCACCCATGGCATGGGTGAAAGCAGCGAGTTGGCGCGCGACGCCCTGCAGATCGCCCAAGGTGCCGCCGATGCATTGGAGCAAATCGCTACGGCCATCGTGGTCATCAACGAGCGCAACCGATTGATCGCGACCGCTTCCGAAGAACAGGCTCAAGTGGCGCGGGAAGTGGACCAGAATCTGGTGAGCATTCGTGATTTGTCGATTCAGACCTCCACCGGGGCCAGCCAGTCAGCGACGGCCAGCGGCGAACTCTCTCGGCTGGCGGTTGGCCTGAACAAACTGGTGGCCCGCTTCAGTCTGTAAGCAACAACGGTTACTGACGCTTGAGCATCACTGGCAACTGCGCCACCAACTTCACGTTATTCAACGGCGCACGAATGAACCCGCGCTGAGTGCCGTCCGGCCCGATCACCGCGAGGTTGCCGCTGTGGTCGACCGTGTAGTTAGGCTTGCTGGTATCCGCCGGGATGAACGGGATGCTCACCGCGTTGGCCAGTTTCTGGATGTCGTCCACCGACGACGCGGTCAGGCCCTGGAACTGCGGATCGAAGTAGCCCAGGTACTGCTTGAGCTGCTTGGGCGTGTCGCGGTTCGGGTCGACGCTGACCAGGATGACCTGCAACTTGGCTGCTGCTTCTGGCGGCAGTTCGCTTTTAATCTGGCGCAGTTGGGCGAGGGTGGTCGGGCAGATGTCCGGGCAGAAGGTGTAGCCGAAGAACAGCAGGCTCCACTTGTCTTTCAGCTCGTTGACCGCCACCGGTTTACCGTCCTGGTCGGTCATCGTCACGTTCGGCAGGTTGCGGCTTTGCGGCAGCAGGATGATCCCGGCGTCGATCAGTGCCGTCGGGTCACCCTGGCCTTTGCCGGACAGCACCTTGTTGACGGTCAGGCCCAATACCAGCGCGATCAGGGCGACGAGGATGAAGACGGTTTTCTGAGTTCGAGTCATAGGTTCAACAGTAAGTAGTGGTCTACGAGCAGGGCGATGAACAGCAGGAACAAGTACCAGATAGAGTACTTGAACGTGTTGATCGCCGCGTGCGGCCGAGTGCCACGGTACAGCACCACGGCCCATTGCAGAAACCTTGCGCCCAGTCCCAACGCGCAAACCAGGTAAAGCACGCCGCTCATGTGGATCACATACGGCATCAGGCTGACCGCCAGCAGCGCGAAGGTGTAAAGCAGGATGTGGACTTTGGTGTAGTGCTCGCCATGGGTCACCGGCAGCATCGGGATGTCGGCCTTGGCGTATTCCTCTTTGCGGTGAATGGCCAGCGCCCAGAAGTGTGGCGGGGTCCAGGCGAAGATGATCAGCACCAGCAGCAATGGCTCGGCGCCGATATGTCCGGTGGCGGCAGTCCAGCCCAGCAGCGGCGGCGCAGCGCCGGCGAGGCCGCCGATGACGATGTTCTGCGGCGTCGCGCGTTTGAGGAAACCGGTGTAGACCACCGCGTAGCCGAGCAGCGAGGCAAGGGTCAGCCACGCGGTCAGCGGGTTGGTGAAGGCCAGCAGGAAGGCTTGTCCGAGCACCGCCAGCACCAGGGCAAACGTCAGCGCTGCTGCCGGCGACACCCGGCCTTCAGCCAGCGGCCGCTTGTGGGTCCGGGCCATCACCGCATCGATCCGCCGATCCACCACATGATTGACCGCCGCCGCGCCGCCGGCACACAACGCGATCCCCAGATTGCCGAACACCAGCACCGTCCACGGCACCCCCGCGCGGGTCGCGAGGAACATGCCGACCAAGGAGGTGATGAGCATCAGCACCACCACTTTCGGCTTGGTCAGCTCCAGATAATCGCGCCAGATCGCCTGGCTGTGACGTTCGCCAATCAGAACCGCCATGGCATTTCTCCTTTTATTGTTATGGGCCCGGCTGAATGTTTACGCGGGCTGAACCGCCAGCGCGCAGGAGCTTGTTGCTTGACCCGGACCAGACTGGTCCGCGCGTGATAATTGACCAGCACCATGGTCAGCAACAGCGCCGCACCACCCGCGTTGTGGGCGACGGCGATGGGCAGCGGCAGATGAAACAGCACGTTGCTGATGCCCAGAGTGATTTGCGCGCCGAGGGCGATCAGCACCAGGCCCGCCAGACGCGTCATGCCGACCACTTTCAGTTGCCAGGCCAAACCGAGCAGCACCAGCGTCACCAACAACGCGCCGATGCGGTGAGTCAGGTGAATCGCGGTGCGGGCATCGCTGTCCAGTTGCCCGCCGAGGTAATTGGGGCCGATGTGTTGGGTCAGGTGAAAACCGTTGGCGAAATCTGCCGGTGGCAGCCATTGGCCGTGGCAGGTCGGGAAGTCGATGCACGCCACCGCCGCGTAGTTGGAACTGACCCAGCCACCGAGGGCGATTTGCAGGATCACCAGCAGCAACCCGGCGGTCGCCCAGTACTGTAAGCGCTTGGGCACGGTGAGCGCCGGCAATACGCCGGACAATCGTAGCGTCAGCAGAAACAACAAACTCAAGGTCGCAAAACCGCCGAGCAAATGCCCGGTGACCACTTGCGGCCAAAGCTTGAGCGTCACCGTCCACATGCCGAACGCCGCTTGGGCGAACACCACGCCGAGCAGAAACAGCGGCAACTTCACCGGTTGCCCCGGATGACGGCGATGCACCCAGGCGCGACCGGCCAGCACCGAGATCAACAGCCCCAGGGTGCCGGCGAAGTAGCGGTGGATCATCTCATTCCAGCCCTTGTGGGCCACCACCGGCGTATCGGGGAAATGCAGTTCGGCATGGGCCAGTTGGGCTTCGCTTTTCGGCACGCTGATAAAGCCGTAGCAACCGGGCCAGTCCGGGCAGCCGAGGCCGGCGTGGGTCAGGCGGGTGTAGGCGCCGAGCAACACCACAATCAGTGCCAGCAAGGTGGCAAACAGCGCGAGGCGAAATCCAGGTTTGGCCATGACGATGCCCTTATCCGATGTTCGACAGTTTCAGCAGGTGACGCAGATCGTTCAGCAGGTCCTTGCCCTTGACCGTCGGGTCGTAGCGCAGCACCAGGTTGCCGTGGGGGTCGATGATCCACAGTTGCGGCGCGGTCTTGTCGCCCGTGGTCTTGCTGAATGTGGTGAGGTCCATGGGGTAACGCTGCAACTGCGGATACTCGCGGGTCAGCTTGGCCTCATAGTCGGCGCTCAGCGGTTGTGCGGCGGCCAGGGCATGGCTGGCGCGGGACGCATCGCGGCCGAGGCCGATCTGGATTTGCCGCGCCAGATAGACCAATTGCTGGCAATCCACTGAACAGTCCTTCGGCGCGGTCACCAACATCTGCCAGCGATCCTCTTGAGCCTGCACGCCGAGGTCGGCGCGGGTCTGGCCATTGCCGATCAGTTCGCCGTGATAACTGCGGCCGTCCGGCACCCAGAAATTCAGTTTGTACATGCCGGTGGCGAGGATCATCGGACCGATCACCCCGAGCAGGATCAGCAGCAACTGCAAACGCCCCTTGCGCCGACTCGCCGGCGTTTTAGCCTCAGACATGCTGGGTGGATTCATGGCCGCTCCCATGGTGTTTCTCCTTTGCGTTGTGCCAGCCGAGATAGATAAAAAGGCCAAGCAGGGCGATCGCCATGGCGAACCACTGCACGGCATAAGCGATGTGTTTTTCCGGCCCCATGGCCACCACCGGCCAATCGGCCTGGTAGGACGCGGGGCCGGTTTCTTCACGTAATTCGTAGCCAAAGCCTTCGCGGTTCAGCGCGGTCCAGAGCTTGGCCGGTTCCACCACGGTCACCAGTTGCGGCCAAGTGGTGGTGCTCGGGTCGGCGTGCAATTGGAAAGTGGCACCGGGAGACACATAGACCCACGCGTCGAGGCTCAGGGCTTCGGTGGGCGTCTTGAATTGTGGTGGCGTGCGCCGGTCCGGCCATGGCAGCCAGCCGCGATTGACCAATAGCCAGAGCCCGGTCGCTTGATCGCGGAACGGTTGCAACAACTCGACGCCGACCTTGCCGTCGCGCTGGCGGTTGTCCAGCAGCAGGCTATGCTCGGCGTCGAACTGACCGTGCAAGCGCACCCGGCGAAAGGCCGGGTCTTCGGCGTGTTGCAGCTCGGAACTGGCCATCGGTTCGGCCGCCCGGCGCTCGGCGTAGCTTTGCAGCAGCGCGCTTTTCTCCGCGCCCCGGCTCAATTGCCAGAACCCCAGTGACACCAGCAGCGGCAACAGCAGCGCGACCACAATCGTCGGCACGATGCCCGGCCGGAAGCGCTTCATGACAGCGCCAGAAAGTCGGTGATCGCGATAGCTATACTCAAATGCATCGCCTTTCCCCCGGAGTCTCACCATGCTCAAAGCAGCCATCGTCCTGATGCTGATTGCCACAGTTGTCAGCCTGTTCAGCGGCCTGTTTTTTCTGGTCAAGGACGACAGCAGCTCAAACCGCCTGGTCATTGCCCTGAGCATTCGTGTTGCCCTGGCCGCCACTACCGTAGGCTTGATCGCCTGGGGCTTTTTCAGCGGCCAACTGGTTTCTCACGCGCCGTGGTAATGCCTCAGAGCACGTAGACGAAAACGAACAATCCGATCCACACCACGTCCACGAAGTGCCAGTACCAACTCGCCGCTTCGAAGGCGAACTGGTGCTCGTTATCAAAGTGTCCGCGCATGATCCGCATCAGCATCACGAACAGGATGATGGTGCCGATGGTCACGTGGGCGCCGTGAAACCCGGTGAGCATGAAGAACGTCGCGCCATAGATGCCCGAACCGAGGGTCAGCCCCAGTTCGTGGTAGGCGTGCATGTATTCCTCGGCCTGCAGGGCGAGGAAGCCGCAGCCCAGCAACACGGTGATCGCCAGCCAGATTTTCAGCGCGCCGCGATGGCCTTTTTTCAAGGCGTGGTGGGCGATGGTCACGGTAACGCTGGAGCTCACCAGCAAAATGGTGTTGATCAGCGGCAGGCCCCAGGGGCTGATGACTTCTTTAGGCGGCGGGAACAGTTTCGGGTCAGGGGTATGCAGCAGCGGCCAGGTGAACTGGAAGTTCGGCCACAGCATGTGGGCGATGCCTTTCGGACCTTCGCCCCCCAGCGCCGGGCCGGAGATGTGCCGCACATAAAACAGCGCACCGAAGAAGGCGATGAAGAACATCACCTCGGAGAAAATGAACCAGCTCATGCCCCAGCGGAACGAGCGATCCATCTGCGCGCTATACAAGCCCTGGCGACTTTCCTTGATCACCGTACCGAACCAGCCGAACAGCATGTACGCCAGCAGCAGGCCACCGACGAAAAAGATCAGCGGGCCGTGGGACTCCGGCCGCGCCGCTTTCAGGTCGTTGAACCAAGTGGCCAGGCCGAAGACGGTGACGAACATGCCGACCGTGGCGATGATCGGCCATTTGCTCTGGGCCGGTACGAAATAGTGTTCATGAGTTGCCATTTATTGTTCTCCTTATCGGGCACGCTCAGCCGCCAGTGTTTACAGCTACCGGTGGATGTCGGGCGGTGATATCGAACAGCGTGTAGGACAGCGTCAGGTGCTTCACATCCTTGGGCATGTCACGGTCAACGATGAAACGTACCGGCATCTCGATCCGTTGACCGGGCTGCAGCACTTGCTGGGTAAAGCAGAAACATTCGGTTTTGTGGAAGTACGCCGCCGCTTCACTCGGTGCGATACTCGGCACGGCCTGAGCGCTCATCGGGCGATCGGTGGGGTTGTAGGCGACAAAAATCATCTCGTTCACCGCCCCCGGATGCGCCGTCAGCTCATCGCCTTTGGGATAGAAATCCCAGACCATGTCGGCGGCGTTGGTCGACAGGAACTGCACGCGCACCTGCCGCGAGGTATCCACCACTTGCTCGCCTTCGTATTGCCCGGCGGTTTTGCCGTTGATGCCGAAGGCTTTGCACATCACGTCGTAGATCGGCACCAGGGCGAATCCGAAGACAAACATCGCGACCACCACCAACAGTAGGCGGGTGACGAGTTTTTTCAGCGAGATTGAGTCAGCCATGGTGCAGGCCCTCCACACAAAACCATGTGGGAGCGGGCTTGCTCGCGAAGCAGGCGCTGCGGTCCATCAGATAAACCGCGTTATCGTTCTTCGCGAGCAAGCCCGCTCCCACAGTCATTTCACTTCCGGCGGCGTGGTAAAGGTGTGATACGGCGCCGGTGACGGAATGCTCCACTCCAGGCCTTCCGCGCCATCCCACGGTTTGGCCGGTGCTGGTGGGCCGCCGCGAATGGTCTTGATCACAATGAACAGGAAGAACAACTGCGTGGTGCCGAACATGAATGCGCCAATCGACGACACCATGTTGAAGTCGGCGAATTGCAGGTTGTAGTCCGGAATCCGCCGCGGCATGCCCGCCAACCCTACGAAGTGCATCGGGAAGAAGGCCATGTTCATGCCGATGAACGACAGCCAGAAGTGCAGCTTGCCGAGGGTTTCGTCGTACATGTGGCCGGTCCACTTCGGCATCCAGTAATAGGCCGAGGCAAAGATCCCGAAGATCGCCCCCGGCACCAGCACGTAGTGGAAATGCGCGACCACGAAGTAGGTGTCCTGGTACTGGAAGTCCGCCGGGGCGATGGCCAGCATCAGTCCGGAGAAACCGCCGATGGAGAACAGGATGACGAACGCGACTGCGAACAGCATCGGCGTCTCGAAGGTCAGCGAGCCTTGCCACATGGTGCTCGCCCAGTTGAACACCTTCACGCCCGTGGGCACCGCGATCAGCAGCGTGGCGTACATGAAGAACAGCTCGCCCACCAGCGGAATGCCGACCACGAACATGTGGTGCGCCCAGACGATAAACGACAGGAACGCGATGCTCGCCGTGGCGTAGACCATCGAGGTGTACCCGAACAGCGGCTTGCGCGAGAAGGTCGGGATGATCGAACTGACGGCACCGAAGGCCGGCAGGATCATGATGTACACCTCGGGATGCCCGAAAAACCAGAACACATGCTGGAACAGCACCGGGTCGCCGCCACCGGCGGCACTGAAGAAACTGGTGCCGAAGTGGATGTCCATCAGCATCATCGTCACGCATCCCGCCAGTACCGGCATCACCGCGATCAGCAGGAATGCGGTGATCAGCCAGGTCCAGACGAACAGCGGCATTTTCATCAGCGTCATGCCGGGGGCGCGCAGGTTGAGGATGGTGGCGATCACGTTGATCGCGCCCATGATCGAACTGATCCCCATCAAGTGGATGGCGAAGATGAAGAACGTCACGCTTTCCGGGGCGTAGGTCGTGGACAGCGGCGCGTAAAAGGTCCAGCCAAAGTTCGGTCCGCCACCGGGGGTGAACAGGGTCGACACCAGCAGGATGAACGCCGCCGGCAACAGCCAGAAGCTGAAGTTGTTCATCCGGGGCAGGGCCATGTCGGGCGCGCCGATCATCAACGGGATCATCCAGTTGGCGAGGCCGACAAACGCCGGCATCACCGCACCGAACACCATCACCAGACCGTGCATGGTGGTCATCTGGTTGAAGAACGCCGGTTCGACGATTTGCAGCCCGGGCTGGAACAGCTCGGCGCGAATCACCATGGCGAACGAGCCGCCCAGCAGGAACATGGAAAACGCGAACCACAGGTACAGCGTGCCGATGTCCTTGTGGTTGGTGGTCAGCACCCAGCGCATCAGGCCTTTGGCGGGGCCGTGGGCGTGGTCGGTGGCATGACCATGGTCATCGATGACAGCGCTCATGGCCGTTCTCCTGAGAACGAATGGGCTGGGCAGGCCGGGGCGCGCTGCCCCAACCGGTTCCTTACGTACGCAATAGACCGGGTCATTTGCTTTCCGCCTGTTTCAGCTCCAGCACTTCTTTAGGGGTGACCATGTCGCCTTTGTTGTTGCCCCAGGCGTTACGTTCATAGGTCACGACCGCCGCGATATCGACTTCCGAGAGCTGCTTGCCGAACGCCGCCATGGCAGTGCCGGGCTTGCCGTGGAAGACAATGCTCAGGTGACCTTCTTTCGGTCCGGTGGCGATTTTCGAGCCTTTGAGTGCCGGGAACATTGGCGGCAGGCCTTGGCCTTCGGCCTGGTGACAGGCCACGCAGGTGGTGTGGTAGATCTTGTCGCCGCGCTCCTTGAGCTCGTCGAGGGTCCATTCCTTGCTGGTCAGCTCTTTGAGTTGCAGGGCTTCAGCCTTGCGTTCGGCCAGCCACTTGTCGTAGTCGGCCTTCTCCTTGACGTCGACCACGATCGGCATGAAGCCGTGATCCTTGCCGCACAACTCGGCGCACTGGCCACGGTAGAGGCCGGGCTTGTCGATGCGGGTCCAGGCTTCGTTGACGAACCCCGGAATCGCATCGCGCTTGACCGCGAAGGCCGGCACCCACCACGAGTGGATGACGTCGGCGGAGGTCACCAGGAAGCGCACCTTGGCGCCGATCGGCAGCACCAATGGCTTGTCGACCTCGAGCAAGTAGTGCTCGCCCTTGGCTTCCTTGTTGTGGATTTGATCCTGAGGGGTGGCCAGGTTGCTGAAGAATTCAACGTCCTGGCCGAGATATTTGTAGTGCCACTTCCACTGATAGCCGGTGATCTGGATATCGATATCCGGCTCACTGGCGTCGTACATCTTGATCAGGGTGGCAGTAGCGGGAACCGCCATGGCCACCAGGATGATGAAGGGCACGATGGTCCAGAGGATTTCGACGGTGGTGCTTTCATGAAATTTTGCGGCCACCTGCCCGGTGGAGCGGCGGTGGACCATCATCGACCAGAACATGGCGCCGAAGACGATGATGCCGATCACTACACAGATCCAGAAAATGGTCATGTGCAGGTCAAATACTGCGTGACTGATTTCAGTCGCTCCCGGCGCCATATTCACAGTCCAGGCCGCTTGTGCCTGGCTGAAAATTGACCACAACAGGAGGCCCATCCAGACGTGTGGATGTCGCATCATTGCGGGTTCCCCTTATCGTTCTTGTTATCCCGCCGGCTTTCACCTGCGGCAAGGGAGCGGCTTTTTCAGACTACGAACTTGAATCGCCGAGCCTTGCTGCATATGCAGTCGGGCGTCATCAGCTAACTCCATTCCCACCCGAGTATAGACAGCGACTGCCACCTCGCAATGTGATGGCGTAAATGATCTGAAACAGCTGCCACTTGCGCTCAAGGGCACGAATGGAGAACGATGCGCGACGAGTGGTGGCAAATCGATATAACGTTGGTGTCTCAAGGATGAAACAATTATGACAAATGCGTCTTAGCAACTTTCATAAGCCAGCTAAGTTATGTCTTCCCTATTTCATTGCCTTTGTTTCCTGGAGTTTTCATGAACACCGCCGCATTGCGCGAGCAGATCCAAAAAGCCCAACAACACGAGGCCGAGACCGGCCTGTTAACTCGTCAACTGGAAACCCAACTGCCGCACCTGCATGCTGCCATCCAATTGCCGGACGTCGACGCCAATGGCGTGATGACCCGGTTCGTGGCCGCTTATATAGAGCAAGTACCGGACCTGTTGGACGCCGCCAATGATGTCGCACGGGAAGCGGGCATCGAATCGCAGATCAAACCGGTGCTGAAAATCGCCGAGCAGTTCTTCCTCCAGCCGCCGGCGATCATGACCGGGCACATCGGCCTGGACAGCCTGCTGGACGAAGCCTATCTGGCGCATCGGTTGGTCGAAGAGGTGAATGACCTGTACATCAAGCATTTTGGCCAGCCCCTGATCCCATTGGACATGACTGTCGCCAACCTGATTGCCCACCAATTGATCGGCGAAGAGTTCGCCAACCAACTGGATGAGGCTGTGCATCACGCCGTGGACGAGATGCTTAACGAAGACAGTTTCGCGCTGGAATCGGTGGAAGCCTACCGCGAGAAACTCAACAGCCCGGACACCGGCGCCGCGTGGAAACGCTGGCCGTGCCTGTCGCGCCAGTTAGGCGTGGGCCTGGAGCTGGATCAGCCGGCCGCTTGATCCAACAGTCACTACCGAACCCCTGTGGGAGCGGGCTTGCTCGCGAAGACGGCCGATCACTCAACATCAATGTTGACTGACATACCGCCTTCGCGAGCAAGCCCGCTCCCACATTGTTTTCTACCCGGCGGAACCTACGCCGCTGGTTGTGCGCAACCGCCCTTCCAGCCTGCGCTTCAACCCCCGCGCCTCAATCAACAGCTTCGAACCCTTCGCGGCATTCGCCCGGCCCCACTCCTCAAGCAACTCCAGACACGAATGGTCGATGTAGCTCAGGTTATTGAGCGGCACATGCACCGTCGCGCCGGCTGGAATGGTGCCCAGCACTTGGGTCAGTGCCGGGACCTTGAGAAAGGTCGCCGCACCGATCAAGCGCAGCTCCATTTCGCCGTCCTTGGGCAGATCGATCAGGCTGATTTTCAACCGTGAAGCTTTCCATGCCAGTTTGGCCAGGGTCATGCCGAAGCCGATCAGTACGCCAGTCAGCAGGTCGGTGAAAATGATCGCCAGGGCGGTCGCCGCGTAGGTGAACATCGGCATCCGGCCATAACGGCCCAGACCGCGAAAGGCCTTGAGGTCCACCAGTTTGAAACCGGTATAGACCAGCACACCCGCCAGGCTCGCCACCGGAATGCTTTGCAGCACGCTGGACAGCAACAGCACGAACGCCAACAGCCACAGGCCATGGAAGATCGCCGAGTATCGCGTGGTCGCACCGGCCTGGACGTTGGCCGAGCTGCGCACGATCACGCCGGTCATCGGCAATGCGCCGAGCAAACCGCAGAGCATGTTGCCCACACCTTGTGCCGACAATTCGCGGTCGAAGTCCGAACGCTGGCCGCTGTGCATGCGGTCCACGGCGGCGGCCGACAACAGGGTCTCAGCGCTGGCGATGAAGGCCACGGCAAATGCGGCGATCAGGATCGTCGGATCGGCCAGGTTCAGCAGGTCCGCCGGTTTCAGCCAATCGATGGCTTCTGCCAGGTTGGCCGGCACTTCCACGCGTTTGACCTGCAAGGCGAGCATCAGGCTGGCGACCGTCGCCAGACCAACGCCGAGCAAGGCCCCGGGAACGAAGCGCAGGGAATGCGGGCGGAATTTTTCCCACAACCACATCACCGCAATCGTCGACAGCCCGAGCAAACCGGCCTGCCAGCCAAAGGACGGCAAAGCCTGAACCACCGCGGCCGGGAAGGCTGCGAGGTTATCCAGCCCCGACGGTTTGGGCACCGCGTCGAGCATCACATGCACCTGTGATAGCACGATTAACACGCCAATCCCGGCGAGCATGCCGTAGACCACCGCTGGCGCCGTCACCCGAAACCAGCAGCCGAGTTTGAAACGACCGGCCAGTAGTTGCAGAAACCCCGCCAGCAGCAGGATCGGCCCGAGCATGGCGACGCCATGCTGGCGCACCAACTCGAACACCAAAACGGCCAGACCCGCCGCCGGGCCGCTGACTTGCAGCGGTGAACCGGCAATCCAGCCCACCACCAGGCCACCGATAATCCCGGTGATCAGGCCTTTGGCCGGCGGCAACCCGGACGCGATGGCGATGCCCATGCACAAGGGCAGGGCCACCAGAAACACCACCACGGACGCCAATAGCTCCCGTGGCAGAACAGCTTTTAATTGCGCAGCACGCATAGGGATTCTCCCGAATTTTTCTTCAGGCGTGAAAAAGCCAGGCTGCTCAACTGGCAGCGCGGCTAAACCACACAGGGATTTAGGAGGATTTAGAAGCGCGCTTTAGGCGTCGCCACCGGAATCGGATGACTGCCATCCAGAGGCAGGAAACACCCCTGATCCGCGTCATAAGCTCGGATTTCGCTGGTTTCGATGCTGTAGACCCAACCATGGATAAACAGCTGACCGTTGGCCATGCGCGAGGCCACCGATGGATGCGTGCGCAGATGCTGCAGCTGGGCGATCACATTCTCTTCGGTGAGGATGTGCATGCTTTCGCTTTCGTTAGCGCAATTGCAGTTTTCCTGAACCATGGTTTTCGCCACTTCGGCGTGCCGCAGCCAGGCTTTGACCGTGGGCATTTTTTCCAGGCTTTGCGGGTTGAGGACCGCGCGCATGGCGCCACAATCGGAGTGCCCGCAAATGATGATGTGTTGCACGCCCAGGGCCAGCACCGCGTATTCGATGGCGGTGGAAACGCCGCCGTTCATTTGCCCGTAAGGCGGTACAACGTTGCCGACGTTGCGGGTCACGAACAGGTCGCCAGGGGAGCTTTGGGTAATCAGCTCCGGAACGATGCGCGAATCGGCACAGGTAATGAACATCGCCCTGGGATTCTGGGCCGTGGCGAGTTTCTTGAAGAGTTCTTCCTGCTGCGGAAAGATCTCGTGATGAAAATGCAAAAAGCCGTCAACGATATGCTTCAGCGCTGCATCGGCGGATTCCGCCTCGGGGTGGGCTGAAGCCGACGCAGCCAACGGCTGATTATCCTTGTCACTCATGATTCATCCTCTTTGACGGAGTTGGGAAAGTGTCCCGTTTTATCCGATGTGAAGCCAGTGGCTGTTTAAAAAACGTCCAGGTCGTAAATCCAGACCCGTCAGTCACTCGATGAACAAGGTAACCGTCGAAACTTAACTCAAACTGAATCAACCGCTCTAGAACGTGTGTTCCAGGTCACAAAAAACGTGACTGGGTGTTTGCCGCTCTTCAACCATAGGCCAATTATCTTCAGATCAACGACATTTGGCGACCCGGCGGACAGAAGGCGTCGCAGTCCAGATTAAACCCTTCACGGCGATTGAGCCCCAGGCGCTTGATGGTTTTGGCAAAACGCTGTGCCAACAGGTCCGCGAATGGTCCTTCACCGCGCATCCGGGCACCGAAGCGGCTGTCGTAGAGCTCGCCGCCACGACTCTGTCGGATCAGGCTCAGCACATGGGCCGCGCGCTGCGGGTAGTGAGCCGCCAGCCATTCCTCGAACAGCGGCGCGACTTCCAGAGGCAGGCGCAACATCATATACGCCGCGCTCTGGGCACCGGCGGCCTGGGCCTCGGTCAGCAGGCTTTCGAGCTCGCTGTCATTGATCATCGGAATCATCGGCGAACACAAAACCCCCACCGGAATTCCCGCCTCGCGCATCACCCGAATCGCTCGCAATCGCGCCTTGGGCGCTGCGGCCCGGGGTTCGAGGATGCGCTTGAGCTCATCGTCGAGCGTGGTGAGGCTGATCATCACCGCCACCAGTCGCTGTTCGGCGAGCTCGACCAGCAGGTCCAGATCGCGCAGGATCAGCGAGCCCTTGGTGATGATGGTCACCGGATGACGGTAACGCAGCAGCACTTCCAGGGTCTGGCGGGTGATCTTGTGTTCGCGCTCGATGGGCTGATACGGATCGGTGTTGGAGCCCAGGTTGATCGGCGCGCACTGATAGCCGCGTTTGGAAAGCTGTTCCTCCAGCACGTCGGCGGCATTGGTCTTGGCGATCAGCTTGGTTTCGAAATCCAGCCCCGGCGACATGTCCCAATAGGCGTGGCTGGGCCGCGCGTAGCAATAGATGCAACCGTGCTCGCAACCGCGATAGGGATTGATCGAACGATCGAAGGGCAAATCCGGCGAGTTATTGCGGGTGATGATGGTTTTCGCCGTCTCGATACGTACTTCGGTGCCTTGGGTCACCGGCGCTTCCTGATACCAACCGTCGTCCTCCGCCACCGAACGGTTCGGCGCGAAGCGGTTGTGCGGGTTGGTGGCGGTGCCGCGGCCGCGTGGCGGAAGAGGGGTGGACATCGGTGGGTGCTCGGTAGCTGTATGGGTATACAGTACATCGCGTCGGTTGCCTGGGCCAGCACCGTTCGGCGTTTCCTACTCTTTCAATTTGTGTCAGTCCTGCAAATCCTTCATGGAAATGAAGTTGTATTAGGCCTCCACCCCAATGAATACATCAAGGTCGCTTGGAATGGTTTGGTTGATCAGTAAAGCGATTTGCTGGGCCCGCTCAGTTGTTAGCAGCCATTCTCCGCTTGCCATTTGATTTAGACTTTTATGGCCGAGAAGCTGCACGATTTGGTCGTTAAAGGTTGAATCCACATAAAGCTCATATTTCAGTGAGCTATCTTCAAAGTTGTCGGGCAAAAAACCGGTGATGCATAGGTTCATGGGGGCAGCACCCTAATTTTTATGCTAAGACGCTGATACAGATATCAAGCTCCTTCGGAATGGGTTTCCCGAGCACACCTTCAATTTGCCGGGCTTGCTCTGCTGTAAGTTCAACAACACCATGTCTTACGCCATCTTGAAGGGATTCCCAACCAACCAAATCAAGCACGACCTGATTGAGTTCTGAGGCTACGTCCAACTCAAATTGCACAAATTTATTTTCGTGACCGTCAGGAAAGAAACCTTCGATACATAAAAACATACATGACTCCGAGTGCTCACTGATTTCGTTGAAAGATTTGTCATTTTTATTTTTTCTTAATGTAACTGCAGGTGCTCGCCTTATTAGGCTTTACCGCCCATACGAGGTGATCTATTGTTAGGCCCTCGCTTTGGGCTTGCCCAGATATCGATTCCTCTTAAGTTTGCGATGGGCAGATAGTGCTACGTCTCAACCCCAATGAATAGCTTAAGGTCGCTTGGAATTGGCTGATTGACCAATAAAGCAATCTGCTGAGCCTCCTCAGTTGTTAGCAGCCACTCTCCGCTAGCCATTTCATTCAGACCTTTATGTCCGAGAAGTTTAACTATTTGGTCATTAAATGAAGCATTCAGATCGAGTTCAAATTTAAGTGAATCATCTTCGGCACTATCAGGTAGAAATCCGCTAATACAAAGGTACATGAAAACTCCTATTTCTCTACTTTTCGACCGGGTTTGGCTGGCTTGGTTTGTTTGCCCGTGACAGGGTCAAACTCTCCTAAATGTTTACCTTGTTTATCGTACATTTCAACAGCCCCGTGCTGACTATCCCACTCGTAAATACGACCCTTACCATCCTTCCAACGTCTGCGAGCTCCGCCGCCACCTTGGACTCTTGTTTTAAAGTCGACTTTCACCGCATCAGGAAAGGCTGTTAGCCCTTTAGGCGCCGGATGATACCCATGGTCACCCGAAACACTCAGCGAAATGTAAATCGGCTGAATACCGGCGTCACGAAACTTGATGATTGCGTCGTGGTAGTCGGGTGGGTGCTTCGGGTTGTCCAGTATCTTATTGGCCTGTTCGGTCGGCGGATACACCCACACAGGCGGTAACTTTGGTGCACCTTCCAGCGCAGGAATACCTAGCACACCGTCAGGGCTTGCCGCTGGCGTCCAAGTGAGCCCAATCCCGCTGCCAATGTCGGCAACGTATTTCTCACCGACTTTTCTGCCTTCGATGACCGGGACAGTTTCCCAGTCTTTTTTGCCACCTGTGTAGAACCCGTAAACGTTTACTGACCCATTCGGCAAGGTTTTGGCATTGACACGGACACGCGTACGGCCCGCATCAAGCGTTGCGTACTGATCGTTTGTGTAGAAGGCGCTGTCAGGTGAAATGCTGGTGTTCGGCATCAATAACGCAACGGTGCCCAATGCAGCGCGAGTGGCAACAACTGTTGATCCTTCCAGCAAAGTGAGTGCAAGTGACCCGCCGAGACGTTGAGCAATTGCGCTGCCGGTAGCAGACCCACCCACCAGCTGCAGCGGTATGCCTTGAGCGGTAATGGCTGCCCCTGTCCCAAGCACAGCCCACATTCCGTAGTCGGCCAGTCTCTCGACAGGCACAAATCCGGCGGGGTTGTTGTGATTGATGACGCCGTCAGGGAGGTTGCAACTCTTGGCGAACACACAGCCGAAGGTTGGGGCATTCGCCGCTGGCGTTGTTGAGGCTATGTTCCGTCTGGCCTCATCACGAGCCAATCCTTGTTCATATCGAAGGGTATCTGCCTGTTGACGGCGGATGTCCTCCTGGGTGGGTTTGCGGGCTTTACAAATGGGGCAGCCACACATAGCAAAGCGTCCATTCTTCATGCGATGAAAAATGGCCACCGTAACGGAGGGTTCAAAGACTGGCTGTAGGACGAATCCCAAAAATAATGAGGAATATTCCCTATGTTCTTTTTCATTAACTATGGGAGAAGGATGGCTTTGGGGAGGGGGCTGAAGCGTGACACATCGCTTTCAGGCTTTTTGTACCAGTACTGTTAATCGTACTTGCAACCGCGATAGGGATTGATCGAACGATCGAAGGGTAAGTTCAGCGATCTGTCATCTCCAAACAGTTTTTGTATTGGCTGAATAATAACGGGATCTGTCGTCATCATGAGAAATATATAATCAGTAGTTTTCGTGCAGTAGGGTAAGTATCATTCGCCGTACACGGATTTCGTGTATCACTTATTAAATGGAATTAATAAATGTCTATGTTTAATCAGCGCGGTATTTTTTTGCAACTGTTGGCTCCGAGTATCGTCAACCCAAACGAATCGCAAGTAGCTATGCAACTTGCCCGTAAGGAACTGGGCTGGGACGCTGTCAATGATGAACAGACCGAAGCCCTGGTGGATTCCGTCTACGTCACGGCAGTCTCGGCGGATGGCGGCCGATCCTTCAACATCCGGACCCTACGCAGTGATGTGGACGGTGACGGTGATATTGATAGTGATGACAAAGCAAAACTGCTGGTTCTGGCCAAGGCCTATTCCGCTATCGTCAATCCTTGATCCTCGATAATTGATTAAATCTGCATGATCACTCATGCAGGTTCAGCTCATCACGGCAGCTTAGTTATGCTGAGTGAGTTGGCCAAGATCGTCGCCGGAAGTTGTTTTCATATCACCCTTGCGCAGTTTGGCTACATCGCCGGACTTTACCGTCGTTCCTTTATTTCCCCAACTAGTGCTGATGAAGGTAACAACATCCGCCACTTCTTGATCCGACAGCCGCCAGGCAAATCCCGGCATGGTGAAGGTCGATGGCGCCGTGTGCGTGGCCGGCAATGTGCCGCCCTTGAGCACGATGTGAATCAGCGACGTTGGATCCTCCGATTGCAACACCGGGTTGCCCGCCAGCGCCGGGAACACCCGCGTATACCCGTGACCGTCGGTACGGTGGCACGCCGCGCAGTTGTCGATGTACACCGAAGCGCCTGGCTTGCTGTCGTCACCCTTCCACAGCGCCTGGGCAACTTGTTTGTCGTACTGGTGCGGCTGGTCGTTGGGGTCATTGGCCGGCAGGGACTTGAGGTAACGGGCAATCGCAGTCAGGTCGGCGTCGGTCATGTATTGCATGCTGTGGGTCACCACATCGCTCATGCCGCCGAACACCGCACTGCGGTCGCTACGCCCGGTCTTGAGGAATTGCACCAGTTGTTCTTCGCTCCAGCTGCCGAGGCCATCCTTGTGATCACCGCGAAGACTTTTCGCGATCCAGCCTTCCAGTGGCGCACTGCCTGACAGAAACGTACTGCCTTCACCCGCATTCAAGGATTTTTCCTGCATGGTCAGGGCACGTGGCGTATGGCAGGCGCCACAATGTCCCAGGCCTTCCACCAGATAAGCCCCACGACTGACCACGACGTCTTCGCCGAGCGGCGCTGTGTAGTCGGCCACGGCCGGGGCGAACAGCCAACGCCAACCCATAAGCGGCCAGCGCATGCTCAATGGCCAGGGAATGTCGCTGGCCTTGTTTTCCTGGGCGACTGGCGCCACGCCGTGCATGAAGTAGGCGTACAGGGCTTGCATGTCGCTTTCGTTGGCGCTGGCGTAGGACGGATACGGCATTGCCGGGTACAACGTACTACCGTTTTTGGCGACACCGTGGCGCACGGCTTTGTCGAAATCTTCAAAGCTGTAGTCGCCCAGACCGGTTTTGTCCGGGGTGATGTTGGTGGAGTAGATCGTGCCGATCGGCGTTTCCATCGGCAGGCCACCGGCGAACGGCTTACCGTCCTTGGCGGTGTGGCAGGCCACGCAGTCGCCGGCACGGGCGAGGTACTCGCCCTGTTTGATCAGATTTTGATCAACGTCTGCGGCGTAGATCGAGCCACTGCCGAGCAGGGCGAACGTCGCGATAACGAGTGCTTTCATGGTCATCGCTCCTTAAGCCTGAACCAGCGGGCCGGGGTTTTTCAGATACTGCTCGCGGATCGCCCGGGCCGACCAGTAGGTCAATGCCGCCACCAGGCCCGTAGGGTTGTAGCCCAGGCCTTGTGGGAAAGCTGACGCGCCCGGGACGAATACGTTGTGCACATCCCAGCTCTGCAAATAACGGTTCAAGGCACTGGTTTTCGGGTTGGTGCCCATGATCGCGCCACCGTTGAGGTGCGTGGTCTGGTAGGACGCGGTGTTGAAATGATCACCGACTTTCTTGCCGATCACAGCGATGGCTTTAGGGCCCATCGCTTCGGCGATCTTGCCCATTTTTTCGACCATGAAACGGTTCATCTTGATGTCGTTTTCCTGCCAGTCGAACGTCATCCGCAGCAGGGGCAAGCCGTAGGCATCGCGGTAAACCGGGTCGAGATCCAGGTAGTTGCCACGGTAGGACTGATGCGCGCCGTGGGCGTCCATCGACACCTGATGGGTGTAGTAATCGGCGGTGGCACGTTTCCACGCACTGCCCCAGGCCGGGGTGCCCGGCGGGTTGGAGGTCCCGGCGATTGGCCGGCTGCCCGCCTGGTTGACCCACATCGGCGAACCGCCGACGAAGCCATGTGGCCCGTGGTCGAAGTTGTCGGCGTTAAAGTCATCGATCGCCACGCCATTGCCGCCGGCACCGATGAAGTTGTTGGTGTGGGTGTCCTTGTCGAAGAACGCCTTGATCGTGGCCATGTTCTGGTAGGCGAAGTTCTTGCCGACCACGCCTTCGCCGCTGATCGGGTCGTAAGGCTTGCCGATGCCGGAGAGCAGCATTAATCGCACGTTGTGAAACTGGAACGCGCCGAGGATCACCAGATCCGCCGGTTGCTCGATCTCCCGGCCCTGGCCATCGATGTAGGTCACTCCGGTGGCTTTGGTCTTGGTGCTGTCGAGATTGACCCGCAACACATGGGAATTGGGCCGCAGCTCGAAATTCGGCAATGGTTTGAGCGCCGGCAGAATGTTCACGTTGGGCGAAGCCTTGGAGTACATGTAGCAAACGTAACCACTGCAGAAACCGCAGAAGTTGCACGGGCCCATCTGTGCGCCGTAGGGATTGGTGTACGGGCCGGATGTATTGGCCGACGGCAGGTTGTAGGGTTTGTAACCTACGGCTGTGGCGGCTTTCTGAAACAGCTGTGCGGAAACCGTGTTCTTTTGGGATTCCAGCGGGAAAGGGTTCGAGCGATCCGGCGCGTAAGGGTTGCCGCCCTTGCCTTCGCCGACCAAATGGCCGTTCACCGTCCAGGCCTGACCCGATGTACCGAACACTTTCTCGGCGTAATCGAAAAACGGTTCAAGTTCTTCATAGCTGACGCCGAAGTCCTGGATGGTCATGTCCTTGGGAATGAAGCTTTTGCCGTAGCGCTCTTCGTAGTGGCTGCGCATCCGCAACTCGATCGGATCGACCCGAAAGTGCACGCCGGACCAGTGCAGGCCCGCGCCGCCCACGCCATTACCGGGCAGAAAGGCGCCGAGTTGGCGGTTCGGCAGGGCGATGTCATTCACGCTATGGCGAATGGTCACCGTCTCTTTGGAGATGTCCTGGAAAAGTTTCTTACGCACGCTGTAGGTGAGTTCGTCGATCACCTGGGGATAATTGCCGTCAGGGTAAGTGTCCTGCATCGGCCCGCGCTCCAGCGCCAGCACGTTCAGCCCGGCTTCCGTCAGCTCTTTGGCCATGATTGCGCCGGTCCAGCCAAAACCGACGATCACTGCGTCGACCTTCTTCATTACCGTTGCCATGCTTATGCCCTCTCGCCGCGAATCGAAACTGCCGGGAAGGGGTATTGCTCGTTGCGTTCCACCCAATCCATGAAATCGGCGCGGGCGCCGGGGAAGCCGATCATGGTCCAGCCGACCATGCCTTTATTGCCGCCGTGGATCGGGTCGCAGAAGAATCCTTCCTTGGTGTTTTGCAGCAACAGGTTGAAGAAAATCTTCGACGGCACGCTATCGAACTCGGGTTTTCCGGCCTCGAGTTGCTTGAGCAAATCGTCTCGGGTAGCGCTGTCTTGTTCAGCAAATACGTTACCGTTGAAGGCTTTCGACCAAGCATCCATGGCGGCGATGCCCAGGCGATAGATCTCTTTCGGTACCAGTTTGCTCTGCCAGCCCATTTCCGCCGGGGCGTCGGCGTTGAACGGTCCTTGCATGAACCACAGGGCGCCGGCGGCGTACGGGGTGTTCATTTGCCGGTCGATGTATTCCGGCACGCCGGCTTCCAGCGCGCCTGGCCCTTGGGCATCGCTCGGGATCAGTTGAGCGACGGCAGCCTTGATGAACGTCCATTCTTCGGCGGTGAAGTAGCTCGGTTCATAGGTGCCGGTGCTGACCGGCGTTTTGCCGGGGCTGGCAGGTGCCGACTCCGGCGCGGCGAGCAGGACGGAGCTGCCCAGCGCGGTGCTGGCGACGGTGACCACCGGGATCAAGGTCAGGGATTTGCGCAAAAACTCACGCCGCGGGTTGTCTCGATCTTGATCAGACATGGGGTGCACCTCATCAGGCATTGATGGTTTGTCAGCCATTTCGTCGAACGGCTTTTCGTTTTGGCAGGGACGCGGATCTGGGGCGATCGCTGGGAACGCCATGTATCTGCAAACTTTCGTAACAAATGGTAGCAGGCTAAGTATCAAGATGAACCGATTCAGCTTAAATAAACCGGGTTTTTGCAACGAAAGTAGCCTGCGCGTCGATGGATTCACGATTCTTTGACAGGCGGCTCACAGTGCGTTGACCGCTCAAGGCTGAAGCTGAGACTCATCACTCCGCTTTTTTCCCGTACGGTCGCCCAGAATGTCTAAAACCCGTCTTATCCCTGCGATGTGCCTATCGTTGGTCGCTTTTTTCAATCTGTCGCTGGCCATGGCCGATGAAGCTGCATCACCTCGACCTGCGGAATGGGCCCAGTCAGTGGAGGCGAAATACAACCTCTACCAAATGTCCCCGACTCTTTATCGCAGCGCATTGCCGGACAGCGGGGCGGTACCCTTGCTCGAACAACTCAAGGTGGGAACCGTCATCAACTTCCTGCCGGAGTCCGACACTCGCTGGCTGTCCGTGCCCGGCATCAACCTGGTCCAACTGCCTTATCGCACCAACCACGTGGATGACGCGCAGGTCATTGCGGCGCTTCGTGCGATTCAGACTGCCGAGGCCACAGGCCCGGTGCTGATGCATTGCAAACACGGCTCCGACCGCACCGGCCTGATGGCGGCGATGTACCGGGTCGTGGTGCAAGGATGGAGCAAGGAAGACGCGCTGAATGAAATGACCGAGGGCGGGTTTGGCGACAGCATCCACTTCAAGGACAGCGTTCGCTACATGATGCAGGCGGATACCGACAAACTGCGCACCGCGCTGGCCAATGGTGATTGCAGCACCAGCCCGTTCGCCATGTGCTCGATGAAGAGCTGGTTCAAGTCGGCCAATATCGAAAAGTAGGAATTAGAAAGCCCTGTGGGAGCGGGCTTGCTCGCGAATGCGATGTATCAGTCAACATCAATGCCGAATGACACACCGCATTCGCGAGCAAGCCCGCTCCCACAAGTGGTGACTCAATGTTGCTCGTCAGGCTTTTTCTTCAGCTTCGGGTTCGGGAAGAATTGCACCGCCTGAACCTTGGCGTCCGGCGCTTTCAGTGCCGAAACGTTAACCCGCGTGCCCAATTCCTTGGGCACGGACAAGCCTTGTTCGTTGAGCGTGTCGGAATAACCGCAGGCCACGCACTCGCGGTGCGGGACCTCGTCTTCGTTCCACATCATCAACTTGTCCGGCTCGCTGCACGCCGGGCAGACCGCCCCGGCGATAAAGCGTTTTTTCGTGATCACAGGCCCCTCGCTCATGCTGCCGCGTCCTCACTCAGGCCGCTGTGGCGCAAGAGTGCGTCAATCGTTGGTGCACGGCCACGGAAGTCGACGAACAGCACCATTGGCTCCTGGGAACCACCGCGCGCCAGGATCGCTTCGCGGAAGGCGCGACCGGTATCGGCGTTGAGCACGCCGTCTTCTTCAAACTTCGAGAAAGCATCGGCCGACAGCACTTCAGCCCACTTGTAGCTGTAGTAACCCGCCGCGTAACCACCGGCGAAGATGTGGGCGAAGCTGTTCGGGAAACGGTTGTAGGCCGGGGGACGCATGACCGACACCTCGTCGCGCACGCCTTCGAGCACTTGCAGCACGCTGCGGCCGTCGCCGTGGGTGGCGTGCAGTTCGAAGTCGAACAGCGAGAACTCCAGTTGGCGGACCATCATCAGGCCGGACTGGAAGTTTTTCGCCGCGAGCATTTTGCCCAGCAGGTCCTGCGGCAGCGGCTCGCCGGTTTCGTAGTGACCGGAAATCAGCGCCAGGCCTTCCGGCTCCCAGCACCAGTTTTCCATGAACTGGCTTGGCAACTCGACCGCATCCCACGCCACGCCGTTGATACCGGACACGCCAGCATGTTCGACGCGGGTCAGCAGGTGATGCAGGCCGTGGCCGAATTCGTGGAACAGGGTGGTGACTTCATCGTGGGTCAGCAGCGCAGGCTTGCCGCTGTCCGCCGGGGTGAAGTTGCACACCAGGTTGGCCACCGGACTTTGCAGCACGCCTTCGGCGGTGCGGCGACGATCGCGGGCGCCGTCCATCCAGGCACCGCCGCGCTTGTTGGCGCGGGCGTAGAGGTCGAAGAAGAAGCGGCCGACGTGCTGGCCGTTTTCCTTGATTTCGAACAGGCGAACGTCCGGGTGCCAGGTGTCGAAGCCTTTCTGCTCGGCGATTTCGATGCCGTACAGGCGCTGCACGATGGCGAACAGACCGCCGAGTACTTTGTCGATCGGGAAGTAGGCGCGAAGGGCTTCCTGGGCAACGCTGTAACGTTGTTCACGGAGTTTTTCACCGTAGAAACCACTGTCCCAGCTTTGCAGGTCCGGGCAGCCCTGTTCGGCGGCGTACGCCTTGAGCTGTTCCAGATCCTGAGCGGCGAACGGTTTGCTGCGCTTGGCCAAGTCACGTAGGAAACTGAGTACCTGGTCGCTGGATTCAGCCATTTTGGTGGCCAGACTCAGCTCCGAGAAACTGGCGAAACCCAAGAGTTTTGCAAGCTCCTGACGCAGGTCGAGGATTTCTTCCATCACCGGACTGTTATCGTTCTGACCGGCATTCGGGCCTTGGTCCGACGCACGGGTGCAGTAGGCGGCGTAGACTTCTTCGCGCAGGGCGCGGTCCTGGGCGTAGGTCATCACCGCGTAGTAGCTCGGGAATTCCAGGGTGATCAGAAAACCTTCCAGACCTTTGGCCTGGGCTGCTGCGGCCATTTGCGCCTTGGCCGAATCGGTGAGGCCGGCGAGGGCGGCTTCATCGGTAACGTGTTTGGTCCAGGCCTGGGTCGCGTCGAGCAGTTGATTAGAGAAGCGGCTGCCCAGCTCCGAGAGCTTGCTCTGCACTTCGGCGTAACGCTTCTGCTCGGCTTCAGGCAGGTCGATACCCGACAGACGGAAGTCACGCAGGGCGTGTTCCAGGATAGTTTTTTGCGCCACATCGAAACCGGCGGCTTCAGGGCTGTTGGCCAAGGCTTCGAAAGCCTGGAACAGTTCGCGGTTCTGGCCCATCTCGGTGGAGTAGGCGCTCAGGGCTGGCAGGCAGGACTCGTAGGCTTCGCGCAATTCGGCGCTGTTGCACACGGCATTCAGGTGGCTGACCGGGCTCCAGGCGGCGCCCAGGCGATCATTGAGTTCGTCCATCGCCAACACCAGGCCGGCCCAGGTCGGTTGTTTGCCCTGGGTTTTGAGGATCTCGATAATGGCGGCGCGGTTGTCAGCCAGGATCTGTTCAATGGCCGGTTGCACGTGTTCGGCACGGATCGCCGAGAACGGCGGCAGGTCGTAGGACTGCAAAAGAGGGTTGTTCACGCTCACGGTTGGCACCTTGGCTGGAAGAAACATACGGCCATCTTAATTACAATCGACGCTCACCGCAGCTATCAGCGACAGAGAGAGAACCTATCGTGACCCTTCGCAAGTATCTGAACCACACGCCGCTGCTGGGCAAAGGCGCTTTTGTCGACGGCTCGGCGGTGGTAATCGGCGACGTAGAAATCGGCGAAGACAGCTCCGTCTGGCCGCTGACGGTAATCCGCGGCGACATGCACCGCATCCGCATCGGCGCGCGCACCAGCGTCCAGGACGGCTGCGTGCTGCACATCACCCACGCCGGGCCGTTCAATCCCGACGGCTTTCCATGCTTGATCGGCGATGACGTGACCATCGCCCACAAAGTCATGCTTCACGGCTGCTCGGTAGGCAGTCGTGTGTTGATCGGCATGGGCAGCATTGTCATGGACGGTGCGGTAGTCGAGGACGATGTGATCATCGGCGCCGGCAGCCTGGTGCCGCCGGGTAAGCGTCTGGAAAGCGGTTTTCTGTATGTCGGCAGCCCGGTGAAACAGATCCGGCGGCTGACGGACAAGGAAAATGCCTTTTTCACCTACAGCGCGGCGAACTACGTGAAGCTCAAGGATCTGCATCTGGCCGAAGGCTACGACCAGCTCTGACTCTTTCCTACGATTGCCCAGGATTATTCATGCATTACCAAACTGTTTTGTTCGACCTCGATGGCACCCTGACCGACCCGCGCGAGGGCATTACCCGCTCGATCCAATTTGCCCTGGCCAAACTGGGCATCGATGAACCGGATCTGACCAAACTGGAACACTTCATCGGCCCACCGTTGTTGCAGGCGTTCATGCAGTTTTACGAATTCGACGAACCCAAGGCCTGGGAAGCGGTGAACTTCTATCGCGAGCGTTTCAAAGTCACCGGCCTGTATGAGAACCGCGTGTTCGACGGCGTAACTCCGCTGCTGGAAACCCTGAGCGGGCAAGGGCGACAGCTCTACATCGCCACCTCCAAACCCTGGGTGTTCGCCCGGGAAATCGCCCGACACTTCGACTTCGCCAAACACTTCAAAGTGATTTACGGCAGCGAACTGGACGGGACGCGGACCAACAAAGTCGAACTGATTGCCCACCTGATGGCAGAGGAAGGCCTGGACCCGGCCAACACCCTGATGATTGGCGACCGTAAGCACGATTTGATTGGTGCGCGGAGTAATGGCCTGGATGCAGCGGCGGTGGGATACGGATTTGGCAGCCGTGAAGAACTGAGCGCTGAAACACCGACTTACCATTTTGAAACGCTGGAGGAGATGCATCGGGCGTTTTTGCAGCGTTAATAAGATCGCCTTCGCGGGCAAGCCCGCTCCCACAGTTGATCGGCGTGGATCAAAATACTCTGATCAGACACAAATTCCCTGTGGGAGCGGGCTTGCCCGCGAAGAGGCCGGATCAGCCATCGCTACTCTCCGGCCCGGCCAACACTTTCAACGCCACCTTACGCTCAACAACCGGCAACCGGCCCAGCTTCTCCACCTCTGCATAAAACCTCACCCAATCCCCACCCACCTGCCTGAACAACGCCGCAAACGCCGGCACCCACTGGTCATACAGACCAAACGGCAGCAGCTTGGCATTGTTCATCGGCGCGTTGACCCACGCGTCGTAGCGTTTATCCCCGGCCCATTGCCTGTCACGCAGGGTTCGATAGTCGTTGCGCAGCCGGTCAAATTCAGCGGCTTTGCGTTGGCGCATCTGCTCGATCGGCAGGGGGTGGGCGTACAGGTGTTCAAGGCGTGCGCGGGTGGCCAGAACCAATTGAGTGAGCTGATCACGCTGCTGTAGCGCGGCGCCGTTGTCCGGGGCAAGCCCACGGTTGGCACGCCATTGTCGAGTGCCTTCCTGCTCGACAAACGTGGCAAAGGATTCGTTGAACTCGGTGTCGTCCTTCACATAAAAACGTTGATGGGCCAGTTCATGAAAGATCAGCGTCGCCAGTCGTTCGTCGCCCCAGTTCATCATCGAACTGATGATCGGGTCGTTGAACCAGCCTAGCGTCGAGTAAGCCTCGACCCCACCGATCGACACGTCCATGCCTTGCAGGCGCTGGATTGCTGCTTCGCCCCGGGCTGCGCTCTGGCTGTAGTAACCGCGATAGGCAACGCAACCGGCGATGGGGAAGCAATGGTTTTGCGGCTTCAGGGAAAATTCCGGCGTGGCGAAGACATTCCAGACTACGTAGGGTCGGCCAATGTCGGCGTACAGGCGATAGCTCTGGTTATCCGGCAGGTGCAGATGCTGGCTGGCGAACAGCCGGGCTTTTTGCGACTGCGCCAGGTGCGCTCGCAGTTGCGGATCGCGCTGGGGGTCGGCAATCACCCTCGCCACCGGCTCCCGGGCCCGGAGCAATTGCAGCTGACCACTGGCCAATTGGCTGTAATAGCTGACGCTGGCGCAACCGTTGAGCAACAAAAACAACACACCCGGAAACAAAACGCGCAAAACGCGATCAAGTAACCCAAGGCTTGGAAGCGGCCTGATCACAATAAAAACATCCCTGGAAAGTCTGCCCACAAGACTATCCCGCCACACTGGAGCTCCGCTATGCGCAAATTGATGCTGACAGGGGGCCTGCTGACGCTGGCCGGTTGTGCCGGATTTGGAATGCCCGATCCTGATCCGTCCCAGGCCTGGATCGACCTGGCTTCAAAGCAGGAAGATTCGGCGTTGCAGGCGTTGAAGGTCGATGACAAGGCCGCCACCGACAAACGTTTCTTCGAAGTACAGCCCGGCAGCCATGAATTGAAGGTTCGCTACCAGTTCGCCGTCGATCCCACCAACATCGGCCCGGCAAGCGAGCCGCTATGGCGCGATTGCCAATTGAGTGTGAAATTCAAGGATTTCAACGCCGGCCAGCGTTATCAGCTGCAAGCTGGAAATATCGGTTTCCGGCCGTGGGCAAAACTCTACGATCAGCAGCGAAAAGTCATTGGGCAGGGTACGCCTGCCGGCTGCCAACGCACCTGATCGGCGCTATGCTGAATGACCAATCATCGGGACATTCATCATGCGCAGGTTATTGCTGTTGCTCGGGGCGAGCGCTCTTTCCGGTTGCCTGAGTCCGCTGCCGGCCGTCGATCCACAGATGGCCTGGGTCGACATGTCTACACCGACCCCCGGTGGCAAATTGATGATGGCTGAACGCCTGGATAACCAACGATTGACGGACGGGCGCTTCTTTCAGGTCACCCCCGGCAGTCATGAGCTGAAGGTGCGCTTCGACTTTGAAGTGTTCACGGGCGGCTCGGGGTTCTTGAACGATTCCTCGGAGCGGTTGTGCTACCTGACCATTCGCTACGACAAGTTCGAGGCCGGCCAGCGTTACATGCTGGAAGGTCGTTCCCTGGCCTTTACCCCCAGCGCCCGGCTGTATAACGCCAAGCGGGAGATCGTGGCCGAAGACCGGGAAGTCCTCTGCATCATATGAGGTCAATCAACGATCGTTCTTTTGGTAGATGATCTTCTTGGTGCCGTTTTCGCACGTGCCAACGACCATGTTCTGATCGTGGACTTCGTCATTGGTGACGATTTCCAGGGTGTAGGACGAGACGTTGTTGGCCTGGATCTTGGCCTCGATCTCGGCCTTGAGTTCTTCACAGGATTTCGGTGCCGCCAGGGCCGAAGTGGCCAGCGCGCAACAGATAATCGCCAAGGCAAAACGTTTCATGGTTGAAGCTCCCTTGAGGCAGCGCGCGGGTTGATGCGCTTGAGCTGCTGTCATTTATTCGACCACAGTTTTGCAAAGCGAGTTCTGACTTCGCTCACAAACCCCCTGTTCAGTTGTAGGAGTTGTGTCGTTTATAAGACCGCCTTCGCGAGCAAGCCCGCTCCCACATTCGAAATGCATTCCAATTGTGGGAGCGGGCTTGCTCGCGAAGGCGTCAGTACATTCAGCGTCAAATCAAACCTGAAAAAACATCAGCTAACCAACGTAGCATCCAGGCTGATCTTCGCATTCAGCACCTTGGACACCGGGCAGCCTTCTTTGGCCTTGTTGCTCAGCTCTTCAAACTGCGCTTGGGTCGCTCCGGGGATTTTTGCCTTGAGGATCAGTTTCACTGCCGTAATCTCAAACCCTTCGCCGACTTGGTCCAGAGTGACCTCCGCTTGGGTATCGATGCTTTCAGCCGTGAGGTTCGCGCCGCCGAGGATCATCGAAAACGCCATGGAGAAACAGCCCGCGTGGGCTGCGCCGATCAACTCTTCCGGATTGGTGCCCTTGCCGCCTTCGAAACGGGCCTTGAAGCCGTAGGGCGCTTCCCTGAGTACACCGGTTTCCGTGGAAATCGAACCGATGCCGGTTTTCAGATCACCTTCCCAATGAGCCGATGCTTTCTTCGTGATAGCCATGTCTGCCTCCTCAAGAGCCGGCGCGGAACGTCGCGCCTTCGTGGTTTTCGGTTGCTCAGGGTTCTGAGGATAGAAGACTTGGCAAAGTTCACCTTGTCGGATCAAACCGCTTATCTGGTAGGCAAATTCAGGTCTGCTATTGAAACTCGGGTATATGCCCTCATTGCATAGGGAACGCTTTCAGACTCGGCAGGTTTTCGTTCGTGAAAAAAACCTGCGCCCCATTGGAGAAGCAGGTTTATGAAACGACTGTCCGATATCAAGTACTCAACCCTCGACCTGGTGCCCGTGAGGGAGAACGGCAGCGCGGCCCAGTCGCTGCGCAATTCCCTGGACCTGGCGCAGCACGTCGAAAAATTCGGCTACAACCGCTTCTGGGTCGCCGAACACCACAACATGGACGGCATCGCCAGTTCCGCGACCTCGGTTCTGCTCGGTTACCTGGCCGGCGGCACTTCGACCATTCGCGTCGGTTCCGGCGGCGTAATGCTCCCCAACCACGCGCCATTGGTGATCGCCGAACAGTTCGGCACCCTTGAAAGTCTGTATCCGGGCCGTATCGACCTGGGCCTGGGCCGCGCGCCCGGTTCCGATCAGATGACCGCCCGCGCACTTCGCCGTGAACGCTCCGGCAGCGCCGACGAATTCCCGGAAGACGTTGCAGAACTGGTGCGTTACCTCGGCCCACGCACGCCGGACCAGCGGATCATCGCGATGCCGGGCACCGGCACCAATGTTCCGGTGTGGTTGCTGGGTTCGAGCTTGTTCAGTGCGCAACTGGCCGGTGAGCGCGGTTTGCCCTACGCCTTCGCCTCGCATTTCGCACCGCGCTTCATGCACGAAGCGATTCGCGTCTACCGTAATCACTTCAAGCCTTCGGCGGTGCTGGATAAGCCTTACGTGATGCTCGGCGTGCCGTTGGTGGCAGCCGACACCGATGAACAGGCCGATTACTTGGCGACGTCGGTTTACCAACGCATCCTTGCCCTGATGCGTGGCCAGAGCCTGGTGCAACGTCCACCGGTGAAAACCATGGATGGCTTGTGGTTGCCCCATGAAAAAGAAGCAGTGGGCGATTTCCTCGGTCTGGCCATGGTTGGCAGCCCGCAGAAAATCCGCGCCAAACTGGACGTGTTGATCGAGCAGACCCAGGCTGACGAACTGATCTTTACCTGCGACCTGTACGAACACGCCGATCGCGTGCATTCCTACGAATTGCTGGCGCAGGTCATGAAGGGCTGACGCTCAAACGGCGGGCACAAAAAAGCCGACGCCAATGCGTCGGCTTTTTCATTTGTGCAGAAACCAGCCTACTTGGTGTAGACGATGACTTTGGTGCCTTTCTCACAGGTACCGACGACTTTACCGCCAGCTGCCGCGCCTTTATCGGCGATTTCCAGCGAATAACCGGCAACGCCCTTGGCGTCCAGTTTCGCGGCGATTTCAGCTTTCAGTTCTTCACACGACTTACCGTCAGCAAAGGCTGTTCCTGCAAGGCTCAACAAACCTACCGCCAAAATAAACTTCTTCATCGGTTGCATTCCCTGGTCGGATCAATAGGGGCGCCCGGCGATCAGCCAGGCGCACACATGTAGCGCTTTGCCATTCCCTATGGCACTCGGCCAGCGCGCAAGTTCAGAAGCCTAGCTCAAACTCAGCTGCTGGCAATCCGGAACCCGACTTTCAAGGTCACCTGAAAGTGGGCAGCCTTGCCGTCCTTGATGTGACCGCGAGTTTCGGTCACTTCGAACCATTCCAGATGCTTGAGGCTTTTACTGGCTTCGGCCAGCGCATTGTTGATCGCATCTTCGATGCTGGTAGGGGACGAGCCGACCAGCTCGACTTTCTTGTAGGTGTGATGGTCAGTCATGGCGTTCTCCTTGGGGTATGAAATACAGCCTAGCAGTGATTTTTCGTATTACTTCTGTCGGCCATTCCCACAGCAAAGTTCAGATTTACTGCACTTTCTCAAACCCCTGAAGTCCCAACCAACACACGCTACTCATCACCAATGAAGGAGAGCCACCATGGCCAACACCTCTTTACGTAAAGCCTCATTGCAAAGCATGGAAGCCGAGATCGAGAGTCTTCTCAAGTCGCTGGAAAACCTGAAAGACGACGCCTCGGACGAGTCGCGTAAAACCCTCAAGGCGCTGAAAAGCAACGCTGAGAACGCGCTGAAGCATTCTCGCCACTTGCTGAGTGATGCTTACGAAGAAGTCAAAGTGAAAACCCGCGAAACCGGGATCGCGACCCGGGACTACGCCCAGGAACACCCTTGGACTACAGCGGGCGTCGCCGTTGGTGCGCTGGGTCTGCTCGCGGCTTACCTGTTGTGCAAACGCGGCGACTAATCCGCTTGGCGCAGCTCGTTCTTGAGCCACTGCGCCAACTGCCGAGCGCGTCCGTCCGCGGCACGCTTGGGTAGCCACAACGCCAGTTGCGCCGGGGTTTCACTGAAACCCCACGGCGCGACCAGGCGGCCGGCCTTCAAATCCTCGGCCACCAACGGCTCCGGGGCAATCGCCACACCCAGCCCAGCCACCGCCGCTTCCAGCAAATAATATAAATGCTCGAAACCCTGACCGTACCTCAACGCCTTGGCGTCGAGGCCGCTTTGCTGTGCCCAGCTCGGCCAGGCTTGCGGGCGCGAGGTGGTGTGCAGCAGCGGTTCACTCAGTAGCGCGCTGGCCGGCGCCTTTTGCAGCCTTTCGTACCCGGCGAACCTTGGGCTCATGACCGGGCCGATGCGTTCGCTGGCCAGCTCATAGACTTGCATATCCGCCGGCCACGGCGGCTCGGCAAACACCAGCAAGGCGTCCAGCCCCGGTCGACGTGGATCGAGGTCGCCTTCCCCGGCCGACAGGTGCAGGCGCAGGTCCGGCAGATCCGCGTTCAACCGTCCCAGGCGCGGGATGAACCAACGCGCAAGCAAGCTGCCCGAGCAACCAAGCACGAACGGAGCATCGGCGGTGCTTTGGGTCAGTTCGGCGCACACGGTGCGCAATCGCTCGAATGCTTCAGTGCTGGTATCACGTAAACGAATCCCGGCATCTGTGAGTTTAAGGCCACGCCCATCCTTGATGAACAGACTGACACCGAGGTGTTCTTCCAGCACTTTCAGTTGCCGGCTGACCGCGCCATGGGTGACGTGCAGCTGTTCGGCAGCCTGACTGACGCTGTTCAAGCGAGCAGTGGCTTCGAAGGCGCGAAGGGCGTTCAGCGGAGGGAGGTCGTGGCTCATGGGATCTGTGAGTTTTTCTGACAGGTTGCGGCGATCTTATCGGTTTTCAGGGCGAAACGTCAGGGGTAGAGTGAGCGTCATTGTCATCACACGAATCCCACTGGAGCGACCCATGACCCAGACTAATTTGCGCAACGGCCCCGATGCCAACGGCCTGTTTGGCTCGTTCGGCGGCCGTTACGTCGCCGAAACCCTGATGCCGTTGATCCTCGACCTGGCCCGTGAATACGAATTGGCCAAGGAAGATCCGGCATTCAAAGAAGAATTGGCCTACTTCCAGCGCGACTACGTCGGTCGTCCAAGTCCGCTTTATTACGCTGAACGCCTGACCGAATTCTGCGGCGGCGCGAAGATTTACCTCAAGCGCGAAGAACTGAACCACACCGGCGCGCACAAGATCAACAACTGCATCGGCCAGATTCTGCTGGCGCGGCGCATGGGCAAGAAACGCATCATCGCCGAGACTGGCGCCGGCATGCACGGCGTGGCGACCGCCACCGTGGCCGCACGTTTCGGCCTTGATTGCGTGATCTACATGGGCACCACTGACATTGAGCGTCAGCAGGCCAACGTGTTCCGCATGAAGCTGCTGGGCGCCGAAGTGATCCCGGTCGTGGCCGGCACCGGCACCCTGAAAGATGCGATGAACGAAGCGTTGCGCGACTGGGTGACCAACGTTGACAGCACCTTCTACCTGATCGGCACCGTCGCCGGGCCGCATCCGTACCCGGCCATGGTTCGCGACTTCCAGGCTGTGATCGGCAAAGAAACCCGTACGCAACTGCAAGCCCAGGAAGGCCGTCTGCCGGACAGTCTGGTGGCGTGCATCGGCGGCGGTTCCAACGCCATGGGCCTGTTCCACCCGTTCCTCGACGACAAGAGCGTCGAGATCATCGGCGTCGAAGCCGCCGGTTACGGCATCGAGACCGGCAAGCACGCGGCCAGCCTGAACGGCGGTGTACCGGGTGTGTTGCACGGCAACCGCACCTTCCTGTTGCAGGACGACGACGGCCAGATCATTGACGCGCACTCGATTTCCGCCGGCCTCGATTACCCAGGCATCGGCCCGGAGCACGCATGGTTGCATGACATCGGCCGCGTCCAGTACACCTCGGTGACCGACGACGAAGCCCTCGATGCGTTCCACAAATGCTGCCGCCTGGAAGGGATTATTCCTGCACTGGAAAGCGCCCACGCCCTGGCCGAAGTGTTCAAACGCGCACCAAACCTGCCAAAGGATCACCTGATGGTGGTCAACCTGTCTGGCCGTGGCGACAAAGACATGCAAACCGTGATGCACCACATGGAACAATCGAAGCAGGAGAAACACTGATGAGCCGCCTGCAAACGCGCTTTGCCGAACTCAAGGAACAGAACCGCGCCGCCCTGGTGACCTTCGTCACTGCTGGCGACCCGAGCTATGACACCTCGCTCGCCATCCTCAAAGGCTTGCCCGGCGCTGGCGCCGACGTGATCGAGTTGGGCATGCCCTTCACCGATCCGATGGCCGACGGCCCGGCCATCCAGTTGGCCAACATCCGCGCCCTGGGCGCCAAGCAGAACCTGGCGAAAACCCTGCAAATGGTTCGCGAGTTCCGTGAAGGCAATACCGAGACGCCGCTGGTGCTGATGGGTTACTTCAACCCGATTCACATGTATGGCGTGCCGCGTTTCATCGCGGACGCTAAAGCCGCCGGTGTTGACGGCTTGATCGTGGTGGATCTGCCGCCGGAACATAACGGCGAACTGTGCGATCCGGCCCAGGCTGCCGGTCTGGACTTTATCCGCCTGACCACGCCGACCACCGACGACGTGCGTTTGCCGACCGTTTTGAACGGCAGCTCCGGTTTCGTTTATTACGTGTCGGTTGCGGGCGTGACCGGCGCGGGCGCGGCAACGCTGGAGCATGTCGAGGAAGCGGTCGCGCGTCTGCGTCGCCACACCGACCTGCCGATCAGCATTGGTTTTGGTATCCGTACGCCGGAGCAAGCGGCGTCCATCGCGCGTTTGGCGGACGGTGTGGTGGTGGGTTCGGCACTGATCGATCACATCGCCAGTGCTTCGACGCCGGACCAGGCCATCGACGGTGTGTTGAGCCTTTGCGCCGCGCTTTCCGAGGGTGTGCGTAAGGCCCGGGTCAGCTGAAGGTAAAGTTCTTGATACAGAGGAATTAGCGCCTCGCCGCACACACTAAACAGCAAGACCGAGGGATTCAGGACGACGTTCTGAATCCCTTTTTGCTGTTTGTGCAGTGAGGAACCCCCCGATGAAAATGCCGAAACGTCTGATTGCCAGCCTGGGCGTACTGATGCTCAGTGCGACCCCGTTGCTGCACGCCAGCGCCGATCAGCGCGACGATCACGACCACGGCGGCCCGCAGCAGGGCCAATACGATAACCACGGCAATGATCATGGCGACAACCGTGGCAATGATCACCGTGGTCCGCAGGACAACCATCGCGGCGGCCCTCCGCCACGGGATTTTGGTCCGGTGCGCCAGACCATTCATGACAATCACGGTTATTTCGTACGCGGTGCGCCGCCGCCTCCAGGCATTCATCTGGAACGCGGCCGGCCGTTGCCTCACGGCTATTACGGCGAACGCCTGGATGGCCGAGCCTTGGGCCGGTTACCGCAATATCAGGGTTACGAGTGGCGTCGGGCCGGTGGCGATATCGTGCTGATCGCCGTGGGGACCGGGATTGTTTATGAAATTCTGGATAACGTGTTGAACTGATCGATCCCGATTCTGCAGGCTGAGCACAGCTTATGTAGCAGCTGGCGAAGCCTGCGTTCGGCTGCGAAGCAGTCGTAAAATCAGACGCTGCGGTACATCAAGCAGACCGAGATGGATGGATTTGCGACTGCTTCGCAGCCGAACGCAGGCTTCGCCAGCTGCTACAACAGTCCTGCGGTGATGTTGTCAGGGTAATTCCAAGCCGCCCGCCGCTTTGTGCAACGCCCGCAAATGCTCGCCAACCTGCTTCAAATTGGCTTCATTGGCCGCGATCTCCGCCGCGCGACTCGGTTCCAACAACGCGCGAACTTCCTTATCCAGATCCCCGGTCAGCGATTGCAGCTGCTTCTGGCGCAGGCTGGTTTCCGATTCCAGACGTGCCGACTCGCTCGGCTGTGGCAAACCATAACCACCGGAGCCAAGCAATTCGGCGGGGCGGCTGAGGAAGCCGCTGTTGGCGAGAATCTGTTGCAAGGTCGCGTTGGCCTTGTCCATGCCGCCGTTTTTCAGTTCACGGGCACCCAGATAACGCTGTTTCACTTCATCCTGGGCCAGTTGTAGCTGGCGACGGAAACTGGCCTGCTCCAGCAACAGCAATGCCGCACTGGTGCGCAAATCAGCTTGATCAATCCATTTACGCCGATCTTCGGCGCTCAATGACAGCCAGTCTTCGACGGTGGTCTGCTGGATCGGCAAGTGCTTTTTCAGCACTTCGAACATCGCTTGATAGCGATCGCGGAACGAGTCGAAGCGATAACCCAGGCGCAAGGCTTCGCGCGGGTCGTCCAATACGCTGGTGTCCGCCAGTCCGCGACCTTTGAGCACCTCCAGCAAACCGTTGGGCATGATGCTGTCCAGGCCGGTCAGTTGCGCGTTGTTGCTGCCGCTGCGCAACAGCTTCAGGCTTTCCACCGCACAATTGTTGGACAGGAAGAAGTAGTTGCCGTCGTAGCTCCAGTGCATTTCCGCCGCGTGTTCCACCACTTCTTCGATTTCGGTGCGCGACAGGTTCAGCGGCACCGAGGCGAGGCTGCGCAATTCGGTCTTGGTGTATTCGTCGATGACCTGGGCCAACGGCAAGACAAACAAGCGCGACGGGTATTTACCGACCAAACCGTCCCAACTCGACAGTTGTACGTCACCGACGAAGGCGCGGTAGGAGAGCACCAGATGTTGGTCCAGATCCAGCCGACAATCCGGCCCGCGTGGCCGGCCCGGCGCGCAGATCACCAGACGCAACATGCTGTGGCCCCAGCGGCTGACCCAGTTCTGATTGGCTTCGGCCAGCAGATAGTCCACGGCGTAAACCCGCTCCGGATCGACCTGGCCCAGCGGCGTCTTGGCGAAGTCGTTGCCGGCATTCAGGAACGCGAAGGTTTTGGCGCAGGTGTCTTTGGCGGCGGGCGCCCAGCCAAAATGTTCTTTGTAATAGCGGTACAGTGCGGGACGACGGCAGGCGTAGCTCGGGTCCAGGAGGAAATACTCCATGTTGACCGCCACGAACTCCTTGGGGTTGGTCGTTTCGTAGATGTCCGGGCTGCGGGCGACTTGCCGGTTGTGCTGTTCCCGTTCGCCACGGCGGCCGACGTATTGCGGCCAGCCGGCCAGATCGAGCAGGCGCGGGTCGTCACTGAGGGTAAAGCGTCGTGCGGTCTGACCGCGGCATTGGTCGGGGATGCCGATCAGTCCGGAGCTGTTGTTACGCTGGTTGCAGCGCTGGATCAGCGTGCGCTCGGCGTCTGGCCACAGGCGCGAGCGATCGTAAATATGGGTCAGTTCGTGCAGGACCGTAGCCAGCATTTCCCGGCGCACGGTGCCGTGGGGGCGATAGGTCTTTTTGGTCGCGGCGCTGCCGTCGGTGAGGCTGGCAAGCAGGTTGCGATTCAGATCGAGTTCGGACACCAGTGACGCCTGGCCATAGGCGTTGCCGGGCATTTCGTCGGTCCAGCCGACATCGATGCGCCGATCCAGTTGCTCGACGAAGCGCGGCGGCAATGCCTGCATGGCTTCATCGAGCAGCGCCTGGCTGGCCTGCACTTGCGCGGGGCTCAGACCGTCGGTCTTGAGGCGTAATTGCAGACCGGCCTGAGCGGTGTTGCCAAGCAGCAACACCACCCCGGCCAGCAGCCAGGCGCTGAGCGACCTCACAGTGCGAGGATGGCTTCGGCGAGAACCTGATCACTGGCGTCGCGGGCTTCCGGCACGCGGGTGCGCAAAGTGTTGAGGGCCGCTTCCAGGTGCGCGCCACGAATTTCGCCATCGCTGGCGACGAAGCTGGCCGCATCGTCATGGGCTTCGCGGACGATTTTCGAATCGCGAATGGAGGTGGTGGTATCGGAAGTGAAATCAAGTGTGCGCTGGGTGGCACGGATGATCATGTTACTGGTGGCAACCAGGGTGTGTGCCTGGGCCACGTCGGCCAACAACAGCAGGCCAAGGGTGGCAGCAATCAGCGGGCTACGCATGGAACGACTCCGGAGGAACGATGATAACTATTGGACGAGAATTGCCTGTGCCAGTTCAAGGTCGCTGGCATGAAGTTTTGGCTGGGTCCGACGCAGATAATCCAGGGCGGATTCCAGTTGCGCTCCTCGTAGTTGGCCGTCACTGGCGATGAACGCCGCAGCGTCATCCTGAGCGGCGATCAGCAGTTTATGGTCGAAGGGCGCGGAGGTCACCATGCTTGTGGCATAGCCGCTAACCACAGTGCCTTGTGTCGAGAGGTTGAAAGCGTCGAAGGCATGGGCCGATCCCGACCAGCAGGCCACGAAGATCGCCTGCGTGAGCAACAGATTCGAAAGAAAACGCATGAGACTCGATAGCTGGAAACGAGTCCCAAGGCTAGCGCAATGCCCGGACTAGAGCCAGCGCCGAAACATTGGGACACGTTGCGCGTGTCCCGTCGTTGAGCTGATGCTTAGATCGCCAGGATGGCCTGGGCAATCTGTGCATCTGTAGCGTTTAGTTGGGGCAGCTGGCGGTGAATCTCATCGATTGCACTTTCCAGTTTCACACCACGAATGTCGCCATTGCTGGCGACGAAGCTGGCGGCGTCATCACGGGCGGCGCGTACGATTTTGTTGTCGCGCAGCGAAGAAGAGACATCGGAAGTTGCGTCGGAACTGGATTTGAGTGCGCCAACGACGGCGTCGGTGGTCACGATAAAACTGGTGGCGTGGGCGTTGGCAGCCACGGCGAGCAGGGCTGCAGCGCTCAGCAGAAGAAGACGGGACATGGGGTAGCTCCTTTGGATGAACCGATTGAGAGGTGGCGCAGTGTCTGAAAGATCAGACGCCGGTCATGCAGCGTTCGCCACCTTCTGATTGGATATTAGGCCGGTGCGCAGGGAATGGGACAGTCCAGATGGATGAAATGACGGTGTACTGGTTGTTTTCTATTATGTAAAAACTGTACTGGTATGATTTTTTATGGTCCTGATACGACAAAACCCGCCGTGGTTTCCCACGACGGGTCTTGTTTGTTCAATTCGGGTTGCTGGCGGTGGACCCTACAGGTCAGAGCCAGCGACGCTACTTAGCGCCAGAACGGCTTGCTCAGCTCTTCGTAACGTTGTGCTTCGCTAATCCCGGCATCAGCCAGCAGACGCGAATCCAGACGAGCCAATTGATGGCGGCTGGTAATGCGGCGCTGCCACAACATCAGGTTGGCGATAACGCGAAGAGGCATGGAAGCCTGGGTTTTTGCAGCAGTATCTTCGAAGAACAGTTCGGAACTGAGTGTACGTTCCATGGTTGACATCCTTCCGCTTGTGGCGGGATTAGGTAGTGGTTTAACTGATGCAAATGATCCTCTCGTTTGGCCAGTCTCCCTAGATACAGTTCACTTGTATTGTGAGGGACCAGTTAACTGTTTATAGGGGGTGTACTGGTCTAAATTGAGGCAACTGTACCTGTCGGCACCAATAGAGTGCATTTTCGACAGATGACCTCGGAAATGTAGGTAAATACGGTAGGAAAAGACCAGTACAGCAGTACAGTTTTCGACAGGGGTGGGTGTTGCAAGCATCAGCTGACGCAACTGTTCTTGCGTCAGCTGTTATTGATGCCAATCAGACTGCCAGCATCCGCCCGGTTTCTTCCAGATTAATGTGCCAGCTCAGTGCATCACGCAGGATGTGCGGGGTGTGACCGCCGAGCGCGCAGGCCGCTGTGAAGTAGTCATTCAGGGCTTCGCGATAGTCCGGATGCACACAGTTGTCGATGACCACCCGCGCCCGTTCCCGCGGCGCCAGGCCACGCAGGTCAGCCAGGCCGATCTCGGTCACCAGAATGTCGACGTCATGTTCGGTATGGTCGACATGGCTGACCATCGGCACCACGCTGGAAATCGCGCCACCCTTGGCAATCGATTTGGTTACAAAGATCGACAGGTGCGCATTGCGCGCGAAGTCCCCTGAACCGCCGATGCCGTTCATCATCCGCGTGCCGCAGACGTGAGTGGAGTTGACGTTGCCGTACAGATCGAATTCCAGCGCGGTATTGACGGCTATGATGCCCAGGCGTCGAACCACTTCCGGATGGTTGGAGATTTCCTGAGGGCGCAGCACAAGCTTGTCTTTGTAATGCTCCAGGTTGCCAAACACATCGGCATTGCGCCGGGCGGACAGCGTGATCGAACTGCCCGAGGCAAAGCTCAGTTTGCCAGCGTCGATCAGGTCGAAGGTCGAATCCTGCAACACTTCGGAATACATGGTCAGGTCTTCGAACGGCGAGTCGATCAAGCCGCACATCACCGAGTTGGCGATGGTGCCGATCCCGGCCTGCAACGGGCCGAGCTTGTTGGTCATGCGCCCGGCAGCCACTTCCTGCTTGAAGAAGTCGATCAGGTGATCGGCGATGGCCTGGGTGTCGGTGTCCGGCGGCAGTACGGTGGACGGCGAGTCGGATTGATTGGTGATCACGATCGCGACGATCTTTTCCGGCGGGATCGGAATGGCGGCGCTGCCAATGCGATCGTCGACCTTTACCAATGGAATTGGCGTGCGGGTCGGGCGGTAGGTCGGGATATAGATGTCATGCAACCCTTCGAGATTCGGGTTGTGCGCCATGTTGATCTCGACGATGACGCGCTTGGCGAAGATCGCGAAGCTGGCCGAGTTACCCACCGACGTGGTCGGCACGATATGGCCCTGCTCGGTGATCGCCACGGCTTCAATCACCGCGATGTCCGGGCGCGTGAGTTGCTGGTTGCGCAGCATCTCTACGGTTTCCGACAAGTGCTGGTCGATGAACATGACTTCACCGGCGTTGATCGCCTTGCGCAGGGTGCTATCGACCTGGAACGGCATGCGGCGTGACAGCACGCCCGCCTCGGTCAGTTGTTTATCGAGGTCGTTGCCCAGGCTCGCGCCGGTCATCAGGGTGATTTTCAACGGAGTGATTTTGGCGCGCTCGGCTAATGCGTGGGGCACAGCCTTGGCTTCACCGGCGCGGGTGAAACCGCTCATGCCGACGGTCATGCCGTCCTCAATCAGAGCGGCAGCGTCAGCGGCGCTCATCACCTTATCCAACAACGAGGGCAAGCGAATACGATCACGGTACATGGATTGTTATCTCGGGCAACGGAAGCAAGGTGTGCAGTCTAGTGACTTGAAAAAAATCCGTCCCGCTACCATGGTCGAATGCCGAGCCCTGATTTAGAGCCTTTGGTCGGGTTTCACGGGGAATAAAAAAACCCCAGCCTACTAAAGGCTGAGGTTTTGGGTATTGCGTTGGAGCAGGTTTTACTCGACGGCTTTGACCATGTCTTCAATGACCTTTTTGGCGTCGCCGAAGACCATCATGGTTTTGTCGAGGTAGAACAGTTCGTTGTCCAGACCGGCATAGCCGCTGGCCATCGAGCGCTTGTTGACGATGATGGTCTTGGCCTTGAACGCTTCGAGAATCGGCATGCCGGCAATCGGCGACTTCGGATCGTTCTTGGCCGCCGGGTTGACCACGTCGTTGGCGCCCAACACCAGTACCACGTCGGCCTGGCCGAACTCGGAGTTGATGTCTTCCATCTCGAACACCTGGTCGTAGGGCACTTCGGCCTCGGCCAGCAATACGTTCATGTGGCCAGGCATCCGACCGGCCACCGGGTGGATCGCGTACTTCACGGTCACGCCGCGATGGGTCAGCTTCTCGGTCAGCTCTTTCAGCGCATGCTGGGCTCGCGCTACTGCCAGACCGTAGCCCGGAACAATGATCACGGTGTCGGCGTTGGTCAGCAGGAAGGTTGCGTCGTCAGCCGAACCGGATTTCACCGGACGGGCTTCTTTCGAACCAGCAGGACCGGCCGCATCCGCCGTATTGCCGAAGCCGCCGAGCAATACATTAAAGAAGGAGCGGTTCATCGCCTTGCACATGATGTACGAGAGGATCGCACCGGACGAACCCACCAGCGAACCGGCAATGATCAGCATCGAGTTGTTCAGCGAGAAGCCGATCCCCGCCGCTGCCCAGCCGGAATAGCTGTTGAGCATCGACACCACGACCGGCATGTCCGCGCCGCCGATCGGGATGATGATCAGCACGCCCAGCACGAAGGCCAGGGCCAGCATCAGCGCGAAGGCACTGAGATTGCCGGTCAGCATGAAGGTGATGCCCAGCGCCAGCGTCGCCAGGCCCAGCAGCAGGTTCAGCTTGTGTTGGCCACCGAACTGTACCGGTGCGCCCTGAAACAGGCGGAACTTGTACTTGCCCGACAGCTTGCCGAACGCGATCACCGAACCGGAGAAGGTGATTGCGCCGATGGCCGCGCCAAGGAACAGTTCCAAGCGGTTGCCGGCAGGAATCGGATCCCCCAGTTGCTTGACGATGCCCAGCGACTGCGGCTCAACCACCGCAGCGATCGCAATGAACACCGCCGCCATGCCGATCATGCTGTGCATGAAGGCGACCAGTTCCGGCATCTTGGTCATTTCAACGCGCTTGGCCATGATCGAACCGGCGGTGCCGCCGACCAGCAAGCCAACGATGACGTAGCCAATACCCGCCGTCGCCAGCTCGGCGCCCAGCTTATAAATGAGGCCGACGGTGGTGAGGATCGCCAACGCCATGCCGAGCATGCCGTACACGTTGCCGCGCCGGGACGTGGTCGGGTGCGACAGGCCTTTGAGGGCCTGGATAAAGCAGATCGACGCGATCAAGTAGAGCGTCGTGACAAGATTCATGCTCATTACTTAGGCGCCTCTTCTTTTACGACTTTCGGGGCTTTTTTCTTGAACATCTCAAGCATCCTGCGGGTAACCAGGAAGCCACCAAACACGTTCACCGCCGCCAGGGCCACCGCGAGGGTGCCCATGGTCTTGCCCAGTGGCGTGACGGTCAACGCTGCGGCGAGCATGGCGCCGACGATCACGATCGCCGAGATCGCGTTGGTCACCGCCATCAATGGAGTGTGCAGCGCAGGTGTAACGTTCCAGACCACGTGATAACCGACATAAATCGCCAGCACGAAGATGATCAGGTTGTAGATACCGGGGGAGATAAGCTCTTCCATCGTCTGAATCCCTGCTTAGGCGTTTTTGCGGATGACTTGGCCGTCGCGGCACATCAGGCACGCGGCGACGATGTCGTCTTCGAGGTTGATCTCGAACTGACCTTCTTTGTTGAAGACCAGCTTCAGGAAGTCCAGCAAGTTACGGGCGTACAGCGCCGATGCGTCTGCCGCGACTTCTCCGGCCAGGTTGGTCGGGCCGCAAATGGTCACGCCATTCTCGACAACCACTTGGTCGGCCACGGTCAGCGGGCAGTTGCCGCCCTGGGCTGCGGCGAGGTCGATGACCACCGAGCCTGGCTTCATTTGCGCCACGGTTTCCGCGCTCAACAGCGTCGGCGCCTTACGGCCCGGGATCAGTGCGGTGGTGATGACAATGTCGGCTTGCTTGGCGCGTTCGTGCACGGCCAGGGCCTGGCGCTGCATCCAGCTAGCGGGCATTGGTCGCGCGTAACCGCCGACACCGACGGCGCATTCACGCTCTTCATCGGTCTCGTAAGGCACGTCAACGAACTTGGCGCCGAGGGATTCGATCTGCTCTTTAACCGCAGGACGCACGTCAGACGCTTCGATCACCGCCCCCAGACGTTTCGCCGTGGCGATCGCCTGCAAACCGGCTACACCGGCGCCGAGAATCAGCACGCGCGCCGCTTTCACGGTGCCTGCCGCCGTCATCAGCATCGGCATGAAGCGTGGATAGTAGTGGGCAGCCAGCAGCACGGATTTGTAACCGGCAATGTTCGCTTGAGAAGACAGCACATCCAGGCTTTGAGCGCGGGAGGTGCGCGGCGCGGCTTCCAGCGCAAACGCGGTAATGCCGCACTCGGCGAGTTTGGCGATGGTTTCATTGTTGAACGGGTTGAGCATGCCGACGACGACGGTGCCGCTCTTGATCAGAGTCAGCTCGCTGTCGCTGGGGGCGACCACCTTGAGAATCAGCTCGGCACCAAAGGCATCGTTGACGCTGCCAATGGTTGCGCCTGCCGCTTCATAGGCACTGTCGACAACGCTGGCTTTTACCCCGGCGCCGCTTTGTACAGTGACCTTATGACCCTGGCCGATCAGCTTTTTGATGGTTTCCGGGGTTGCAGCAACCCGTGTTTCACCCGTCTGGGTTTCGAGAGGAACACCAATGTGCACGTCAAATCTCCTGCGTGATCTTATTGAGTAAACCCAGGCACTTCGGATGGTGCGGCTGGGGCGGCCGATCAGCACGATCCCGCCAAATCAGGGCGGGGCGCGGCATTTTGCAGGCGAACTTTGTGCCCTTCAAGGGATTATGACGGGTGACGGAAAATTAACTACAAGTCACCCCGTGACCGAATGTCGCAACTAGCCGGTTCAATCCCTTGCAGGCCGTGCCTTGTAAGGATTCTGGTCGAAATTCAACAATTTACACATCGGCGTTGTGAATGAGTGGTCATTGCTTCGAAATAGAGGCTCAAGGCCACGATTTCAGGCACTTGTGGGACGTTTGTACTGCATGTCAGTACAGTCTACGAATATGCGACAAATACTTATATCTGTAGTGTTTTTGTTTTGCTGACTACGAGGTCAGTTAATTGGCTAAAGCCTTTATCCTTCGAGGCTGTAGCTGTGCGCCTGGTTGACCAGCCAATCCCGAAAAGCTCTTAAAGACGCCGATTCGACCTTTCGCTCAGGAATCATCAAGTAATAAGCCTTGATGCTCGACAGAGCCTGAGCGTTGGCAATCACCAGGCGCTTCTCCGCCAGTTCACGTTGAATCAGGAACGGCGGAATCAGTGCGATCCCCATGTCGTGCATGGCCGCCTGGGCGAGCATGGAGAATAGCTCGTAACGCGGGCCTGTCATGTCGCGCGGGATATTCAGGTTCTGCGAGTTGAACCATTGGCGCCACGCGTACGGGCGGGTTGTCTGTTGCAGCAGGGGCAATTCCGCGATTTGAGCGGGTGTCAGATGTGTCTTTTTACCCAGTAGGGCGGGGCTGCACACCGGCATCGGGTTTTCACCCATCAGCCTGTGGGATTCGGTACCCGACCAGTCCGCGTCGCCGAAATAGATCGCGGCATCAAACTCGGTGTCGGCGAACAGAAATGGGCGTGTGCGGTTAGTGAGGTTAACCGTGACTTCCGGGTGTTTTTGCTGGAAGTCTTTCAGTCGCGGCAACAGCCATTGGGTGCCAAAAGTCGGCACCACCGCCAGCTCGATGACATTGGCGCCTTGCTGACCCATCACTGACAGCGTGTCCCGTTCCACGGCGTCGAGTTGCGTAGCGACGCGACGACTGTAGGAAAGTCCGGCTTCTGTCAGCTTCACGCCGCGGCGTGAGCGTCGGAACAGTTCGACACTGAGGAACTCCTCAAGGCTGGCGATCTGTCGGCAAATTGCACCTTGGGTGAGGGAAAGTTCCTGGGCGGCCTTGGTAAAGCTCTCGTGACGCGCTGCCGCTTCGAAGCTGATCAGGGCGGTTGTACTGGGGATTTTCCTGCGCATGTACGTGAACCTCACTAATACATCGCATTAATGACCTTTAGCGATGCTTCGGAGTGAGAAATTAGCACAACAGTATGCGAAATCCTCGTTTGCCGAGACGACGAACCGGGCCTAGGATCAGTCCACGTTATTTGACCCGATTCGAGAGGACTCACTCATGGGCGGTAAAGCTAGCTTCAACTGGATCGATCCCCTGCTGCTGGATCAACAGCTCACCGAAGAAGAACGCATGATCCGCGACACCGCCGAGCAATTCGCTCAGCAGAAGCTCGCGCCGCGTGTTCTGGAGGCTTTCCGCCATGAAAAGACCGACATCGCGATCTTCCGTGAAATGGGTGACGTGGGCCTGCTGGGTGCGACCATTCCTGAGGAATACGGTGGCAGCGGCCTGAACTATGTCAGCTACGGCCTGATTGCCCGTGAAGTCGAGCGCGTCGATTCCGGTTATCGCTCGATGATGAGCGTGCAGTCCTCGCTGGTCATGGTGCCGATCAATGAATTTGGCACCGAAGCGCAAAAACAAAAGTACCTGCCGAAACTGGCCACGGGCGAATGGATCGGTTGCTTCGGTCTGACAGAGCCGAACCACGGTTCCGACCCGGGCGCGATGATTACTCGTGCACGCAAAGTGGAAGGCGGCTACAGCCTGACTGGCAGCAAAATGTGGATCACCAACAGCCCGATCGCCGATGTGTTCGTGGTCTGGGGCAAGGACGACGCCGGCGATATCCGTGGTTTCGTTCTGGAGAAGGGCTGGAAAGGCCTGAGCGCTCCGGCGATTCACGGCAAGGTCGGCCTGCGTGCGTCCATCACTGGCGAAATCGTCATGGACAACGTGTTTGTCCCTGAAGAGAACATCTTCCCGGATGTCCGTGGCCTGAAAGGTCCGTTTACCTGTCTCAACTCCGCGCGTTATGGCATCTCTTGGGGCGCACTCGGTGCCGCCGAGTTCTGCTGGCACACCGCTCGCCAGTACACGCTGGATCGCCAGCAGTTCGGTCGTCCGTTGGCCGCCACTCAGTTGATCCAGAAGAAACTGGCCGACATGCAGACCGAAATCACTCTGGCCCTGCAAGGCTGCCTGCGTCTGGGGCGTATGAAGGATGAAGGCACTGCGGCGGTCGAGATCACTTCGATGATGAAGCGCAACTCCTGCGGCAAATCCCTGGATATCGCGCGCATGGCTCGCGACATGCTGGGTGGCAACGGTATCTCCGACGAGTTCGGTGTGGCTCGCCACCTGGTCAACCTGGAAGTGGTGAACACCTACGAAGGTACGCATGACGTGCACGCGCTGATCCTGGGTCGCGCGCAGACTGGCATCCAGGCGTTCTATTAATAGGAGAACGGCCATGGGCGCGCTTTCGCATCTACGGGTACTGGATTTATCGCGCGTGCTGGCCGGGCCTTGGTCCGGACAGATCCTGGCGGACCTTGGCGCCGAAGTGATCAAGGTCGAGCGCCCAGGCAATGGCGATGACACGCGTGCCTGGGGGCCTCCGTTCCTTAAAGACGCCTATGGCGAGAACACCAGCGAGGCCGCTTATTACTTGTCGGCCAATCGCAACAAGCAATCGGTGACCATCGACTTCACTCGGCCTGAAGGTCAGAAGCTGGTGCTTGATCTGGCGGCGAAGTCGGACATCCTGATCGAGAACTTCAAGGTCGGTGGGCTGGCGGCTTATGGGCTGGACTATGAATCGCTCAAGGCTATCAATCCGGATCTGATCTATTGCTCGATCACCGGGTTTGGCCAGACCGGGCCTTACGCCAAACGCGCGGGTTATGACTTCATGATCCAGGGCTTGGGCGGCTTGATGAGCCTGACCGGGCGACCTGAAGGTGATGAGGGTGCCGGGCCGGTGAAAGTCGGCGTAGCGCTGACAGACATTCTGACCGGGCTCTATTCGACGGTGGCGATTCTGGCGGCATTGGCGCATCGGGATCATGACGGTGGCGGCCAGCATATCGATATGGCGCTGCTGGATGTGCAGGTGGCTTGCCTGGCTAACCAGGCGATGAACTACCTGACGACGGGCAATGCGCCCAAACGCCTGGGAAATGCGCATCCGAATATCGTGCCTTATCAGGACTTTCCTACAGCGGATGGTGATTTCATCCTCACCGTGGGTAATGACGGGCAGTTCCGCAAGTTTGCCGAGGTGGCGGGTCAGTCGCAGTGGGCAGATGATCCGCGTTTCGCGACCAACAAGTTGCGGGTGGCCAATCGGGCGGTATTGATTCCGCTGATTCGCCAAGCGACGGTGTTCAAGACTACGGCTGAGTGGGTCGTGCAGTTGGAGCAGGCGGGCGTGCCGTGTGGGCCGATCAATGATCTGGCGCAGGTGTTTGCCGATCCGCAGGTGCTGGCGCGTGGGTTGGCTATAGAGCTGCCTCATGCATTGGCCGGGATGGTGCCGCAGGTGGCGAGTCCGATACGGTTGTCCGAGACGCCTGTGGAATATCGCAATGCGCCTCCTCTATTAGGGGAGCACACGCTGGAGGTATTGCAGCGGGTGTTGGGTTTGGACGCCGGTGTGGTGGCGGCTTTCAAGGAGGCTGGGGTGCTTTGAGGATTCCATCTATATAGAGGCGCTTCTTTATAGAAGGAATCGGGCTGTTTTCCAGCGTTCTGCAAGTTATTGATAGAAAAGCC
>NZ_JAAVVC010000029.1 GCF_018449725.1 Pseudomonas sp. dw_612 | reverse complement strand
AAATTCCGAAACCCCTATCTGCGTATGCAGGTGGGGGTTTTGTTTTTGTCCGCAGGAAAGTGGCGCAAAGAAAAAGGGACAGCTCAATGCTGTCCCTGATGACCACCCACCGCACCGTCAATGAAACATCGGCAGAACGTGTTCCGCGATCTCCTCAATCACTTCCGACACTGGTCGTTCGCTACGACGCATATGCAGACCCACATGCTGTACACCGGCGTCACGCAAAGCCTGAAGTTCATCGATCAATGCCAGTCGCCCGCAGCTACCGCCGAAGCGCACACGCCGCATCGGCGCATACGGATTCGCTTCCAGATCCAGATGAACAAAGCTGATGTAAGGCTTGTCGCCACCGACCTCTCGCCACAGCCCCACTCGACGACGATGCTCATCCGGAGTGCCGGGGTAGGCGAGCCAACCGTCCATGTGCTGGCCGATCCACGCCGGAGACTGCTGACCAAGCCCCGCCACCAACAACGGCACCGGCTGATCACGCTCTGGTAGCAGGCGTGCACCTTCAGGTAAGCGACCGTCACCCTGGCTGCGCAACAACTCAACCGTATCGCGAAAGATTTCGCCGCGCTGGGCGTAATCCACACCAAACAACGGATACTCCATCGGACGGTCCCCACTGGCCACGCCAAGGAGCAAGCGTCCGTCACTCAGTTCATCGACACTATTAGCAGCCTTGAGCGTCAACCACGGCTGGCGCAATGGCAGCACCACCGCTGCCGTACCCAACATGATGTTTTCAGTGATCCCCGCCAAATAGCCCAGGTAGGAAAAGGCTTCAAACACCTGTGCAGCGTCACCGAAATTCGGGTCATACACCGGCACGTCGCGCACCCAAAGTGCACGAAACCCCGACTTATCGGCCAAACGTGCCAGAGCCGCGTGCTGCTTCAGGTCGGGAACACCAAAAGGCCTGTCTTCAGCCAGCCGCTGCCGTTGACCATCACTGGACCAATCGTTATCCAGCGGCAATTCAAGACCGATCGAAAACCCGGTCGAACCCAGTAATCGTTGAAAACGCGAGTGCATAAAAAACTCCAGAAAGGGAATGTCATGCACCCAGTATCCACAGGCCCATCTACAAGAAAAATGCATGAATGGGAATATCAATCTTGAGTAAAGCGCACGAGTACCTCACGCCACCCAACACGTCCGACCGTCGTTTTGGCCCTCAAGGACAACCATTCGAGGAAATCGCGCTAAAGTGCCGGCGTCATTTTTGGTATGGTGCAGCTCGTTTTTTAACGGACTGATTTCAAGCCCCAGGATCGGCGCCCCCTTCATCGTCAAAGAGCTGCTGCAGAAATGCCCGAACCGATACCGATCAAGGACCACGAAAAAGAGACGCGGCTGGTCAATAAAAGACTAATGGCCTGCGCCTTGTTTGTGGTCGCCATCACTTGCGCGCTGGTAGTGCGCATGTACGTGCTGCAAGTGGTCGAATTCGATTACCACTCGACCATCTCCGAGAACAACCGCGTCCACGTGTTGCCGATCACCCCGACCCGAGGGCTGATTTACGACCGCAATGGCGTGGTCCTGGCGGACAACCGGCCCAGTTTCAACCTGACCATCACCCGCGAACGCGCCTCCGACGTCAAGGAAGAGCTGGACGAGGTGGTCAACCTCCTGCACCTGCCGGCTGAAGACCGCACGTTGTTCGACAAAGCCATGAAACAGGCACGGCACCCCTTCGTTCCGGTGACCTTGTTCTATGAACTCACCGAACAGCAGATCGCCGTCCTCGCGGTTAACGAGTTCCGCCTGCCGGGGCTGGATGTGGAGCCGCAGTTCGTCCGTCACTACCCGATGGGCGCGCATTTCGCCCACTCGATCGGTTACGTCGGTCGTATCAACGAGAAAGAATCCAAGGCGCTGGATGGGGTGGAATACCGTGGTACCCAATCCATCGGCAAGACCGGTATCGAAAAATTCTACGAGTCGGAGCTGCACGGCCACGTCGGTTACGAAGAAGTCGAAACCAACGCCCAGGGCCGCGTGCTGCGCGTACTCAAACACACTGATCCGACACCTGGCAAAAACATCGTCCTGAGCCTCGACGTCCACCTTCAGGAAGCCGCTGAGGATGCTTTGGGGGATCGCCGTGGCTCGGTGGTCGCCCTCGACCCGTCAACCGGCGAAGTACTGGCCATGGTCAGCAAGCCAAGCTTCGACCCGAACATGTTCGTGACCGGCATCAGCTTCAAGGAATACGCGGCGCTGCACGATTCCATCGACCGGCCGCTGTTCAACCGCGTGCTGCGCGGCCTCTATGCGCCAGGCTCGACCATCAAGCCTGAAGTGGCCATCGCAGGTCTCGACGCCGGTGTAGTCACCCCGCAAACCCGCGTCTTCGACCCCGGTTACTATCAACTGCCGGACTTCGATCACAAATACCGCAACTGGAACCACAGCGGCGACGGCTGGGTGGACATGGACGCGGCGATCATGCGCTCCAACGACACCTACTTCTACGACCTAGCCCACAAGCTGGGTATTGACCGCCTTCACGACTACATGGCGATGTTCGGTCTCGGTGAGAAAGTCTCCCTGGACATGTTCGAAGAGTCGCCCGGTCTGATGCCGTCCCAGGCCTGGAAACGCGCGACCCGCCGTCAGCCATGGTTCCCCGGCGAAACGGTGATCCTCGGCATCGGTCAGGGCTACATGCAGGTCACGCCATTGCAACTGGCCCAGGCCACCGCGTTGATCGCCAACAAGGGCGTGTGGAACCGTCCGCATCTGGCCAAGACCGTCGACGGCGTAGCGCCGGTGGACGAGAATCCGATGCCGAACATCCTGCTCAAGGATCCGCGTGATTGGGAACAGGTCAACCACGGCATGCAAATGGTGATGCACGACGCGCGCGGGATTGCCCGGGCGGCCGCAGTGGGCGCTCAGTACCGCATTGCCGGCAAGAGTGGTACCGCTCAGGTGGTGGCGATCAAGCAGGGCGAGCGTTACAACCGGGCGAAAACCCTGGAGCGTAACCGCGACAACGCACTGTTCGTCGGTTTCGCCCCGGCCGAGCATCCGAAAATCGTGATCTCGGTGATGATTGAAAACGGCGAGGCCGGTGGTCGCGTTGCCGGCCCTGTGGTGCGGCAGATCATGGACGCCTGGCTACTCGACCAGGACGGCCATCTCAAGCCGCAATACGCTACGCCCGCCAAACCGCCGGGCGATCCTCACGTCTAAGCGCTCAAAGCTTCACAGCACAGGCTCACGAATGCTGAGCATGTGCTGGAAGCTTTCCAGGAACACCGTTTCGGCCTGAGTCATCTTCTGCTCGCGATTCCACAACAGCTGGATATCGAAATCCACCACGCCGTCTTCCGGCGGCAAACGCCAGAGCAAACCCTGCTCGACATCTCGCCGCACCAAGTGCACCGGCAAACAACCAATCCCGAACCCTGCGCAGATCAAGCGGTAAATTTCTTCGAAACTGGTGGAGGAGGCGACGATCTTGCCGGTAAAGCCCTGTTCATCACGAAACAGCGTCAGGGGCGAAAGATTGCCGCCCAATTGATCGCTGGTGAAGCTGACGAAGTTCTCCGCCGCCAACTGTTCCAGAGTCAGATTCTCCTGCCCGAACAGCCGATGACGCTGCCCGCAAAAATACGCATACCGTTCACGGAACAGCACCCGCTGCTCCAGCCGTGGCTGCGGTAAACGGCACAGGCCGACGCCAATGGTCGCGGTCTTTTGCAGCAACGAACTGATGATGTTCGAGCTGCCCATCACCTCGACTTCCAGTTCGATCTTCGGGTGGGTTTCATGGAAGTCCGCGAGGAATTCATCGTAATGCCGCGCCTGCACGCCGCTGACGGTAAGGATGCGGATCTTGCCCACCACATCGTCATGCCGACTTTCCACCACCGTGCCCAAGCGTGAAATATCGCCGTAGATGTCCGCCGCGATACGCAGGACTTCTTCCCCGGTTTCCGTCAGATCAAATCGCCGCCCACTGCGGGCAATCAACACACATTCCAATTGTTCTTCCAGGCGTTTCAGCGCTTGGCTGACCGCCGACTGGGTGATGTGCAAACGCGCAGCGGCGCGGCTCATGCTGCCTTCCTGGCCGATCACCAGGTAGGTGCGCAGCAGGTTCCAGTCGAGACGGTCATTGAGAAAGCGACGACCAACCCAAGGGTTCGAAGTAGAGGGCATAAAGCGTCCATGTAGTAGCGCAGCTAATAGTAAAGATAAGAATTTGAAAATTGACTAATCCTGGCACGGAAGCGATAAAGCCCACAAGCGCCACAGAGTGCAACCGTACACAGCCTTCAGTACCTGCCCAAAACTATAAATACACAGGGTCCTTGCATGCACACTACCCCTCAACCGCGACGCGCCGCGGCCGCTGCCTTCATTGGCACGACCATCGAGTTCTACGACTTCTACATCTACGCCACCGCGGCGGCGCTGGTGCTCGGGCAAGTGTTCTTTCCCAGCAGTGACCCGGTGATGAGCACCCTGGCGGCCTTCGGCAGTTTCGCCGTCGGCTTCATTGCCCGACCGATGGCCGGCATGGTCTTCGGTCATCTGGGTGATCGCCTGGGCCGCAAGAAAATGCTGCTGGTGACGATGGCGCTGATGGGCCTGGCCACCGCCGGTATTGGTTTGCTGCCGAGTTACGCCAGCGTCGGTATCTGGGCGCCGATCGGCTTGATCGTGCTGCGACTGATCCAGGGGATTTCTGTCGGCGGCGAGTGGGGCGGGGCGGTGCTGATGGCCAGCGAGCACGCACCGGCCAAGCGCAAGACTTTCTACGCTTCGTTCGCTCAGCTCGGCAGCCCGGCGGGTTTGCTGTTGGCGTTGATTGCTTTTCGTCTGGTGACCTCCCTTGAGCCGCAAGACTTCCTCGCCTGGGGTTGGCGTCTGCCGTTCCTCGCCAGCGGCGTGTTGATGATGGTGGGCCTGATGATCCGTTCCGGGGTTCACGAATCGCCGGAATTCGCCAAGGCCCGGGACAACAACGAAACTGCCCAATACCCGGTGAAGGACGTGATCCGCACCTGCTGGCGGCAGATCCTGTTCGCTGCCGCCGCCGTGACCATCGGTTCGGCCGGGTTCTTCTTCACCAACACCTTCATGATCACCTACGTCACCCAATATCAAGGCATCGCCCGCGCGACGATTCTCGACTGCCTGTTTCTGGTGACTGTCATTCAGTTGCTCTCGCAACCGCTCTCGGCACTGCTGGCCGAACGCATCGGCGAAGGCCGCTTCCTCAAACTCGTCGCGCTGCTGTGCATGGTCACGCCGTACCCGATGTTTCTCCTGGTGGGCACGCAAAACATTGTGCTGATGACCCTCGGCATCGCGCTGGCAGTGGTGATCCTCTCGGCGCTGTACGCGGTGATTGCCGGGTACATGACCCAGGCGTTCCCGGTGCACCTGCGCTACTCGGGCATTTCCATCGCTTACCAGTTGAGCTGCGCCCTGGCCGGCGGCACCACGCCGCTGATCGGCACGCTGCTGGCGAGCAAATTTTCCGGACAATGGTTGCCGCTGGCGGTGTTCTTCACCTTGCTCTCGGCCCTGTCCCTGATCGGTGTTTACGGCCTGGCCCGCCTGCGCGCCAACCCGGTCGTCACCCACGCTGCTAAAGAGGTGTATTCGTGAGTAAACCTGCACACATCGACCCGGTTGAATGGCAAGCCCGTTGCGAACTGGCGGCGCTGTATCGGCTGGTCGCGCACTTTCGCATGACCGACCTGATCGACACCCACATCACCCTGCGTATTCCGGGGCCTGAGCATCACTTTCTGATCAACCGCTACGGGGTGATTTTTGACCGCATGCGCGCCTCGGACCTGGTGCGCATCGATCAGGACGGGCGCAACGTCGATCCCGAATACGCCGGTCACAGGGTCAACGCCGCAGGCTTTGTCATCCATTCGGCGATCCACATGGCGCGCCCGGATCTCAACTGCGTCATCCACACCCACACCGCAGCGGGCATGGCGGTCGCGGCACAGAAGCAGGGCTTGTTGCCGATCAGCCAACACGCGCTGAAGTTCTACGGCAAATTGGCGTATCACACCTACGAAGGCATCGCGTTGTCACTGGATGAGCGCGAGCGTTTGATCGCCGATCTGGGGCCGCACCGGGCGATGATCCTGCGCAATCACGGCTTATTGGTTGGGGGTTCAGGCGTAGCCCAGGCGTTCCAGGAAATCCACTTTCTGGAGCGTGCCTGCCAGGCGCAGGTGGCGGCGCTGGCCGGTGGTTCGGCGTTGCATTACCCGTCCCCGGAAGTTTGCGCCCACACCGCCGAACAGTTTGACCGCGATGAACAGGACAACATCATCGACCTGGCCTGGGAGGCCGCTCTGACCCTGATCGAATCCCAGCGTGAGTCCTATCTTTCATGAATACCGTGGTTTTACTGTCCCGCGACACCCTGCTGCTCAAACAACTGCAAGCCGCGTTTGCCCGCAGCGCGCCGCAACTCACCACCGTGCTGGCCGACGATCCGCTGGCCAAACAGGCGCAAATTGCGGCGTGCTGGTTTCCGCTGCCGGGCAGCCTCGGTGCGTTACCGAACCTGCAAGTGATTCACTCGGTCGCCGCCGGTATCGATCACCTGGAACACGACCCCTCGTGCCCGGATTTGCCGGTGTGTCGGGTAGTCGATCCCGGCCATCGCCAGGGCATGACCGAGTACGTGCGCTGGGCGGTGATTCACTATCACCGTGGCTTCGATCAAGTGCTTGAGCAACAGCGCAAACAACACTGGGAGCGACCGCTGCAACGGGCGGCGGGGCAATTCAAGGTCGGGGTAATGGGACTTGGATCATTGGGCAGCGCGATTGCCCAGGATCTGGCCGCCGCCGGTTATGACGTTCGCGGTTGGGCCCGCCGTCGCAAGGATCTGAACGGCATCCAGACCTTCGCCGGTGCCGAACAACTGAACCCGTTTCTCGACGGCGTCGAGCTGTTGATCAACCTGTTGCCGCTGACCAGTGAGACTCGCGGCATTCTCGGTCATGCAACCTTCGAACACTTGGCCAATGGCGCCGCACTGGTCAATTGCGGGCGCGGCGGTCATCTGAATATCGACGATCTTGAACAGGCCCTGCACACCGGAAAACTGCGCGGTGCCTTGCTGGATGTCTTCGAACAGGAACCGCTGCCAACCGATCATCGTCTCTGGAGCATGCCCGGCGTCACGATCACGCCACACATGGCCTCGGCCGCGTCCCACGACTGTATTGCCGAACAAGTCGCGGAGAACTTCCGCCGTTTAAACGCCGATGAGCCGTTATTGAATTGTGCGGACCGAACACTCGGTTACTAACTAAAAACTCGCCCACTGAGTTGGGCGAGGCATAACAACAATCCCTCACTCTCAAACGATTTACTGCCAGTAAAAACAATTAAACCAATTCCTGGAGTCAGTGATGAGCGATCTATCGTCCGCAGAAAAGTCCGGCGCACCGCCGCAAGCCCCAATCAGCATGAAAAAAGTCGCCGTGGCCAGTGTCATCGGCACCACCGTGGAATGGTACGACTTGTTTGTCTTCGCCACGGCGTCGGCACTGGTGTTCAACAAAGTATTCTTCCCGGATTTTGTACCCTTGATCGGCACGTTGCTCGCGTTCGGCACCTTCGCCTCGGCCTATCTGGCACGAATCGTCGGCGCAGCGTTGTTCGGGCATTTCGGTGACAAGTTGGGACGCAAGTCGATGCTGTTGATTTCGCTGCTGACCATGGGCGCCGCCACCTTCGCTATCGGCCTGTTGCCCAACTACGCGGCCATCGGCATCTGGGCGCCGATCCTGTTGCTGTTGCTCAGGGTGATTCAAGGCCTGGCACTGGGCGGCGAGTGGGGCGGGGCGGTGTTGATGGCGGTGGAACATGCGCCGGCCAACAAGCGCGGTTTGTACGGTTCCTGGGTGCAAATCGGCGTGCCGGCCGGGACCATGATCGCCAACCTGGCCTTCCTGTTGATCGCCGCGTACCTGTCCCCGGAAGACCTGTTGGCCTGGGGCTGGCGCATCCCGTTCCTGGCCAGCGTGTTGCTGATCGCCGTGGGTTTGTACATTCGGTTGAACATCGCCGAAACCCCGGCCTTCAACAAGGTCAAGGCAGCCGAAGTGCAGGTGAAAATGCCCTTGGCGAAGGTGTTTCGCAAGTACTGGAAGCAAGTGGTGCTGGGCGGCATTGCCACGATGTCGACCGGGGCTTCGTTCAACATCATCGTCGCCTTCGGCCTGGCCTACGGCACGCAGAATCTCGGTTTCAGCCGCAGCACCATGCTCGGCGTGGTGTTGCTGTCCTGTGCGTGGTGCATCGTCATGTTGCCGGTGTTCGGCGCGCTGTCGGATCGCTTTGGACGCAAGCCGATCATCGTTGCCGGCATCGTCGCTGAAGCCCTGGTGGCGTTCCCGATGTTTTGGTTGATGGACACCAAAGAGCTGCCGTTGGTGATCTTCGGCTACCTGCTGTTGATGACGGCGTTCGCTGCGAATTACGGACCGATTGCGACCTTTCTCGCCGAGTTGTTCGGCACGCGAGTGCGTTATTCGGGGCTGTCGATCAGCTACATGTTGTCCGGTTTGCTGGGCAGTGCGGCGACGCCGATTGTCACCACCGCGTTGCTTGCGGCGACCGGCAAAGGTTCTTCGGTGGCTTGGTACATGATCGGCGCGGCGTTGATTTCGTTGCTGGCGTTGTTGCTGCTGACCGAAACCTTCAAGCGCGACATCAGCGAAATCCCGGTTGAAAAAACCGCCGACGCGCCGAACAAACCCTTCAAATCCGCTGCAGCCTGAAAGGAGCCCAACAGCATGCGCAGAATTCAATCCGCCCCAGGCTTTATCGGCCCGGTCGGGCCTTACTCCCAAGCGGTGGTCAGCGGCCATCTGGTGTTCACCGCCGGGCAGATTCCGGCTCAAAGCGACCTGAATGACCAACCCGCCGATTTCACCGAGCAAGTGCGGCAAACCTTGCGCAACCTGGAGGCGATCCTGATTGAGGCCGGGTCCGATTTCAGCCATGTGATCAAGGTCAACGCCTACCTCACCGACCCAGCGCAACTGGAGCCGTTCAACGCCGTGTATCGCGAATTTCTCGGCCATGCGCCGCCCGCGCGGACCACGGTGTGCGTGGCGTTGTGGGGCGTATCGCTGGAAATCGATTGTGTCGCCGAGTTGATCACGAAGGAATTGCACAATGCATGAGTCGAAACTGATCGAGCAATTAAAAGCCGTGAGCTTTCCAACCCTTGGGCATTTCCTGGAGGAGGGCTTTGCCGAATCGCACCTGCGGGCCATGGTACCCAACGTGAAAGTGGTCGGTCGCGCATTGACCCTGAAACTGGTCGGCGCCGATGCCATCGCGGTCAACCAGGCCTTGGCGCTGATCAAACCCGGCGATGTGCTGGTGATCGACACCGATGGCGACTGGCAACACGCCCCGGTCGGCGCGGTCACCAGTTGCGCGGCGCATTGCGCCGGTGCCGTGGGCATTGTGGTGGACGGCGCGGTGACTGACCTGCTGGAGCTGCGCGAAGCCGGACTGCCGGTGTTCGCTCGCGGCACCAGCCTGTTGACCACCAAGCTGCATGGGCGCGGCGACAGCCAGATCAATCAGCCGATCCAGTGTGCTGGCGTCACGGTCAATCCCGGGGATCTGGTGCTGGCGGACGACAACGGCGTGCTGTTTCTCGACTGGACAACCGCCGCCGCTGTGATTGATCAGGCCTTGGCTTCCGATCGCGCCGAACCACGTTTATTAGAGCGCTTGAAGGCCGGTGAGCCGGTGGCGCAGGTGCTACGCCTCTAGTCGCTCAGGCACGCCTGCAAGCTCTCGATAAACAGCGTCTCTGCGCGGCTCATGCGTTGCTCGCGGTTCCACAGCAAATGAATATCCACATCGGCAATCCCTTCGTGGGGCGGCAGGCGCCAGAGCAATCCGGCGTCGACGTCGGCCGCTACCACGTGCTCGGGCAAACAGCCGATACCAAACCCGGCGATCACCAGTCGCCGGACTTCTTCCAGGCTCGGCGACGACGCCACAATGCGCCCACTGAAGCCCTGCTGATCGCGAAAAATCGTCAGCGGCGAGAGCATGCCGCCAATCTGGTCGCTGGTGAAACTGACGAAGTTCTCCCGCTGCAAATCCCCTTCGGCGACGTTCTGTTGGCCGAACAGCGCGTGATGCTTGCCGCAGAAAAACGCATAGCGCTGACGCAGGAACAGCCGCTGTTCCAGGCGCGGTTGCGGCCGACGATTGAGGCTCAAACCGAGGGTCGCGGTTTTCTCCTGCAAGGCGCTGACGATGTCGGAACTGCGCATCACATCCACCTCCAGATCCACGCGCGGATGCTGGCGGTGGAAGTCGGCGAGGAAGTCATCGAAACGCTCGGAGAAGATTCGGCTGATGATCAGCAAGCGCACCTTGCCGATCACTTCATCAGCCGGTTGCTCCAGCACGCTGCTGACCTGCGACATCTGCCCGTAGATTTCCCCGGCCAGTTCGAAGATCTGCTCGCCAACTTCGGTCAGGGCAAAGCGTGGTCCCCGCCGGGCGATCAGTTGCCGGCCCAGTTGCTCCTCAAGCCGCTTCAACGCCTGGCTCACCGCCGGTTGCGTCAGGTGCAGGCGCGCGGCGGCGCGGCTGATGCTCAGTTCCTGGCCGATCACCCTGAAGGTGCGCAGCAGGTTCCAGTCGAGGCGGTCATTGAGCAGGCGTTGTACTTCGCGTTCGGCCATGGCGGCTCTCGATTATAAGCTGACGTAATAGTTCGCATAATAAATAGAAAATTGACTAATCATAGCCCTGGGACGATAAATCACCTTCAAGACAGGCGCCGCCAGAGTGCCTTGATGCATCCGATTTCCTCCTGCCAAAAAAATAATCAAAGGAGCCCGACCCCATGAAGCCTGTTGCTTCGTCTCAACCGCGCCGTGCCGCAGCGGCCGCCTTCATTGGCACCATGATCGAGTGGTACGACTTTTACATCTACGCCACCGCCGCCGCGCTGGTGTTCGGCGCGCTGTTCTTTCCCTCCGACGACAAACTGTTCAGCACCATGGCCGCGTTCGGCACCTTCGCCGTGGGCTTCTTTGCGCGGCCGTTGGGCGGGATTATCTTCGGCCATATCGGCGATCGCATCGGGCGCAAGAAGTCGCTGATCATCACCTTGCTGATGATGGGCGTGGTTACGGTGTGCATCGGTTTGCTGCCGACCTACGCCCAAATCGGCGTCGCCGCGCCGGTGTTGTTGATTCTGCTGCGCATCGTCCAGGGCATTGCGGTCGGTGGCGAGTGGGGCGGCGCGGTGTTGATGGCGGGTGAGCATGCGCCCAAGGGCCGCCGCAATTTCTTCGCCTCCTTCGCGCAACTGGGCAGCCCGGCGGGTTTGATCTTGTCGCTGCTGGCCTTCAGCGCGGTCACCCGGTTGCCGGAAGCCGATTTGATGAGCTGGGGCTGGCGCCTGCCGTTCCTTGCCAGCTCGCTGTTGCTGATTGTGGGCCTGGCGATTCGCCTCGGTGTGAATGAATCCCCGGAGTTCCTCGCCAGCCGCGAACTGGCGAGCAAAAGCACGCGCAAGGAACAGGCGCCGGTGATGGAAGTGCTGCGCACTGCTTGGCGTCCGCTGCTGCTGTGCATCGGCGCCAACACCCTCGGGATTGCCGGGGTGTATTTCACCAACACCTTCATGATCGCCTACACCACACAGCAACTCGAATTGCCGCGCTCGCTGATTCTTGAATGCCTGTTTGTGGTGGCGATCATTCAGTTCTGCATTCAGCCACTGGCGGCGTGGGTCGCGGAGAAGATCGGAGCGACGCGTTTTCTGTGCCTGATGTCGCTGTTGGCGATGGCCTCGCCGTACCCGATGTTCGTGTTGGTCAGCTCGGCCCAGGCGCCGCTGATCATCCTCGGCATCGCCCTGGCGGTGGTGTGCATGGCGTCGTTTTACGCGGTGATCGCCGGGTACGTCAGCGGCATGTTCGAGACGCGGGTGCGCTACACCGCGATCTCTCTGGCCTATCAGATTTGCGGTGCCGTGGCCGGTGGCCTGACGCCGCTGATCGGCACGATGCTGGCGCACAAATTCGCCGGCCAATGGTGGCCGCTGGCGGTGTTCTACAGCCTGATCGCCGCCACTTCGCTGATCTGCGTTTTGTCCCTTGCCCGTCGTCATGCCAGCGCTGAACGCGTCGAATTGGCCAACGCTTAACCCCGGTTTTTGAGGAGTCATTTATGTTGAAGATTAACGGTGAACGCCTGTGGGCCAGCCTGATGGCCATGGCCGAAATCGGCGCCACGGCGCGCGGCGGCAGTTGCCGGTTGGCCCTGAGCGATGAAGACAAGGCCGGTCGCGAACTGTTTTCTCACTGGTGCCGCGAAGCCGGCATGAGCCTGAGCGTGGACGCCATCGGCAACCTGTTCGCCCGCCGCGAAGGCACCGATCCGGACGCCGCGCCGGTGATGATGGGCAGCCACCTCGACACCCAACCTGAAGGCGGCCGCTTCGATGGCGTCTACGGCGTGCTCGCCGGCCTGGAAGTGGTGCGTTGCCTCAACGACCTCGGCCTCCAGACCCGCAAACCGCTGGAAGTGGCGGTATGGACCAACGAAGAAGGCGCGCGCTTCACCCCCGCGATGTTCGGCTCGGCAGTGTTCACCGGGATCATGCCACTGGACGCGGCGTTGGCGGTGCGCGACATCGATGGCATCAGCGTTGCCGAGGCCCTGCAACGCACCGGTTATGCCGGCGAGCGACCGTTGGGCGGCGCGGTGGATGCGTACTTTGAGGCGCATATCGAGCAAGGCCCGATCCTTGAAGACAACGCCAAGAGCATCGGCGTGGTCACCGGCGGCCAGGCGATTCGCTGGCTCGACGTGCGGGTCGAAGGCATGGCCGCCCACGCCGGCACCACGCCGATGCCGCTGCGCAAAGATGCGCTCTATGGCGTGGCGCGGATGATCCAGGCCATTGAAGTGTTGGCCACGGATTTCGCCCCGGAAGGCTTGACCACGGTCGGTGAATTGAGCATCAACAAGTCCTCGCGCAACACCATTCCGGGGCGGGTGAATTTCACCGTTGATTTGCGCCATCACCGCGATGAAGCGATCGAGGCGATGGAGCAGCAAGTGCGCGCGCGACTTCAGGCGATTGCCGACGGTCGCGGCTTGAACCTGACGATCACCCCTCACTGGATCAGCCCTGCCACGCCATTCGACGCGGAGTGCGTGGCGGCGGTGCAGCACGCGGTGGATGCCCTGGGCTACGCTCAGCAATCGATTGTCAGCGGCGCCGGGCACGACGCGATTCACCTGGCGCGTTACTGCCCGACGGCGATGGTGTTTATCCCGTGTGTGGGTGGGTTGAGCCATAACGAAGCGGAGGATGTGTTGCCGGAAGATGTGCGCCAGGGCACGGACGTATTGCTCAACGCCGTCCTGGCCCGCGCCGAAATCACTGAGTAACCCCAATCCCAATGTGGGAGCGGGCTTGCTCGCGAATGCGGTGTGTCATTCAACAATGATGTCGACTGACACTCCCTCTTCGCGAGCAAGCCCGCTCCCACAATTGAACGCATTCGGTTTCGAGATTTAGATCAACTGACAGGAATTTATCCCATGCGCAGTTTTTTCCACCCCGAACAATTACTCCACCACCCCCGCAACTACTACTCCCGCGGGCAGATGCGCACGCCACAGGAAGTCCCCGAACGCGCCCAGCGCCTGGTGCAGGCCACGCATTCCCTGGGCTTCAACGTCGAGCAACCGACCGACGCCGGTCTCGCGCCGTTGTTGGCCGTCCATGGCGCGCCGTACCTGACGTTCCTGCACGAAGCCCATCAACGCTGGAAAGAAATCCCCGAGGACTGGGGCGATGAAGTCATGTCGAACATCTTCGTCCGCGAGCCCAACGCCTTGCGCGGGATTCTCGCCCAGGCTGCCCGTTATCTGGCCGATGGCAGTTGCCCAGTAGGCGAACAGACCTGGCGCTCGGCCTATTGGTCGGCGCAAAGCGCGATTGCCGGCGCCCAGGCGTTGCTCGATGGCGAGCCGGCGGCGTATGCCCTGTGTCGTCCACCGGGTCACCATGCCCGGGCCGAAGCGGCGGGTGGTTTCTGTTATGTGAACAACGCAGCGGTGGCGGCGCAGGTGTTGCGTGGCGGATTTGCGCGGGTGGCGGTGCTCGATACCGACATGCATCACGGCCAGGGGATTCAGGAAGTTTTCTACGATCGCGATGACGTGCTCTACGTCTCGGTGCATGGCGATCCGACCAATTTCTATCCCGGTGTGGCCGGGTTTGCCGATGAGCGCGGCGTCGGGGCGGGGGAGGGTTTCAACCTGAACTTGCCGATGGCCCACGGTGCAAGCGAGGCGGATTTCCTTGGGCAACTTGAGGTGGCTTTGGCGGCGGTAAAGGACTTCGGCGCCGAGGTGCTGGTGTTGTCCTTGGGCTTCGATATTTTCGAACTGGACCCGCAGAGCAAAGTCGCGGTGACCCGGGAAGGGTTTGCCGCGCTGGGTGAGCGGATTCGCAGCCTTGGGTTGCCGTGTCTGATTGTGCAGGAGGGCGGGTATCACCTGGAAAGCCTTGAAGATAATGCCCGGGCGTTTTTTGTGAATGCCGAGGTGTGGCAGCTCTGAGTTTGAGGGTGTCTGTTAGATAGCCTTCGCGAGCAAGCCCGCTCCCACAGGTGAGCGCATTCCCATGGGTGTACTCGGTCACCTGTGGGAGCGGGCTTGCTCGCGAAGAACGATAACGCGGTCCCCCATATACAACACAAGCGCCCTACGGCTCTTGCCATCGCCCTGACGTTAACGTAAAGATTGACGCCACGGCGCTGATTTCAAAAAGCGCGAAGCGGACCGCTGCGGAGCGCTTGATGACACTCATAAAAACAACACACCCCAAACCGCATCAGGAAGCCCGGCTGGCCCGGGAAAAGCTTCACCTCGAAGGCGAAGTGCCCGATGGCGTATTGCGTGCGGAAATCGATGCCTCATGGCGGCGCAGCCTCAGCCATGGCGTGCATTTCAACGGCAAGCACGAGTTGACCCTGGAATCGAGCGCCAGCCTTGAGGTGCTGCTGGCCAGCAATCGCTTGCTGATCGATGCGGCGATGCCGGCCATCGATTACCTGGCCGAGCGCCAGGGCAAGGAAGGCCTGATCATCCTGGCCAATTCCGACGCCACGATCCTCGCCGTCGAAGGCCGCGCCGATCGTCTCAAGGGCTCGGGCCTGCAGGACATCACCCTCGGCGCCTGCTGGAGCGAGGCCGCGCGCGGCACCAATGCCCTCGGCACCGCGCTGGTGGAAGCCCGACCGACCTTGATCGATTGCGGCGAACATTACCTGGATCGCCTCAGCGATTTCTCTTGCACCTCAGTGCCGATTCATTGCCCGCAAGGCGACATCCTCGGCGTCCTCGACCTGACCCGCGAAGGCCCCCTCGGTCGCGTCCACGACAGCACCGCGCTGCTGGCCATGGCGGTCAGTCAGATTGAAAGCCGGGTGTTTAACGCCAGCTATCCCGATCAAATCGTCCTCGCCTTCCACAGTCGTCGGCAGTACCTCGAATCCCCATGGCAAGGCCTGTTGGCGGTGAGCCTCGGCGGACAAATTCTGGCGGTCAGCGCCCAGGCCTGTCAGTTGCTGCGCGCCGATCGCTCGGCCTTGGTCGGGCATCGCTGCGAAGAATTTCTCGGCGTCGATGGCCTGCAATTGCTGGCCCGGTTGCAACAGGGCGGCGTCGGCAGCCTGCAAACCGCCAAGGGCGAATTCTTCTACAAAACCCTGCGCGCGCCCCAGCGGTCGATCAACGTCGGCACCACCACCCGCCCGGCCGCCAAACCGGCCAAGCCACCGCCGGATCTCGAATCCCTGGCCGGCAGCAATGTGCGTTACGCCCGCGCCTTGCGCATGGCCCGCCAAGGTCTGGCCAATGAGTTGCCGGTGTTGCTGCTCGGCGAAACCGGCACCGGTAAAGAAGTCATCGCCCGCGCGCTGCACATGGCCGGCACCCGCTGTGACAAACCCTTCGTCGCGGTGAATTGCGCGGCGATTCCAGAAGGCCTGATCGAGTCGGAACTGTTCGGCTACCGCGAAGGCGCGTTCACCGGTTCGCGCCGTGGCGGCATGGTCGGACGCCTGCAACAGGCCCATGGCGGCACCTTGTTCCTCGATGAAATCGGCGACATGCCATTGGCCTTGCAAGCGCGGCTGTTGCGGGTGTTGCAGGACCGCAAAGTCGCGCCGCTGGGTGCCGGTGAAGAGCAGGACATCGACGTCGCGCTGATCTGCGCCACCCACCGCGACCTCAAGCGTCTGGTGGAAGACAAACACTTTCGCGAAGACCTGTTTTACCGAGTCAACGGCATCAGCGTGATGCTCCCGGCCCTGCGCGAACGCGAGGATTTCAGCGGTTTGGTCGGTCGCTTGCTGGCCAAGCTCGACGCGCCGACGGTGACCTTGCATGACGACCTGAGCAAACTGCTCGGCGGCTATCACTGGCCGGGCAACATCCGTCAATTGGAGATGGTCCTGCGCACCGCGTTGGCCATGCGCGAGTCGGGCGACAGCGTGCTCACCCTCGACCATTTGCCCGACAGCATGCTCGACGACCTGACCACCACCGAGCGCCCCCAGGCCGGCAGCATTCGCGAAAACGAACTGGAGCTGATCCGCCAATCCCTGGACGCGCACCAGGGCAACGTCTCGGCCGCCGCCGACGCCCTCGGCATCAGCCGCGCGACCCTGTACCGCAAACTCAAACAGTTGCGCCTGTGATGCAGCGCTTGATCGTGCGGCTGATCGACAGCCGCGACCCGCAAGCCCTGCAAGCGGCGTTGCGCTGGCTCTACAGCTTTGTGCGGCCGCATCGATTGGCGATTGCCGGATTGCTCGGGTTGTCGATTTGCGCGTCGTTGCTGGTGCTGGTGCAACCGTGGCTGACCAAACTGTTGATCGACGACGGCTTATTAGGGCGCAATTTTCCGGTGCTGGTGCTGATCGCCGGGCTGATGATGGTCGCCGGTCTGCTCGGCACGGCGTTGTCGGGGATCAACCGTTACCTGCACACGCGGCTGTCCGGGCGGATTCTGTTTGCCCTGCGCGATGATCTGTATCGGCATTTGCAGACCTTGTCGCCGAGCTTCTACGGCCAGCGGCGCATCGGCGATTTGATGTCGCGCCTGGATGGCGACGTCGCGGAGATTCAGCGCTTTGCCGTGGACTCGCTGTTCTCGGCGGTGTCGAGCGTGATCGGCCTGGTCTTCTCGATAGCGATGCTGTTGACCTTGTCCTGGAAACTCTCGCTGCTGGCGCTGGTGCTGATTCCCCTCGACGTACTGTGGCTGCGCTGGATGCGGCGCAAGGTCGAGCGTGATGTGCGGCAATTGCGCGAGCGCTCGGCGGACATGTCGTCGTTTATGGTCGAGACGCTGCCGGTCATGAAATTCATCCAGTCCGCCGGCCAGCAACAGCGCGAAGCGCGACGCCTGGAAACCTTGGGCCAGGGCTACATGAGCCAGTTGCTGCGCCTGCAAGTCACCGAATTTTTCACCCAGGCGGTGCCGGGAACCCTGACCTCGTTGTCCCGAGCCTGTGCGTTTTTGATCGGCGGTTATTGGGTGGTGCAGGGCACTTGGCAATTGGGTGCGCTGATCGCGTTTTCCACGTACCTCGGCATGGCGGTGGGGCCGGTGCAAAGTTTGCTCGGGCTCTACGTCGCGATCCAGCGCATGACGGTGAGCCTCGGGCGGGTGATGGAATTGCGCGGCGAAGAACCGACCGTGCTCACGCCGGTCACGCCGCAGCTGATGCCGAACTCGGGTGAGCTGCGTTTCGACGATGTGCATTTCAGCCATCCGGGTCGTCCGAGCACGTTAAGCGGGATCGATGCGCGCATTCCCTACGGCTTGAAAGTCGCTCTGAGCGGTGGCTCCGGTGCCGGTAAATCGACCCTCATAGACCTGCTGCAGCGGCACCACGATCCACAGTCTGGCCGGGTGTTGCTCGGGGAAGTGGATCTACGTGAACTGGACCTGTTCGAGCTGCGTCGACGGATCGCGATCGTCAGTCAGGACATCGTGCTGTTTCGCGGCAGCCTCGCGGATAACCTGGCTTATGCGGTGCCGGACGCCAGTCGCGAGGCAATTGCCGAAGTCGCGCGGCTGGCGCAACTCGACAGCCTGATCGCGTCCTTGCCCGAAGGTCTCGACAGCCCGTTGGGCGAGCGCGGACAGCAGTTGTCCGGCGGGCAGAAACAACGGATCGCCATCGCCCGGGCGCTGTTGCAGGACCCGTTGATCCTTGTGCTCGACGAAGCCACGTCGGCGGTGGATGAAGCCACTGAACGCGAAGTGATCGAAGCCATCGACCGACTGTTTGCCGGACGCACGCGCATCCTGATCAGCCATCGCCCATCGACCCTTGCGGACGCCGATCTGCGCTTTGAATTGCTCGACGGTGTGCTCACCTCGAAAACGGTGCTGCATGAAGCCTGAACTGCGAATTGGCGTGGTGGACAGCGGCCACTCGGCGGCGCAACGGGTGCAGGTTGTCGCGGGGCGCAGGTTTTCGCTGTTGGAGGATGGGCTGGCGCAAAGCGATCTGCGCGACGATCCACTCGGCCACGGCAGCGCGGTGATCGAGGCGATTGGCCGACGGGCTCCGGCGGCGGTTTTTTGTGTGGCTCAGGTGTTCGATCAGCGCGGCGTGACCAGCGCGTTGCAGATTGCCACGGCGATTGATTGGTTGGTGACGCAGGAGGTGCGGCTGATCAATTTGAGCCTCGGCTTGCGCCAGGATCGCAGCTTGTTGCGTGAAGCCTGTGCCGCAGCGGTGGCGCGAGGTGTGTTGCTTTGCGCGTCGAGTCCGGCCCAGGGCGAGGGCGTGTATCCGGCGAATTATCCACAGGTGCTGCGGGTGACCGGTGATGCCCGTTGCGCTGAAAACGAATGGTCGTGGCTCAACAGCGCCCAGGCGGATTTCGCCGCGTGTGTGCACGGGACGTATCCGGGCCAGTCCGGTGCCAGCCTGGGGTGTGCGGCGTTGAGCGGGCACATTGCCGGTTTCCTCGTCGCGCATCCCGATGCGAGCAATCAACATGTCATTGAATGGCTGCGGGATCACGCGCGTTATCGCGGCCCTGAACGGCGCTTCGGCCCATGATTCTGGTTCTGGGCGCCGGGCCTGCGGGTGCGGCGGTGGCCTTGGGGCTGCGCCGGCTCGGTTACCCGGTGACGCTGGTCAGCGAATGGCGCCGCTTTGCCGCGCTGGAAGGGGTTTCCGTGCGGGTGCTGGAAGCGTTGCGCGGCGCAGGATTGAACCACGCGTTGGCGGATGCAGCGTTGCCTTCCCAACGACAGGTGTCGTGGAACGGTCAACAGCATGCACAGAACATCGAATATTTGCTGGACCGTCCGGGTTTTGATCGAGGCCTGCGTGAGGACTTGCGTGTAGCCGGGGTCGAGTTGATTGAGGGACGGGTGCTGAAGGTGCGGTCGTCGGTTGCGGGGCATTGGGTCGAGATTGAAGGGCGCGAAACGTTGGTCGCGGACTTCCTGGTGGAAGCTCGCGGACGTTCGGCGCCTGCCCTCGGCAAAGGCCTGCGCGGGCCGGAGACGGTCAGCCTGCTCAATCGCTGGCAGACAGCGCCGGGCGACACCGCCAGCGCCGTGGAAAGCCTGGAGGACGGCTGGGCGTGGATGGCGCGGCGGGCGGACGGTCAGTGTTATTGGCAATGGACGGTGGATGTGGCCAGCGCTGCGTTGCCGGGTAAGGCGATGTTGCTTGATTACTGTCGCCAGCGGCGTCTGGATTCAGCAGTGGCACGGGCGTTTTTTGGCGATGGCGTGGAAACCGATCTGCAGCTGCATGCCCGCAGCAGCACCGCGATTTTGTGCCCGCAGGTGTGCGGCTATAACTGGATTCGGGTGGGCGACGCGGCGATGGCGGTGGACCCGCTGTCGGGCAACGGGATTTTTCAGTCCCTGTCCTCGGCACTGCAGGCGCCCACGGTGATCAACACCCTGTTGCGTAAACCCGAGCGGGCGGCCTTGGCCCAGCGTTTTCATCAGCAGCGGGTGGAACAGTTATTTTTGCGTTTTGCGCGGATCGGCCGGGATTTTTATGCCGATGAGCAGCGCTGGCCGGAGCAGCCGTTCTGGCAGGCGCGACGGCAATGGCCGGACGCGGAGGTGGCGCATGCCGAGGCGGATTTTGCAGCGCTGAAGATTGAGCGGGCCCCGGTGCTGCGGGACGGGTTGGTGGATGAGGCTGAGGTGGTGATCACGGCGGATCAGCCGCTGGGGATCTGGCATGTGCAAGGGGTTGAGTTGGCGCCGTTGGTGAAGCGGTTGTGGCGTGAACCGGCGGAGCAAGCGTTGGCGGGGCTGACGGTGGAGCAGGGCAGGGTGGTTCGGGGTTGGTTGTTGAGTCAGGGGTATCGACCCCTCACCCTAACCCTCTCCCCAAAGGGGCGAGGGGACTGACCGAGGTGTTCTTGGATCTACATCGACCTGAAAAATCGAGTTGAACTCAGGTTTGAAAACAACACAGATCGGCTCCTTTTCCCCTCTGGGGAGAGGGCTGGTTCTTGAATTGCACACCGACCGATGGAGTAGGTCCTGATGCTGTTTCGAATTGAATAAATCGAGCGGAACTCAGGTCTGGAAAACCATGGAGATCGGCTCCCTTTCCCCCTCTCCCCCTTGGGGAGAGGGCTGGGGCGAGGGGTGGCTTTTGAGTTTCACACCGACCGATGGAGTAGGTCCTGATGCTGTTTAGAATTGAATAAATCGAGCGGAACTCAGGTCTGGAAAACCATGGAGATCGGCTCCCTTTCCCCCTCTCCCCCTTGGGGAGAGGGCTGGGGTGAGGGGTGGCCTTTGAATTTCACACCCTGCCCGCAGACTCATTACAACTTAATCAACACCGACTTCAACTCGGTGTAATGCTCAATCGCCGCGTACCCCATCTCCCGCCCGACCCCGGACATTTTGTACCCGCCAAACGGTAACGCCGGATCCAGCGCGCTGTGGCAATTGACCCACACCGACCCCGACTTGATCCGTGGAATCATCCGGTGCACCGCCGCCAGATCATTGGACCAAATGCTCGCTCCCAACCCATACGGACTGTCATTGGCCATGCGCAACGCATCCGCTTCATCATCGAACGGAATCGCCACCAGCACCGGGCCGAAGATTTCTTCTTGCACCAGTGAATGCTTCTGGTCGACATCGACAATCACCGTCGGTTTGACGAAGAACCCCGGCCCGAATTGCTCGCCACCACAGGCGATGGTCGCGCCGCTTTCCCGGCCTTGTTCGATGTAGCCGTAGACCCGTTCCTGCTGGCGCTTGGAGATCAACGGCCCCATCTCGACCGTCGGGTCCATGCCATTGCCGATCTTCATGGCGTTGGCGATATCGGCAATGTCCGCCACCACATTGTCGAAATGCTTGCGCTGCACATACAGCCGCGAGCCGGCGCAGCAGACTTGGCCCTGGTTGAAGAAAATTGCACTGGCGGCGCCCGATGCGGCGGACTTCAAATCAGCGTCGCCCATGACGATGGTCGGCGATTTGCCACCCAGTTCCAGGGTCACCCGGGTCATGGATTCCATGGCGATCTTGCCGATCTGCTTACCGACGGCGGTGGAGCCGGTGAAGGTCAGCTTGTCGACCAACGGGTTGTGAGTCAACGCCGAACCGGCGGTGATCCCCGTGCCGGTGACCACGTTGAACACGCCTTCGGGGTAACCGGCTTCGAGCACCAATTCGGCGAGTTTCAACGCGCTCAGCGGGGTTTCGTCGGCGGGTTTGAGCACCACGGTGCAGCCGGTGGCCAAGGCCGGGCCGAGTTTCCAGCAGGCGAGCAACAGCGGAAAGTTCCAGGCAACAATGGCGCCGACCACCCCCACCGCTTCGCGACGGATAAAACTGTGGAATTGATCGTTGGGCATCAGCGGCAACGACACCTCGACGCTGGAGCCTTCGATCTTGGTCGCCCAACCGGCCATGTAACGCAGGAAATCGATGGACAGTTGCACGTCCATCACTTGGGCCACCGCCGCACTTTTGCCGTTGTTCAGGCATTCCAGTTGCGCCAGCAGCTCGGCGTCGCGTTCCATCAGGTCGGCGAGTTTCCACAACAGGTTCTGCCGCTCACGCGGGCGGGTGCGGGTCCAGGGCGAATCATCGAAGGCCCGGCGCGCGGCGAGTACGGCGTGGTCCATATCTTCGGGCGTGGCCCGTGGCACCACGCACAACACTTCGCCGGTGGCCGGGTTGTGCAGGGGCATGGTCTGGCCGTCGGCGGCCTCGACCCAGTCACCGCCGATCAGCATGCGCGGCGCGCGCTGGATAAACGCCGATGTGGCGGGAAGCAGATAAGGAAGGGACATGGCGAAACCTCTTGTTATGCGTGAATAGAGGTCTTTGGCAATGGCTGTGCCAAATGCGCGAAGGCACTGCGCAAGCCCTGCCGTTGCGGCCTTGGCCGGCGCTGGCATCTGGACGAGGCGGTGCGTGACTGTCGCAAATCGCGACAGTGGATGAGATTCAAGACGTGAAATTGCTCGGACAAAGTAGTGCGGCAGTAGGGTAATCCCGAGAAAAAATCAGTCGTTGCCGATTACCGTGGGTGGCACTTGGCCGGTACTCTTCAAGAGCGTCAATAGGCTCGGTTACCGACTGACATGACCTGCCAGCGAGCGATATTAGACCGCTTCCAAATAGACCGGAGTCTTGAACTAACCGGCGTCCTTTAGTGGTTCACCCCTGCATCTGAGCTGCCCGGTCTGGACGCACTTGTGCGCCCGGTTCTCCCTAAAACCACCTTCGGTATATGAAATGAGCACGTCGTTCACTTTGGCTCAGCGGATTGGGCTGGGCTTTGCCATGATTATCGTTTTACTGATGCTGTTGACCGGCGTAGGTGTGCAGCGCGTAGGCCTGATCGACAGCGCCTTGACTAAAGTGAGTGAAAACGCCGCACTCAAACAGCGTTATGCGATCAACTTTCGTGGCAGTGTTCATGACCGTGCGATCGCTCTGCGCGATGCGGTACTGGTCGAAACAGTCCCGGAAATGAACAGTTTTCTAAGAAAGGTCGACGACCTTAAAAAGGCCTATGACGACTCTTCCGCGCCCATGGATAAGGTCTTCCTGTCGGCAGGCGCGACCGGCGAAGAACGCCAATTGCTGGCGGCCATCAAGGATATCGAGCACACCGCGCTGGTCTCGACGCAGAAGTTGATTGAAACCCGCAGTAGCGGCGATGTTCCGGCGGCGCGAGCGTTTTTGCTCAATCAGACCTCGGCTCATTACACCGAGTGGCTCAAACGAATCAACGCCCTGATCGATTTTGAAGAGAAAGTGATCAGCGAACGCATTGGCGAAGTCCGCTCCGTTGCCAGCGGTTTCAGCATGCTGACGCTGATCGCCACGGCGTTTGCCTCCGTGCTGAGTGTGGTGGTGTCGCTGGTGATCATCCGCTCGGTCAACTCGACCCTGGGGGCAGAGCCTGCTGAAGTTGCGCGGATTATCCGCAATCTGGCCGAAGGTGATTTGAATCAGCCGGTTCACACGACCTATCCCGACAGTGTCATGGGGGTGTTGAAAAACACTCTGACGCTATTGCGCGGGACTATCACCGAGGTTCGCGCCGCTGCGGGTGAAGTCAGCCAGTGCTCGCAGCGTTTGCAGGCGACGTCCGAAAGCAATAACCGCCAGACCCGATTGCAAACCAGCGAAGCCGAGCAGATCGCCACCGCAATCACCGAGATGGCCGCCACCGTCAACCAAGTGGCCGGTTTTGCCGGACAAGCCTCCAGTGGCACGCAGAAAGCCGATGGCGAAGTCGAGGTGGGTAACCACAGGGTCGGTGAGGCCGTGGGTGCGATCCAGAATCTGGCGCGCATCCTGGAGGAAGCGACGACGCTGGTCAGCCAGGTGTCCAGGGACAGCGAAAGCATTGAAACAGTGACTGAAGTGATCAACTCGATCGCTGCCCAGACCAACCTGCTGGCGCTCAATGCCGCGATCGAAGCGGCGCGTGCCGGCGAGCATGGACGGGGCTTTGCCGTGGTGGCCGATGAAGTTCGCTCGCTGGCGACCCGGACCCAGGAGTCGACGCAAGAGATTCGGGACATGATCAACAAACTGCAAACCGGCACTCAGGAAGCCGCCGGTGTGATGCAGCGTTGTTGTGAGCTGGCGCGCCAGACCGTGGAGCAAACCGATCTGGTGCAAACGGCACTGACCAGGATCAGCAAGGAAGTGGGGGCGATCAACGACATGAACGCGCAAATCGCCAGTGCTTCGGTCGAGCAGAGCGCGGTGGCCAAAGAGGTCAGCCAGAATATCAACCGCATCCACAGCTCCACGCTCGAAGCCGCGGGCGGATCACAAATGGTCACGGCGTCCAGTCAGGAGCTGGCTGACCTGGCTGATCGACTGACCAGCAAGGTTATGTTCTTCAACGTCTGAGTCAAAAACACCGCCACCCCTGTCCTGAAATCAGCCACGTCGCGCCCTGCGGTGTGACGTGGCGATTGTGCGCTGCCGGCCCATCGCGCGCCGCTGCCCGTTCTATGCTTGTCTCAGACTGCAACAACTGTCGCGATATTAGACGTCGGGGCGCTTCCCTATGCCTGGTCTGCGCCCACGGTTGTCTGCTAACTCATTGATTAAAAAGACAATCGGTAAGCTGGCACGCTCCGTGTATTGCTCATCGCAGACGTTTCTCTTGCCTCCGTCAGCGGTGCGCCGCTGGCGGCAGAAACCATAAAAACGATAAGCCACAACAATAAGAAAGCACCGTGCGAGGTTCGACGTTGATGAAGAGAAGACTCCGATCAGGCATGAGCGCCGGCCTGCTGGCCGTGGCCGCTTGTGTGGCGCTGCATTCGCCTTACAGCCTGGCAGCCCGCGATGCCCAGACCATCCTCAAGGAAACCTGTCAGGGCTGTCACACCCCCGAAGCCGATAACGCCCTGAGCCGCATCAGTCACCAGCGCAAGACCCCGGAAGGCTGGCTGATGAGCATCGCCCGGATGCAAACCATGCACGGTTTGCAGATCAGCGATGACGACCGCCGGACCCTGGTCAAATACCTGGCTGACACTCAAGGGCTGGCGCCGAGCGAAACCGATGGCGTGCGGTATGCGTTGGAGCGTCGCCTTAATACCGTCGAAAAGTTCGACGACCAGACCAGTCAGATGTGCGGACGCTGCCACTCCGGCGCGCGGGTCGCCCTGCAACGGCGTCCGGCCCAGGAATGGGAACGACTGGTCAACTTCCACCTCGGCCAATGGCCGTCCCTCGAATACCAGGCCTTGGCGCGGGATCGCGACTGGTTTGATATCGCCCGCAAAGACATGGTGCCGCTGCTGGCCAAGCGTTATCCGCTGGACAACCCGGCCTGGAAAAAATGGCTGAGCACCGCGCCGAAAAGCGACGCGCTGGTTGGCGACTGGAGCTTCAGCGGTCACTTGCCGGGTAAAGGTGAATTGGCCGGGGTGATGAGCGTCAGCGCCGATGGCAACGACACCTTCAAGGTCAGCGTCAAAGGCCAATATGCCGACGGCAGTCCGTTTAACGGCGACGGTAGCGCGATTCTCTACAGCGGCTACGAATGGCGCGGCAACGTGACCGTTGATGGCGTGACCATGCGCCAGGTTTTTGCCGCCCAGGGCAATGCGATGCAAGGCCGGATGTTCGAGGCCGAGCACGATGAACGCGGTCTGGATTTTGTGGCGGCGAAGCAGGGCAGCAGTCGGTTGCTGGCGGTGCAGCCGGGCTACGTGAAGGCTGGCGCAGAAACCGAAGTGACGCTGGTCGGCAGCGGCCTCACCGGCAAACCGAACTTCGGCAAAGGCGTGGAAGTGGTCGAAGTCGTCGAGCAAAGCCCTGAGCGGATCAGGGTCAAACTCAAGGCGGCGGCGAATGCCCAACCGGGTCTGCGCGACGTCACCGTCGGCACGCTGAAAGGCCCGAGCCTGTCGGTCTACAACACAATCGCGTCGGTCAAAGTCGTGCCGGAGTTCTCCGTGGCGCGGATCGGCGAGGGCGGTGGTTCGACGCCGAAAGTCCAGGGTCGGTTCGATGCCGAGGCCTGGGGCAAAGGCGCCGACGGCAAACCGTATCGCATCGGTGTGTTCCCGGCGCAATGGAAGGTTGAAGCCTTCGATGATCGCGCCAAGGAAGACGAAGACGTGAAGTTCGCCGGCACCATGCAGGCCGACAGCGGCGTGTTCACCCCAGGCGATGCCGGGCCGAACCCGCAGCGCAAGATGTCCACCAACAATGCCGGCAACCTCAAGGTGATCGCCGTCGTCGACGACGCAGGAAAATCCCTGACCGGCGAAGGCCACATGATCGTCACTGTGCAACGCTGGAACAATCCACCCATTCCATGAGTTGGCTGAACCTACCCGTTTTCAGACACTTTTCGGAATGACCGCAGGCCCCGCCAGGCAGGGTTTGCACAGGAGGTTGCAATGGGCGCTATTTTGAATCTGGTCGAACGGAACCTGCACGAAGTGCACGTCGATGCCGACCGCATGCTGTTTCACATCCCTAGCAGTTCGCTGTTCGCCAGCGATGAACTGACGGGCACCATCATCGACACCTTGCGCGGTCCCGGCTGTTCCTCGGACGACCTGATTCAGCGTTTGGCCGCGCGTTTCAACGGTGAGGAAATCACAGAAACCCTGCGCGAGTTGATGGCCCTGGAACTGGTCAGCGACGGCTCGCCATTGACCCCGGACATCGGCACCAAACGGGTCGAGCGCACGGCGATCAACACCGTGGTGCTCAACGTCAACACCGGGTGCAATTTGAGTTGCACCTACTGCTACAAGGAAGACCTCGACAAACCGTCGGCGGGCAAAAAAATGGACGTCGAAACCGCAGTGGCCTCCGTGGAAATGCTGCTGCGTGAATCCCCGGATGAAGAGCGTTTCACCGTGGTGTTTTTCGGTGGCGAGCCGCTGAGCAACCGCAAGCTGATCGAGTACATGGTCGACTATTGCGAGAAGCGGTTTGCCGAGGCGGGCAAGTTCGTCGAGTTCGTCATGACCACCAACGCCACGCTACTCACCGAAGACACCGTGGACTACCTCAACGCCCACCGTTTCGGGCTGTCGGTAAGTATCGACGGGCCGAAAACCGTGCACGATCGCAACCGCATCACCGTGGGCGGGCAGGGCACGTACGACGTGGTGCGGCGCAAGGCCGAGATGCTGCTGTCGCGTTACAACAGCCGTCCGGTGGGGGCGCGGGTGACCTTGACTACTGGCGTGACTGACGTGGAAACCATCTGGGATCACCTGTTCAACGAACTGGGGTTTGCCGAAGTCGGTTTCGCCCCGGTGACGTCGGGCGATATCAGCACCTTCAACCTGTCCAGCGACGAGCTGATCGAAGTCTTCGCCAACATGAAGAAGCTCGGTCGACGCTATCTGGAAGCAGCGCTGGAACACCGCAATATCGGTTTCTCCAACCTGCACCAGTTGATTACCGACATCCACGAAGGTCACAAAAAAGCCCTGCCGTGCGGCGCCGGTTTGAAAATGCTGGCGGTGGATCACAAAGGTGAATTGAACCTGTGCCACCGCTTTACCGGTTCTTCACTGCCGACGTTTGGCAACGTCCACAGCGGTGTGAAACAGGTGGAGTTGAACGACTTTCTGTCCCAACGCCTGGACCGCACCAACACCGGTTGCGAGGACTGTCAGATCCGCAACTTGTGCTCCGGCGGCTGCTACCACGAAAGCTATGCCCGTTATGGCGACCCGACCCACCCGACCTATCACTACTGCGAACTGATGCGTGACTGGGTCGACTTCGGCATCGAGGTCTACACCCGGATCATGGCCCACAACCCTGCGTTTATCAGCAGCTACATCACTCCGCGCAAGGCTCACTGATATGAAACATCTCAAGGCAATCAATAACAAAGCGCTGAAAATGGACAAGGCCGCGGAGGAAAACCGCATCGAAGAAGTGGTGGCGATGAGCTCCGTCGCCGGCTGCGCCTCGACCACTGACCCGGGCTGGGAAATCGATGCGTTCGGCGGCGTGTCGTCGCTGTGCCAGCCGATGGAAGCCGACTTGTATGGCTGCTCCGACCCGTGCTGGTGGCCGGCCCAGGTGCCCGACATGATGAGCACCTACCCGGACTGGAACAAGGACGCGCAGGCCTCCAACGACAACTGGCGCAACCTCGGGACTGTCTTTCCAAAAGACAAGTGATCGGACCTCAAAAGGATTCCAGCATGCGTAGCATTAAAGCCTGCGGCCTGGCCGCGTTCGCCGTCCTGAGCGTCTGTTCGCTCACTGTTCTGGCCGATGAAAACACGGCACTGCAAGACGGTCACGAGTACATGTTGACCACCAATTACCCGAACAACCTGCACGTGATCGACCTGGCCACCGACACCCTGTTCAAGACCTGCAAGATGCCGGACGCCTTCGGCCCGGGCACCGTGCAACTGTCGCCGGATCGCAAGACCGCGTATGTACTGAACAATCACTACGCGGACATCTACGGCGTCGAACTGGACAGTTGCAAGCAAGTCTTCCACGCCAGCATCACCCAGAAACCGGGGGAGAAAGCCAAGTCGATGTTCGCCTTCACCTTGAGCCATGACGGCAAGGAATTGTTCGCCATCGCCAACCCGACGTTGATGCTCAACGACCGCTATGAGGTGCAGCAACCCCGGCTCGATGTCTACGCCACCGACGCCGGCATGGACGCCAAACCGGTGCGCAGTTTTCCGGCGCCCCGGCAGTTGACCATCATGCAAAGTGGCGACGACGGCACGCTGTATGTGGCGGGGGCGGACGTATACAAGGTGAATGTGAAGACCGGCAAGTTCGACGTGCTGATCCCCAGCCGTCACTGGAAACGCGAGAACTACAGCGCGCCGGACGTGCTCTACGTATGGAACCAGCAGACCTGGCGCCATGACTTCTCGCTGCTCTACACCGCCGCGAAATTCAAGGACAAGAAGCAGGATCCGTTGACCGCCGAGTACCTCTACGGGCTGTTCAGCATCGACCTGAAAACTGGCAAGACCGAAACCACCGACTTCGGCCCTTTGACGGAAATCTATTTCAGCGGCATGCGCTCACCCAAGGACCCGAACCTGATGTTCGGCGTGCTCAACCGCTTGGCCAAGTACGACATCAAGCAGAAGAAAATGCTCCAGGCGGCGACGCTGGATCACTCCTACTACTGCATTTCCTTCAACAAGGACGGCAGCAAGATCTACCTGGCCGGGACGTTTAATGACGTGGCGATTTTTGATGCCGAAAGTATGAAGCAGGTGGGGAATATCAAGTTGCCGGGTGGGGATATGGCGATTACCACGGCGCAGATATTTGTTCGGTAATTACGGCGCCTGAGAGGACGCCTTCGCGGGCAAGCCCGCTCCCACATTGGTTTTGCGTCGATCACAAATCCAGTGTGGGAGCGGGCTTGCTCGCGAAGAGGCCCTAGAAAACAATCGAGAAATTACTGCCCCGGCACCGGGCAACTCTAATCCCCTTCCTCACACTTCAAGTAAGTCTTGAACGCCTCGACCCGTGCCTTGGTCAGCCCGGTGGTGCAGTTGCTGTAAATCAACGGATACACACTGCCACCCTCAACCCCGGAGGCCGAGAACTTGCACTCCGCATCGCGAAACGCCACCCAACTGCGCTGGGCGCTGACCAACAGCTTCTTGGCATCGGGACTGTCCTTCAACCGCTGGTTGATCTGCTGATACAGCGTATTCAACTCTTTGTCCGCAGCCTTGTACTGCTGCGCGGCGCACTGATTCATATCGCCCTGGGTGTTGGCGTTGTCACAGTCCACGGCATGGGCGGCGGTGGTGAACAGCAGCGGCAGCAGCGCCAGGAGAAAGCGTGGGGGCATGGGATTCTCACGGTGAAGTTGGAAAGTTGGGGGGCAGTGTAGCGAATCCGCGATTCATCACTATCCCCTGTGGGAGCGGGCTTGCTCGCGAAAGCGGTGTGTCAGGCAACATCAATGTCGACTGACACACCCTCTTCGCGAGCAAGCCCGCTCCCACAGGGAATTATGTGACCTGATGAATCTATGCCTGCCCCTCCGGACATTTTTCAACCGATTCATATTCAAGCCAAGGCACATCATGCACCGTCCAGATATGCGCCTGCGGCCTCACGCCCGGATCAACATCAAGCGTCGCCACCCGCACAATCACGTGCGGCTGCGCCAAGCGCTCCGCCATTAACTGCGAGCCACACACCGAACAGAAATGCCGCAGCTTGCCCGGCGACGACTCATAGCTGCTCAACCAATCCTGACCCTTGGTCCAGCGAAAGTGCTCGCGCATCACCCCGGCGGTCGAGGCGAACGCAGCGGAGTGGGCCTTACGGCAGGTCTGGCAATGGCAGTGGGCGATGGGCATGTCGAGGCTGTCGAGCTGGTATTCGATGGTTTTGCACAGGCAACTGCCGGTGAGGCTATTCATGAGGTTCTCCGGTGGGGCTAGCCAACGCTTATCGTTAATCCAGAATGGATGGGCTGAAATACAGCCTAATATTTCAGACTATGTTGATAGTCGCACTGGCTTGATACAACTTTAGGGTTGGTCTTGTGGTCTTACAGGCCTACTGTTCAGTACAGGAGGTGACTTATGAATCCAGCATCAGATCGCATCGAAAGAAAGATTTTGCTCAAGGCGCCGCGTTCGCACGTTTGGCGCGTGTTGGCCAATGCCGAGGCGTTTGGCCAGTGGTTTGGCGTGGCGCTTGAGGGCAAGCGCTTTGTTGCCGGTGAGTGGACGCAGGGGCAGATCACGTATCCCGGTTATGAACACTTGTTGTGGAATGTGCTGGTGGAGCGAGTCGAGCCGGAGCGGGTGTTTTCGTTTCGCTGGCACCCGTATGCCGTGGAACCGGACGTCGATTATTCTCAGGAGCCGACCACACTGGTGCTGTTCGAACTCGAAGACATGGATGACGGCACCTTGCTGAAGGTGACCGAGTCCGGTTTCGATCATATTCCGCAAACCCGTCGGCTCAAGGCTTTCCGCATGGACAGCCGAGGGTGGGATGAGCAGATGAGCAATATCGAAGAGTTTCTGAAAACCAGCGCCAAGGCCCGGGAACATCAGGGAGAGTGAATGTTTGAACCCTGGTTGAAGCGCTGGGCGCTGGTGCCGGAAGGCGAGCCGATCATCACGCCTGGCAGTCGTTTGCTGCCGGTACGGATGGGTGAAGTACCGGCGATGTTGAAGGTGGCGCTGGATGCCGAGGAAAAATTCGGCAATCTGCTGATGACCTGGTGGGACGGCGAGGGCGCCGCCCAGGTGTTCGCCCATCACGGTGACGGATTGTTGATGGAACGCGCGATGGGCCGGCGTTCACTGAGGAACATGGCGCTCAACGGGCAGGATGACGAAGCCAACCAGATCATGTGCGCGGCGGTGGCGCGTTTGCATGCGCCGCGCACGTCGCCATTGCCGCCGCTGGTACCGTTGTCGCAATGGTTCCGCTCGTTGTATTGGGCAGCCGAGCAGTACGGCGGCCTCTATTCGCTCAGTCTTTCCACCGCCGAAGCCTTGCTGGCTGAACCACAGGATGTGGTCGTGCTACACGGCGATATCCACCACGACAATATTCTGGATTTTGGCCCGCAAGGCTGGCTCGCCATCGATCCCAAGCGAGTGATTGGTGAGCGCGGTTTCGATTACGCCAACCTGATTTGCAACCCTGAACTGCCGACGGCAACGGACCCGCTGCGCTTTGCGCGACAAATCAAGGTCGTGTCGAAAGCGGCGGGGCTTGAGCGTCGGCGCTTGCTGCAATGGGTGTTGGCTTTTGCCGGATTGTCGGCGGCATGGTTTTTGGAGGACGGCGAGAGCCTGGCGGCCGAAGGTCAGCTGCACGTCGCTAAACTCGCGGCTTCCATGCTGGATGCCTGAGGTGTCTAAGGGTTTTCGGAAGGGGTGGTATAGCGAATGTCTTACACGCGGTAGTAGCTATGTCGTCTATTGCACATTGGATCCGAAGCGTAATCTAGCCTCATCAACTGAAGCACAGGAAGTGCTCAGGATCACGGACGATCGACCATAAGCAAGGATTCGCTGCCGACAGGGAGTCGACATGGTCTTGGGAAAAACCCGCTTCGGCGGGTTTTTTTTCGCCTGCTGAAAAGTGGGCTGGATTTGTGGAAGTGAGCCATACCCAAATACCGCGCCGAACCGAAATCTCCCTGTGGGAGCGGGCTTGCTCGCGAAAGCGGTCTGTCAGTGACATGGATGCTGGATGTGCCGCCGTCTTCGCGAGCAAGCCCGTTCCCACAGGGAAAAACGGCCATCAATGGTCAATCGCTTACACGCACTCGCGGGTATGTCGTCTGTTTAAGCTTCGGCGATGCGCCTATTCTGGATCCATCAACTGAAGCACAGGAAGTGCTCAGGATCACGGATGATCGACCATTAGCCAGGAAGGCTGCCGACAGGATGTCGCAATGGTCTTGAGAAACCCGCCTCGGCGGGTTTTTTTATGGACGATGGAAAAGTCCGTGCGAAACCTGTGGTGGCAAGGGCATTGGCCCCGCCGCCCCGATTACTTAATTCAGGTTCAACCTGGTCGCTACCCGCTCGGTGATCAGTTTGCGCTGCACGAACGATGGCGCCGCACGCCGTTGCGCTTCTTCTACAATGCTCTGCGGCGCAGTTGCCGGGCTGCCGGCCTGGAATGGTGGCGCTGGCGCGTATTCCAGTTGCAACTGCACCACTTGCGCCGTGTCCTTGCCGAACAACTCGGCGGCCAGGGTCAGGGCAAAATCGATACCCGCGGTGATGCCGCCACCGGTAAACAGATTGCCGTCGCGCACGACCCGATCTTTCACCGGGATCGCGCCCAATGTTTCGAGCAAGTCGTGATAAGCCCAATGTGTGGTAGCGCGTTTGCCCTTGAGCAGGCCTGCCGCACCGAGCACCAGCGAACCGGTGCACACTGAGGTGACGTAACGGGCATTCGCCGCCTGCGTCTTGATGAACGCCAAGGTAACTTCATCCTCCATCAACGGCCCGACACCGGCGCCACCCGGGATGCAAATCACATCCAGCGCCGGGCAATCGTCGAAGGTGGTGGTCGGTTTCAGCACCAGCCCGGTGCTGGCAGTGACCGGCACCAAATCCTTCCAGATCAAATGCACCTTCACGTCCGGCAGCGAGGCCAACACGTCATAAGGACCGGTGAGGTCCAGTTGCTGAACCTGCGGAAACAATAGAAAACCGATCTGCAACGTCATGGCGTTTATCTCCTGATGGGGGTGGACGGCTTCACTGTAGGCTCGTAGGCTTTGGCGTATCCGCCAATTACCCCACGAATTACGCCAATCATGCCGAAATCCATTCATGTGCTCGCGTTTGCCAACGTGCAAGTGCTGGACGTCACCGGACCGTTGCAGGTATTCGCCTCGGCCAATGACATTGCCCGGCAACTGGGTTTGCCGACGCCCTATGCTCCGACGGTAATTGCCAGCGGTGGTGGGGCGTTGATGTCGTCTGCGGGCTTGGCGCTGTTGGCCGAGCCGTTGCCTTTGGGCGGCAGCGACACGTTGATCATCGCCGGTGGCTGGGGCGTTTACTCGGCGGCGGAGGACGCGCAACTGGTGGAATGGGTGCGCGAACAAGGAGCCGGTTGCCGACGGGTGTCGTCGGTCTGTACCGGCGCATTTTTGCTGGCAGCCAGTGGCTGGCTCGATGGGCGGCGGGTGGTGACCCACTGGACCCGTTGCGAGGAATTGGCGCAAAAGCACCCGCGCCTGCACGTCGAACCCAACCCGATCTTCATCAACGACGGCCCGGTCTGGACCTCGGCCGGCGTCACCGCCGGCATCGACCTCGCGCTGGCGATGGTCGAAGAAGACCTCGGTCGCGCCATGGCCCTGGACGTTGCCCGGCAATTGGTGGTGTTTCTCAAACGCCCGGGCGGCCAGTCGCAGTTCAGCGTGACCTTGTCCTTGCAGCAGGAAGGCAACCGTTTCGACGAACTTCATGCCTGGATCAGCGAAAACCTGACCAAAGATCTCGGGGTCCCAACCCTGGCTTTGCAAGCCGGCATGAGCGAACGCAGCTTCATTCGTCACTACCGCACCGACACCGGCCAGACCCCGGCCCGGGCCATCGAACTGATTCGGGTCGAAACCGCACGACGACTGCTCAGCGATACCGGTGTGCCAATCAAACGGGTCGCGGTGCAATGCGGGTTCGGCAGCGAAGAAACCCTGCGCCGCAGTTTCCTGCGGGCCATGGGGGTGACGCCGCAGGCCTATCGCGAGCGCTTCAGCGTCAGCCTTTCAGTAGATCCGCTTTCAGTAGATCCAGCAGTGCCTTGATCGTCGCGTCGGGCGCCTCTTCGGGAATGTTATGCCCGACACCTGCCAGCACACGCCGCTCGTAACGACCCGTAAAGTGCTCGATGTCGTCGTCTTCCTCCGGCGCCGGCCCCACACCGTCGTCAGCCCCGCACAGGGAAATCGTCGGCACGCTGATCGGCGGTTGTTTGGCTAATGCCTGTTCCATCCCTTCCAGCGCCGGATCGCCCGCGACATACATGAACCGATGCCGATACGAGTGAATCACCACCTCGACGAAATCCGGGTTATCGAAGGCCGGCGCACTCAACGGATAACGCTCGGCGTTTCGGGCCCAGGTCGGCGACCACAGGCGCCAGAGCCATTCGCAGAAGGCGCGGCGATTCTGGGTCAGGCCATCTACCCCACGCTGTGTGTGGAAGTAGAACTGATACCAGAGCCGATGCTCGGTCTGCGGGTCTCGTGGTTTGATTGAGCGGGGAATGTTCTGCAGATTGTAGCCATCCCCCGTGACCAGGCAGCGAACCCGCTCCGGCCACAGCGCCGCCACAATGCACGCCGCGCGTCCGCCCCAGTCATAGCCGCAAAACGCGGCTTGCGGGATGGCGAGGGCGTCCATCAAGTCCAGCAGATCCCGGGCGAGCGCCGCTTGTTGGCCGGAACGCAGGGTGTCGGGGCTGTTGAAACGGGTCGGGCCGTAGCCGCGCAGGTACGGGACGATGACGCGATAGCCTTGTGCGGCGAGAGTCGGAGCGATTTCGTCGTAGGCGCGGGGCGAGTAGGGGAAGCCGTGAAGCAGGATGATGGGGTCGCCGGTGGTGGGGCCGTGGTGTTCGTAGGCGATGGTCAGAGTAGGGGTTTCAACAGTGTGAATGGCGGGTGGCTGGGTCACGGGCAAACTCCTGAGCGAAGGCATCCGACAACACTAGATCATCTACATGACTTTAAGTCGACGCTGAACCTGTGGCGAGGGAGCGTGCTCCCGTTCGACTGCGCAGCAGTCGCGAAGGCTGATGGGACCGCTTCGCGCTCCAGCGGGAGCAAGCTCCTTCGCCACAGATGTCATTTCGGTCAAAGAGGTTATTTCAGCCTCAGACTTCCACTTCCACCACCTGATTAAAATACTTCGACCGATCCGGCGTAAACGTCACCACCATTCTGGTCCGCGAGCAGGTCAACGCGCGCTCTGCCGCCAGATCAATATCCAGGTCTTCCCCGCGCAAACCCTGCCATTGCGCCAGGTATTTGAGCGATCCGTACTTTTCGAGTTTTTTCAGGCTGCGGCTCACGCCACCTTTCCAGCCCAGCACCGGCAGTTCGCCGGCGAGGCACTGTTGGGCGATGTCGGGGAATCGGGTAGCGCGTTGGCGGCCGATTTCCCAGCATTTGATCAGGCCCTTGTCGTGGGCTTCCCACAGTTCATTCCGGTTGAGGCCGGAACGCAGTGGCGCGTCGATGGTGCGGTGGATGTGCTGGGTCATTCTGTTTCCTTGAATTCGGGTTTTGTTGGACAGCTCCGCTGTACCCGTTGACGGTGGATGTTAGGGGGGGATGTAACGGCTGGCAACAAGGTATTTCCGGCTGTAGGAAACATAGGCGGGAAGGTTGAGTGATGAGGTGTGTTTGGTTGTCGTAGGTCCCTGGCCTACACACCTTTGTGGCGAGGGAGCTTGTCCCCGCTCGGCTGCACAGCAGCCGTAAAACCAGCAAATACGGTACTTCTGGCGCGATGAGGTGGCTGGTTAGGAGGGGCCGCTGCGCGACCCAACGGGGGCAAGCCCCCTCGTCACAGGGGATGTGCGGTGGTCAGAAGGGGGGGTGTTTTATTTGTTGTTTGCATTGTGAAAGGGATATTTCCGACAAGATCTATCGGTTTTGGATGACGGGTTCAGGTCGCTGTTTTTTGCGGTTTTGCTGATGGCCTCTTCGCGAGCAAGCCCGCTCCCACATTTTGGAATGCATTTCCTCTGTTGGAATACATTCCAAAATGTGGGAGCGGGCTTGCTCGCGAAGGCATGCGACACGATCTCAAGGCTGCCAGTAATTCTTCTCCCCACTCAATTTCCGATCGAGAAAACTCGCCGCGCTGATCAGCGCCAGATGGGTCAACGCCTGCGGCGTATTCCCGAGGTGCCGCGCATGGCTGTCGAACTCTTCGGCATATAGCCCAAGAGGGTTGGCATACCGCAGCAACTGTTCAAACTCCAGGTGCGCCTTTTCCACCTGGCCGGCCCGGGCCAGGCATTCGACGTACCAGAACGAGCACGCGGCGAAGGCGCCTTCGGTGCCGGATAAGCCGTCGATCTGGCTGTCGTCGTTGCGGTAGCGGTAAACCATGCCGTCGCGTACCAGGGTTTTCTGGATCGCTTCCAGGGTCGAGAGCCAGCGCGGGTCCTTGGCGCTGACGAAACGCACCAGCGGCATCAGCAGCATCGAGCCGTCGAGGGCGGTGCCGCCAATGTGCTGCACGAAGTGCCCGCGCTCTTCGTTCCAGAAGTTGTCCCAGATGTCGGCGTAGATCGCCTGGCGGGTCTGGTCCCAACGGGCGAACGGGGCGGGTAACGAACGTTTCGAGGCGAGGCGAATGGCCCGGTCCACGGCGACCCAGCACATCAGTCGCGAGTGCAAAAAGTGATGCTGCTCGCCGCGCATCTCCCAGATGCCGACGTCTTCGGTCTGCCAGGTTTCGCAGACTTGATCCACCACTTCCACCGTGTGTTTCCAGCCTTCATGGGAAATGGCTTCGCCGTATTTATTGACCAGGTACACCGCGTCCATCAGTTCGCCGAAGATATCGAGCTGGATCTGATCGTAAGCCTGATTGCCGATGCGCACCGGTTTGGCGCCGCCGTGGCCGGACAGGTGGGTGAGTTCGGTTTCCGGCAATTCCTGGCGCCCGTCGATGGCATAGAGGATGTTGATTTTCATCGACTGGCCATGGCAATCGCTGACCCGATGGCGCATCCATTTCATGTAGGCGTTGGCTTCCTCGACAAAACCCAGGCGCATAAAGGCGTAAACGGTAAACGAGGCGTCGCGGATCCAGGTGTAGCGGTAGTCCCAGTTACGCTCGCCGCCCGGGGTTTCCGGCAGGCCGAAGGTGGCGGCGGCGAGAATCGCGCCGTGTTTGCGTGAGGTCAGCAGTTTCAGGGCCAGGGCCGAGCGGTTAACCATTTCGCGCCAGCGCCCGCGATAGTTGGACTGGCCGATCCAGTCGCGCCAGAACTTCAGGGTGCGTTCCATGCACAGTTCGGCGGCGCCTTCCTGGAAGCGCGGATCGTCGATGGCGCCCAGCAGAAATGCTGCGCTTTCACCTTGTTTGAGGGTGAATTCGGCGATGGTGGCGTTGCCATCAAGGCTCAGGGATTGGTCCGAAGACAAGCGCATCGCTGGCTGATCCGCAGCTTCAAAGGCCACATCCTGGCCATCCATGCGCGCGCGGGTCTTGGCGCGGGCGTAGTCATGCCGCACCGCGCAACGCATGCGCATCGTCGCGGTGCCGCTCACCACCCGCACCCGGCGCATCAGCATGGGCAAGTCGTCTTCGCTGTCGCCGATGGGCAGCAGGTCGGTGACTTCGACCACGGCGCGATCGCTCAGCCAGCGGGTTTGCAGCACGTTGGTGTCCGGCAGGTAGATTTGCTCGCGTCGCGCGTCGGGGAGGTCCGGGGCCAACTGGAAGATCCCGGCCTCGGGGGTGTCCAGCAGCGAGCAGAAAATCGATGGGCTGTCGAACTCCGGCCAGCAGAAGAAATCCACGCTGCCCTTGTCGTTGACCAGCGCCGCGCTGCGCATGTCGCCAATGATGCCGTGGGCGTCGATGGCGCTTTGTCGTTCGGGATGATGATCAGCCATTGCCACGGAACTCCGGATAGAGGCTCATGCCGCCGTCGATAAACAGGGTGGTGCCGACGATGTAGTCGGACGCATCGGAGGCGAGGAACACCACGGCGTTGGCGATATCGTCGACATCACCGATGCGGCCGTAGGGGATGAGTTTAAGCAGCTCCTGCGCGGCGTCGCCCTCGGTTTCGGCACGGTTTATCGCCGTGCGAATCGCCCCCGGCGCGATGCCGTTGATGCGGATTTTATGCTGGCTGACTTCCTGGGCCAGGGTCTGCATCAGCATGTCGACGCCGCCCTTGGACGCGGCGTAATTGACATGCCCGGCCCACGGAATGCGCTGGTGCACCGAACTCATGTGAATGATCTTGCCGGCCGCCTTGGACACGCCTTGGCGAATGCCTTGTTGATTGAAAATCCGCAACGCGGCGCGGGCACAGAGGAACTGGCCGGTGAGGTTGACACCAATCACCTGGTTCCAGTCGGCGAGGCTCATGTCCACCGCTTTGGCGTCTTTTTGCATCCCGGAATTGGCCACGAGAATATCGAGGAAACCGAAGGCTTCCAGGGTCTGGGCGAACAGCCGTTCGACGTCGGCTTCTTTCGAGACATCGGCGCCGATGGCGATGGCGCGACCGCCGCCGTCATTGATCTGCCGGGCCAACGCTTCGGCGGGTTCGGCCTGGGAATTGTAGTTGATCACGACCGCAGCACCGGCCGCCGCCAGGGCCTTGGCGGCGCCGGCACCGATGCCGGAACTGGCGCCGGTGACCAGGGCAACTTGTTGCTCGAGGGAAATCTGCATGCAGGTTAGCGCCTTGAAGGGAGGGCTTAAATAGCTGACTGATAGGCAGCTATGAGAGTTCAGCGTTGAACATGAAAAGATCGCAGCCTTCGGCAGCTCCTACATGGAAATGCGATCCCCTGTAGGAGCTGCCGAAGGCTGCGATCTTTTGATCTTCAAGGCTTTACCGCACCGAGGCCTTCACATTCCCCCAACAATTCCCCGCTTTCCCCTCAACTCGCCTTATGGCAACTTGCAGGCCCGAATCGAGGCCCGCAACCCATGGCAAACCCCTACCGTGAACTGTTCAAAGCCCCCGGCGCCGGGGCCTTCGTGCTGGCCGGGATGATCGCGCGCATGCCGATTTCCATGACTGGCATCGGCCTGATCACCATGCTCTCGCAGTTAAAGGGCGGCTACGGTTTGGCCGGCGCAGTAGCGGCAACCTTCGCCCTGGCCACGGCATTCTGTGCGCCGCAGGTCTCGCGCCTGGTGGATCGCTACGGTCAGGGGCGGATCCTGCCGGTGTCGGCGCTGCTGGGCGGGGGAGCGCTGTTGATGCTGTTGCTCTGCACCCGATTGCAGGCGCCGCACTGGACGCTGTTCGCATTCGCCGCTCTGGCCGGTTGCATGCCGAGCATGTCGGCGATGGTCCGGGCGCGCTGGACCGAGCTCTATCGCGGCCAGCCGCAGCTGCAAACCGCGTATGCCCTGGAATCGGTGCTGGATGAGGTCTGCTTTATCGTCGGCCCACCGCTGTCGGTGGGGCTGTGCGTGGTGGCGTTCCCCGAGGCCGGGCCGTTGGCGGCGTTGTTGATGCTGGCGATCGGGGTTACGGCGTTTGTGTTGCAGCGTGGCACCGAACCGCCGGTGCATCCCCACGAAGTTCAGCATCAGGGCTCGATCATTCGCTCCGGTGAAATCCGCCTGCTGATGCTGCTGATGACCGCCATGGGTGTGATCGTCGGCGTGGTGGACGTGGTCAGCGTCGCCTTCGCTCAGCAGCAGGGGCAACCGGCGGCGGCGAGTATCGTGCTGTCGGTGTACGCCATCGGTTCGTGCCTGGCCGGGTTGGCGTTTGGCGCATTGCGCTCTAAATTGCCGTTGCCGAGGCTGTTCCTGTATGGCGGTGTGATGACCGCCATCACCACGTTGCCGCTGCTGTTGGCGACGAATGTTTTCGGGTTGGCACTGGCGGTGTTTGTAGCGGGGCTGTTCTTTGCGCCGACACTGATTGTGGCAATGGCCTTGGTGGAGCGTATCGTCACGCCGGCCAAACTGACCGAAGGCCTGACGTGGCTGATCACCGGGTTGAGCATCGGCGTGGCAATTGGCGCGGCGAGCTCCGGGTGGCTGGTGGATGCGTTTGGTGCGCGTAGCGGGTTTTGGGTGGCGATTGCGGCGGGGGCGGTGGTGCTGGGATCGGCCATCCAGAGCTTCCGCCATTTGAAATAAATAACCCCCTGTGGGAGCGGGCTTGCTCGCGAAAGCGGTGTGTCAGTCGACGAATAGGCTGAATGACCCACCGCTTTCGCGAGCAAGCCCGCTCCCACAGGGGATCTTTATTACCAGCCCCGGCCCGAGTTAACCCAGAAATTCACTGACAACGATGTCGACACCGACTCCACCTGATGGAACCAGCCCTCCGGCAAAAACAGCAAATCCCCAGCTTCTAATGTCACCCGCATAAACGTCACATCCCGCGCCTGCGGGAAGCGCTGATAATCCGGCGCATCCGGGTTGAAGTCGCAGCCGTCCAGTCCGCCCTTGGGCGCGGTGGACCAGGTGCCGAGCGCTTCGCGGTGATGCGGCGCGGCGAGGGTGAAGGTTTTCTGGCCCCAGACCTGGGCGAACAGGTTATCGGTGTCGTCGCGGTGCAACGGTGTCAGGGTGCCTTTGGGGCCGATCCAGATTCGTGGTGGGATGAACAGCGACTGATCGAAGTACGGCGGGTACTTGATCTGCTGCATCAACTGCGCCGGCAGGATGTTGTTGCCCATATATGCTGGTGGCTCGCCGTTCGCGCCTTTGACCGCCGGGCTGTCCAGTGAGGCAATGAACTCGGCCATGGACGTGGAGCGGAAATCCCGCTCGGTGGAGAAGGTTTTCTTCACGTAGTCGCCATGGCGGGTGATGCCCTGCAGTTCGGCGAAATGCACCAGCGACTCTTCGCGGCTGAGCTTGAACAGAGGCCAGTCCTGCAAGGCGTCGCTGATGACCAGCGGGATGCCGTTGGGCAAATAGTGGGAATCGAATTCGTGCTTCGACAGTTCGCTGCGCGGCCGGCGTTCGACCGTGCGCTGGGTCGGCAGGCTGGCGGTGAGCCGTTCGCTGAAGCGCGGCGGGGTCGGGTAGCGCTTGTTCATGTCGACCTTTTCCACCACCGCAGCGCCATGCCGGGCGTGGTCGATGATCTGCGGCAGCATCGTCGCCAGGCCCATGTTGCCGCCAATCTTCAAGCGGCCGCTGGCGAACAGTTCCTCGACGTTGGCCACGCCGCCCATGATTCCGAGAAAGTCTTTTTCCGCCACTTCAATGGTCACGTCGGGGCTGGCGTGGCGTCCGGCTTCGGTGCGGCTGCTGGCCTTGACCTCGGACCAGTACGCCTGGTGCGGGCCGAAGACGAATTGAAAAACCCCTTCGATGCCGACGGCGCCGGCATTGGCGAACAGTTTGCCCAGGATGGTCTGCAGGTCCACGACGTTCACTCTTGTTGGTTTTGGTCTGAAGAAAGAACGAGCACTTGCGCGGGAAATTTAACCCGTCGCGACTAATTTGCGCGGGCGTTGAAGCGTTCCTTAGTACAGACATCTTTTTGAGGAACCCGCGGTGACCAAGCTGACTCTGCTGTGCCTGCCGTATTCCGGCGCCAGTGCCATGGTCTACAGCCGCTGGCGGCGCAAGTTGCCGGAGTGGCTGCAACTGCAACCGGTGGAATTACCGGGCCGTGGCGCGCGTTTCGACGAACCGCTGCACACCGATATGCGTGCGCTGGCCATGCAATTGGCCAAGGAACTGCGCCCGACGTTGAAAGCGCCGTATGCCTTGTTCGGCCACAGCCTCGGCGCGTTGATGGCCTGCGAACTGGCCCACGCCTTTCGTGCGCTCGGTTGCCCTGAGCCCGTTGCGCTGTTCGCCTCAGGCACTGCCGCGCCGACCATGCGCGCTGATTACGACCGTGGTTTCGCCGAGCCCAAGACTGACGCCGAGCTGATCGACCAGTTGCGCACCCTCAACGGCACCAGCGAAGAAGTATTGGCGAATGAAGAGCTGATGAGCCTGACCCTGCCGATCTTGCGCGCCGACTTTTTGTTGTGCGGGCGTTTCCAGCCGGTGCAGCGCCCCTTGCTCAAATGCCCGGTGCACGTGCTCGGCGGCAAGGCCGACAAGGCCACCACCGAACAATTGATCGGCTGGAGCAAGGAAACCCACGGCAGCTTCTCGGTGGACATGCTGGCGGGCGGGCACTTCTTTATTCATGAGCACGAAGCCAAGGTGCTGCGGGTGATCAAGGATCAACTGGATGTGCACCATCGGCGGTATGCCATGGCTGTCAGCGCCTGACTATTCACCCACTCTTCCCCTGTGGGAGCGGGCTTGCTCGCGAATGCGGTGTGTCATTCAGTAAAGATGTTGACTGACACACCGCATTCGCGAGCAAGCCCGCTCCCACATTGATTCATGACAGCCCTGAGCCCCCGCAATACCTCCTTTCTGATACTTGTTCTCAATCGCTAATTTTTCCGGTCTGCATTCGTTTTATAGGGACGACGTGCCTTTGTGCTTCCTGCCTACTGATCCGGATGCTAAGAAATGAATGCTGAAGACTCCTTGAAACTTGCTCGCCGGTTTATCGGGTTGCCCCTGGAAAAGCGCCAGATGTTCCTTGCGGCCTTGCACAAGGAGGGCGTGGATTTCGCCCGTTTCCCGATCCCTCAGGGGGTTGAGGCCGAAGACCGGCAAGCGCTGTCCTACGCCCAGCAACGCATGTGGTTCCTCTGGCAACTGGACCCGCAAAGCGGCGCCTATAATTTGCCGGGCGCGGTGCGCCTGACGGGGCGGCTGAACCTGGCGGCGCTGGATCAGGCGTTTGCCAGCCTGGTCGCGCGTCATGAAACCCTGCGCACGGTGTTCCAGCGTCAGCCGGACGACAGCCTGCAACAAGTGCCGGCCAGTGCGCCGCTGGTGATCGAGCAGGTCGATTTCAGTGGGATGCCGGTGGACCAGCGTGAACACGCGGTCGCCCAGGCAGCCCAGCAGCAGTCGTTGCTGCCGTTCGACTTGGCGGTCGGCCCGTTGCTGCGGGTCAAGTTGCTCAAGCTTGCCGAGCAGGAGCACGTGTTGCTGCTGACCCTGCACCACATCGTTTCCGACGGCTGGTCGATGAACGTGTTGATCGACGAGTTCATTCGTTGCTACGACGCCCATGATGCGGGCGCGCCACCGCAACTCGCGCCGTTGCCGATCCAGTACAGCGACTACGCCTTGTGGCAGCGCCGCTGGCTGGAAGCGGGGGAGCAGGCGCGGCAACTGGAATATTGGCAAACGCAACTGGGCGACGAGCATCCGGTGCTCGAGTTGCCCATCGATCACCCGCGCCCGGCGATGCCGAGCTATCGCGGCACGCGCCATGAGTTCGCGGTGGACGCGCAACTGGCCGAGCAACTGCGTGCGACCGCACAGAAGCACAACATCACTCTATTTATGCTGCTGCTCGGCGCGTTCAATGCGCTGCTGCATCGCTACACCGGGCAGACCGACATCCGCGTCGGCGTGCCGATTGCCAACCGCAACCGTGGTGAAATCGAAGGACTGATCGGTTTCTTCGTCAACACCCAAGTGTTGCGCACCCAGCTCGATGGCCAGACTCGCGTGGTCGATCTGCTCGCCCGCATCAAGGAAACCGCCCTCGGCGCCCAGGCCCATCAGGACCTGCCTTTCGAGCGCCTGGTGGAAGCCTTGAAACTGGAACGCAGCCTGAGTCACACGCCATTATTCCAGGTGATGTACAACCACCAGCCGCAAGTCGCCGACATCACCACAGTGACCACGGCCTCGGGCCTGGAGCTGGGCATGATTGACTGGGAAGGGCGCACCACCCAGTTCGACCTGACCCTGGACACCTATGAAAAGGCCGGCAAGCTGCACGCCGCGCTGACCTACGCCAACGACCTGTTCGACGCCGACACCATCGCGCGCATGGCGCGGCACTGGACGCGTTTGTTGCAGGCCATGGTCGGCGATGTCACCCAGCGCATCGGTGAACTGCCGCTGCTGGACGCCAGCGAACACCAGACCCTGGTCCACGACTGGAACCACACCGCGCAAGCCTATCCGACCGAACAGTGCATCCATCAGTTGATCGAAGCCCAGGCTTCACGCACGCCAGATAACGTCGCGCTGGTGTTCGGCGATGTGACCTTGAGCTATGGGCAACTGGACGCCAAGGCTAACCAACTGGCGCAACTGCTGCGCGAACAGGGCGTGGGCCCGGATGTGCTGGTGGGGATCGCCGTTGAGCGGTCGATTGAAATGGTCGTCGGGCTGCTGGCCATTCTCAAGGCCGGTGGCGCCTATGTGCCGCTGGACCCGGAATACCCCGAGGAACGCTTGGCCTACATGATCGAAGACAGCGCGATTGCGCTGTTGTTGACCCAAAGTTCCCTCGTGCCGCGTCTGCCGACCGAGGGCGTGACGGTGATCACCCTCGATCAGCCGGCGGATTGGCTGGATCGCTACAGCGCTGCCCGCGTACCGGTGGCGATGCACAGCTTGAACCTGGCTTACGTGATCTACACCTCCGGCTCCACGGGTAAACCCAAAGGCGCCGGCAACAGCCATGCGGCGCTGGTCAACCGTTTGTGCTGGATGCAACAGGCGTATGGCCTTGATGGCAGCGACGCGGTGTTGCAGAAAACCCCGTTCAGCTTTGACGTATCGGTCTGGGAGTTTTTCTGGCCGCTGATGACCGGTGCCCGTCTGGTGGTGGCCGCTCCGGGTGAACACCGCGAGCCGGCACGCTTGATCGAGACCATTGGCCGGCACCAGATCAGCACGCTGCACTTTGTGCCGTCGATGCTCCAGGCGTTCATTCATGAACCCGGCGTTGAAGTCTGCAGCAGCCTCAAACGCATCGTGTGCAGTGGCGAAGCGCTGCCGCTGGATGCGCAGTTGCAAGTGTTCAGCAAACTGCCGAAGGCCGGGTTGTATAACTTGTACGGCCCGACCGAAGCGGCCATTGACGTCACCCACTGGACCTGTGTCGATGAAGGCGCCGACAGCGTGCCCATCGGCCAGCCGATTGCCAACCTGCGCACCCATGTCCTCGACGCGCAGTTGCTGCCGGTGCCGGCGGGCGTGGCGGGTGAGTTGTACCTCGGTGGCGCCGGTCTGGCGCGCAGCTACCACCGTCGTCCGGGGCTGACCGCCGAGCGCTTCGTGCCGTGCCCATTCCATGATGGCGCGCGCCTGTACCGCACCGGCGACCGCGTTCGTCAGCGTGCGGACGGGGTGATCGAATACCTCGGGCGGCTCGATCATCAAGTCAAACTGCGCGGCTTGCGCATCGAACTGGGCGAGATCGAAACCCGTTTGATGCAACACCCGCTGGTGCGTGAAGCGGTGGTGCTGGTCCAGGGCGGCAAACATCTGGTCGGTTATCTGGTGCTGGAAAGCGCCGAAGCCGAAGCGCAATGGCAGCAAACCCTCAAGGCCTGGTTGCTCGGCAGCTTGCCGGAATACATGGTGCCGACGTACCTGATGCCACTGGCCAAACTGCCGGTGACCGCCAACGGCAAACTCGACCGCAAAGCCTTGCCCGAGCCGGAAGCCGCCGTGCAGCAAGCCTTTGTCGAACCCCAGGACGCATTGCAAAAAGCCCTCGCGGCGATCTGGCAGGACGTGCTGGGTGTCGAGCGCATTGGCCTGGAAGACAACTTCTTCGAACTGGGCGGTGACTCGATCATCTCGATCCAGGTGGTCAGCCGCGCCCGCCAGGCCGGCATTCGCCTGAGTCCGCGTGACCTGTTCCAGTACCAGACCGTGCGCAGCCTGGCGCTGGTGGCGACGGTTGATCACCTGACCAGTGTCGATCAAGGCCCGGCCACGGGTGCTGTGCTGCTGACGCCGGTGCAGCATTATTTCTTCGAACAACCAATGGCCGAGCGCGGGCACTGGAACCAGTCGTTGTTGCTGGCACCGCGTGAAACGCTAAAAGCCCAGTGGCTGGAAAGCGCACTGACGCGCTTGATCAATCATCACGATGCCTTCCGTTTGCGTTTTGTCGACGGCGCCCAAGGCTGGCAGCAAAGCTATGCCGGCGAAGTGACCGAGTCCGGCCTGTGGCAACGTCAGGCCGACAGCGCTGAAGCGTTGGCCGCCCTGTGCGATGAAGCTCAGCGCAGCCTTGATTTGCAGGACGGTCCACTGCTGCGAGCGATGCTGGTGACGCTGGCCGATGGCGCCCAGCGCCTGTTGCTGGTGATCCATCACCTGGCGGTGGACGGCGTGTCGTGGCGCGTGTTGCTGGAAGATTTGCAGCAGGCTTACACGCAACTGGAAAGCGGCGGCGCGATTGTCCTGTCGAGCAAGACCAGCGCTTATCAGGCCTGGGCCGAGCGTCTGCAACAGCACGCGCCAGCGCTGAGCGAACAGCTCGGTTACTGGCAGCAACAAACCAGCGCACAGGCCTTGCCGTGTGATCGTCCCGACGGTCGCCTGGACAATCGCTTCGGGCAAAAAATCGAATGGCGCCTCGACAGCGAACTGACCCGCCAGTTGCTGCAAAGTGCGCCGGCGGCTTACCGCACCCAGGTCAACGATTTGCTGTTGACCGCACTGGCGCGGGTCATCTGCCGCTGGAGCGGCCAGCCAGCGGCGTTGATTCAGCTCGAAGGTCACGGTCGCGAAGACCTGTTCGATGAACTCGACCTGACCCGCAGCGTGGGCTGGTTCACCAGCCTGTTCCCGGTCAGCCTGCAACCGGCGGCGACGCTGGCGGACTCGATCAAAACGGTCAAGGAACAACTGCGCGCCGTGCCGGGCAAGGGCCTGGGTTATGGCGTGTTGCGCTACCTCGGCGAGCCGGCGCAGCGCGAACAACTGGCGGCCCTGGCGCCGCCACGGATCACCTTCAACTACCTGGGGCAGTTCGATCGCCAGTTCGACGAAACCGCACTGTTTGTGCCGTCCACCGAAGGCAGCGGCCAGGCTCAGGATCCGTCGGCGCCGTTGGCCAACTGGCTGACCGTCGAAGGGCAGGTCTACGGCGGCGAATTGGCCATGAGCTGGGGTTTCAGCCACGAGATGTTCGACGCGGCGACCATCCAGCAATTGGTCGACAGCTACGGCGCCGAACTCCGCGCGCTGATCGAACATTGCGCTGCGCTGGAGACGCCGCAAGCCACGCCATCGGACTTCCCGTTGGCGCGTATCACTCAGGCACAACTCGACGCGCTGCCGGTGTCCGTAGGTCAACTCGACGACCTGTATCCGTTGTCGCCGATGCAGCAGGGCTTGCTGTTCCACACCCTCTACGAACAAGCGGCCGGCGAGTACATCAATCAGTTGCGCGTCGACGTTCAAGGGATTGATCCCGAGCGTTTCCGCGCCGCGTGGCAGGCCACCGTCGATGCTCAGGACATCCTGCGCAGCGGGTTTGTCTGGCAGGGTGAGCTGGAACAGCCGTTGCAAATCGTCCACAAACACGTGCAGTTGCCGTTCAGCGTGCTGGACTGGCGCGCCCGTGGCGATGACGCCGCCGCCCTCGACGGCCTGGCCGAGGCTGAACGCCAACAAGGTTTCGACCTGACCCAGGCGCCGTTGCTGCGTCTGGTGCTGGTGCAAACCGCCGCCGATCAATGGCACCTGATTTATACCCATCACCACATCCTGATGGATGGCTGGAGCAACTCGCAGCTGCTCGGCGAAGTCTTGCAGCGTTATCGCGGCCGAGCGCCGCTGGCGGCTGCCGGGCGTTATCGCGATTACATCGGCTGGCTGCAACGTCAGGACGGGCAACTGAGCGAAGACTTCTGGGGCGAGCAACTGGCGTTCCTGCAAGAGCCGACCCGGTTGGCGCGGGTGGTGTCGGGCAACGAAGCCCTGAGCGGTCACGGCGATCATTTCCAGACTGTGCAAGCCACTGGCACGCAAGCGCTGGAGGCGTTTGCCCGTCAGCAGAAAGTCACCCTCAACACCCTGGTGCAAGCGGCGTGGCTGCTGTTGCTGCAACGCTACACCGGTCACGAAACCGTGGCCTTCGGCGCCACGGTCGCCGGGCGTCCGGCGGATTTGCCGGGCATCGAGCAACAGGTCGGCCTGTTCATCAACACCTTGCCGGTCATCGGCACGCCGCGTCCGGACCAGAGCGTCGGCGCCTGGTTGCAAACCGTGCAGGCGCAAAACCTCAGCCTGCGCGAGTTCGAACACACGCCACTGGCGGATATTCAGCGCTGGGCCGGGCAGGGCGGCGAGGCGTTGTTCGACAACATTCTGGTGTTCGAGAACTACCCGATTGCCCAGGCGCTGCAACAGAGCGCGGAGCAAGGCGTGGTATTCGGCGAGGTCACCAGCCTTGAGCAAACCCACTATGCGTTGAGCGTCGCCGTGACCCTCGGCGAGACGCTGGCGCTGCATTACAGCTTCGACCGCGCGCATTTCGCCAGCGATGCCATCGAGCGCATCAGTGCGCAGTTGCTGCAACTGCTGGAGCAGTTCGCCGAGTCCGCCGCACGCAACCTCGGCGAAATCGCCCTGGCCAGCCCGCAGGAACGGGCGCTGCAACTGGCCAACAACCAGCCGCAACCGTACCCGGTGGATGTCGCCGTGCATCAGCGCATCGCCCAATGGGCGGCCCAGGGCCCGGAGCGCACGGCGGTGATTTTTGCCGGCCAGCGCTTCAGCTATGGCGAGATCGACCGCCGCGCCAATCAACTGGCCCACGCCCTGATCGCTCGCGGTGTCGGCCCGGAAACCCGGGTCGGCGTGGCATTGCCGCGCAGTGAAGGGGTGATCGTCGCGTTGTTGGCGGTGCTCAAGGCCGGTGGCGCGTATGTGCCGCTGGACACCAGTTATCCACGGGAACGCCTGGCGTACCTGATCGAGGATTCCGGGCTGGCGTTGCTGCTGACGGATTCCCGTGTCTCGGCGCAATTGCCCCTCGACGAAGCCACCCAAGTCTTGGAACTTGACCGCCTCGACCTCAGTGGCCAGTCACTCGATGCGCCGCAGGTACAACTCGATCCGCAGAACCTCGCCTACGTCATTTATACCTCCGGCTCCACCGGTAACCCGAAAGGCGTGAGCGTGGCCCACGGCCCGTTGGCGATGCATTGCCTGGCGATCGGCGAGCGCTATGAAATGCGCGACAGCGACTGTGAATTCCACTTCATGTCGTTTGCTTTCGACGGTGCCCATGAACGCTGGCTGACCAGCCTGACCCACGGTGCGTCGCTGCTGATCCGCGATGACAGCCTGTGGACCCCGGAACAGACCTACAACGCCATGCGCGATCACGGCGTCACCGTGGTCGCCTTCCCGCCGGTGTACCTGCAACAACTGGCCGAACACGCCGAGCGCGAAGGGCATCCGCCGAAGGTGCGCATCTACTGCTTTGGCGGCGATGCGGTGCCGGCCGCGAGTTTCGAGCGGGTCAAGCGCGCCCTCGATCCGGACTACATCATCAACGGTTATGGCCCGACCGAAACCGTGGTCACGCCGCTGATCTGGAAGGCCGGGCGCGAGGTGCCGTGCGGCGCTGCATACGCACCCATCGGTAGCCGCATCGGCGACCGCAGCGCCTACGTGCTCGACGCCGACCTGAACCTGTTGCCCCAAGGCATGGCCGGTGAGTTGTACCTGGGGGGCACCGGTCTGGCCCGAGGTTACCTGAACCGTCCGGGCCTGACCGCCGAGCGTTTTGTGGCGGACCCGTTCAGTAACATCGGTGGCTTGCTGTACCGCACCGGCGATCTGGTACGCCAACGCGCCGACGGCACGTTTGACTACCTGGATCGCATCGACAACCAGGTGAAGATTCGTGGTTTCCGTATCGAACTCGGCGAAATCGAGGCGCGTCTGCAAGCCCTCGATGGCGTGCGCGAAGCGGTGGTGGTCGCCCAGGAAGGCACCGCCGGCAGCGGCAAGCGTCTGGTGGCCTACGTGGTGGCCGATGCGTTGAACGCCGCGCGCGGTGATTTTGCCGACAGCTTGCGCGAGCAACTGAAAGTCGCCTTGCCCGCGCACATGGTGCCAGCCTATTTGCTGTTGCTCGAACGCCTGCCACTGACGCCGAATGGCAAACTTGATCGCAAGAACCTGCCGAAGCCGGATGTCAGTCAGTTGCAGCAAGCCTATGTGGCGCCGCAAAGCGCACTGGAGCAGCAACTGGCGACGATCTGGCAGGACGTTTTGAAGCTTGATCAGGTCGGCCTGAGCGACAACTTCTTCGAACTGGGCGGCGATTCGATCATCTCGATCCAGGTGGTCAGTCGCGCCCGCCAGGCCGGGATTCGTTTCACGCCGAAGGATTTGTTCCAGCACCAGACCATCCAGGCCTTGGCCACGGTGGCGCGCCTGGGTGAACAGGCCCAGCTTATCGATCAGGGCCCGGTCACCGGTGAACTGGCGTTGTTGCCGGTGCAGCAAGTGTTCTTCGCCCAAGCCATTCCGGAGCGTCAGCACTGGAACCAGGCCGTGATGCTCAAACCGACGCAAGCCCTTGATGCTTTTGTCCTTGAACAAGCGATGTGCGCGTTGATTGCCCATCATGACGGCTTGCGCTTGAGCTTTGTCGATCAGGCCGAGGGCTGGCAGGCGCAGTACCGCGCGATCAATGAACAAGCTGACGGGATCGTCTGGGCCGTCGATGTCGCCGACGCGACCGGGCTGGAAGTCGTGGCCAATGAAGCGCAACGCAGCCTGAACCTGCAAGACGGGCCGCTGGTGCGTGCGGTACTGGCCAACCTCGACGACGGCAGTCAACGCTTGCTGTTGGCAATCCACCACTTGGTGGTGGACGGCGTGTCGTGGCGGATTCTGTTTGACGACCTGCAAACCGCGTATCGCCAATTGGCGGCGGGTGAACCGCTGCAATTGCCAGCCAAAACCAGTGCCGCCAAAGCCTGGGCCGAACAGCTGCAAACCTATGCGCGCAGTGCGCCGTTGCAACAGGAATTGGCTTATTGGCAACAGCAGTTGCAAGGCGCCGACGTGGTCCTGCCATGCGACAACCCTGAGGGCGGCCAACAGAACCGCCATGCGCTGACCGTGCGCACGCAATTGAACAAGGCCCTGACCCGGCAACTGCTGCAAGACGCTCCGGCGGCTTACCGCACGCAGGTTAACGACCTGCTGCTGACTGCACTGGCTCGGGTCATGGTGCGCTGGACCGGCGCCGACAGCACGTTGATCCAGCTCGAAGGCCATGGCCGCGAAGAGTTGTTCGACGGCGTGGACCTGACCCGCACCGTGGGTTGGTTCACCAGCCTGTACCCGGCCAAACTGACGCCGACCGCCGACCTCGGCGGCTCGCTGAAACAGATCAAGGAACAACTGCGCGGCATTCCGAACAAAGGCATCGGTTTTGGTGCGCTGGCGCATTTGGGCGATGACGCCGCACGTGAGGCGCTGGGTCAATTGCCGGTGCCGCGCCTGACGTTCAACTACCTGGGGCAGTTCGACGGCAGTTTCACCGAAGCCGACGGCGCGCTGTTCGTGCCGTCCAGTGAAGCGGCCGGCGACGAACTGAATGCCGGGGCGCCACTGGCCAACCACCTGGCACTCAACGGTCAGGTGTACGGCGGTGAATTGAACCTGGGCTGGACCTTCAGCCGCGAGATGTTCAACGAGGCGACCATCCAACAACTGGCCGACGATTACGCGCTGGAACTGCAAGCGCTGATCGCCCATTGCTGCGAGGCCGGGCAACACGGCGTCACGCCATCGGACTTCCCGCTGGCGCGCTTGAGCCAGGCGCAACTCGACGGTTTGCCAGTGGCGCCGCAGTTGATCGAAGACCTTTATCCGCTGTCGCCGATGCAGCAAGGCATGCTGTTCCACGCGGTGTACGAAGAAGCTACTGGCGATTACATCAACCAGATGCGCCTCGACGTCGAAGGCCTCGACCCCGAGCGTTTCCATCTGGCCTGGCAAGCGGCGGTGGAGGCCCATGACATCCTGCGCACCCGTTTCGTCTGGCAGGGTGAACTGGATGCGCCGGTGCAAGTGGTCAGCAAACACGTGCAGATGCCTTACAGCCTGCACGACCTGCGCGCCGAGCCGCAGCTTGAACACGCGTTGCAGACCCTCGCCGACATCGAACGCCAGCGCCTGGACCTGAGCGCATCGACCTTGTTGCGCCTGGTGATTGCGCGGGTCGACGACAACCGTCATCACCTGATCTACACCAACCATCACATCCTGATGGACGGCTGGAGCAACTCGCAGTTGCTCGGCGAAGTGCTGCAACGCTACAGCGGTCAGTTCCAGGCTGTGCAGGGTGGGCGCTATCGCGATTACATCCATTGGCTGCAACGCCAGGACGCCGCCGCCAGCGAAGCCTTCTGGCTGCCGGCGCTGCGCAACCTCGACGAGCCGACGCGCCTGGCGCAAGCCGTGGCCCGGCCAGCGGACGCCGACGACCAGGGTTATGCCGATCACTTCCAGGTACTGGACGCCGAACAGACCTTGCGTCTGAGCGAGTTCGCCCGTGCCTCGAAAGTCACGGTCAACACGTTGGTGCAAGCGGCGTGGCTGCTGTTGCTGCAACGCTACACCGGTAAAGACACCGTGGCCTTCGGCGCGACCGTGGCCGGACGGCCTGCGGACCTGCCGGGTGTCGAGCAACAGATCGGTCTGTTCATCAACACCTTGCCGGTGATCGCCAGCCCGAGTGCGCAGCAGTCGCTCGGCAGTTGGTTGCAAGCGGTGCAGGCGCAGAACCTGGCGCTGCGCGAGTTCGAACACACCGCGTTGTTCGATATCCAGCGCTGGGCCGGGCAGGGCGGCGAAGCCCTGTTCGACAGCATCATGGTGTTCGAGAACTACCCAATTTCCCAGGCCTTGGAACAGGGCGCGCCGCAAGGCCTGCGCTTCGGCGCGGTGGCCAACCACGAACAGACCAACTACCCGCTGACGCTGTTGGTGAGCCTGGACCGTCAGTTGTCGGTGCACATGAGTTATCAACGCGGCAGTTTTGCCCAGGCGACCATCGAGCAACTGGCGGCGCATCTGCAGCATCTGTTGAGCCAAATGACCGCGCCGGAACGTTGCCTCGGTGAGCTGGTCTTGCTGGACGAAACTGAACAACAGCAAGTCTTGCTGGACTGGAACCCGACCGACGAAGCGTTCGCCCAGGACCTGTGCATTCACCAGTTGATCGATCAACAAGTGGCGGCGCAACCGAACGCATTGGCGGTGACCTTCGCGTCCCAACAACTGACCTATGCCGAACTCGATGCCCGGGCCAATCGCCTGGCGCACAAGTTGATTGAATTGGGCGTCGGCCCGGAAGTGCGGGTCGGCGTGGCGATGCAGCGTTCCGACAGCCTGTTGGTCGCATTGCTCGCGGTGCTCAAGGCCGGTGGCGCTTACGTGCCGCTGGACCCGGATTACCCGGCCGAGCGGGTCGCCTACATGCTTGAAGACAGCCGTGCGTTGGTGCTGCTGACCGAACAAGCCATCGCCGCCACCCTGTCGGTGAACGCCAATACCCAAGTGCTGTGGATGGATCAGGTCGAAGCGCAACTGGCGGCTTATCCGCACACCGCGCCGGTCACCCGCGTCACGCCGGACAACCTGGCCTACGTGATCTACACCTCCGGTTCCACCGGCCAACCGAAAGGCGTGTCCATCGCCCATCGCAACGTATTGGCGCTGATCGACTGGTCGCAGTCGGTCTACAGCCGCGACGATATTCAAGGCGTGCTCGCATCGACCTCGGTGTGTTTCGACCTGTCGGTGTGGGAGCTGTTTGTCACCCTGGCCAACGGCGGCTCGCTGATCATCGCGCGTAACGCACTGGAACTGGCGCAACTGCCGGCCCGGGATCAGGTGCGCCTGATCAACACCGTGCCGTCGGCGATCAATGCACTGCTGGGCGCCGATCAGATTCCGCCGAGCGTGCGCATTATCAATCTCGCCGGTGAACCGCTCAAGCAAAGCCTGGTGGATGCACTCTACGGGCAAGCGACGGTCGAGCATGTCTTCGATCTGTATGGCCCGTCGGAAGACACCACCTATTCCACCTGGACCCGACGCGAGGCGGGCGGCAGGGCGAACATCGGTCGTGCGCTGAAACACACCGCCAGTTACCTGCTGGATGCCGATCTGCAACCGGTGCCGGTGGGGGTGTCGGCGGAGTTGTACCTGGCCGGCGCCGGCATCACTCGCGGTTACTTGGCGCGTCCGGGCATGACCGCCGAGAAGTACGTGCCGAACCCGTTCTCCACTACGGGCGAACGCCTGTACCGCACCGGAGACCTGTGCCGTTATCAGGCCGACGGCGTGCTCGAATATCGCGGCCGCATTGACCATCAAGTGAAGATCCGCGGTTTCCGCATCGAGCTGAGTGAAATCGAAGCACGGTTGCTGCAACAACCGCAGGTTCGCGAAGTGGCGGTGCTGGCCCAGGACATCCAGGGCGGCCAGCAACTGGTGGCTTACGTGGTGGCGCCGCAACTGGACCTGAATGCCGCTGACGCCCAGCGTCAATTGCGCGATGAACTCAAGGCCGGGCTCAAGGCCAGCCTGCCGGACTACATGGTCCCGGCGCATCTGTTGTTCATCGAACAACTGCCGCTGACGCCCAACGGCAAGCTCGACCGCAAGGCATTGCCGACGGTGGATGCGAGTCAGTTGCAGGCCTGCTATGTGGCGCCAGGCAGCGAACTTGAGCAGCAGGTCGCCGCGATCTGGCAGCACGTGCTGACCGTCGAGCGCGTCGGTTTGAACGACCACTTCTTCGAGCTCGGCGGCCACTCGTTGCTGGCCGTCAACGTGGTCTCGCGGGTCGCCCTCGAACTGGGTCTCAGCCTGACCCCGCAATTGCTATTCCAGTACCCCGTCCTGAGTGATTTTGTCGCGCAACTCGACAGCGACGGCGGGGCCATCAACGAACAGAAACTGAACAAGCTGGAAAGCCTGCTTGACGAAATGGAGGAAGTCTAATGGACAAGAGTGTTGCTTTGAGGATTGCCAAGCGCTTTATCACTCTGCCGCTGGACAAGCGTAAGTTGTACCTGGAGAAGATGCTCGAAGAGGGCGTGTCCCCGGCGAACTTGCCGATTCCCGAGGTCAAGTCCGGGTTTGAATCGATCCCGTTGTCCTACGCCCAGGAACGCCAGTGGTTCCTCTGGCAGATGGACCCCCACAGTACGGCGTATCACATCCCTAACGCGTTGCGCCTCGTGGGCGAACTGGATGTGCCGGCGCTGGAACGCAGCTTCAATGCGCTGGTGCAGCGCCATGACAGCCTGCGCACGACCTTCATCGAGCAGGACGAAAAAACCGTCCAGGTGATCCATGGGCAGATGCCGATCAGCATCGAGATTCAAGCACTCGACGCTGACCTCGCCCCGGCACTGCTGGACGAGCGGATCAAGGCCTTTGTCGAACACGAAACTCACCGCCCCTTCGATTTGCAGCACGGGCCGCTGCTGCGGGTGTCGCTGCTCAAAGTGGCTGACGACGATCACGTCCTGGCGCTGATCCAGCACCACATCATCTCCGATGGCTGGTCGATGCAGGTGATGGTCAAGGAATTGATCCAGCACTATGTCGCCCAGACCTCGGGCCAACCCTTGACCCTGCCGGAACTGACGGTGCAATACGCCGACTACGCGATCTGGCAGCGCCACTGGCTCGAAGCCGGGGAGCGCGAGCGCCAACTGGCGTACTGGACCGCAACGCTGGGCGGTGAGCAAACCGTGCTGGAGTTGCCGATCGATCATCCGCGCCCGGCGCTGCAAAGCTTTCGCGGCGCACGCCTGGACCTGAACCTGCCGCCCGCCCTGGCTACCTCGCTCAAACAACTGGCCCAGCGTGAAGGTGCCAGCCTGTTCATGGTGTTGCTGGCCTCGTTCCAGGCCTTGCTGCATCGCTACAGCGGCCAGGCCGACATCCGCGTCGGCGTGCCGGTGGCCAACCGCAACCGCGTGGAAACCGAGGGTTTGATTGGCTTTTTCGTCAACACCCAAGTGCTGAATGCCCAGGTGCACGGGCAGTTGCCGTTCAATCAATTGCTGGCCCAGGTCAAGCAATCGGCGATGGCCGCTCAGGCGCACCAGGACTTGCCGTTCGAACAACTGATCGAAGCGCTGCAACCGGAACGCAGCCTGAGCCACAGCCCGGTGTTCCAGGTGATGTACAACCACCAGGCGCTGAATGACCAGACCCAGCAACAGAGCCGGGTGCAACTGCCGCAACTGAGCGTCGAAAGCATTGTCTGGGAAGGGCGCACCGCGCAGTTCGACCTGACCTTGGGCACGTATGAATCAAACGACGGCGTGTCGGCCGAGCTGACCTATGCCACGGATTTGTTTGAACCGGCGACCATCGAACGCCTGGCGCGGCATTGGCAAAACCTGCTGCAAGGTATCGTTGAGGATTGTTCTCAGCGGATCGGCGAATTGCCGCTGCTCGACAGCGGAGAGCAAAGCGTTCTGTTGCAGGATTGGCATCGCGTGGTCGAGCATTCCGTGCAAGCGCCGTGCGTGCAGCAGCGGATTGCCGCTCAAGCGGAACAAACGCCGGATGCCGTCGCGCTGATCGTCGGCGACGATTGTTTGACCTACGGGCAACTGGACGCCCGCGCCAATCAGCTCGCGCACAAACTGATCGAAGCGGGTGTCGGCCCGGATCGACTGGTGGGGATTGCCGTCGAGCGCAGCGTGGAAATGATTGTCGGCCTGCTGGCAATCCTCAAGGCCGGCGGCGCTTACGTGCCGCTGGACCCGGCGTATCCCGAGGATCGCCTGGCCTACATGATCGAAGACAGTGGTCTTGAACTGCTGTTGACCCAGTCGCATCTGCAAGCGCAATTGCCGATTCCGGCCGGGCTCAACACCTTGCTGCTTGATCAGCCGCGCGAATGGCTGGCGGCGTATCCGCAGACGTGCCCAACAGTGGCGCTGAGCGGCGAACATCTGGCGTATGTGATTTACACCTCCGGCTCCACCGGTAAACCGAAAGGCGTGATGGTGCGCCACGCCGCACTGTGCAATTTCGTCGAAAGCATGGTCAATCAACCGGGCCTGAATCCCCAGGACCGCATGCTGTCGCTGACCACGTTTTCGTTCGATATTTTCGGCCTGGAAATCTACGGTCCATTACTGGCCGGCGCCCGTGTGGTGCTGACCGGAAAAGACGTGCATCAAGATCCGCACGCCGTACTCGAACTGATCGAGCGTCACGGCGTAAGCGTGTTGCAAGCCACGCCCTCGACCTGGCGCATGCTGCTCGACCACGAGCAGGCATCGATTCTGGCTGGTCGCACCTTCCTGTGTGGCGGTGAAGCACTGCCGCAGGAACTGGCCGAACGCATGCTCGCGCTGTCGCCGAAGGTCTGGAACCTCTACGGCCCGACCGAGACCACGATCTGGTCGGCGCTGCATCCATTGACCGGCGAGAACCCTCGGCCGTACCTCGGCAAGCCAATCGACAACACAGCGCTGTACATCCTCGGCAGCGACCTGGAACTCAACCCGATCGGTGCGCCGGGCGAACTGCTGATCGGCGGCGACGGCCTGGCGCGCGGTTATTTCGAGCGTCCATCGCTGACCGCCGAACGCTTCGTGCCGGACCCGTTTTCGTCCAGCGGCGAACGCTTGTACCGCACTGGCGACCTGACCCGTTATCGCGCCGAGGGCGTGATCGAGTACATCGGCCGCATCGACCATCAAGTGAAAATCCGTGGCTTTCGCATCGAACTCGGCGAGATCGAAGCGCGGCTGCTGGCCCTCGACAGCGTGCGTGAAACCGTGGTGGTGGCGCAGGACGGCCCGACCGGTCCACAACTCGTGGGCTATGTGGTCGCGGCGACAGCTGTCGAGGATGAAGCCGCGTTGCGCGCCGAACTCAAGGCCAGCCTCAAGGCCGAATTGCCGGAATACATGGTGCCCGCGCACCTGTTGTTCCTCGCGCAATTGCCCCTGACCCCGAACGGCAAGGTTGACCGCAAGGCATTGCCTTCGCCGGACGCCAGCCTGTTGCAATCGACATACATCGCGCCGCAGACCGCCACGCAACATAAGGTGGCCGAGATCTGGCAAGCGGTGCTCAAGCTTGAGCAAGTTGGTCTGAGCGACAACTTCTTCGAACTCGGCGGCCACTCGCTGCTGGTCACCCAAGTGATCTCGCGGGTGCGTCAGGCTTTGAATGTTCAGGTGCCGTTGCGCACATTGTTCGAGCACAGCACCTTGCAGAACTTTGTCGCGGCGCTCGGCGTCGAGCCGGCCCACGCCGAGCCCGCCATGGTTGCGCTGCCACGTCAGCAACCGATGGCGTTGTCCTATGCCCAGGAACGCCAGTGGTTCCTCTGGCAACTGGAGCCGACCAGCAGCGCCTACCATGTGCCGGCGGCGTTGCGCCTGCGCGGCAGCCTGGACCTGGCGGCGTTGCAGAACAGCTTTGATACGCTGATCACCCGCCACGAATCCCTGCGCACTCGCTTCATTCAACAAAACGAACAGACCTGGCAGCAGATCGACGCGTCGTCGTCCCTGGCCCTCACGGTGCAAACACTCGATGGTGGACTCGACGACGAACGCCTCAAGGCACTGGTGGCCGAAGAAACCCTGGCGCTGTTCGACCTGCAACAAGGTCCGCTGCTGCGGGTCAAGTTGCTGAAGCTGGCCGCCGACGATCACGTCCTGGTCCTGACCCTGCACCACATCGTCTCCGATGGCTGGTCGATGCAGGTCATGGTCGATGAGCTGATCGAACTCTACGCCGGTTACAGCGTGGGGCAGCCGCGTCAATTGCCGGCGCTGGCGGTGCAATACGCCGACTATGCGGTGTGGCAACGGCAGTGGATGGAGGCCGGTGAGCGGGAGCGCCAACTGGGTTACTGGACCGCGCAGCTGGGCGGCGATCAGCCGTTGCTGGAGTTGCCGGCGGACCGTCCGCGTCCAGCCGAGCAAAGCTATCGCGGCGCACGCCAGGACATTCCGCTGAACGCGGAACTGGCCGCTGCCCTGAAGCGTGTGGCACAGCAGGAAAACGTCACCCTGTTTGCCCTGTTGCTGGCCTCGTTCCAGACCTTGTTGCACCGCTACAGCGGCCAGGCCGACATTCGCGTCGGCGTGCCGGTGGCCAACCGCAACCGCCTCGAAACCGAAGGCTTGATCGGGTTCTTCGTCAACACCCAAGTGTTGAAGGCCGAGATCGACAGTCAGCAGACCTTCCGTGGTTTGCTGCAACAGGTCAAAAACACCGTGCTCGGCGCCCAGGCCCATCAGGACTTGCCGTTCGAACAACTGGTCGATGCCCTGCAACCGGAACGCAGCCTCAGCCACAGTCCGTTGTTTCAGGTGATGCACAACCACCAGAGTCAGGCCCGTGAAGCGCGGGGCGCGGCGCGTCTGCCGCAGATCGAGATCGAAGGGCTGACCTGGGTCTCGCATACGGCCAAGTTCGACCTGACCCTCGACACCTTCGAATCCGTCGACAATGTCTGGGCCGAACTGACCTACGCCACCGACCTGTTCGACGCCGAAACCATGGCGCGAATGGCGCAACATTGGACGAATCTGCTGAACGCCATCGTCGCCGATTGCGGCCAGCGCATCGCCGAGTTGCCGTTGCAGGACAGCGCCGAACGCGAGGCCACGCTGTTGCAGTGGAACCCGACCGTGGCGGATTTCCCAAGCCAACGTTGCCTGCACGAGCTGATCGAAGCCCAGGCCTTGCGTGCTCCTGAAGCGATTGCCGTGACCTGTGGCGAGCAAAGCCTGAGCTATGCCGAACTGAATGCGCGGGCCAACCCGCTGGCGCACAAGCTGATTGAAAGCGGCGTCGGGCCAGACGTGCGCGTCGGCCTGGCGGTCGAGCGCAGCCTGGACATGCTGGTCGGCCTGCTGGCGATCCTCAAGGCCGGCGGCGCTTATGTGCCGCTGGACCCGACGTATCCCGAAGAGCGCCTGGCCTACATGATCAACGACAGCGGCATTCGCTTGCTGTTGACCCAAAGCCATCTGTTCGGTCGCCTGCCGGTGCCGGACTCGGTGCGCAGCCTGATGCTGGACCAGGAGCGCGACGGCCTCGAAGGCTACAGCGATGCCAATCCGCAGGTAGTCATGAGCCCGGACAACCTGGCGTACGTGATCTACACCTCCGGTTCCACCGGCCAGCCGAAGGGCACTTTGCTCGCCCATCACAACGTATTGCGCCTGTTCGAAGCGACCCAGGACTGGTTCAGCTTCGGCCCGCAGGACGTGTGGAGTTTGTTCCACTCCTACGCCTTCGACTTCTCGGTCTGGGAGATTTTCGGCGCGCTGCTGTACGGCGGCAAACTGGTGGTGGTGCCGTACGAGGTCAGCCGTTCGCCGGAAGATTTCTACGCGTTGCTGTGCCGTGAGCGCATCACAGTGCTCAACCAGACGCCGTCGGCGTTCAAGCAGTTGATGCAAGTGGCTTGCGCGCCGGAACATGCCGCGCTGCAACCGTCTCTGCGTTACGTGGTGTTCGGTGGTGAGGCACTGGAGGTCAAGAGCCTGCGCCCGTGGTTCGAGCGCTTTGGCGACCAGGCTCCCCGACTGATCAACATGTACGGCATCACCGAAACCACGGTCCACGTGACCTACCGCCCATTGACGATGGCCGACCTGCAACGTGACGCGAGCAGCCCGATTGGTGAGCCGATCCCGGACCTGTCCTGGTACTTGCTCGACGGTGATCTGAACCCGGTCGCCAAAGGTTGCATCGGCGAGTTGTACGTCGGTCGCGCCGGTCTGGCCCGGGGTTATCTGAACCGCGCCGACCTGACGTGCCTGCGCTTTATCCCGGACCCGTTCGCCGCTGACGGTGGCCGCTTGTACCGCACCGGCGACCTGGCGCGCTATCGCGCCGACGGCGTGATCGAGTACATCGGGCGCATCGACCATCAAGTGAAGATTCGCGGCTTCCGCATCGAACTCGGCGAAGTCGAAGCGCAACTGCTGGAACAGGCCGCCATCAGCCAAGCAGTGGTGCTGGCGCAACCGGGCCTCAGTGGCCAGCAATTGGTTGCCTGGCTGGTGCCGGCCGACGCTGCATTGCTCGGCGCCGACCCGACCGAACAAGGCCAGTGGCGCGACAGCGTGCGCGCCGCGCTCAAGGAAAACCTGCCGGATCACATGATCCCGGCGCACCTGTTGCTGCTGGCGCAATTGCCCTTGACCGGCAACGGCAAACTCAACCGCAACGCCTTGCCGTCCCCGGACGCGAGTCAGGCGCAGCAGGCTTATCAAGCCCCGCAAAGCGAGCTGGAACAGCGCATCGCCGCGATCTGGCAAGACGTGTTGAAGCTGCCGCAAGTCGGGCTCAACGACAACTTCTTCGAACTCGGCGGCGATTCGATCATCTCGATCCAGGTGGTCAGCCGCGCCCGTCAACTGGGGATTCGCCTGAGCCCCAAAGACCTGTTTCAGCACCAGACCGTGCAGCGTCTGGCGCTGGTGGCCCAGGTCGGTGACGGCGAGTCCGGCATCGATCAACAAGCGGTCAGCGGCGCGGCGTTGCTGTTGCCGATCCAGCAGCAGTTCTTCGACGATGAAATCCCGGAGCGTCATCACTGGAACCAGTCGGTGTTGCTCAAGCCGCGAGTGGCGCTCGACGCGGAAAAAATCGAGCAGGTCCTGCGTGGGTTGGTGGCGCATCACGATGCGTTGCGCCTGAGTTTCACCCAACACAACGATGGTTGGGCGGCAGAGCATCAGTCGATTGAACAACTGCAACAGCCATTGCTTTGGCAGGAAGCGGTTGCCGATGCCGCAGCACTCGAAGCCTTGGGCAACCGCGCCCAGCGCAGCCTCGATCTGCAACAAGGTCCTTTGTTGCGTGCGGTGCTGGCGACCTTGGCCGATGGCAGTCAGCGTCTGTTGCTGGTGATCCATCACCTGGCAGTGGACGGCGTGTCGTGGCGGATTCTGCTGGAAGACCTGCAAAACGCTTATCAGCAATTGCTCGACGGCCAGGCCCTGAAGCTGCCGGCCAAGACCAGTGCCTTCAAGGACTGGAGCGAACAGTTGCAGCGCTACGCCAACAGCCCGGCGTTGCAACAGGAACTGGCTTACTGGCAAGCCTGCCTCAGCGATGTGAACACCGATTTGCCGTGCCTGCGCGCCGATGCCGGCCAGCAGAATCATTTGCGCGTAAACGTCCAGACCCGTCTGAATCAAAGCCTGACCCGGCAATTGCTGCAAGAAGCCCCGGCGGCGTATCGCACTCAGGTCAATGACCTGTTGCTGAGCGCGCTGGCACGAGTGATCGGGCGCTGGACCGGCCAGCCCTCGACGCTGATCCAGCTCGAAGGCCATGGTCGCGAAGAATTGTTCGACGGCGTAGACCTGACCCGCACCGTGGGTTGGTTCACCAGCCTGTTCCCGGTGCGCCTGACCCCGGCCAGTGAACCCGGCGCAGCGATCAAGCAAATCAAAGAACAACTGCGCTCGATCCCGAACAAGGGCATCGGCTTCGGCGCCCTGCGTCACCTCGGTGATGAGCAGGCGCAGCTATCCTTGCGCGCACTGCCGAACCCACGCATCACCTTCAACTACCTCGGCCAGTTCGATGGCAGTTTCGAAGGCGATGACGCGGCGCTGTTCACCCCGGCCCAAGACAACGCCGGGCTCGATCAAAGCCTTGAAGCGCCGATGGGCAACTGGCTGACCCTCAATGGTCAGGTGTATGGCGGCGAGTTGAGCGTCGGGTGGAGTTTCAGCCGTGAACGTTTCGACACGGCCACTATTGAACGTCTGGCCGAGGAGTACGCCGAGGAACTGGCGGCGCTGATCGCCCACTGCGTGACCCCGGGCGTGCAGGGCCTGACGCCGTCGGACTTCCCGTTGGCCGGCCTGACCCAGGCGCAACTCGACAGCGTGCCAGTCGCACCGCAGCAAATTGCCGACATCTATCCGTTGTCGCCGATGCAGCAGGGCATGCTGTTCCACACCCTCTACGAGCAACAGGCCGGCGACTACATCAACCAGATGTGCGTGGATGTCGAAGGCCTGGATGTCGAGCGTTTCCACGGGGCCTGGCAAGCGGCGGTGGACGCCCACGATGTGCTGCGCAGCAGTTTTGTCTGGGACGGTGAGTTCAAGCGTCCGTTGCAGGTGATTCACAAACAATTGGCCGTGCCGTTCACCTTGCACGACTGGCGCGCCCACAGCGATGTGGCCCTGGCGCTCAGCGAATTGGCGGCCACGCAGCGCCAGCAGGGTTTCGACCTTGCGGCCGCGCCGTTGCTGAACCTGACCGTGGTGCGTCTCGACACCGCGCGTTATCACCTGATCTACACCAGCCATCACATCCTGATGGACGGCTGGAGCAATTCGCAGCTGCTCGGTGAAGTGCTGCAACGCTACAGCGGTCAGGCGCCGGCGAACACGGCGGGGCGCTATCGCGATTACATCGAATGGCTGACCCAGCAGGATGTGCAGGTCACCGAAGGCTTCTGGAAAGGCCAATTGGTCGCGTTCGACGAGCCAACCCGGTTGGCCAAGGCACTGGTGTGGACCGGCAGCGAAGCGGCCAACACCGCCCAGGGCGAACACTTCCTGACTCTGGACCTGGCGCAGACCGCCGGGCTCAATACCTTTGCCCGGGAACAGAAAGTCACCCTCAACACGATGGTGCAAGCGGCCTGGCTGCTGTTGTTGCAACGCTACACCGGGCTGGACACGGTCTGCTTCGGCGCCACGGTGTCCGGGCGTCCGGCGCAACTGGCCGGGGTCGAGCAACAAATCGGTCTGTTCATCAACACCTTGCCGGTGGTCGCCAGCCCGCGTGCCGAACAGCCGCTGGCGCAGTGGTTGCAACAGGTGCAGGCGCAGAACCTGGCGTTGCGTGAGCAGGAACACACCGCGTTGTTCGACATCCAGCGTTGGGCCGGGCAGGGTGGTGAAGCCCTGTTCGACAATATCCTGGTGTTCGAGAACTACCCGATCTCCGAAGCCTTGCAACAGGGCGCACCGCAAGATCTGCGCTTCGGTGAAGTGGGCAACTTCGAACAAACCAACTACCCATTGACCCTGGCGGTCAACCTCGGCGCCGAGTTGTCGTTCCAGCTGAGTTTCGACCGTCAGCAGTTCGATGAGGCGGCGATTGAGCAACTGGCCGGGCACCTCGCGCACTTGCTGTTGCAGATGGTCGAGGCACCGGCCGCCAGTCGCGTGGGCGACCTGACGCTGGTCCCGAACGCGGTGCGCGAGCCGCTGGCGCTGCCGGCCGATGGTCTGGGCGTGCAGCGTTTATTTGAGCTGCAAGCTGAACGCACGCCGGACGCCTTGGCGCTGATTTTCGACGAGCAACGCCTGAGCTATGCGCAACTGAATGCCCAAGCCAACCAATTGGCGCGCGTGCTGCTGCAACACGGTGTCGGCCCGGAAGTGCTGGTGGGCATCGCGGTCGAGCGCTCGACGCAGATGATCATCAGCTTGTTGGCGGTGCTCAAGGCTGGCGGCGCCTATGTGCCGCTTGACCCGGAATACCCGGCCGAGCGTCTCGGCGCGATGATCGAGGACAGTGGCCTGCGTGTGCTGTTGACCCAAAGCCACCTCGCGGCGACGTTGCCAACGGCGGCGGGCGTGAGCGTCCTGAGCCTGGATCAACTGGTTTATCCCGCCGATACCAACAATCTGCCCGAGCGCAGCGGCCCGCAAAACCTCGCGTATGTGATGTTCACCTCGGGTTCCACCGGGCGCCCGAAAGGCGTCGGCATCACGCAATCGGCGCTGACCCGTCACACCCAAGTCGCTTTGGACGTGCTTGGCCTCAGGCCGCAGGACCGTTCCCTGCAATTCGCCACGTTCAACTTTGATGCCTTTGTTGAACAGCTTTACCCGGCGCTGATTTGTGGCGCTTCGGTGGTGCTGCGCGGTCAGGACATCTGGGACAGCGAAACCTGGTATCGCGAATTGCTCGACAAGCAGTTCAGCATCAGCGACTTGACCACCGCCTACTGGAACATGTTGGCCAAGGACCTCGCAGCGGCGGGTCATCGCGACTATGGCGTGCTGCGCCAGATGATCGTCGGTGGCGAAGCCATGCCGCCGGAAGGGGTCGCCACTTGGGGCCAGGCTGGCCTGGGCCATGTGCGCCTGCTGAACACCTATGGCCCGACCGAAGCCACGGTCAGCGCCACGGTGCTCGATTGCAGCGACTACGTGTCCGGCCGCCACCCGTTGCCGGTGAGCATGCCGATTGGCCGGGCGTTGGGCGGCCGGGCGATTCATGTGCTCGACACCCAGGGCCAACCGGCGCCGGTTGGCGTAGTCGGTGAACTGGTGATTGGCGGTGAGCTGCTGGCGCGCGGCTACTTCCAGCGCCCGGAATTGACCGCCGAGCGCTTTATTCCTGATCCGTTCGATCCAGTCGGCGGTGGCCGCGTGTACCGTACCGGCGACCTCGCGCGCTATCGCGCCGACGGCGTGATCGAGTACGTCGGGCGGGTCGATCATCAAGTGAAGATTCGCGGTTTCCGCATCGAGCTGGGTGAAATCGAAAGCCATCTGTTGCAGGTTCCAGCGGTGCGTCAGGCCCTGGTGGTCGCGCAACCGGGCGCCATCGGTCAGCAATTGGTGGCCTACGTGGTGTTCGACGATCCGGCACAAGCCAGCGCCGATGCATCCACGCTGGCGGCGCTACGCGATGAGATCAAGGCACGGCTGAAAGCGAGCCTGCCGGATTACATGGTGCCGGCCCACGTGCTGTTCCTCGAAGGCCTGCCCCTGAGCCCGAATGGCAAGCTCGATCGCAAGGCCTTGCCGGGCGTCGATGTGAGTCTGGTGGCGTTGGACTTTGTCGCACCGCAAGGCGCACTCGAACAGCAGATCGCCACGGTCTGGCAGGACGTGCTGGAACTGGATCAGGTCGGCCGCGACGATCACTTCTTCGAACTGGGCGGGCATTCCCTGCTCGCGACGCAAGCGGTCTCGCGCCTGCGCAAACTCACGGATTGCACCTTGAGCCTGCGTGACCTGTTTAGCCATCCGCGACTCAAGGACCTGGCGGCGTGGATCGCGCAGCAGCAGGGCACACCTGAGCCGAACGGTCACGGTGTGGTGCTCAAGGCCCACGGCACTCGGCACAGCGCACCGTTGTCGCTGGTGCAGCGCCGCTTGTGGATCGCCGAGCAACTGTCCGGCGGCACGGCGGCGTATGGCATGCCGATGGCCTTGCGCTTGCGCGGCGAGTTGTCGGTGGAACGGCTGATCGGCAGTTTCGCCGAGGTGGTGCGTCGTCACGAAGTGCTGCGCACCGCGTACACCCAGGACGATGAAGGTGATCCGATTGCGGTGATTGCCGAGCAGGTCGAGGTGGATTTCCCGGTGATCGACCTGTCCGGTCTGTCGCGCAGCGCCCAGGAAGAACAGGTGGCCCAAGCCGCCCTGGAAAATGCGCGCACGCCGATTGATATGGAACACGCGCCGTTGTTGCGTGGGCGGATCCTGCACCTGGGACCGACCGAGCACGTGATGCTCTATGCGATGCACCACATCATTTCCGACGGCTGGTCGATGGGCCTGTTGGTCAACGAACTGGTGCAGATTTACGAGCGCACCAAGGCCGGTGACCTGAACCCGCTGCCGTCACTGGACGTGCAGTATTCCGACTTCGCGCTGTGGCAACAGGAACTGGAGCAGCAAGGCGTGCTGGCGCGTCAGGCCGAGTACTGGAAAACACGCCTGGCCGGCTACAACGGGCAACTGAAATTGCCAGCGGACAACCCGCGCGGTTTGACGCCGTCCTATGAAGGCGACGCGGTGCAGTTCCAGCTCACCCCGTCACTCAGCGCGGCGTTGCGCAAGGTGTCGATGGACGCGGGCGTCACGCTGTACAGCACGCTGCTGGCGTCGTTCCAGGTGTTGTTGCACCAGGTCAGCGGTGCGGCGGATGTGCTGGTCGGTGCCGACGTGGCCGGGCGTGAACAGCCGGAACTGGAGCGCTTGATCGGCTTCTTCGTCAACGTCCTGCCGTTGCGTTCGCAGTTCGATGGCGCCGCGCCGTTCGCCCGATTCCTGGCCCAGACCCAGGAAGCCTTGCTTAGCGCCATGGAGCATCAGGACCTGCCGTTCGACATGATCGTCGACGCCTCGGACGTGCCACGCCACAAGGGCATGAACCCGCTGGTGCAGGTGTTGTTCGTGATGAATAACCTGCCGGGCCGCACCCAGTCCATGGGCGGTTTGAGCGTGGAATCGCTGCCGGCGCTGGAGACCCATTCTAAATTCGACATGGCGTTGTTCGTTGACGATGAAGAAGGGCAATTGCTGGGTAATTGGCAATTCGCCACAACCTTGTTCGGACACGAGCGCATTCAGCACCTGGTCAAGGCCTGGATAGCCCTGTTGGAACAGATCGTCGCTGATCAGGACATTCAATTGGGAGCTATCAGCATGCCAGTCGACAATTTAGCGGTGGCCGCCAAGCCTGCCGTCCCCGGACCCAAGGCCGACAAACTCGGCAAGTTCCTCAAGCGCGGCGCCGCTCCGGCGGCCAAGGCCCGGCCAGCGCCGATCCGCGAATCGCTGATCGCCGCGCCACAGCCGTTCCCGCTGCTGCTGGAACCGAACGAGCCGCACCTGGACTTGATCGAGTGGATCAACCACAACCGGCCGCTGATCGAAGAGAAACTCGCGACGCACGCCGGGATTCTGTTCCGTGGTTTCGAACTGGACGGCATCCAGGGTTTCGAGGCGTTTGCCGAAGCGATCCAGCCGGGGCTTTACGGCCAGTACGGCGATCTGCCGAAGAAGGAGGGTGGCAAGAACACTTACCGCTCCACGCCGTACCCGGAACGCAAGATGATCCTGTTCCACAACGAGAGCTCCCATCAGGACCGCTGGCCGCGCAAGCAGATGTTCTATTGCGAGCAGGCCGCGCCCGTCGGCGGTGCGACGCCGGTGGTGGATTGCCGGTTGATGTACGAAAAACTGCCGGCGGACCTGCGGGACAAGTTCGAGGAAAAGGGCCTGCTGTACGTGCGCACTTTCACCGACAGCCTCGACGTGTCCTGGCAGCACTTCTTCAAGACCGAAGACCGCGCCGAAGTCGAGGCCCGTTGCCGGGCCGGTGGCATCGAATGGCGCTGGCTCGACAACAACGAACTGCAAACCCGCACCCCGGGCCCGGCGATCATTCGTCACCCGGTGACCGGCGCCAAATCGTTCTTCAACCAGGTGCAACTGCATCACATCTATTGGCTGGAGCCGGATGTGCGCGAAGACCTGCTGTCGATGTTCGGCCTCGATCGCATGCCGCGCCACGTGTTCTACGGCGACGGCACACCGATCGAAGACGAAGTGATGCAACGCATCGGCGACTTGTACGAAGAGTGCGCGGTGCGTTTCGACTGGCAAAAAGGCGACGCCATCCTGCTCGACAACATGCTGGTGGCCCACGCCCGTGATCCGTTCGAAGGCCCGCGCAAGATTGTCGTGGCCATGGGCGACATGTTCGACCGCAGCGCCCTTGAGCGCGTAATGAACACCGAGGAAACCGGAGCATGAACGAGGTATCGATGGACCAGCAGGACCTGGGATACGCCTTGACGCCTGAACAGCAGTTGATGCTGGAGCAGTTGCCCAAGGCCCCGGCCTGCGCGGATGCGCTGCGTTTCCTGGAGGTCGAGATCAGCGGCGCCCTCGATCCGCAGCGGCTGCAAAGCGCACTGGACAGCGTGCTCGTGCAGCAACCGATGTTGGTCGCGCGGTTGGGCAAGGCGCCGGGTTTCCATGGTTTGCGCCAGTTTGTCGGGGGCGCCGAGCGCTTCCCGCTGACCGTGCAGGCGCGGGTCGAAACCCCGGCCGGTATTCAGGCTCAGCTCAGCGAATGGGCGGAACGTTCTTTTGTGGTCGGTGAGTCCGAGGGCGCGCAAGCGGTGCTTTATCGTCTGGCCGATGCTCAATGGAAACTGGTGTTGGGCGTGGCCCGGCACAGCCTCGATGCAAGCGGCGTGCGCTTGCTGTATCAGCAATTGGTGCAGGCCTACGGGCAAGACACGGCGGCGGACGATGAAGAGAGCGGTGAATTCACTCAGTACCTGGAATGGCGCAGTGAAGTGGTGCTCGACGAAGATGCGGCCGGGGCGCGGGTTTATTGGCAGGAACACCTGCAAGGCGCGGACCCGGATCTGAGTACGCCGTGGTTGGCGTATCGCAATCCTTCTTCGTCGGTGGTTACTGAATCCCTGACGCTGAGCCTCGAACCGGCACTGCGCAACGGTTTGCAGCAAGTGGCCGGTGTTCTGGAGCAATCGCCGCGCGTGGTGCTGCAAGCGGCCTGGTGGGTGTTGCTGGGGCGGCTTAGCGGGCATGAACAAGTGCTGGTCGGCGTGCGGCATGACAGCCGCGAAGATTACGAATACTTCAGCGATGCGGTGGGCGTGTTCGCGAAAACCCTGCCGCTGAATCTGTCACTGACCGCGAATACCGCGTTCAGCGCTTGGGTGACCGAGTTGGCGGCGCGTCTGGATGAGCATCGTACGTGGCAGGAATACTGGTCGCCTGAACTGGCGCCGACGGCGGCGCGTCCGGCGTACGGTTTTGCCGTTTGCCGGGCCACGCAGGCCACGACGTCCGATGGTTTGCAATGGGCGCCCCGTTCGGCTGTTCGCGAAGCGCTGTTTGAATTGCTGCTTGAACTGGAAACGGACGAGGTGGGCAGTGCCCACGCCTTGCACCTGCGTTTCAACCCGTCCCGCTACTCGGTTCAGGCGATCGAAGGCCTGCTGGCGCAGTGGCACGTATTGCTTGAAAACATCGTCGCCAATGTTCACGCCGAACTCGGTCAACTGAGTGTGTTGGGTGCTGCTGAACAACAACGCTTGTTGTCGATCAATCCACCCGTGACAGCGTTGGCGGATAGTCGATTCCTGCCGCAGCGGATTGCCGACTTTGCCCGGACGACACCGGACGCCGTCGCCCTGACTGACGGCGATCAATGCCTGAGTTATGGGCAATTGCAGGTGAAGGTCGAGGCGTTGGCCCAGGCACTGAAAGCTCAAGGTCTGGCGCCGGGGGCGATTGTCGCGCTGGCCTTGCCACGCTCGGCAGAGCTGGTGGTTGCGATGCTCGCGGCGTGGCGCATTGGCGCGGCATACCTGCCGCTGGACCCGCAATGGCCGCAGGCCCGTCAAGCCTTGATGCTGGAACAGGCCGGCGCCGCATTGCTGCTGGTCGACGCCGCGCACATCGCGCAATGGCACGATCATCCGTTGCCCCTGGCGACCGTGGATCGCGTGCTGCAATCGGCCCCGGCGGCGACGTCGGCGATCACGCTAGACACTCAGGGCGATCACGCGGCGTACGTGCTGTTCACGTCCGGCTCCACCGGTGTGCCGAAAGGCGTGGTGATCGAGCATCAACAATTGCTCAACTACACCGCTCACGTCAGTCAGGCCCTGGGGCTGGAGCAGTGCCGGCAGTTCGGCTTCACCTCCACGGTGGCGGCGGATTTGGGCAACACCGCGCTGTTCGGTGCGTTGTTCAACGGCGCGGCGCTGCATGTGGCCAGCGATGAGCAAATGCAGGACGGCAATTTGTTTGCCGGTTTCCTGCAACAACAAGCCATCGATTGCCTGAAGATCGTCCCGTCGCACCTGGCCGCGCTGCTCGACAGCGAACGCGCGCAACTGCCGCGCACGTTGATTCTGGGCGGTGAGCCAATTGCCCCGGCATTGGTGCAACGGATCGCCGGTTTGCGCAGTGATTGCCGGGTGTTCAATCACTACGGCCCGACCGAAGCCACGGTCGGTGTGCTGGTGCATCCGCTGCGCCTGGACGGGTTGGTGGCGGACGCCGGCGTGCTATCCCAGGTGTTGGGCAACAATCAGGTGTTTGTGCTCGACGAGCATCTGCAACTGGCGCCGGTGGGTGTGCTGGGCGAGGTGTACCTCGGTGGCGCGCAGTTGTGCCGCGGCTATGTGAATGTCGAGGCTGATTCGGACGTGTTCATCCAGAGCCCGTTTGATCCAAAAGAACGGCTGTACCGCACGGGCGATCTGGCGCGTTATCGCCCGGATCTGGCGATTGCGTTGCACGGTCGGCGCGATCAGCAAATCAAGGTGCGGGGTTTCCGTATCGAACTGGCCGAGGTCGAAGCTGAACTGCTGCGTCTGCCGCAGGTTGCGCAGGCACTGGTGTTGCCGGGGCAGTCTGCGCAGGACGGAATGCTCGCGTTCATCGTCCCGCATCAAACAGCTTCGGCGACGTTGCTGGATGCCGTTCGCGATGAGTTGGCGCTGCGCCTGCCCAGCGTGATGCTGCCGCAACACGTGCAGTTGATCGACAGCTTCCCGCGACTGGCCAACGGCAAGGTTGATCGCAAGGCGTTGCAACAACTCGCGTCCACCTCGGCGGACGATGAAGGCCTGCAACCTCGCGATGCCCTGGAGCAATTGCTGGTGACGCGCATGGCGCAACTATTAGGTGTCGAACGTTTGGGCATCGACCGGGACTTTTTCGCCGCCGGGGGCCATTCCTTGCTGGTGATCAAACTGGTGGCCGGCATTCGCAAGTTGTTGCAGTGCGAAATCCAGCCGGGCGTGGTGTTTGATCATCCGACCGTGGCCGGTCTGGCGGCGGCGTTGCGTGCCCGGGAAAGCAGTCCGGGGCAGTTGGAGAAAATCGCCCAGGCGCGGATGCGTCTGGACAACATGAGCCCCGAAGAAAAAGCGGCGCTCACGGAAAAAGCCCGGCAATTGCAAAACGCCAAGGCTGCGCAAAACGGTTAAGCCCTGCGTAACCCTGTGGGAGCAAGCTTGGCTCCTGCAGGGGAGTGTTGTCGGGCACAAATCCAGTGTTCACCAAAAACCAATGTGGGAGCGGGCTTGCTCGCGAAGGCGGTGAGTCAGTCAACATCATTGTTGGATGACACTCCGCTTTCGCGAGCAAGCCCGCTCCCACAAGGGGATTTTCGTTGCCTTCAGGACGAGACAAGGATCACAAAAATGGCCGATGCCCAACGCATCGGCCTTTTTTTAATTTTTTGCGCGAATGATAAATAAACTCATTCCGGTTTTTGCGCGGTGCTACGTCTTACTTAGGTAAGCAGACAAATCGAGCCGGGCAGGGTAGCCACAGGGTTCAGTTTTTCCCAGCTGTACACCTTTTTTACCGCTGCCCGGACACACGATCGAGCCCGGGGAGGGGCCGATCATCGACTTGCGGTGTCGCAAGCGGTTCACAGGTCCAGGCAGCGGCAGGGCACTCGGTTGCCCATGGGTCCTATCCATTTCGACTAATAATAGAGAGCACGATGTCAGCAATTCATGAGTTCAAACCTCTGTTCAAGGCTTTGGTCATCGCCCGAACCCTGCGCTCGCGTCGTTCGCTGGCCGGTCTGGGTATGGCGTGCCTGCTGCCGCTCAGCGCGCAGGTCCACGCCGAAGACTTCACCCTTAACATTCCGGCCCAGCCGTTGCCTCAGGCATTACAGGCGTTTGGCGCGCAGACCAATCAACAGGTGATCTACAACGCCGATGACATGGCCGGCCTGCGCAGCACCCGCGTCAGTGGCAAGTTGAGCAGCGCAGCGGCGATTGCCCAGTTGCTCAAGGGCACGGGCGTGCATTACAGCTTTGAAGGCAACACGCTGATGCTGGTGCGCGGCAGCTCGACCGAAGGTCTGGAACTGGGCGCCACCACCATCAATGCGAAACAGGTCAGCGCGACCACCGAAGGTTCCAACTCGTACACCTCGAATGCCGTGACCATCGGCAAGGGCACCCACACCCTCAAGGAAATTCCGCAGTCGGTCACGGTGATGACCCGCAAGCAAATGGACGATCAGGACATCGTCGACCTTAAGGACGCGGCCAACAAGACCACCGGCCTGGTCGGTGCCCAAGGCGTGGGTCGGGGTTTGATCCTGTCGTCGCGCGGTTTCCAGATTGATGACTGGCAGTACGACGGTGTGCCGATCCCGCGTAACACCTACGCGATCGGCAACTGGGCTACCCAGGACCTGATTTTCTTCGACCGCATGGAAGTGCTGCGCGGTGCGTCGGGCTTGCTGCAAGGCACCGGCAGCCCGGGTGGCGCGGTCAACCTGGTGCGCAAACGCGGCCAGGCCGTTCCGACCGTGACCCTGACCGGCAAGGCCGGCTCATGGGACCACTACGGTCTGCAACTGGACGCCGGCGGCCCGTTGAACCAGAACGGCACGATCCGTGGCCGCTTCGTGGCCGACCAGGACGACACCCACACCTTCGTCGATTCCGAATGGTACAAAACCACCTCGCTGTACGGCGCGCTGGACTTCGACCTGAGCGAAGCCACCACCGTGGGCGTGGCGGTCAGCCAGTCCAGCGGCGAATCCCGCGCGAACGTTCGCGGCTTCCCGCGTTATTCCGACGGTAAACCCATCGACCTGCCGCGCAGCACGTACACCGGGGCGAAGTGGAACCACTCGGACATCGACGTGACCACGATCTACACCGATCTGGAGCACCGTTTCAACGACGACTGGGCCTTCAAGGTCGGCGCCGTGCACATGACCGAAACCAACAAGGCCAAGAACCAGCGGGTGCAAACCACCGGCAGCGGCATCCGTCCCGATGGCACCGGCATTCAGTACGCTGACTTCGTGACGGACCTGGACTCCACCAAAGTCGCGCTGGACATGAACGTCACCGGCAAGTTCGAAGCCTTGTCCATGCAGCAGGAAGTCATGCTGGGCGGCAACTATTCCAAATACACCTCGGACGACAAATACGCCCGGACCTTCAACGCCAGCACCGACAACATCTTCGACATTAATAACAACCGTCCGGAAATCAGCTACGACGGTTTGGTCAACACCCCCGGTGGTCGTGGCTTCCCGAGCAAATACGACATCCGCCAGAAAGGCCTGTACGGCAACTGGCGGGTCAAGCCGGTTGACGACCTGACCGTGGTGCTCGGCTCGCGGGTCAGTTGGTACGACTACAGCTACACCTCTCAGATCGAGACCCCGACCAGCATTACCGACGATACGAACAGCACCGCCACCGAAACCGGTGAAGTCACGCCGTACGCCGGGATTATTTATGACCTGAGCCGTGAATGGTCGGTCTACGCCAGTTACGCCGACGTCTTCACCCCGCAAACCGAACGCGACACTACCGGCGCGGTACTTAAACCGATCATCGGTACTAACTACGAGATCGGTCTCAAGGGCGAGTTGATGGACGGCCGGATCAATACCTCCGTGGCCCTGTTCCGTTACGACCAGGAAAACCGCGCCGTTCTCAATACGGCAGGTGCGCAAACCTGCGACGGCTGGTACTGCTCGACGGCCTCCGGCAAGGTACGCAGCCAGGGTCTGGACGCTGAAATCAGCGGCGAAGTGACCGACAACCTGCAACTGTTTGCCGGCTACACCTACAACACCACCAAATACCTCGACGACCCGGACAACGAAGGCAAAATCTTCAGCTGGTGGACGCCTAAACACATGCTGCGCGTGTGGGGCAATTATCAGATGACCGGCGACTGGAGCCGTGTGAGTACTGGCCTGGGCTTTACCGCACAGACCCACACCGTCGGTTTCGACCACTCCGTCAACGTCCCGGGTTACACCGTGTGGAACGCCCGCGTCGGCTACCAACTCACACCGGAAATCGAGCTGGCGATGAACGCCAACAACCTGTTCGACAAGACCTACTTCGCAGCGGCTTACAACCAGATCAACGGCAACAACAACTACGGCGATCCACGCAACGTGATGTTCAGCGTGAAATACACCCCGCAGTTCTGATTCATCCCCCGCTGGTATGAAAACGGCCCGTGTCCCTTTTGAGGGGCATGGGCCAATTCCCCTCTAAACCCGAACAGCCACCGCAGTCCCCCTGTGGGAGCGAGCCTGCTCGCGAAGGCGTCGGCACAGCCAAAAAAACATGTCGCCTGACACACCGCTTTCGCGAGCAGGCTCGCTCCCACATGGGTTTGGTGTTGTGCGCAGGATTTGTGGCCGACACAGTCCCTTGTAGGAGCAAAGCTTGCTCGCGATGGCGGCAGTTGGCGCACTGCATAAACATGTTTAACGGCGGGTGTTTAAAGACACTCGGTGTTACGTCATAAGCGGCTACAACGCCTTGCGTCGTTACCTACGCGTACGCCAGAATTCGCCGGCTTGTGCGGCTTTGGGGTGGGCTATATCGTTTCCGGGTCACTGCAAAACAGTGATCGGGTTTGGTAGCCCGTCGTGATAGTCGTATGGCAACACCTTATGCAGCCCTGCTGTTGGGACTCGCTTTATGGTGGTCATGCGTGGGGCTCCTTCGGGAGCGCCGGGTTTCTGTCGCGCCGGTCTACCAACCCACGTATGGCCGCCACCCATTCGTTTGGTAGCGAGGGTGATGGCTCCTTAAGTTTGCGATGGAGTTTTATCTATGTTCAAAGTTACGCCTAACCCCCCGAATACTGATCCAGTAGCGTTTGACGCCCCTTTTATTGTTGACCCTGAAAAAATGAAAGCGGCGGCCGACCGTGCGCTCAGCTTCTACCTCAACCCCGGGGCGACGAAAACGCAGATACCGTCCCGCAGATCCGGCACCTTCTTCACCATCGACGCAGCGGTGGATGACGAAACGTTGCTGGTCGAGGTCTTCGAAGCGTTATCAACGGCTCGCGCCATGGTCAACGACCTCGTCGAGCTGTCGGACGGCCCGCGACGCCACACGATGCTGGTGTTGCATCGGTCGCTCGTGATGGGTGAGATGGCGGCGAATCGCGTACTGGATAACCACAAGCCTGTGTAGGAGCGACGCTTGCTCGCGAAGGCGTCACGCCTGACACACCGCGTCATCGTTCTTCGCGGGCGAGCCTTGCTCCTACATTGTTGAGTGTTGTTCACGAATTTTGCATTCAACACCTTTCCCCTGTGGGAGCGGGCTTGCTCGCGAAAGCGGTGTGTCAGCGGCATGGATGTCGGCTGACACGCCCTCTTCGCGAGCAAGCCCGCTCCCACAATTGTTTAGTGATGCTCACAATATTTGCAGCATCGCCGATCCCTGTAGGAGCGAAGCGTGCTCGCGAAGGCGTCACGCCTGACACACCGCGTCATCGTTCTTCGCGGGCGAGCCTTGCTCCTACATTGTTGAGTGTTGGTCACGAATTTTGCATTCAACACCTGTCCCCTGTGGGAGCGGGCTTGCTCGCGAATGCGGTGTGTCAGCGGCATGAATGTCGGCTGACAC
>NZ_JAAVVC010000028.1 GCF_018449725.1 Pseudomonas sp. dw_612 | reverse complement strand
TGGCGGCCTAAAATGCGCTACAGCCCAAAAGCCATATCGTTATTCACTAACGGTATTTAAATTTCAATTCTTATATCTATAAAGTCACTCTCCTGCGTACCCGCCGACCAATCGGCGCGCCGCACGACACGAACCAACACGGGACCTCCGTGAGTTTCTTGATCGACGCGCGCGCCCTTGAGCGTGCCGTGCGTGGGAGTGATTTAAATGTCAGCCGTCTCTGCCTCTCAAACCATCGCGCCGCAAACCTTCGACATCCGCCCATTCAGCGGCGCCGTCGGTGCTGAAATCATCGGCCTGGACCTGTCCCGCCCGATCAATGACCAGGACTTCGCGCGCATCCACCGCGCGCACCTGGATCATCACGTCGTGGTATTCCGCGACCAGCGCATAACCCCCGAACAGCAAATCGCCTTCAGCCGCCGCTTCGGCGTGTTGCAGATTCATGTGCTCAAGCAGTTTCTGCTGGCCGGGCACCCGGAAATCCTCATTGTTTCCAACATCGTCGAAAACGGCGTGTCCGTCGGCCTCGGTGACGCCGGCAAGTTCTGGCATTCCGACCTCTCTTATAAAGAGCTGCCGAGTCTCGGCTCGATGCTCCATGCCCAGGAGCTGCCGTCCGAAGGCGGCGACACGCTGTTTGCCGACATGCACAAAGCCTGGGACGGTTTGCCTGACGCGCTGCGTAAAGCCGTTGAAGGTCGATCCGCCGCGCACTCCTACACGGCGCGCTACAGCGAAACCAAATTCGAAGGCAATTGGCGCCCGACCCTGACCCCGGAGCAACTCGCTCAGGTCGCCGAAGTCGTGCACCCGATCGTGCGCACCCACCCGGAAAACGGGCGCAAGGCGTTGTTCGTCAGCGAAGGTTTCACCACACGCATCGTCGGCCTGCCGGAAGACGAGAGCAAACAACTGCTCGACGAGCTCTACGCCCACAGCGTGTTGCCGCAAAACATCTACCGCCATCAGTGGCAGCCCCACGACCTGGTGTTCTGGGACAACCGTTCGCTGATCCACCTTGCCGCCGGTTGCCCAAGCTACCTGCGCCGCAAGTTGTATCGCACCACCATCCAGGGCGACGCGCCTTTCTGATTTGCCGGAGAACCATCATGTCCAAACGTCTTCCATTTGCGCCGCTGGCGGCTGCCATCGGCCTGGGTTTCAGCCTGATCGCCGGCAGCCTGGTGGCGCCGACCGTGGCTCACGCCGAAGGTGAAATCCGCATCGCCGAACAGTTCGGCATTGTTTACCTGTTGCTCAACGTGGTCCGCGATCAAAACCTGATCGAGAAGTACGGCAAGCAGGAAGGCATCGACATCAAGGTCGACTGGACCCAGCTCTCGGGCGGTGCGGCGGTCAACGATGCGTTGCTTTCCGGCTCCATCGACATTGCCGGTGCCGGCGTCGGTCCGCTGCTGACCATTTGGGACCGCACCCACGGCAAGCAAAACGTCAAAGCCGTCGCTTCGCTGGGCAACTTTCCTTACTACTTGCTGAGCAACAACCCAAACGTCAAAACCATCGCCGACTTCACCGAAAAGGACCGCATTGCGGTGCCGGCGGTCGGGGTCTCGGTGCAGTCGCGCTTCCTGCAATACGCGGCCGCCAAGCAGTGGGGTGACAAGGAATTCAATCGCCTCGACAAGTACACCATCGCCGTTCCGCACCCGGATGCGACAGCTGCTTTGATTGCTGGCGGCACTGAGTTGAGCGGGCACTTCTCCAACCCGCCGTTCCAGGATCAGGCGCTGGCCAATCCCAACGTCCATGTGGTGCTGAACACCTACGATCTCCTTGGTCCGAACTCGCCAACTGTGCTGTTCGCCACCGAGAAATTCCGCGACGAGAATCCGAAAACCTACAAGGCTTTCGTTGAAGCCCTGACCGAAGCCGCCGAATTCGCGCAAAACGATAAAGGCGCGGCGGCCGACACCTACATCCGCGTGACCAAGGCCAAAATCGACCGCGCCGCGCTGTTGAAAATCATCGACAACCCGCAGTTCGAATTCAGCGTCACGCCGAAAAACACCTACCCGCTGGCCGAATTCCTCTACCGCGTCGGCGCGATCAAAAACAAACCGGATTCGTGGAAGGATTACTTCTTCCAGGACGCCAAGCCGCTGCAAGGGAGCTGATCGACATGAACGCCCCTTTGCAAGGCCACACGGCCAGCAACCCGATCGCCGCAGCCGCCGAGGCGCTGTTGTCGGTCGATCACGTCAGCCTCGAATACCGCACGCCGCAGCGCGTTGTTCGGGCTACCCATCAGGTCAGTTTCGAGATCGATCCGGCGGACCGCTTTGTGCTGCTCGGCCCGTCCGGGTGCGGCAAATCCACATTGCTTAAAGCAGTCGCCGGGTTTATCCAGCCGTGCGAGGGCGAGATTCGTCTTCAGGGGCAAACCGTCCACGCGCCGGGCCCGGACCGGATTGTGGTGTTTCAGGAGTTCGATCAACTGCCGCCATGGAAAACCGTCAAACAGAACGTGATGTTTCCGCTGCTGGCGTCGAAAACCCTTAAGCGCAAAGAGGCCGAAGAGCGAGCGCTGCACTATCTGGACAAGGTCGGGTTGGCGGCGTTTGCCGATGCTTATCCGCACACCTTGTCCGGTGGCATGAAGGCGCGGGTGGCGATTGCTCGCGCGCTGGCCATGCAGCCGAAAATCCTGCTGATGGACGAACCCTTCGCCGCGCTCGACGCGTTGACCCGACGCAAGATGCAGGAAGAATTGCTGCTGCTCTGGGAGGAGGTGCGGTTCACGTTGCTGTTTGTCACGCACTCCATCGAAGAGGCGTTGGTGGTCGGCAATCGAATCCTGTTGTTGTCGCCGCATCCGGGCCGGGTGCGGGCGGAAGTCCACAGCCATCAATACGACTTGCACAGCCTCGGCGGCGTGGCGTTCCAGGAATCGGCGCGGCGCATTCATCGGTTGTTGTTCGATGAAGGTCAGTCCCCGGAAACCGAGCGCGAGCTGGATTTCTCTGACATCCGCATCGCTTATTGAGCCATTGAGAGGATTGCCCGATGAGCCAGTTGTCATCTGCACGTAAAGAATTCGAAACCGTATTAGAGCCCCTGACCAGCGTACCGCTGGAGCGAGCATTGCCCCTCGGCCAGCGCGTATGGCAGCAGGGCTGGATTCGTAAAAGCCTGATCCTGATTTTGCTCGCGGTGCTGTGGGAAGTGGTGGCGCGCATCCAGAATAACGACCTGCTGCTGCCGAGTTTTCTGCAAACCAGCAGCGCGCTATACGACGGCCTGCTCAGCGGTGAATTGCTGAACAAAGTCTGGATTTCCCTGGTGGTGTTGCTCAAGGGTTACCTGATCGGCATCGTCCTGGCGTTTGCCTTGACCACGTTGGCGGTTTCGACCCAGTTCGGTCGTGATCTGCTGAGTACGCTGACCTCGATGTTCAACCCGCTGCCGGCGATTGCGCTGCTGCCGCTGGCGCTGCTGTGGTTTGGCCTGGGGCAGAACAGCCTGATTTTCGTGCTGGTGCATTCGGTGCTTTGGGCCTTGGCCTTGAACACCTATGCCGGGTTTCTCGGTGTCTCGGAAACCCTGCGCATGGCGGGGCGCAACTATGGCCTCAAGGGCATGCGCTTTGTGCTGTTCATTCTGATCCCGGCGGCGTTGCCGTCGATCCTTGCTGGATTGAAAATCGGCTGGGCCTTCGCCTGGCGTACCTTGATTGCGGCGGAGCTGGTGTTTGGTGCTACCAGCGGCAAGGGCGGTTTGGGTTGGTATATTTTTCAGAATCGCAATGAGCTGTACACCGACAAAGTGTTTGCCGGGTTGGCGGTGGTGATTCTGATTGGCTTGCTGGTGGAGAATTTGGTGTTCGATACCCTGGAGCGGGTGACGGTGAAGCGGTGGGGGATGCAGCGCTGAGTTCTTTGGTGTCTGGGCTGGCCTCTTCGCGAGCAAGCCCGCTCCCACATTGAAATGCATTCCCCTGTGGGAGCGGGCTTGCTCGCGAAGGCGTCGGTCCAGTCACCACCCAATCCAAGTGTGTCTGCTAGCATTGCGCCTGAATCAATCCTGATCAGCCATGAGTGCTCAGCATGCAACTCCCGGACATGAACCTGCTGGTCGCCCTCGACGCGTTGCTCGACGAAGGCAGTGTGGTGGGCGCCGCGCGTCGGATGAACCTCAGCCCAGCGGCGATGAGCCGGACCCTGACCCGCATTCGCGAAGCCATCGGCGATCCGATCCTGGTGCGCGCCGGTCGCGGTCTGGTGCCTACGCCCAAGGCATTGGCGCTGCGCGAGCAGGTGCGTGATGTGGTCGAGCAAGCGGCCCTGTTGTTTCGCTCCGCCGATGCAGTGGATCTGGGCACGTTGCGCCGTCGCTTCAGCATTCGCGCCAATGATTTTTTCGTCGGTGTGTATGGCGGCAAGCTGTTCGACACCATGGAGCGCCAGGCCCCGCACTGCGAGCTGCGCTTCGTCCCGGAAGGCGATGGTGATGACGAGGCGCTGCGCGAAGGGCGGATCGATCTGAGCATCAGCAACAATCGTCCGTTGATGCCGGAAGTGAAAATCCAGAACCTGTTTTCCACCCAATTTGTCGGTCTGGCGCGAGAAGATCATCCGCTGTTCGATGAAGAAATCACTGCTGAGCGCTATGCCGGGTTTGCGCATATCAGCATGTCGCGGCGCGGGATTGCCCGTGGCCCAATCGATACGGCACTCAACGCCTTGGGGCTGGAGCGACGCGTGGCAGTGATTGCGCCGAGTTTCCATGCGGCGATGTTTGCACTGCCCGATTCCGATCTGCTGCTGCCGGTGCCGAAAGAAGCGCTGCTGAGCGTACGGCGATTGGGTCTGAAGCTGCGCTCGTTCACCCTGCCGATTCCGTTGCCAACGCTGATGCTGACCCAGGCCTGGCATCCTCGCTACGACAAAGACCCGGCCCACCGCTGGATGCGCGAAACCCTCAAGGCCTGTTGCGATGAGACCTGGTTGGCCGCGCAACCCACCTGAATCCAACACAAATCCCCCTGTGGGAGCGGGCTTGCTCGCGAAAGCGGCGGTGCATTCAACATTGATGTCGCCTGACACTCCGCCTTCGCGAGCAAGCCCGCTCCCACAAGGGGATTTTAATTGCTGCGTCTGGCGCACTTATAACCTGCCAACAAGTCAATTTTCGTAATGCCCCGCACTCCATAAAATGCCCCGGTATTCTTCCCGGAGCTTGCAGTACATGACTTCCCTCACGGCCCCGGCCCCTCTCGCCGCGACCAGCCCTGCCGCCGCTGCGCCACCGGTCTTCGGCCTGCGGATCATCATCGGTCTGGTGGGCGTGTTGCTGGCGGTGCTGGTGTCCGGCCTGAACGAGATGGTGACCAAAGTCGCCCTGGCCGATATTCGCGGTGCGTTGGCCATCGGTTACGACGAAGGCACGTGGCTGGTCGCCAGTTACACCGCGACCTCTGTGGCGGCCATGGCCTTCGCGCCGTGGTGCTCGGTGACGTTCTCGTTGCGCCGTTTCACGCTCTACGCCATCGGTGTCTTCACGCTGCTGGGCGTGCTGTGCCCGTTCGCCCCGAATTACGAAAGCCTGTTGCTGATGCGCATCGTGCAAGGCCTGGCGGGCGGCGCGTTGCCGCCGATGCTGATGACCGTCGCCCTGCGTTTCCTGCCGGCCAACGTCAAACTCTATGGCCTGGCCGGTTATGCCTTGACCGCCACCTTCGGTCCCGGACTCGGCACGCCGCTGGCCGGGTTATGGACCGAGTACGTCGGTTGGCAGTGGACCTTCTGGCAAATCATCGTCCCGTGCCTGATCGCGATGGCGGCCGTGGCGTACGGTTTGCCCCAGGATCCGTTACGCCTGGAGCGGCTCAAGCAATTCAACTGGCGCGGTTTGCTGCTGGGCTTCCCGGCGATCTGCATGTTGGTGATCGGCATCCTCCAAGGCAATCGGTTGGACTGGTTTGAGTCGAGCCTGATCTGCTTTTTGCTCGGCGGCGGGTTGCTGTTGCTGGTGCTGTTTCTGATCAACGAATGGTCGCAGCCGATTCCGTTCTTCAAGTTGCAGATGCTCGGCATTCGCAACCTGTCATTTGCGTTGATGACCCTCGCCGGGGTGTTGGTGGTGCTGTTGGCGGTGGTGATCATTCCGTCCAGTTACCTGGCGCAAGTCCAGGGTTATCGGCCGATTCAGACCGCGCCGATCATGTTGTTGGCGGCGTTGCCACAATTGATCGCGCTGCCGTTGGTGGCCGCATTGTGCAACCTGCGCTGGGTCGATTGCCGCTGGGTGTTGGGGATTGGCCTGGGGATGCTGGCGCTGTCCTGCCTCGGTGGTTCGCAGCTGACGTCGGTGTGGATTCGCGATGATTTCTACGTGCTGCAACTGCTGCAAATCTTCGGTCAGCCCATGGCGGTGTTGCCGCTGCTGATGCTCGCCACCGGCAGCATCACGCCGATGGAAGGGCCGTTCGCCTCGGCCTGGTTCAACACCGTCAAAGGCCTGGCCGCAGTGATTGCCACCGGCATCATCGATGCGTTGACCACGGCACGCCTGCATTTCCACTCGACCATGTTGGTGGACAACCTCGGCAACTCGCCCCTGGCCGACAGCGACAGCGCCGGCCTAGCCCATCGTTTGCATGAGCAGGCCGTGGTGCTGACCGCTTCCGATCTTTATCTGTGCATGGCAGGCGTCGCTGCGGCGCTGATCCTGTTGATTTTCTGGCTGCCGACGCGGATGTATCCGCCGCGCGCGCCCACTTGAACGTTTCCTTGAAACAGAAGGTTTTTATGACGACTTTTACCAAGCAAAAAGTAGCGGTCGGTGTGGCCGCAGCGATCGCGGTCGGCGTGCTGATTTACCTGGTCGCGCCGGGCCTGTTCGGCAAACGCACGCAACAGAGCACTAACGACGCCTTTGTCTCGGCGGACTTCACCCTGGTGGTGCCACGGGTCGCCGGGTTTATCAAAGAGGTGTTGGTGGAGGACAATCAACAGGTCAAGGCCGGGCAATTGCTGGCGTTGATCGATGACCGCGACTTGCGCGCCGCCGCCCAGGCTGCCGATGCCGAAACCCTGGTGGCCAGGGCACAACTGCAAAACGCACGGGCGACCCTTGAGCGCCAGACGTCAGTGATCGCTCAGGCCCAGGCCACGGTGGTGTCGGCCAAGGCTGAAATGGCCTTCGCTGAACACGAACTGAATCGCTACGACCACCTCGCAGGCGTCGGCGCCGGTACGGTGCAGAACGCGCAACAGGCGCGGACCCGCATCGATCAGGCGACCGCGCGACTGGCCAACGCCACGGCAGTACTGGCGGCGGAACGCAAGCAAGTGGACATTCTCACCGCCCAGCGGGATGCGGCGGAAGGTGGGCTGAAACGCGCGCAAGCGGCGCTGGAGATCGCCAGTTACGAATTGTCCTATACGCGGATCGTCGCGCCGCAGGACGGCATGGTTGGCGAGCGCGCGGTGCGGGTCGGCGCTTATGTCACGCCGGGAAGCAAGATGCTCGCCGTGGTGCCGTTGGCCCAGGCTTTTGTGGTGGCTAATTTTCAGGAGACTCAATTGCGGGACGTGCAGCAGGGGCAAGACGTGCTGGTGCGTGTCGACAGCCTCGGCGGCGAGGTGTTGACTGGGCGCGTCGAAAGCATCGCACCGGCCACCGGGGTGACGTTTGCCCCGGTCAAACCGGACAACGCCACGGGTAACTTCACCAAGGTGGTGCAACGGATTCCGGTGAAGATTGTGCTGGATGCGGGACAGCCGCTGGCTGAGCGGTTGCGGGTGGGGATGTCGGTGGATGCGCGGATTGATACCGCCAGCGTTGAGAAGCATGAGGTAGTTCAGCGATGAAGATTTTTGTTGATCGTGCTGACGCCTTCGCGAGCAAGCCCGCTCCCACAGGGGACCGCATTCCAATGTGGGAGCGGGCTTGCTCGCGAAGAGGCCGGTTGCCTCAACTCACCCTGTTGGTCTTGAGCCTTTCCGCCTGCACCGTCGGCCCAGACTTCCACAAACCCGAGCCGCAACAAGTCGCCGAATGGTCAAAACCCACCCAACCCGCCGAAAGCCAGGCCACCACCCAAACCATGGACGAACGCTGGTGGGAAGTCTTCCACGACCCGAAACTCTCAGCCCTGAGCCAACGCGCCCTGACCGATAACCTCGACCTGAAACTCGCCAGCAGTCGCCTGCAGCAAAGCCGCGCCGCACGCCAGGTCATCACCGCTGACCGCTACCCGACGACCGCCGCCACCGGCAGCTACGGACGCGAACGCAACAGCGGCGAAGGCTTGAGCGATCCCTCGGGCAAAAACGGCCGCTCGGCCTTCAATCTCTGGGATGCCGGTTTCTCCGCGTCCTGGGAATTGGATTTCTGGGGCCGCGTGCGCCGCGAAACCGAAGCCGCTGACGCGACCCTTGAAGTTGCCGAAAACGATCGCCGGGGCGTGCTGCTGTCGGTATTGGCCGAAACCGCCCAGGACTACCTCCAGTTGCGCGGCGTGCAGAACACCCGCGCCGTCACCGAGCAAAACCTCGACGTCGCCCGCCACAGCCTGAAGCTCTCGCAACTGCGTCTGGCCGACGGCGTTGCCACGGATCTGGACGTCGCCGAAGCCGCCGCGCAAGTGGCGGCGATCGAATCGCGCCTGCCGGCGCTGGAGCAGCGTCAGTCACAACTGATCAACGCCCTGAGCCTGCTGATGGGCGAACCGCCGCAAGCGTTGTACGCCGAGTTATCCACAGACGCCCCGGTGCCGCAGACCCCGCGTCAGGTCGCCATCGGCCTGCCATCGCAACTGGCCGAACGCCGCCCCGATATCCGACAGGCCGAAGCCCGTCTGCATGCCGCGACGGCCAGCATCGGCGTAGCCAAGGGCGATTTCTATCCGCGGATTACGCTGTCCGGCAACCTCGGTTCCCAAGCCATGCAACTGAGCGATTTCGGTTCATGGAGTTCGCGGTCGTTCGGCATCGGCCCGCAATTCAGCCTGCCGCTGTTCGACGGCGGCCGCCTGCGCGGCAGGCTCAACCTGCGCGAAGCCCAACAACAGGAAGCGGCCATCGCCTACCAACAAACCGTGCTGCGCGCCTGGCATGAAATCGACGATCAACTGACCACTTACAACGCCAGCCAACTGCGCCGCGACAGCCTCGCCGAAGCCGTGCGCCAAAACCAGATCGCGCTACGCACCGCGCAACAGCAATACGTGGAAGGCGTGGTGGATTTCGTCAACGTGCTGACCGTGCAGGGCGAGTTGTTGGCGACGCAGCAGCAGTGGGTTGAGAGTTCGACCGGCGTGTCGTTGGCGATGGTGGGGTTGTACAAGGCGTTGGGTGGGGGATGGGAGTCGGTTTATCCGGTGGCGGAAAAATCCTGATTGAAATTGAGAGACTGGATGTAGGAATCGTCCTATTTTTTTGTGTGGGCACTATTGCAGCCCATCAGGCGTTAGCATTTCGGCCACTCAATGACCACGGCTACGCCTCCTATGATTGCCCTCTCTGATTCTCCCGCGACTGTCGAATTTCTAGGCGCTGCAACAGCACCTCCCGATTTTTATGTCGTGTGTAAAAGCAAGCTAGCGCTGCTATTCGTCTCGACTAGCGGCTTTTTCCTTATTTATTGGTTTTATCGAAACTGGAAGCTTTATCGTGCGGCCACGGGTAATAAGGTTTTGCCCTTGTTCCGCACCATCCTGGGCGTGTTTTTTGTGTACTCCCTGTTCACCAAAATCGATCATCGAATAGGCGCTTCAAACCTAAAGTACCGTTGGTATCCGCGCAGTCTGGCATTGGCTGTCATCCTGCTGGCGTGCACCGGTTCCGCGTTGATGTGGTTACCAGATGTGCAAATTCGTTTTGCGTTGAGCCTTTTGGTTTTGTTCCTGCAAACCTGCTGTTTGTTGCGTGTACAGAATGCAATCAATTATTTGGCGGGCGATGTCGAGGGGCTTGGTAATTCGAAGCTGACATTTGCCAACGGAATTTGGGTAGCGCTTGGTTTGTGCTGGTGGGGGCTGGCGATTATCGGTTTTTACGTTCTTTAGCAGGATCGGGTGTGAGTGTTATTAGGCCCATTTTTGAGGTCGCAAAGTAGAGAGAAAATGAGCATCGTTGGGCTGGTGTCGTTGCGAGCAGCCAGGGAGGCTGCTCATCCAGCAAAATTTTCGATCTTGATTTGGCCGTCTGGAAACGTCGCAATGATTTCAAGCTCACCGCCCATAGCGCGGATGTAGTTGCGCAAGGTGCTGATGTACATATCCGTGCGGCGCTCCATTTTAGAAATGGCGGCTTGGTTGATATGAAGTGTTTCGGCAAGCGTGGCTTGACTCAGCGCTTTGGCCTGACGCAACTCGTGCAGTGGCATTTCCTTGATGTGTTGTTCATAAATCGAATCGGCGAGTGCCCGGGATTCGGGTGTCATCCGCGCTTCGAGCTCGGCAAATTTCTTAGCCATCGTTGTGACCCTCTTTGCGCAATGTGTCGAGATGTTCATCGTACAGTTGATCGGCCAACGGTACGTTGACTTCATACCATCGATCCTGACCGGTTTTGTCTCCTCCTATCAATAGCAACGCGCAGCGTCTTGGATCGAATGCATACAAGATGCGATAAGGGCGACCTGCGTGCTGAACACGTAGTTCACGAAGATGGCCGTGCCGCGATCCATTGATTCCACTGCTATGAGGAAAGCGTAAACCGGGGCCAAACTGCCCGAGTAGTTTTACGCTCGCGGCGACAGAACTCTGCTCGCTTTCGCTCAGATCTGTCCACCAATCGCCGAACTCGTCGGTGTATTCAATATCCCAATTCATGGGAGCTGAATATGCACGCTATGGAATATTCCTTCAAGGTTATATTTTCGATCGGTCGAGTTCGTCCTATAGGTCAGCAACTTTCTTGATACATGGCTTTTCCAAAACGTGATGGCTATTCGCTTGACGCAAACCCCCGCTGTCGTAGACTCCGACCATCCGTCAGGGAGTCACGGTTATGCCGCGTTTTGGAAGTTGGGTTGTCGGATTAGCCTTTGTAACGTGCGCAGTACACGCGCAAACGCCTGCGCCAGACGATCCGTTGCTGGAAAACAGCGCGGTCGGTGGCACTGCTCAGGCCAGCAGCGAGGCCCGTGGTGTGTTGCGGGCTCGGGATCAGGCGGTGCTTGCCAGCGAGTTGCCGGGGCGGGTTGTCGAGTTGCCGTTCAGCGAGGGTGAGTCGTTCAAGAAGGGCGATACCCTGGCCAAGTTCGACTGCTCGGGTTTTCAGGCCCAGCTCAATGCCGCGCAGGCCGCCAGTCGTGGGGCCAGTGAAGAGCTGGCGCATAACAAGCAATTGGCGGCGTTGAATTCGGTCGGGCGCTTTGAAGTGGCGCGGGCCGAGGCCAAGGTCAGCGAGACCCAGGCGCAATCCCAGGTGTATCAGGTGCAGGTGAAACGCTGCAGCGTGCTGGCACCGTTTGACGGTCAGGTCGTCGAGCGCAAGGTCCAGCGTTATGAAAGCGTGGCGGCCGGTGCGCCGTTGCTGGACGTGGTGGATAACCGCACCCTGGAAATTCATCTGCTGATTCCATCGCGCTGGATGGGCAAGCTCAAGCCCGGCCAGACCTTCAGTTTTGTGCCCGACGAAACCGGTCAGCCGCTGGATGCCACGGTCAAGCGCCTCGGTGCGCGGATCGATGAAGGCAGCCAGACCCTGTTGTTGGTCGCGACGCTGCCCAATGCCACGGGCCTGTTGGCCGGCATGAGCGGAACGGCGCGTTTCGCGGAGCTCAAGTGAACGCCCCGATCAGCGGCGGCGCCGAACAGGTCTTCGCCCGGTTTCTCGACCTCGAACGTCTGACCCGTGCGGCGCGCACCCCGGCGCAACTGGCCTACAGCCTGGTCAATGACGGCCAGGCGCTGTTCGGCTTTCGCCATGCGGCGCTGTTGATTGCCGGCAAGGTGCAGGCCGTGACCGGAGTGAGTGCGGTGGACCCGAACGCGCCGTTCGTGGCGTTCGTCGAGCAGGCCGTGGCGCAGCTGTTCAAACTCGAAGTGCTGAAACAGGCGCGGGTGATTGCGCAGGATGTGCTCAGCGAATCGATCCGGGCGGACTGGCAAAGCCTTTCCGCCGCTCAGGTGTTCTGGCTGCCGCTGGTGGATCACCAGGGCGAAGTCTTTGGCGGTCTTTGGCTGGCCCGGGACTTGCCGTGGAACCCTTCCGAACAAGTCTTGCTCTCGCAATTGGGCGACACCTACAGCCACGCCTGGCTGGCACTGCAACCGCGCAAACCGTGGCGGCTGCGCTGGACCCGCAAGCGTCAGGTGGCGCTGGTGGCGTTGGCGCTGCTCGCGCTGTTGATCCCGGTGCGCCAATCGGTGCTGGCGCCCGCTGAAGTGGTGCCGCTGGGTGGCCGAGTGGTCGCCGCGCCGCTGGACGGGGTGATTACCGAGTTTCTGGTCAAGCCCAATCAGGTAGTGAAAACCGGCGATCTGCTGCTGAAGTTCGAAAACACCACCCTCACGGCTCAGGCCGATGTGTCCCAGCGCGCCTTGGGCGTGGCCGAGGCCGAACTGAAGGCTAATTCCCAGCGCTCCTTCGCCGATGCTGAATCCAGCTCGAAAATCGATTTGCTGGCGGCACGGGTCGAACAAAAACGCGCCGAACGGGATTACGCCCGGGAATTGCTCAAACGCAGCGAAGTACGCGCCGAACGCGACGGCATTGCCGTGTTTGCGGACGCCGAGCGTTGGACCGGCAAACCGGTGCAGACCGGCGAACGCTTGATGGAAATCGCCGACCCGAATCAGGCCGAATTGCGTATCGAACTGGCCGTCGGCGATGCGATTGCCCTGGAGCCAGGCGCGCAGGTTTCACTGTTTCTCGACAGCGATCCGTTGCAACGGCACCAGGCCAGACTCGAACGTTCGGCCTACGAAGCGCAGCCCACCGCTGGCGGGCAACTGGCGTACCGACTGGACGCAAATTTCGACGCGGCACCGCCGCGTATCGGGTTGCGCGGCACCGCGAAAATCTTTGGCGACCGCGCGCCGCTGGCGTTGTACCTGTTGCGTCGGCCGTTGGCCGGGTTGCGCCAAAGCGTGGGCCTGTAGATGAGCCTGCCGAGCCTGCGGGCAGACCTGCAATTGTCGGCGGCATCCCCGGCGCTCGACGGCTCGCCGCGCTGGACCCTGGCCGACCCGGTGCGCGGGCGCTATTTCAAACTGGGTGCGGCGGCGATGCGTCTGCTGCGTCACTGGTCCCTGGGCGATCCCGAGCAAGTGTTGCGCGCCGCCAATCGCGAGCCGGGGTTGCCGCTGGACGGCGCTGAACTGGATCAACTGCTGACTTTTTTGCGCGGCCATGACCTGATCAGCGCCCTCGACCCGCAACAGCGCGCCAGTTACAGCCTCAAAGCCGCGGCCCAGCGCCAGTCGCTGTGGCAAATCCTGTTGCACCAATACCTGTTTTTCCGGATTCCGCTGTGGCGCCCGGACGCGTTTCTCAATCGCGCCTGGCCGTGGCTGGAACGTTTCGGCCCGTATGCACTGCGCTTCGGATTACCCGCCACCCTGATGCTCGGCGTGTTTCTGGTGTCCCGGGACTGGCAGCGCTTCATCGCAACATTTCCACACTTGTTCAGCCTCGGCGGCGCGCTGGCGTTTGGTGTGGCGCTGTTCTTTGCCAAGCTCTGCCACGAGTTCGGCCACGCGTTCATGGCCAAGCGCGCCGGTTGCCGGGTGCAAAGCATGGGGGTGGCGTTCATGGTGATGCTGCCGATGTTTTATACCGACGTCAGCGACGCCTGGCGGGTCAATGACCGGCGTGCGCGGTTGCTGATCGGCGCCGGTGGCGTGCTGGCGGAACTGGTGTTGGCGTGTATCGCGTTGCTGGCCTGGTCGCTGTTGCCCGACGGTCCCGGACGCACCGCCGCCTTCATGCTCGCCAGCGCCACGTGGATCACCACGCTGGTGATCAACCTCAACCCGTTCATGCGCTTCGATGGTTATTTTTTGCTCAGTGATTTCTGGGAAGTGGACAACCTTCAGGGCCGCGCCTTTGCCCTGTGCCGCTGGCGTTTGCGCGAGGCCTTGTTCGGCTATGGCGCACCGGCGCCGGAACCCTGGTCGCCGTCGATGCAACGGCGCCTGCTGATCTGGGGCTACGGCTCGTGGCTGTGGCGCGCAGTGCTGTTTTTCGGGATTGCGCTGGCGGTGTATCACCTGTTCTTCAAGCTGTTGGGCATCTTCCTGATGTTGGTGGAACTGGTGTGGTTCATCTTCCTGCCGATCGTGCGCGAATGGCGCGAATGGTGGGCCCGCCGCGAGCAGGCCCACGCACCTCGGGTGTTGCTGAGCACCCTCGGGTTGGTCGCGATTGTTTTGCTGTTGGCCGTGCCATGGCGCAGTGCCGTGGAATTGCCAGTGATGCTGGAGGCGGGTCGCGTCAGCACGTTGCATGCGCCGGTGGCGGCGCGGGTCAAACAAGTGAATGTCCACGATGGCCAACTGGTGGCCCAGGGCGACATATTGATTGAACTGGAAACACCCGATCTCGATTCACGCCAAGCCATCGTCCGGCGAGAAATCCAGATCCAGCAGTTGCAGATGCGTCGTCAGGCCAGCCGCAGTGAAACCGCCGCCGATGCCGGGATTGTCGAACAGCGCCTGGCCGAGGCCGTGGCCGAATATCGCGGCCTGGCCGCGCAGCGGGAACGTTTGCTGATCCGGGCCCCCCAGGCCGGCAAGGTGCGGGATCTGTTGCCACAGTTGACGGCCGGACGCTGGTTGTCGCCTAAAGAACCGTTGGCCAGGGTCGTCGAAGAGGGCGCGCGCTTGCGCGGTTATCTGGCGGAAGCCGAGTTGTGGCGGGTCGCTCCCGGGGCTCACGGGCGTTTTATCGCCGAAGACCCGATGCACCCGGCCGTCGCCGTGCAGTTGAGTGAAATCGATGCCAACGGCGCCGGTTTCATTGAGCAGGAAGCGCTGACGTCGGATCATCACGGACCGATTGCCGTGCGCCGCGACCAGAGTCAGCGGCCAGAGCCGGTTCAGGCGCAGTACGCGGTGCGTCTCACGACGCTGGACACCATCGCCACCCCGACCCAGCCGTTGCGCGGCGTGGTGGTGGTGCAAGGTCGCAGTGAGTCATTGCTGGGAACGGCCTGGCGCCGAATGGCGGCGTTGGGTGTGAGGGAGAGTGGTTTTTAGCGCAGGGAGAGAGGGCAATGCTGAACAACAATTCCAATGACGTGGGTGATCTGGTGGTGCGTCCGTCCGGTGCCACCGACGGACCGTTTTTGCACAACCTTTACCACGCCGCACGCCCCGATCTGCAATGGATCGACGGCGAGCAGGAGCTGGTGGAGGAGGTGATCGCCCAGCAATTCAAAGTGCAAGAGCAGGGCACCGGGGAGTCCTATCCCAACGCCATGCACTTCGTGGTGGAAAAGCTCGGCACACCGATTGGCGCGTTGACCGCTGATTTCGGCACCAACGAAATTCGTGTGTTGTACCTGGCCTTTATTCCCGCCGCGCAGGGCAAGGGGTATGGCCGCACGGTGTTGCAAGGCGTGCAGAAAGCCGCCGAACAGGTGCGTTGCCCGGTGGCGACGGTGGTCTGGGCCAACAATCCCCATGCGCGCCGGCATTATCTGGCGCTGGGGTTTCAGGTCGAGGAAAGCAACGTGGCGGCCGAGCGGCTGGTCTGGTATCCGGGCCAGCCGCAGTCGGCGGTGCTCAGTTGACGGTAATGTCGAAGTAGGTGTGGCTGGCGTCGCGCCCCAGCCCTGGAGTGCGAGAGACGACGATACCTTCTATGCGCCCCAGTTCCGGCAGCTCGATGGCGCACGGGCCGTCGATGAAGGTGGTCTGGGTCGGACTGCTCAGTTCAACGCCAAACGGCATGCGTCCGCTGTCAGACATGCGGGCATTGGGCTTGTCCACCACGGACACGATCACCACCGGTATCTCGCTGCCATCGCTGAGGTAAAGCGGCTTGGAGGTGCCGAGTAACCGGCGGAAATGGTCGCCGGTAATCTGATCAAGCATGGTCCTGCTCCCTGAAAAAAATGGAGGGTCGGGGCCAGCGGCCCCGACGCCAAGGTCAGTTGCGTGAAGGGAATAACCCTTGAAGGGCCACACAGAAGTTCACCACCAACACCGGGTTGACGATGCCCAGCGGTGAGCCGCTGCCGATGGTCTGCGCGGTGGCGGTCACGTTGACGGTGCCGCCGACCGTGCTGTCGACACCTTTGAGTGCGATCGGGTTGGCGCCCTGTGCGGTGGAGAAGATCGCGGCGGAAGTCGGCCCCGATGCGATGGAGGCACCGATGTAGGCATTGTCATTCGACGGTGCGGTGGTGGGGGTGCTGGCGACACTGGCCAGGTTGACCGTGGTCGTGGCGGTCAGGGCCGACGTGGCAGTGGCGGTGATAAGAGGCGCATGGGGCGGCAAGTTGGCCACCAGCAAACTGGTGTTTTCTGTGCCAATGACTTGACCGATCACCCGGTTCGTCAGGTTAACGCCTTGCCCCTGGTGCATCGGCAAACGCCCGCACAGGTTGGGCAGCATGAAAGTCGTCGATCCGTTGCCGCCATAGGTTACGCCCAACAAGGTGAACAACGCCTGGTATTGGTTGACTGGCAACGTCTGCCCGTTGGCCTGCATCCAGCCGCTGGGAGCAAACTGGAAGCCGAAGGGAAGAATGGTTCCGAGAAACACGTCCATAGTTTTGTTATCCATGTGGTTTTTTTGGAGGAGACCGTACTGGCTCGACGCTACTGCTCGGGCCAGTCCTCAGCGTAGACGCTGGTACAAAAGTCGCTCGATTGTGTTCTTGCCCGGATGGGCTCAGCATCCAGCAAGAACTCCCGGGCGTGCTGCAGACTCCAAGGGTGATTAGCGTTTTCGACCAGGCGGTGAATTTATGAAGTACCGCAGGGAAACAGAACTGGCCGGCAGGCCGGACGGGCGCGCCGTTCGGACGCGAGCCACAGCGCTTTCGCCGCTGCCGCAATGGCTGGCCGATTACGGCGTGTGGCTGATTCTGCTGCTGGCCGCCGCCGTGCGTTTTTACGACCTCACCGCTGCCGCGATTTGGGGCGATGAAGGCTCCAGCCTGTTGATGAGCCAGTATTCCTTGGGCGATATCTGGTTCCACGCCGCCCATGACGTGCACCCACCGCTGTATTTCATGGTGCTGCACGGCTGGATCGAAGTATTTGGCGACAGCATTTTCTCCATCCGCAGCTTGAGCGCATTGCCGGGTATTGCCACGGTGGCGCTGGGGTTCTGGCTGGTGCGATTGATGGCCAATCCTCGTGCCGCGCTGCTTGCCGGTCTGTTGCTGGCGTTGCTGCCTACGGCGGTGCGCTACAGCCAGGAAGTGCGGATGTATTCGCTGTTGGGGCTGTGGTTGCTCGGCGCGACGATTGCGCTGGTGTATTGGGTCAAGCATCCCCGACGCACACGTTATCTGGCGATCTACGCGTTGCTGATGACCGCGGGGTTCTACACCCACTACTTCACAGCTCTGTGCGTGATTGCCCACTGGACTTATCTGTTGCTTCTGCGCCTGCATCCCACCCATCCGGTGAAACTCATCACGCGCCCGGCCTGGTGGCTGACCAACGTGGTGATCGTGGCGTTGTTCCTGCCCTGGTTGCCCGGCCTGATTGATCTGATTCAGCACATGGATGAGCTCAAAGCCAATGGCGATGTGGGGTGGGAGACTGCGGTTACCCTGAACTCGCTGCCTACGATGGTCTGGGATTTCCTGATCCAGGACGACGGTGATGCCTTGCCGTGGCCGATCTTCATTGCGCTGCCGCTGTTGTTGCTGGCGGTGATCGCGGTGACGGTTGTGCGGGACCGCAGCCTTTTTCGCTGGAGTGCCTTGCTGGCCATCTACACCCTGTTGCCGCTGCTGATGGTGTTCGGCGTATCGTTTATCTCGCCGGTGTTTATCGAACGCTACCTGACCGCTTTTGCGTTGGGCTTGCCGCTGATCCTGGCGCTGGGTATCGACCGGTTGTGGGATGGCTTTCGCGTATTGGCGCTGGCGTTGCTGGTGCTGCTGGTCGGTACCCAACTGGTGGGGCTGAAGACCAATGCCACGATTGATGTGAATGACCAGGCCAGCGTGATGGTGGCGTTCGTCAATCAGCACTACGTCGAGGGCGACCAGATCGTTATCAGCGACCTGCTCTGGTACATGCCCTATGTCTATTACAACCGTACCGACGCCGCTCCATTGCTCTACACGCCACCGCTGGCCAACGGCGCCTCCAGTCGTCCGAATGCCTACGGGTTCGGCACGCTTGTCGATGACAACGCTGAAAAAATCTACCTCGACCACCTCAGTGAACTGCCCGCCGGTACGGGGCGTGTGTGGTTGATCAGCAGCACTGACCAGCCAGACGAGTTCGCCTCGATACCGGCTGGCTGGCAAAAAGTCAGTGAAAAGGCTGCGGGTAACAATCAGGCGCGGCTGTTCTTGATGGGGGCCGGCATGCATTGAGCCGGATCTTTCGCGCCTTCTCAGCTACTTGCAGAGGCTGCTGAAACGATTCAACCCACCTGGATCAATACTTTCAGATCAAGCCCGTATTTTTAGCTTCAAATTGATATCAAAACACCACTAGTCGGCCCAGTCTGCATAGACTACGCTTCGACATATAAAGGGACTTCCGACTAGGGTGAAGGGATTGCAGCAGTACCACTTTATCTCCGGGTTGCCACGCTCAGGGTCTACCTTGCTGGCGGCTATTTTGCTGCAAAACCCGCGCTTTCATGCCGGCATGAGCAGCCCTGTCGGCACACTGTTCACCAGTGTCCTGGAGCAATGCAGCGCCGGCAGCGAATTCGGTGCGGTGATCGACACCCCTTTGCGTCGCCGCCTGTTGCGCGGTCTGTTCGATTCCTACTATGCCGAGCAGGCGAACACCCCCGTCATCTTCGATACCAACCGCCAGTGGTGCGCGCGTTTACCTGCGCTGCAAGACCTGTTTCCCAAGGCCAAAACCATTGCCTGCGTGCGCAACGTCGCCTGGGTGATGGACAGCCTCGAGCGCCTGTACCGCGCCAACCCGTTCGAGAACACCAAGCTGTTCAACGACGAAGTCGAGCGCAACACCGTCTACAGCCGTTGTGAAACCCTGGCCCAGCGCAATCGCCTGGTGGGTTTTGCCTGGACCGCGCTCAAAGAAGCCTATTACGGCGAAAACGCCGACTCCTTGCTGATTGTCGATTACGACCTGCTCAGCCAGGCGCCCGAACGGGTACTTCGGCTGGTCTACGAATTCATCGGCGAGCCGTGGTTTGAGCATGACTTCGACAACCTCGTCTACGACGCGCCGGAGTTTGACCAGGCGCTGGGCGTCTCGGGGTTGCACCGGGTCAAACCCAAGGTGGCGCTGGAGTCACGGCGAACGATCCTGCCGCCGGACCTGTTCGACAAATATGCAGAGCTGTCCTTTTGGCACGATGGGTCCTCCAGCGCCGCCAATGTCATTCGTATGAAATCCGACGCCGCGATCAATTGATCGCGGCTTTTTCCTGGCCGTTATAAAAGTTCGAGTTCGGGTGAGCAGCATGTGGTGGAACAACGGCAAATCGCAAAAGGCCCAGGGCGCTCGCGTACTGGCATCCCCGATGATCGTGTCCCTGGAACCGCGCATGCTGTTCGACGGCGCGGTCGCGGCCACGGTGGCCGATGCGGCCCAGCCCGACAGTCATCCCACGGCTGATGCCGCCAAGGCACCCGCTGCCGATCACCCGACGGCGAGCAAAGACACCCATGGCCAGGCGGACAACGCCTCCGCCGCGACTCCCGCACCTGCGGCAACACCGACTGCCGTACCCGGCCAGAGCGTGGTGTTCGTCGATTCGCGCATCAAAGACACCGACAGCCTGCTCAACGGCGTGGCACCGGGCACCGAAGTGGTGACGCTGGACGCGACCAAGGATGGCTTGCAGCAGATTGCCGCTTACCTCGACACCCATCAGGGTGTGAGTTCGGTGCAGATCATCGCCCACGGCAGTTCCGGCGACCTGTGGCTGGGCAACAGCTACCTCTCGGCCGATAACGTCGCCGCTCGCAGCGATGTGCTGGCCCAGATCGGCAAGGACATGAACGTCGGTGGCGACATCCTGATCTACGCCTGTAATACCGGCGCCGGTGAACGCGGCGTGAGTTTTGTCGACTCGCTGGCGCAACTCACCGGGCGCGATATTGCCGCGTCCACCAACCGTACCGGTGTGGGCGGCGACTGGAACCTGGAAATCGCCACCGGCAGTATCGAAAGCCGCAGCGTGTTGTCCTCTGCGTCCATGGCCGGTTACCAGTACAGCCTGGCAACGCTGACTGTGCTCAATAACAGCGACAGCGGCGTGGGTTCTTTGCGTACCGCCCTGTCCAATGCCGTGGCCGGTGACACCGTCACCTTCAATAGCAGCATGATCATCGGTCTGAACTCGCAACTGACCATCACCAAGAACGTAACGATTGACGGTGACCTGAATAACGACGGCATTGCCGATGTCACCCTTAACGGCCAGTACAAAACCCGCGTGGTGCAGGTTAACTCCGGCGTCACCGCGACCTTCGACGGCCTGGTCATCAAGCAAGGCATGGTCGCCGGTGCGGGCGCGGCGGGGGGCACCGACGGTGCCGGGGCGATGGGCGGCGGTATTCTCAACTCCGGCAACCTGACCCTCAGAAACGTCACGGTGACCGATAACGCAGCCTCGGGCGGCGGCGGTGGCGGTGGCGTCACCGCTCCGTATGTCGGCGGAGCGGTTGGCGGTGGCGGAGGTGGTGGCGGTTCGCTGGGTGGTCAAATCGGTGGTCATGGCGGCACCGCCGGTTTCGGTACAGGCGTTTATGCCGGTACGGCCGGCGGGGCGGGCAGTGGCGGTAATGGCGGCAGCTACAACACCAATTACATGGGCGGTCACGGCGGTACGACCGTCGGCGGCGCCGGTGGGATCGGCGCTTCCAACTACAGTAACGGCGGCAGCGGCGGCACGGCGAGCAACGGCACCGTGTCCATCGGCGGCGGTGGCGGTGGCTCCGGTTGGGACCATCCCGGCCGGGCCGGCTCGTCGGCCTCCGGCGGTATCTACAACGCATCGACCGGCACCCTGACGGTGGTCGGTACGTCCGTCATCTCCAATAACGTCGCGGCCGGTGGCGGCGGTGGCGGTGGCGGTGGCCTGGGTGGTTCCGCTGACAACGGTGGTGCGGCCGGCAAAGGCGTTGGCGCGATCTGGAACAAAGGCACGCTGTTGATGACCGCCGCCAACTTCGGCGCCATGGCCGGCAATGCCGGCGGCAGCGGCGCGGGTGGACAGGCATCGGGCGGCGGCACGACGGGCTCTGTCCCGGCCGCCGTGAACAACATCTTCAACGACGGCGGCGTGGTCAATACCAACTACGCGCCGGACGTGACACCACCGACCGTCTCCAGCATCGTGGTCAGCACTACAAGCCTGAACTCCGGCGGCACGTCGCTGGTGACCATCACCTTCAGCGAGGCGGTGAACAATTTCACCAACGCCGACCTGACCGTGGCCAACGGTACGCTGAGCGCCGTCAGCAGCAGCGACGGCGGCATCACCTGGACCGCGACCCTGACGGCGGCGGGCAATATCAACGCACCGACCAACGCCATCACCCTCGACACCACGGGTGTGCAGGATTTGGCGGGTAACGTCGGCACCGGTTCCGGCACCTCCAACAACTACGTGATCCACGACACCGTGGCGCCGACGGCGAGCATCGTGGTCGCGGACAACGCGCTGAACGGCAGCGAAACCTCGCTGGTGACCATCACCTTCAGTGAAGCCGTAACCGGTTTCACCAACGCCGACCTGACCATCGCCAACGGTACGCTCACGGCCGTGACCAGCAGCGACGGCGGCGTCACGTGGACGGCGACCTTCACGCCAACCGCCGGCGTGACGGACAGCACCAACCTGATCACCCTGGACAAGACCGGCGTGCAGGACCTGTCCGGCAATGCCGGGCTCGGTGTAATCAACTCGAACAACTACGCCATCGACACCCAGCGCCCGACGGCAACCATCGTGGTGGCGGACACCGCGCTGAGAATCGGCGAAACTTCCTTGGTGACCATCACCTTCAGTGAGGCCGTGACCGGTTTCACCAACGCCGACCTGACCATCGCCAACGGCACGCTCACGGCTGTGAGCAGCAGCGACGGCGGCATCACCTGGACGGCGACGTTTACCCCGAGCTCCAGCACCAACGATGCGACCAATCTGATTACCCTGGACAACACCGGGATCAGCGACACGGCGGGCAACGCCGGCACGGGCACCACCGATTCCAACAACTACGCGATCGACACGGTCCGTCCGACCGCGACCATCGTGGTCGCCGACAACAACTTGAGCGCTGGCGAAACGTCGCTGGTGACCATTACCTTCAGTGAAGCGGTATCCGGCTTCACCAACGCTGATCTGAGCATTGCCAACGGTACGTTGAGTGCGGTGAGCAGCGGCGACGGCGGCGTTACCTGGACGGCCACGTTCACACCGACAGCCAGTGTCAGCGATACGACCAACGTCATCACCCTGGCCAACACCGGCGTGTCCGACCTGCAGGGCAATGCCGGCAGCGGCACCACCAACTCCAACAACTACATCGTCGACACCGTGCGCCCGACCGCAACCATCGTGTTGGCAGACACCGCACTGAAAATCGGCGACACGTCACTGGTGACCATCACCTTCAGCCAGGCCATAACCGGTTTCACCAACGCCGACCTGACCATCGCCAACGGCACACTCTCAGCGGTGAGCAGCAGCGACGGCGGCATTACCTGGACCGCGACCTTCACGCCGACAACCAGCATCACCGACGCGACCAACGTCATCACGCTGGACAACACGGGCATTCAGGCTACTTCCTCCGGCAACGTCGGCAGCGGCACCACCAATTCCGGCAACTACACCGTCGACACCGTGCGCCCGACGGCCAGCATTGTGCTGGCGGACACCGCGCTGAAAATCGGCGACACCTCGCTGGTGACCATTACGTTCAGCGAAGCCGTGACCGGTTTTACCAACGCCGACCTGACCATCGCCAACGGTACGCTGACGGCGGTAAGCAGCAGCGATGGCGGCATTACCTGGACGGCGACGTTCACGCCGACGTCCAGCATTACCGACGCGACCAACCTGATCACCCTGGACAACACCGGGGTCAGCGATACGGCGGGCAACGCCGGCAGCGGCACCACCGATTCCAGCAACTACGCGATCGACACCGTTCGCCCTACGGCGACCATCGTCCTCGCGGACCCGGCCCTGAGCGTGGGCGAAACCTCGCTGGTGACCATCACCTTCAGCGAAGCGGTGAGCGGTTTCACCAATGCCGACCTGGCGATTGCCAACGGCACGTTGACCGCCGTCAGCAGCAGCGACGGCGGCATTACCTGGACCGCGACCTTCACCCCGACCGCGGGTGTCAAAGACACGACCAACGTCATCACCCTGGCCAATACCGGCGTGGCTGACCTGGCCGGCAACGCCGGTTCGGGCACTACCAATTCCGGCAACTACACCATCGACACCGTGGCGCCGACCGCCACCATCGTCGTCGCCGACAATGCCCTGAGCATCGGCGAAACGTCGCTGGTGACCATTACCTTCAGCGAAGCGGTGACCGGTTTCACCAACGCCGACCTGACCATTGCCAACGGCACGTTGGGCGCGGTCAGCAGCAGCGATGGCGGCATCACCTGGACGGCGACCTTCACGCCGACCAACGCCATCACCGATGTCAGCAACCTGATCACCCTGGACAATACCGGTGTGCAGGCCGCTGCTTCCGGCAACGTCGGCGTCGGCGCCACCGATTCGAACAACTACGCCATCGACACTGCGCGTCCAACCGCGACAGTCGTGGTGGCCGACCCGACCCTGGCGCTCGGCCAGACTTCGCTGGTGACCATCACCTTCAGCGAAGCCGTGACCGGCCTGACCCTCGCCGACTTCACGGTTGAGAACGGCAGCCTGAGTGGCCTGACCACCAGCGACAACATCACCTACACCGCGACGTTCACGCCGACCGGCAGCATCAACGATGCGACCAACATCATTACGCTGAACAACGCCGGGGTCGCGGACGTAGCCGGTAACACGGGCGCGGGCACCACTGACTCCAACAACTACGCGATCGACAGCTTGCGCCCGACCGCCACCATCGTCGTTGCGGACCCAACCCTCAGCGCGGGCGAAACCTCGCTGGTGACCATCACCTTCAGCGAAGCGGTCAGCGGTTTCGACAACAGCGACTTGAGCATCCCGAATGGCACCTTGAGCGCGGTCAGCAGCAGCGACGGCGGCATCACCTGGACCGCCACCTTCACGCCGACCGTTGGCGTCAAGGACACCACCAACCTGATCACCCTGAACAATGCCGGCGTGGCCGACATTGCCGGCAACGCCGGGACCGGCGTCACCAACTCGGCCAACTTCACCATCGACACCGTGCTGCCGACCGCCACCATCGTGGTTGCCGACAGCGCGTTGAACATCGGTGAAACCTCGCTGGTGACCATCACCTTCTCCGAAGCGGTGACCGGTTTCAGCAATGCTGATCTGACGATTGCCAACGGTACGCTCACCGCCGTGAGCAGCAGCGACGGCGGCATTACCTGGACGGCGACCTTCACGCCAACCACTGCCATCACCGACGCGAGCAACCTGATCACCCTGGACAACAGTGGTGTGCAAAACGCCTCGGGTAACGCCGGCAACGGCACCACCGATTCGAACAACTACGCCATCGACACTCAGCGTCCAACCGCAACCATCGTGGTCGCCGATGCGGCTCTGGGCGTCGGCCAGACCACCCAGGTGACCATCACCTTCAGCGAAGCCGTGAGCGGGTTCACCAACGCGGACCTGACCATCGACAACGGCACGTTGAGCAACGTCAGCAGCAGCGACGGCGGCATCACCTGGACCGCGACGTTGACGCCGTTGGCCGGCATCACCGACACCAGTAACATCGTGCGCCTGGACAACACGGGCGTGGCGGATCTGGCGGGCAATGCCGGCAGCGGCACCACCGATTCCAACAACTATGTGATCGACAGCCAGCGTCCGACCGCCACCATCGTGTTGAGCGATACCACCCTGAAGCCGGGCGAAACCTCACTGGTGACCATCACCTTCAGCGAAGCAGTCAGCGGTTTCGACAACAGTGACCTGACCATCGCCAACGGCACGTTGAGCGCGGTGAGCAGCAGCGACGGCGGCATCACCTGGACCGCGACGTTCACCCCGACTATCGGTGTGACGGACGCGACTAACGTCATCACCCTGAACAACACCGGCATCGCGGATGTGGCCGGCAACGCGGGCGCAGGCACCACCGATTCCGCCAACTACGTGGTGGAAACCCAGGTGCCGACCGCCACCATCGTGGTCGCCGACAACGCCCTCAAGGCCGGTGAAACGTCCGCGGTGACCATCACCTTCAGCGAAGCCGTGAGCGGTTTCACCAACGCCGACCTGACCATCGCCAACGGCACGTTGAGCAACGTCAGCAGCAGCGACGGCGGTATCACCTGGACCGCGACCTTCACGCCAACGGTCAACGTGACCGACACCACCAACCTGATCAGCCTCGACAACACTGGCGTGACCAACGCCTCGGGCAACAGCGGCGTGGGCGTGACTGATTCCAACAACTACGCCATCGACACCGCGCGGCCGACCGCGACCATCGTCGTGGCGGACAACCGCTTGGGCATCGGCGAGACGACCACGGTCACCATCACCTTCACCGAAGCGGTATCCGGTTTCGACCTGTCGGACCTCAGCGTCGCCAATGGCACCCTGTCCAATCTGCTCAGCAGTGACGGCGGCAAAACCTGGACGGCGACCCTGACCCCGACGGCCAACCTCAACGACGCCACTAACCTGATCCTGCTCGACAACAGCAATGTGGTGGACGCCGCAGGCAATGCCGGTGCCGGGATCGCAATCTCCAACAACTACGCGCTCGATGCCACGCGGCCGACGGCAACCATCGTGGTCGCCAACCCGAACCTGGGCATGGGCCAGACCACGCTGGTGACGATCACCTTCAGCGAAGCGGTGAACAACTTCGACCTGTCGGACCTCAGCGTCACCAACGGCGACCTGGCCAATCTGGCTAGCAGCGACGGCGGTAAAACCTGGACCGCCACGTTCACCCCAACCGCGAACATCACCGACCCGAGCAACTTCATCGCGCTGGACGCCAGCAACGTCACCGACCTGGCCGGCAACACGGGCGATGGCGTGGCGGTTTCCAACAACTACGTGATCGACGGCGAGCGGCCGACGGCCACAGTGGTCGTGGCCAACCCGAACCTGGGCGTGGGCCAGACGTCACTGGTGACCTTCACCTTCAACGAAGCGGTGAGCGGTTTCGACCTGTCCGACGTCAGCGTGGCCAACGGCACCTTGTCCAACCTGTCGAGCACCGACGGCGGCAAAACCTGGACCGCGACGCTGACGCCGACCAGCAATATCAGCAACGCCAGTAACGCGATCAGCCTGAACGTCGCGGGCGTCACGGATGGCTCCGGCAATGCCGGCAGCGGCACCAGCCAATCCAACGGCTACGCGATCAACACCGTGACCGCACCGCCGACCACGGTAGTGGTGGTGTCGCCGGACCCAGAGTTCCGCACGCCGCAACAGGTGATCGTCATCGATCAACCGCACCTGCCGCTGCAGCCGATCATCTTCGCTGCGCCAACCGGCACGCTGGCCTCGCCGCTGACCTTTGCGCCGCTGTTCGAAGATCGGGTGCTGGGGGACGGCATCCGGCCATTGGGCGATATTTTCATCAATCGCGGGGCACTGGCGCCGAGCTTTATTGCCCAGGTGTTCAGCAGCAGCGACAGCGGCACTGGCGATGGTTCGGGCCACGGCTTCCTCGGGTTTGGTGGCGGCGATGGCGGGGTGTTCGGCAGCAGTACGCTGGCGAGCCTGTTCAATCAGGACACCGGCGCCGAGCGCGATTCGCTGAATTCCTTCAGCAATCATTCGATCAGGGGCGGGGATGTTTCCCAAGGACTGCGCGGCGTATTTGGCGCGCCGACCCTGAGTCAGCAATTACAAGATCTCAAAGACACCGAGCAGCGGCAGGTGAACAGCCTGGCCGCCGCTTTGCAACAAGCCGGCATCAGCGAAATGCAGGCTTGAAACACACACATAATTCAGTGCGGCACCTAGGGGCGATCCAGGGATGAAAAGAAGTCATAAGTTATTCGGTGCCAGCCTGTTGGCACTGGCGATCAGCGGATGTGCGGTCAAAAGTGAGCCGATTGAACGTAGCGTCAGTGAGCAGCGTGCCAAAAGCGACATGCAAAACATGTTCACCGGTCAGGAGCCGCTCAATGGCCCGCTGACCTTGCACCAGGCGATGGCCCGTGCGGTGAAATACAACCTCGAAGGCCGGCTCAAGATCATGGAAGAGGCCTTGGCTAAACGCCAACTCGACCTCGCCAGTTTCGACATGCTGCCGCGCATGGCGTTGGATGCAGGCTACGTCGGGCGTAGCAACCAGGGGGCCTCCAGCAGCCAGAGCGTGCTGACCGGCACCCAGTCTTTGGAGCCGTCGACGTCCCAGGACCGTGACCGTCGCGTGGCCGACCTGACCATGGTCTGGAACGTTCTCGACTTCGGCGTCAGTTACATCAGCGCCAAGCAGCAGGGCGACCAGCGCCTGATCGTTCAGGAACGCCGGCGCAAGGTGATCAACACCATCGTTCAGGACGTGCGCTCGGCCTATTGGCGCGCCGTGGCTGCCGAACGCCTGCTCACGCAAATCGACAGCCTGATGGCGCGGGTCGATACCGCCCGCAGCAACAGCCAGAGCATGAGCGAACAGCGCATCGGCGACCCGGTCGTGGCGCTGGGTTATCAACGCTCGCTGATCGAGGCGACCCGTCAGTTGCAGGAGCAGCGCCGCGCGTTGTCCCTGGCCAAGACTGAACTGTCGACCCTGATCAACCTGCCGATGGGCACCGACCTGAAACTGGCGACCCCGGACGACTACGCGATCCCGCAACTGAAAGTCGGCATGGCCAGCCTCGAACACGAAGCCCTGGCCAGCCGTCCGGAACTGCGCGAGCAGGATTACCAGACCCGCATCAGCACCGCCGAAACCCGTAAAGCCATGCTGCGGCTGTTGCCGGGGCTGGAGTTTTCGGCCGGCGGGCATTACGACAGCAACTCCTTTTTGGTCAACGACAAGTGGGCCGACTACGGGGTCAAGCTGACCTGGAACCTGTTCAACGTGATTTCCGCTCCGGCGGCGATCAACGTGGCCAAGGCCGGCGAAGAAGTCGCCAAGGCCCGGCGTCAGGCGATGTCCATCGCGGTGCTGGCGCAGCTCTATGTCGCCAACGCCAACTACCAGGAAGCGCTGCATCAATTCCAGACCAATCAGGAACTGTCGAGCATCGACGGGCAGATTCTCGGGCAGTTGCGTAACCGTCATCAGGCGGCCGGCCTCGGCGAACTGGATCTGATCCAGGGCGAACTGAACACCTTGCAGGCGGATTTGCGTCGGGACCTGTCCTACGCCGATCTGCGCAACGCCTATGGCCAGATCTTCGCCAGCGCCGGGCTCGACCCGATGCCGGATGAAGTGCAATCCACCGAAGTCCAGTCCATCGCCACCGCGTTGGCCAATCGTGAAGCCGCGTGGGCGTCGGGCAACATTGCAGTGCCGACGCCCCCTCAAGCTCCGGCCAAATAACCTGCTGGCGAAGTGATGAGCCGCGCGGCGTTCTCTCGCCTGCCAGTAACGGTGGATCTACCGTTGCTGTTGCAGGCGCTGGCGGCGATTGGCGAAGACGCATGGCACGGTCATTTCAACACGGCGTACTTCACTGGCGACTGGAGCGGCGTGGCGCTGATTTCGGCGACAGATGCGTTGACTGAACTGTCGCCAGGCCTCGGTGAACCGCTATTGCGTGCGCCTTGGCGGCGAGATGTGCGGTGGCAGCAAGGCTTGCGCGACCTGCCGCTGGACATCGTCTCGGCTCGTCTGTTGCGGCTTGGGCCGGGCGGACAAATTCATGAACACCGCGACTATGACCTGGGCGAGCCGGACGCCGATTTGCGTCTGCACATTCCTCTTTTAAGCCCGCCGCATGTGGACTTTATGCTCGACGGCCAGCGCATGCCGATGGCAGCGGGGGAATGCTGGTTTCTCGACCTGTCGCGGCCCCATCGCGTGGACAATCGCGACAGTTCGGCGCGGGTTCATCTGGTGCTCGATTGCCGTCCTGGTCCTTGGTTGGAACAGGCGATTATTGAGGGCCTTCCGACAACGCCTGCGCCTGATGTCAGCGAAGGGGCTTTGCTGCAGTTTCAGCGGTTAGTGGCGGGCGATCCGCAGCTATCGCAGACGTTGCAGGGCTTGCGGGACATTGAGGTTTTTATCACCCGCACCTTGGCACTGGCGGCTGAGCGAGGCCTGGTGTTTTCCCGCGAAGAACTGCGGACGGCGATGCGCAACGGCCGTCGCCAATGGAATGAACAATGGAACGCCTGAACCTGGAAGGCTGGTTGCCGATTCGGATCTGGCAGCAGGCCGGCGAATGGCAGGTGGATTGGTGTTGGTTCGGTGATACGCCGCTGCATCAGCCGTTTTTTCGCGAGGCCGTGGACGATGCGCTGCGGTTGCCGTTCAACCAGGCGTTTCGTCGGCAAACGCCGTTGGCTGTGCTGGGTGACTGGCAGGCCGAGAGTCCTGGTTTGGCGCCAAGCGCGTTTATCTTTCACGCTTCGCGGTGTGGGTCGACGTTGATCAGTCAGATGCTGGCGCGCCTCGATGATCACATCGTTATCAGTGAACCACCAACCTTGGATGCTTTGCTGCGCAGTGGTTTGCCTGCCGTCGAGCGGCGGGCCGCGATTGAGGGGTTGTTGTCTGCTTATGGCCAGCGTCGTTGCGGTTTGGAGCAGCGGCTGGTGATCAAACTCGATGCGTGGAACATCGCTGAACTGCCCTTGTTGCGCGAGTGTTTTTCCGACACGCCTTGGCTGTTTGTGTACCGCGATCCATTGGAAATTGCCGTTTCCCATCTGCGACGAGCGGGCATGCATATGGTGCCGGGGATGATTGGGGCGAGTGGGTTGGATGATGAATTACCCGTTGATAGCCGCGAGGATTACATCGCGCGGCGGCTGGGGCGATTGCTGTCGACGGGGTTGGCGCAATGCCGGGAGTTTGGAGGGGTGGCGGTGAATTACAGCGAATTGCCGGGGGCCATGGCGGGGCGATTGGCCGGGTTCTTCGGGTTGGATGATTTGCAGCGAGAGCAGGTGTTTGCGGCGGTGGGGCGGCATGCCAAACAGCCTTCGGAAGTGTTTGTAGGGGACAGTGATGACAAGCGCCGCGAGGCCTCGGCGCTGTTGTTTGAGCGGGTGGAGTGTTGGGCGCGCGAGCCGTATCAGGCGTTGGAAAATGGTCGGCAGGTCTGACGCCTTCGCGAGCAAGCCCGCTCCCACAGTGGAGCTTCGGTGAACCCAGATGGTGTGCACGACCGGAATCCCCTGTGGGAGCGAGCCTGCTCGCGAAAGCGGTGTGTCAGTCACTATTGATGTTGAATTTTATGGCCTCTTCGCGAGCAGGCTCGCTCCCACAGTGGATCTTCGGTGAACACAAATGGTGTGCACGACCGGAACCCCCTGTGGGAGCGGGCTTGCTCGCGAAGGCGGCCTTCAATTCACCTCAAATCTGACGGCTAAACCTTGCCTTCAGCCATCGCCTCATGGTGATCCATCACCCGCTCCACCAATAACTGCACGCCATCGGTCAAACGGCTGATCGCCAGGGCGACGGAGCGGCGTGTGCCTTCCACATCGTCCGCCAGGTTAGCCGCAATCGCGCTGATGGACAGCAGGTCTTCGGAAGCATTGGCCAGCATCGCTTCGGGATCGTCGACATCCGGGGCGACGGCGAAGAGGTGGTATTTACGGTGCTTGGGTCGCTTTTCTTCAGTCGGGGGAAGTAGTGGGCGAAGGCGCGGTCGGCGGCTTCTTTCATTTTTATGGCGTCGAGCGCTTCGGGGGAATCGGTTCCAGAGTTATCTGGGGGATTAGGAGTCGCTTTGAACATGATTAGCCTCTTATGTAAAAGATGCTGACCCGGTTCGCTTGCACGCGAAATGAGGGTGGCAGCTATGTGCGGGGTGCAAGACCGAGTAAAAGGCCCACCAACAAAACCTCGGCAGATCCGAAGATCTCCCGCACACAGCCGCCATAAAGCGAAGTCAGCGAGCACAAAGCGCTCGTTGAATGCCTATAGGCTAGGAATTGTTGGTCGTTTTACCCGGACTTGCACGTCCGTGTCACCGTTTATTCAGTGACAAGGCCAGACTAGACCTGGCTCCGGACCGGAACAAGTTCACCAACACCGCTACAACTTGAAGGAAATCTCCGATGCGATTGCCGGACGTGGGTGTCTGTAGGAAAGATCAAAAGATCGCAGCCTTCGGCAGCTCCTACAGGACGTGGGCTACCGCCGTGTCGGATTGGAAACACCGTATGTAGGAGCTGCCGAAGGCTGCGATCTTTTGATCTTCCTCAAGGCTTTGACGACAAATCCGCCATCCCCTTGAGCAACTCAATCGGCAACGGAAAGACAATCGTCGAACTCTTGTCCCCGGCAATCGAACTCAACGTCTGCATATACCGCAACTGCATCGCCCCCGGCTGCCGCCCCAGCATTTCCGCGGCTTGCATGAGTTTTTCAGACGCCTGCAATTCACCCTCGGCGTGGATCACCTTGGCCCGCCGTTCCCGTTCGGCTTCGGCCTGTTTGGCGATGGCGCGCACCATCGACTCGTTCAGGTCCACATGCTTGATTTCAACGTTAGCGACCTTGATCCCCCAATTGTCAGTCTGAGCGTCGAGCACCTGCTGGATGTCGACGTTCAACCGTTCCCGCTCGGCCAACAATTCATCGAGCTCATGCTTGCCGAGCACCGCGCGCAACGTGGTCTGGGCCAATTGGCTGGTGGCCATCAGGAAGTCTTCGACCTGAATGATCGCCTTCTGCGGATCGAGCACACGGAAGTACAGCACGGCATTGACCTTCACCGAGACGTTGTCCCGGGTGATCACATCCTGGGGTGGGACGTCGAGGACGATGGTCCGCAGGTCGACGCGGACCATTTGTTGCACCGCCGGAATCAGCAGGATCAGGCCGGGGCCTTTGACCTGCCAGAAGCGCCCGAGCTGGAACACCACGCCGCGCTCGTATTCACGCAGGATACGAAAGGTCGACCCCGCCAGTGCAATCACCAACAGCAACAGCGCGGCAAAACCCAGTTGCAGGCCCATGGTTATTCTCCAGCCGGCGCCGCGTCAGCCGCGGCCACTTGTAGCAATAAGCCCTTGCGCCCCACGACCCGGACGTTCTGCCCCGGTTGCAGCGGCGTGGTGCTCAGCACTTGCCACTTTTCACCCTGCAAATGCACCCAACCGTTGTAGGCACTGTCGGGCTGTAGCGACATCACCGGCGTCACGCTGCCCACCAGTCCGGCGTCGCCACTGACGACGCGGCGCGGGCGGGTTTTCAGGGCGTGGATCACCAGGAAAATCAGCAACAAAACGCTGATCAGTCCCAGGCCGATCATCAACGGCGCGGGCACCTCGGTGTTGGTCAGAATCACCGCGCCGGCGACAAACATCACCAGGCCGCCGAGACCGATCACGCCGTAATTGGGCAAGGTCGCTTCGGCCACCAGAAAGGCGATGCCAAACACGATCAGCCACATGCCGAGGGGATCGGGAACGAACAGGACAACGTTGTCCGCCGCGAAAACCGATCCGCTCAAGGCCAACAGCAACGCCACTGCACAGCAACGAATGTTCACGTGACCCTCCGGGAGAGTCGGGGTGGTTCTTTATAGAGTTTAGCTGAGCTGTGAGTTGTACGAATTTTGACCCGTTTTTCCGTGATTCCGGCGGGCAGATTTCCCGCGCGATGGCGCCAGCGGGCCTAGACTTTCAGTGGAAGAAAACGGCTTTAACCATCGTCCGTTTGTGATTGCAACGGACACCGAGGTGCATCATGCGTATGGCAAGAACGGTGCAGGACAGCCTCAACAAGGCTCAATGCGAATTCGACATCGTCACCCACCCGCACTCGGCCAGCAGCCTTGAAACAGCTCGCGTGTCGGGCATTCCTGCCGAACGGGTGGCCAAATCGGTGATCCTCGACGACCACCACGGGCATTACCTGATGGCCGTGCTCCCCGCCAGCCGTCACCTGGACCTGAGCAAAGTCCGCGGCAGCGGCGAATGGCAAATCACCCGGGAAAGCACCCTGGCGCACCTGTTCACCGACTGCGAACGCGGCGCAGTGCCGGCGCTGGGTGAATCCTATGGCATGGACATGGTCATCGACCCCTTGCTGACCCGGCAGAAAGACATTTACCTGGAAGCCGGCAACCACAACAACCTGCTGCACATGAGCATGCCGGAGTTTCTGAAAATGGTGCCGCATGCGCAGGTTTGCGAGTTGAGTCATTAGGTTTACGGTGTCAGTGATATAGCCTTCGCGGGCAAGCCTCGCTCCTACAGAAGAACGCGATCCCTGTAGGAGCGAGGCTTGCCCGCGAACAATTTTTCAGCCACCCCGGAGCCCACCATGGAATCCCCAACCCACAGCCTGCCGTCCCTGTTCAAACAACTCGGCCTGGCCAACGACCCGGTCAGCATCGACCAATTCATTGCTACCCATTCACCGCTTAAACCTGAATTGCATTTGGCGGACGCGTTTTTCTGGAGCGAAAGCCAGGCGGATTTTTTGCGGGATGAGATTCTGGAGGATGCGGATTGGGCGGAGGTGGTGGATCAGTTGGATGTTTTGATGAGGAAGGGGCGAGGGGTGTAAAAAAATCTGGGAGAAAAGGGCGAAATGTAAAAAAATCTGGTGAGTGGTAAAAAAATCTGAGGCCAAGGCCGTGCAGTAAGTTTTTTCTGAGTTGCTCAGCGGGGATCAATAGACCAGAATAACGACCTTAATTGAGGTCTTAATTATGCAAAATGTTCTGGCCGACATTGCTGTCAGCGTGTCTGAGTTAAAGAAAAATCCATCAGCGGTACTGAACGGCGCCCATGGCGGGCCTGTGGCAGTGCTGAATCACAATCGCGTCATGGGTTATATGGTTCCGGCCGATGTTTTTGAATCCATGATGGAACGCCTCGATGATCTTGAGTTGGCGGAAATTGTTCGCTCACGTAGGCATGAAACACCGATCCCGGTAAATCTGGATGACCTATAAGCTTGAGTTCCTGCCGTCCGCACGCAAGGAGTGGGACAAACTGGGTCATACGCTGCGCGAACAATTCAAAAAGAAACTGGCAGAGCGACTCGAGCTCCCGCGAGTGCCGTCGGATTCGCTACACGGCATGCCTGACTGCTACAAAATCAAGTTGAGGTCGGCGGGGTACAGATTGGTGTACGAGGTTATTGATGAGCGTGTGGTGGTTTCCGTGGTGGCAGTTGGCAAGCGTGAGCGCAGTGCTGTCTACGACCGAGCAAAACAGCGCTAACTAGCCTGACCTGCTGACTTTGCCGCTTGCGCCCGTCTCGCGGCAAATTCACTTTCGATCTCTTCATTGCTGAAGCATTCGCCCTTCAGCGATAACCTTGCCTTGTCTACTTTTCTTTGCAGGAAACTGAGGTAGTGCTTTGAAACTGCGGGATCCAAGGTGTTATCGAGTTTTGATGCAGAGATTTTAGTCATTGATTCAGCCTCGGTCAGGACGTAGGGCGTTATGCGGTTCCGAATGCTACGGCGATTCCTGTCTGGACCATGCGTGATGCCCTTCAACGAATTTGTTTCAAAACTTGACCACCCTTTCCCTCGAATGCGATATTGATAGTTAGCAAACTAACAGTGTGTCATTCCCCCGTGCCAAAGAACCTCGACGCTCTCCAGATGAACATCAGCAGTGCCATGGTGGTGGCCGCCAGGCATTGGCGGAAGATCTGCCAGACCACGCTGGTCAATTATGGAATCTCCGAAGCCTGCGCCGTCCCGTTGTTGATGATCGGGCGTTTGGGGGAGGGTGTGCGGCAGGTGACGGTGGCGCAGGCGGCGGGGATGGAGAGTCCGTCCCTGGTGCGTTTGCTCGATCAGTTGTGTCATGCCGGTTATGTGCGCCGGACGGAAGATGCCCATGATCGCCGCGCCAAATGCCTGAGCCTGACCGACACCGGTCGGGAGTTGGTGCAAGCGGTTGAAGTCGAGCTGGTGCGTCTGCGTCATGAAGTGCTGGAAGGCATCGACCAGAGTGATCTGGAAGCCGCACTGCGTGTATTGCGGGCCTTTGAAGCCGCCAATCCCCCGCTGGTGATCCAGCCTTGAGCGGTTTCTGGACAGGCGTTCCCCCGGCGCGGGACTGGTTCTACGGTGTGCGTACCTTCGCGGCGTCGATGATCGCGTTGTACATCGCCATGCTGATGCAGATGCCGCGTCCGTACTGGGCGATGGCCACGGTGTATATCGTTTCCAGCCCATTCGTTGGCCCGACCAGTTCCAAGGCGCTGTACCGCGCGGTCGGCACGTTCATGGGCGCGGCGGCGGCGGTATTTTTTGTGCCGATGTTTGTCCAGAGCCCATGGGTGCTGGTGGTGATCATCGCGTTGTGGACCGGGACGTTGTTGTTCCTGTCCCTGCACCTGCGCACTGCCAACAGTTACGCCTTGATGCTGGCCGGTTACACCTTGCCGCTGATTGCCCTGCCGGTCTTGGATAACCCGCTGGCGGTGTGGGACATCGCCGAGGCACGCACCGAAGAAATCTTCCTGGGTATCGCAGTGGCGGCGGTGGTCGGCGCGATGTTCTGGCCTCGGCGATTGGCACCGGTGTTCAACGATTCGGTGAATAAATGGTTCACCGACGCTTCGACTTACAGCCTGCGTTTTCTCAGTCGCAACGTGCAGCCGGAAGAAGTCAGCGCCCTGCGTGCGGCGATGGTCACCACTTTCAACAGCCTGGAACTGATGATCGGCCAGTTGCCCCACGAAGGCGCGCGGCCGCAAACGGTGCGTAACACCAAGGAATTGCGTGGACGGATGATCCACCTGCTGCCGGTGATCGATGCCCTCGATGATGCGCTCTACGCCCTTGAGCGCCGCACCCCTGAGCTTGTGGATAAGTTTGCGCCACTGCTCGAAGCGACCACCGAATGGCTCAACCACAAAGACGCCGACCTCGACCGCTGGCAAGCGCTGAAAGATCAGCTCGAAGCGCTGCAACCGAGTGCCGAAGCGCTGGAGGATCGCAAGCAATTGCTGTTCTCCAACGCGCTGTATCGCCTCGGTGAGTGGATCGATTTGTGGCAGGACTGCCGCAGCCTGCAATACGCCATCCAGTGCGAAAGCCAGGACAACTGGCGCGCGGTGTATCGGCACTGGCGCCTCGGTCGCCTGACGCCGTTTCTGGACCGTGGGTTGATGCTTTATTCGGCAATGTCCACGGTCAGCGCGATCATCGTCGCTTCGGTGCTATGGATTTTGCTCGGCTGGACCGATGGCGGCAGCGCGGTGATTCTGGCGGCGGTGGCGTGCAGTTTTTTCGCCTCGATGGACGACCCGGCGCCGCAGATTTTCCGCTTCTTTTTCTGGACGGCGATGTCGGTGTTGTTCGCCAGTCTTTACCTGTTTCTGGTCCTGCCGAATCTGCATGACTTCCCGATGCTGGTGCTGGCGTTTGCTGTGCCGTTTATCTGCATCGGCACCCTGACGGTGAAGCCGCAGTTTTACCTGGGCATGTTGCTGACGCTGGTGAACACCTCGTCGTTCATCAGCATCCAGGGTGCCTACGACGCGGATTTCCTCAGTTTCTCGAACTCCAACCTCGCCGGGCCGATTGGTTTGCTGTTCGCGTTTATCTGGACCCTGATTGCCCGACCATTCGGTGCGGAACTGGCGGCCAAGCGCCTGACCCGTTTCAGTTGGCGCGACATCGTCAGCCTGACCGAGCCGGCGACCTTGTCCGAACACCGCAAGTTGGGCGTGCAGATGCTCGATCGGCTGATGCAGCACTTGCCGCGTCTGGGTTTGATCGGCCAGGACACCGGCGTCGCGCTACGGGAAGTGCGGGTGGCGCTGAACCTGCTCGACCTGCTGGCCTACACGCCGCGCGTGCTCGGCGTGCCGCAAGTGTTGCTGCATCAAGTGGTGACGGAAGTCGGCGAGTACTTCAAGGCGTGCCTCAAGGCCGGCGAGCGTTTGCCGGCGCCGAGTCCGTTGCTGATGACCATGGACCGCGCCCGTCGCGCCCTCAACATCGAGTGCGATGACGGCGCCCGCCTGCATTTGCTGCACGCCTTGAGCGGTCTGCGCCTGGCCTTGTTGCCCGGGGTTGAATTCGTCGGCACACCACAACCCGAAGAACCACTGCCCCATGGCATCGATGGAGCGCCTTTATGATCGGTGATCTGGATATCAGCGGGGTGTTCCTGCCCACGTTGCTGGTGCTGATGGGCATTACCTACCTGTTTTACCTGTTGGTGCACGGGGTGCTCACGCGCCTGCACTTTTACCGTCTGGTCTGGCACCGGGCATTGTTCAACGTGGCTCTCTACGCTTTGCTGCTCGGCGCCGTGGACTCACTCAGTCGATACCTGATGACATGAAAAAACCTTTTTTGACCATTGGTCGCGTGCTGCTGACCCTGCTGATCGTGAGCTTCGCCGTTGTCGTGGTCTGGCGCATGGTGATGTATTACATGTTCGCGCCCTGGACCCGGGACGGGCACATCCGTGCCGACATCGTGCAGATCGCGCCGGACGTGTCCGGGTTGATCCAGCAAGTGCAAGTGCGCGACAACCAGTTGGTGCAGCGCGGCCAGGTGCTGTTCAGCATCGACCAGGACCGTTTCAAACTGGCCCTGCGCCAGGCGAAAGCCGCCGTGGCGGATCGCGAAGAAACCCTGGCCCAGGCCCAGCGCGAGGCCAAGCGTAACCGTGGCCTCGGCAACCTGGTGCCGGGCGAGCAACTGGAAGAAAGCCTGTCGAAAGTCGCCCGTGCGCAATCGGCCTTGTCCGAAGCGTTGGTGACGGTGGACAGCGCCCAACTCAACCTCGACCGCTCGACCATCCGCAGCCCGGTGGACGGCTACATCAACGACCGTGCGCCTCGCGCTCAGGAATTCGTGACCGCCGGACGGCCGGTGTTGTCGGTGGTGGACAGCAACTCATTCCACATCGACGGCTATTTCGAAGAAACCAAACTCGACGGCATTCACGTCGGCCAAGGCGTGGATATCCGGGTGATCGGTGACCGCGCTCGCTTGCGCGGGCATGTGGAAAGCATCGTCGCCGGCATCGAAGACCGCGACCGCAGCAGCGGCAGCAACTTGTTGCCCAACGTTAACCCGGCGTTCAGCTGGGTGCGGCTGGCCCAGCGGATTCCGGTGCGGATCGCCTTCGACGACGTGCCGGCGGATTTCCGCATGATTGCCGGGCGCACCGCGACGGTATCGATCATCGATGACAAGACCGAGGAGCCGGCGAAATGAGCAAAGCCTCGGCTTTGGCGGTGGCCGGGTTAGGCCTGTTGCTGTCGGCGTGTCAGGTGGTCGGGCCGGATTATCACTTGCCGGACGAGGCTGCTGTGCACCGTGAGGACTTACAGGGCAACCTGCTGCCGAACGACAAAGACGTGGTCTCGGCACCGGTGCCGAGCGATTGGTGGCGTCTGTATCAGGACCCGCGTCTCGACCAATTGGTGCAGCAGGCCATGGCCTCCAACACTGATCTGCGCGTGGCGGCGGCGAACTTGTCCCGGGCTCGGGCGCAAGTCGATGAAGCCCAGGCAGCGGGCGGCTGGAGCGGTGGCGTGAAGATGGGCGCCCAGCGTTTGCAGGAGTCCGGCGAAGCGTTTCTGCTGCCGGAGAAAGTACCGGTGGCCAACGTCGGCGACATTGGGATTACCACGTCTTATCAGTTCGACCTGTTCGGCACTTTGCAGCGCGGCATCGAAGCGGCCAAGGCTAATGCCGATGCGACCCAAGCAGCGGCGGATACGGCGCGCATTACCCTGGTAGCCGACGTGGTTCGGGCCTACACCCAAGTTTGCGCGGCCAATGAAGAGCGGGAAATCGCCCAGCATTCCCTCGATCTGCAAGCCCAAAGCACCACCCTGACCCAGCGTCTGCGCGATGCCGGGCGCGGTGATGAAACCCAGGTCACCCGTTCGCAAACCCAATTCAAATCCTTGCGCGCCGACATGCCGCGTTATGAAGCATCGCGCCAGGCCGGGTTGTTCCGCTTGTCGATGTTGCTGGCCAAACCGCTGGATCAACTGCCGGCTGGCACCGACAGCTGCGCCGAATTGCCGAAGATTGCGCAATTGTTGCCGGTCGGTGACGGCGCCACGCTGCTCAAGCGCCGCCCGGATGTGCGTCAGGCCGAGCGCCGTTTGGCCGCCGCGACCGCCGGCATTGGCATCGCCACTGGCGAGTTGTACCCGGACATCAGCATCGGCGCGTCCATCGGCACCGTCGGCACCCTGGAAAACCTCGGCAAGCCGCAGACCAATCGCTGGGGCTTCGGCCCGTTGCTGAGCTGGACCGTGCCGTCCAACGGCTCCCGCGCGCGAATCCGCGAAGCCGAAGCCTCGACCCAAGGTGCGCTGGCGCACTTCGACGGCGTGGTGCTCAACGCGATCCGCGAAACCCAGACTGGCCTGGCCCAGTACTCCGCGCTGCTGCAACGCCGCGATGCTCTCGCCGATGCCGAGCAGTCGGCGCAACTGGCGGCGGACCAGACTCACCGCTTCTTCCAGGCCGGCCGCGCGTCGTTCCTGGCGGACCTGCAAGCCACTCGCACCTACACCGATGTCACGGCGCAACTGGCGTCGGCCAACACTCAGGTCGCGATGAGCCAGATCGATTTATTCCTCGCCCTGGGCGGCGGTTGGGAAAGCGGACGAACGCAAGCGTCACAACCCGGCAAACCCTGAGGCCGTTGCTATGCTTTGACTTGATGAGGTCGCGTGACGATCTCATCAATCAAGGCTCGCGTTGGTCATGGGGACTCTAATAATGAAAAACCCTTATGCTCCCGGCTTCTGGTGCGCTATTGCGGCATTGGTGTTGCTGTCGGCCACCTATTTCTACGGCATCATGCTCGCCCACCAGATCGACAAGGCGCTGGTGTTCCTCGACAGCGCGGCGGCACTGATTGCCGTGATGTCCATCGTCGTGGTCGCCTGGGCTTCGGTCCAGGGCACGCGCATCAAACGAAGACACCTCGAACAAGGCAAAACCCTGGTGCTGATTTGGGACACCAAGGTTGCGCTGCGCCGGGTCGAAACCGTGTTCGACCGCTATTTTTGGGGCAGTTACTGGCAACCGGGGCGCACGTTCCAGGAAGTCATGGGGGAACTCACCGGCACGCCGCTGGAAAAAAGCCTCGAAGCCTTGAAAACCCAATGCCTGGCCCTGGATAAACAGGTCACGGAAGAGGGCTGGCACTGGCTCAACAACGCCCGCGAACTCTCCGACGTCGCCAACGCCATGGCCCGCGAACGCTATCAACTGGACTTCTGCGACCCGCGCGCGGAAGTGACGGGCGGGGCGGTGATCAACCGGGACTTTGAAGTGCTGGTCTATACGTGGACGGCGCGGCTGAAAAGCTTTGATCATCAGTTGGATGAGATTGAAGTGCAGTATTCCTGATTTGTAGTTGACTGGACCGGCGCCTTCGCGAGCAAGCCCGCTCCCACAGTTGTTCTCTGGTGTACATAAATCCTGTGTTCACCACCGATCCAATGTGGGAGCGGGCTTGCTCGCGAAGGCGATTCCTCGACCGCTGAAACTCTCAACCCTTACGAGCGGTCCATAGACACTCTTTCACCTTTAATCATTGGGCCCTCTCGCCCCGCAAATGCTAATCTCCATCGCACTTTTGCGCAGTCGTGACCACGACCCGTCATGGGTTCAGGGAAGACGACCACATTTTCAACAACGGACATTGATCGGGTAATTCATGAATAAATCAGCAGGCGTGCTTCTTGGAATTGTCGTGGCCATCGGTGCAATCAGCGCCGGCGGTGCCTGGTACACCGGCACTAAACTGGAAGGCGTGCTCAACGCCTCCGTCGCTGACGCCAACAAAGAGCTGCAAGCCGCGCTGGTGGGTTCCAACGGCACGGCGTCTCTGGAATTGGTGTCCGTGGAACGTGGTGTGTTCAGCAGCACCGCGCATTACCGCCTCAAGGGCGAAGGCGAGATGTTTGGTGAAGCGCCGGTCGAATTGCTCTTCGTCGATCGTGTCGAGCACGGCCCGCTGCCGTTCTCGCGCCTGGCGTCGTTGAAATGGTTGCCGGTCATGGCCACCAACCACTTCGAGCTGGAAAAGACTTCGACCACGGAAAAATGGTTCGCTGCCGCCAACGGCCAGTCGCCAGTCAAAGGCGTGGTCAACATCGGCTACGACAATTCCACCAACGGCACTTTCGAATTGCTGCCGCTGGAAGTGGCCCTGGATGACAAGTCCAGCCTGAAGTTTTCCGGGTTGAACATGGACATCGCCGCCAGCGCCGAGGCCAAGAAGGTCAAGGCGGACGGCTACATGGACAGCCTCAAGCTGACCACCGTGTCGGAAGATCAGGCGCCGGTCACCGTCGAGATGAACGGCCTGACCGTGGCCAGCAACCTGGTCAAAAGCACTTACGGCTACTACACCGGCGAAAACACCGTCGAGCTGACCAGCAGCAAGACCACTTTCGGTCCCAAGCAGTCGGTGGTGGGCGTCAACAAATTCGAAATGAAGAACCAGACCGAAGAATCCGGCACCAGCGCTTCCGGGCGTGCGGATTACAAGGTCGGCGAAGTGTCGTTCAACGGTAAAACCGTCGGTTCGGCTCAGATGGCCATGAGCCTGAAGAACCTCGACATCCCGTCGACCATGTCGCTGATGCAGATTTACCAGACCAAACTGCAACCGTATGAGAAGGCCGCCGCCGAAGCCGCTGCTGCCGGTGAGCCAGCACCCGAGCTGAACCTGACGCCGGAAGAAGAAACGCAGGTGAAGGCCGGTCTTGAAAAACTCCTGGCGGCCGGCCCACAGTTGGCGCTGGAAAACCTGTCGTTCAACACCGCCAACGGTGAAAGCCGCGCCAACCTGGTGCTGGACCTGACCAAACCGGCCTCCATGGACCTGCCGCCAGATCAGTTGGTCCGTCAGTTGATCGCCCTGTTGGACATCAACATCAAAGTGTCCAAGCCGATGCTGGTTGACCTGCTCAGCCTTCAGGCGCAAGCGGATGGCCAGACCGACGCCAAGACCATCGTCGATCAGGCAACTGCCACCAGCGACATGTTCAGCAGCATGGCCGTGGGCACGCAACTGGCTAAGCTGGAAGGCAGCGACGTCGTCACCAAACTGCATTACGCCAACAATCAGGTGGAATTCAACGGCCAGAAAATGACCGTCGAGCAGTTTGTCGGCTTCGTGATGGGCAAACTTGGCGGCGCTGGGCAAGTCCAGTAAAACCAAGGGTTACACCGCGACGCCCGGCCTCACACGCCGGGCGTTTTGCTGTCCGGGATTTGAACAGGGCCAAGTAATGGCACGAATCTGAATAAATATTGCGTTCTGAATGGCTGACCAAACTCGCGTGCAAGACTGCGCCCCGACAAGCTGGCTGGGTCTTGTGACCCGGCTTTCCGTTACGAGTGGGCGAGGGGCATTGCGACCCGGCTGGCCATGTAAGGATGCTGACGAATGCCGCGTTTTGCAGGTCCCTTTATTCATCGTGGCTTACGCCCGTTGTTTCGCGTTGCGTTGTGCAGCCAGTTGCTCTGGCCGGCGCTGGCGTTTGCCGACACGCCTTACGACCAGATGGTCCGCGATGCCCGGGCGGGGAACTACGCGCCGGCGCTGACGGTGCTGCGTCAGGTGCCGGTGAGCCAAGTCACGACCGGCCAGGTCAGCGACCATTTGCAGATCGCCAGTTGGGCCGGGCTGGACGCTGAAGTGGTGCAGGTCTATGAAACCCAGGGGCGCCACCGCGTGCTGCCGGTTCAGGCGTTGACCGCCACGGCCCGGGCTTATCGCAACCTCAAGCGCTGGGATTCGGCGACTGAGGTTTACAACAAGGCCCTGGCGCTGGAGCCACAAAACCCGGACCTGCAACTCGGTTTGGCCATGACCCAGGCTGACGCCGGCAAACCTGACGAAGCCGTAACCCGCAGCAAAGCGTTGGTGGCGGCCAAACCGGACGATCCGTCCCGGCGCCTGGCGCTGGCCTATGCCTTGACCCGCGCCGGCAACAACTACGACGCACTGTTCGAATACGATCAGGCCTTTATTCGCGCTGGCAGCAAACCCGAGGTCGCTCGGGAATATGTGTTCGCCCTGCAACGCGCGCGCCTGCCGGAACCGGCCCTGCGCCTGGCCCGGCAACGGCCGGGATTGATCGATCCGGTGCAATTGCGACGCATCGAAGGCGACCTCGCCGCCGAGCGCGTGCGCCTGGCGGAACTGGCCACCCGCAGCGAAAAAGAACGTTATGTGATCGCCGATCGAGCGCTGGCCGACTACGACCATTTGCTCGCCACCTGGACCCCGGACCCGGCGGCCCACGACGACGTCACCCGTTGGCGCATCGACCGCATGGGCGCCCTCAAGGCCCGTGCGCGCACCGCCGAGGTGATCAGCGAATACCAGAAACTTAACGGCGAAGGGGTGAAGATTCCGACCTACGCCCTGCGCTGGGTGGCGTCGTCCTACCTCGACCAACGTCAGCCAGAAATAGCCACTGACCTCTATCGCCAAGTGCTGGTTGCACCGGACGCCGACGTCGGTGATCGCCTCGAAGACAGCACCGCGCTCTATTACGCGCTGCTCGAAAGCGACAAGGCTGAAGAAGCGCGCACAGTCGCCGAGGATCTGGCTAAAACCCAGAAACCACGGGTCGAACTCAAGGGCTTGCCAGTGGGCAACCCCAACGATGAATGGATGGACGCCCAACAACTCGCCGCCCAGGCCGGGACCTACGGGGCCGATCTGCCGTCCGGCGAGCAGCGTTTACAAACGTTGGTCGATCAGGCGCCGGGCAATATCGGTTTGCGCCTGGCCCAATCCGATTTGTACCTGGCCCGGGACTGGCCACGCCGCGCGGAATTACAGCTCAAGGAAACCGAGAGCATGGTCCCGCGGGACATGGGACTCGAAGTCGCCCAGGCCCACACCGCGATGGACCTGCAGGAATGGCGGCAGATGGATGCGCTGACCGACGATGTGGCGGCGCGTTTCCCGGATAACCGTCAGGTCCAGCGCTTGCAGCGTCAGCGCGACGTGCACGACATGGCCGAACTGCGGGTGCAGAGCTACGGCGGCAAGAGTTATGGCGGCGGCGACAGCGGTGCCGGTGCGGTGTCCGGGAGCAAGGATTTCGGGATCGAAACCGTGCTCTACAGCCCGCCCATCGATGAAGACTGGCGCGTATTCGCCGGCGTCGGTTACGCCACGGGAGATTTCCAGGAAGGCACCGGGCGTGATCGCACGCAACGGCTTGGTGTCGAGCGTCGCACCCGAGACATGACCCTGGAAGCCGAAGTCTCCAATCACAACTTCGGTTACGGCAACAAGCAAGGCGCACGTCTGGCGATTGCCCGGGACATCGACGATCACTGGCAGTACGGCGGCAGCCTCGCTTACCTCTCGGCGGACACACCGTTACGCGCACTGAACAGCGACGTCACGGCCAACGGCGGCAGCGGCTTCATCCGCTGGCGCGCCAATGAAAGCCGCGAATGGAAACTGGCGGTCAGCCCCTCGCATTTCAGCGACGGTAACAACCGCGTCGAAGCCTTGCTCACCGGGCGCGAAGGCGTCTACACCGCGCCGAAAGTGCAAGTCGATGTGGGCCTGGAAGTCGGCACCAGCCACAACTCCGCCTCCGAGGACGTGCCGTACTTCAACCCCAAATCCGACTTCAGCGTGCTGCCGACGGTGAACGTCAATCACGTGCTGTATCGCCGCTACGAAACGTCCTGGAGCCAGCAGTTCCAGGCTGGTGCGGGCACCTACAGCCAACGCGATCACGGTACCGGCGGTATCGGCCTGCTGGGCTACGGCCAGCGCTACAGCTGGAATGACGTGTTCGAGGTGGGCGGCTTGTTGACCGTGATCAACCGGCCCTACGACGGCGACCGCGAAACCGATCTGCGCCTGCTCGTCGACCTCACTTACCGCTTCTAGAAGAGTTTGAAGATGCCTTTTATCTCGCGTTTCATCCTTCTGCTGGGAGCGCTGCTGGTCAGCGCCTGCGCCCAGCAAGCCCCGGCGTTTACGCCGCCGTCCGAGCGCCCGGTGCCGGCCAACGAAACCCCGTGGCCGAAGAACCACGTGCTCGGCATCGCTTACCACGACGTCGAAGACCGCGACCCCGATCAAGCAGTGGTGGCGGTGCGCACCGAACGCATGATCGAGCAGCTTGCCTGGTTAAGGGAGAACAACTACAAACCGGTCACCGTCGACCAGATCATCGCCGCGCGCAACGGTGGTCCGGAGCTGCCGCCCAAGGCGATTCTGCTGAGTTTCGACGACGGCTATTCAAGCTTCTACACCCGCGTACTGCCGGTGCTGCGCGCCTACAACTGGCACGCCTTGCTGGCGCCGGTCGGCGTGTGGATTGATACGCCGCTGAACCAACCGGTGGATTTCGCCGGGACACCGCGTCAGCGTTCGGACTTCCTGACCTGGGAGCAGATCCGCGAAATCTCCAAATCCGGGCTAGTGGAAATCGCAGCGCACACCGATGCCAGCCACAAAGGCGTGTTGGCCAACCCCCAAGGCAACCTGCAACCGGCCGCCGCGACCCGCCGCTACGATGCAGTCGCCGGGCGCTACGAAACTGAGGCCGAGTTCCAGGCGCGGATGCGCAGTGACGTCGCGACCATCACCGAGAAAATCCGCAAGGTCACCGGTTACAAGCCGCGCATCTGGGTTTGGCCGTACGGCGCGGCGGACGGCAGTTCGCTGCAAGTGGTCAGCGAGCAGGGCTATAAAATGGCCCTGACGTTGGACGACGGCCTCGATGCCCTCGACAACCTGATGAGCAGCCCGCGCTTCCTGGTGGCCTCGGATCCGGACGGCGAGCACTTCGCTAACAGCATCGTTTCGGTGCAAGCCGAATCGCTGATGCGCGTGGTGCATGTGGACCTGGATAACGTCTACGACGCCGACCCGGCGCAGCAGGAAATCAACCTCGGCAAACTGATCCAGCGCATGGCCGACATGGGCGCCAACACCGTATTCCTGCAAGCCTTCGCCGACCCGCAAGGCGATGGCCTGGTGCATTCGTTGTACTTCCCCAACCGTCACCTGCCGGTGCGCGCCGACATCTTCGACCGCGTGGCCTGGCAGTTGCGTACCCGCGCCCACGTCAAAGTCTTCGCCTGGATGCCGGTGCTGAGTTTTGCTCTGGATTCGAAACTGCCCCGCGTGACCCGTTGGGACCCGAATACCGGCGCCACCTCGGTGGATCCGGACCAGTACAAACGCCTGTCGCCGTTCGACCCGAACGTGCGGCGTGTCATCGGCGAAATTTACGAAGACGTCGCACGCCTGACCTCAGTCGACGGCATCCTTTATCACGACGACGCGGTGCTCTCGGACTTCGAAGACGCGAGCCCCGAAGCGCTCAAGGTGTACGCGGCCAACGGCCTGCCGGGCTCGATTGCCGCGTTGCGTGATGACCCGGCCACGCTGCAACGCTGGACCCGGTTCAAGAGTCGCTACCTGATCGACTTCACCAATGAACTCACCGCCAAGGTCCGCGCCATTCGCGGCCCGCAGGTGCTGACCGCGCGCAATATCTTTGCCGAACCGATGCTCAATCCGCAGAGCGAAGCCTGGTTTGCGCAGAACCTCGACGACTTCCTCGGCACCTACGACTGGACGGCGCCGATGGCCATGCCGCTGATGGAAGAACAAAGCCACGCGCAATCCGGGCCATGGCTTGAAGCGTTGGTTGCCACAGTCAAGGCGCGTCCCGGTGCGCTCAACCGCACGGTGTTCGAATTGCAGGCCAAGGACTGGACCAAACACACCGATTCCGACATCGACGGCGCGCAGCTGAGCGACTGGATGGGCCGCCTCAAACGTCAGGGCGCCACCAGTTTCGGCTACTACCCGGACAATTTCCTCGAGAACCAGCCGGACCTGAACACCGTGCGGCCCGCGCTCTCCAACAAGTGGAATCCATAACATGCTGGATAGACTGCTGGCCCTGCTGGTACTGGCGATTGTCCTCGGGATACCCCTGGGGCTGATCTTCCTGGTTACCGGACAATTCCTGATGGACTTCGTGTTCTTTTATCCGCTGTTCATGTCCGGGCTGTGGATCGCCGGTGGCCTGTATTTCTGGCTGCACTGGGAGCGTCACTGGCCGTGGCAGGACGACACCTTGCCGCCGCCATTGGCCGGCGAGCCGCTGATTTCGATCCTGATCCCTTGCTACAACGAAGGTGACAACGCCGCCGACACCATTCACGCGGCGCTGGCCCAGCATTACCCGAACATCGAAGTGATCGCGATCAACGACGGCTCCAAGGACAACACCGCCGCCGTGCTCGACGCACTGGCGGCGCAAGACCCTCGCCTGCGGGTGCTGCACCTGGCGGAAAACCAGGGCAAAGCCGTGGCCCTGCGCATGGGCGCCATCGCGGCACGCAGCGAGTATCTGGTGTGCATTGATGGTGACGCGCTGTTGGCGCCGAACACGGCGGCGTATCTGGTCGCGCCGATGCTCGATAACGCACGCCTCGGCGCCGTGACCGGCAACCCGCGCATCCGCACTCGTTCGACGTTGGTGGGACGGGTTCAGGTCGGTGAGTTTTCGTCGATCATTGGTTTGATCAAGCGTACGCAACGGGTGTTCGGGCGGATCTTTACCGTCTCTGGCGTGATCGTCGCTTTCCGGCGTTCGGCGCTGAACCGGGTCGGTTACTGGAGCCCGGACATGATCACCGAAGACATCGACATCAGTTGGAAGCTGCAACTGGACCACTGGAGCATCTTCTACGAGCCCCGCGCCCTGTGCTGGATTCTGATGCCGGAAACCCTCGGCGGCCTGTGGAAGCAGCGTCTGCGCTGGGCTCAGGGCGGCGCCGAAGTGTTGTTCAAAAACATCCGTGGCATCTGGCAATACCGCCATCGCTACTTGTGGCCGCTGCTGTTCGAATATTGCCTGTCCACCGGTTGGGCCTTCACGTTTCTGCTGTCGGTGATCTTCTGGGGCGTGGGCAAGTTTGTCGACATGCCTTCGGCGATCGCGGTGGATCATTTGCTGCCACCGGCCTTTACCGGGTTGCTGCTGGCGATGGTCTGCCTGGTGCAATTTGCGGTCAGCATTCTGATCGACCGGCGTTATGAAAAAGGCCTGGGCAAAACCATGTTCTGGGTCGTCTGGTATCCCTTGATGTTCTGGCTCATCAGCTTGCTCACCACCCTGGTCAGTTTTCCCAAAGTGCTGTTCGGCCAACACCAGAAACGCGCGCGTTGGGTCAGCCCGGACCGGGGCATCAAACCGCTGAATGATGAAGAGGAAGAGGTCATCAAATGAAAATCATCAGAACCCGGCAGCGGCCTTTTCTGGTCGTGATCGATGCCTTTTTCACGGTGCTGGCCTGGATCGGTCTGCTTTATCTGCTGGTGCGCGGGTTGTGGCCGCTGGTGGACACCCACGACGGGCCGCGCATCGATGCGTCGGTGTTCGACGCGCTCGGCACCTTGCAGATTTATTTGTGGGTGGCGGTGTTGAACGCGGTGATCCTGATTTCCTGGGCGCGTTATCAACATCGCAAAAGCAAAAGCTTCGCCCAGCGTCGACTGCCGGCGCCGGTGGTGGACGATCATGGTTTGAGCAAGAGCTTCAAGTTGAGCGGCGATCGGTTGGAGAAGCTGCGCACGCCTGGCTCGATGACGATTCACAACGATCAGGACGGCGACGTCAGCCATGTGATTACGCACTACTTCCCGATTGATCAAGCACAGCGAGCGTCGCCGCTGGCACCGCTGGAGCATCCGTTGGTGATTCGCTTGCCGGCTGAGGATGACGACAATCGCGAACCGGTAATCCATCTCTGACGCAAACACACCTCCCTGTAGGAGCTGCCGAAGGCTGCGATCTTTTGATCTTGAAGGTCAAAAGATCGCAGCCTTCGGCAGCTCCTACGGTGGGCGCATAGCAATCAAATTCAGCTCAGGTCACGAACCAGCCGCCACGCCTCATCCACCGGCAGCGGCTGTTTCATCCGCTCGGCCAGCATCGCCATCGCCCGCTCTTCTTCGCAGGCCACTGCGGCCACCACCACCCCATGCTTGCCGAACAGCCCGATAAACGGTGGATGGTCAGGATCACCCTTGAACTCCACCTCATCCCAACGCTCGGCCTGGCCCAGGTAGTCGTAGTTTTTGCCGAAGTGCCAGGTCCAGAAATACGGCACGTCGAGATAATGCTCGTCGCCGCCGAGCATATTCGAGGCTGCGATCCGCGCCTGTTGCTGCGCCAGACGCCAGTGCTCGATCCGTTGCGGCTGGCCGTTGAGCGGGAAGGTGGCGATATCGCCGACGGCCCAGAGCCCGTCGGCCAAACGCATCCCGCCGTCGACCTTCAGCGATTGGTCTTTCTCTTTGGGCAGGTCGGCAAACACCGCAGTGGCTGGGGCGACGCCAATGCCGACCAGCACCAGATCCGCCGGTAAACGTTGGCCATTGTCCAGGAGCACCGCTTCGACCTTGCCGGTTCCCTCGATGGACGCGGCTTCACCCTCGGTGTGAAAGACCACGCCATGGGCTTCATGCAGGGCGCGAATCGCCTTGCCCACGGCCTCGCCGAACTGCACCGCGAACGGCACGGCATGCCGGGCCAGCACCGTGACCTTCAGCCCGAATTGGCGCAGGGACGAAGCCGCTTCCAAGGCAATAAAACTGTCACCGATGATCACGACTTTTTGCCCGGGTTTGGCGGCTTCCAGAATCTTCGTTGCCTGATCTTTAGAGCGCAGCAGGAACACCTGTGGCAAGTCAGCGCCGGGCAGTTCCAGCGGTTTGGGGATGCCGCCAGTGGCGAGCAACGCCGCGTCGTAGCTCAGTGTTTGTCCGTCGGCGAGTGTTAAGGTTTTGTCCTGCGCGTTGAGGCTCGCCACTTCGCCGCGGATGCGTTCTATGCGTTGTTTGCGATAAAACGCCTCGTCGCGCAGGGGCGGGACTTCTTCCGGCGGCATTTCCCCGGCGATCACGAATTTGCTCAGCACCGTTCGGTCGTAGCCGGCGTCGGCTTCGCGGTCGATCAGTTGAATCCGGCCGCCGAAGCCTTTTTCGCGCAATGCGGCCGCCGCTGCGGTGCCTGCGGCTCCGGCGCCGACGATCAAAAAGGTGCGCTCATCGTCCGCTGGCGGCGTGTGCGCATCGACCATCGGCTGATCGTCGACCCAGACTTCGTCTTCGCGCATTTCCAACGGGTAGCGCTTCAGACCGTCCAGGGATGGCGGCTCGCACAACGCACCGTCTTCGATTCGATAGGCCGCCTTGTGCCACGGACAGATCAACCGCCCGTGACACAACGCCCCCTCGGCCAGCGGCGCCCCGGCGTGTGGACATTCGCCCTGAAAGGCGCGCAATTGATCACCAACCCGCAGCAGGAGAATTTTGGTGTCGGCGATCCGGACCTCAAGGCCGCGGTTTTCCGGCACGTCGGCGAAACGGGCAACGCGGTGCAGTGCCATGAGCACTCTCCAGGCAGGTGTTTATCTATTGAGTTTGGCCCTTATCCCGAGGTTCAGCTCAATTGCCACTGCCACGGCGCGAACGGTCCGGCTATAGTCTGCCAGCCGACGACGGCCCAACCCGCACAAGGTGCTCCGGTAATGACCCGATTGACCTCTCTGAACCCTTGGCTGGCGGCCGTTGCAGTCGCCCTTTGCGTGCAATTGCCCGTGCAGGCCCAGGAGCGTTTCACCCTCAATATCCCCGGTGTCACGGACGATCGATTGTTTACTTCGGCGGCTGCCAGCGATGCGCCCAATTGTGGCGGGCACAACCAGTCCCCGGCCCTGAACTGGAACGCCGGCCCGGCGGGCACCCTCAGCTACGCCATCGTCATGCACGACCCCGACGGCGCGAAAGGCCAGGGCGTCGATCACTGGGTGCATTACGGCATCAAGGCGACCACCCACCAGATCCCGGCGGGTGTCGGCGCGAAAAACGCCCTCGAAGGCGTCGGCGGCACCAACGTCAAAGGCACCACGACCTATGTCGGCCCTTGCCCGCCCGCCGGCGACAGCGCGCACCACTACATCATTCAGATTTATGCCCTGGACCTGGCCCCGGACGCCTTGCCGGCCGGCCTGACCCGCGCGCAACTGCTGGAAAAGATCAAAGATCACGTGCTGCGCAACAGCAGCGTGGTGCGGCGTTATCACCGCTGAAGATTTATTTCAGCGCGGTTTAACCCGAACCGGGCGGGCTGTCCGTCTCAGAGGATGAATGGATCAATTTCCTCCTGAGGTCAGCCCCCATGTCCCTCCCTCTGCATTTTCTCCGTCCGGCCGCCCATGGTTTCGCCATTGGGTTGCTGCTGGCCGTTGCTGGTTGTGGCGTTTCGTCCAAATCTGATTCTGCTGTCGTGGCGCCGCCGTCATCTTCACCGGGACCGGCCCAAGGTGAGTTGAAAACTGAAGTGTTGGTGCAGCCTGCGACGGTGATGGCGGATGCCGTGATGGCCAAGCGCAGTGTGCGGGCGGCGCCGATCGCTATCTTTGCGCCAATGTCTGAATCCGCTCCGCCCGGTTATCGTGATGAGCAACGCGAGCAATATCAGGCGTTGGCGGACAACCCGATCCACAGCGTGGCCGAAGCGCCGGTTTCGACCTTCAGCGCGGACGTCGATACCGGCGCCTACGCCAACGTCCGGCGCTTGTTGAATCAAGGGCGTTTACCACCCGAAGGCGCGGTGCGGCTGGAGGAGATGGTCAATTACTTTCCCTACGATTACGCCTTGCCCACCGATGGCTCGCCGTTCGGCGTGACCACCGAACTGGCGCCGTCGCCGTGGAACCCGCATACCCGCTTGCTGCGCATCGGCATCAAGGCCTCGGATCGCGCGGTGGCGTCATTGGCTCCGGCGAATTTGGTGTTTCTGGTGGATGTATCCGGTTCGATGGACCGCCGCGAGGGTTTGCCGCTGGTCAAAAGCACCCTGAAATTGCTGGTCGATCAATTGCGCGAACAGGATCGGGTGTCGCTGGTGGTCTACGCAGGCGAATCCCGCGTCGTGCTGGAGCCGACTTCCGGACGAGAAAAAGCGAAGATTCGTACAGCCATCGACCAACTGACGGCGGGCGGTTCGACTGCTGGAGCATCGGGCATCGAACTCGCTTATCAGATGGCGCAACAGGCGTTTATCCCCAAAGGCATCAACCGCATCCTGTTGGCCACCGACGGTGACTTCAACGTCGGCATCAGCGACTTCGACAGCCTCAAGCAAATGGCGGTGGATAAGCGCAAGACCGGCATTTCCCTGACCACCCTGGGTTTTGGTGTGGATAACTACAATGAACATCTGATGGAACAACTGGCCGACGCCGGCGACGGCAACTACGCCTACATCGATAACCTGCGTGAAGCGCGCAAGGTGCTGGTGGATCAACTCGGCTCGACCCTCGATGTGGTGGCGAAAAACGTGAAGCTGCAAGTGGAATTCAACCCGGTGCAGGTCAGTGAATATCGTCTGCTGGGGTATGAAAACCGCGCGTTGAAGCGTGAGGATTTCAACAACGACAAGGTGGATGCTGGCGAAATCGGGTCAGGGCATACGGTGACGGCGTTGTATGAAATTGTCCCTGTGGGCGAGAAGGGTTGGCTGGAGCCGTTGAGGTATGGTGCTTCTCCGTCAGTCTCTTCCGGTAAATCCGGGGAAATGGCGATGTTGCGTGTGCGATATCAGTCGCCGGAAGGTGGGAATAGTCGGTTGATCGAGCGGCCTATTGGCAGCGGTTCTGTTAGTAAAGCCAGTGATGACCTGCGCTTTGCGGCAGCCGTGGCGGCGTTTTCTCAACAATTGAAGGACGGCCGCTACACCGGTGATTTCAGCCTCAAAGACACCGAAGCCCTGGCCCGTGGCGCTCGGGGCGATGACCGCTTCGGCCTGCGCGCGGAGTTTGTGCAATTGGTCGAATTGGCGCAGAGCCTGCGGACTTCCACGGCATCGAATCAGGTGTCCAATGCCAACCGGATCGAGTGAAAGGGATCATCGCTGATATGACTGCTCCTGAATTGAGCACCGACGCCAGCAGCGACGAATCGCTGTTGGCGCGCTATCGCTCGGGCGACGGGCCGGCGTTCGAGATCTTGTACGCCCGCCATCGCCAGGGTCTTTATCGATTTCTCCTCGGCCTCAGCGGCAAAGCCGAACTCGCCGAGGAGGTCTATCAGGACACCTGGCTGAGCCTGATCCGCAGCACCAGTCAGCCACAAGGCCGGGCGAATTTTCGTACCTGGCTCTACCAGATTGCCCGCAACCGACTGATCGACCACTGGCGCAAACATGGCATCCACAACCCCTTGCACGACAGCTACGACGAACAGGCCCACGCCGTGATCGACAACGCCGCCGACCCCGAGCAACTGCTGAGCCTGAGCCGCGACACCCAGCGCCTCGAAACCGCCCTGCAAACCTTGCCCGCCGACCAGCGCGAAGTCTTCCTGCTGCGCGCCCACGGCGACCTCGACCTGCCCCAAATCGCCACCCTCACCGACACACCGCTGGAAACCGTCAAAAGCCGCTTGCGCTACGCCCAGCAAAAACTGCGTCGGCTGCTGGCCGAGGAGGTACTGACATGACTGACGCCCGTCCTGAAAAAGAAGACGAAGTGTTGAAGCACTATCGTGAACACAGCAACGATGGCCCACCGGCGCATCTTGATGCCTTCATCCTGGCCGCTGCACATCGGGAAACGCCTGTACGCAAACCGAGTGCTTGGCAGCGTTGGGCTCAGGCTTGCCAGAAACCCCGTTGGCAGGTGGCGTTTGCCAGCCTCGTCGGCGTCGCGCTGATGTTGACGTTGGTACAGCGAACTCCGGAACAAGAGCCACAGTTCGACTCCGCCCCTGCGCCTAAAACATCATCCTTTGCGGCGAAGAAAGAAGCCCCATCACCGATTGCGCGTTCGTTGTCCGCCCCCGCCAGCGCGATATCCGCACCAGCACCCGCAGCACCAATGGCCGATTTCGCCGCGCCCGCTCAGAGCGAATCGATCAACGCGGGAATGGCTGACGAAGCCAAGGTCAGCAAACGCGCGGCTGCTCCGGTGAAAACCCTCGATGATCAATTACACGAAGTGATTCGCCTGCAAAACACCGGTCAAACCCAAGCCGCCGATGAACTGTTGAAGACCTTGCACCAGCGTTTTCCTGACGAAAACCTCACAGCCCGACTCAAGGCCTTGAAGAAAAACTGAGCCAAAGACCCTCCGCCAATTTGGCAACAACCCCCGAAAGCGCGCACTATCGGGGCATAGCCGATGCGTTGGAGGAAGCCGTGGCGAAAAAAATCGATCGCATCGCCCAAATGTTCAACTGCCCTGATAAAGGGGAGGAGTTGAGGCGGGCCATTGCTGAGAGTCGTAAGGAATTTCTGCTGAACAAGCAGGAAGGAGTCGCCCCTGAGGAGGACACTGTTGAGGATGAGGTGTTTGAGGAGGGGGACGAGGACGATGAGGAATATGACGAGTTTGATTGGACGACTGAATGAAAAATCGCATTAACCCCGTTCCTGACAATGACTGCTTGTCAGCTCTGCCCTCGTCATTATGAGCTCGCAGCAGGCGCTTGATCAGGTACAAGCTGAGGCCGTTGCCGCTAGCCGTAGAGATTCACGCCCTGATGTTGCCGCCGAAACAGTGTTTGAGGAGGTTTATGCGCTCGTTGATGAAATTGAAGCTGAGCAAAGCAGCACGTAAATAGCTCTATTCTTCTAGATTGCAGTTCCTGACACTGTCAGGAACTGCAATTTGAATGGCGGGGCGCCGCTATTCTTTGGTTTTTTCCTTCCGCGACGCTGGTTCTCGCGTCAGCACTTTCACCGCATCATCAACCAACGCCTTACTCAGCGCGGTCAAATAATGAGCCGCCCAGGCGTGTCGATCGCTTTCTCTGTCGTAGGCAGCATCCTTGGACAGGGCTTTGGCGAGGAACAGAAAGTCGGAAGCCATGGCTAGCGCATCGCCGAGCGGCACACCGCGAGTGACGTGGAACGCCGCGTGATCTGAACAGTAGATGGCAGGCGTCAAGCCGATGGTTTTCAGCTCTGATGGATCGGTCATTTGCCACCTCCAGTGATAGAGGTGCGATGGGACCGCGATTCAAAATCGCGTAGAGGGATGAAACGAGTTTTGTACGGATTTCTATTGCGCATGGTCTAGCTCCTTGACGTGGAACTGCCACTTTTTCGTTACCAAGCGAATGGGTGGCAGCTGTGCGCAGGTTGGTAAACCGGGAGTCAAGGAATCCGGCACGCCCGAAGACGTCCCACGCACAGCCGCCATAACTCAAAATTGCAGACATAAAAAAACGCCTGCAATTTGATGGGGGCGCTGTTGCGCTCAACTCTCGGGTTACCAAGCCCGGTCGCTGAATTGGCAGCGACGGCGGAAGGGTATCGTGCAGGCGGATCTCCTGCAACCTCGGATATTGGGTGAATGGCAATGGCGACAATCAGAGCGGCAATGGCCGCTGACTGCCCAAGAAACTACCCAAGAACCGTCCAAGAAACTACCCAAGAAATTTAGAAAAGCTACTTGCGCCTGAGTCTAAAGCCTGTAGCCAATTCGAACTGTCAAGTTTGCCTTGACGGTTGCATCGGACCAACCGGCAGTTGCCGAGATGTCCACACCCCATATAATCGCCGTCAACACGGCCCCTGTCGGTTGATGCGCTAAGGCGCTGAGACTGCTCAGGGGTTTTTTATTGGCTTGTGTCTTTTGCTATAGAAGTCACATGCTGTCGGTGGTGAAGCCATTCCTGCAAAGCTAACCCACAAAAAAGCCCCAAACCCTAAGGGCCTGAGGCTTTCTCGTTTCTTCTATATGGTGCCCAGGCGTCGTTTGAACCGAACGCTGCGGGTCCCGGTTTGTAAGGATTTAGCTAGTTGTGTTTGGGTTAGGCATACACGTGGGCATACATGCCGCCGGATGCTGAGATTGATTTTTAAACATTCCGTAGCATGCCGGCTCAAGCAAAGAGCTGGAGGTGTGGTGTTCTGTGGGGTGATGGCTTTCGGATTGGTCGGGGATACATGTGGGGATACAGGCTTATTATCCTTAGCCTCCCGGGAACAGATTTAAGCACTACTCGGAAAGCTTCAGCTTGAGGTTCCTGATGCTGTTCTGGTGTTTCTTCGCTAGTCGAATAGGCCTTATGTCGATGGCACGTGTTATGGGGGAAAACACCAGGGCAGTCATGGTCCCATCACCTTGCGGGCTGGAGATCACAGCACCTGCAAACGCTTCTCCACTCGGGATGTGATCAATCACGTAGTAAAGGGCCTGACTGGTGTTACGTTGCCACTGAAGATGTCCTGATATCGTGACTAAATCGATCCGACAGACGCCGGGTTCGATTCCTAAGAAAACTTCGTCATTGGTTACATCAAGTGTATGACTGTGTGGCCACTCCGGACTTGCAGCAATTGAGCTCGAATCTTCCAACGGCAAACTGTCCATTGTTGAGGGACCAGGCATTACTGAAAGAAGTAACTTTGTCGATCTAAGCAGTAGCTCGTTTTGGTATTGCTCAAAGGTGGCGTATGTACTGTGCGCGTTACCCTTTGAGTCTAAAAGCTTATCCGTCGGTAGAACCGTAGAATTACCTGTCGCTTGCGGAGCCATGATTTGTAGCTGATGTTGCGACCAGCACAGAAGGGTAGTGCACATCCTAAAGCATTCCTGTGCGGTCCCTTGCATGGTTAGCGCAGGGAATTGCTCTTGAAGAGGTCTAGTCCACGCTTTGAATTCGTAAAGAGTTATGCCGTGGGTTTCTGCCTTCTTGCGTGCAGAGGCTGTGTAGCCTGATGCGGAGACAATAGAACGGTGAGTTACAGACGGCATGTCTATGAACTTCATGCACAATTGCTCCACTTCAGCCACGTCCAGAGGTGTCCCTTCTCGCTTCACCTCGTACGCTTTGAACGCGTGGGTTACTCCACCGGACTCAGTGATGGTGACAGTTACATCGACGTCACGCTCTTTGTCGGCGGCGGGATCGTAGACCATATCGCCGATAGTCACATCGACTGCATCGGGATCTGACTTAAGGCAGCACAGGCCCACCAAGTATTGAACCATCATCGGTGTAAGAGGGAATTTCGGCATTCATAGACCTATGGTTGGCGGGTGGGATTGCTAGGGACTGAGACGACCCCAAGGGTCTATCTGATGGTTATAGCTCATATCGCATCGTATGAGTGCCGCACAATGGATTGACTCCAGCCCCAGTTCCTGGCCGGAGAAGGACTTTTGTTTTTGGGGCTGGGCCGACTGGATTCACTACGAATACGGTGAATCACTGTCTGGCACTCATGCGGAATATCGGGGTAGACGCAGAAAGTCGCTGGGGCCCCTGACGTTAATCAACTGGTACGGGGTCGGAAACCCGCGAGATCTTGGTAGCGACAGTTTCATCAGCTTACTGAAATTTTAACGTTGAAATTGAAAGGATATTGAAGATAAAAGGGCATCGTTACCGCAACGGTAAAAGCGGCTCTTCCGGATTTCCGAAAGCTGCTGGGGACTCGCGAGAGGTTGTTCACGGCAGTTGTAAACTCTAAGTTGACAACTGCCCTACCGACCCAAGCCCCATTGATCAACCCCCAGAATTGTCCACTTGGGATACCATCACCCACAAAAAAGCCCCAAACCCTAAGGGCCTGAGGCTTTCTCGTTTCTTCTATATGGTGCACCAGGCGGGATTCGAACCCACGACCACTGCCTTCGGAGGGCAGTACTCTATCCAGCTGAGCTACTGGTGCAAGCGGGCGCCATGATACTCATATGCGTTGCGGGCGTCCATGCTGCTGAATAGCCTGTGTTTTTCTATCCTGTAACAGCCGTTTGCTACGTTGATCAGAAAAAATAGGCAAATGCGCCGTTTTCGTTCTTTTTTTCGAACGGCCTATTGTCCTTTCACGGCATTGATCCTAGGATTCGTTCGAGATTTCAAACGCTCTTGTCTGGGTGCTGAACCGCACGAGTCCAATCCGTGCGCTATTTATGTGCTTCAGCCCGGTGAATGATTTCCCTGACGGCAGCCTTTGAGGCGCCTTTCTACAATCATAATTCGCTCCGCGCTGGTCGCGGTGCTGTTAAGGAAAGCCGACATGCAGCTTAAAGACACCCAGTTGTTCCGCCAGCAAGCCTTTATCGATGGCGCTTGGGTCGATGCGGACAACGGTCAGACGATCAAGGTCAACAACCCGGCAACGGGCGAAATTCTGGGCACCGTACCGAAGATGGGCGCTGCCGAAACCCGCCGTGCAATCGAAGCCGCTGATAAAGCGCTGCCGGCCTGGCGTGCACTGACCGCCAAGGACCGCGCGAACAAGCTGCGTCGTTGGTTCGAGCTGATCATCGAGAATCAGGACGACCTGGCTCGCCTGATGACCCTCGAGCAAGGCAAGCCATTGGCCGAAGCCAAGGGCGAAATCGTTTACGCCGCTTCCTTTATCGAGTGGTTCGCCGAAGAAGCCAAGCGCGTCTACGGTGATGTGATTCCGGGCCATCAGCCAGACAAGCGCCTGATCGTGATCAAGCAGCCAATCGGCGTGACCGCAGCGATCACCCCGTGGAACTTCCCGGCCGCGATGATCACCCGTAAAGCGGGTCCTGCGTTGGCCGCCGGTTGCACCATGGTGCTCAAGCCTGCTTCGCAAACTCCGTTCTCCGCATTCGCTCTGGCTGAACTGGCCCAGCGTGCCGGCATCCCGAACGGTGTGTTCAGCGTTGTTTCCGGCAGCGCCGGCGACATCGGCAGTGAGCTGACCAGCAACCCGATCGTGCGTAAATTGTCCTTCACCGGCTCGACCGAAATCGGTCGTCAGTTGATGGCTGAATGCGCCAAGGACATCAAGAAAGTGTCCTTGGAACTGGGCGGCAACGCGCCGTTCATCGTGTTCGACGACGCGGACCTGGATAAGGCCGTCGAAGGCGCGATCATTTCCAAGTACCGCAACAACGGCCAGACCTGCGTCTGCGCCAACCGTCTGTACATTCAGGATTCGGTCTACGACGCGTTCGCCGAGAAGCTGAAAGTGGCCGTGGCCAAGCTCAAGATCGGCAACGGTCTGGAAGAAGGCACCACCACTGGCCCGCTGATCGACGAAAAAGCCGTGGCCAAGGTTCAGGAGCACATTGCTGACGCGATCAGCAAAGGCGCGACCGTTCTGGCGGGTGGCAAGGTCATGGAAGGCAACTTCTTCGAACCGACCATCCTGACCAACGTGCCGAAAAACGCAGCCGTGGCCAAGGAAGAAACCTTCGGCCCATTGGCGCCGCTGTTCCGCTTCAAAGACGAAGCCGAGGTGATCGCGATGTCCAACGACACCGAGTTCGGCCTGGCTTCGTACTTCTATGCCCGTGACCTGGGCCGTGTGTTCCGTGTGGCTGAAGCCCTGGAATATGGCATGGTCGGCGTCAACACCGGGTTGATCTCCAACGAAGTCGCGCCGTTCGGCGGTATCAAGGCGTCGGGCCTGGGCCGTGAAGGCTCCAAGTACGGCATCGAAGATTACCTGGAAATCAAATACCTCTGCCTGGGCATCTAAGCTCGCAAGACAAGAGCCGGGCAAGGCATTGCTTCAAGCAGAAAGGGCACGAGAGCGCTGTCCCTTTCTGCGCTTCAAATGGAATTTTCTCTGTGGCCGGGAACGCTGTGGCAGTCGATCATCGCATGCTGCCGTAGTTGCCTCCCCGCCGCATTTTCCTTGAACCACGCCGCCCGATGAGCGGTGAATGAGGACTTTATGAGCAAGACTAACGCATCCCTGATGAAACGCCGCGAAGCCGCTGTACCACGCGGTGTTGGCCAGATTCACCCGATCTTCGCCGAGTCTGCGAAGAACGCCACCGTGACCGACGTTGAAGGTCGCGAGTTCATCGACTTCGCCGGCGGTATTGCCGTGCTGAACACCGGTCACCTGCACCCGAAAATCATCGCCGCCGTGACCGCGCAGCTGAACAAGCTGACTCACACGTGCTTCCAGGTACTGGCTTACGAACCGTACGTAGAGCTGTGCGAAAAAATCAACGCCAAGGTGCCAGGTGATTTCGCCAAGAAAACTCTGCTGGTGACCACCGGTTCCGAAGCCGTTGAAAACGCCGTGAAAATCGCCCGTGCCGCCACTGGCCGTGCCGGCGTCATCGCGTTCACCGGCGCTTACCACGGTCGCACCATGATGACCCTGGGCCTGACCGGTAAAGTCGTGCCTTACTCGGCCGGCATGGGCCTGATGCCAGGCGGCATCTTCCGCGCGCTGTACCCGAACGAACTGCACGGTGTGAGCATCGACGACTCGATCGCCAGCATCGAACGCATCTTCAAGAACGACGCCGAGCCGCGTGATATCGCTGCGATCATCATCGAGCCGGTTCAGGGCGAAGGCGGTTTCTACGTCGCGCCTAAAGAATTCATGAAGCGCCTGCGCGCTCTGTGCGACCAGCACGGCATTCTGTTGATCGCTGACGAAGTGCAAACCGGCGCTGGCCGTACCGGCACGTTCTTCGCCATGGAACAGATGGGCGTTGCTGCCGACCTGACCACCTTCGCCAAATCCATCGCTGGCGGCTTCCCGTTGGCCGGTGTGTGCGGTAAAGCCGAATACATGGACGCCATTGCTCCAGGCGGCCTGGGCGGCACCTACGCTGGTAGCCCGATCGCTTGCGCCGCGGCCCTGGCCGTGATGGAAGTGTTTGAAGAAGAACACCTGCTGGATCGCTGCAAGGCTGTCGGCGAGCGTCTGGTCACTGGCCTGAAAGCCATCCAGGCCAAGTACCCGGTGATCGGCGAAGTCCGTGCCCTGGGCGCGATGATCGCGGTCGAACTGTTCGTCGACGGCGACAGCCACAAGCCGAACGCGCCAGCCGTGGCGGCGGTAGTGGCCAAGGCACGCGACAAGGGTCTGATCCTGCTGTCTTGCGGCACCTACGGCAACGTTCTGCGCGTCCTGGTACCGCTGACTTCGCCGGACGAGCAACTGGACAAAGGTCTGGCGATCATTGAAGAGTGCTTCTCTGAGCTCTGATTGCGAAGTGTGACCTGATCGACAAAAAACCCGCTTCGGCGGGTTTTTTTATGGTCTTGAAACACAACGAGGACAAATGCGCTGTATCGAATGGCCAGCATTGACTAAGGTTCAAGCATTGCCGCTGGAGTGTACGAATGACCGCTGTGGTGTTACCCGCTGTTCCGCGAGTGCTGATTGCCGAGGCCGACCCCTGGTCCCGCGACCTGCTCAAGCAGGTGTTGTTGAATGTGCGTTGCGATGCACGGCTGGACCTGTGTGCCGATGGCCAGCATGCGATGGAGCGGTTGGCGGAGGTTCCTTACGACTTGGTGATCGTTGACTGGGAATTGCCCGGTATCGATGGGCTGAACGTCTTGCGCAGTGTGCGTCAACGCAAACGCAATCCGCCGTTGCCGTTCATTTTGTTGAGTAGCCGCAACGACAGCGCCAGTGTGCGCGAAGCCTTGCCCTTGGCGCCCACCGCCTACCTGACCAAACCCCTCGACATGGAAAACCTAACTCAGCGTCTGCAGGAGTTGCTGCTGAACGCCGGTGAAGAGGTGTCTTGCGAGGTGCCTGCGCTGTCGCCGGGCATGACGTTGTCGGTGTACCTAGAGCGTCGACGCGAATCGACAGACGGCGCGCCGCTGATGACCGACGTGCAGTTGGCGGTCAAACGCAGCCTGAATCCCAATGGCCTCGATCTGACGTTGCTGGAGGCCGAGATCCGCAATGATCCGCAAATCACCGCCGTCCTGATCGCTGCCGCCAACAGTGCCGCCCAGCACCATGGCGTCGGGGTGCAAACCCTGTCCCAGGCGTTGCACCGCTTGGGCACCGCGCAAAGCATGAACCTGATTCTGGGCCTGGCACTCAAGCGCTGCGCGCGGCTCAGTGATTCGCACTTGGCAGACTATGCCGAGCGTTATTGGGAATTGTCGCTGCGTACCGCCGAATATGGCCGGACCCTGGCGCGCTTGCTGGATCTGGATCAGGAGCGCTGCTATTGCGCGGGGATGCTGCATCGCCTCGGTGACTTGGCGTTGCTGCGCTGCTTGCAGGAATGGAAGCAGGCCGGCGGCGAGCTGGACGAATGGGAAGAAATCGGCGATGCACTGGCCGAGTTCGGCGCGGGCTACGGTTCGGCGCTGCGAACCCGCTGGCGCCTGCCGCTGGAGCTGCGGGAGCTGATTGCCGCCGTCTACCAGCTCGGTGGCGGGGTTTACTCCCGCGAAGCGCTGGTGATGAACATGGCCGCGCAACTGGCGCGCCTGACTGAGCATGAGGGCATTGAGGAACTGGCCAAGAGCCGGACGGCGCGGTTGCTCAAGATTGGGTTGCCGGAATTGATGCGGTTGCGCAAGAAGTAGCCATCACACTAATACCCTGTGGGAGCGGGCTTGCTCGCGAAGGCGCCGTGTCAGGCACCCTTGATATCGACTGACACGATGCCTTCGCGAGCAAGCCCGCTCCCACATGGGGCTCTGTGTTGGGCCTTCAGGCCGAGATGATGCGGTTCTTGCCTTGGCGTTTGGCCTCATACATCGCCGCATCCGCGCGGGCAAACAGGCTGTCGAGGCTTTCATCTTCGGCGGTGAGGCTGGTCAGGCCCTGGCTGACGGTGATGCCGAACGTCTGGTCGTCGTGGCTGAAGCTCAACCGCTGGATCTCCCGTTGCAGGCGCTCGGCCACTTGCATGGCCATGTCCGGCGCGCAGCCCGGGAATACCGCCGCAAACTCTTCCCCGCCAATGCGCCCGAACAGATCACCCCGGCGTAATGCCGCGCGACCGCTTTCGGCGATGTGTTGCAGCACGGTGTCGCCGGCCGGGTGGCCGTAGCTGTCGTTGACGACTTTGAAGTCATCGATGTCAAGCAACAGGAAGGCCAGCGGCGCGCCTTGCAGCTTCGCCTGTTCAAATTCGCGATGGGCGCATTCGAAGAAGTGCCGGCGGTTGCTGCTCTGGGTCAGCACGTCGGTGGTTGCCAGGCGTTGCAGCTCGGTTTCCATCTGCTTCTTTTCGGTGATGTCTTCGGCGATGCCAACGATGATCACCGGTTGCCCCGGTTCGGCCTGACGGTTAATGAAGCATTTGTCGCTGAGCCAGCGCACTTGGCCGTCGGCCGCGATGATGCGGTATTCGCGGTCTTCGATTGCGCCTTTGACCAGCACTTCGGCCAAGCTGCGCTCGGCGTAGTCCAGATCGTCGGGGTAAATGCTGTCGCGCCACTGGTTGTAGTCGGCCAGCAACAGGCCGGCGGAACGGCCGAAAATCCGTTCATAGGCCGGGCTGACGTACAGCACCTGACGGGTTTCCCAGTTGAATGCCCAAAGCACGGCGTTGACGCTGACCAGCAGCGAGCTGAAGAGTTGTTCGCGTTCGCTCAGGCGTGCGACTTCACCTTGGGCATGCATGAGCGCCATCAGGGTTTGCGCGGCCTCGGGCCACTGCGGGTGGGATGAGTCTTGTAGGTTTTTAGTGACCATCGGCACAGATCTCAAAGGGCGTGCGCCGCTCGAGGTTTCGAAAGCGGCCACTACGTGGGCCCCTTATCGATTATTTCTTGTGCCACAGCAGGCGCTGTCACGCTTTGGTGGGAAATAATTGATAACAGGTCTCGGCCCGCCTGGATGGCGAAGTGTCTTTGAGATAGGGGATTTGGAGCTTAGTTCCCGGCTGACGGGGCCAGGGAGGGGGCACCCGCCGGGCGGTACTGGCGACGCGTTTTTTCAGTGAAAGAACGCGTCGTCAGGTTTTGCGACTGCTACAGGTCAGACGGCAGCTGGGCGCAAGGAGTAGGTTTTCAACTGATCGGCGAAGTCGCGCAGGGATTGAATCCCGCTGGCTTCGGCTTCGTGCACCCAATCCTTTATCGCGGCAAGCATGTCGTGACCATTTGAGCTGGTCTTGACCCAGATCTGCTGCAAGGCCAGGCGTTTCTCGTAAATTACCTTCAGCGCCTGGCTGTGCTCGAGCATGTTCTGGATGCGGATATGGTGCTTGTCATCCAGCAGGCTGGTTTCCCGCGAGAGCAAACGCTTGGCGCGGTGGAACTGGTGACGGACCGAGTGATCGACCTTCTCCAACTCCTGCTTGACCAGCGGCGCGATCACCAATTTGCGGTACTGGGCCATGATCTGGAAGCGATTGTTGAGGATGGCCATGGCGGTGTCCATGTCCAGACTGCCCTTGCCTTCGACCCGGTGGGCGATTGGCGCAACACGCTGGACCTTGGCCAGACGGAAGAAACTGAAGACCTGGATCCAGGCCCAGCCGAGGTCGAACTCCCACTTCTTCACCGACAGTTTTGCCGAGTTAGGGTAGGTGTGATGGTTGTTATGCAGTTCTTCACCACCGATCAGGATGCCCCACGGCACCAGATTGGTCGCCGCATCGCGGCATTCGAAGTTGCGGTAGCCGATGGCATGGCCCAGGCCATTGACCACGCCGGCAGCCCAGACCGGGATCCACATCATCTGGATGGCCCAGATGGTGATACCGATGGTGCCGAACAGCAGCAGGTCGATGACGCCCATGATCGCCACGCCCAGCAGGGGGAAACGGCTGTAGAGGTTGCGTTCGATCCAGTCTTCGGGGCAGTTCTTGCCGTAGATACGCAGGGTTTCCGGGTTTTCCGCTTCTTCGCGGTACAACTCGGCGCCCTTGCGCAAAACGGTGGAAAGGCCCTTGATGACCGGGCTGTGCGGGTCATCGACGGTTTCGCATTTGGCGTGATGCTTGCGGTGGATGGCTGTCCACTCGCGGGTGTTCTGCGCCGTGGTCAACCACAGCCAGAAGCGGAAGAAATGTTTCAGGCCAGCATTGAGCTCCAGGGAGCGATGGGCTGAATAACGATGCAGATAGACCGTGACACCAACAATCGTCACGTGGGTCATCAGCAGGGTGACTGCCACCAGTGACCAGGGCGACAAGCCGAGAAAACCTTCGTACCACATAGGCTATAGGGCCCTCGATAAATAAAAAAACAGCCGTTGCATTATCACTAAGCCCACAGATAAAACCAGTCGCCCTTTCAGATAAGAGTGGCCGGATGTTTCTTTAACCTATAATTCCAACCCTTTTGTAGGGACATGGACGGCCGAATGTCAGCCACATACCGCGATGCCTTGCGTGCAGCGCTGCTTTACCTGGTGCTTTCAGTAGTCTGGCTCCAGTTCAGTGGTTATTTATTGAACAGTTTCTTCGATAGCTCCACCGAACTGTTGCGATGGCAACTGATCAACGGTTACGCCTGGGTGCTGCTCAGCGCCGGATTAATCTTCCTCGCCCGGGCCCGATTGTTTCGCTGCCTGGGCATCGGCGCGAAATTGCGCGAGCGCAGTGAAGACCGGGAACGGCTGCGCCAGGCCGCCGCCGTGTTCGATTGCACCCGCGAAGGGGTTTTGGTGACTGACAGCAAAGGCCTGATCGTCCATGTGAACCGGGCTTTTATGGAGATCACCGGTTATCAGAGTGAGGAAGTACTCGGTCAGCAACCCAGTATGTTCAAGTCCGGCCATCACCCGCCGACGTTCTATCAGGCGATGTTTGCCATGCTCGGCAGCGCGGGCGAATGGAGCGGCGAGATCTGGAACCGCCGTAAAAGCGGCGAAATCTACCCGCAATGGCAGACCATCCGCCTCATTCATGACGATCTGGGCCGCATCAGTCATTACGTGGCGGTGTTTTCCGACATCAGTGCGATCAAGAATTCTGAACATGAACTGATGCACCTGGCCCACCACGACCCGCTGACCGACCTGCCCAACCGTCTGCTGTTCACCGATCGCGTCGAGCAGGCGCTGACCTCGGCGCAACTGCACAAACGCGGCTGCGCGTTGCTGATGGTCGATCTGGATCACTTCAAGATGATCAACGACAGCCTCGGGCACACCGTTGGCGATCAGTTGCTCAAGGCCGTGGCCGAGCGTTTCAAGGGCCTGTTCGTGCCGGGCATCACCCTGGCGCGCCTGGGCGGTGACGAGTTTGCCGTCCTCGCGGAAAACTGCCCGCAACCGGTGCAAGCTGCGGCGCTGGCGCAGCGGATCATCGATGGCCTCAAGCAGCCGTTCGAAATCGACGGGCATCAGTTGTTCATCAACGCCAGCATCGGCATCAGCCTGTTCCCCAGCGATGCCTTGGGCGCCGAGCAACTGCTGCGCAACGCCGACTCGGCGCTGTTCAAGGCCAAGAGCGCCGGCCGCGATGGCTACGCGCTGTACACCGAAGAATTGACCGCCCATGCCCAGCAGCGGGTCGAAATCGCTTTCGAACTGCGCCGCGCGCTGGAGCTGGAGGAACTGCGGGTTTACTACCAACCGGTGCATGACCTCAAAACCAGCCGCTTGATTGGCGTCGAAGCGCTGGTGCGCTGGGAGCATCCGCAGCGCGGGTTGATCTCGCCGGCAGAATTCATCCCCGTCGCCGAGCGCACCGGGCTGATTTCCGAGATCGATGCCTGGGTCATGCAGCAGGCCTGTCAGCAGATGTGCCACTGGCAGCAGGCGGGCGTGGTGTTGTCGTTTGTGGCGGTGAACGTGTCTTCGCGTTTGTTTGCCCGCCGCGAGTTGTATCAACAGGTGGCGCACGTGCTGCACGAAACCGGCCTGGACCCGGCGTATCTGGAACTGGAAGTCACCGAAAGCGCGGTGATGGACGATCCGGAAGTGGCGCTGGAGCAGATGCATCGCCTGCGGGAATTGGGCGTGCGGTTGGCCATCGACGATTTCGGCACCGGTTATTCGTCGCTGTTGCGGCTCAAGCGATTGCCCGTGCAGAAACTCAAGATCGATCAGGGTTTTGTCGCCGGGTTGCCGTGGGACGAAGATGACGGCGCGATTGTGCGGGTGATCATCGCGCTGGCCAAAAGCATGGGCATGCAGGTGCACGCCGAGGGGATCGAGCAAGTGGAGCAGGCGGGGTTTTTGCTCGAACAGGAATGCGACCTGGGCCAGGGTTATTGGTTTGGACGACCGGTGCCGGCGGAGCAACTGGATTGGGCGCGGGCTCCAGTAATCGGCTTACCCTGAAAAGATCGCAGCCTGCGGCAGCTCCTGCATTGGATGGCGCGCATCCGGAATATCTGGATGTACATCAACCCTGTAGAGCTGCCGAAGGCTGCGATCTTTTGCTTCTGAGGCCGCTAACCACGCCGCAACCCCTTGTCCCATCAAATAATACTTTCTGGTTATATAAACATTCTTAAATAGTCTTTTTAAGAATATCCGCGCCTATCTACTATTGCCCTCACGCCGCAAGCAGTGCCGCCACTGCCAGGCAACCTCTCAGTCGAAGGAGCAGCACCATGAGCGCATCCCTACGTAGCGTTGACGGCCAGGACGAAGCAACCATTTTGCGTGAGATCCAGAGCGCATTGCGCGATCTGCGTTTCGGCGCAGTGGAAATCACCGTGCACAACGCCCAGGTGGTCCAGATCGAACGCAAAGAAAAATTTCGCTTGCAGAACCCGACCAACAAGCCGAGCTGAAGCGAAAGATCAAAAGATCGCAGCCTTCGGCAGCTCCTACGGGGGATTGATGTAGGAGCCTTCGAAGGCGGCGATCTTTTTGTAACAGGCAACCGCAATTCCAGAAACCCATAAGAAAAGCCAATACCAACAGAATTCCAGGAGCTTTCACCATGTCGTCGATTCGTCATTTCGCTTTGGCCGCGCTGGCCAGCGCCCTTTTTGCGGGTTCCGCGGTTGCCAAGGATTACGAGCTGCTCAACGTGTCGTACGACCCGACCCGTGAGCTGTATCAGGATTACAACGCCGAATTCATCAACTTCTGGAAGAAAGACCACGCTGGCGACAACGTGAAAATCCAGCAATCCCACGGTGGCTCGGGCAAACAGGGGCGTGCGGTGATCGACGGTCTGCGTGCCGACGTGGTGACCCTGGCCCTGGCCGGTGACATCGACGAAATCGCCAAACTCGGCAAGACCTTGCCAGCCGACTGGCAGACACGCCTGCCGGATGCGAGCACCCCATACACCTCGACCATCGTGTTCCTGGTGCGCAAGGGCAACCCTAAAGGCATCAAGGACTGGGGCGATCTGGTCAAGAATGACGTGTCGGTCATCACCCCGAACCCGAAAACCTCCGGCGGTGCGCGCTGGAACTTCCTCGCGGCCTGGGCCTATGGCCTGAAAGCCAACGGCGGTGATGAGGCCAAGGCCAAAGACTACATCCAGACTCTGTTCAAGCACGTGCCGGTGCTGGACACCGGTGCTCGCGGTTCGACCATCACCTTCGTCAACAACGGTCAGGGCGACGTGTTGCTGGCCTGGGAAAACGAAGCGTTCCTGGCGCTGAAAGAAGATGGCGGCGCCGACAAGTTCGAAATCGTCGTGCCTTCGCTGTCGATCCTCGCGGAGCCGCCAGTGGCCGTAGTTGACAAGAACGCCGAGAAAAAGGGCAACGAGCAAATCGCCGAAGCCTACCTCAAGCACCTGTACAGCCCGGCCGGCCAGGAAATTGCCGCGAAAAACTTCTACCGTCCACGTGACAAGGACGTAGCCGCCAAGTACGCCAAGCAGTTCCCGAAACTTGACCTGGTGACCATCGACAAAGACTTCGGCGGCTGGAAAACTGCCCAACCGAAATTCTTCAATGACGGTGGCGTGTTCGACCAGATTTACCAGGCGCAGTAACCTGATTTGAGCCACACACGAGCCTCAAGCTCAGGCGCATGACATGTGGGAGCGGGCTTGCTCGCGAAAGCGGAGTACCAGTCAACATTTTTATCGACTGACACTCCCTCTTCGCGAGCAAGCCCGCTCCCACATGAATGCGTTTAGCTGATTGATTTTTTGACCAAGGACTTTTATGTCGCGTCGTATCTCCCCCGTCATACCCGGCTTCGGGCTGACGCTGGGCTACACCTTGGTGTACCTCAGCCTGATTGTGCTAATTCCACTGGCGGCGATGTTCGTGCATGCCGCCCAGCTCACCTGGGATCAGTTCTACGCCATCGTCACCGCGCCTCGGGTGCTGGCGGCGTTGAAGTTGAGCTTCGGCACCGCGCTGTACGCCGCGATCATCAACGGCATCATCGGCACGCTGCTGGCCTGGGTGTTGGTGCGCTACACCTTCCCCGGCCGCAAGATCATCGACGCGATGATCGACTTGCCGTTCGCCCTGCCCACCGCCGTGGCCGGTATCGCGCTCACTGCGCTGTACACGCCGACTGGTCTGGTCGGGCAGTTCGCCGCGGACATGGGCTTCAAAATCGCCTACACCCCACTTGGCATCACCCTGGCGCTGACCTTCGTCACGCTGCCGTTCGTGGTGCGCACGGTGCAGCCGGTATTGGCCGACATCCCTCGTGAAGTCGAAGAAGCCGCCGCGTGCCTCGGTGCCAAACCGTTGCAAGTGTTCCGCTACATCTTGGTGCCTGCGCTGTTGCCGGCCTGGCTGACCGGTTTCGCCCTGGCGTTTGCCCGTGGCGTCGGTGAGTACGGCTCGGTGATTTTCATCGCCGGCAACATGCCGATGAAAACCGAAATCCTGCCGCTGCTGATCATGGTCAAGCTCGATCAATACGATTACACCGGTGCTACCTCCATTGGCGTGTTGATGCTGGTGGTTTCCTTCGTCCTGTTGCTGCTGATCAACTTGCTGCAGCGGCGCATCGAAACCCCATAAGGAGGCGCGAACCATGTCCCAATCGTCTATTGCGGCCGCCTCTTCGGCCAACGCCGCTCGCCGTGGCAGTGCTACCTCGCGGCGCATCCTGATCGGCCTGTGCTGGCTGGTCTTCACCCTGTTTTTACTGTTGCCGCTGTTTATCGTGGTGTCCCAGGGCCTGAAAAACGGCTTGGGCGCGTTCTTCACCGCGATCTTTGAACCGGACGCCTTGTCAGCCCTGAAACTCACCGTCATCGCGGTGCTGATTTCGGTGCCGCTGAACGTGGTGTTCGGCGTCAGCGCGGCGTGGTGCGTGAGCAAATACTCGTTCCGTGGCAAGAGCATGCTGGTGACGCTGATCGACCTGCCGTTCTCGGTATCGCCGGTGATTGCCGGTCTGGTCTATGTGCTGATGTTCGGCGCCCAGGGTCTGTTCGGACCGTGGTTGCAGGATCACGATATCCAGATTGTCTTCGCCTTGCCGGGCATCGTGCTGGCGACGATTTTCGTCACCGTGCCGTTCGTGGCCCGCGAGCTGATCCCGCTGATGCAGGAACAAGGCACCCAGGAAGAAGAAGCCGCACGCCTGCTCGGCGCCAATGGCTGGCAGATGTTCTGGCACGTCACCGTTCCCAATATCAAATGGGGCCTGATCTACGGCGTGGTGCTGTGTACCGCGCGGGCGATGGGTGAGTTCGGTGCGGTATCGGTGGTTTCCGGGCACATTCGCGGGGTGACCAACACCCTGCCGCTGCACGTCGAGATCCTCTACAACGAATACAACCACGTGGCCGCGTTCGCGGTAGCGAGCCTGTTGCTGATCATGGCGCTCTTCATCCTGCTGCTGAAGCAGTGGAGCGAAAACCGTATTAACCGCCTGCGCGCCAGCGCCGCGGAGGAATAATTCATGTCGATCGAAGTGCGTAACGTCAGCAAGAATTTCAACGCGTTCAAGGCCCTGAACGACATCAGCCTGGACATCCAGAGCGGCGAACTCGTGGCGCTGCTCGGCCCGTCGGGCTGCGGCAAGACCACGCTGCTGCGGATCATCGCCGGCCTGGAAACCCCGGATCAGGGCAGCATCGTGTTCCACGGCGAAGACGTTTCCGGCCACGACGTGCGTGATCGCAACGTCGGGTTCGTGTTCCAGCACTACGCCTTGTTTCGCCATATGACGGTGTTCGACAACGTCGCGTTCGGCCTGCGCATGAAGCCGAAAAACCAGCGCCCGAGCGAAAGCCAGATCGCGGTGAAAGTCCACGAACTGCTGAACATGGTGCAACTGGATTGGCTGTCGGATCGCTACCCGGAGCAACTGTCCGGTGGTCAGCGTCAGCGGATTGCCCTGGCCCGCGCCTTGGCGGTGGAGCCGAAAGTGTTGCTGCTGGACGAACCGTTCGGCGCACTGGATGCCAAGGTGCGTAAAGAACTGCGTCGCTGGTTGGCGCGCCTGCACGAAGACATCAACCTGACTTCCGTGTTCGTGACCCACGACCAGGAAGAGGCGATGGAAGTGGCGGACCGCATCGTGGTGATGAACAAGGGTGTGATCGAGCAGATCGGCTCACCGGGTGACGTCTACGAAAACCCGGCCAGCGATTTTGTGTATCACTTCCTCGGCGACTCGAACCGTCTGCACCTGGGCGACGACAATCACGTGCTGTTCCGACCGCACGAAGTGTCGCTGTCGCGGCATGAGCTGGAGGATCACCACGCGGCTGAAGTGCGGGACATCCGGCCACTGGGCGCCACGACCCGGGTGACGTTGAAGGTGGAAGGGCAGAGCGAGTTGATCGAGGCCGAAGTGGTGAAGGATCACGACAGTCTGGTCGGGTTGGCCAAGGGTGAGACGTTGTTCTTCAAACCCAAGGTTTGGCAGAAAGTCGCCAATATCTAAAGCAAAAGCTTCGCGAGCAAGCCCGCTCCCACATTGGATCTGTGTCGTACACAAATCCAATGTGGGAGCGGGCTTGCTCGCGAAGGCGTCCTATGCGGCGGCGCGATTCGGATTAATTCTCACCCCACCCACCCGCGCCTCAATCTGCTCCTTGAGGTCATGCCGCAGCCCCAACAAAAACGCCAACTCCGCCACCACAAACAACGGCCCCACAATCAACCCCGTCACATCATCGACAAACGCCGGTTTGCGTCCTTCGTAATGATGGCCGACAAACTGAATCGCCCAGCCAATCACAAACATCCCCACGCCGCTGCTCAGCCAGATCATTGTGCTTTGCTGCGCGAGCAGTTGACCCGCCCAGATGCACAAGCCCAACAACACCGTCATCAGCACGCCGAGGCGCAACTCCAGGCGCAGGTAGAACCACGCCGACGCGAACGCCAGCAGCATCGCCGGCGAAACCCAGCCTCCGGCCCATTGCGGCCGTGACAGTAAAACCGCCACTGCCACCACAATCAGCGGAATGCCGATAAAGTGGCTGGCGATATTGCGTGGGTCACGGTGGTAGGCGGCGTATTGACTGAGATGGTCAACGAGGCTTTTCATTGTTATTCCTCCTGTAGGGTGACGGATCATGCCCCGGCTGCGGATGGTTGCTCTGTCAGCGAGGCGACAATCTTTAGGAGACTTCATGGATATGCAGGCCTGGCGTCCACGTCTGATGAGTGGTCAGTGGTTCAGTCATTTACCCGCTCCCTTTCAGGATAGCCTGCTGGCAGCGGCCAGGGTGCGGCGGCTGTCGCCGGGTCAGCGCCTGTTCAAGCGCGGCGATCCGCCGTGCGGCCTGTACGCGGTGCTCGAGGGGGCGGTGCGCATCGGGTCGGTGAGCGAACAGGGCAAAGAGGCGTTGCTGAGTCTGGCCGAAGCGCCGCATTGGTTTGGCGAAATCTGCCTGTTCGATGGCCAGCCGCGGACCCACGATGCCTATGGTGTGGGTCAATGCGTCTTGCTGCATATCCCGCAGTTGGCGTTGCTGAAATTGCTCGATGAACAACCGGTGTACTGGCGGCAATTGGCGCTGTTGATGAGCCACAAACTGCGACTCACCTTCATCAGCCTCGAACAGCTGAGCCTGATGCCGGCCCCGGCCCGCCTGGCTCATCGGCTGCTGATGATTGCCGAAGGCTACGGCGAAATCGACCAGCCTCGGCGAGTGCTGCAACTGCCCCAGGAACAGTTGGCGTCAATGCTGTCGTTGTCGCGCCAGACCACCAACCAGTTGCTCAAGGAGTTGCAGGGGCAGGGGATTATCGGGTTGGGCTACGGCGAAATCGAAATCCTCGATGCCGAGCGGTTGCGGGCACTCGCCACGATCTAACGCCCACCACCGAACCTTGTGGGAGCGGGCTTGCTCGCGAAGGCGTCGTGTCAGCCACCAACAATGCCGACTGACACTCCGCCTTCGCGAGCAAGCCCGCTCCCACAGGGGAATATGTTGAAGTTTGTGATGGGCAACCAGCCCAAACGCGCCTAGCCTGTACCCCTGATCAATCGAGGTGTGCCATGCGTGTCCTGTTAGTGGAAGACGAACCCGAAACCGCCAAATTGCTGGCCAACGGCCTGAACGAGGCGAGCTATTCGGTGGATGTGGCGCTCAACGGCATGGACGGCCGGCGCTTTATCGAGTCCGGCGAATACGACCTGATCATCCTCGACGTCATGCTCCCAGGCCTCAACGGCTGGCAGCTGCAACAACAAATCCGCAAACTCGGCGAAACCCCGGTGCTGTTCCTCACCACCAAGGATGGCATCGAAGATCGCTTGCGTGGATTGGAGCTGCATGAGGACGATTATCTGCTCAAACCATTTGCCGTGAGTGAACTGGTGGCGCGGGTGCGCAAGCTGTTGCGGCGGGATCGGGGGCGCTGATTTCTAGTGTCTGGTCAAAAAATGAACTGGACTTCGTTTGGTAACTGCATTAAATACAATGCATATCCACAATCTGTGGGATTTTGCACTGTATATGATGCAGGTTTAACAAATGGAAAGCCTTGGTGAACTGATCCGAACATTGCGTAAAGAGAGAAAGCTGTCTCAGCAGGCACTGGCGCAACAGTACGGAATGAGCCGTGCGACGATCTCGGGTATCGAGAACAACACTCTCTCTGAAATCGGTATTCGAAAGGTTGAGGCAATTCTCAATGGTTTTGGGTACGAACTCACGGCCGTCCCTCGGCAATCGAAGCGTCCGACTCTGGACACACTGAAAAAGGTGAACTTCCATGGTTGAGCCGCAGGAAATGGACCGGTTGCACATCAGTGTCTCCGGTGCCGCGGTGGGAGCCCTCGGTCGTGGTCAGTCTCGCGATGATTCGATCTTTACCTATGGTGAAGACGCACCAGAAGAAAATGCTGTTTCGCTGACCATGCCGACTCGCCTTGAAAGCTACACATGGGAACGAGGTGTACCGCCGGTTTTTGAAATGAATCTGCCGGAAGGCTCTTTGCGCGACGAGTTGATTCGCCGCTTCAGCAAAGCGGTTCGTGGGTTTGACGACTTCGCGATGCTGGCCATAGTCGGCCCTTATCAGCTAGGGCGAGTGGGCATAGCAAACGCACAAGATGAGACAGACCGGCCACCCGAGACCAGCCTTTCAGACCTGCTGGTGCATGACGGTGCTCAAGGCTTGTTTGAGGATCTGATGCACACCTATGGTCAATATTCGGGCGTTTCTGGCGTGCAACCGAAAGTACTTGTCCGTGACAGTGCGGCAACTGCCGACCGTTTTACCCATCGAGGGGCAACGCACCTCGTCAAAGCATTTCGGCCGGAGGAATATCCTGAGCTAGCTGCCAATGAATACTTTTGCATGCGGGCTGCGTTGCATTCGGGTCTTGAGGTGCCGGAGTTCGAACTCAGCGAGCACGGTAAATTTCTCGTCGTCAAACGCTTCGATCTGAACCTCAACGGCTATTTGGGCTTTGAAGACTTCTGTGTGCTCAACGCTTGGCCTTCGCGGGCCAAATACGATGGTTCTTACGAAGGTGCTGCGAAACAAATCAAAGAATTCGTTTCTCCCCCGTTGCTCAATCAGGCACTTGAGTCTTTTTTCAAGATCGTCGCGCTGTCATCCGGTCTCAAGAATGGCGACGCCCACCTCAAGAACTTCGGCGTGCTTTATGAACATTGCGGTGCCGATGCACAGATCAGCCTTGCGCCGGCCTACGACATCGTCACCACTTCGGTTTACATCAAGACTGACAGCATGGCTTTGCTATTGGGTGGTTCGAAGGCCTGGCCAAAATACAAAATGCTCATGCGGTTTGGTCGGTCAGCCTGCAACTTGACCGAAGGCCGCTGCAATGAATTGCTGCAGCAAGTCGCCCACGGGATGGATGTGGCGATTACTGAGATGGCTCATTACATCAAGGCCAACAGCGGTTTTTCTGAAGTTGGCGAAGCGATGATGGAGCAGTGGAAATCTGGCGTGGCACGAAGTCTGATCAAAAACTGAGAGAGTTTTGGTGATTTGAAGATCGCCTTCGCGGGCAAGCCTCGCTCCTACAGGATATTCGTCAGTCGTGAATACAGCGTTGACCTGTAGGAGCGAGGCTTGCCCGCGAAGAGGCCGCAACAGACAACACATTTCCCAAACCCGTCAGCGCAACCCATCCCGAAACTGCCCCGGTGTCATCCCGGTCCAGCGTTTGAACGCGCGGCTGAAGCTGCTGGTATCGGCAAACCCCAGCAGATAACTGATCTCACTCAACGAACACTGCGGGTCACGCAGGTGCAGCAGCGCCAGGTTTTCGCGGCTTTCGTTGAGCAGCGTGTCGAAGCGACAGCCCTCATCTGCCAGGTGCCGTTGCAGGCTACGCAAGCTCAGGTGCAGCGTCTTGGCGATGTGTTCGGCGCTGGGTTCGCCTTCGGGCAGTTGTTCTTCGATGGCGTCGCGTACCTTGCGCTCCCAGGTCAGCGGTTTGAGCTGGGCCAGGGTGCGTTTGAGCACGGTTTCATTGTGTTCGGCCAATTCCGGGTTGGCGTCGTCCAGGTGGCTTTCGAAGTCCACCAGGGCGAACTCCAGGCGATCTTCGTCGGCGGCGAAGTACACCGGCGAGCGGAAGACTTTGTGCCATTGATGCGAGTCCGCCGGTTCCGGGCGGCGCAGGTACACCGCCAGCGGGGCGTAGTCGCGGCCCAGGCGATTGCGGCAGGTGCGCACGTAGATCGCGGCAAAGGCATCGATGGCTTCGAAGGCCGGGGCCGGGTTGCCGGGTGGGACTTTCAGGCGAAAACGGTAGCGATCCTCACCGCGAGTCAATTCCAGTTCCAGCGCATCGCTGACCACCTGGTGATAACGCACGATCCGTTCGAACACTTCCCGCAGACTGCCGCTGGCCACCAGCGCATAACCGAGCGCGTGGAACGTGGTCGGGCTGACAAAACGCGACACCCGCAAGCCAATCGCCGGGTCGCCGCTGACCTGCACGGCGATTTCCCACAGGCGTGTGGTGTTGGACAACGGATAACGGGCGTTAGGGTCGTCCATCAATTGCGGGTCAAGCCCCGCCTGTTGGCACAGGGCGGTGCTGTCGAGGCCCAACGCATCAAGTTGCTTGCGCAGGGCGCGGGTCCAGCTGGCGAGGGAGGTCGGTTCAGTCATGCTGATTGGCGCTTCCGGTCAACAGGTTGGCGTTCACGGCTACCACGTTGTGAGGGTTCACAAGGCAGGATGCGAACATCAATAACCAGAGGATGGAAGCATGGACGGTACTTCTGCAAGTCCCCAGCGACTGAATGCAGCCCAACGATCAGCGCATATTCGCGAATTGGTGCTGGCCAGAGGCGTTGAACTGCGAAAACGCTACCCGATTCTCAACCATCAGGACGCCTTGGGCGCGGGCATTCTGGCCTTCGCGCTGGCCGGGATGATCGGCTCGGCAGCGCTCTACATCACGGGGCACATGGCTGGGTGGGTGTGCCTGTTGCTCAACGCCTTTTTCGCCTCGCTGACCCACGAACTGGAACACGACCTGATCCACAGCATGTATTTCCGCAAACAGCGGCTGCCGCACAACCTGATGATGGGCCTGGTCTGGCTAGCGCGACCGAGCACCATCAACCCGTGGATTCGCCGGCATCTACACCTCAATCACCACAAAGTGTCCGGCACCGAAACCGACATGGAAGAACGCGCCATTACCAACGGCGAACCCTGGGGCTTCGCCCGGCTGCTGATGGTGGGCGACAACGTGATGTCGGCGTTCATTCGCATGCTGCGGGCCAAGACCTGGGCGCACAAATTCAGCATCATCAAGCGCACCTTGAAGGTCTACGCGCCGCTGGCGTTGGTGCATTGGGGCGCGTGGTATGTGTTTCTCGGTTTCCACGCGGTCAATGGCATTGTGTCTTTGCTGGGCACGCCGATCGAATGGTCAGCAACCACGTTGTCGGTGATGCAGGTGATCGACATCGCGGCGGTGGTGATCATCGGGCCGAACGTATTGCGCACGTTTTGCCTGCACTTTGTCAGCTCGAACATGCACTACTACGGTGACGTCGAATTGGGCAACGTGATCCAGCAAACCCAAGTGCTGAACCCGTGGTGGATGTGGCCGATGCAGGCGTTCTGCTTCAACTTCGGCAGCAGCCACGGGATTCATCATTTTGTGGTGAAGGAACCGTTTTACATCCGCCAGATGACCGTGCCGGTGGCGCATAAGGTCATGCGTGAGATGGGGGTTCGGTTCAATGATTTCGGGACGTTTGGGCGGGCGAATCGGTTTGTTCGCAAAGAGGAAGTTCAGGGCCAACCGGTAGACGGTGTGCGGGTCTGACGGCCTCTTCGCGAGCAAGCCCGCTCCCACAGGGATATCGGGTGTTCACAAATTTTGTGTTAACTGAAGATCCAATGTGGGAGCGGGCTTGCTCGCGAAAGCGGTCGCTCAGACAACATCAATCCGGCTGAAACGGCGACTCACTCAAAATCACTCCAGTCTCATCTACATACTTCTGCCAATGCTCAATCAGCGCAGTCAGTTTGTCCGGCCGCAACAGCGCCAAATCATGAATCTCCCCCGGATCACTCCCCAAGTCATACAACTGCCAGGTTGCCGGCCCTACTGGCCCTGGGATGTAAACCGCTTTCCACTGCCCCTGCCGAATCGCCCGGCGTCCGAACAACTCCCACCCGGTCACCGTGTGTTCGTCATGCACCTGCGCCGTCTCGCCGGACAGAAACCCCAGCCACGATTTGCCACGCAGCTCCGCCACGTCCTTGCCACGCCAGCGCTTGCCGGGATGGCGCACGCCGGCCAGGTCGAGAATCGTCGGCGTGATGTCCATCACCGTGCCAAACCCATGGCTGATCTGCCCTTTGAGCGACAGCTGCGGGTAATGCACCAGCGCCGGCACGCGAATGCCGCCCTCAGTGGTAAATGCCTTGAACAACCGTGACGGCGCCGTCGCGACCTGGGCCCAGCTCGGCCCGTACCAGACGTAGGAATTGGCGCGGCCGATGTTGTCCAGACTGTTGTCGTAATGCTGATTCAGGTAGGTCAGCAACTCCGGGCCGAATTTCGGGAAGGCTTCCAGCAGCGCCCCTTCAGCGCCGTTATCGGACATGAACAGGATGAACGTATTGTCCAGTTGCCCCTGCTTGCGCAAGTAGTCGACGACGCGACCAATGTTCCAGTCCATGCGCTCGACCATCGCCGCGTAAACCTCCATGGCCCGCGCAGAAATTTGCCGTTGTTCGTCGCTCAAGGCGTCCCATTGCGCGTTCAACTGGATGAGTGGATGGGGTTCTACGTCGGCATCGATCAAGCCAAGGGATTTGAGTTTTTCCAGGCGTTCCAGGCGCAACACTTCCGGACCCGCGTCATAGCGCCCGCGATATTTTTCCACCACCTCCGCTGGCGCCTGCAACGGCCAATGCGGCGCGGAGAACGGCAAATAAGCGAAGAACGGCCGGGTCTGATCACGCTCCTTGAGGTACTGCAACAGCTTGTCGCCAAAGGCGTCGGAGGAATAGAAGTCCTTCGGCAGTTCATCGATGAAAGTGTCGTCCTCGATGTACAACGCCGGGGTGGATTTCAGCAGGCCCGGCGTGTGTTCATCGTAGGTCGGTTCGAAACCATAGTGGTTGGCGGCCCCCGGTAGCAGCGAGAACGAACGCTCGAAACCACGGGCGTGCGGTGCCAATTCCGCGGTCAGGCCCAAGTGCCATTTGCCGCTCATCAACGTCTGGTAACCGGCCTCGCGCAGCAGTTCCGGCAACGCCACCACCCGGTCGTTGAGGTGACCTTCGTAACCCGGTTTGCCGATCAATTCCGGGGTCAGCGCTTCGGCCATGGTGCCGATGCCGGCGATGTGGTGGTCGGTGCCGGTGAGCAGCATCGAACGGGTGGGCGAGCAGGTCGGTGCGGTGTGGAAATCGGTCAGGCGCAGGCCGTTGTGGGCCAGGGCATCGAGGTTCGGCGTGGCGATTTCGCCGCCGAATGCGCCGATATCGGAAAAGCCCAGATCATCGGCCAGGATCACCAGAAAGTTGGGACGTTGCGGCATCAATAGTCTCCTGTTCAGCAGGCAATGAAGGACAGCGGCAAATCGCGGATCTGCACCGGCACGGCGGGTTGGTAGTGGTCGTCGCTGGTGAGTTCGTGCAGCAGCTCTTCGCGCAATTGGTGGAAGTCGAAACTGCTGCGCTGGCGCGGATGGGGCAGGGCGATATCGACCACTTGCTTGATCCGTCCGGGGCGCGGTTCCATCACCACCACGCGGTCGGCGAGGAAGATCGCTTCTTCCACATCGTGGGTGACCAGGATTGTGGTGATTTTCGCCCGACTGCGAATCGCCAACAGCTCGTCCTGCATCTGTTGGCGGGTCAAGGCATCGAGGGCGCCGAAGGGTTCGTCCAGCAGCAGAATCCGTGGGCTGGCGACCAGCCCTCGGGCGATCGCCACCCGTTGCGCCATGCCACCGGAGAGCTGGTGCGGGTAGGCGCGGGTGAAATCGGTAAGGCCGACCAGTTCGATGAAATCGTTCACGCGTTTTTGCTTTTGCTCGACGCTCAACGGTTCGTTGACCAGGCCCAGGCCGATGTTGTCGGCCACCGTCAGCCACGGAAATAAACGGTGTTCCTGAAACACAATGCCGCGCTCGCCACCGATGCCGGTAACGGCTTTGCCGTCCACGGTGATCTGTCCGCGAAACTGCGTATCGAGCCCCACCAGCAAGCGCAGCAGCGTCGATTTTCCACAGCCGCTGGAGCCGACAATGGCGACGAATTCACCCTCGGCGATCTCCAGGTTGAATTCGCGAATCGCCTCCAGTTCAAAGCCATCGACATCGAAGGATTTGCCCACGTGGTTGAAGCTGACAATCGGTGCGTTCATGCGTGTCTCCAGCGGGTCGCGCGGATTTCCAGGCGTTGGCCAATAAGGTTGAGCAGGGCGCCGGTCAGGCCCACCAGGAGCATGCCGGCCATGATCAGGTCCATGCGCAGCAGTTGTTGCGCGCCGATCATCTGGCTGCCGATGCCGCCATTGGACGGCATGAAATATTCAGCGCCGATGGTGCCGAGCCAGGCGTAGATCAGGCTCAGGCGCAGGCCGGCGAAAATCCCCGGCGCCGCCCCCGGCAACACCAAACGACGCAGACGCTGGCCGAGGTTCAGACGCAGCACTTGCGCGGCTTCATTGAGCTGCGGCGAGAGGTTGGCGACGCTGCGTTGGGTGGCGATGAACAGCGGGAAAAACGCGGCGAGGGCGACGAACACCCACTTGGCCAATTCCCCCAAACCAAACCACGCGGTGAGCAGCGGCACCCAGGCGAAAATTGCGATCTGGCGGATGGCGGCGAGGGTTGGGCCGAGCACCCGTTCACTGGTGCGCGACAAGCCCAGCAGCAGGCCCAGTGCAAATCCGAGACTGCCCCCGAGCAACAGACCACCGAGGGTGCGGCCCAGGCTCAGGGCCATGCCGCCGATCAAAGTGCCGTCGAGCAAGCCGTGCCAAGTGGTTTGCAAAACCGTCAGCGGACTGACCAGAATATTCGCGTCGACCCACTGCTGATCCGTGGTCACTTGCCACAGCACCAGCAATGCCAATGGCAGCAGCCAGGGTTGCAGGCGTTGCCAGCCTTCATACCGAGGTCCGCGCCGAATCTCGGCAGTCGCCGGGTGCGGCCAGTGCACCAGTTTCTTATCCAGCAGGCCGATGCCGCGATCCATCGCCACACCGATCAAACCAATCACCACGATCACCACGAACACGATGTCGAGCATGAACAACTGCCGCGCCCAGACCATCAGGTAACCGATGCCTTCGCTGGAGGCCAGCAGCTCAACCGCCAGCAACGAGGTCCAACCGGCCGCCAGTGCCAACCGCACGCCGGCCATGAACGCGGGCAGTGCGGCCGGCAATATCAGGCGCCGAATCAACAAACGGGTTGGCAAGCGCAGCACGGCAGCGGCTTCGCGTAATTTGGGTTGCGCGTCGCGCACGCCGACCAAGGTGTGCAACGTCACCGGCACCACGATGGCCTTCACCAGCACCACCAGTTTCAGCACTTCGCCGATGCCGAAGAACACCATGAACAACGGAATCCAGGCCAGGGTCGGGACTTGCGCCAACCCGGCGAAGGTCGGGAAGACCAGACGCTCCAGGCGCCGACTGAAACCCAGCGTCGCCCCCAACACTGCACCGGCGCTGACCCCGGCCAGCAAACCCCAGAACAAGCGTTGCAGGCTGATCCACAGATGGCTCCATAACTCGCCTTGGGACAGTTCGACAGCGCTGCTCCAGATCAGTGACGGCGCTGGCAGGATTTGTTCGCTCATCCAGTGATTGCGGCTGGCCAGCCACCAGAGGGCGAACAGGCTGATCGGCAACAGCCAGGGCAACAGGCGTTGGCTCAGGCTCGGCCACAGGCGTTGGCCGTTGAGCGGCGGCGCAAGCAGCGGCAGGCTGAGAAGGGAAACACGGGCCATGGATGACCTCCGTTGTCGGGTTGCAAAACTGGCCTGTCCTTGTGGGAGCGGGCTTGCTCGCGATGACGGTGTGTCAGGCAATGAAGATGTCGACTGTCCCGACGCTTTCGCGAGCAAGCCCGCTCCCACAGGGGCTCGGTGTATGCAAAATCGATCTATAAAAATTTAAATCAATGCTATTGAGAGATAAGCCAAGCCATTTAAGGCCTACAGCCCACACGCATCCAATGCATTCGAAGAATATTTTCGATGCTGTTTATGCATACCCACCCGAGAGCCACGCGTTAACTGGCATAGATCAAAAAGCTATAAAAATGTGAATTTATAGTATTTAAGTGCTGAGCCCTATTCAGCCTACGTTCTGCTCCTCAACGCCGTCGCCACCAGGAGCCGCACCCATGAATCGTCCCTTCAAACGTGTCATCAGTCTGTTCGCCATACCGGCGTTGGCGGGGTTGTTGGCGTTCACTGCCCACGCCGACGAACTCAAGGAAATCCGGATCGCCGTGCCCGACCTCAGCGCCGGCACCCAGCACAGCGGCGGCGGGATCGCGGACGTATTACGTGACCAGCAGATCTACGAAAAAGCCTTCGCCGATCAGGGCATCAAGATTCAGTGGAGTTTCTTCAAGGGCGCAGGACCGGTGATCAACGAAGCGTTCGCCAATGGTCAGGTGGACTTGGCTTACCTGGGGGATTTGGCAGCGATCATTGGCAAGTCCAATGGTCTCGATACGCGGCTGCTCAGCGCCTCCGCACGGGGCGTGAAACAGTATCTGGGCGTGGTGCCCGGCTCGGGGATCAAGACCCTGCAAGACCTCAAGGGTAAACGCGTGGCGATCTTCCGCGGCACCGCCACGCAGCTGTCCTTCGATGCGGCGCTGGCAAGCCAGGGGTTGAGCGAAAAAGATGTGAAGGTCATCAATCTGGACTTCAACGGCGCGGTGGCGGCGTTGGCGGCCAAGCAGATCGATGCGTCGTGGGGCAGTTCCGGGCTGACGGCGTTGCAAGCCAAGGGCCTGGCCGAGCTGCCGCTTAACACCAAGGATCTGGGGGGCGCGGGCAGTGTGCAGGCGGTGTTGGTCGGCACGGGCAAGTTTGTCGATGAGCATCCTGATGTCGTCGCAAAACTGCTGAAGGCGCAGCAGCAAGCGGTGGAGTGGCTGACCCAGGACAGCAACAAGGACGCGTACATTCAGTTGGTGTCGGGGCTGGCGAGTTATCCGCCGCTGATCCTGACTCAGGATCTGAAGGATCAAAAGTTGAGCGAGATTTTCCCGTCGACGCTTGACCCGGTGTTCCTGGGGAAACTGCAGGATGCGGTGGATTTGGCTTCGCAGCAGAAGTTGATTCGCAAGCCGTTCAAGGTGACGGATTGGGTGGTGCCGGAGTTGGCTGCTGCAAAACTCTGAATCTGTAGCGCCTGTG
>NZ_JAAVVC010000027.1 GCF_018449725.1 Pseudomonas sp. dw_612 | reverse complement strand
CGCCGAGCACAAAATTTGCGCGCACAGCACACCCCCCTATGGGAGCGAGCCTGCTCGCGATAGCAATATGTCAGGCAACATCATCATTGACTGATCAGACGCCATCGCGAGCAAGCTCGCCCACAGGATTTCGTCCAACCGTCAGAAGTTGTAGGCCAGCCGTGTGTAGTAATACGCCCCGCCAAATCCGAACGGTGAAAACTGTCCGTATTTGTAGCCGCCGGCCCAGTCCTTGATGCCGTTTTTGTCCGGGTAGACGTTGAACAGATTATTCGCGCCCAGCGCCACGGTCAGGTGTTTGGTCAGGTCGTAGGCCGCGTCCAGGTCGGTGATCCATTTGGCGCTGAATTTACGGTCGTTGACCGGGTTGTTGTCGCCCTCGGTGTAACTGCCGAAGCGGGTCAGCGCCAGGTTCAGGTTGTAGGCGGTGACTTTCCAGTTAGCGGCCAGGATCAGTTTCGATTGCGGCGTGGCGACGGTCAGGTCCTTTTGCAGGCGCCGGTCGAACAGTTGGTAATTCGAACCCAGGCTGGTGAGTTTGGCCGGGTTGTCCTGGAGCTTTTCGATCTTGGTCTGGTTCCAGTTGTAGGCGGCGCTCCAGCGCACCTGGCCGTACTCATCCAGTTGCTGGCGGTACTCGTTGATGATGTCGATGCCGCGCGTCCGGGTGTCGACCGCGTTGGTGTAGTACTGGGCAAACAGGCCCGGCGACAAGCCGTTGGCGACCAGAATCTGCGAAACCGCCGGGCCGCCCAACAGGCTGGTGGACACGATGCGATCGCGGATGCCGATCTGATACAGGTCGGTGGTCAACCGGTAGTTGGCCGTGGGGTCGTAGGTGAAGCCGAGGCTGTAGTTCAGGGATTTTTCCGGCTTGAGCTTTTCGGCGCCCAAGGCCTGTGCCTCAGGCGTGTCCACCGGCAACACCTTGACCGGCACCGAGACCTGCTCGCCATTGACCACGCCGCCCGAGGTAAACGTGGACGAGGCATAAATCGTCTGCGCCAGGGACGGTGCGCGGAAACCGTTGTTGACCGTACCGCGCACAGCGAAGGCATCGGTGATTTTGTAGCGAGTCGAAAACTTGCCGCTCCAGGTGCTGCCAATGTCCTGGGTGTAATGCTCATAACGCGCCGCCGTGCCGACGTACCATTTATCCGTCACGTCCAGGCCCAGATCGACGTAACTGGCGATATTGCTGCGACTGATTTCCCCGGCGTCGGCGGTGCTGGTGCCGTTGTAGGAGGCGAGGCCGGGCAGCGGCGTGCGGCCGGCAAACGGTCCGCTGGGGATCACATAGTCACCCGGCGTATAGGATGCAAAATCGCCGGGCTCGATCTGGTATTTCTCCCAGCGGTATTCGAAGCCGAAAGAAGTTTGCAGCGGATTTTTCAAGCCAATGTCGAAGCCGCGGCTGAAGTCGAGGTTGTTGGTCCACTGATCGAAAATCTGCGAGGCCAGGTTGAACGAGGTCGGACTGGTCGGCCCCAGCGACGGATTGAGGGTGTTGTTGGCATTGAGGGTCGAGTCGTCTTCGCCCCAAGTCGAACTGGCGTCGTAGTTCCAGCCGCCGACTTCGCCCTTGAAGCCGCCCGCCACTTGAAAGTCGATGGTGCGGTTGCGCCGTTGCGCATGAATACCGTCGGGGTAGGGCGTGTTCGGATCACCGGCCAGGGACGTGATGTCGTTGGGGCGATAGTTGCCGGTGACTTTGGTGGTTTCCATGTAGCTGGCGGTGGAGAACGAGTAGAACTTCAGATCATCCTGGATTGGCAGCTCAAGGTTGTAGCTGGCATTGGTGACTTTCTCCCGGCCCAGTCCGTAACTGGGGTTCCAGCCGTGGCGATTGACGGTCTGGTCGCGGCTGTCGGGGAAACCGGGCAGTGAGTAAAGATTGCCCGTGGCGCTGCCGGTGCGGTCAAAGGGCTCCTGTTCCTTGCTGTCCAGCGCCAGGTTGGCGAAGCCGTCATTGGGCAGCGCGAGTCCGTAGTTGACGGTCTGGTGCACGGTGTCGCCGTCGCCGCTGCCGTAGCGCCCGAAGGAGGTTTCGGCGCTGCCACCGCTGTCGTTTTCCTTGAGGATGATGTTGATCACCCCGGCGATGGCGTCCGAGCCATATTGCGCCGAGGCGCCGTCGCGCAGCACTTCGATATGATCGATGGCCGAGACTGGAATCAGGTCGAGGTTGACGGGCACCGCCGCCGTACCAATACGCGCCAGGTTGTTGATCAGCGCAGTATTGTGCCGCCGTTTGCCGTTGACCAGCACCAACACCTGATCCCCGGACAGACCGCGCATGGTCACGCCGCGCACCGACCAGGACGTCCCGCCGCCATTGATCGCCGGCAGGTTGAAGGAGGGCAGCAGGCGGGCGAGCAGTTCCTTGAGGCCGACCTTGCCGCTGGCTTGCAACTGCTCGGCGCTGATCACATCGATCGGCGAGGGGCTGTCGGTGATGGTGCGCGGTTGATTGCCGCGGTTGCCGGTCACCACCACGGTGCTCAGGGTCTTGTCCGGCTCGCTGGTTTCGGCGTGGACCTGAATACTCGCCGTCAGCAGGCTCAGGGCTGCGGCCGCGTAATAATCGTATTTCACTCGGGTGCTGGATGAGGTCATGACGCGAATTCCTGAAAGATTGCACGCACAGGCAAAAATACCGATCAGCTAAAAATCGCCCGCCAGACAGGCTCCCGTAGCAGCTGCCGAGGTACGAGGCTGCGTTCGACTCGTGTAGCAGCTGCCGAGGTACGAGGCTGCGTTCGGCTGCGAAGCAGTCGTGAAATCAGGCGATGCGGTGTTTCAGATAAACCGCGTACTCAGGTTTCACGACTGCTGCGCAGCCGAACGCAGCCTCGTACCTCGGCAGCTGCTACACGAGCCGAACGCAGCCTCGCAGGCTCGGCAGCTGCTACGGGTCGTGTGACGGCTAATTGATCGGCATTGGGTTGCCGGGTCTTTTCTTGGGGGTGGGGTCAGGCCGCGTTGGCGCGTTTTACCCGATGGGGAATGTCGTCATAAGCGATGAGCACCCGTTCCATGCGGCGCGGATAATCGCCGTAGTTGTAGACCGGGTAGTGCAGCGTCGAGCGGTTGTCCCAGAACGCCACGGAGTTTTCACGCCATTTGAAGCGCACCTGATGTTCAGGCTTGTTGAATTCCAGCAGCAGGCGGTCGATCAGTTGCTTGCTCTTTTCCGGCGTCCAGCCGATGACCGAAGGGTTCTGCGAGAAGTTGATGAACAGACCGTCCTCACCGGTTTCCGGGTGGGTGCGCACCAGCGGATGCGCCAGGATCGGGTAGTCGTAGCCGACCTTGTCCAACGCTTTTTTGAAGTCGTGAACCACATATACATCGTCGATTTCTGCGCGCAGCTCATCGGGCAAGGCGCGATACACCGCGCCGGTGTCGGCCCACAAGGTATCGCCGCCCACCGGTGGCAAATCCACTGCACGCAATATCGCGCCCAGAGTCGGGCGCAACAGCCAACTGGTGTCGGTGTGCCAACGGCCGCTGATTCTTGGGCCGTAGAGTTTGCGTTCGTCCTGGGCTTGAATCAGGTGCGCTTGCGGTTGTGTCGGGTCGTTTTGCTGGGTGGTCGGGTGAACGTACAACTCACCGAATTCACGAGCAAAGGCGATCTGCTGTTCGGTGCTGATCACCTGGTCGCGGAAGAAAATGACTTTGTGTTCGAGCAGCAACTGGCGCAGTTCATCACGCAGTGCGGGTGTCAGTGGCTGGCTCAAGTCGATGCCGGAGATTTCGGCGCCGATGGTTGGTTCCAGGCGGGTGACGTGCAAGGTCGGTTGAGGCTGTAAGTCGGTGTGGTGCAAGACAGCGGACATGGTGTAACTCCTCTCGGTTGTGGGTTCAGCCTCCGCCTGGAGAGGGGTCGGATGTTTGTTGGATTTGTGCGTGGTGGCTTTTGTAGCAGCTGCCGAGCAGCGCGAGGCTGCGTTCGGCGGCGAAGCCGTCGTGAAATCAGGCGACGCAGTGTTTCAGATAAACCGCGTGCACAGGGTTTGCGACTACTTCGCCGCCGAACGCAGCCTCGCGCTGCTCGGCAGCTGCTACAACGGGTTTTTGTTAGATCACAAAAAAACCATGGGTGGCGTCGCGGGCCAGTTGCGCGACCAGACCATATTCCCAATCCAGATAGGCTTGCATCGCTTCGCGCGGGCTGTCGGTGCCTTCATAAGGGCGGCGATAGCGGTCAATGCGCGGCGAGGCCAGATGACTTTCGCCATCTTCCAGCGGCAGTTGCGCGGCGACCCAACTGGCCGTGCCGCCCTTGAGCAGAAACACCGGTTTGCCGGTCAAAGCCTCGACATCGGCGACGGCCAACCGCGCCAATTGGCTGCTGCCGCAGGTCAGTACGTAACGTTCTGCTTCAGGCACATTGGCCAGGGCTTCGCGCAATTGACCGCGCAGCGCCCACCACGCACCGGGGATGTGACGCTTGACGTAGTTGGCGCTGCTGGTGAAATCCAGCACCACGCTGTCGCCATGGGTCAGCCATTCGGCCAGGGTGTCGGGGCTGATCTCTTCGGCCTGTCGCGGCGCGGGGACCGGCGCCTGCCAGGCCCCTTTTTCGCTGAAATGCGCAGGCTGCGCATCGTCCAGCACATGCACCTCCCAACCCAGCTGCGACAGCCAGGACGCCGACATGTTGGCGCGCACGCCGTCGTCATCCACCAGCACCAGACGCGCACCGCGCACGCTGGCGAAGTGATCGGTTTCCTGCACCAGTTGACCGCCGGGGGTCGAGCGCGCAGCAGGCAGGTGCCCAGCTTCGAATTCTTCCGGCGTGCGCACGTCGAACAGATACGTGCTGCGGGTCGACTCCTGCTGCCAGCGCTGAAGATCGGCGAGGCTGGCGCGACCGACCAGGGCTTTGTCGGCCACCCGACGGGCATCTTGGGCGGCGATGTGGCGGTGTTCTTCGCTGGTCGGTGCAAACCGACGCGACTGGCCGTGTTGCAGCTGTTGACCGGCGAGGGTCCAGCCGATGGTGCCATTGCGCAAGGCAGACACGGGGTTCGGAATGCCGGAGTTGATCAGTGACTGAGTGCCGATGATGCTGCGGGTGCGCCCGGCGCAGTTGACGATGATCCGCGTGGCCGGGTCCGGCGCCAGTTCCCGGGCGCGCAGTACCAATTCCGCACCCGGCACGCTGATGCCGGTGGGAATGCTCATGGTCTGGTATTCGTCGAAACGCCGGGCGTCGAGCACCACCACATCGGCTTCGCCGTCGAGCAGCGCCTGAACTTCTTCCGCCGCCAGGGACGGCGTATGACGCTGACTTTCCACCAGTTCGCCAAAGGCTTTGCTCGGCACGTTGACGTCGATAAACAGCTCGCCACCGGCGCGGCGCCAACCGTCCAGGCCACCTTCCAGCAGGCCGACGTTGACGTAACCCAAACCTTGCAGCCGCTGAGCCGCGATCTGCGCCAGGCCTTCGCCGTTGTCGTAGACCGTCACGGCGGTATCGAGCCGTGGAATCCGCGAGTACACCTCCAGCTCCAGTTTGGACAAGGGAATATTGGCCGCGAACAACGGATGCGCCTCAGCGAAGGGCGCTTCTTCACGCACATCCACGAGGGCCAGTTCTTCCTTTTTCAGCAGGGCCTTTCGAATGTCAGCGAAGGTGCGGGTCAGTACGTTGCTCATAAGGCTTGGCTCTCTTTGGACAGATCCCAGATGTTGGGGAGAAAGGCGTTGGAATAACCGGAGATAAACAGTTTCTCGCTGCCGTCAGGCTGATACACCGCGCGGCGCACGGCGCCGATGTTGGCGCCATACACATGAATGCTGATGGACACCTGATCGTCAAACGCGTTGCTGACTTGATGGATGTCGCCAATCTTCGGCGACACGGCCTCGACCTGGCCGGGTTGCAACTGAATCCGGTTGCCCTCGGGCACCAGTGTGCCGTCGGTGTGACGGGCGAAACCCTGGGAATACTCCGCGCCACGCAACATGCCGATCAGGCCCCAGACCCGGTGATCGTGGATCGGCGTGCGTTGCCCCGGCCCCCAGACAAAACTGACCACACTGAAGCGCTGCCGCGAATCGGCGTGCAGCAGAAATTGCTGATAGCGCTCCGGGTCGGGGCGGGCAAAGTCTTCCGGCAGCCAGTCGTCATGGCTGACCAGTTGACCGAGCAGCTTGCCGCCGCGATGCAACAGGTCGCCCTCGCGCGGGTTGCTGTCGATCAGTTCCGCCAGGGCGCCTATGAATGCTCTGAGTCTCTCCGGGTGTCGGGCCTGGGTCATGGCGATTCCATCGTTGGTTCCGAAGGTTGTTCCAAATATCTAAGCATAATGATCGTGTTTAATATGCTATTTTTTAATGATTAGGTTATAGCTGAAAGGAATTTAGAACCCATCTGAATAGCGTTAGACGTTATCGATAGAGGCGCGTGTGCGCTTCGGGCTATCCAGATGCCATCAATGGAACTATGCTTTTCAGACATCTTATTGACTGTTCTCTATGTGCGGCCCAAATGAAAATTGATGATATCGATGCCTTCGTCGAAGTGATCCGTTGCCAGTCCATCAGCCATGCCGCCGAGTCGTTGCAACTGACTCAACCCGCGATTACCCGGCGGGTGCAGAACTTCGAGCAAGCGTTGGGCGTGGAATTGTTCGACCGCAACACCAAACCGCTCAAGCCTACTTTGATCGGAACGCGGGTGTATGAACAGTGCCGTTTGATCCTGCGGGAAATGGACGCCTTGCGTGAACTGGTGGCGACGGATGCACCGCCCACCGGGCTGCTGCGCCTGGGCGTGCCGCAAACCATCGGCGACGTGGTGCTGCTTGATGCGCTCAAGCACCTGCGCGTCGAATACCCGGAGCTGCGCGCCCAAGTGGCGACGGGATGGGGCAGTCAATTGGTGGGCAAGATCGAACGCGGTGAACTGGACGCCGCAGCGGCGTTGTTCCCGGCGGGCAAGATTTTCCCGGACAACATCGTCGGCGAGTCCATCGGCAAAATGGAACTGGTGGTGGTCTGCGCCAAGGCCCAAGTGCCCAAACGCCCGTGCAAACTGGCCGATGTTTACCAGAGTGGCTGGATTCTCAACCCCGACGGCTGTGGCTTCCGCGCCGGGTTGCAGCGGACATTGTCAGATCAGGGGCTGGCGCTGCGGGTCAACCTGGAAACTTTCGGCACCGAGTTGCAATTGGGCCTGGTCGCCGATGGCCTGGGCCTTGGTCTGGTGCCGCGTCCGCTGCTGGAACGCAGTGCGCATGTCGACCAACTGGCGGTGGTGCCGCTCAAGGATTTCAAACCGGTGATGGACCTGTGGCTGATCTACCCGCACTTCCTCGGCAACCTGCAAGGGCCGGTGGATGCTTTTGGAAAACTGGTCGCCGGGTCATTGCAGAAGATCAAGAGCGCGGCATGACGGCAGACTCAAGACATAAAAAAAAATGATAATTAGCTTAGATTAAAATGTGCTTTTTATTATTTTTTGCCTTCCCATAGGCTGGCGGCAATTCTTAAGGCCATCCAGGAAGTTTTGCCATGAGCAGCGTCAGCCCGTTGTCCAGTGTCTCGAAAAATGTTCGCCAGCGCGTCACGCCCGAAGAATGGGAAGTGCGGGTCAAACTGGCCGCGGCCTATCGGTTGGCGGCGTTGTTCAAGTGGACCGATCACATCTACACGCACTTTTCCGCGCGGGTGCCGGGGCCCGAGGAGCATTTCCTGATCAATGCCTTCGGGCTGCTGTTCGATGAAATCAGCGCCTCCAACCTGGTCAAGGTCGACCTCGACGGCACCCTCGTCGACGACCCGACCGGCCTGGGCATCAACTACGCCGGGTACGTGATCCACAGCGCCATCCACGGCGCGCGTCCGGACCTGCAAGCGGTGTTGCACACTCACACCCGTGACGGTATCGCGGTCTCGGCCCAGCGCGACGGGTTGCTGCCGATTTCCCAGCATTCCATCGGTTTTTCCGGGCGTGTGGCCTATCACGGTTACGAAGGCATCGCCCTGGACCTGGACGAGCGCGAACGACTGGTGGCGGACTTGGGGGATAAAAGTGTGTTGATCCTGCGCAACCACGGTTTGCTGACGGCGGGTGTCAGCGTTGAACACGCGTTCCAGCAGCTGCATGGTCTGGAGCGGGCCTGCAATATTCAGATCGCCGCCCAGGCCGGTGGCAATGCTGAACTGGTGTTCCCTCCGGCTGAGGTGGTGGCCAAGGTCGAGAAACAGGCGGAGGCGTTCAAGAGTGGTGATGGGCCGGGCGTGGCGCGGCATTGGAATGCGCTTATTCGCCAACTGGAACGGACTGATACCGCTTACAAGGAATGACGCGAAACTTGGGTTCAACACCTCACCCCTGTGGGAGCGGGCTTGCTCGCGAAAGCGTCGTGTCAGTCGATATAAATGTTGGCTGACACACCGTCTTCGCGAGCAAGCCCGCTCCCACAGGTGACCGTCTACGCCTCGCGATCCACCAGCTCTTCCAGCAAATCCGCCGAAGGCACGAAGAACAACCCGCCGGTGACCGCCGTGCTGAAATCCAGCAAGCGGTCGTAGTTGCCCGCCGGCCGGCCGACAAACATGTTCTCCAACATCAGCTCAATCGGCTCCGGCGAGCGGGCATAGCCGATGAAATACGTGCCGAATTCGCCGGCGCCCGGGCGGCCGAAGGGCATGTTGTCGCGCAGGATTTTCACTTCCTGGCCGTCCTTGGTGATGGTCGTCAAGGCGCTGTGGGAATTGGTTGGTTTGACCGCATCGCCCAGTTCGATATCGGACAGTTTGGTCCGCCCGATCACGCGCTCCTGCGCCTCGACGGACAGCCCATTCCACGCGTCCATCTTGTGCAGGTATTTCTGCACCAGCACGTAGCTGCCGCTGGCAAACGCCGGATCTTCATCGCCAATAAGCGTGAATTTGGCCATGTGCCGATCATCCGGATTTTCCGTGCCGTCGACAAAACCGATGATGCTGCGCATGTCGAAATAGCGGAAACCCTGGACTTCATCGACCACTGACACCGCATCGCCCAGCGCCGAGAGCAGCTGCGTCGCCAGTTCGAAACACAGGTCCATCTGGTCCGCACGAATGTGCAGCAGGATGTCCCCCGGCGTCGCTGGCGCGCGACGTCCCTCGTCACCGAACTCGCGAAATGGGTGCAGCGACGCAGGGCGCGGCTGACCGAAGAGCGTGTCCCAGGCACTGGAACCAAAGCCGCAAACGCAGGACAAGTAACCGGTCGGCACGCGTTTGCCGACGGAGCGGGTGAGGGCGGCAATGTCGCCGCACCAGCTCCGGACTTTTTCAGCGGCATCGCTGCCGGGCGCCAGGGTGGCCACGATGAAAATCGCGCTCTTGGTGATCGGGGCGCAGACGGCTTGAGGATCAGGCGTTGGGTGGGTCATGGGCGTAGATCGTCATCGATAAATGTGCCAAGACAGTAGCAGATTCCGCCTTCAGGGAATCAGGCCCGCCACTCGATAGGACTCGATCATTTGGTCATAGACCGCAATGTCATTGCGCCCACGGGATACCAATTGCGCCCCTTGAATGGCGGCAAACACCGACAGCGCCTGACGTTCAAGCGCCTCTGGTTGAGTGTCGGGTTGTTTCAGCGCCAGTACCTTACCCAGCCACAGCACATTCGCATCGGTGAACCCGTCCACCTCGACCCGCACTTCGGCCGGAAGATCATGATGTTCGGCCGCGAGAATTCCGCACAGGCACATGCGATTGTCGTTCTCCAACGCTGCGCGGAAGGCTGCGGTGTAGGCGTCCATCATCGCGGCGGGGTCGCGGGATTCCGTCAGCAATTGCTCCAGATAACCCGTGGTGTCTTCGGTGTAACGCTTGGCCAGCGCCGCCCCCAAATCGCCCTTGGTGGGGAAGTGGTAGTGGATGCTGGCGCTCTTGATCCCGACTTCCTTGGCCAATTCACGAAAACTCAACGCGTTGTAGCCGCGCGCCTGCACAACCCGGCGGGCGGCGTCGAGAATGGTCTGTTTGGTATCTGGTGCCGTCATAATCTATTTGCCTACCTACTGATAGATATCTGTTGACCGAATCGATCGCTGCCCGCATTGTCTACCTCCCGATAGATAGATAGCAACGGAGTTCACGTGAAGATTTACGACATCCCCGGTTTTCCTAGCCCGTTACGCATTCGTGTGGTCATCGCCGAGAAGGCGTTGGCGTCCAGAATCGAGTTCATCAAGGTCGATCTGCCCGCCGCCGAGCACAAGCAGAGCGCGTTCCTGGCGATCAATCCAACCGGCACGGTGCCGGTGTTGCAGTTGGATGACGGCACTTATCTGTCCGAGTGCACCGCGATCACCGAATACCTCGATAATCTCGAAGGCAACCCCACGCTCACCGGTACCACGCCGAAGGAGAAAGGGTTGATTCACATGATGCAGAAACGTGCCGATGACCAGTTGATCGATGCCATCGGCATCTATTTCCACCACGCCACCGACGGCCTCGGCGCGCAACTCAAGCCGTACAAGAAGCCCGAGTGGAGCGACCGCGCGGTATGGGGCGAGATGCATCGCGACAAAGCTATCAATGGCATGAAGTACTTCGACGAAGTCCTGAAAACCCAGCCCTACGTGGCGGGCGATCAGTTCTCGATGGCGGACATCACGGTGTGGGCGGGATTGATCTTCGCCGGTTTTGCGCAGATTGCGATTCCGCAGGAATGCACGGCGTTGGTGGCGTGGAATGCCAAAGTCAGTGAACGGCCGAGTGTGAAAAATCCGGCTTGATCCCGATGTAGCAACTGACGAGCAACGCGAAGCCGTCGTAAACCCTGCACACGTGGTCTACCTGAAACACCACGCTGCCTGATTCACGACTGCTTCGCCGCCGAACGCAGGCTTCGCCAGCAGTTACAGATTGCGTTACGGATGGGGGCTTACCGCAAGGTAAGCCCCTTTTTTGTAGGCGCTGCAATCACGCCACTTTTTCCGCCGCTTGCCGTTCCCGCTCGGCCACCAATTGACGAACCAGCGGGATCAGACGCTTGCCATAGTCGATGGCATCGTTAAGCGGATCGAAACCGCGAATCAGGAACGTGGTGATGCCCAGGTCGTAATAGTCGAGCAGCGCTTCGGCCACTTGTTCCGGTGTGCCGACCAGCGAGGTCGAATTGCCTTGCGCGCCAAGCAGGCCGGCAATCCCGGTCCACAGACGCTTGTCCAGACGCGAGCCCTGGGCCGCAGCCGCCAACAAACGCCGGGAGCCTTCGTTCGGCGGTTCGCGGCGCACAAAGCCATTCTGTTCCGCCAAAGCCGTAGCCTGTTCCAGGATGCGTTCGGCGCGTTCCCAGGCTTGCGCTTCGGTGTCCGCCAGAATCGGGCGCAACGACAGGCTGAAGCGAATGCTGCGCCCATGCTTGGCCGCCTCGGCGCGCACCTGGTTCACCACTTCGCGCACCTGCTCGTAGGTTTCACCCCACAGCGCATATACGTCCGCATGCTTGCCGGCCACCGCGATGGCCGCCGCCGACGAACCGCCGAAATACAGCGGGATGTGCGGCTGCTGCGGCGACTTCACGGCCGAGTGCGCGCCCTCGACCTGGTAGTACTTGCCCTGATAGTCGAAGGGCTTTTCGCGGGTCCATTCCTGGCGCAACACGTCGAGGTATTCATCGGTGCGGGCGTAGCGCTCATCCTTGCCGATGTAACTGCCATCGGCCCGCAGTTCACGGTCATCGCCGCCGGTAATGATGTGCACGGCGGTACGTCCGCCATTGAACACATCCAGGGTATTGAACTGCCGCGCGGCCAGGGTCGGTGCAGCAAAACCCGGGCGATGGGCGATCAGGAATTTCAGGTTTTTCGTCACGCTGGCGGCGTGAGAGGCAATCAGCGTGCTGTCCGGGCTGTTGGAGTGGAACGCCACCAGGGCGCGGTCGAAACCGGCCTCGTCATGGGCGCGGGCGACGGTTTCCACGTAGTCGGGTTGCAACACCGGGCCGCTGCGCGGGTGGATCTCCGAGGAGTGGTGGCCGCCGATGTAGCCGATAAATTCGATGCTCATGCTGAGTTCCTTGTCGTTGGGAGGGGGATCAGAAGTCATACGCCAGCTTGCTGTACCAGAAGCCGCCGCCGGGATAGAACGGTGGGTTGCCGTAGAGGTTCAGGCCGACGGCGGAGGGCACCGCGTGTTTGTCCGGGCGCACGTCGAAAATGTTGGTGCCGCCCAGGCTCACGGTGATGTTGTCGAACAGGGTGTAAGAGATATCCAGATCGGTGATCCATTTCGCGCCGAAGCTGCGGTCACCGCTCTCCAGTTGTTGCAGGGTCTTGACCTTGCCGTAGCGCGTGGTTTGCAGGTTGATCGCCAGGTCGGCGAGCTTCCAGTTGGCACCCAGAATCCATTTGGTTCGCGGCTGGGCGTCGGTGAGGTCGCCCTGACGCGCGCGGCCGATCCAGGTCAGGCTGCCGCCGGGATTGCTGCCCAGACCTTGCAACGCGGCGGGCGGTTGCTTGAGGTCGGTGATCACGGTGTCGTTGTAGTTGAACGCGGCGTTCCAGCGCACCTCGCCCCAGGCACCGATATCGGTGAAGTGATCGGCCACCACATCGACCCCGCGAGTGCGGGTGTCGAAGGCATTGGCGTAGTACGACGTCCAGGTGCTGGGGTCGATGCCGAGGCCAGTCAGGGTCGGCGTCAGGGCCGGACCGTAGAGGCTTTCGGTGCGGGCGATGCGGTCCGAGATTTCGATCCAGTAGGCGTCGACGGTCAGGCTGGTGCGCTTGGCCGGTTGCCAGGTCACGCCGAGACCGAAGTTGCGGGATTTTTCCGGGTCCAGGCTGCTCGCGCCCAAGGCTTTGGCCAATGGCGAGCCCACCGGGGCAATGCGCGTCACCGCCGGAACGATAGTGCCGTCCGGCGCCGCGCCCACGCGGTTGTCGGTGATGCTGTAGCCAATCTGGGTCAGGGACGGCGCGCGGAATCCGCTGCCGACCGTACCGCGCACGGCCACGGTTTCGGTGAGTTCATAGCGCGAGTTGACTTTGGCACTGACGGTGTTCCCCGAGTCGTCATCGAAGTGCTCCGCCCGGGCCGCCACGTCAATGAACAAACGCTCGATCGGCGTGATGCCGAAGTCAATGTAAGCCGCGTAATTGTTGCGTTTGATGCTGGTTTCATCCTGCGGCGCGATGGTCGCGGCGGCCTGTGCGGCAATCGCGGCCAATTGCCCGGCCAGCGGGTTGCGCTGACCGTTGGGCAATGTCGCCGGGAAGCGATAGCCGCCGACGGTATACGCCTGGGTGTCGCCGGCAAACGTGCTGAAACGCTCCCAACGATGTTCGAGGCCGGCGGACACTTGCAGCGGAAACCCGAACACCCCGTCGAAGGCGCGGGTGATGTCCAGGTTGTTGACCCACTGATCGAAGCGATAGGTGGCCAGGTCATCGAAGGAGGTCGGCGACGCCGGCCCCAGCGACGGGTTGATCGTCAGGTCGCTGTACTGATGGTTGGTGTTGCGCCCGTAGGTGGTGCTCAGGTCCCAGTCCCAACCCGCGACGAGCCCTTTGCCGCCGAACAGGAACTGGTAGTCCTTGTCGTCCAGGTTGTTGAGCGGGTAGTAGCCGTCGGGGAACAGCTCCGGGATGTTGGCGTTGCCGTTGGGGTAGCGGAAGTAGTTGTTGATGATCGCCTTGCGTTGGCCGTAGGTGGCGTAGGAGTAGAGTTTGGTTTGCTCATCCAGGGGCAGTTCGGCGTTGTAGCCCAGGTTGAACGCCTTGATCTGCGGGTCTCCGTTTTTGACCCCGACCCTGTCCCAGGTGGCCTCCCGAGGGTCGCCGGGAAAGTACGCTTTGTTCGTGGCTTTTTCGTTCCAACTGGCATCGCCGCGTTTGCGCGCATCGCCGGACAGGTGCAGGAAACCGCCATCGCCCAGCGCAAACCCGGTATCGCCCTCGAACTTGCTGACTTCACCTTCGCCGCTGTAGAGCTTGCCGTACGTCAGGCCCAGATGGCCGCCCTGGGCACTGGATTTGAGGATGACGTTTATCACCCCGGCAATCGCATCCGAACCGTATTGAGCGGCGGCGCTGTCCTTGAGCACCTCGATGCGCTCCACCGCGCTGATCGGGATCATGTCGATATCGACGGAGTTGGCACCGCTGCTGTCGGTCGAGCCGTTGGCGGGCAGGGCGCTATTGTGCCGGCGCTTGCCGTTGACCAGCACCAACGTATAGGCCGGCGCCAGACTGCGGTTGGACAGAGGGCGGATGGTCGAGTTGTAGCCGGCGATGTTGGTGCCGTAGTTGAACGATGGCAGCAGCTTGGCGATGGCTTCAGTGAGGTCGGCGCGACCGGTTTTCAGCAATTGCTCGCCCGTGACGATGTCGATCGGCGCCGGGCTTTCGGCCACTGTCCGTTGGGTGCCCCGAACGCCGGTTGAGATGACCGTGACCTTCTCCAGTCGCGTGTCCTTGTCCTCGGTGCGCTCGATTTCTTCGGCCTTCAAGGCCGAACTGCCGAAGACCATGCTGCACGCGGCCAGGCTGACGATAAAGGGTGAACGATGACGCGTGGGTTTTGCCGGATCAGCCAAGGAGCGGGGTACTGCAGACATGGATGCGACTCTCGTTGTCAGGTAATGAAAAAGGCGTGAATCAAGCCTCCACCTGGCATGGGGGTCGGTCTGTGGCGTCGAAAGTAGGCGCAGCGGGGCTGAGCTGTGAAATGCCGTTTTGTTCTAAGTTAATTATTAATTTAATGAATCATAAGAAATTGTAGATATCAGAAATCCGCATTTTAATCCGTGTCCGGAGTACACGCCGCGACGGGCGCGGCCCGCGCGCTTTAATTATGCAAATAATTTATCTGGATTATCTTCTATCTGATTTTTAATCATATTAGGTTATTCCCAAAAAGAATTTCACTGGCGTTTTTTATGCGAATAGCATGAATCCGAAGCCATGTTCTTGAAGAGGAAGGAAGCCTGATGACCGAAAAGACCTTCGATACACCGAGCGCCAGTAGCTCATTTTCCGTCAGCAAGGCGATTGATAGCCCACGTGCGTCGCGGCTGATCCCCAACTGGCTAAGCAATTGGCGAACCCCCGAAGTCTTCCTGCGCCTGCTCAGCCCGATCGCGCTGCTGCTGTTGTGGGAACTGGCGTCACAGTTCGGCTTGATCCCGCAACGGGTCATTGCCGCACCGTCGCAGATTGGCGGCACGCTGTGGGCGATGATTGTCTCCGGCGAACTGGGCAAGCATTTGCTGGTGTCCCTTCAACGGGCGTTGCTGGGTTTGAGCATCGGGGTCAGCGTTGGCGTGGTCGCGGCGCTGATTACCGGCTTGTCGAAGCGCGGCGAAGTGATCCTCGATTCACCGATGCAGATGCTGCGCACCATTCCTTCCCTGGCGCTGGTGCCGCTGTTCATCCTCTGGTTCGGCATCGGCGAATTCACCAAGATCGCGCTGATCGTCACCGGCACCACCTTCCCGGTGTACCTCAATCTGTTCTCCGGTATTCGCAACATCGACCCGAAACTGATCGAGGCCGCCAACACCCTGGGCCTGAATCGTCGCGAACTGATCTGGCACGTGATCCTGCCGGGCTCCTTGCCTTCGTTCTTTGTCGGCTTGCGTTATTCCCTGGGGATTTCCTGGCTGGCCCTGGTGTTTGTCGAGCAGATCAACACCACCGCCGGCATCGGCTTCCTGGCCAGTGACGCGCGGGACTTCATGCGCACTGACGTGATCGTTATCTGCCTGTTGATTTACAGCGTCCTCGGTTTGTTGATCGACGGACTGATCCGCACGCTGGAGCGTTTCGCCCTGGCCTGGCGCCCATCTTTTGTGAGGAACTGACATGTCGAACATCGATATTCTGGACGCACCATCAGCGGCCCCCGTGCAACTGCGTAACGTGGTGCGCCAGTTCGGTCAGCAACGGGTCATCGATGGCCTGGACCTGGACATCGCGCCGGGCGAATTTGTCGCGCTGCTCGGGGCCAGCGGCTCCGGCAAAACCACGTTGCTGCGCAGCCTGGCCGGGCTCGACAGCATCGACAGCGGCCAGTTGCGCGTGCCCAAGGCCCGGGCCGCCGTGTTTCAAGAGCCGCGTCTGATGCCGTGGAAACGCGCCTGGAAAAACGTGATCCTCGGCCTGCACATTCCCGATGCCAAGGAGCGTGCGGTGCAAGCCTTGACTGAAGTCGGGCTGGCCCATCGACTGGAGGCCTACCCGGCGACCCTGTCCGGCGGCGAAGCGCAGCGGGTCGCATTGGCCCGTGGCTTGGTGCGCGAACCCAAGCTGTTGCTGCTCGACGAACCGTTCGCCGCCCTCGATGCCTTGACCCGAATCAAGATGCATCGGCTGATCATCGAACTGTGGCGTAAACACACGCCAGCGGTGCTGTTGGTGACCCACGACGTGGACGAAGCGATCCTGCTCGCCGACCGGGTCATCGTGTTGGCCGACGGCAAGATTGCCGAGCAGTTGACCATCGACTTGCCCCGCGCTCGCGACACCGGGCAGGACGGCTTCCAGGCCATTCGCGCACGCTTGCTGAGCCTGCTCGGCGTCGAAGTGGAAAGTGCAGCGGTGGCAGAACGTCAGCCTGTGCTTCGGCGGTTTGCCCATGCGTGATCGATATCTGTGGAAATCGGCGATGCTGTTGCTGTCAGGTGCCGCACTGTTGCTTGGCGGCTGCGGTGACGCCGTCGAGCCAAAAACCAAAGCGGACTTGTCCAGCGTCACGCTGATCCTCGGCGACCAGGCCAAGGGCCTGCGCACGGTGGTCGAAGCGGCCAATGCGCTGGAGGGCATTCCCTACAAGGTCGAATGGGCCAACTTCCAGGGCGCCGCGCCGTTGTTCGAAGCCTTGCGCGCCGGCGCTGTCGATCTGGGGCCGGCCGGCGATACGCCGGTGCTCGCGGCCGCTACCGGTGGCACGCCGTTACGCATCGTCGCGGTACGCCGTAGCCAATCCCGAGGCATCGGGATTCTGGTGCCGCAGGATTCGCCCATCCACAGCGTGGCCGATCTGAAAGGTCGCAATGTGGTGGTGTCTTCGGCCCGGGGCAGCATTTCCCAATACCTGTTGATTCGCGCACTGGCCAACGCCGGGGTCGATGAGAAGGATGTCAACGTCGGATTCGTCCTGCCGACTGACGCTTTGTCGGCCTTCAACGCCGGCAAGATCGAAGCCTGGGCCACGTTCGGTATCTATCAGGCATTTGCCGAGCAGCAGGGCGCCCGGGTGCTGATCAGCGGCGAAGGGATTAACACCGGGCTGACCTTCATCACCGCCTCCGATGAAGTGCTGACCGACCCGCTCAAACGCCAGGCCCTTAGTGACGTATTGCAGCGTTTCGCCAAGGCTTTCGAATGGGCCCGACAAAACCCCGATGAATACGCGCGGGTGTTTGCCAAGGCCAACGACGTGTCGCTGGAAGTCTCGCAGCGGCTGCGCAGTTGGGGCGATGAGTCGCTGTTGCCGGTCGAGCCGCGGGATGTGCTGGCGTTGCAGCAGGTCGATGATTTGTTCGTCGAGAAGAAGATCTTTCCCCATAGGGTGGACGTGGAGAAGTTCACGGATGCGCAGGTGTTTTCCGCCCAATAAAAAACTCGCTGGCTGTTAGATCGATTATTTCTTTCGGTTATTTATATAGGCGCCCATCGCATATCCATAACCCGTAAAAACGCGCTCTGGTTTACATTCCGTCTGCAATGAAAGCCGAATGTTTGCTGGAGCAGCGAGCCCCGTTCCATTCGCCCGTTTTAAGTCGTTCGAGCATTCATTCCAGCTGTTTGATCGTCATCTTGTCGCGCATTGGCCAATGCTTAGAATCCGCCCCATCAGCTTCGTCCAACTATCGAACCTTCGGGGAACAACACCATGATGAACGCCATGCAAATGCCAATGAACGCCAACATGCCAATGATGCCGATGATGGGCATGCCGATGATGATGGCGACCATGTCGTGCGACATGATGGACGACGGCATGATGTGCAAAATGATGCCGGCCGCTGGCATGGACATGGCGATGTTCAAGAACAGCGCTGAAATGATGCAGATGATGATGAACTGCGGCATGCCGATGATGATGCATTGCGGCAACATGAGCATGATGTGCATGTCCCCGTCGGCCATGGCCATGCCGATGATGAACATGATGATGCCGATGCCGATGATGGGCATGCCGATGCCATCGATGAAGTGCGTGATGGAATGCACGATGATGGACGACGGCATGATGTGCAAAATCATGCCGATGGCCGGCATGAACATGGACATGATGAAAAACTGCTGCACCCTGATGATGAAAATGATGAACGACTGCAGCATGCCGATGATGATGAGCTGCAACGGCATGCCGCTGATGTGCTGCACCTGCTGATCCCGGGCAGTACAAAAAAAGCCCCCGCGGCCCTAAGGCCCCGGGGGCTTTTTCATTCCCGCAAACACCCAAAATCCAAATGTAGGAGCGAAGCTTGCTCGCGAAAGCGGTGGTGCATTGACCATTGAGGTTGCCTGACACGCCGCCTTCGCGGGCAAGCCTCGCTCCTACAACTGGTCACCGTCGTACACAAAATTTGCGCATATAGCCGACCCCCTGTGGGAGCGGGCTTGCTCGCAAAAGCGGTGTGTCAGGCGACGAATATGTTGAAGGTTAAGCCGCCTTCGCGAGCAAGCCCGCTCCCACAGGGGGGGCCTCGGTCAATCCAGGCGTTCGGGGTAGGTCACCACCAGATACGCGACGGCTTCACTGTCTGCCGGGTTGCGATAGCGGTGGGGCTGGTCGGCGTAGAACAGGATCGAATCGCCGGTGGAGAGCAGGTAGCGTTCATCGTTGACGCTGATTTCCAGCACGCCTTGGGACACCACCAGGTTCTCCTGAACACCGGGGCCATGGCCTTCGGAAACGTCCTCGCCCAACGGGCTCAGGCGCAGTTCGTAAAACTCCGACTGGCGTGCCACGTCGAACGGAAACAGCGCCCGGCTGACAAACGCGCCGCTGGCACTGACCAGGCGTTTGCTCTGGCTCGCCGACAACACCGCCACGCCTTCAAAGGCGCGGTGTTCAAGAAACGCGGCCACCGACACTTTCAAGCCCTTGGCGATTTTGCACAGGACCTTGATCGACGGCACGCTGCGCCCGGATTCGATCTGCGCCAGCATCGCCCGGCTCACGCCGCACTGGCGGGCGAGGGCATCGAGCGACAGGTGCCGCTTGCCCCGCAGGCGTTGCAGGTTCTGCGCGACGCGATCACAGATCGGGTCTTCTTCGAGGGATTCCAGATTATTCAAATCCACGACAGGTTCGTCGGCGCTCGCCAGAAAGCGCGAGGGTTGCTGCCCGTTCACGCGTGACGCGTCTCGGAAGCCTTGGCCGCTTGCACCCACTGATAAGCCTGCAAACCGGCGTTGCGTGCGTACATTTCCCACATGGCCCGTGCCCGTTGCTGAGCCTGTTTGCGTTTGCGGTAGCTGGCGAAGTCGATGACGTTGGCGGTCGGATTCATGGGGCACTTCACTGTGTGATGAATGACGGGATGAGCTGACAGTACGCGAATATTTTTATAACGATAAATACTGATTTTGTATTTATTAATTCATTTTGGTTCTTATAGAGGCAGCGACAGGGCGCAAGTGTTGGTGGGGCAACAGGGATTCGGCAGGCTGTGCGCCGGCGATACATGGGGTTGAACCGACGGCATGGCTTAACTGATTGATAGTTAAGCCTTTAGTGGGTGGCATGGAGGCTGCAATGGCTGTTTGCAGTCAGCCCTCCGAAGAGATCGCCCCATGACCCAGACACTGCCCCAGGCCTTGTTGCTGCAAGCCGCCACCCGAGGTTCGGCGATTGCCCTGCGTTATAAGCAGTTGGGTATTTGGCAGGTCCTGCGCTGGAGCGAGGTGGCGCAGGACGTCAGTCGTCTCGCCGCGGGCTTGCAGCAACGCGGGTTCAGTCGCGGCGATGATTTGCTGGTTATTAGCCAGGCCAGGGCCGAAGCCTTGTTGCTGGCGCTGGCAGCGCAATGGCTGGGTGGCAGTGTCACGCTGTTGGACCCGGACCTCGATCACCGCCACCTCTTGGCTACGCTGGAACCGGCGTTTGTCCTGGCCGAAACCCTGGACGCGGTGCAGCAAGTGCGCAGCGCCGATCATGCGCCCCGGATTTTGCTGTACCTCGACGGACGTGGCCTGAATGCCGCCGATGCGGGGCTGACCGCGTATGCCGAGTTGACCGCTGACGTCACCGCCGAGCCGCCAGCTCCCGTCACTGAATCAGCGTCCACGGCGTTTGTTTTTTACCCTATGGATGACAGCCAACCCCAGCGCTTGAGCCACGGCCAGTTACTGGAGGGCGCGCGCAAGTTGGTCGCGCGGGAAAAACTCACCACCCACGAAGAAGCGCTGGCCGCCAGAGTGTTCGCCGCCAGCGGTCAGGCCCGTTATCTGCTGGCGCCCTGGCTGAACGCCGGGTTCTGCCTGAACTTCCCGGAAGCCCTGGCCACCCGCGACACCGACCGCCGCGAACTCGGGCCGACACTAGTGCTGGGCACTCGCGAATCCTATGCGCGCCTCGAACAGTGGGCCCGGGAACGCTTGCCATTGCCGGGGACGCTCAGCCACCACCTGTATCGCTGGGCGATGGTCCCGGATCCGCGAGGGTTGCGGCGCTGGTTCGGCCATTGGCTGATCCGCCGGCCCTTGCTCGATGTGCTGGGCATGAGCCGTTTGCGCGTGCCGTTGCTGGTGGGTCCGGCCCTGACCGAGGACAGCGCGACGTTCTTCGCAGCGTTGGGGATTCGCCCCGGCCACTGGCAAGAACCGTCCACACCGCGTGAACCCGCCGAAGTCCCGGCCCACCTGATTCCTCACTCCGTCTGACGAGCCACCATGCGCGCGACCACTGAATCCATCTTATTGCGGCTCGATGACATCTCCTTGTCGTTCAAGGGTGTCAAAGCCATCACTTCCATCAGCTTCGCCGTGAAAACCGGGGAGATCTGCGCGCTGATCGGCCCCAATGGTGCGGGCAAAAGTTCGTTGCTGAACGTGATCAATGGCGTCTACCAGGCCCAGAGCGGTAGCGTCAGCTATGCCGGTCAGACCCGGCGGCGCATGCGTCCGCACCAGGCCGCCGAGGGCGGGATTGCCCGGACCTTCCAGAACATCGCGCTGTTCAAAGGCATGAGCGTGCTCGACAACGTGCTGACCGGGCGCAATCTCAAGCGCCGCAGCAGCTGGATCGAGCAAATGCTGCGCCTGGGCCGCGCCCCCCGCGAAGACGACGAACAACGCCGCCACGCCGAAAAAGTCATCCAGTTCCTGCGCATCCATCCCTGGCGCCATGTGCTGGTGGGCAAGCTGTCCTACGGTTTGCAAAAACGCGTGGAACTGGCCCGGGCCCTCGCCGCAGAGCCAAGGCTGTTGCTGCTGGACGAACCCATGGCCGGCATGAATGCGCAAGAGAAGGGCGAGATGAGCCAGTTCATCCGCGACATCAATCGTGAGTTCGGCACCACCGTTGTGCTGATCGAACATGACATCGGCGTGGTCATGGGCCTTTCCGACCACGTGGTGGTGCTCGACTACGGCCGCAAAATCGGCGACGGCACCCCCGAACAAGTGCGCGCCAATCCCGAAGTGATTGCGGCCTACCTGGGCACACGACGCTCCCGCGCGGAGGCCCGCTGAGCATGGAATTTTTCTTTGAAGTGCTGATTGGCGGTTTGCTGGCCGGCGTCATGTACGCCTTGGTGGCGATCGGGTTTGTACTGATCTACAAGGCTTCCGGTGTCTTCAACTTCGCCCAGGGTGCGATGGTGCTGTTTGCCGCGCTGACCTTCGTCAGTTTGTTGGAACGCGGCTTGCCATTCTTCTGGGCGTTTGTTGCGACGCTGGCGAGCATGGTGGTGCTGGCGTTGCTGATCGAAAAAATGGTGCTGCGGCCCTTGGTCAATCGTCCGCCGATCATCCTGTTCATGGCCACGCTCGGGTTGTCTTACATGATCGAAGGCCTGGCGCAGTTCCTCTGGGGCGCGCAGGTGCATGGCCTGGAGTTGGGCATCCCCGATGAGCCGCTGGAAATCCGCGGAATGCTGCTCTCGCAATTCGACCTGTTCGCCGCCGGCACCGCCGCGACGCTGGTGATCGCCTTGTCGCTGCTGTTCAACAAAACCCGGGTCGGTTTGTCCTTGCGCGCGGTCGCCGATGATCCGCTGGCGTCCCTGGGCGTGGGCATTCGCCTGCCACGGATCTGGGCGCTGGTGTGGGCGGTGGCGGGGTTCGTCGGGCTGGTGGCCGGTTTGCTGTGGGGCGCGCGTCTGGGGGTGCAGTTTTCCTTGTCGCTGGTGGTGCTCAAGGCCTTGCCGGTGTTGATCATCGGCGGTTTTTCCTCGATCGGTGGCGCGATCGTCGGCGGCTTGATCATCGGCGCGGCGGAAAAAATCGCCGAGATCTACCTTGGCCCGATCATCGGCAGCGGCATTGAAAACTGGGTGCCTTACGTCCTCGCCTTGCTGTTCCTGCTGGTGCGACCTGCCGGGTTGTTCGGCGAGCGCGCCATCGAGCGGGTCTGACATTTTTTCAAGGGATGCCTCCATGCTCTATCAAGAAGCCGGTCAACTGAACAGCACCTATGCGGCAGAGCGGCGCACCTTTCGCTTGCGTCAGGATCGCCTCGGCCTGTGGCTGGTGTTGGGTTTTGCCTTCGTCGCGGTGCCTTGGCTGGGCAATGACTATTGGTTCAGCGCGATTCTGGTGCCGCTGCTGGTGCTGTCCCTGGCGGGGCTCGGTTTGAACCTGCTGACCGGGTATGCCGGGCAGCTCTCACTGGGGTCGGCGGCGTTCATGGCGGTCGGGGCGTTTGCGGCCTACAACCTGCAATTGCGCGTGCCCGGGTTGCCGTTGCTGGTGAGCTTCGCCCTCGGTGGCGTGATCGCTGCGCTGGTGGCGGTGCTCTTCGGTTTGCCGAGCCTGCGGATCAAGGGTTTTTACCTGCTGGTGGCGACCCTGGCCGCGCAGTTTGTCGTGGAATGGGTGCTGACCCGCTTCAGTTGGTTTACCAACGACAACGCGTCCGGGGTCATCACCTCGCCGCCGCTGTTGATCGCCGGGCTGGATTTCAGTTCGCCGAAGGGCCGTTACCTGCTGACGCTGGCGGTGGTGGTCGCGCTGTTCTGGCTCGGCAAGAACCTGGTGCGCAGCGAGTTGGGCCGCAACTGGATGGCGGTGCGCGACATGGACACCGCCGCCGCCGTGATCGGCATTCGCCTGTTCAAGGCCAAGTTGTTGGCGTTTGCCATCAGCGGTTTCTACCTCGGGGTGGCCGGGTCGCTGTGGGCGTTCGCTTACCTGGGCACGGTGGAACCCCACGGCTTCGACCTCAGCCGTTCGTTCCAGGTGTTGTTCATCATCATTATCGGCGGCCTGGGCAGTGTGCTTGGCAACTTCCTTGGCGCGGCGTTCATCGTGCTGTTTCCGATTCTGCTGGCCAATGTCTGCGGGTTGTTACCTGTGGGGCTGATCGACTCCGGCCAGTTGGAAAACATCCAGAAGATGCTTTTCGGCGCACTGATCATCGGCTTTCTGATCAAGGAACCCGAAGGCCTGGCCCGACTGTGGCAGCGCTTTCGGCAACGGGCCAGGGTCTGGCCGCTGCGCTACTGATTGCTTTCATCCCTGACAAAAACACCATCGATCTCCCACGAGGAACTGCCTTCATGACTCACCGCAAAACGCTGCATCGCCTGGCACTCGGCCTGGCTTTACTGACCGCCGGGCTCAGTGCCGGCGCTCAGGCTGCCAACGAACAGTATTTCCCGTTGCAGAGCTATCGGGTCGGGCCGTACGCCGCCGGGGGCACCGGTTTCTTTGGCGGGTTCATCGACTACCTGCAGTACATCAACGCCAAGGGTGGGGTGAACGGGGTCAAATTGACCTGGAGCGAATGCGAAACCGAGTACGTGGTGGAGAAGGGCGTCGAATGCTACGAACGCCTCAAGGGTGGCCTGAACGGTGCGCCGGCAGCCGCCACTAACCCGTTGTCGGTGGGCATCGCGTACGCGACCCTTGACCGCTCGACCGCCGACAAATTGCCGCTGATCACCATCAACCACGGCCGCACGGACTCCACCGACGGTAGCGTTTTCCCCTACGTGTTCCCGTTGCAGCTCAATCCGTATTCGGAAGTGTCGGCGATCATCAACTACATCGGCGAGCGTGAAGGCGGCGCGGACAAACTCAAAGGCAAGAAAATCGCTGTGCTTTACCACGGCTCGCCGTATGGCAAGGAAACCAACGGCGTGCTGGAGACGCTGGCAAAAAATGCCGGTTTCGAACTGACCCTGCTGGAAGTCCCGCACCCCGGCAACGAGCAGCAATCGCAATGGCTGAACATCCGCCGCCTGAAGCCGGATTGGGTGATCCTGCGCGGCTGGGGCGTGATGAATCCGGTGGCGCTGAAGTCGGCGCAAAAAGTCGGTTACCCGGCGGACCACATCATCGGCAATATCTGGAGCAACTCGGAAGAAGACGTGGTGCCGGCCGGTGCGGCGGCCAAGGGTTTCATCGCGATTACCACGCACCCGTCGGGCACCGATTTCCCGGTGCTGCAAGGCATCAAGCAAAGCGTGGTAGACGCCGGCAAGGGCAACCTGGCCGATCCGAAACGCTTCGGCACCGTGTACTACAACCTTGGCGTGGTAAACGGCATTCTCAACGTCGAAGCCGTGCGCCTGGCCCAGGAGAAGTACGGCAACAAACCCCTGACCGGCGAGCAGGTGCGCTGGGGCTTCGAACACTTGAACCTCGACGATGCACGCTTGCAGGCCTTGGGCGCCAAGGGGCTGGTACAGCCGTTGAAACTGTCTTGCGCCGACCATGAAGGCGGCGGTGCGGTGCGCTTCCAGCAATGGGACGGCCAGCGCTGGAACCTGATCAGCGATTGGGTCCAGGCTGACCGCGCCTTGTTGCGGCCGATCATCGAAGCCTCCGCCGCGCAGTACGCCAAGGAAAAAGGCATCACCCCGCGCAATTGCAGCCAGGAGCAATAAGGTCCGATGAGCCAGAGCCCGATAGCCGACCCGCTGCTGAGCGTGGAGCAGGTCGAAGTGTTTTATGAGCAGTCGATTCTCGCGTTGCGCGGCGTCTCGTTGCAGGTTGGCAAAGGGCAGATGGTGGCGTTGCTCGGGGCCAATGGTGCCGGCAAAAGCACCACCCTCAAGGCGATTTCCAGCCTGGTGCGAGCCGAACGCGGTGAAGTGACCACGGGGCGGATTGTCTATCAAGGGCAAGTGATCACCGAGGCCGATCCCGCCAGCCTGGTGCTGGCGGGTTTGGCCCAGGTGCTTGAAGGGCGGCATTGCTTTACGCACCTGAGCGTCGAACAAAACCTGTTGATCGGCGGCTTTGCCGGACGGCCCTCGCGCAAGGTCCTGAGTCAGCGCCTGGAGCGCATCTACGGCTATTTCCCACGGTTGCGCCTGCTGCGTAAACGCCTCACGGGCTACACCTCCGGCGGCGAGCAGCAAATGGTCGCCATCGGGCGTGCGCTGATGTCCGAGCCGCGCCTGTTGTTGCTGGACGAACCGTCCATGGGGTTGGCGCCGCAGGTGGTCGAGGAGATCTTCGATATTCTCGCCCGGCTCAACCGCGAGGAAGGCCTGAGCCTGCTGGTGGCCGAACAGAACATCAACATCGCGCTGGATTACGCCCAGTACGCGTTTGTGCTGGAGAACGGCCGGGTGGTGGACGAAGGTTCGGCGGCCGAACTGGCCGCGCGGGAGGACTTGCACACGTACTACCTTGGCGCTGTGGGGTAGCCTGGTACACCGCGTTATCGTTCTTCGCGAGCAAGCCCGCTCCCACAATTGTTTGGTGTTGTTCGAAAGATTTGCAGCCATTGCCCGTCCCTGTAGGAGCGAAGCTTGCTCGCGAAGGCGTTTGGCCTGACACCGCGTTATCGTTCATCGGGGCATTGCTTCGTGTTGCCTGCGATACGCCCCCGGTTGCACGCCGACCGCTTTGGCAAACGCCCGGGTAAACGCCGCGATCGATTGATAACCCACCGCCGCGCAGACTTGCTCGACGGTGTGGTTGGTCTTGAGCAGTTGACAGGCATGGCGGATGCGCAGTGCCAGCAATACCTGGCCGGGGGATTGCCCGGCCAGTTCGTTGAAGCGCTTGAAAAACGCCGAACGCGAGAGCCCGGTGCAGACCGCCATACTTTCCAGGGACCAGGGCTGTTGCGGTTGGTCGATCAACTGATCCAGCAGCGGTGCGAATTGCGGATGCCGGGCCAACGCGACGAGGCCACCGAGGTGCTGGTTATCGGCCACTTGCTGGCGCAGCACGTACAGAAACAGCAGATGACTCAGGCGTTCGAGCAGGGCCGAAGAGGGCGTCGGCAGCCGTTGGCATTCCTCAAGGATCAACTCGAACAAGGCCCGCGCCGCACTCAGTGACGGGTCACCCGCGCGCAGGATGATCCAGTCCGGCAAACCTTCGATGATCAATGACGACAATCCGGACTTGAAATGGAAGAAACCGCAGACCAGGCCGACGCCATCCTGGGCCTGGCTGTCGAGGGCGGTCATGGTCATGCGCGGCAGGCGCCGGGCAGCGTCGGCGTGTTCGGCGCTGGACAACCGGTAATTCAAGTCCCGCAGCAGAAACACTGCATCCCCGGCGTTCAGGCGCAATGCCTCATCCTGGCCATCGATGTGCAGCCAGCAATGGCCCTGCACCACCAGATGAAAACTGGCCCGCGCCAATCCATGCGTACTCGCATGCCAGCCACCGCAATAGCGCCCGACATGAAACAGGCTGGCCTGAAGTTCGAGGCTTTCTAATAACCAATCAACCAGTGGGCTCGACGAAATCATCTAATGGAAACACTCAGGAGCAAGTAATCGCTACTTTAGAATATGGTTTGCAGTTCTTATAACAAACAGACTGGCCGGACACCTCTACAACGGGAGTTCGACCATGTCACGCGTCACGCTACACACCCTGCAAAGCGCCCCGGAAGCGGCCAAGCCTTTCCTGGAAAACGCCCAGAAGACTTCCGGTTTTATCCCGAACCTGTTGGCGGTCCTGGCCAATGCCCCGGCGGCGCTGGAAACCTACGTTACGGTATCGGCGCTCAATGGCAAGGCCGAACTGAGCCTCGCCGAACGGGAAGTGGTGCAACTGATTGCCGCCACCACCCACGGTTGCGATTTCTGCGTGGCCGGCCACACGGCGGTGGCGCTGAACAAGGCGAAGTTGCCGGACGACGTGGTCAGCGCGCTGCGTGAACAAGGCACGGTGCCCGAGGCGAAACTGGAAACCCTGGCGGCGTTTGCCCGGGAAGTGATCGCCACGCGCGGCAAGGTCAGCGAGCAGACCTTCAGCGCGTTCAAGGCTGCCGGCTACACCGAAGGCAATGCGCTGGAAGTGATCCTCGGCGTCAGCCTGGCGACCTTGTGCAACTTTGCTAACGTATTTGCCGGTACACCGCTCAATCCAGAGTTGGCCAAGTACCGCTGGCAGTCGGGTCAATGATTCGAAGGAGAACACCATGCTCAATCCGGCATTGACTCAATGGCTGGACGCCCAGGCCCACGCGTTGGATGTCGGCGAGTGCGATCCGCAACACGTGCTGTCGCGACTGGCGAGCGCCGATGTGCTGCGCGTCGGCATCCGTCAGGAGCTGGGCGGCAGCGGCGGTAATCTGGCCGATGCCGTGGAAGTGTTGGCCGAGGTCGCCAGCCATTCCCTGGCGGCGGCGTTTGTCTTCTGGGGCCAGCGCGCGTTTATCGAGTATTTGCTGCAAAGCCCGAACGCGGTGTTGCGCGAAGGTCTGCTGCCGTCGTTGCTGATTGGCGAATTGGCCGGCGCGACCGGGCTGTCGAACGCGATGAAATTTCTCTCGGGGATCGAGGCGCTGCAAGTGCGCGCCCGACCGTTAGACAGCGGTTGGTCGTTGAGCGGGCGCCTGCATTGGGTCACCAACCTGCGCAAAAGCGGGTTTGTGGTGGCGGCGGCCATCGACGACGAAAGCGGCGGCGCACCCTTTGTCCTGGCGATCCCGGATGCACTGGCCGGCGTGCAGCGCTCGGCGGATTTGCAACTGATGGGCTTGCAGTCGAGCAACACCGCGGCACTGGATCTGGACCGGGTCGAGGTGGATCGGGACTGGTTGCTGCATGAGGATGCGCGAGTCTTTCTGCCAGCGGTTCGCCCCGCATTTCTCGGTTTGCAATGCGGTTTGGCCATTGGCCTGGCGCGTCGCTCGCTGCGGGAAGTGGAGGCGCATTTGCAGGACGGTCGATCGATCCTGCTGGAGCCCTTGAACGAGCAACGGGAGCAGTTGGAACAAACGGTGAAAGAACTGAAAAACGGCCTGCTCGACGACCGCTTCCTGAGCCGTCCAGCGGCGTTGTTCCGGCTGCGGATTGCCTTGGCCGAATCGGCCGCGAGCGCAGTACAACTGGAGTTGCAGTCCAGTGGCGGCAAGGCTTATCTGAGCGAACATGGCAGCGGTTTCGCCCGGCGCTGGCGCGAGTCGGCCTTCGTGCCGATCGTCACACCGAGCCTGGTGCAATTGCGCGCCGAACTGCAACGCCAGGCGCGGGAAGCGCTGGCATGAGCGGAGCGTTGCTGCACGCCAGCGGCATCAGCCTAGGCTACCCACGGGAGCAAGGTTGGCAGACCGTGCTGGAGGATTTCGACCTGGACTTGCAGCCGGGGGAGGTGGTGTCGATCCTCGGCCCCAGCGGTGTCGGCAAGTCGAGTCTGTTGCGTGTGCTCGCCGGTTTGCAGACGGCCCATCGCGGCAGCGTGAGCCTGCTCGGCGAGCCACTGAACGGCCCGCATCCCCGGGTTGCCGTGGCGTTTCAGGACCCGAGTCTGTTGCCGTGGCTGACCCTGGAAAAGAACGTCGCGTTCGGCCTGGATTTCGCTCGCCAACCGCACCTGAGCCAGGTCGAGTTCAAGGCGCGCATCGACCACGCCATCGCCGCTGTCGGCCTGCAACACGCCCGGCAACACTACCCGGCGCAACTCTCCGGCGGCATGGCCCAGCGCACCGCGATAGCCCGTTGCCTGGCGCGTCAGCCCCAGGTGTTATTGCTGGACGAACCCTTCGGCGCGCTGGATGAAGTGACCCGCGCCGACATGCAACAACTGCTGCTGCAGGTCATTGCCGAGCACAACACCGCGGCGGTATTGATCACCCACGACATTGACGAAGCCCTGCTGCTCTCCGAGCGGATTCTGCTACTGGGTAACAGCCCGGCGCGGACCCTCGGCGAGTGGCGCATCAACCTGCCTCAGCCGCGTGCCGAGCTGGTGGAAGAACTGGGCGCGCTACGCATCGATATTCTCAAAACCCTTCGGCGGGCGAGCCGCAATCCCTTAACCCAACCCTTGCCCGAACCGTCGGAGATTGACCATGTGCCTGGACGACTTCACTCACACACGTCGTGACTTCCTCAAACTCAGTGCTTTGCTGACCGCCGGCGGCGCCTTGCCGCTGCTCAATAGCCTGCAAGCTCGCGCCGCTTCGGAACCGAACGCGCCGGTGCGCATCGGCTATCTGCCGATCACCGATGCCACGCCGCTGCTGGTGGCGCACAACAATGGTCTGTTCGAAGCCGAAGGCATCCAGGCTGAACGCCCGGTGCTGCTGCGCAGTTGGGCCCAGGTGATCGAGGCGTTTATTTCCGGTCAGGTCAACGTCATTCACTTGCTGTCGCCGATGACCGTTTGGGCGCGTTATGGCAGCAAGGTCCCGGCCAAAGTCGTGGCGTGGAACCATGTCGGCGGCTCGGGCCTGACGGTGGCGCCGGGTATCACCGAGGTCAAGCAACTGGGCGGGCAATCGGTGGCGATTCCGTTCTGGTATTCGATTCATAACGTGGTGGTGCAGCAACTGTTTCGCGATCACGGCTTGGTGCCGGTGAGCAAATCGGCGAGTGCGGTGATCGCGCCGAACGAGGTCAATCTGCTGGTGTTGCCGCCGTCGGACATGCCGCCGGCCCTGGCCAGCAAGCGCATCGCGGGTTATATCGTCGCCGAGCCGTTCAACGCCTTGGCCGAAGAACTCAAGGTCGGCCGCGTGCAGCGCTTTACCGGGGATATCTGGCGCAACCATGCCTGCTGCGTGGTGTTTATGCACGAGCAGGATTTGAACAACCGTCCCGAGTGGTCGCAGAAAGTGGTCAACGCCATCGTCAAGGCGCAGTTGTGGACTCGCGACAACCGCGCCGAGGCCGCCAAGCTGCTGTCCAAGGACGGCGACAACCGCTACACCCCCCACGCACAACAAGTATTGAACCGGGTGCTGGCGCCTGCCGCCGCTGACCGCGAGCAGTACCTGGCCAGTGGCGCGATCCAGCACAGCCATTGGGACGAGCAGCGCATCGACTTTCAGCCGTACCCGTTTCCGAGCTACACCGAGGAGCTGGTGCGGCGGCTCAAGGACACGCTGATCGAAGGCGATAAAGGCTTCCTCGCCAACCTCGACCCGCAACACACCGCTCGGGATCTGGTGGACGACCGCTTTGTGCGCAACGCCATCGCGTCGGTCGGCGGGCTCAAGGCGTTTGGCTTGCCGGACAGCTTTGAGCGCAGCGAGGAGTTCAGTCTCTGATGAGTCGGCAAACTTCATCGCTTTTGCATTGGGGACTGGGTGTGGCAGGGCTGGTGTTTCTGCTGCTCGGGTGGTGGCTGGGTGTGCGGGTTTTTGGTGGCACCGAGGGGCTGGCAGCGCGGTTTTCCCCGGAGGCGACGTTGGTCAGTCTGGTGGAGTTGTTGGGCCGCGCCGAGCTGTATGAGCATGTGTTCGTCAGCCTCAAACGCATCCTCATCGGTTTGTTGCTGGCGTTGCTGATCGGTGTACCGCTGGGGCTGCTGATTGGCAGCTACCGGCACCTTGAAGCCGCGACGACGCCGGCCTTCCAGTTCCTGCGGATGATTTCGCCGCTGTCGTGGATGCCGGTGGTGGTGATGCTGATGGGCGTGGGCGACCAGCCGATCTACTTCCTGCTGACCTTCGCCGCGATCTGGCCGATCCTGCTCAACACCGTGGCCGGCGTGCGTCAGCTCGACCCGCGCTGGCTGCAACTGAGCCGCAGCCTCAGCGCAACACGCTGGGAAACCTTGCGCAAAGTGATCCTGCCCGGCGTGCTTGGTCACGTGCTGACCGGCGTGCGACTGTCCATCGGCATTCTTTGGATCGTCCTCGTGCCCTGCGAAATGCTCGGCGTCAGCGCCGGTTTGGGCTACTTCATCCTGGATACACGGGATCGCCTGGCCTATTCGGAACTGATGGCGATGGTGCTGCTGATCGGTGTGCTGGGGTTTGCCCTTGATGCGCTGGCGCGCGGGCTGCATCGGCGGTGGGGGCACACCAATCTGGCCTAAGCAGCGTCGAGGCTGACAAGCAGGACTTGCATATTCTTTTAGTGAATAAACAAATCGTTATATATTCTTTTTAATATTGTTACAGGCCGTGCACTTTGAGGGGCTGCGCATCTGTGCGGATTCGCTTTCCTTTTCTTGCAATGACTTTGAGGTGTTCATGGCAACTCCCTTCAAGCGCTCAGCGTTGACCCTATTGGCAGCCTCCCTGGCGACGGCGAGCCTGCTGCTGAGTCCCGGCGTCCAGGCCGAAGGCAAAATCAGCATCGCCCAGCAATTTGGCATCGGTTACCTGATTCTGGACGTGGTACGCGATCAGCAACTCATCGAGAAACAGGGCAAGGCGCAAGGCCTCGATATCAAAGTCGACTGGAACAGCATCTCGGGTGCCACCGCGATGAACGAGGCGCTGTTGGCCGGCGCGCTGGACGTGGTGTCGGCCGGTGTGCCGCCGATGCTCACGATCTGGGACCGCACCAAGGGCAAGCAGAACGTCAAGGCCATCGCATCGCTGGGCTCGATGCCCAATTACTTGCTGACCAACAATCCGAACGTGAAGAGCCTCAAGGACTTCACTGAAAAGGACCGCATCGCCGTACCGGCGGCGGGTGTCGGTTTCCAGTCGCGCACGTTGCAGATCGAAACGGCGAAACAGTTTGGCCAAGAGCATTTCAAGAAGTTTGACGATATCTCGATCAGCCTTGCCCACCCGGACGCAACCGCGGCGCTGATTGCGGGCGGCTCGGAAATCAATTCGCACTTTTCCAGCCCGCCGTTCCAGTATCAGGAACTGCAGAATCCCAACGTGCACAAGGTGCTGAGTTCCTACGACGTACTCGGCGGCCAGGCCACGTTCAACGTGCTGTACACCACTGAAAAATTCCACGACGAAAATCCGAAAACCTACAAGGCTTTCTACGACGCGCTGGCACAAGCCGAGAAAATCATCAAGGCCGACAAGCCTGCGGCGGCCCAGACCTACATTCGCGTAGAGCAATCGAAACTGGCTCTGCCGCTGGTTGAGCAAATCGTCGCCGACCCTGAAATCGACTTCACCGTCGTGCCGCAGCGCACCTTTATCTATGCCGAGAAATTGCAGGCGTTGGGTGTGTTGAAAAACAAGGCGGCCAGCTGGAAGGATTATTTCTTTGAAGAAGCCCATGGCGGGGCGGGTAGTTGAAGCCGGGTTATCGCTAACGTTGCCAGAAGCGGCGCCAACAGGGCGTTCGGCGTCGCAAGTTAAATCAATGCTGTATTTTTCCTAAGCTTACGTGTCATACAATCATATTGAGTTGCGGCGATGCTGCCCGCTCGCGTGATTAATACTATTAAGGCTTCGGGAATACATTATGAAAGTTCACCGCCAGGCGGCTTCATTGCGGCATCAGGTGCAGGATGCCCTACGCAACGAAATCATTTCCGGTCGATTCAAGCCAGGCGACCGCCTTGTGGAACAACAGCTCTACACGGCCCTGGACGTCAGTCGCACGTCATTGCGCGAAGCGCTGCGTCAGTTGGAAGCGGAAGGTTTGGTGGAGCAGGTCCCGCATCGCGGGGCCTATGTCGCTTCGGTGAGTGCCAAGGATGCGATCCAGATCTACGACGTACGCGGCGCCCTGGAAGTGCTGGCCGTGCGCAATTTCGTTCGCCATGCCACGGACGAAGACGTCGCCGAACTGGCCGCGGTCTTCGACGAGTTCGTTCAGCAATCCCATACCGCACGGCGTGACGGCACGACGTTGCTGGATATCAAACAACGCTTCTATCACGTGCTGCTCGACATCGAGCAAAGCGCCGTGGTGGGTGGCATGCTGGAGCAGCTCAACAATCGCGTCAGTCTGTTGCGGGCGCTGTCCCTCGGGCGTGAAGGACGCATGGTGCACACCTTGGCAGAGCTCAAGGAAATCGTGCGTATGATTCAGTTGCGCGATGAGACCGGTGCTTGTGCGGCGGCGTTGCTGCACGTGGAAAATGCCTCGCAAAACGTCCTGGAGTTGCTGGAGCAGGGCAGTTCGACCCCGGTCACCTGAAGCCCGTTGATCACCTGAGTGTCAGGCCGCCGCTGACGATCGTCAGACGGCGCCTGTCCTTCACTGTTCCCTTAACGCAGCGCCGAATACGCGGTGGGTGCCAGAAACTGGTTCTCGATTCGCTCGACGATGATGGCCTGCGCTTCACTTTCGGCGCGCTTGGCGATCCATTCCGGGTCCGCCTGGAACGCATTCCATTTCGCCTCGCGCTCGGCGAGGCTCGCCCATTTGAGCATGTAGCTTAACGACTGATTGGTCGGGCCGGCCAGTGTCGTCCAGAAGCCCAACTGCTCGATTCCATACTTCTCGAAGAACCCCAACGTGGTCTTGGCAAAGCGCTCGTGCAACGCGGGAAGGCGACCCGGTGCGCAGTGATAAATACGCAATTCAACAATCATGTGAATCTCCTGGGGAAGGTGCCGATCAAAAAAATAGGCCGATTAGCCTATTGACCGATTGTATGACAGTCCTATAGTTTTAGTCCAACTGCGGGCCTGCCTCGAAACAGCTTTTACGCTGTCGACCGCCGCCAACGCATGACCCGACAAGAAAACAATAGGACTTGGACATGACTCAATCGCAACGAATCGGCTTCATCGGGCTTGGCATGATGGGGGTTCCAATGGCGACCTGCCTTTCAAAGGCAGGCTATGAACTCTTCCTCGCCGACGCGGATGAAGGGCGCCTGGCGCAAACCCTGGCCATGCTCGAAGCCACGGGCCTCGATGCCGGCAACGCGCGGTCCCTTGATGTACTGATCACTATGTTGCCGAACTCCGCCATCGTCGAAAGCGTGCTGCTGGGCAGTGAAGGGGCTGACGGTTGGGCCGCTTCGCTACGGCCAGGCGCCGTGGTGATCGACATGAGCTCCTCGGAGCCGGCGCGCTCCCGTGAGCTGGCGCTGAAACTGAAAGCCTTCGACCTCGATTACCTGGATGCGCCGGTTTCCGGCGGCGTCAAACGGGCGGTGGACGGCACGCTGGCCATCCTGGTGGGTGGCGATGCGGCGGTGATGCAGGGTTGTCATCTGTTGCTTGAAGCCATGGGCCAGAACATTCTGCACATCGGCACTGCGGGGGCTGGTCATGCGGCCAAAGCCTTGAATAACTACGTGTCGGCGGCCGGGCTGATGGCTACCGTCGAAGCTCTGCATGTGGCCAAGCGGTTCGGGATCGACCCTGGCGTGATGGTCGACGTGCTCAACGCCTCCAGTGGGCGCAGCAACACTTCGGAAAACAAAGCCCGGCAATTCATGCTCAGCGGTTCGTACGCTTCCGGCTTTTCAATGCAACTGATGAACAAGGACCTGAAGATTGCCCAAGGGCTGTCCGACGCACTGGGTTACCCGATGCGCTTGGGCAAAACCGCTACGGCGCTGTGGGATGACGTATCCAGGCAAGCGACGCCAACCACCGACCACACCGAAATGTACAGATTGATGGTCGCCAGCGACGGCGAATAACACCTCGCCCGTGTTGATGAAAACAGCGATCCATCATTGCGTAATGGAGTGAATCGAATGTCTCGTGCAGCCAGTTTTTACATCGGTGGAGAGTGGGTGGAACCGTCATCGCCCACATGGTTCGACGTCATCGATCCTGCGACCGAAACCATTGTCGACCGCTTGGCATTGGGCAATGCCAACGACGTTGATCGGGCAGTGGCGGCGGCCCGTGCCGCGTTACCCGATTACGCGGGGCGCGGTGTCGCCGAACGTATCGCCTTGCTCGAACGCATCGTGGCTATTTACGAGCGTCGTCAGGAAGAGTTCGCCGAAGCGATGCGCGTGGAAATGGGCTCGCCGATCACCTTCGCTCGTAAAGGTCAGGTGCCCCGTGGTCCGCTGCATCTCAATCAACTGATCGAGGTGCTCAAGCGCTTTCGGTTTGAGGAACCGCAAGGCACTACCTTGTTGCGTTTCGAACCGATCGGGGTCTGTGGGCTGATCACACCCTGGAACTGGCCGATCAATCAGATCGTGGTGAAAATCGCCCCCGCATTGGCGGCCGGTTGCACCATGGTGCTCAAGCCGAGCGAATATTCGCCGCTCAGTGCGCTGCTGTTCGCCGAAGTGCTGGATGAGGCCGGCGTGCCTGCGGGCGTGTTCAATCTGGTCAACGGCGACGGGCCTGGTGTAGGCGCGGCCATCGCTGCGCATCCGGGTATCGACATGCTGTCGTTCACCGGCTCGACACGGGCGGGTGTGCTGGTGGCGAAATCCGCGGCAGAGACGGTCAAGCGGGTGGCGCAGGAGCTTGGCGGCAAGTCCGCCAATATCCTGCTCGACGACGTCGACCTGCAAGACGCCGTGACCCGAGGTGTCGCCGCCTGTTTCACCAACAGCGGCCAGTCCTGCTCTATTCCGACGCGGATGCTGATTCCCCGGGCATTGATGGCCGATGCCATCCAGATCGCCAAACGTGCAGCCCAGGCCTTCAGTGTCGGCCCCACTTCCGAGGAATCGACTCATCTGGGCCCGGTGGTCAATCAGGCGCAATTCAAACGCGTGCAGACATTGATTCAAACCGGCCTCGATGAGGGCGCGCAACTGGTGACCGGCGGACCGGGTTTGCCGGAGGGAATCACCCGCGGCTATTACATCAAGCCCACCGTGTTCGCGCATGTCACGCCGCAAATGACCATCGCGCAGGAAGAGATTTTTGGTCCCGTGCTGTCGATGATGGCGTATGACACGGAAGCCGAGGCGATCGCGATGGCCAATGGCACGGACTACGGTCTCGCGGCCTATGTGCAGTCTGCTGATCTGGAACGAGCCCGTCAGGTGGCGCGCGCCCTGCAGGCGGGCAGCGTCCATTTGAATTATCCGCCCGCCGATTTCGCCGCACCGTTCGGTGGCTATAAACGGTCCGGCAACGGTCGGGAATGGGGCGAATACGGACTGCGCGAATACCTCGAGGTCAAATCCATGGTCGGCTACGCCGGCGGCTAATGTGCATGGCGGCGACCTTTTTGGCGCGGATCAATCCGCGTCAAAAAAATTTACCCGTTTTGATTGTATGACAATAATTCGATACTACGAAAACAAGCTGGAGAGAGAACAATGGAAGATAACGAACGCTTTACCAAAGGCTTCGAGAATCGTAAGGAAGTTTTGGGCGAAAGCCACGTGGAGAAATCCTGGGCGGCGGCTGACGACTTCAACCGCCCCATGCAAAAGCTCGTCACCGAGTATTGCTGGGGCGAGATTTGGGGCGATTCAACGCTCCCGTTCAAGACGCGCAGCATTATCAACCTGGCGCTGTTAACGGCCATGAGTCAACACCATGAACTCGCTGTTCATGTGAAAGGCGCACTCAAGAACGGGGTTTCCAAGGAGGAAATACGCGCGGTATTGATGCAGGCGTCCGTGTATTGCGGTGTGCCGGTGGGGCTTGCGGCCTTCCGGATCGCCTCTGACACGATCAAGGCCTATGAGCAGGCCGAGAAGCACTGATCCTGACCCTGTTCGATACGACGCTTAACGTCTCAACAATAATTATAAGGAAACGTCATGGCTACCTATGCACCCGTCCGACCCGTCGAGTCGGAGCAGTCGATTGAGAAGAAGAGAAAAAACGCGATCAAGGGTGCGTTTTTCTCTGAGTACATCGACATGTTCGATATCTACCTGCCTGTGGTCGTTCTAGCGCCGGTATTGTTCTTTTTCCAGCCGACGAACCTGTCGCCCGGCATGGAAGCCATTCTTGCTTCACTGGTGTTTATCACCACGCTGCTGGGGCGTCCTATCGGTGCCCTGTTGTTCGGCATGATCGCCGACACGACAGGGCGCCGGATGGCATCGATCTATTCGGTGACCGGTTTTGGTGTGGTCACACTGTTGATCGCGCTGCTACCGGGCTACGACAGCATCGGCATCTGGTCTTACTTGCTCCTGGTGTTGCTACGGTTCATCGACGGGATTTTTCTCGGCGGCGGTTACACCGGGGCGATGCCGTTGGCCATCGAGTATTCGAAAAAGCACCAGCGCGGTTTTGTCGGCGGACTGATCATTGCAGGCTTCCCGCTCGCCTACGTCAGCATCAACCTGGTGGCGATGCTGATGTTCGCGCTGTTCCCGCTGGCCGGCATCGACTCGCCGTACGTGCAATGGGGCTGGCGCATTCCCTTCGTGGTCGGCGCGCTGCTGGCCGGGGTGCTGGCGTTGTATTACGTGTTCGCCGTGTCCGAATCCGAAATCTGGGAAGTGGACGCCAGCAAGCCGAAAGACAAGTTGCCATTGACCGATCTGCTGCGCGGCAAAAGCGGCCGCAACCTGTTGCAAGTGCTGATCATGATGACCGGTTTCTGGCTGACGCAGAACATCATCACGATCTTCCTGCCGACCGGGTTGCTGGTGAAAACCCTGCATTTGTCGGGCTTTGAAGTCACGGCCACGCTGCTGATTTCCTACTCCGTGCTGTTCTTCAGCTACATCGCCTCCGGCATGTTGGGGCAGAAGATCGGCCGACGCCGCTTCTTCCTGATCCTGGGGCCGACCATTGCGATTTTTGGCGCGGCGATCATGTATGTGCTGGCGAATGTGCCGGGGCTGTCCTTGCCGCTGATCATGTTCCTGGTGTGCCTGTTGTCGGTGGTGGTGACCGCGCCGTGGGGCGTGATCGTGACCTACATCAATGAGCGTTTCGTGACGGATGTGCGAGCCACAGGCTTCGGTGTCGGCTTCAGCCTGTCGGTGATCATTCCTTCCTTCTACGCCTTCTACATGAACGCACTCGGCCTGGTCATGCCTTTCACTGTCACGCCAGCGGTCCTGCTGTTCATCGGCGGAATCATCGGCACGCTGGGCGCGTTCATGGGGCCGGAAACCAAAGATGTGGATTTCTGACGGGTATCACCCCGTCCTTTTGAACAGAGGAGAACCGCCGTGAGCAACAAAACAATTGGCTTTGTCGGACTCGGCAACATGGGCGGCAGAATGACGCGCTGCCTCGTCGACTCAGGCTTGACCGTACTCGGTTACGACCCGCAACCGCAGCGAGTGCATGCCGCCGGGGCGCAACTGGCCGCCTCGATCCGCGAGATCGCGGACAAGGCCGACGTCATTCTGTTGTCGCTGCCGGACAGCAAAGTGGTTGAAATGGTGGTGGAGGGCGTCGATGGCCTGCTGCAGCATTGCCGTGAAGGCCAGACGATCGTCGACCTGAGTACCGCCGCCGCCAGTTCGACGATCCGCTTGAACGGCCTGTTCGCCCAACGCGGCGTGCAGTATGTCGACGCCGGTATTTCCGGCGGTGCCGCGGCCGCGCAGAAGGGCACGTTGACGCTGATGGTCGGCGGTGACGTGTCCACGATCGAAGCGCTTGACTGGGTGTTCAAACCCATTGCCAGCAAGGTGTTCAACATGGGCGAAAGCGGCAGTGGGCACACCACCAAGCTGCTCAACAACTTCCTCAATGCGGTCAGCCTGGCCGCGACGGCCGAAGTGATGGTCGCGGGCAAGAAAGCCGGGCTCGACCTTCATCGCCTGCTGGACGTGCTCAACAGCAGCAGCGGCGTCAACTTCGCCACACAGAACCGCTTCCCCTACATCGTCGATGGCAACTACCTGGAAGGCGGCCTGACCGGCAAGTTGATGAGCAAGGACGTTGTGCTCTACATCGAGCGCGCCCGCGAACTGGGGGTCGCCTCGCTCAATGCGTCCGGGCCGCTGGCGAGTTTCGGTTTGCAGGTGGCGTTGGGGTACGGCGATCAGATCAGCAACAAGGTCGTGGATGCCATCGGCGATATGTCCGGCGGTATCCGGCTTCACGAGGAATCAACAGGAGGCAAGGCATGAAGGTTATTCACGGTAACGCCAGTGGCGCCGTTTCAGAGCAACGCTCATCGACATTCACCGGGGTGGTCTGGGCCGATCCGGTGATGCCGACCACTGACGGTGTCACGATCAACAACGTGTCGTTCACGCCGGGTGCACGCACCTTCTGGCACAGCCATGAGCAGGGCCAGGTGCTCTACGTCAGCGCCGGCAGCGGCTGGATCTGCATTGAAGGCCGTGAGCCGGAAGTCATTCGCCAGGGCGACACGGTGTGGATCGGTCCGCACGAACGCCATTGGCACGGCGCCAATACCACCCACTTCATGGTTCATCTGGCGACCTCCATCGGTAAAACCGTCTGGGAGGAAGCGGTCTCGGATCAGGACTATTTGCGCGCAGTTCGGTGACCGCTCAATAGCTCGATACCCCGGTGGGCGACGCCGTTTGCCGGGGTCCCTTGATGAAGGAAAGACGATGATGCTCACGCAAAAACAGCAGCACGTAAAACAGGCTTTCATTGATGCGGGCGGTGCCTGGAGCCCGGCCTGGGACAGTGTCCTGCGCCTGGATGCCGGTTTTCTCGAAGCGTACTCGGGGTTTGCCGCGGTCCCGTGGAAAAAGAACCACCTGGAGAACAAGGTCAAATCCTTCATCGCCATTGCCGCCGATGCTGCGGCCACGCATTTGTATGCGCCGGGCGTTCAGGAGCATTTGCGCGCAGCGATCAAGCATGGCGCCACCGCTGAAGAATTGATGGAAGTGCTGGAGTTGATCAGCACCGTCGGCATCCATGCCTCCAACGTCGGCGTGCCGGTGCTGCTGGAAGTGCTGGAGGAGGAAGGCTTGCACAACGGTCCGGTGCCGCTGGATGCCCGGCGCGAAGCGCTCAAGGACAGTTTCGTGAAAAACCGTGGTTATTGGCATGCGTCCTGGGAAGGTTTGCTGGAACTCGACCCGGAACTGTTCGAAGCCTACGTCGAGTTTTCTTCGGTGCCGTGGCGCACCGGCGTCCTGCCGCCAAAAATCAAGGAACTGATCTACTGCGCGTTCGATGCCGCCGCCACGCACCTCTATGTACCGGGCTTGAAACTGCACATGCGCAACGCCTTGGGCTATGGCACGACGGCCGAGGAAATCATGGAAATGCTGGAGATCGTCAGTGTCATCGGCATCCACGGTGCGTTGCTGGCGGCGCCAATGCTCGAACAGGCGCTTGGCGAGACACGGTAACTATCAAACAACCCTATAAAAACAAGAGCGTGGCACACCCATGCGTTCTTCTCCTCAGGAGTCAGCTATGAACACCCTATCAGCGGCGACCGTGAAGCCCGACTGGACCGATCCCGAAATCATCATCGTGCGTTACGGCACCCGCCAGACGAGCAAAAGCGAGTGCTATTACAACTTCCGTGCCTACAAAGAGCCGGATGCCGAAATCACCATGGATTACTTCTTCTGGATTTTTCGCAACGCCGACCAGACCATCGTCATCGACACCGGGTTCAGCCCCGAAGCCGCGATTGCCCGTCGTCGTCAGCCGGTGGTAGCGCCGGCCGATGCACTGGCGCGCCTGGGCATCGATCCGGCCGAGGTCAAGCTGTTGGTGTTGACCCACGCTCACTACGATCACGCCGGCAATCTCGGTCTGTACCCCAACGCGAAAATCGTCATGTCGCGCAAAGAGTTCGACTTCTGGTCAACGGACATGGGCAAGCGTCCACAGTACGCCCACCACATCGACCCTCTGGATATCCAGTTCATCCAGAGGCTGGCCGACGCCGGTCGCATCACCTTGCTCGACGAGCCTCGTAACACCCTGATCCCGGGCATCGAGCTCTATGAGATCGGCGGTCATACCCCCGGCCAGTTGGCCGTCGTGGTGCAAATGCCGGACGGGCCGGTGATCCTCGCGTCGGACGCCATTCACTACTACGAAGAACTGGAACAGGACCGTCCTTTCGCCGTGCTCGATAGCCTGGCCGATATGTACCAGGGCTATGCGCAAATCCGCGAATGGTTGCACGAGCAACCCGGCGCGGTGGTCATTCCCGGGCATGACCCTGACGTCATGAACCGTTTTGCACCGGTGGACCCGAACGATCCTTCGTTTGCAGTGCGTATCGGCTCAGCCGGGGCGCAGGCATGAAAGGTAAAACGGCGCTGATCACCGGTTCGTCGAACGGGCTCGGCCTGGCGATGGCCCGAGGCCTGGCCGCTGCCGGTTGCAACCTGGTGCTGCATGGCCTCGAGTCGCCACAGGAGATGACAGCGACTTGCCAGGCCATGGAGCGCGAGCATGGCGTAGCGGTCTGCTACGTGCGTGCCGATTTGACCGCGTCCGACGCCGTCGACGTGCTGATTGGCGATGCGCAGGCGCGGATGGGCGGCATTGATGTGCTGATCAATAACGCCGTGATCCGGCACTTTGCACCCATTGAAGATTTTCCGGGTGAGCGTTGGGATCAGGCGTTGGCGGTCAATCTCACCGCTGCTTTTCGTGCCATCCAGCTGGCCTTGCCGGGCATGCGTGCGCGGGGCTGGGGACGGATCATCAACATGTCCTCCGCCTATGGCTCGCGCGCCATTGCCAACCGTATTGATTACGTGACCACCAAAACCGCCTTGCTCGGGTTGACCCGTGCGGTGGCGGTGGAAACGCAGGGGCAGGGCATTACCTGTAACGCGGTGTGCCCCGGTTCAGTGCTGACCCCCAATATCGAAAGCCGTCTCACGGCTTTGATGGCGGACAAGCAACTGGACCGTGACACCGCCACCCGCGAGTTCTTGCAGGGCAAGCAGGGCACCGGACGGTTTGTCGAGGCCGCACACGTGGCGGATCTGGTGGTGTTCCTGTGCAGCGTCTCGGGCACCCCTATCACCGGCGCGACCCTGCCGGTGGACGACGGTTGGCTGGCGAACTGAATCGTGCGACGACAGCAGAAAACCGGGCCACCCTTGAAGGAGACAAGCATGACCAGAGGCGAAGTTCGCCCCGAGATTTATCGTGGCACCGAGGTACCGCCGTTGACGCGACAACTGGCCGGGTTCATCGAGCGTACCCAGTGGAGCGACGTGCCCGAGGCCGTGCGGTATGAGGCCAAGCGAGCGCTAGTGAATTATTTTGCGGTCTGTCTGGCGGGGTGCAATGACCCGGATGTCGGCAAAGCGATCTCGCTGTTCCAGCGTTTTCGCGCGGGGCAGCAAGCGCGACTGGTCGGACGTGCGCAGCGCACGGACATGCTGCATGCCGCCTCGCTGAACGCCATGAGTGCGAATGTCTACGACTTCGACGACACCCATATTCCGACGATCATTCATCCGACCGCGCCGGTGGCCGCCGCGCTGTTTGCGTTAGCCGAGACGACGCCAGTGTCCGGTGAACAACTGCTGCTGGCGTTTGTTCTGGGGGTTGAAGTCGAGTGTCGCCTGGGCATGGCCATTTTTCCGGATCACTACCAGCGCGGCTGGCATATCACCTCCACCTGCGGCGTTTTTGGCGCAGCGGCCGCGTCGGCGAAACTGCTGGGCCTGGATGCGCAGCAGCACCTGTGGGCGCTGGGCAATGCCAGTGCCCAGTCCTCGGGTCTGGTGGAGACGCTGGGCAGTGCGGCAAAGAGCATCGGTGTCGGCAATTCGGCGCGTAACGGGCTGCTCTCGGCGCTACTGGCTCAGCAAGGTTTTGCCGGCCCCGAGCGACCGATCGAGGGCGAGCGCGGCTTCCTTCGGGTCATGGGCGAACGCCCGGATTTTCTCCAGGTCAGCGAGGGGTTGGGCGAGCGTTGGGCGTTGTCGGCCAACACCTACAAACCGTATCCCTGTGGTGTGGTGTTGAACCCGGTGATTGAGGCGTGCCTGGCGCTTTATCAAGACCGCGCATGGTCGATGGACGACGTCGTGCGCGTCGAGTTGACTGGCCACCCACTGCTGCGCGAGCGCACGGATCGGCCCGACATCCGCAGCGGCCGGGAGTCGCAGGTCAGCGCCCAGCATGCGGTCGCCGTGGCCTTGTCAACGGGGGAGGCAGGCCTCGCGCAATTCAGCGATTCGGCGGTGGCCGACCCGGCGTTACGGGCGCTGTATCCCAAGTTGGTGTTCATCGATGACACGGGTTACGCAGTGGAAGCGGCGCAGGTGCGGATCCTGCTGCAATCCGGCCAGACGCTGTCGCGCAAGGTCTCGGTTTCCCGAGGCAGCCTGGCCGCACCGCTCAGCGATCCCGACCTTGAACGCAAATTGCGCGAACTCGCTGAATACGGTGGTTCGGGCTGCGCGGTTGAACCGTTGATTGATGCGCTGTGGTCACTGGATCAGGCGTCGGATGCGAGCGTTGTGATGCAACTCGCCACCGGCAGATGAATGTCGATCGCTGCAGCCACAGGCCACTCTGGCCAAGGGCGCGGCGCAATGGTTTGAAATTTCGGGAGCGGACATGACAGACAATAGATTGCTTGGATTTATCGGGGTCGGGGTCATGGGTCGTCCCATGGCTCGACGTTTGATCGAGCAGGGCCACTCATTGGTGATTTTCGATACCGATGCGCAGGCGCTGGACGAACTGTCGGCGTTGGGCGCACGGGTGGCACAAAGCGTCCTGGAAGTCGCGAACAGTGCGGAAATCATCTTCACCAGTTTGCCGAACCCGGCGATTTTCAAAGCCGTGGTCTTAGGCGCAAAGGGCATCGTCGAGGGCTCGGCGGTGCGGATTCTGGTCGACCTGTCGACAGTCGGCTCACGTGCGGAGCAGGAGGTCGCCGCCGGTCTTCTCGCTAGGGGCATCGAAACCGTCGATGCACCGGTCAGCGGCGGCGCCGCGGGCGCGCAGAAAGGCACGTTGGCCATGATGGTCGCGGGCAAGCCTGAGGCCATCGCCGAGGTGCGCGAGCTGTTCGATGTGTTCGGCAAGGTATTCGTGGTGGGCGAGCAGGCCGGGCAAGGGCAGTTGCTCAAGCTGCTCAACAACATGCTTTCGACCACGGCCTTCGCCATCACCGCCGAGGCGTTCGTCGCCGGGGTGAAGGGCGGACTCGACCCCGAAGTGATGATGTCGGTGATCAATGCCGGCAGCGGCAAGAACGGCGCGACCCTGGATAAATTCCCCAAACACGTGCTGCCGCGCACCTTCGATTTTGGCTTTCCTATTGGCAGCGTCTGCAAGGACATCGGCCTGGCGGTCGATGAGTGCCAGGCGCTGGGCGTGCCGATGTGGGTGGGCAGCAGTTTGCGTCAGATGTGGAATGTCGCGGCGCTGCACGACGGCGGCAAGCGCGACCTGACCGAGCTGGTGCTCGACATCGAGGCGTGGGCGGGCCCGTAGCAAGGGGCGCCTGTCGCCCAAAAAACCCGTAGCAAACCCTGCAACCGCGGCTCTCTTCAGGAGAGCCGTAGGGCGAAGCAGTGCCTGACGATTCACTCATAATAAAAACGCATCTCGGGAGTACACATGAAAAACAACAATAAATCGCTGTCCGCCTCCATCGCACTGGCCGGTCTGACCATGGGCGTGACCCTGAGTCAGGCTGCCCACGCGGCCTTTCTGGAGGACAGTAAAGCCAGTGTTTCCGCACGCAATTTCTACTACGACAACGACAACCGCGAAGGCGGTGCCGACCAGCGCGAATGGGCGCAAGGTTTCAGGCTGGACTATTTGTCCGGCTTCACCGAGGGGGCTGTCGGTTTCGGCCTGGACGTTCAGGCGCTGGTCGGCATTCACCTGGATGGCGGTAAAGGACTTCATCCCGATAACAACAGCTTCACCCCCAGCGACAGCGACGGTTCGGCCGTGGATCAGTGGAGCCGCCTGGGCGCCACCGCCAAGGCGCGCTTCTCCAGGACCGAAGCACGTTACGGCAGCACCCTGGCGCCCAATCTGCCGATTCTGGTGGCCAACGATGCGCGTGTGTTGCCGCAAACGTTCGAGGGCGGCATGATCACCTCGAAGGAAATCGACAACTTCACCTTTATCGCCGGGCAACTTGAACATGCAACGGGCCGCGCATCGAGTAACCGCACCGGCCTGTCCGTGGCGGGCGGCACCGAGGACAGCAACCAGTTCCGCTTCGGCGGCGTCGACTGGAACGTCACCAAAGACCTGACGTTGCAGTACTACTATTCGAACCTCGAAGACTTCTACAAGCAGCACTTTCTCGGCCTGGTTCACGTGTTGCCCATCGGCGATGACCAGTCCTTCAAAACCGACCTGCGCTATTTCGACAGCCGCTCCGACGGCGCCAATGGCACCGCCGGCTACTTGTTCAATAACAATGGTGGTTACGCCAGAACGCCCGGCGAGGTCGACAACAAGACCTGGTCAGCGATGTTCACTTACACGCTGGGTGGCAACGCGCTGATGCTCGGCCATCAGCGGGTCTCCGACGACGGTGGTTTTGTCTGGGTGAACCAGGGCAACCTGGCGAATGAAGGGGCGGGCGGTGCCAGTTTTTATCTGTTCACCGACAGCGTGATCAACCAGTTCGCACGCGCGGGTGAGAACACCACGTTCGGTCAGTATTCCTATGACTTCGCGGCAATGGGCGTGCCGGGCCTGAAGGCTTCCGTCGCTTATCTGCATGGCGATGACATCAAGTCCGTGGCGGCCGGTGGCGCTGATCAGAAGGAATGGGAAACCGACATGCGGGTCGACTACGTCATCCAGACTGGCGCGCTTAAGGGCTTCGGCACGACAGTGCGTCATGGCACCTATCGCGGTGGCGGCACCAACATCCCCGACCAGGATCAGACCCGACTGATCTTCAACTACACCTACAACTTCATGTAGCCCTGTGGGAGCGGGCTTGCCCGCGAAGAGGCTGGTACATCCGACGCATCTTCATGGGCTGAAACACCGCTTTCGCGAGCAAGCCCGCTCCCACAGTTGATCCTGGATGAATCAGATAGTTGTGTAACACCACAAACCCCTTGTGGGAGCGGGCTTGCTCGCGAAGAGGTCATCACAGCCAACATGGATGTTGACTGACCCACCGCCATTGCGGGCAAGCCTCGCTCCTACCATTTGATTGTGGTGAATCAGGGCTTCCAGATCGCGACATCCTTGGCATCCACCGCTTTAGGCAACAACCCCTCGGCAAAAAACGCATCGGCAATTTTTTGCTGTTCGCCCAGTTGATCCGCCTTCACCGGTTGTACCTGGTAACTGCGATGGGCATTGGCCGCTTCGACGGTTTCCACATCCAGGTTGCCCCACAACGGCCCGAGCACTTGTGCGGCATCGCGCGGGTTGTGTTTGATCCAGTCACCGGCCTTGTGCAGTTGTTCGTAAACCAGCTTCAGCACTTCAGGGTGTTCCTTGGCGTAAGTGTTGCTGGTCAGGTAGTAGCGTTTGTAACTGGCCAGGCCGACACCGTCAGCCAGAGTGCGGGTCGGCAGTTGGCGTTGCACGCCGGTGAGGAAGGGTTCCCAGGTGACCCAGGCGTCGACCTTGTTGTTCTCGAAAGCCGCCCGGCCATCAGCAGGCGACAGGTAGGCCGGTTCGATGTCGGAAAACTTTAAGCCGGCCTTGTTCAGCGCCGCGATCAGCAAGTAGTGGGAACCCGCCGCTTTGGTCACCGCGACTTTCTTGCCTTTCAAATCCGCCAATTGCTGCAAGGGTGAATCCTTGCGCACGACAATGGCCTGGGCCGAAGGCGAGGGCGCTTCCTCGGCGAAGTAGGTCAGTTTGGCCTGCGCCGCTTGAGCGAAAATCGGCACGGTATCGGCTACGTCGGCGCTGATATCGACATTGCCCACGTTCAACGCCTCCAGCAGCGGCAGGCCACTGGAGAACTCATGCCAGGTCACGTCGATGTTGTTCTGCGCGAGGGCCTTTTCCAGGGTGCCCTGGGTTTTCAGCAGGGTGATCAGGGTCGATGATTTCTGGTAACCGATGCGCACCGTTTCCCTGGCCTGGGCCGGCAGCGTGAAGGACAGAGCCAGTGCAACCACCAGACCGGTAAGGACAGCATTCTTGAAGGGCTTTGACATGGCGAACTCGACAGTGGGCGACGGAGAAGGTAGCGATCTGTCATGAGCATAGAGTTCTAAGAATTATTCTTTAAATAATTTTTGGATCTTAGCTTAGTGGATTTGCATATGCGATTGAGGAATAAATAAATCGTTATTTATTCCTTTTGTTATCTGCGGAAGCAGTGCATTTTGAAGGCCTGCACCTCAGTGCGGTTTCGCCCCACATCAGACAGGAAGCCTCAACATGACCATCAAAGCGATTAACGTTCGTAATCAGTTCAAAGGTGTTATCAAAGAAATCCTGGAAGGCGAAGTGGTCTCGGAAATCGATGTGCAAACCGCCTCCGGCATCGTCACCTCGGTGATCACCACCCGTTCAGTGCGCGATCTGGAATTGAAAATCGGCAGCGAAGTGATTGCGTTCGTGAAGTCCACCGAAGTGTCGATTGCCAAGCTCTGATTTGGCATTGGCGCGAACATGCGCGTGTAGCAACTGCGGTCGTTTGTAGCAGCTGCCGAGGTACGAGGCTGCGTTCGGCTGCGAAGCAGTCGTAAAACCTGGGCTCGCGATTCTACTGAAACACCGCGTAGCCTGATTTCTGCGTTCGCTTGTAGCAGCTGCCGAGGTACGAGGCTGCGTTCGGCTGCGAAGCAGTCGTAAAATCTGAGCTCGCGATTCTACTGAAACACCGCGTAGCCTGAATTCTGCATTCGCTTGTAGCAGCTGCCGAGGTACGAGGCTGCGTTCGGCTGCGAAGCAGTCGTAAAACCTGGGCTCGCGATTCTACTGAAACACCGCGTAGCCTGATTTCTGCGTTCGCTTGTAGCAGCTGCCGAGGTACGAGGCTGCGTTCGGCTGCGAAGCAGTCGTAAAACCTGAGCTCGCGATTTTACTAAAACACCGCGTAGCCTGATTTCTGCGTTCGTTTGTAGCAGCTGCCGAGGTACGAGGCTGCGTTCGGCTGCGAAGCAGTCGTAAAACCTGGGCTCGCGATTCTACTGAAACACCGCGTAGCCTGAATTCACGACTGCTTCGCAGCCGAACGCAGCCTCGTACCTCGGCAGCTGCTACACGAGCGGTACGCAGCCTCGTGCCTCGGCAGCTGCTACACGAGCGGTATGCAGCCTCGTGCCTCGGCAGCTGCTACACGAGCGGTATGCAGCCTCGTGCCTCGGCAGCTGCTACACGAGCGGTACGCAGCCTCGTGCCTCGGCAGCTGCTACACGAGCGGTACGCAGCCTCGTGCCTCGGTAGTTGCTACACGAGCCGGACTCAGGTCGTGTGGTGGCTATCGGGAAATCAACCCACGCTCAATCGCGTAGTTGAGCAACGCCGCCGGCTTGTCGATGTTGAGTTTGCGGCGGATGCTCAGGCGATGGGTTTCGACGGTGCGCACACTGATGTCGAGTTCGCGGGCCATTTCCTTGTTGTTCATGCCCAACACCATTTTGCACAGCACCTCGCTCTCACGCGGGGTCAGTTCGTTGTCGGAGGGGCGGTCGGCAGCCAGTTTTCGGGCGATTTCCGCGCTGTAGAACGTGCCGCCACTGGCAATCGCTTCGATCGCGGCGATGATTTCCCGGGAAGGGGAATTCTTCAGCACATAGCCGCTGGCCCCGGAGCGCACCGACTCGCTCACGTACTCGTTGTTGTCGTACATGCTGAGGATCAGGATCTTGATCTCCGGGTGCTCACGACGCAGTTGCCGGGTCAGTTCCAGGCCGTTCATGTCCTTGAGGCCGATATCCACCAGCAGCAAGTCAGGTCGGGTTTCGCGGACCATTTCAATCGCGCTCGCGCCGCTGTCGGCTTCCCCGACGATGGCGAGAAAATCCACCACCGCCAGCAACGCGCGAATGCCGTCGCGCACCAGTGAATGATCGTCGACCAGGGCGACGCGAATCGGGAAGGGCAGGTTCATCAATGCAACTCTCTTATTGTTTTGTGAGGATGATCGGCTTCAAGCGGCCGTCATGCTCATCGGGATAAGGACGTTCAGCTCACTTCGGCCCGGTGTTGAATGCAGGTCGAGTCGGCCACCGAAATGTTCGACCCGTTCACGGATATTGCGCAGGCCGATGCCGGCGTTCAAGCGATCGACTCGATTGACGTTAAAGCCAATGCCGTTATCCACGACGACCAGGCGCAACGCCTCTTTGGACCCCTGCAACCTGATCGACACCGTACTGGCCTGGGCGTGCCGCTCAATGTTGGTCAGCCCTTCCTGGGCGATGCGGAACACGGCCACGGCGGCACCGTCCACCAGATCACAGTCGAACAGATCACTTTCATAGTTCACCTGCAAGCCGCTGCGCTGCTGGAACTCGGCGGCGAGCTGGCCGATGGCGGCAGGCAGTCCGAGGGTGTCGAGCAGCGACGAACGCAAGTCATGGGAAATGCTGCGCACCTCGCCGATGGCACTGCCCAGGCGTTCGGTGGCTTCGCGCAAGATATTCAAGCCATTATCGCGACCGGCCTCGATCAAATGGCTGGCCAGTTCGAATTGAAACTTGATCGACACCAGCAACTGGCTGATGCCGTCATGCAGTTCACGGGACACTCGCGAGCGCTCCTCCTCCTGCAAGCTGACAATGCGCTGGTTGAGGCGCTGGAGTTTTTTGTCAGCCAGACGATGTTCGCTGACGTTGAGGGTCATGCCGCTGACAAACACCAGCAGCACCGCAATCAGCGCCACGGCGGCAATCGCCAGCATGGTGCCGTGGATGCCCTGAGCGACTTCATCCCGGGCTTGCTGGGTGGCCTGTTCAACGTCTTCGAGGTAGATGCCGGTGCCGAGCATCCAGCCCCAGCGATCCAGCATCACCACGTAGGCGAGTTTGTCGGTGACCGCGCCAGTGGAGGGTTTTTTCCAGGCATAGCGTTGGAAACCGGCGCCGGATTCGGCGCTTTTCAGCAAGGCCTGAATCACCGGCAGACCGTGCGGGTCGGTCATGTCCCACAGGTATTTGCCCACCAGGTCCGATTGCCGCGCGTGCATCAGGCTGCGGCCCTGGCGGTCGTAGACGAAGAAGTAACCGTCGATGCCGAAACTGAGTTTGCGCAGCTCTTCGAGCACCCGCTGTTGCGCCACGGCGTCGCCGTGGCCATCGTCGTACAGCGGCTCGATCAGGCTCTTGGCCATTTCGACGTAGTTTTTCAGCTCCGCGCGTTTGCTGGCGAGGATGCTGTCCTCGATGAGCTGCGCTTGCTGCTCACCGAGCTGTCGATTCTGGAACATGACCAGGGCGCAGATAACCGCAATCGCCAGGATCAGCGGCAGAATGCCCAGGGCAACGATTTTGTGTTTGAGCTGCATGTTTTACTCCGGTCCAGACCGGGCGACGGTGCGGCAGGGCCGTTGGCGGGTGGCGTGGTGGGGGCATGATAGGCCAAAAACGACGCAATCTTGCGCGTGAAAAACGCGGTCGGACTAACGGGGGCGGGCGATCTGCGTAGTACTACGTAGAGGGGCCTTACGTAGTACTGCGGATTTCACTGATGGCGACATGCGCGGATATTAGGCACGCTCGCATAACGGGCACCATTATAAAAATTATCGCCGCGGCCTATCGGACTGCCGGCAGGAGACACGCAATGACCCGTCTGGTTAAACACCTCGCCTGGTTTGTCGTGGCTGTCATTGGAGCGATTGCGCTGAGTGTCGTGGCCTTGCGCCGCGGCGAAGCGATCAACGCCCTCTGGATCGTCGTCGCCGCCACCGCCATTTACCTTGTTGCCTACCGTTACTACAGCCTGTTCATCGCCACCAAGGTGATGCAGCTGGATCCCAATCGAGCCACCCCCGCTGTTCTCAACAACGATGGCCTGGACTACGTCCCGACCAACAAACACATCCTGTTCGGTCACCACTTCGCGGCCATTGCTGGCGCGGGGCCTTTGGTCGGTCCGGTACTGGCGGCGCAAATGGGCTATCTGCCCGGCACGCTGTGGCTGATCGCCGGTGTGGTATTTGCCGGTGCGGTGCAGGATTTCATGGTGCTGTTCCTTTCCACGCGGCGTAATGGTCGCTCCCTGGGCGACATGGTCCGTGAAGAAATGGGCCGCATCCCTGGCACCATCGCGCTGTTTGGCTGCTTCCTGATCATGATCATCATCCTCGCGGTGCTGGCGCTGATCGTGGTCAAGGCCCTGGCCGATAGCCCGTGGGGCATGTTCACGGTGATGGCGACCATCCCGATCGCGATGTTCATGGGCATCTACATGCGCTACATCCGTCCGGGTCGCATTGGCGAAATCTCGGTGATCGGCGTGGCGTTGCTGCTCGGTTCGATCTTCGTCGGCGGGCAGATTGCCGCTGATCCGGTCTGGGCCAAAATGTTCAGCTTCACCGGTGTGCAAATCACCTGGATGCTGATCGGCTACGGTTTTGTCGCGGCGGTGTTGCCGGTGTGGCTGATCCTGGCGCCGCGTGACTACCTGTCGACCTTCCTGAAAATCGGCACCATCCTGGCGTTGGCCGTCGGGATCCTGGTCACCATGCCTGAGCTGAAAATGCCAGCGCTGACCCAATTCATCGACGGCAGCGGGCCGGTGTGGAAGGGCGGGTTGTTCCCGTTCCTGTTTATCACCATTGCGTGTGGCGCGGTCTCGGGTTTCCATGCGCTGATCGCTTCCGGCACCACGCCGAAACTTCTCGCCAGCGAAGGCCATGCCCGTTACATCGGTTACGGCGGCATGTTGATGGAGTCCTTCGTCGCGATCATGGCGATGGTGGCTGCCTCGGTAATCGAACCGGGTGTGTACTTCGCCATGAACAGCCCGGCTGCGGTGGTTGGCGGTGACGTCATCCAGGTTGCGCAAACCGTCAGCAGTTGGGGTTTTGCGATCACGCCGGAAGCGTTGCAAGCGGTGGCCAAGGACATCGGTGAAACCACCGTGCTGGCTCGCGCCGGCGGCGCACCGACCCTGGCCGTCGGTATCGCGCAGATCCTGCACAGCGTGCTGCCGGGTGAAAACACCATGGCGTTCTGGTACCACTTTGCGATCCTGTTTGAAGCGCTGTTTATCCTGACCGCTGTCGATGCCGGTACGCGAGCCGGACGTTTCATGCTTCAGGACTTGCTCGGCTCCTTCGTCCCGGCGCTGAAACGCACCGAGTCCTGGACTGCCAACCTGATCGCCACCGCCGGTTGTGTGGCGATGTGGGGCTACTTGCTCTACCAAGGCGTGATCGATCCGCTCGGTGGCATCAACACCTTGTGGCCGCTGTTCGGCATCTCCAACCAGATGCTCGCCGGCATCGCGCTGATGCTCGCCACCGTTGTGCTGATCAAAATGAAACGCCAACGCTACATCTGGGTGACCTTGTTGCCGGCCGCGTGGTTGCTGATCTGCACCACTACCGCAGGCTTCATCAAGCTGTTCGACGCGAATCCGGCGATCGGCTTCCTGGCCCTGGCCAAGAAATACAGCGATGCCCTGGCCAACGGTCAGATCCTCGCGCCGGCCAAGGACATCAACCAGATGCAGCATGTGATCTACAACGCGTACACCAACGCAACGCTGACCGCGCTGTTCCTGTTCGTGGTGTTCAGCATCCTGTTCTATGCACTCAAGGTCGGGATTTCCGCCTGGGGTACAAAAGAACGCACAGATAAAGAATCGCCCTTCCAGGCTGTGCCGCAAGCGTGATCGAGGATTGCCACGATGTTCAATGACCTGAGTCGCCTCGGTAAATACCTCGGTCAGGCCGCGCGCCTGATGGTCGGCATGCCCGACTACGACAACTACGTCGAGCATATGCAGACCAAACATCCGGACAAGCCCGTGATGGACTACGAAATGTTCTTCCGGGAACGTCAGGAAGCGCGTTACGGGAGCAAGGCTGGGCCGAAGTGTTGTTGAGCGAGCTGTTGGCACTGAAGTAACGCATTACCCTGTGGGAGCGAGCCTGCTCGCGAAGGCAATCTGTCAGTCACATTGATGTTGGCTGACACTCCGCTTTCGCGAGCAGGCTCGCTCCCACATTCGATTGAGGTTGAGACGTATATTTGTGAACGACGCAAAACCCCTGTGGGAGCGGGCTTGCTCGCGAAAGCGGTCTGGCAGTCAGCAGCATTGTTGAATGTTAAGCCGTCATCGCGAGCAAGCTCGCTCCCACATTTGATTGGGGTTGAGCCTTGTATTTGTGAACGACGCAAAACCCCTGTGGGAGCGGGCTTGCTCGCGAAAGCGGTGGGTCAGTCGACATCTCTATCGACTGACTCGGTCCCTTCGCGAGCAAGCCCGCTCCCACATTTGATTTGTGGTGTTGGCTAGTGGCCCTGATTGCTTTTGATTAAATCGTAGGCCCTACGCACCAACGGATTCACCGTATTCGGCCGTATCCACAGGTGATACGTCACATCCGGCAATCGCGGCAATCCATCGTTTTCCCCCAATACCCGCATGTCCGGCCCGAGCATTTCCATGCTTCTGGGGGTCACGCCCAATCCTGCGCGCGTGGCGGCTTTAATGCCGATCAGGTTCGACGCCAGGTACGCCTGACGCCACGGGATGTTCGCGCGTTCGAGGGCTTCCAGCGCATAACGCCGATAGATGCTCGGTTCATCCACCAGGATCAGCGGCAACGGCTCGCCGGGGTTGTGGATGTACTGCGCCGAGCAAATCCACCACACCGGCGAGGTGCGCAAGGCGAAGCCTTCGAGGTTCGGGTCGGCGCGGGTGGAGATCACCATGTCGACCTTGCCCCGGTGCAGGTCATCCATCAGGAATGGACTGCGCCCGACGTCGATCTCCAGGCGCAAGCGTGGCGCTGAGCGCGCTATGTGGCTGAGCATCGGCGGCAGGATAGTGTCGGCGATGTCATGGGGCGAGCCGATGCGCAGCACGCCGCTCAGGCTGCTTTCACGCAAGGAATTCAGTGCGTCGTCATTCAAGGAAAGCATCTGCCGCGCATGCCGCAGCAATTGCTGGCCCGCTTCCGTGAGCTGTTTCTGCCGCCCGCGCTTCTCGAACAGGCTCACGCCCACCTGCTGCTCCAGGCGTTGCATATGTTGCGTGACGGAGGATTGCGTGCGGGCCAGTTGCGCGCCGGCTTCGGCAAAACTGTGGTGATCGACCACGGCGATGAAGGTGCGCAGTAATTCGAGATCGAGGGTCGACATGGCGGCTGCTTTTTATATCAAGGGTGCAAACCTAAACATTACATATTTTTATGTGTTTGTTGGCGGGTATTTTTCCGAAGGATCGCAGGCTCCAGTAAATACGGGGATATAAGCGTTTTGCTTAAAAAGGAAATACTGCGAGTTATAACGATATTAGATATTTGTATTTCCGTTACCTGGGCGCTGTACCCAGGATGCCCACTCATCAGGTCGGGGTACGCCGATCATCCATGAGGGGGGAAATCCATGTTGCTCGAGCGCTCACCCGTAAAACGATTATTGCCTGTGATGCTGGGCGCCTTGATCTCCTTGTCCGGCATCACTGCCGCCCAGGCCGATGCCACGCTGGACAAGATCCAGGAACGCCACGTGTTGGTGGTCGGCGTGCTGCTGTCCGGCGGCCCGTTTGGCGGGATCGATCCCGCTAGCCAGAAACCTCGCGGCTTGAACGTTGACCTAGCTAACGAGCTGGGCCGCCAACTCGGTGCCGAAGTGCAACTGGTGCCGGTCCTGCCGGCCAACCGCGTGCAGTTCCTGCAACAGGGCAAGGTCGATTTGCTGATCGCCAACATGGAATGGACCGCCGAGCGTGGCGAGATTCTCGGCTTTGTGCCGACGCCGTTCTACCGCGTCGGCGGCACCGCAGCGGTTCTGAAGGACAGCAAGATCACGCGCTGGGAAGACCTGAAGAACCAACCGGTCTGCACCTCTCAGGGCAGCAGCTACGTGAAGCCGCTGACCGAGTTGGGTGCCGAGATCAAGGCGTTCAAGAGTTCGTCGGAATCCTTGCTGGCCCTGCGCGGCAACAACTGCGTCGCGGCCGTGCACGACGCCACGCTGATCAATCCGTTGATCGCAGACACCGCCGAATGGCAGGGCTACCGCGCCATCGCTCCGGAACTCAACCCGGCGCCGTCGGTGATCTGGACCCGTCGTGGCGAGAGCGACACCCAGGCCAAACTCGACCCGATCATCAAGGAGCTGCACCGCAGCGGCTGGCTGATCGAGGCCCAGACTCGCAACCACATCACCCCGGCGTCCCCGGCGTTGGTCGAGTTGCAGAAGCAGTTCCAGGCTAATGGCGCCTGAGTCCCGGCCCTTCGTTTTCAACCGATCAACGCTCAAGGTAGCCGTGCATGAAGCCACTTTTTTCCGCTAAAACCCTGACCACCCTGTGCCTGGCCGGGTGCGCCGCGCTGGCCGCCAGCCTGGCCCAGGCCGACGCCACCCTCGACAAAATCCAACAACGCCACGCGATCAGCGTCGGGGTGATTCTCAGCGGTCCGCCGTTCGGCACCATCGACCCGAAGACCGGCGAACACTTGGGCTACAACGTCGAACTGGCCAAGGGCATCGGCAAGGCGCTCGGCGTCGAGACCAACACCGTTTCGGTACTGGCGCCGAACCGCGTGCAGTTCCTGCAACAGGGCAAGGTCGACATCCTGATCGCCAACATGCAGTACACCGACGAGCGCGCCGAGATTCTTGATTATGTGCCGACGCCTTACGAAGAAGTCGGCGGTGCCGCACTGATTCGCAAAGGCGCGGGCATCACCCAGTGGGCCGACCTGAAAGGCAAACCGGTGTGCGTGTCCCAGGGCAGCAACTTCATCAAGCCATTGCAGGAAACCTACGGCGCCGAGATCAAGGCGTTTCGCAGTCAGTCCGAGTCGCTGTTGTCCCTGCGCGGCAATGGTTGCGTGGCGGCGGTGCATGTCAGCCCGACCATGCATGCGTTGTTGAGCGATGCGGAGTGGGCCGGTTACGAGATTCCGTTGCCGGGGGATTTGATCCCGTCGAACTCGGTGATCTGGATTCGCAAAGGTGAACACGACACCCAGGCCAAACTCGACGCCATCGTCCGCGACTGGCACCGCAGCGGCTGGTTGATCGCATTGGGCGAGCGCACCGGCATGGCGCCATCCCAGGCCTTGCGCGATTTGCATGAACAGTACCGCAACGCCGCACCGCTGGCGGTCCAGCCATGAGCCAAGGGTTGTTCGCGACATTGCAGCAACTGCTCGGCGCCAGCCATGTGCAAAGCAGTGAAGAGGCGGCGCCGTACCTGACGGACAAGCAGGGGCGTTACGTCGGGCAAGTGATCGCCGCCGTGCATCCGGCCAACACTGAGGAAGTCGCGGCGGTGGTCCGCGCTTGCGTGGCCCATGACACACCGATCGTGGTGCAGGGCGGCAACACCGGTTTGATGGGCGGCGCGACCCCGGACGCCAGTGGCCGCGCCGTGTTGCTGTTGCTCGATCGCCTGAACCGCGTACGCAACGTGGATACCGATAACGACACCCTGACCGTCGAGGCCGGCTGCATCCTGCAAACCGTGCAGGACGTGGCGCGTAACGCCGGACGCCTGTTTCCCCTGAGCCTCGGCGCCGAAGGCAGTTGCACGATTGGCGGCAACCTCGGCACCAATGCTGGCGGCACCGCAGTGCTGCGTTACGGCAATACTCGCGAACTGACGTTGGGCCTGGAAGTGGTCACCGCCCAGGGCGAAATCTGGAATGGCTTGCGCGGTTTGCGCAAGGACAACACCGGCTACGACCTTCGCGACTTATTCATTGGCAGCGAAGGCACCCTCGGCATTATCACTGCCGCGACCTTGAAACTGTTCCCGTTGCCCAAGGCCCAGGCCACGGCGCTGCTGGCCTTCGATTCTTTGGCGCAGGCCGTGCAATTCCTGTCCCATGCCCGCGCCGGTTTCGGCGCCAGCCTGACCGCGTTCGAATTGCTCAGCGCCGATTGCCTGGCGTTGTTGCGCGAACAATTTCCCCAAGGCCCGCAGCCGTTTCTCGGTGCGCAGCAGCCGTGGTTTGCGCTGCTGGAACTCTCCGACAACCACAGCGAAAGCCACGCCCGCGAAGCGTTTGAAACGGTGCTGGGCGAAGCCTTTGAACAGGAGCTGTTGGCCAACGCGCTGATCGCCGAAAGCCTGGCCCAGAGCGAAGGCCTGTGGCTGCTGCGGGAAAACATGAGCGAGGCGCAGAAGCGTGCCGGGCGCAACATGAAGCACGACATCTCGGTGCCGATTTCCCAGGTCGTGGCGTTTGTCGCGCACACCGATGCGTTGCTGCAACAACACTTTCCCGGCGTGCGGCATTTTACCTTCGGCCATTTGGGCGACGGCAACCTGCACTACAACGTCGCGCATCCGCTGGATTCGACGGTCGAGGCGCACATGGCGAACTACGCGGCGCTCAGCGAGCTAGTGCACGACAGCGCTCACGCCCACGGCGGTTCGATCAGCGCCGAACACGGCATCGGCCAGCGTAAGGTCGGTTTGCTGGATCGCTACAAAAGCGCGGTGGAACTGGACCTGATGCGGCGGATCAAGCACGCGCTGGACCCGAAAAACCTGCTCAATCCGGGCAAAGTCGTGGAGGTGCTCAAGCCATGAGTGTTCGCCTGTCCAAACGCGTGCAGCGCGTATCGTTGTCAGCCAACGCGGCGGCCAAATCCCAGGCCACGGCGTTGCGCGAGACCGGTCGCGACATCCTCGACCTGACCACCGGCGAGCCGGATTTCGATACGCCAGAACACATCAAACAAGCGGCCTACGCGGCGATTGCCGCCGGGGCCACCAAGTACACGCCGACGCCTGGCGTCAAAGCGTTAAGACTGGCCGTACAACGCAAACTCCAACGGGAAAACCGGCTCGAATACCCACTGGAATCCATCGTGATTGCCAACGGTGCGAAACAGATCATCTTCAACGCCTTCGCCGCGACCCTCGACGATGGCGATGAAGTGTTGGTGCCGACGCCGTATTGGCCATCGTTCCCGGACAGCGTGCGCTTCAATGGCGGCGAACCGGTGTTTATCGAGTGCGGGTTGGCCCAGGGCTGCAAACTGACGCCGCAGCAACTGGAACAGCACATCGGCGAACGCACCCACTGGCTGATTCTCAACGGCCCCGGCAACCCGAGTGGCGCGGTGTACAGCGCTGCCGAGTTGCAGGCATTGGCCGAAGTGCTGCGACGCCATCCGCAGGTGCTGATCCTGCTGGATGAGCTTTACGAACATATTCGCTTTGACGGGCAACCACCGCAGAGTCTGCTAAACGTCGCGCCGGATCTGCAACCGCGTTGCCTGTTGGTGGGCGGTGTATCCAAGACCTACGCCATGACCGGTTGGCGCATCGGTTTCGGTGCCGGGCCGCAGGTGCTGACCAACGCTATGGCGGTCGTGCAATCGCAATCGACTTCGGGCGCGTCCTCGGTCGGGCAAGCCGCTGCGTTGGCCGCTTTCGACGGTGGACTGGATTTCTTGCCCTCGCAGGTTGCAGCGTATCAACAACGTCGGGATCTGCTAGTCGCCGCGTTAAGCGAAGTGGACGGTCTGGAAGTGCTCGAACCCCAGGGCGGTTTCTTCGTGTTTGTCCGCTGCGAAGGCGTGTTGGGACGTTATCGCCCGGACGGCGTGCGCGTCGACAGTGACGCCGATGTCGTGGCGTATTTGCTGGAGGAGGGCGTCGCTGGCGTGGCGGGCAGCGCGTATGGCCTGTCGCCGTGGTTTCGCCTGTCCATTGCCACCGCGACTGAAAGTGTCGCCGAAGCCGGGCGCCGCATCGCCCATGCCTGCGGGCAGTTGCGGGGCAACCCATGAGTCATCTGTTGGAGCTGTTCGTCCACTGGACCGCCGGGTTCGGCCTCAATTACACCTTTCTGTTGGACGCCTATCAACGCGGCACGTTGGAACAAGGCGCGCTGACCACCGCGCTGCTGTGCCTGTTTACCATCGTCGGTAGCCTGCTGGCGGGTGTCGGGTTGGCGGCGATGTTGACCTCGGGCAAACCGTGGCTGGCCAAACCGGCGCGTGTCTTCATTGAAGTCACCCGCAACACGCCGACGCTGGTGCAGTTGTATTGCGCGTTCCTCGTCTTGAACATGTTGCTGACCCAAGCCGTCGGTGCGGCGAACCCGCTGACGCCGTTCGCCTGGGTGGTGATTGTGATCTCGCTGCACAAAGGTGCGTTCCACGCCGAAGCCTTGCGCGCCGGGATCGAGGCGGTGCCGACGGTGACCCTGGAAGCCGCCAGCTCCCTGGCGTTCAGCAGTCGCCAGTTGCTGTGGAACGTGCAATTGCCCCTGGCCCTGCGTTTTGCCTTGCCGTCGCTGATCAACAACCTGATCGACCTAGTGAAGATGACCGCCGTGGCTTCGGCCATCGCAGTCGGGGATATCACGTACGCGGCGATCATGATCTGGACCCAAAGCGATAACGTGCTGGAGCTGATGATCCTGATCCTGAGCTTTTTCGGCCTGCTGAGTTTTATCGTCAATTGTGTGGGGCGCCTGCTCGAAGCGCGCCTGAGGATGCCCGGCTATGGCCATTGAATCGTCCGTCAGCGCACCGCTGGCCTGGCCACGGCGGCATGTCGGCAAGTTGCTGATTTTGGCTGGCGCGGTGCTGTTTCTGCTGTATTTCGCGCCGCAAAGCCCGGTGTTCAAGGCGTTGCTGCAATGGTCGCCGGCCCTGGCCGTGGGTTTTGGCCAGAACATTCTGATCAGCCTGGTGGCGATCGGTTTGGGCTCGGTGCTGGGACTGTTGGTGGGGGCGTTGGCGGTGTCGCCGCTGCGCCTGTTGCGCTTGCCGGCGCAGATCTGGGTGCAGATTTTCCGCAATGCGCCGTGGCTGGTGCTGATCTATTTCACCACCTACGTGTTTCCGTTCGAGATCAAGCTCGGCAGCACCTATGTCTCGTTCCCGGACTGGGTGAAAGTCACCATCGGCCTGGCCTTGCCGGCGAGTGCCAACGTCGCGGAAATCTTCCGCGGCGCCATCGCCTCGATCCCCAGCACCCAGTGGGAAGCCGCGCGTTCCCTGGCGTTTACCCGTGGGCAGATTTTCCGTTCGATCATCCTGCCGCAGTGCTTCAAACGCATGTTGCCGCCGTGGATGAACCTCTACGCGGTGATCACCATGGGCACCGCACTCGCGTCTTTGGTGGGCGTGCATGACGTGATCGACACCGCGCAGATTGCCAGCAACACCGTGAACATGACCGGTTTCACCGTGGTGATTTACCTGAGTCTGCTGGTGCTGTTCTTTGCCTATTGCTACCCGATTTCCCGACTGACCCAACGCCTGGAGCGACGTTATGCCTTCTATTGAAACCGTCGCCGAGCCCCTGGTCAGCCTGCGCGACCTGCACCTGTCGTTCGGCGCCAACCCGGTGCTCAAGGGCATCGACCTCGATGTGCATCGCGGCCAGGCGGTGTCGATCATCGGCCCGTCCGGCTCCGGCAAATCGACCATCCTGCGCTGCATCACCGGCCTGTTGCAGCCCCAGCGCGGCAGCATCCGCGTCGGCGCCACCGAAGTTCACACATTGGCCAAAGAAGCCCAGCGCATCGAGCTGCGCAAACGCGTGGGGTTTGTGTTTCAGCAGTACAACCTGTTCCCGCATTTGTCGGTGTTGGAAAACCTGGTGATCGCCCCGCGCAAAGTCTTGGGCCGCAGCCGCGCCGAAGCCGAAAAAGAGGCCCGGGCGCTGTTGGCCAAAGTGCGCATGGAACACAAGGCCGATGCCTATCCGGGGCAGTTGTCTGGTGGTCAGCAGCAGCGGGTGGCGATTGCCCGCGCCCTGGCGATGCGCCCGGAACTGATTCTGTTCGATGAAGTGACGTCGGCCCTCGACCCGGAAACGGTCGGCGAGGTGCTGACGGTGATTCGCGAGCTGACCGAAGAGGGCATGACCTGCGTGCTGGTGACCCACGAAATGCGTTTCGCCGAGGAAATCAGCGACATCGTCTACTTCACCGAAAACGGCGTGATCGTCGAACACGGCAGCGCCGCGCAAATCTTCCAGCACCCGAGCAGCGAGCGCACCCAGGAATTCCTGCGCCATGCCTTGGGTGATCCGGGCCGTCGCCCGGCGAATGCCAATGATCCGTACCTGTTGACCAACCTGAGCCGCTATAGCCTGTCCGTGTAATACCGAGGAGCTAATTCATGAGTACCGATAACCGTGCCGTCGTCATCGAGGATTTCCTCAAGAAAATCCGTGTGATCAATCAACGGGGCGTCGACCGTGCCGCGCTGGTGGAGATTGTTGCCCTGCTCGAAACCCTGGCCGAGCGCCGGGACTTGTTCAACTTCGACGCCTTCCCCGCGCCGGTGCCGGGGCAGGGTAGCACCGCGTTCCGCTACCGCCTTAACGACGATGGCGACACGCCGACGCTGTACCTGAACTCGCTGTTGCCGGGCAAAAGCACAATCGCGCACAACCACGAAACCTGGGCGATCATCAGCGCCGTCGAAGGCCAGGAAATCAACTACGTCTACGGGCGCAGTGATGAAGGTCGCGAGCCGGGGGTCACCACTTTGCACCTGGAAAAAGAAGTGATTGTGCAACCCGGTACGTCGATCTCGTTCCTCGGCGAAGACCTGCATGGGATTCGGGTCGAGGGCGAACAGGCGACCCTGCACTTCCATCTGTACGGCTTGCCGCTGGAGTCCCTCAACGGGCGCTACGGCGTCGAAGCCGACGGGCGGATTCTCAATTACAACGCCTCGCAAATGGCGCCGTCGATCAAGGCCTACGCATGATCGACTTGTACTATTGGCCGACCGGCAACGGGCTGAAGATCGGCATCCTGCTGGAAGAACTCGGGCTTGAGCATCGCCTGTTGCCGATCAACATCCGCACCGGCGAGCAGAAGCAGGCGGCGTTCCAGCGCATCAGTGCCAATGGGCGGATTCCGGCGATTGTCGACCACGCGCCTGAGGGATCGGACGCGCCGTTGAGCCTGTTCGAGTCGGGCGCGATCCTCAACTACCTGGCCGACAAGGCCGGGCGTTTTCTGCCGCCGGCGGGGACGGCCGAGCGGCAAAAGGTTCAGGAATGGCTGTTCTGGCAGGTCGGGCATGTCACGCCGTACCTGAGCCAGTTGCAACTGTTCAAGGAGAAGGCACCGGAACCGATCACGTTCGCCCTCGACCTGTTCAATGCCGAGGCGACGCGGTTGTATCGAGTGTTGGAAACACGCCTGGCCGAAGTGCCGTATGTGGCGGGCGAGTACTCCATCGCCGACATGGCGATCTTCCCGTGGATTCAGCCGCTGCGACAGGGCCAGGATTTGGCGGACTACCCGCACATTCACGCCTGGCGCGAACGCCTCAAGGCTCGGCCGGCGATCCAGCGCGCCTACGCCAAGGGCCGCGACATCGCCGCCAACGAGCGCTCCCTCGCGCTTCAATAACTTCTATTTTCAAGCGGGACTTCCATGAGCCAGACCGTAACTCCAGGGCAACTGCAGCAGTGGCTGTTCGACGGGCAGGAAATCGCCCTGTTCGACGTGCGTGAGCATGGCCAATATGGCGAAGCCCATCTGTTTTTCGGCGTGAACCTGCCCTATAGCCGATTGGAGCTGGAGGCCCGGCGTTTGGCGCCGAATCCTCAGGTACGGCTGGTGATTTACGACCAGGACGGCGGCGATGTGGCGGCGCGTGCCGCCCAGCGTTTGCGGGCGCTGGGCTATGCTCGTGTGCATGTCCTCGACGGCGGCGCCGATGGCTGGCAAGCCGCCGGTTTCCAGTTGTTTGCCGGCGTGCATGTGCCGTCCAAAGCGTTTGGCGAGTTGGTGGAAGAGGCGAGTCATACCCCGCACATTACCGCCACGCAGTTGGCCGAATGGCAGGCCCGGGGCGAGCCGTTGGTGGTGCTCGACGGCCGGCCGTTCGATGAATACCGCAAGATGACCATTCCCGGTTCCGTGTGCTGCCCGAATGGCGAACTGGGCTATCGCGTCCACGATCTGGTGCCGGACGAGAGCACGCCGATCGTGGTCAATTGCGCCGGTCGCACCCGAAGCATTATCGGTGCGCAGACGTTGATCAATCTGGGGCTGAAGAACCCGGTCTACGCCCTGGAGAACGGCACTCAGGGTTGGTATCTGGAAGATTTTCAGCTGGAACATGGCAGCACGCGGCGTTATGCCGATGAGGTGTCATCCAGCGCGTTGCCCGGTCAACGCTTGGCCGCCGCGCAGTTGGCGGAGAAGGCTGGGGTAAAAACTGTTGCCGCCGCGCAGGTTGAACAGTGGGCCAAGGAGAGCGGACGCAGTCTGTTTCTGTGTGATGTGCGCACCGTCGAAGAGTTTACCGCCGGTAGTTTGCCGGGGGCACAACACACGCCCGGCGGGCAGTTGATCCAATCCACTGATTTGTACATGGGTGTGCGCAAGGCGCGGCTGGTGCTGATCGACAGCGATGGCGTGCGTGCACCGATTGTTGCCAGTTGGCTGCGGCAGTTGGGGCATGAGGCGTATGTGCTTGAGGGGGGCGCGAGCAGTTCTCTGGCATTGCCGGCGCTCGAAGTTGCCGTGCCGCCAGCGCTGCCATCCATCACGGCCCAGGCGTTGGCCGACGCGTTGAAGGACGATGCCGTCGCACTGATCGATCTGCGCCCGAGCATGGTGTATCGCAAAGGTCATATTGCCGGGGCACGTTGGTCGATCCGCTCGTTGCTGGCGGCCGAGGTGGCCGGTGAGCAACGACCGTTGGTGTTGCTGGCCGATGATCCACGGTTGGCGGCGTTCGCGGCGCTGGAGTTGCCTGAGCCTCAGCGCCGGCAAACCCGGTTCGCTGGAGATGTGGCGGGTCTTGAGTGGCAAGTGGACGCCCACACACCACCCGACGAGCAGTGCATCGATTTCCTGTTTTTTACCCACGACCGCCACTCCGGCAACAAGGATGCAGCGCGTCAGTACCTGGCCTGGGAAATCGGTTTGCTGGCGCAGATGAGCCAGGAGGAAATCGCCAGCCTCAAGCCGCTGAAAGCGTCCAAGGGTGACCGGGTTCGCACCCAACTGGTCCATTGCGCGCGTACAGAAAAAGGCAACGGCGGCCGCGGGGTCAACGTCCCGGTCACCCGCTTGAGCACGGTGCTGTTCGACAACCTCGCCCAGATGCGCGACGCCCGTTCCCGCCGTGACCACGAGCGCGTTTTGAGCTACGGCGCGCGCGGCAATCCGACGGCGTTCGCTCTGGAAGACCTGGTCACCGAACTCGAGGGCGGCTATCGCACCCGTTTGTTCGGCACCGGCCTGGCCGCCGTGGCGCAGACGTTCCTCGCCTATCTGCGCCCCGGCGATCATGTGCTGATCACCGACGCCGTGTATTCGCCCGTGCGGCGTCTGGCCCGGGAGTTTCTCCAGCCGTTTGGTATTGAGGTCAGCTACTTCGCCCCCGACGGCAACGATCTGCCCGGGAAGCTGCAAGCCAACACCAAAATGGTCTACACCGAAGTGCCCGGTTCGTTGCTGTACGAACTCGCCGACCTGCCGGCCATCGCCGCCCTGTGCAAGCCGCGCGGCATTCTGCTGGCCGTGGACAACACCTGGGGCTCGGGCTACCTGTACCGGCCGCTGACCCTCGGCGCGGACATCTCGATCATGGCGTTGACCAAATACCTGTGCGGTCACAGCGATGTGGTCATGGGCAGCGTCTGCACCCGTGAAGACGTCTGGCAACCGTTGGCGACGATGAGCGACACCTTCGGCAACGCTGTCAGCCCCGACGACGCGTACCTGGTGCTGCGCGGCGCCCGGACCCTGGCGCCACGCCTGGACGTCCACGAACGCCAGGCCCTGGAAATCGCCCACTGGCTACAGGCGCAACCCCAGGTGAAGCGGGTGTTCCATCCCGCGTTGCCCGATCACTCCGGTCATGCCCTGTGGCAACGCGACTTCAAGGGCAGCAACGGTTTGCTCTCGTTCGAATTGCGCGACGCTGACGAAGGGTATGCCGAGCGCTTCATCAATGCGCTGCAATTGTTTGGGCTGGGCGCGTCCTGGGGCGGTTATGAAAGCCTGGTCACCGTCGCCGAGCTCAAGGAACGCGATAGCGCCGAGGATCGTGCACTGAATCCGGTACTGCGATTGCACATCGGGTTGGAGGATGTCGAGGCGTTGATCGAGGACCTGGAGCGGGGATTCGCTGCGGCTGCGGTGTGACACCTCCCTGGCAGCGAATCGGTAATGAGCGGCAGCTACCAGAGTTTGTCGCCTTTGGCCGGGTCGGCGTTGCGTCGATCCGGGCCGACGGGGTTGCCGGAATCCAGCAGCCGTCGCTCTACCAGTACATTCTGCAGGGCCTGGCGGGCCGCAGGATCCAGCTGATGCTCGCGCTCCTTGAGTTCAAGCAGGATCGGGCTGGACCAGGCGCGATAAGTTTGCTCGGCAATACAAACGGGTGTCATCTATCTCTCCTTGATTAAGCGCCCGCAATGCAGTGGGGGCTGTTCGATGAGGTAGAAACACTAGTTGAGGAAACGGGTTGTTGCCAGCCGTGGAGGACTGGCGGTCGCCTTGTCCCGGCGTTACATCATGTTCGCCAGAGCCGCCTGGTTGCGGCCCTGAGCCTTGGCACAATAAAGGGCCAGGTCGGCTTGCTTGAGCAACTGTTCGGCGGTCCAGCCGTCTGCGGGAGAGATGACCGCCACGCCAATACTCACCGTGACGAAGCCGAACGGGGACAGTGCGTGCGGCAGTGCCATTTGTTCCAGCGCATCGCACAGCGTCTGTGCATGCGCAAACGATTTTTCGGTGTGGAGTGTGGTGGTGATGAGGGCAAATTCCTCGCCGCCGTAGCGCGCCACTTGATCGCCCGCTCGCAGGGCATGGGCTTCCAGGGTTTTGGCGACGCGGCGCAGGCAATCATCACCGGCCTGGTGCCCGTAGTGGTCGTTGTACTTCTTGAAGTAATCCACATCGATCAGCATCAATGACAACAGCGTTCCCGCGCGCAAGGCGCGACGCCATTCGCTGAGCAGCACTTCATCGAATTGGCGTCGGTTGGCCACACCGGTCAGGCCATCGGTGGTGCTCAGCACCTTCAATTGGCGGTTGGCTTCTTCGAGCGCGGCCGTGCGGTCCTGTACCTGCAATTCCAGCTGCTCGTGCGCACCCTGGATTCGCTCCGCCATGTGGGCGAAGTCGCGGGCCAACTCACCAATTTCGTCGGGGGATTCGGTGGGCAAAACATCATGGCCCCAGCGCTCTTTGGACAAGCCCAGCAACCGTGTGGCCTGCATCAGCCGGGACAGCGGAATGGCCACTTGCTTTTGCAGAATCGAGCGCAGGATAAAGATTTCCACCAACAGGGTGAGCAACCCGAGGGCGATCACGATGGCCAGGTTGCTCAAAATCATCGGAATCATCATCGACCGGGGGTAGTGGACGGCGAGTACCCAGGGCGTACCGGGAATGATGCCGACCGCGACGATAGCCTTTTGTGTCTGCACCACGGTCGCTTTACCGGGCGTCAGCCCCTGGATGGCGCTTATCAGAGGGTACGCAGGGTCAATCTTGAGCGAGCGGATGGACGCCTTACCCTCACTGTTTTTGATCTGCTCCATGTAATTGGGGTGATAGACCAGCGTGCCGTCGCTGTCGGCGGTGAAGATGATGCTGAACGTGCCCTGCACGAAGGGTTTGGCGGTGCGTTTCATCAGGTCATCGAGCAGCACATCGACACAGGCCAGGATGTGGTGCTTGCCGGACGCATCGGCCACGTCGGGCGTGGCAATGGTGGTCATCCAGGCGTTGTTGGACATGTCCCAGTAGACGTGGGTAAACACGGTGCTGTTTCCAGGCGTACCGAAGCCGCGTTCATAAAACTCATAGTTTTCGAGTTTCAGCGCATCCGGGCCCGAGTAAGTAAACACTTGCGCGATGTCGGAGGCCTGGTAGATGGGAAAACCTTTTTCCGGTACCACGCCGTAGAAGTTGAACAGCCGACCCTTGGTGCTGGAACCGTATTTATGGGACAGGATGTAAGACAGGGCAAACCGCGCCTTGATGTCGTCATCGGGAGGAATATCCGGTGCATAGGTGGCTGACATCCCGGTGAAGCGGCGACCGTCAGCCAGTGGTTTGCCTTCGAACAGCATCGGGCGCTGGGTGTAGGAGCCATCGTCGTGGCGGTAGAAAATCTGGTTGAAGTCGCGCACCAGCGTGGCCTCGATGCCCGGCCTGGCATGGATATTCTTGTAGTCATTGAGAAAATTCTGCTGCAGATCCTTGATTTCCCGGAACGGCAGGGACTCCAGTTGCAAGGTTTGTTCGGTGGACAGCAGCAACTGCCGGGTGATGCCCTCTTCGATCGAAGACTGATTGACGAAGTAGGACACCGTGCCCGCAGACAGCGACACCAGACCGATGCGCAGCATGGCCAAGCGTAGAGCCCGTCCGGCGAGCGACAGCTCATGAAATCTGAAAACAAGCCCGTTGAGCCGCATTATTGATGTCCTCTCGTCACTTGATAATCCTTTGGCTCACGGCGTAGCGAACGATTTCGGCATTGCTGGAAAAGCCCAGCTTCTCCATCAATCGAGTCTTGTGAGTACTCACGGTTTTGCTACTGATGGTCAGCTTCCGGGCTATTTGCGTCACGCTGGCGCCAAGGGCAAACAGGTGCAGGATCTGGGACTCGCGGGCGGTGAGCGGGTCGTGATGGAACTGCTGTTTCAGCTCATTGGCTTCGAAGGCTATGCATTCGGCTATGTGCGGATCGATGATGCGCTCGCCGCAGGCAACCCGGCGCACCGCACCCAGCAGCGTCTCGAGTGAGCACACCTTGCACAGGTAACCGGTGGCTCCGGCCTTGAGCGCGCGTATGGCGACCTGCGGGTCGTTGTGCATGCTGAGCACCAGCGTTTTCTGTCGCGGATGCTTGGTGTGAATGAGCGTCAGCAAGGGCTCGCCGCAGAGCCCTGGCATGTTCATATCGAGCAGCAGCAAGTCGATATCGCCCTGTTTCAAACGCTGCAGCGCCAGCTCGCCGTTTTCGGCCTCTGCGACGACCTTCAAGTCGCTGGTCAGGGCGAACAGTTGTTTCAACCCTTCGCGCATGATGGGGTGGTCGTCGACGATCAACAGGCGGATTTTTTTTGGCATAGGTTATGGATGCTTTGGTAGAGCGGACCGGGAGGTCGATAAGGGAGTACAGATGACCAGACAAACGTTTGAAGCTGTAGCGATGGTGGCACGCTGCCAGCAGCCGGCCTATCGGGAACGGCTGATTTTTCGGTAGGGGCTTTCTGCCGCTGCGTAGGTGGCGGGGCCGCAGGGGCGAAGTTGTTTATGTAGGGGCAAAAAAAAGGTTCTTCACGAGTAATCGTGAAGAACCCAAGAATCGCCATCCCCGCCAGAAGCGAAGATCCATGGTCGGTTGGACTATGTAGGGGTTCATAGACAACACTTCACGGGCTCCCGACCCAGGAGCAGCACGCACACACAAACACACAGATGTGTCGAACTTTCGGCAATCCAAGCGTAGGTATCGACACAGGACCATAGTGCAACGGTGCAGACTCCACGACCATCAGTGTGGGCTGATTTTCAGGTAGGGGAATGCCCGCAGTGCCCCGGAAGCCGGCTGATTTGGCGGCTATCCACGGGAGATGTTTTCCTGCGCCTGGGAGGGGGTTGCCGCACGTCCCGCGACGAATTCATGGGTCAATAATCCTCGTCCGATGTCCAGCAGGGTGACCGTGTGGTTGTTGACCGTGATCGTGCCGACGGTGAAGTCTTTGTGGATCTCGCTGTCAAACGCCTCTCGCGATTCGACGCCGCTCGGGGGGATTTCCTCCACTTTGCCGACCGAATCCACCACCACGCCGATCATCTGTGCGCGCTCGTCGAGGGTCACTTCCAGAATGACGATACTCGTGCGTCGACCGATCTCTATGGGCTGCCCACCCAGATACACGCCCAGGTCGATCACCGGGACCAACGCGCCGCCCAACTTGATCGCCCTGCGCAGCTTCGGGGGCATGCTCGCCTTGGTGATGAGTTGAGAGGCCTCAACGACGCCGCAGACGCTCAACGTGCGCACCGCAAATTGCTCTTCGCGCAGGGTGAAGGAGAGGTAGCAGCGGTTTTTTTTCGCACTGTCGGCAACCAGCACCGGGGTGACGGTCCTGGGGACAAGGTGCTGCCTTTCGTCATGCAGGCGCGCGGTGAGCGCGGCCATTTCGCGCATGTTGGCGACGAGTACGGCGAGGTCTTTGTCCAGAACATCGTTGCGAGTGGTCTCGACGGAGCCACCGAGTGTCGATGGATGTGCCGGAGGATCCTGCGGGGCGACGTGTTTTGCAGCCGTCGCGCAATCGGACAGGGCCGAGGAAATGGCCGTGATCTGCTCGATCGTCTGTCGCGTGAATTGCTCCAGGCCGCAGGATTCCATCTCGACCAGCGGCGCAACAGGGGAGATCGCCTTTGTGTCGTTGTGTGGGGTTTTCAGATAATGAATGCCCAGGACGACGAGCATCGCGGCACCGGGTGTGGCGGCCAGCAATAGCCAAAACGATAGGTCGTGCATATCTACTTCCATCGTGGTTCGTTAGCGGGGGGCGGTAGATGCGCTCAATGCGGATTCTCCGGCCGGTGACCTGACTGCCGGAGCGGGTAGTCCTGCAAAAAATATGCAGCGTAATCCCGGTGGCATCGCATGATGCCGGCCGTGCACCGGGCCTGGACATCGGTCAACGCTGGTTTTGGAGTGGGCGTGTGGCGGGGGTTGGGTAGGCATTGCCCTACGACCTGTTGCTTGAGGTTTTGCGGTGCTTTTGTGAGGTGCACGGTGCAACGTTACGGGCCGAAGACGGGTCACTCGATAAGCCGTTGACTCACGGCGTAGCGGACAATTTCCGACATGCTGGTAAACCCCATTTTTTCCATCATGCGTGCTTTATGGGTGCTGATGGTCTTGTGGCTGATGGACAGTTCTGTGGCGGTACGCGAAACGCTAAAGCCACGCGCGAGCAAACGCATGACCTGCAATTCCCGGTCAGTGAGCATGTCGTGCTGGGTATACGGGCCCAGGCCGCTGGCCGCGAAGGCGATCTGTTCGGCCAGGGCGGCGTCGATGTAGCGTCCGCCGTTCGCGACGCGGCGGATCGCCGTGAGCAGGGCCTCGGGGTCGCGGTCCTTGGTCAGATAGCCAGAGGCGCCCGACCTCAGTGCCCGCTGCGCGATCTGCACTTCGTTGTGCATGCTCAGCACCAGAATCGGCAGCTGCGGATAGTGCGTATGGATACGCGCGATCAGGTCTTCGCCGCTGATGCCGGGCATGCTCATGTCGAGCAGCAGCAGGTCGACGTGGCCTTGGCGCAGTTGCTCAAACAGCATCACACCGTTTTCTGCTTCACCTATGACTTGCAGATCGCCAGCCAGGGCGAAGAGCTGTTTCAGACCTTCGCGCATGATGGCGTGGTCGTCAGCGATCATCAGTTGGATCATGGAGTCTCCGGGTTTACCTGGAAGGGGATATTCACCCGGACGTGAGTACCCTGTCCGGGGTGGCTGTTTACGGTAACGGTGCCGCCAAGCATGTGTCCTCGCTCGTGCATGCCGAGCATCCCGAGCGTGCCTTTGGGCAGTTGCTCCGGGTCGAAGCCTTTGCCGTTGTCCCGCACTTCAATCTGCACATGCCCGACGCCGCGCTCGAGGTCGATATCCACTCGGCTGGCCTGGGCGTGACGCGCGACATTGGTCAGGCACTCCTGAATCACCCGGAAGATTGCGGTGGCGCGCTCGTCGTCGAGCTCCAAGCGAGCCGAGGGCGCATTCAGTCGGCAAGGAATGGTCGTGTTGCGCGAAAATTCGGAAACCAGCCATTCGAGGGCCGAGGTCAGGCCCATGTCGAGTGCGGAGGGGCGCAGGCTGGTGGCGACGTTGCGAACCACCTGAATGGTTTCGTCGACCCGTACCATCAGCGCCTGGACCCGCTCCACCAGCAGCGGATGATCGCTGCCGAATTGCAGGCGCAGCATCGAAATTCCCATGCGCAGAACGGTCAGTTGCTGCCCCAGTTCGTCGTGAATTTCCCGGGCGATGCGCTTGCGTTCCTCTTCCCGCGTGCTTTCGCGGTAACTGGAGAGCTGACGCAGTTGTGCATGGGATTCTTTCAGGCGTCGCTCGGCGGCACGCATGGCACTGATGTTGCGGCCGACGGCGAGAATGCTGACCAGCCGCCCGTGCTGATCGCGCTCGGGAACCAGTCGGACCAGGTAACAGGCCGCTTCTGCGTCTTGTATCACCGGCACGTCCAGGGTCAATTCCTCGGCGGTCGCTTCGCCGGTCCGGATGATGCGTTCGAGCTTGTCTTGAAAGGATTTGGCGGCGGGCGAGCGGGGCGATGCTTGGCTGGAGTTTTTGCCGAGCAGAAAGGCCAGTGGGCGTTCGAGCATGTGTTGCGCGGCGGGGTTGGCATACAAAAAGCGGCACTGCAAATCGAAGCGCGCCACCACATCCGGGGTGTTCTCTACTAACGCGCGGAATTCCTGTTCGCGGGTATGCAGAACGTGTTCCGCATGTTTGCGCGCGGTGATGTCGCGGGCGATACCGACGATTCGGTGGACGCGTCCGTAAGCATCCCGTACCGGAACCAGCGTCGTGTGGAAATAGGTCAGTTGCCCGGCCGGCAGGTCCAGCGCCTCTTCTTCGTCGAGCACGGTTGCGCTTTCCACGCACTGTCGCATCTTGGCCATGGCAATAGCCGCGACTGGGGGCGCAAGCGTGGTCTCGATGTTCTTGCCGATCAGTTCCGCGCGGCCCATGCCGGCGTAACGTTCGTAGGTCGGGTTGACCTCGATGGTCCGGAAGACCCCGTCCTCGGTGACTTCCAGCAGAAACAGGGCATCCAGGGATTTGTCGGAAATTTCCCGGTAACGTTGTTCGCTCTCGAGCAGCAATGTCTCGGCACGTTTGCGCTCGATGGCGATAGCGGCCATATGGCTGGCTTGACGAACCAGTTTGAGGTCGTCGTTCGTCGGCCGCCCGGGGTGACGCAAGTAGATGCAAAAGGTCCCCAGCACCTTGCCGGCGGAGTCCTTGATCGGTTCCGACCAGCAGGCACGCAGCCCGGCCTTGATGGCTTGTTCGCGGAAAACATTGCAGTAGGGGTGTGAGGCCAGGTCTTCGGCAATGACCGTGTTGCCGCTCCACGCGGCGGTGGCACAGATACCGAGGCCTTTGCCGATTTCGATGCGACCGCGTCCTTGCGAATAACTGGTTGGCAGGCTGGGCGCCGAGCCGGGAAGCAGGTAAAGACCGTCGTCGTCCACCAGCATGATGCTGGCCAGAAAGTGCGGCTTTGCCTGCTCAATGTATTTCGTCACCAGTGCCAGGACTTCCGGCAGTCGGGCCCCCTGCGCCAACCGTTCGAAAATGTGCAGCAGGGCTTCCTCCAGCCGCTCGTGGCGTTTGAGCGCGGTGATGTTATGCCCCTTGGCCAGAACGCTGACCACCGAACCGTTGGCACTTATCTCGGGAATCAGCTTCAAGGCGTGAATGGCCATCTCGCCGCGCTGGGGGCGCGACCACTCCAGAATAATGTCTTGAGGCAGACCGGTGAGCATCACCTGACGCAGTTGCTTGAGGTAGCGCTCAACCGGTATGTCCGTGCTCCAACTGTCTGCAAGACTGCATTGCAGGGCGTGCGCCATTGGGATGCCGGTCTCCCGCTCGAAGGCCGGATTGACATACGTGCGGCGGCAATTGAGGTCGTAGCGGATGACGATATTTGACGTGTTGTGGGCCAGGGCACGGAACTGCTGCTCGCTGGTGCGCAGCCGGGTTTCCAGCAGGGTCAGGCGCTCTTCGGCCTCAAGGAGACGGCTGCGGTCTTCAATCTGGATGACGAAATGCAGGGGCGTGTTGTCGCTGGAGCGTATCGCGCTGCACGTCAGTTGTACCTTGAGGTAGTGGCCGTCACGGTGGCGGTAGCGCTTTTTCAGGCGAATCTCGGGCGTCTCGCCCAGTACCAGGCGTTGGCCGGCGGCCAGTGCTTCTGGCAGGTCGTCCGGATGGGTCAAGGCCTGGCTGGTGGTGTGCAGCAATTCGCTCTCACTGCGCCCGAGCAACTCACAGAGGTGACGATTGACGCGCAGCCAGCGCCCGTCCAGGGCTAACAGGGCCAGGCCGATGGTTGCGAACTCGAACGCAACGTGGGACAGGTCCTGACTTTCCAGTGCCGTCTGCGCGTCGGCGCTATCCGGTTCGATTGATAACAGCATCGGTACGTCGCTCAATATGAATTCGGGTTCGCCGTGGATCAGGGGGTGAATGGGTCAAGTTCATAACTTGAACAGGTCAACGGTTGCCCGTAGCGAGTTGGAAGACGCTTGCAATTGCCTGGACGCCTGCGCGACTTGCTGGACCGCGAACGTGTTTTTCTCAGACATCTCCGCCATGTTGGCCACGTTGACGGCAATTTCATGATTAGCCGCGTTTTGCTGTTCAAGGGCTGCGGAAATGCTATTGACGGCATCCACGACCTGTTCGGAGCAACCGCGGATGTCCATCACGGCACGTCCGGCCGCGCCGGCCATTTCAACGCCGGCGTGGGCGCGTACCTGCCCCTCCCGCATGGTCTGCACGGTCTGTTCCGTTCCTGATTGGATAGCGCCGATCATCGTCGTGATTTCTACCGTGGAGCGTGCGGTGCGCTCGGCAAGCTCCCGGACTTCATCGGCGACGACCGCGAAGCCGCGTCCGTGCTCGCCGGCCCGCGCTGCCTCAATGGCCGCGTTCAGTGCGAGCAGGTTGGTCTGGTCGGCGATCGATTTGATGACGCCGACAATGGTTGAAATCCGGGCCGAGTGTTGCCCCAGCAAAACGATGCGCTCGGACGACTGACTGACGCTGTCGGCGATGTTGTGCATTTCCGCTGAAGCTTTCTCCACCACGACGCCGCCCAGCCTGGCCTTGTCGCCTGCGTCTTGAGCCAGGCTGAAGGATTCGCGGGCCTTGACTGAGACATGGCCAATACTGGTGCTCAGTTCCTCCAGCGATGCGGCCGCCGAAGCCGCGGCGCCACTCTGTTGCTCCGATTGAGTGGCCACGTCATCGGCAGAAGAGGAGAGTGAGGACGACAGCGCGGAAATCGTTTGGGCATTGCCCGCGATGTTGCCGATCATCTGACGCAATGACATTTGCATATTGCTCAGTGAGCGGACCAGATCGCCAATCTCATCGTTACGCAGGGTGGTAGAGGAGGGCGATGACAAATCTCCCGCCGCGATCTTGCGGGCCACCCCGACCGCCAGGCTCAAAGGCTTGACCACCAGCGAGCGCGACAGCCAGAAGACCAGGCCCATCAACGCAGCGGCCAGCGCCAGACCGCTCACGGCTACACGAATGATTTCATTCCTGACGGCAATCCGGACTTCTTCTTCGGGGTAAGCCGCCATCATGGTGAACCCCCAAGGGGTGAAGCGTTCACGTTTCACCACCCAGCCCTGACGGCTGCCATCGGCAACACGCCGCACGGTATCCGTTTCGACGCTTTTCGATTGAAAGCGCACATTGTCCTTATTGTCCAATAACGCGACGAAGCCACCGCTCAGGATGTGGCTCTTTGCGATGGACTCCTGCAAGGCTTGCATGTCGACCTTGTAACCCACATACCAGATGCCCACCGTCTGTTTCAGGCTGTCCAGAATAGGTTCGTAGCCTGTCAGGTACGGATTGCCCAGGATATCGACTTGCCCATAGAACGCCTGGCCCTTTCGAATCGCGCTAACCGGCATTCCGAGGGGATCGAGCAGCGTGCCAATGGCGCGCTTGCCGTCGACCAGTACATTGGTGCTGATGCGCACAAACTCGTCATTGGCCCTGGAGAACAACGTCGCCGACCCACCCTGACTGGACGCCACCCGGTCAACCAGTTCGAAGTTGTTCGCCTGTGGCTGACCATCCAGAACGAGGTCAGGCACCATCCTGTCGCTGACGGCCACTCGCTCGCCTTGATGTGGAACCCCCTGGAATTGACCGCGCTCCATCAGCAGCGCCATCGACCCCTTCACACGTTCCATCATGAGGGTGTCGATCACGTCGAGAACGTGCTGCATGCTGGAAAGCTGCTCCTGCATTTTATCGTGCGCGGACTGCTCGATAGTGCGGCTGGTTCTTACGGAAATGACGGCAACAAGCACCAACGTGGTCAGCACCACAATGGCCAGGACCGGAAGAACGAACTTCGATTGAAGACTACGAGAAGCCATGGGGGCATCCACTCAGAGGTGTTGTCATGTTCGTCAGTGCCGCCATCAAGGCAAGGTAAACAACACCTTGACCTTGTCGTTCACTGCCGCTTTGTCCACATACCCGATGGCATCCGCTTGAGCGCTCACCTGGCCGACCACTGCGCCATCATCAGCAACGTGCGGCAGCGGCTGACCCTTGCCGGTAAACACCAGGCCTGACCAGTAAGACTTCAACTGTGATTCGCTCTTGCTGGTCACGGCGGTGTAGAACTTTTCCTTGGTGGGGCTCCAGTTGTCCTGGTCGACCCCTTTGAGGGATTTGTCCTTGCCCAGAAAAATGTTCGCCACGTCCGACTGGGTCGGCGCGGTGCTCAGCGCCGGGTTCACAATTACCGCAACCTCGGCGTGGGCCACGCCGACCATGCTCAATAGTGCAAGTACGCTTTGAGCGACAATAGACAGCTTCATTGGAACGCTCCTTAGAATACGAAATCGACGCCGATACTGATGATGTCGCCGTCGAAGTTGCGCGCAGGCGAACCTTGCTGGCCGCTGCTGGCGCTATAGAAAATATCGTCGATGGTCTGCTGGGTATTGCGTGCGAAGAACCCCGGAGCGCCTCCTGAGGTATCGACTCTTTTGAACTCACCCTTGACCACGACGGTAGGCGAGACGTTGTAGTTCAAGCCGTAGGTCCAGGATGACTCACGTCCCGAAGCATCATCCATCTGCCCGTAAGTGACGTGGGCCAGGAAGTCGCCGAAGCGGCGTCCGCCCATCAGGTAGAACGCGTTGACCGGCTCGGTTCCCGCGTCGGAGATCTTCAGCTTGGTGGCTTCGTTACTGCTCAGCCAGGTACCGTTGTCGTACTGATAACCGATCGAGGAAAACTGCGCCTTGTTGCCTTGCAGGTGCATGAAGGTCAGGTCGGCAGGGCCAAACGGAGTCTCAACCGTGTCATGCACGTTCGAATGCAAATTGGCTTGCGTGTAGCTGAGGCGCAACGAACCGAAATCGTTGGTGCTGAGGGTCACGTTGGAGAAGTAGGCATTCTTCGCATCGGCTTCGTACATGGCATCCATGACGTAGTTCTTGTCGTTGGTCGACTGTCCGCCAGCGACCTGAAAGGTGAGGGCGCCGAAAGGCAGGGGTTCGGTATACACCGCGCTGACACCCCGATAGGAGCTGAACTGAACCTGGTTGTAGACCTCATCCGGCAGACGAATCCACGGATTGGTAAACCCGACGTTGAGGGTTTCCGAATACATGTAGATCGGGGTACCGAGCTTGCCCGCGCTGAACTTCAGTTTGTCGGTGGCTTCCCAGGACAGGTACAGCCATTCCGGTTTGAGTCGCCACTGGTCGCTGTAGGACTTGGCCAGCATCTGCACGGTGAAATCGATGGTGTCGGTCAGGCCGTACTGGAATTGACCACCCAGCTTGGACAACTGATCACCACGCCAGCCATCCGTCGTCTGGCCGCTGATGCCGTAACCGTGACTCTGGCTTTCGCCACCCAGATGGGTGACGCCAACAGTGCCGAAACCATTGAAGCGGTAATCTCCTTGATCCAGCGCAAACGCTGGTGCGCTGGCCACGCAAATGGCGAGGGCGCTGAGGGCTCGATAATTGAACATTCGGGGCGTCTCTGTTGTTGAGGTGTTAAACGCGGAACTGGGAGGTTGTCGCGCGTAAGTGATCGCCCGTGCTGACCAACTGCTCGCCGAGGCGGGCAGTGGCATCGGCACCATGGGCGGATGCTTTGGAATCCTGCTGAAGGACTTGCGTGTCTTTCTGTATGGAATGGCTGAGGCCAATCTGCTCATGTGTGAATTGAGCGATGCCGGCATTGAGCTGGTTGATTTCGCGCACTGCCTGAGCGATGGCGTCCAGCGTTTCAGTGGCCTGTACCGAGCTGGCGATGCTTGCTTGGGCTTTCTCGCCATTGAGCGTCATGACACTGAGCACGCTGTTGGCGCTGTTTTGCAGGCGCTGGATGATTTGCCGGATCTCGGCGGTAGAGGCCGCGGTTTTCTGCGCCAGGGAGCGCACTTCATCGGCAACCACGGCGAAGCCACGGCCCTGGTCACCGGCCCTGGCCGCTTCGATCGCGGCATTCAGGGCCAGCAGATTGGTTTGCTCGGCGATGCTGTGAATGACGGTCAGTACCGTGCCGACCTGTTGGGTTTCCTCTTCCAGTTGCTGCATGTCCTGCACGGCACTGAGGACGCTGACGCCAAGGTCGCTGATGTTGGCCGACAACCCACTGATGACCTGGCGTGCCGTATCGGCTTGCCTGGAGGCCGCACCGGCTTCCTCGGAAGCTTGCTGCGAACGCTGCGCCACTTCCTGGATGCTCACCGTCATGGTGTGGATGTCGCGACTGATCGAGTCGGTACGGTCCTGCTGAGACTTGGAGTTTTCTTCCGAGTTTTGGGTCAGGCGGTACAGTTCCTTCGACACGTCACCCAGCGGGTTGGCCGAATCGATGATTTGCCGAAGGGTGCCTTGCAGTTTGTCGAGGACGCTGTTGAACAGGACGATCATGGTGCCGATCTCATCCTCGGAACGGACATCGACGCGCCGGGTCAGATCGCCGTCGCCGCTGGCAATGGCTCTCAGTGAATCGACGACGCCATGGATGTTTTTCATGATCTGGCGAATCATGACCACCGAACCAAAAGTAACCAGCAGCACCAGTACCAGTGTCAGGCCATAACCCGCGTGGGTTGTGGTCGCATTGTCGGTGCGGGTCTGGGACAGGCTGGCCTGGAACACCTTGTAAGCATTCGCGCGAAACGCGTCGCCGAAGGTATTGGCCGCTTGCAGATCGGTGGCCATGCGATCGAGGTTGGGGCGTAGTTTTTCGAACGTGCTGCTGCCTTCGATCAATTGCCTTGAAGCCGACAGGGCGTTGTCGCAATAGCGTTTGATGGCGTCATTCCAGGCCACGAGCTGTTGATTGCGTTGCGGCTGGTCGCGGCTCAGGTCATGCAGTTCCTGCTGCTTGCTGGCGATATCGTCGAGCACTTTTCGGACGTCGTTGAGCGCTGAAATTTCTCCGGCGGTCACCGCGCCGTTGAGCATCCCCGGCAAGCGCGAGAACTGAAAAATCACCGCGTCGGTTTTTTCCAGAATGGGGTAGCTGTTGTCCTCAAGAGCAACCAGTCGAGCATCATTGTCGGACAACTGCAGCGAGGTATAACCGACGAATATCAGAAGTCCGATCAGGGCCACGATGGGCATCAATGAAAGCTTTAAAGTCAGCGGGATTTTTTGCAGCATTTCAGGGTTCTCAATCGTTAATAGAACATGAGCCCTAACGCGAGGATGTTCTGGATCGCAGACGTTCAGGAACGTTGGTTGTTACGTTCAATATTTGAGTTTTTCTGCCGGTGGTTCGACGCGCCGACGACTACCGGCACTGACAACTTCATATAGGAATAATACGAATCCAACTGAGCAATTAACCATCGGGTGGCGCCTATTTTTGGGTGGTCATTCTGGTGGTCGGGGTAGGCATCGCCCTACCTCATAAGGTATGAGTCTTGCTTCAGGTATTGTTTAACGGGTGCCCAACTCACGAATACTCGATTTGAGTTCCTGGAAGTCGTACTCGGATAATCCGACATAATCGAGTATTAAATGGCCTACGCTGTCCCACTCGTGATCCTGGCGTGACTTGCCAATTATTAAATGTGATTCGCAGATGTGTTCGGACATTTTCAGAATGGAAAGCAGGTTCTTGAGTGTGCTATGTCGACTGGACTCGTCACTGAATACAGCCACTGCGTTATGGTGATTGGCAATGGTGATGCTCAAGTGTTCAGGCAGGCGCCAGGCCTTTGCCGTGAAATAACCGACGACCGCGTGATTGGTATTAAAGGCCTTGTTTTCGACGTCGACGACACGCTGGTTGTAACTGGTCGAGGCGTAGCCTTGTTCCAGAACAGCCATATAGTTCGGGAATCTCTTGAACATCAAGGGCACCCCGCAATCATGGAACAGCCCTAACGCATACGCTTCGTCCACCGCCTGCGATCCAATCCGCTTAGCCAGGGTCAGGCACGTCATCGCAACGTCCTGGGCGGTATCCCAGAATCGATTGAGTGTCACGATGGCGTCGTCATTCATTTCGCTTTTGATGGAAAGAGCATTAATAAGATTAATGACTGACCGACTGCCCAGCAGGTTGACCGCGCGTTGAATCGAAGAAATACGATTGCTCAAGCCGAAATGGCTGGAGTTGATTAATTTTAATAATGCGCCGGCCATGCCCGGGTCTTGTGAAATCAATCGGGCGATCTCACTCAAGTCAGGGTCTGGCATGTACTGTTCAATTTGCAGGTCAACCATTATTTGTGGCTGTGGGGGCACAGTGATGCCCTGTAAGGCAAATTTTATTTGTTCGGCGGTGAGTTCTGTCAGCATCAGGGTACCTATCTGCGCAATTAGGGCAGAGGAGGGTGTTAAATAATCACGGGGGGTGGTGTCTTTATAATATGAACTGGCGTTTCTATTTGGTGGAATCAGGTGTTTCGTCAAGGTTGTTTTTAAGCGACTGTTTCAAGTTGTTGAGCAGGGTCATCTCTTCCAGTCGGTCCATTTGCAAAATACCCGTTCGCGGGTTTGTGAACTCCAGTTGCCACGCCAATAAGTTGCAGCATTTTTTGAGGGTCTGCAGCGTTGGCCCCTTTAGCTTTTGTTCAATTCTCGGCGAGCTGATCAGTTTGTGAAGTTCGAGGCAGAAGATATTTGTCGTCGCGAGCAGTGCAGTGTCGGCCGACAGAGCCAACCATCTTATATGCCCGATCAAAGACCGGGCGGCATCCGGGTCGCACGGGATGAGTTCGAGATGATTCAGGCATTCTTGTATATCTATCATTCGAGCTTGTGAGGCCGTTAACGATTGTATTGCTGACAAGTGACGCGGATTCCAAGACATGGTGAGTCCTCATGGTTACTCTTTAAAAGTTAATCTGAATCAGGCGAGCGCTTACTCGATCATCCTGCGAAATCGGCGCGACGAGACCAAGGTGAAAATGCCCAGGATCAGCGCCGAGACCAGTATCGCCAGGGTGCCCGTCAGAATGGTCTGGCTGGCGTCAGCATTGATATCTTGCGATTGCGTGTTGCTCAGGTAGCGCAGGTCGATCACCAATTGATTCATCTGTTTGGTGACAGCGCGGTCAATGCCGATGACGGCCCGATCACCCGCGACAGAGTCAGCATTCGCGGCAACGAACGCATCCCGGCCTTTTCGATAAGCGTCCCCGAGGGTGCGATGCTCCTCGCTGAGTTTGCCCACACGGGCCTTGATGGCCGGGTCGATACCCTCGAGCACGCTCAAGTGCTTGAGGATGTCCTGCACACGACGTTCCTGATCCTCGAACTTGCTCCAGAGTTCGTCACGATCGGCAGAGTTCTTGCCGCGCAACAGGACGTTTTTCCACTCCTGTACTTGCACCTTGAATTGCAAATTGGCTTCGTCGGCCATGTGCGATGCTTGCAGCGGCCCGTCGATGAGGTCTTTATAGTCTTGCAAGTTGCTGGAAAGAAAATGAAGCCACGCCAGGCTGATCGACAATATCAACACGATGCTGGTCATCAGTAGCGCCAGCGTCTGGAACCTCAGGGACTTCGTCATAGGGGGAGTCTCATGCAAATTGATCGCTAATGGTTTTCGTGTGACCCATGACCCGTTACAGCCTGAAGTGCTCAACCAGACCATTGAGGTTGACGGCCAACTTCGACAGCTCGCCGCTGACAATCGAGGTCTGGTGGGAGCCGGTGGCCGTCTGCGTCGACAGATCGCGAATGCTGACCAGGCTGCGGTCGACTTCCCGGGCGACTTGGGCCTGTTCTTCGGCCGCCGTCGAAATCAGCAGGTTGCGCTCGTTGATCTGGATGATTGATTCGGTGATCTCGGCCAGGGCCTGACCCGCAGCCTCCGCCAGACGCAAGGTGTTTTCGGCCTGCACGGTGGTCTGGTCCATGGACGCCACGGCGTTGCCGGTGCCGGTCTGGATGCTGCCGACCATCTGCTCGATTTCCTGGGTCGAGACCTGGGTGCGATGAGCCAGTGCTCGCACCTCGTCGGCCACCACCGCAAAACCTCGCCCGGCCTCACCGGCACGCGCGGCCTCGATCGCCGCATTCAGGGCCAGCAGGTTGGTTTGTTCGGAGATAGCGCGAATCACGTCCAGCACCTTGCTGATGTCCACGGCCATGACGGAAAGGCGTTTGATCTCGCTGGACGTGGAGCGCACGCTGGCGACCATCAGGCCGATGGCGTTGAGGGTTTCTTCGACGCGGCTACGTCCGCTCGACGCGGTGGCACTCGATTGGGTGGCTGCGGCGCAGGCCTGGGCCGCGTTGCTGGCGACCTCATCGACCGCCGTGCTCATCTCGGTGATCGCCGTGGCGGCCATCTCGATTTCATTGTTCTGACGAATCATTCCTTTGGAGGCGTCCTCGGTCACCGCGAACATTTGTTCGGCGGTGGTGGCGAGCTGAGTCGATGAGCCACCAATCTGGGCGATCGTCCTGCGCAGGTTGGTCTGCATGGTGGCCAGCGCTATCAGCAACTGCGCCAGTTCATCCGAGCCTTTCACCACAATGGGCTGGCTGAAATCGTTGTCGGCAATCCGCCGGGCGATCGCGAGGGACTGGCCCAGCGGAACAGTGATGCTGCGGGTGTACAGCCAGGCCAGCAACACGGTCGCCAGCAACGAGATGACGATCATGACGGTGACCATGACCTGCGTATGCAGATAGACGGTGTCCGCGGCTTCGCCGGCCGCCTTGGCCTTGAGCTGAGCCAGTTCGATCAATGTGTTGATACCATCGGACACCTTGGTGATGCCGGGTATGACGTCCGTCGCGGTAAATTTATTGGCGCCCGGTAAATCGCCTGTCCTGATAAGGGCCAGGTATTTATCTTCGATGGCATTGAATTCGTGAGTGTCGGCTACCAGCACTTCGAACACGGCCTTGCCCTTGGCCGTGATCAGCAGTTCTGACAGGCGTTTCATTTTTTTCTCGGTGTTGTCATGCAGTGTGGCGATGGCTTCCACGCTCTTGGCTTTAACCGCGTCGGTTTCGAGCGGGCTGCGCAAGTTGGCATTGTTAGGACGAATACTTATAAAGTTCCTGTCCAATTCGCCCAGTACTTCGACAGTGGGAAGCACATTGTTTTCGACGAGGTCTTCTGCATCATTCAGCTCGGATGCCTGATGCAAGGCAAACAGGCCCATGCCAATAATCAGCAAGCAGAAAAGTCCGAAGCATAGAACCGAGCGCGGGGCGAGGTTCAGTGTTCTGAGGGACATATATCACTCCAGGTAAATGCTTACGTTTGCCGACATATTCGCCATGGGAATAGTTCGCCAGGACCACGCGGGGGATCGGATCAAAGGGTGAGGTTGTCATTCAGCATGTTTGATGAATGTTTGGAGTGTCCTTACCCCTGCATGCATGAGCGGGGCGATAAACCCTGCTCAGGCTCGGCAAATAAACGTGCAGACTTAAAGTTTGAACTGACTCACCAGGTTGTTGAACGAAATGGCCAGGCGCGACAGATCCTGGCTGGACGCGCTGGTCTGGTTGGCGCCGGCGGCCGTCTGGGTCGACAGGTCCTGGATGTTCACAAGATTGCGATCCACCTCACGTGCCGCATTCGCCTGCTGCTCCGACGCGGTGGCAATCACGATGTTGCGGTCGTTGATCAGCGCGATACTCGTTGCGATGCGCTCCAGCGACTCGCCGGTGGCCTGGGCCAGTGACTGGGTATCGCTGGCCAGCGACCGACTGTTGCCCATGGCGAGTACGGCGCGGTCGGCACTGTTGCGCACCGAGCTGATCATGCCCTCGATTTCACCGGTCGAGGCTTGCGTGCGGGCGGCCAATGCGCGCACTTCGTCCGCCACCACGGCGAAACCACGACCTTGCTCGCCGGCGCGCGCAGCCTCGATGGCGGCGTTGAGTGCCAACAGGTTGGTCTGCTCGGCAATGGCGCGAATCACATCCAGTACCTTGGCGATGTCCCTGACCTGTCCGGCGAGTTCTTCGACGATCGTGCTTGAAGTAGTGATTTCCACGGTGACGCTGTTGATGGCGCTGACGGCGTCCAGGGCTTGATCCCGGCCGATGGCGGCTTCGTCGCTGGTGACTTTCGACGCTTCAGAGGTGGACATGGCGTTGCGCGCGACTTCTTCAACTACCGAGGTCATTTCTGTGACGGCAGTGACGGCCTGCTGGATTTCATCGTTCTGGCGCATCAGGCCGCGGCTGCTTTCCTCGGTCACGACGTTGAGTTCTTCGGCAGCGGAAGCGAGTTGATCCGCCGCACTGGCAATCTGTTGAATGGTGGTCCGGAGGCTCAAGCGCATCTCGCAAAGTGCGGTCAGCAACTGGCCGGTTTCATCTCGGCGACTGCTCTTCATGACTTGGCTGAGATCGCCACTGGCCACGCGCCGGGCGCCCATCATCGCTTCGGCGATAGGCTGGCTGATTAACCGGCTGATGAGCAAGCCCAGGGCAAGCGCGGCAACGAACGCCAGCACAATGCCTATATAAAGGTTGGTTTTGGCGGCGCTTTCAAGTTTTGCCGCCTCTTCGGCACCTTCGCCGATCTGGCGATTGTTTGACTCCACCATGAGGGTCAGTTCATCCATGACCTTGCGGTAGGCTTTTTGCAGGTCGTTGTCCATCAAGGTTCTTGCGCCCTCGACATCACCGGCCATGATCTGGTTGACGGTGCGGTCGATCAGCGACTGGTAGATCGGCCAATCCGCTTCCATCTTGTCGCCCGCGGCGCGCTCATCGTCGGCCAAAGGCGTTGAGCGATAGATGGCGAAGGCTTTTTCACTTTCGGCGCGATTGATACGCATCGTGCCAAGAATTTCATTCTTCGCTGTAATGGTGGCGTTGGCGGAAGTCGCTGATAGCAAGTGATACAGGTCGCGGTGCTGGGCGATGGCGTTGTTCTTGGCTTCGGCGGTCTTGGCAACGGACACCAGGTTGTTGCTGAACACCAGTTTGAGGGCAGCAGAAAGGTCGGTTACCCCATTACTCCCGAGCCATCCCACCGCCAGCGTAATGAATGCGCAGAGTGCAAAGGAACAGATGAGCTTGGTTGATAGCTTGAGGTCGTAAAACCAATTCATGGGAAAGCGCCTGCTGAGTTAGAAGTTAACGTTTAAATAGCAATTGGCAGAATTGAGGAGCTACGGGGCCGATGTTTCCCATGGGTATAAGTATTCGGCCGAGTATTATTTTGGTGCTGGCGCAAAGGTCGAGAAGTGCCTTCATTTCGCCACTACGCTGGGCTCTTAGGGGCTCGCATGCGTTCGTGCCCGCATGTTAGTGGCGATATTTGGGTATTGAAAATACATAAAAAAGTCTATGTTGATACTTTATAAGTATCGAGTTTTTGTAGTGATTTCGTGCGTGCGCTACACACTTCGCTGTCGGCGAAGTGCTTCCTTGTTTGCACATTATTACGATTGCCATGACTCGATATTTTTAAAGTATCGAGATTGATTTTTTATGTATTTTTAATCGGTCGTCGCCACTGTTAAATTCAAAAAAAACAAGAGATGCATCGAGTCGATGCCGCCTCTTTCGGCGTATCTGCAAGAGGGTTTCATGGTCAATCTTTTCAAACGCCTCCACACGTCCTTCGCCGTTGCCAAATCGTTGGCCTCGGTGTTGGGCTCGGTGGTTCTGGTTGGGGCGATCACGTCCTGTTCCCTCTCTGAAGCCCAAGGCGAAGTGCCCGGTAAGCACCACGTTGACGAAACGTTCCAGACATTGCGCCTGGGCCATGACAGCGAGGCCTATCCGTTCCGGATCTACGCCAACGCCGATCTGTATCAGCCACCCCAAGGCATCGAGCGCGCCGTGGTCATGCTGCACGGCGTACAACGCGATGCTGACAAGTACTTCGAGACCGGTCGAAAACTGCTGGGCAATGCCGGGCTGTCAGCCGGCAAGACGCTGTTGCTGGCGCCTAACTTCCTGACGCCGACCGATCCGGGCGTCGCCAATGACATGCCTCTTTGGTCCCGTGACAAATGGATGCATGGCATCGAATCGCAGTCGGGGCATACCGGCATTTCGGGCTTTAAAGTGCTGGACGACTTGGTCGGCTACTTGTCCGACCGCCAGCGTTTTCCAAAGCTCAAGGAAATCGTCATGGTCAGCCACTCTGCCGGTGGGCAACTGATGCAGCGCTACGCGATCGTCAACAACCTGGACGCCGGGCTCAAGGCCAGCGGCATCAGCATTCGTTACGTCATCGCCAGCCCGTCGAGCTATCTGTACCTGGATGACAACCGTATGCAGGACGGCGCGTTCGCCCCGGTAAAAACGATTATCTGCCCCAGCTATGATCGCTATCGCTACGGCCTTGAAGGCGCGCCGGCCTATCTGCAGGCGCAGCAATTGTCCGGTCGGCAACTGTTCGCCCGCTACGCTGCGCGGAATGTGACTTACCTGGTCGGGTCCAAGGACGACAACCCCAACAGCCGGGTCATGGACAGCTCCTGCGGCGCCAGTTTCCAGGGCGGGACCCGGGTCGAACGGCAGCTCGTGTATCTCGCCTACGAACAGTTCCTGGCAACCAAGTGGCAAACGCCGATCCACCATCCGCAGCACACCATTGCGGGTTTTGGGCATAGCGCTCCCCGACTGTTTCGCGATGAAAAAGTCGCCCGAATCATTTTTCCCTGAGTACACAGTTGTATTGATTCAACACCGGCTTGGCAAGGCTGCCTGGGCCGGACAATAACGTCCTCGATAAAAATAATAAGAGTGATGTATGCGCACAAACGATCTGTTAACCAGGGCGTCGCAGGCGTTCACGCCTGGCCGTCTCGCTTTTATGGTAATGGCCCTGATGGCGGCTCGCGCCCAGGCCGATACCCTGCCTTCCGCCGGTACATTGTTCGATACCAACCGCTCGGCCCTGCGCCCGACCGACAGTGCGCAACCTGCCGCGCCGGGCAGCGTGCGCATTGAAAGCCAGGGCACCGAGCCTGACAGCCATGCCGGGGCCGGCGCGGCTTCATCGGTGAAGCTTGAGGTGAAGGGGTTTACCTTTAGCGGCAACCGGGAAATCAACGACGCCCAATTGCAGGCGCAACTGCGTCCTTACACTCAGCGCGTGCTCGACCTCAATGGCCTGCGTGAAGCGGCGGAGCAGGTCACCGCGTTGTATCGGGCGCGTGGTTATCTGGTGGCCCGGGCTTACCTGCCGGCCCAGGAAATCCAGAACGGCCAAGTCACCATCGGTATCCAGGAAGGGGTCATCGGCACGGTGGTCGCCAGGCCGGGACCGAACGTGCGCCTGCGTCCCGGTATGCAGCAACGCTTCGTCGATGCCTTGCAACCGGGAACGATCATTCGCGAGCAGGATCTGGAGCGGGTACTGCTGCGCCTGTCGGACATCGCCGGCGTTTCCGTGCATGCTATTTTGCGTCCTTCGCAGCAACCGGGTGCGGCGGACATCCTGCTGGAACTCAGCGAGATGACGGCGTTGACGGCTCGTGCGGCCATCGATAATTACGGCAACTATTACACCGGTTCCAATCGGCTGACCTCCAGCGTCAGCCTCAATGATGCGTTCGGCCTGGGTGAGTCGTTCACCGTCAACTCGCAGAACACCTTCGAAGGCCTGGAAATCAAGGGTATCGGCTACCAGCAACCGCTGGGTGCCAGCGGCGTGTCCATCGGCGCCAACTACGCCGAGCTGGAGTATTCGATCGGCAAGGGGCTGAAGGACGTCAATGCCGACGGTACCGCCAAAGTGTCTTCGGTGTTTCTCAACAGCTCGCTGCTGCGCTCGCGGGAGGCCAACATCAGTTTCAACCTGGCCGAAGAACATCGTCATTTCGAGGATTCGGCGGGCGGTTTCACCGTGAACAAATCGGCGGTGTTTCGCAGCGCCACGCTCTATGGCAATTGGCGTGACGGCTGGCAGGGCAGCAATGCCTGGAGCCTGGTCTACGGGATCGGTGATCTGGACAAAAACACCGCCGCGGATGCCGCGCTGGATGACTACACGGCAAAAGCTGCGGGCACCTACAAAAAAACCAACGTTTCACTCAGTCGCCTGCAATCGCTGGGGTACGGCTATTCGCTGTACGCCTCGGTTGCCGGGCAGTGGGCTGATAAAAACCTAGACTCCTCGGAAAAGCTCAGCCTCGGCGGACCTAACGGTGTGCGTGCCTACCCGGTGGGCGAAGCCGCCGGGGACGAAGGTGTATTAGGGCGCCTGGAGTTGCGTAAATACCTCGGCACCGTCTACGGCGCGATTGCCGAAGGCGCGTTGTTCGCCGATGCAGGCAAGGTCACCGTCAACAAGAACCCTTGGGATGCAAGCGACAACCACCTGACCCGCTACGGCTATGGCGTGGGCGTAAACCTGTATCACCGCGACCTGGTGATGAACGCCAGCCTGGCCTTTTCACCGGGCGACAATCCGACCAGCGACGATCGCGCGGCGAGACGTCTGTGGTTCTCGATTTCCGGCTCGCCCCAGGCATTCGCCGGGTTGGCCAGTGACCTGGGTTCCAAGGGCGAGGACTTCGAAGTGGCCGAAACCGATACGGTGATCTACGGCTCGCTGGGCATCGTTCCCGAATACGTCGACCGTTCCGGGGCGACCCGGGCGGCGCCGGCCAATCAAAGTCGATTGGCAACCCCCAGCGGCAACAACATGGCGAGTTTCTGGCGCGCTCGTGACAACGTTTCCAATGTCGGCGTACACGGTGGCTACGCACTGACGGATGACTGGAACCTGCTGTGGCAACTCGAGTACGGCATTTCCCTGAACTACACCGAAAGCGACGATCCTTCGGTGGTGCAGTCGGCATCGCCGAGTACAAAACTGCGCAACTCCGCCGCCGCCCTGAACAATGGCCAGTTCGGCACCGTGCTGTACGGCATCTGGGACATGCCGTTGAAAGAGAGCACCACCAGCCTCGACCCGTTCTACGGCAAAACCAGTGCCGCGTATTACAACATCATCGGTTCGCCCGGTTTCGGTACGAGCCTGGCCACCAACGTCAACGGGCCGTCCGGCACCGCCGACACCTCGAACAACGATGACGCCGCGTTCAACCGACGCCAGGCCGGCGTCGCGCAGTACTGGACCCCGGAATGGTACGGCTTGCAATTGAAACTGGCGTATTCCAACAACGGCACCCGCGCGGCCGACGACGTCAGCAACGGCTACATCTACGGCGCCAGCCTGAGCTACACCCACGGCGGCTTCACGGCGATTGTCGCGGCTGAACGGCATATCGATTATTTCGGCATCGCTTCGCTGGGACGCAATGCCCGGGGCGTGGGCAGCAGCACCCATGTCACCGAGGGCACCTCATCGGACGATTTCAGTGTGCGCTATGGCCTGGCCTATGACTTCGGCGACACCAAGCTGTCGGTGATTGCCGACGACCTGTCCTATTCCGAAGACGGTGTGATCAACACCAGCACCACCTCCAGCGACCTGTCCCGCTATCGCCGCCGCGCCTACATGTTCGGCGTCAGTCACAACATCGGCGCCTGGCAGTTGCGGGCCAGTTACGCCAAGGCCTTGCCGGGCCAGTGTTCGATGATCGCCGCCAGTGATGTCGACTGCGACACCCATGGCATGGGCGCTACTCAGTATGCGTTGGGCGCCAGCTACAAACTCACCAAAAACACTGATCTGTTCGGCCAGTACGTGCTGCTGAAAAACCAATCCCTGGCCAACTACAACTTCGCGCTGACCGGGGTGTACGCCGCCACCGGTTACTCGCCGGGTGTCGGCACCACCATCAGCGCCTTCGGCACTGGCATTAATTATTCATTCTGAGGAGAAGGCTGTGAGCAACGTTCAATCCAACCGCACCAGCCGCGAGACGCTACCGCGCCTCAAACCCCTCAGCCATGCCGTGCTCTGCGCGCTCTACAGTCTGGCGCCGCTGCCGGCGCTGGCGCTGGACAACAACGCGCTGCCGGCCAACGGCCAAGTCATTGCCGGCAGCGCGAGCATCCACAGCAACGGCAATGTGATGACCGTTAATCAGGGCAGCGACCGCATGATCGCGACCTGGGACACCTTCAATGTCGGCAGTGCCGCGCAGGTCAAATTCCAGCAGCCGGGCAGCTCATCGGTGGCCCTGAACCGGGTGACCGGCAGCGACGGTTCGCAGATTCTCGGTCAGTTGAGTGCCAACGGTCAGGTGTACCTGATCAACCCGTCCGGTGTGCTGTTCGGGGCGGGTTCGATGGTCAACGTCGGTGGTCTGGTGGCCAGTTCGCTGGACATTTCCAACAGCGATTTCATGGCCGGGCGCAAGGTGTTTGCCGGTAAGAGCCAAGGCGCAGTGATCAACCAGGGCACGATCACGGCCGGTGACGGCGGCAGTGTTGCGCTGCTCGGTGCCCAGGTGCGCAACGAAGGCACGGTGGTTGCCCGATTGGGCTCGGTGGTGCTCGGTGGTGGCGAGAAAATCACCCTGGACCTCAATGGCGACGGCTTGATCAACCTGGAAGTCAACGACCCGGTGATCGGTGCCAGTGTCGCCAACAGCGGGGTGATTCGGGCCACTGGCGGCCTGGTCGCCCTCAGTGCCCGTGACTCGCAGGCCATGCTCAGCAATGTGGTGAACAACGAAGGCGTGATCGAGGCTCGCAGCCTGCAGCAACGCAATGGTCGTGTGATCCTCGATGGCGGCAGCAACGGCGTGGTCGTCAACAGCGGCACCCTGGATGTGTCCGGGCGCAACAGTGGCGAGACGGGCGGCAACGTCAGCATGACCGGGGAATACGTCGGCCTGTTCGACAGCGGCAAAATCAACGCCGAGGGTGACGTGGGTGGCGGCACCGTGTTGCTGGGCGGCGACTATCAGGGCAGCGGCGGTGTTCACCAGGCGAATGCGACCTACATGGGCAGCGACGCACGCATCAGCGCCGATGCCCTGAGCAACGGCAATGGCGGAAAGGTGGTTCTCTGGTCCCTCGACAGCACGCAGTTCCATGGCGGTATCAGCGTCAAAGGCGCAGGCATTCAAGGGCGCGGCGGGTTGGTGGAAACCTCTGGCCATGCCCTGGAAGTCACGGGCATCGTTGATCTCAGCGCGGTGTCGGGCAACGGCGGCACCTGGCTGATTGACCCGTTCAACATCAACATCACCCAAGGCGCCAGTTCCGGCGCCACCAGCACCAGCCCGTTCACCTCAAGTGGCGCGGCCAGCTCCAACCTCAGCTCGGCGACCCTTAACGCGTCGTTGTCCGAAGGGGCGAACATTCTGGTCTGCACCTCGTCGGTGGGCGGTACGTCCGGCGACATCAACGTGCTGAGCAACGTGCGCGCGGTCGGTAACGCCACGCTGACGCTGCAGGCGCATCGCAACATCGTGATGACCAACACGAGTATCAGCAACGCCACCGGCAAGACACTCAATGTGTCGCTGTATTCGAACTTCAACAATACCGGCAACGGCTCGGTGGCCCTGAGCAATGCCACGGTCAGCACCAATGGCGGCAACCTCACCATCAGCGGTGCGGTGCAGCCGAATCAAGCCTGGGCCAGCACCAACGTCAGCAATGGCAGCGGTATTTCCTTGAGCAACGGCACGCGCATCACCACCAGCGGCGGCAACGTAATCCTGCGCGGCGCCACGTCGGCGACCCTGGCGGCAGGGTCCACCGCAACGGGTGTCAGCATCAGCGGCAGCAGCATCGATGCCGGTGGCGGCAACATCAGCATCAGCGCCTTGCAAGCGAGCATCAGCGGCATCGGCGACGGGTTCGTTCTGAGTGGCGGCAGCCGGTTGGTGACCACCGGCCTCGGCTCGATCACCGTTGACAGCACCAACCTGGGCAGCGGCAACGGCACGCGAATTTTCAGCACCAGTAACAGCATCGCCGCCAGCGGTTCCGGCAATGTCACTCTGCGTGGCAATGCCACTTCGGGGGCGGGCGTGCTGGTGTGTTCGACGGCGGCGGCGTCTTCGCAAAGCCTGAGCGTCGGCACGGGGACGCTGACCGTGCAGGGCAACAGTAATGGCCGGGGTGTCTATCTGGCGGCGGCGGGTGATGGTGCGGTGAACCTTAGTTCGGCCCAAGGCGGCGCGATCGTGCTCGACGGCAGCAGCACCGCGAGTTACGGCACGATCCTCAATTCCACCGGTGCCACTTCGTCGATCAACCTCGCGACCGACGGCGCCATCAGCCTCACCGGTGCCACGGCGGGCGGAAACATCGCGGCCCTGGCGCTGGCGACGTCGGGCAACAGCACGGCCACCGCGCCGGGCGCGAGCATCAAAATCAGCAGCCGTCGCGGCGACATCAACTTCAATGGCAACAGCACCGCTCCGTTGGCGGGGTCGGGGATTCTCTTCAACGCCACCGGTACCTCTCAGGGCGTCAATGTCAGCGGCGGTTCCGGCAATATCACCTTGCGCGGCAATGCAGTGGGGGCCTCGGATGCGGTGGTTCTGGGCGGCGGCGCTGGCAATGACATCAGCACCCAAGGCGGCTCACTCACCATCAGTGGCACGGTTCAGCCAAGTCAGTCCTCGACCAGCAGCAACCTCAGCAATGGCAGCGGTGTTTCCCTGAGCAGTGGCACGTTCATCGCCACCCACGGCGGTGATATCAACCTCAATGGCGCCACGGCTTCGACCCTGGCGACAGGCAGCACCGCCACTGGCGTGAGCGTGCGCGGCAGCCGCCTTGATGCCGGGGGCGGCAACATCAGCATCAGTGCCTTGCAAGCGAGTGTCGGCGGCGCCGGCGACGGGTTCACCCTGGCCAGCGGTAGCAGCCTGATCACCACCGGCCTCGGCTCGATCACCGTTGACAGCACCAACCTGGGCAGCGGCAACGGCACGCGAATTTTCAGCACCAGTAACAGCATCGCCGCCAGCGGTTCCGGCAATGTCACTCTGCGCGGCAATGCTGCCTCGGGGGCGGGCGTGCTGGTGTGTTCGACGGCGGCGGCGTCTTCGCAAAGCCTGAGCGTCGGCACGGGAACGCTGACCGTGCAGGGCAACAGTAATGGCCGGGGTGTCTATCTGGCGGCGGCGGGTGACGGAACCGTGAACCTCAGCTCTGGCCAGGGCGGCGCGATCGTGCTCGACGGCAGCAGCACCGCAAGTTATGGCACGATCCTCAACTCCACCGGCGCAACGTCGTCGATCAACCTCATCACCGACGGTGCCATCAGCCTCACCGGCACCGAGACGGGCGGGAGCATCGCGGCCCTGGCACTGGTGACCTCGGGCAGCGGCACGGCCACGACACCGGGCGCGAGTATCAACATCGCCAGCAGCGGTGGTGACGTGCGGCTCAAGGCCAATCAAAACACCGTCAGCATCTCGAACGGTTCGTTCAGAGGATTGTCGCTGGATGCCGGCGGCGATTATTCAACGATCCGCATCGCCACCCAAAGCGGCGACCTGAGCCTGGATGGCTCCAGTGTTTCCGGGCGCGGTGTTGAGATTGCGCCGTCGGGGGCCAACGCTGCCATCAGCCTGGCGACCGGCAGCGGCGATATCGATATCAATGGCACCAGCGCGACGCCTTTGGCCGGTTACGGCGTTTTCCTTAACTCCACCGGTAGCTCCCAGGGCGTCAATGTCAGCAGCGGCGCGGGCAATATCACCTTGCGCGGCAGTTCGGTGGGCGCCTCGGACGCGGTTGTGATCGGTGGCAGTTCCGGCAATCGGATCAGCACTCAAGGGGGCAACTTCAGCGTCACGGGTGTGGTGCAGCCGAGTCAATCCTCGACCAGCAGCAACCTCAGCAACGGCAGCGGCGTGTCCCTGGGCAGCGGCACGTTCGTCGCCACCCACGGCGGTGATATCAACCTCAATGGCGCCACGGCTGCGGGGTCCAGCGCATCGGGCGTGAGCGTACGCGGCAGCCGCCTCGATGCCGGGGGCGGCAACATCAACATCAATGCCCTGCAAACGAGCGTCAGCGGTAGCGGCGACGGGTTCACGCTCACCGGCGGCAGCAGCCTGATCACCACCGGACTTGGCTCGATCACGGTCGACAGCACCAGCCTGGGCAGCGGCAACGGCACGCGGATTTTCAGCACCAGTAACAGCATCGCCGCCACTGGTTCCGGCAATGTGACCCTGCGCGGCAATGCCACCTCGGGAGCGGGCGTGCTGGTGTGTTCGACGGCGGCGGTGTCTTCGCAAAGTTTGAGCGTCGGCACGGGGACGCTGACCGTGCAGGGCAACAGTAATGGCCGAGGTGTCTACCTGGCCGCTGCGGGCGACGGCGCTGTGAGCCTCAGTTCTGGCCAGGGCGGCGCGATCGTCCTCGACGGCAGCAGCACCGGCAGTTTCGGCACGATCCTCAATTCCACCGGTGCAACCTCGTCGATCAACCTCACCACCGATGGCGCTATCAGCCTCACCGGTACCACGGCGGGCGGCACCACACCGGCCTTGGCGCTGGTGACTCCGGGGGCCGGCACCGCCGCGACGCCGGGGGCGAGCATCAACATCAGCAGCAGTCGCGGCGATGTCCTGCTCAAGGCCAATCACAACACACTAAGCACGGCCAGCGGCTCGTTCAAAGCCTTGTCACTGGATGCTGGCGGCGATTACTCAACTATCCGCATCGCCACCCAGAGCGGCGATCTGACGCTGGACGGTACCAGCGTTTCAGGACGCGGCGTCGATATCGCACCGTCGGGCGCCAATGCTTCCATCAGCCTGGCGACCACCAGCGGCGACATCACTATCAGCGGCAACAGCACCATGCCGTTCGGCGGCTACGGGATTTTCTTCAACGCCACCGGCAATTCCCAAGGCGTGAACGTCAGCAGCGGCTCGGGCAACATTACCTTGCGTGGCGACTCGGTCGGCACCTCGGATGCCATCGCGTTGGGGGGCAGCACCGGCAACGGCGTGTCCAGCAACCGGATCACCTCCGACGGCGGCGACATTACCCTGATCGGCAATTTCCACTCGCCCAACAGCGGGGAGCTGGACCACGGCATCGCCATCCTCAGCGTCAACAACATTCTGCAAACCCGCGGCGATGGCAACCTGACGTTGATCGGCAGTGCCCGGGACCAGGGCAGTGGTGTCGAGGTCTACGGTAATGGCAAGGCACAACTCAGCGTCGAGAACGGTGCGTTGAGCATCACCGGCAGCAGCGGGGCGGGGGATGGCATCGGCTTGTTGACCGGGCAAAACCTGATCCAGGCAACCGGCACCGGTTCGGTCACGCTCAATGGCCAATCCCAGGGCGGTTCCGGCATCAATATCTATCCGTCCGGCACCGGCAGTTCGCTGACGCTGTCCACGGTCAGCGGCGATCTGTCCCTGACCGGCATCAGTGCGGCCACGTCCTCCAAGGCCGGCCTGAGCATTCGCAGCGGTGGGTCGGGGACTGCCAATGGTGTGCAGATCCTGTCCCGCAGTGGTGACATTCACCTGACCGGCACCACCCAAGGCAGCGGCGACGGGATCGCCTTCAGTGCGGTCAATGCCAGCGGCTACAACCGAGTGGCTACCGGCGGCGACGGCAACCTCACGCTGACTGGCAGGAGCGCCGGCGGTGCAGCCTTGAGCTTCGACGATGGCAATAACAGCCTGCAGGTGGCCGATGGTCTGCTGTTGGTGGATGTCGACAGCCCGAGCGGCCGCTACATCACCCACACCGATGACGCCACCAGCCTGACGGCCAGCGGCGCGGGGGTGGTGGTGATTTCCCGGGGCGGGCTGATCAACAGCAGCCTGCTCGACCCCGCTTCCGCACCGACCACCCAGTACCTGCAACTGCAGATGGCCCGCAGCGCCTGGAGCCAGCCACTGGCACCCGATTACCACCTCACAGCCCTGGGCAGCGTTGCCGATCAGGTGAGCATCGACGTTGCGCAATGGCGCAGCGTCGCGGCCGCCGACACGGCAGGCGCCCGTTCTTCCAGTAAAACCGACCGAGAGTGACGACCCCAATGAACCATTCCTATTCCCCTCTGCGTCTGGCAATCCGTGTTGCCCTGTTGCCGTTGGCGTTGAGTTTTTCCCTGGGCAGCGCCCAGGCCGGCGAGAAGAAAGAAGTCCACGACTACTTCTACTACCTGGGCGAAATGAACAAGGCGTCCACGGTGATGGTCATCGAAAACAACATCGTGCCCAAGGACCTGGGCAAGAAGATCGTGGCGGCCGTTGACCAGGTCATCAAGGACGGCGACAAGCCAGGGGCCGAGCGTCCAGCGGATTACCTGGACTACGAGCCACTGATTCTGAAACTGGCCGGCCCTGACGGATCGCGCATGCATTCGGGGCGTAGCCGCCAGGACATCCTGTCCACCACGCGCCGGCTGATGCAGCGTGAGAACGCGCTGAAGTTGCTGGATTCGATCAACCGTTCACGGGCCGCGTTCATCGATCTGGCGCAGAACCACATCGACACGATCGTCCCGGCCTACACCAATGGTGTGCAGGCGCAGCCGACCACTTATGCCCATTACCTGCTGGGCTACACGGCGGTGTTTGACCGCGATACCACGCGACTGCAACAGGCGTATGCACGCCTGAACCTGAGCCCGCTGGGCGGCGCGGCGTTGGGCACTTCGAGTTTTCCGGTCGACCGCAAACGGTTGTCGGACCTGCTGGGCTTCGATGCGCCGGTTGAAAACTCCTACGACGCCACCCAGCTCGGCGCCCTCGATACCGGCATGGAGTTGACCGGCATTTGCGCCAACGCCGCGCAAACCATCGGGCTGATGGCCCAGGACATTCACATCCAGTATCACCAGCCGTATCCCTGGATCATGATCCAGGAAGGTCATCTGACCGGCACCAGCAGCATCATGCCGCAGAAGCGCAACCCCTATGTCCTCAACCGTCTGCGCCTGCAAGCCAGCGACATTGTGGGCGGGGCGGTGACGTACGAGTTCGAAGGCCACAATGTTTCCTCAGGCATGCCGGACTACAAGCGCGACCAGGCAGAAAAGAGCCTGGATCAGACCACCCAGGCCTTCGACCTGTTGACCGATATGCTGGGCAACCTGATCATCGACAAGAATCGCGCCCTGCAGGAAGTCGATGCGGATTACTCCACCACCACCGAACTGGCCGACACCCTGCAACGTGAGTCTGATGTGCCGTTTCGCGTAGGTCATCACTTCGCTTCGGACCTGGTCACCTACGGCCGTCAGAACAAGATCAAACCGGCCGACATCCCGTTTGATCAGGCGCGCCGGATCTACGCCAAGGCGCTGGAAGCGTTCAACCTGGAGGGTACGCTGCCGCTGACCGAAGCGCGGTTCCGCACGGTGCTGACGGCGCAGAACATGGTCAGCGCCAGCAAGGGGCTGGGCGGACCGCAACGTTCTGAAGTCGAGCGTATGCTGGGTAAGGAAAAACAGCGCCTCAAGGCCGATCAGGATTGGTTGAGCGAGCAGCGTCAGAAGCTGGCGCAGGCTCAGGTCAATCTGGATAAAGTCTTCTACGCGCTGGGCCACTGAGTGATCACGGGCCTGACTGCTGACGGTCAGGCCCGCGACTGTAACCGTCCATTCTCAACCTGGCGTTTGCGATGACCGATCAAGTGTTTTCCCTGGAACAGTTCGAATACCGTTGTTACACCCGTGACCATGAGGCGGCTGCCGGCGATCTGGTCCGGTTGCTGCAACTGATCGACCGCAACTACGGCAAATTGTCCGAACAGTTCTCACTGAGCGTGTCGCCCGCCATTTCGCCGGGCGAGCTGGAAAACCACGTGTTGACGCGGCTGACCAGCGCCATCACCGCGTTGTTTTCCGACCCCGGGTTTCATATCAGCCCGGACGGCTTTGGCCAACTGATTAACTTGCAGCGCTGGCTGTCATCCCTGTTTGCGGCCAGTGCTTTTGTCAACTGCGACCACATTCTGCGTTCGCTGAATCTGCTGGGGCATAACGCCGATGACTATCGGCTTGCGGAACAGGATTTGGTGAAGTTCTGCATCCTCTATTCCCCGGAGTCCGAACTGCCGCTGGACGTCGAGTTGCTATGGGCGCGCAACCCCGCGCTGGCCGCCGCGCTGTTCATGGCGTTGCTGTCGCCACGCTTTCTCGGTACGCCCGCCGCGCACTCCAAACGCGAGGCCTTGCTGGCCTGGCTGCCGGATCGCCTGGACCAGATCGACAGCCTTGATGGGCTGCCGATCGGTGTGTTGCACGACGTTTACATGCATTGCAGTTATGCGGACCTGCCCGAGCGGCACCGGATCAAGGCCTCGATCAATCGCTTGATCGAACGCAAGCTGGAGAGTGTCGGTTTGCATCACCTGCCGGTGAATCGGGGCGCCGTCGACAGCGTCGCGAAAAAACCGCTGATGCTCGTATTGGTGGAGTGGTTTTCTGGTGGGCACTCAATCTATCGCACCCATTCGCGGACGCTGGAAGCAGCGCGGCGGGATTTTCACGTGGTGGGCATCGGCTACGGGGCGAATGTCGATGACCTGGGGCGCCAGGTGTTCGACGAGTTTGTCGAGTTCGCCGAACCGGATGATCTGTTCGCCTGCCTCGGCCAGTTGCGCGATCTGGCCCAGGCGCGGCAGCCGCACGTGTTCTACATGCCCAGCGTCGGCATGTTCCTGATTACCCTGTTCGCCAGCAATCTGCGGATTGCACCGCTGCAAGTCGCGGCACTGGGGCATCCGGCGACCACCGGCTCGCGTCATATCGACTGCATCAGTGTCGAGGATGACTTCGTCGGCGACCCGGGCTGTTTCACCGAGCGTCTGCTGCGCTTGCCCGCCGACGGGCAGCCTTACCGTCCCTCGGCCATCGCCGTGAACCTGCCGCGGCTGACGCGCGAAGACGGCTCGGTGGTGCATATCGCCGTGGCGGCGACCACGATGAAACTCAACCCGGGGTTTCTGGCGGCTTGCCAGATCATTGCCGCACGCACTTTGCAGCAGTCGGGGAAGCGGGTGCACTACCATTTTCTGGTCGGGCAGGCCCAAGGGTTGCTGTACCCACAGTTACTGCGTCTGGTTGAACGCTGCGTGCACGATGCAACGGTGTATCCGCACCAGGCGTACCCGGATTACATGGCTATTCTCAACCGCTGCGACCTGTTTCTCAGTCCGTTTCCGTTTGGTAATACCAACGGCATCATCGACGCACTGACGGTCGGCCTGCCAGGGGTGTGCAAGACCGGTCCGCAGGTGTTCGAACACATTGATGAAGGGTTGTTCAGGCGCGTCGGACTCCCGCAATGGACCATCGCGCAGACGCGGGAAGATTACGTGCAGGCCGCCGTACGCCTGGCCACCGATTATGCGGAGCGGGCCACCCTGTATCGGCATCTGGCAACCGACGAGCCACTGCGTACCTTGTTTTCCGGGCGTGCGCAGGCATTGAGCGAGGCGCTGTTGAATGAACTGCGTTGACAGGGGGTCAGCCCAACTCCTGCTGCAAGCGTTCCCGGTCAATGGCCTTTTCCCAATGGGCGACGGCCAGGCAAGCCACGGCATTGCCGATCAGGTTGGTCAGCGAGCGGCATTTCATCAGCCGTTCGATACTCAGCAGCAGGGCGACGCTGTCGAGCGGCACGATCTGCAGCGCAGTCAGGGTCACGGCCAGGGTGATGAACGACGAACCGGTCACGGCGCTCGCGCCTTTGGAGGTCAGCATCGCGATCATCAGCAACGTGATGAGCTGCCCGACGTTCAGATCCACCTGGGCGATCTGGGCGATAAACAGTGCACTGGCGGTGAGGTAGATATTGGTGCCGTTGAGGTTGAGCGCGTTGCCAGCGGGCAGGACCAGCCGCACGATGCCTTGCGCGCAGCCCAGGCGCTCCATCTTGACGATCAGCGAGGGCAGCGCGGCCAGCGACGAGGTGGTGAACAACACCAGCAATATTTCTTCCTTGATGTAGCGCAACAGGCTCGACAAGCGCACCCCGGCAAATCGCGTCACGCAACTGAACACGATGATGATGAACAGTGCGCAGGCCACGTACAGGGTCAACAGCAGTTTTGCCAGCGGCAGGATCGACGACGGGCCGTATCGGCCGATGGTATAGGCCAGCGTGGCGAAGGCGGCCAGCGGTGCCAGTTTGAGGATCATGGCCATGATGTTGAACATCAACTGGGCAAGGATTTCGATACCCCGGCGCAACGGCACACCGTGCTGGCCACTGCGTGCCAGGGCCATGCCAAACAACACGGCCAGAAACAGCACTTGCAGGGTGCTGGCCTGGGTGAAGGGCGCGACGAAAGAGCAGGGGATCATGTCGAGCATAAAACGGCTGAACTGGAACGGATCGTGAATATTGTCGGGTACCAGCTGGGTCATTTCGCTGTCATCCAGCGCCAGCCCGGTGCCGGGTTGCAGCACCAGTGTGACGATCATCCCGGCCAGCAGCGAGAGCAGCGCCATGACCTGGAAATAGACCACGGCCTTGCCGCCGATTCGTGCAGACTGACGCTGATCATGCAGGTTGGCGACGCCCGACACGACCAGCACGAACACCATCACGTTGATGTTCATGCCGATGAGTTTGATGAAGCTTTCGCTGATGGGCTTGAGGGTGACCGCCATGTGCGGTTGCGCGTAACCCAGTGCCAGACCGCACACAATTGCGACTAACATTTGTGTGACGCTGCTATTGAAAAAACGGCGATGCATGGGGGATGACGACTCCTCGCAACGTAATCGCCGTTGACCGGAAGGACGTCGGTGGCGGGCTTTTTTGTAGCCTGTAGTGTAACGAGTTATTACAGTCATGGGCGTCGTTTCGTCTAATGGTTTCGGCGCTTTTTACCCGGCGCATCCCGATCGATCTCACCTTTTCAGGGCTCTATGGAACTTCGACATTTGCGCTACTTCCTGATGGTCGCCGAGGAGCAGCATTTCACTCGCGCGGCCGTTCGCCTGAACATGCAGCAGCCACCGCTCAGCCAGCAGATCCGCGCCCTGGAAAGCGAGCTCGGATTCGACCTGTTTCGGCGCCATCCCAAAGGTGTCGACCTGACGCCCGGAGGGCTGATTTTCCTGCAGGAAGCTCGGGATATTCTCAACCGGGTCGAAGATGCCGCGCGGCGTGCGGCCAAGGCCGCCCAAGGGTATGAGGGCACGATGTCGATCGGCTTCACCAGTTCGGCGGCGGCGCACCCGTTGATCCCACGGATCATCCGCGCCTATCGCGAGGCGTACCCGGGCGTCAGCTTGTTGCTCAACGAGGGCAGTGCCCGGGAACTGACCGACGACGTGGTTCAGCGCAAGCTTGATATCGGCATCCTGCGAGCGCCCGTGAGCCAACCCCACGAAATGACCTTTTATCAGTTGTTCGAGGAGGACATGCTGCTGGTTCTTCCGGTGGGCCATCCGTTATTGGAGCGCGCGCGGAAAAAGAAGGGTGAGGACGGCGATGACTCGATGCCTGTTATCGCGCTCAAGCACCTGGCCGAGGAACCGTTCATTCTCGTTCGCCGCAGTGGCGCCACGGGGATGTATTCGAAGCTGATCGAGGCCTGCGAAAACGCGGGTTTCACGCCCAAGATTGCCTTCGAAGTCGAGCGCATGTTGACCAACATCAGCCTGGTGGCGGCGGGGGCAGGGGTGTCCGTGGTGCCCGCGTCAATGAACGGCTTTCATCGCGAGTCCGTGGTCTATTGCCGTATCAACTCACGACCGCGATTGTTGGCGCCCATCACCCTGATGTGCCGGCGTGAAGAGCAGGGGCCGATCCTATGCAACTTTATCGACCTGGCAAAACGTATCGCATCGAGCTGAATTTGCTATTCGCCGCTGGACTTGGCCGGTGCTGAGTAGGGAGAATGGTTTTTTGTTGCGAAAACGGAAGCTCACATGACTGACAGTACGCAGCGTGCAGCCAGCGACATCGATCTGATGACTGAAGTGGCCATGCTTTATTACCTCGATAACATCACTCAGGAGGCGATCGCCAAGCGCTTCGATTTGTCCCGGGTAAAGGTGAGTCGGCTGCTCAAACGCGCGCGTGATGAAGGCATTGTCGAGGTGCGTGTACTGCAGCATCCTGCGCTGAACAATGAATTGGAACAGCAACTGGTCGAGCGCTTCCAACTGGATCGGGCGCTGATTGCCGTCGATCATGGCGACCCCGACACACAGCGTTCGGCGGTTGCCAGCCTCGTGGCCAACTACCTGAACAAGACCTTGAGCGATGGGATGATTGTCGCCGTCGGCATGGGCCGCAACGTCGGGGCCGTGGCCGAGAATGTATTTTTGCCGGTGACGCGCAACTGCACGTTTGTCTGCGCCATCGGTGGTTCGCTGAAGGCCGGCGAATACATGAACCCCGACCATATTTGCCGGCGCCTGGCCTTGCGCTTCGGGGCGGAAAGCGAAACGCTCTACGCGCCCGCCCTGGTGGCCAATCCGGAGTTGCGCAGCATTCTGATCAACAACGATACCGTGCGTTCGACCCTGGACCGTGCCCGTCGCGCCGATATTGCATTGATCGGTATCGGTGACATGAGCGAGAACAGCAACATGGTGCGCATGGGCTGGTTCTCGCCCCAGGAAATTGCCCAGGCGCGACTGTCCGGCACGGTCGGTGACATGATGGGTTACGACTTTATCGACATTCACGGGCAACCGGCGGTCAACGCCCTGCAAGGGCGGGTGATCGGTTTGTCGGTGCAGGAGTTGGTGCGTATTCCCGATGTGGTGGCGATTGCCAGCGAAAACACCAAGGCAGCGGCGACGCTGGGGGCCTTGCGTTCGGGGGTGATCAATACGTTGGCGACGACGGTGACCAATGCTTACACGGTACTGGCACTGGATGATGCAACGCGCAAGCTGACCTGAGGAAAACAGCCCATGCCATCCGGTCGTTGCCCTACGTACCGGATGGAAGGGACAGGCGGGATTAGTGCTGCAGTTGTGCTTCTACCGATTCGGCGAGGTTGGTGAGGATCAGGCAGCACGACACCGCACCGGCATCCAGCACGCCCAGTGACCGCTCGCCCAGGCGACTGGCGCGGCCGATTTTTGCCACCAGATCCCGGGTGGAATCCCGGCCCTGGGAGGCGGCGATTTTCATCAGGCGCAGGGCTTCACCAAACGAGGCACCCTCAGCCACGGCGCGCTCGAAGGCTTCCACCGATGGAATCAGCGTGTCCATCAGGCACTTGTCGCCGACCCCTGCATCCGTGATGTCTTGCAGCGAGGTCAGGCCACCGCGCAGCAGTCTGGCAAAGCTCGCCGCGTCGATCTGTTCGCGACCGCGCACTTCGTCGGCCATCCCGATGAACAGGCTGCCGTAGAGTGGCCCCATCGAGCCACCGATACCTTCCATCAGCGCCAGGGTCAACTCGTCAAGGGCTTCGGCCAGGGACAGTTGGCGACCTTCAAGGCTCTTGCCGCACCTGGCAAAACCCTTGGCCATGTTGATGCCGTGGTCGCCGTCACCGATGGCGCCGTCGACTTCGCTGAGGTACTCGCGGTTGGCGACAATGATCGAGACCAGGTTGGCCACGATGGCGCTACCGTTGCTACTCGAGAAATGCTGGCTCATGGTTCACTCCGACTGGGACATGCCGATGGAGCGGCACGGTTGATCGATCAAGGTTGTCAGTTCCGCGTCGAGCCCGAGCAGGGTCAGGGTGACGCCCATCATTTCCAGCGACGTGAAGTAATTGCCGACATAGCAGCGATGAACGCGCAGGCCTTTGGCCGTGAGCAGGCGTTCGACTTCGGCGTAGAAAATGTACAACTCCATCACCGGCGTGGCGCCCAGCCCGGAGACCAGCACCACGACGCTTTCATCCTGGCTGAAATCGCGGTCGGCGAGAATCGGCGCGAGCATGCGCTCGGCCATGACCGCGGCGGATTCGACCGGGATCACTTCGATGCCCGGCTCACCGTGATGGCCGATGCCCAGTTCCATCATGCCGTTGGCAATCTGGAAGTTCGGTTTGCCGACTGCCGGGATGATGCACGGGGTGAGGCCGACACCGATGGAGCGGCACTGGTCGACAGCCTTTTGCGCGACGCGAATCACGCCGTCGAGGTCGTAGCCTTTGGCAGCGGCCGCGCCACCGACTTTCCACATGAAGATCTCGCCGGCGACGCCACGTCGCTTGGCAATGTCAGCGGGAGGCGCGGAAGCCACGTCGTCGTTGGCCACGACGGTGCGAATGTTCATCTCTTTGCTGGCGGCCATTTTCATCGCCAGCTTGACGTTCATGTTGTCGCCCGCGTAGTTGCCATACAGGCACGCGATGCCGGCGCCCTGATCCGCGGCGCGGAAGGCATCGAAGAAGCTCTTGGCCGTCGGCGAGGAGAAGATTTCGCCGACCGCGACCGCGTCAACCAGGCCCGGGCCGACATAACCGAGAAACGCCGGCTCATGACCGGAACCGCCACCGGTGACGATACCCACCTGGCCCGCCGGTGAGGTTTTGCTTTTGCGGATGACTCGCGGATTGGCCTCGTACTGGGCCAGTTCCGGGTGCGCCACGAGGATGCCCTTGAGCATGTCCTCAACCACCTGATCCGGATCGTTTATGACTCGATTCATGAAGTGTGTTTCCTTGTTCTTGTAGTGTTAAGACCGATCACTGAATGCTGTAGCCGCCATCGATGACCACGTTTTCGCCGGTGATCATCTTGGCCGCGTCGCTGAGCAGGTAAAGCACCAGGCCGGCGATTTCCTCGGGCTGGGCAAACCGTCCGATCGGGATCTGCAATTTGGCGCGCTCGCCCAATTCACCGGCCCAGGCTTTTTTGCCCAGGGCGGTTTCCACGATGGTTGGCGAGACAGCGTTGACGTTGATGCCGTGTGGCGCCCATTCCATGGCCAGGACCTTGGTCATGCCGACCACGGCGGCCTTGCTCGCGCAGTAGGCCACGTGCCGGTCCAGACCGATTACGGCGGCCTGGGAGGCGAGGTTGACGATACGTCCCGAGCCTTGCTCGATCATGTGTCGAGCGCAGGCCTGGGCCACGAAAAAACTGGCTTTGAGGTTGATGTCCAACGTCGTGTCCCAGGCGTTCTCGTTAACGTCCAGAGCCTTGTCCAGCAGCGCCACGCCGGCGCTGTTGACCAGGAAATCAAGACGACCGAGCTGCGCAGCGGCCTGGTCAACCGCGGCTTGCACCTGATCCAGTTGACGCAGGTCGACGGCCAGGCCGACATGCCCGGCGCCGAGGCTGGCAGCCACCTCGACCACCGCCGGATCGCGGTCCAGCAGGGCCACTTTGGCGCCGCGCTCCACCAGCAGGCTGGCGCAGGCCAGACCGATACCGGCAGCACCGCCGGTGATCACGGCGCAGCGGCCGTTGAGGTCGAACGCCTGGTTCCAGAAATTGGACATTTCATGCACTCCGTACGGGCCGGTTTCGGCCCGGGTTCTCTAGTTGGATAAACGCTTACTTGCTTCCGGTGACCTGGGCGTACAAGGCGTCGGCGTTACTGCTGGTGACCGGCACCCACGGCAGGATGTACACCTTATCCGTACCTTCACCCCATTTCACGTCTTTGGCATAGCGTTCCCAGATGGTTGACTGAGGTTTGTAATCCTTGCCTACCAAGGTGCGCAAGGCGATATCGAGAGCACCCTGGGATTGGGCCTGGGCGTCTTGCAGGAACGTGATGACTTCGCCTTTTTTGGCGGCCTGGATGGCATCTGGCATGCCGTCAATGGCGGTCACTGGAACATCGTTTGGCGACAGTCCACGGGACTTGATGGCTTGCAGGGCGCCGAGGGCCATGTCGTCGTTCTGCGAAATGATGCCGTTGATGCCGCCGTTGGGGTGCGCGTTCAGCCAGTCTTCGGTGAGTGTCAGGGCTTCGGCGCGGGACCAGTTGGCGGTCTTCATCTCAATGATCTTGATCTGCGGATTTTTCAGCAGGACTTCGATTTCGCCTTTTTGCCGGTCGATCTGTGCCGACTGGCCGATAGGGCCCTGGATGATTGCCACGGTGCCTTTGCCATGCAATTTGTCGACCATGGCCTGGGCCTGGAGGCGGCCACCTTCGACGTCGTCGTTACCGATAAAAGGAACGTTGGCGCTGGCCACCTTGGTGTTGGAGGCGATGACCGGGACGCCGCTGATTTGCGCCTGGGTCACGGTAGCGACGCCGGCCTTGGTGTCGATCGGCACGAAAATGATCGCGTCGTAATGCTGGGTGACCATGGTTTCGATCTGGTTATTCTGGGTCATGGCGTCATAGTTGCCATCGAACACGGTGAGTTGCACGGTGCCGTCCTTGACCGCCGGGTGTTCTTTGATTTCACGGACCCAGTTCTGCATGTACTGGCCCTTGAGGCCATACACCGCAGCGCCGATTTTGTAGGTCTTATCCTGAGCAAACGCGATGCTACTACTGAGCAGGGAAACAGCCGCCAACGCCGCGAGAGATTTGCCGACTTTTTTAGTGGAAAGCTTCATGGGTAACTCCTTTATTGTTTTAGTCATTGGTTGGGTGATACGGCTTAACGTTTTTTCTTGCGCCAGACATCGATGAGCACCGCAAGTACGATGATCAAACCCTTGGCGACTTGTTGGTAATAGGAAGACACACCGAGCAGGTTCAAACCGTTGTTGATGACGCCGATCAGCAGCGCGCCGAACAGGGTGCCGACGATGCTGCCGGTGCCACCGGAGAGGCTGGTGCCGCCGATCACCACGGCGGCGATGGCGTCCAGTTCATAGGAGCCGCCGGCCTGGGGCAGGGCGGAGGTTGTACGGGCGGCAAGCACCACACCGGCGAGGCCGGCCAGCAGGCCTGAAACCACGTAGACCGAGAACGTCACCTTGCGTACGCCGATGCCGGAAGTGCGGGCGCTTTTTTCGTTGCCGCCCACGGCGTAGATGTAGCGGCCATAAGTGGTGTAGCGCAGCACCATCCAGAAAATCAGGGCGACGACGGCGAAGATAATGATGGGGATACCGATCGGGCCGAGTGTGCCGATGCCCAGAGCCAGGAAGTTTTCGGGCAGATCGGTGACCGGGCTGCCGTCGTTGAGAATGAAGGTCATGCCTCGGGCCACGCTGAGCATGCCAAGGGTGGCGACGAAGGGCGGGATCGTCAGGTTGGCGACCATGAAACCGTTGATCACGCCGAGCATGGCGCCGGCGAACATGCCGGCACTGACCGCCGCCAGCAAGCCGTAACCCTGCGTCGCTACCAGCGCGCTGCACAGCCCGGAAAAGGCCAGGATCGAACCGACCGACAGGTCGATGCCCTTGGTCAGAATCACGTAGGTCATGCCGACGGCCAGGATGCCGTTGATGGAGGTCTGGCGCAGAATGTCCATCCAGTTGCGCCAGGTCATGAAGTATTCACTGGCGAAGGCCATGACCAGACACAACAGAATGAAAACCAGCGGCAGGCCAAAGCGGTCCAGGGCATAGCGCAGGCGGGCGCGTGTCGAGTGGCTGGTCTTGGAAACCGGGGCAGCAGGGGCAGGTGTGGCAAGCGTTTTGGTGTTCATGAGGCGAGACTCAACAAGGCTTCCTGGGAGAGAGCGGTATCGGTGCTGATGGTGACCAGTCGGCCACCCTTGAATACCGCGATTCGATCACTCAGATGGAGCAGTTCCGGGGCTTCGGAAGAGACGACGATGGCCGAGCCGCCGGCGCGGACGAACTCATCGAGCAGGTGATAGATTTCCTGCTTGGCGCCTTCGTCGATGCCGCGTGTCGGCTCGTCGCACAGCAGGCAGATCGGCTGCGTCGAGAGGCACTTGGCAAGCACGACTTTCTGCTGGTTGCCGCCACTCATGGAGGCCACGGGCAGGTCCAGGGAGGTGATCTTGATCTGCAGGCGCTTGACCATGCTGCGGGCCAGTTCATTTTCTTTGCGCGCGCTGATCACCGACCAGCTCGACAGCTGTTTATAAGCAGAGAGCGCGATGTTGGCCATGATGCTGCCGCTGAGTATCAGGCCGCTGTCTTTGCGGTCCTCGGTCACCAGCGACATGCCGGCACGAATGGTCGCGGCCGGCACGCCGATGGGCAGGGGCTGGCCCTGGAGCGTGGCGCTGCCGGCGTCGGGTGCGGTGAGGCCATAGAGGCAGTTGAGGAATTCGCTGCGACCCGAGCCCATCAAGCCGTAGATGCCGAGGATCTCCCCTTGGCGCAGTTGCAGGCTGATGTCCTGGAATTCGCCGTCACGGCTCAGGCCGGTAACGTCCAGGCAGTTTTGCGCGGCGCATTCGCGACCGACCTTGTGATCGATGCGCTGCAACTCCTGGCCGACGATGCCGCGTACCAGATGCGCACGGTCGATATCCGCCATGCGCCCGCTTTCGACGAAGGCGCCGTCGCGGAAGATGGTGTAGTCGTCGGCAATCTGCGACAGCTCGCTGAGGCGGTGGGACACATAGATGATTCCGGCGCCACGGGCGGTCAGGCGGCGGATGGCCTTGAACAGGGTTTCCGCTTCGCGCTCGCCAATGGCTGAGGTCGGTTCGTCCATGATCATCACCTGACAGTCATGGCTGAACGCTTTGGCAATCTCCACCAATTGGATCTGCGCCACGCTCAAGCGGTGCATCGGACTGGTCGCATCAACCTCGAATTCCAGGCTTTGCAGCAGTTCCCGAGTACGCCGATTCAGCTCCTTGCTGTCGACGATGCAGCCGGCGCGCCGTGGTTCACGGCCCAGCCAGATGTTCTCGGCGACGGTCATGTAGGGAATGGGCTCCAGCTCCTGAGTGATCATCGCCACGCCGGCGGCCAGGGCTTCGCTGGGGCGATCGAACTGCACCGGCTTGCCGTTGAGCAGGATGCTGCCTGCGTCGCGTTGGGTGATGCCCATGAGGATGCTGAGAAATGTCGATTTACCTGCACCGTTGCCGCCGCACAGGGCGTGCACGCTGCCGGCACGGAGGGAGAGGCGCCCATCTCGCAGGGCGGGGATTCCTGCATAGGCTTTGGCGACATGTTCAGCCTGGAGCAGTAATGGCGTAGCCATCGGGGTGTCCTCTTGCTGATTTTCTTGTTAGGTCTAACTGATCATCTGATCGGTCAGTGATCATATGTTTAAATCAGTTCACCGTATTCTGTCAACGATGCTTGCAATTCTTTTGTTTTATTTTAGTCGTTGAGTGGATTTTAGCGCAAAAAAGCTCAAAATATTACTTGACATAGGCGTTCCTATAGCAGGCTAATGGTTGTGCATTATTTCATTGCATGATCATTTGATCGTTGTCGGCGCTTCTGCGTGACGGCGGAGGGAAAAGTTATGGAAACAAACAAATCGTTTTCTGTGGCCATCGGTTGCGATGAGGCAGGCTACGAGCTCAAGGAACTGCTCAAGCTCTATATCGAAGCGTTGGGCTACAAACTTCAGGATTTCGGCTGCTATTCGTCTAGCCCGGTGCTTTACCCGGATATCGCGGTAGCCGTGGCGACCGCGGTCAGTGCTGGCGAACATCGCCTGGGCGTGCTGATTTGCGGTACCGGCATTGGCATGGCCATTTCCGCGAACAAGATCAAGGGCGTGCGTGCCGCGCAGGCCCACGACACCTATTCCGCCGAGCGCGCGCGCAAAAGTAACGACGCACAGATCCTGTCCATCGGTGCACGGGTGATCGGTCTGGAGCTGGCCAAGAGCATCGTCAAAATCTTCCTTGAGTCCGAGTTCGAAGCCGAGCGCTCCGGGCCGAAGGTCGAGCGGATTACGGCGGTGGAGAAGGCCGACCGGGACTTGCCATCCCGATAAGGGTCGGGCGGTCGGGATAAGCGCCAGGGACTGAAACACAAATCAACAAGAGCCCAGAAAATGTCCAACCTGCTTGAACAATTGAGACAACACAGCGTTGTGGTGGCCGATACCGGCGATCTCGACGCGATACGCCGCTTTGCACCTCAGGACGCCACCACCAACCCTTCGCTGATTTTGAAGGCGGTCGAGTCCGGCCAGTACAACGCGCTGGTCGATCAAATCCTGGCCGATGTGCGTGGCTTGGGTGTCAGCGTCGAAGACGCGATAGATGAAGCCTGCGACCGTTTGGTGGTCGCCATGGGCAAACAGATTCTTGAGCTCGTACCGGGACGAGTGTCGACCGAAGTGAGTGCCCGGCTCTCCTTCGATAGCGTGGCAAGTATTGCCAAGGCCCGGCGCCTGGTCGAGTTGTACGAACAGGCCGGCATCGGTCGGGATCGCATCCTGATCAAACTGGCGGCGACGTGGGAGGGGGTACGCGCCGCGAAAGTGCTGGAGTCGAACGGCGTGCAGTGCAACCTGACGCTGATCTTCAACTTCGTTCAGGCACGAGCGTGCGCTGAAGTCGGGGCCTACCTGATCTCGCCGTTCGTGGGCCGTATTCTCGATTGGTACACCAAGGCCAATCCCGGCGCTGTTTATGCGCCTGATGAAGAGCCGGGCGTGCAATCGGTACAACGCATCCTGCAGTACTTTCGCCAGCATCGATATCCGACCGTGGTCATGGGCGCGAGCTTTCGCAATGTCGGCGAAATCCGGGCGCTGGCCGGCTGCGACCGTCTGACCATCAGTCCGACCTTGCTCGAGGCGCTTGAAGCCACCGAAGGTCAATTGAAACCCGTGCCGATCGATGGCGCCGAGGCCGAGGGTGACTTGCCGAGACGACTCAGCGAAGCCGAATTCCGTTGGCAAATGAACGAAGACGCCATGGCCAGCGAAAAGTTGGCCGAAGGCATCCGCGGTTTTGAAGCGGACCAGTTGAAGCTTGAAACGTTGCTACGGGAAAAACTTGCCGGAGGTGTCGCTTGAACCAGCCTGAACAGATCTTGAATTCC
>NZ_JAAVVC010000026.1 GCF_018449725.1 Pseudomonas sp. dw_612 | reverse complement strand
TGGCATCGCTGTTCTCCTGAGGATTCTGTATCGAGAGTGAATAAAACGAATCGGAAAAAAGGCGAGCATTTTCCCTCACCCACCCGCCTCGGGGCAATGACAGATAATCATCTAGAGGCGTTTTTCCAATGGATAACGACGGTTTCGACTGATGAAACCTTTCTGCTATTCGTTTGTAGAGACAACAGAGCATTGAGAAGTGCCATCTATCGAGCAATATCAAAACTTTTTGATATTGCTCTTGCGAGGTTTTCCGACCATCACTAGACTGCTGGCCTTATGAATTTACGCGCGCCTTCCATTCAACATGACGATTGCGATGAGCTGGCGGCCCTGTGCAAGGCCGGCGGTGATCCTCTGCGACTGAATGTATTGCGCGCACTGACCAACGATTCGTTTGGCGTGCTGGAACTGGCGCAAATCTTCGGCATCGGCCAATCGGGCATGAGTCATCACCTCAAGGTCCTGGCTCAAGCCGACCTGGTGGCGACCCGCCGTGAAGGCAATGCGATTTTCTACCGTCGCGCCCTGCCCCACACCGACCTGCCGGGCGGCAAAATGCACGCGGCCTTGCTCGAAGAAGTGGATAACCTGACCCTGCCGGCGGATGTGCAGTCGCGGATTGGTCAGGTCCATGGGCAACGGGCGGCGGCCAGCCAGGACTTTTTCTCACGGGTGGCGGAGAAGTTTCGCGCCCAGCAAGATTTGATCGCCGGCCTGCCGCAGTACCGCGAAAGCGTGGTGGCTCTGCTCGACAAGCTGAGTTTCAGCGAAGGCGCCACAGCCATTGAAGTCGGCCCCGGCGACGGCGGTTTCCTGCCGGAACTGGCGCGCCGCTTCACCCAGGTCACGGCGCTGGACAACAGCCCGGCGATGCTCGAACTGGCACGCCAGGTCTGCGAACGTGAAAGGCTGGCTAACGTCAGCTTGCAATTGGCCGATGCATTGAATGGTGTGAGCCTTACCGCCGATTGCGTTGTACTGAACATGGTGCTGCACCATTTCGCCGCGCCGGCCGAAGCGCTCAAGCACATGGCCGGCTTGCTGCAACCAGGCGGTAGCCTGCTCGTGACAGAGTTATGTAGCCACAACCAGAGTTGGGCCAGGGAGGCCTGCGGTGATCTCTGGTTGGGGTTTGAACAGGACGATTTGGCCCGTTGGGCCACCGCTGCGGGACTCGTTCCCGGGGAAAGCCTCTATGTAGGCTTACGCAATGGTTTCCAGATCCAGGTCCGCCATTTTCAGCGGCCGACTGGCGACACTCACCATCGGTAAATTCAGGAAAACATCGAGATGAGCGAATACTCCCTCTTCACCTCCGAGTCCGTGTCTGAAGGGCATCCGGACAAAATCGCCGACCAGATTTCCGATGCGGTGCTGGACGCCATCATCGCTGAAGACAAGTTCGCCCGTGTGGCGTGCGAGACTCTGGTCAAAACCGGCGTGGCAATCATCGCGGGTGAAGTCACCACGTCGGCTTGGGTCGACCTGGAAGAGATCGTGCGTAACGTCATTCTGGACATCGGCTACAACAGCTCCGATGTCGGCTTCGACGGCGCCACTTGCGGTGTGATGAACATCATTGGCAAGCAGTCCCCAGACATCAACCAGGGTGTCGACCGCGCCAAGCCTGAAGATCAGGGCGCCGGCGACCAGGGCCTGATGTTCGGCTACGCCAGCAACGAAACCGACGTGCTGATGCCTGCACCGATCACCTTCTCGCACCAGCTTGTGCAACGGCAAGCCGAGGCCCGTAAGTCCGGCCTGCTGCCTTGGCTGCGCCCGGACGCCAAGTCGCAAGTGACTTGCCGTTACGAAGGCGGCAAGGTTGTCGGTATCGACGCCGTTGTTCTGTCGACCCAGCACAACCCTGAAGTGTCGTACAACGACCTGCGCGAAGGCGTGATGGAGCTGATCGTCAAGCACGTGCTGCCTGCCGAACTGCTGACCAAAGATACCCAGTTCCACATCAACCCGACTGGCCAGTTCATCATCGGTGGCCCGGTTGGCGACTGCGGCCTGACCGGTCGCAAGATCATCGTCGACAGCTACGGCGGCATGGCCCGTCACGGCGGCGGCGCGTTCTCCGGTAAAGATCCATCGAAGGTTGACCGTTCGGCGGCCTACGCCGGTCGTTACGTCGCGAAGAACATCGTCGCTGCCGGCCTGGCCGAGCGTTGCGAGATTCAGGTTTCCTACGCGATCGGTGTGGCCCAGCCTACGTCGATCTCGTTGAACACCTTCGGCACCGGCAAAATCAGCGACGATAAAATCGTCAAACTGGTTCGCGAAGTGTTCGACCTGCGTCCATACGCAATCACCACCATGCTTGACCTGCTGCACCCGATGTACCAGGAAACCGCTGCGTACGGCCACTTCGGTCGCACCCCGGAAACCAAGACTGTTGGTGACGATACTTTCACCACCTTCACCTGGGAAAAAACCGACCGCGCCGACTCCCTGCGCGCGGCGGCCGGTCTGTAAGACTTCCCCGGCGGTACCAAAAGCCCCGCACGGTTCGCGCCGTGCGGGGCTTTTTCATGGATGAAGTTTAAAAGATCGCAGCCTTCGGCAGCTCCTACATTGAACCGACGCACACCTGTAGGAGCTGCCGAAGGCTGCGATCTTTTGATCTTTTCACCTCGAAACACCCAGCAAAATAACCAAACACTCAACACCTAAAGACCAACTAGCCTTCAAGCATCTCCCCGAGCAAGGACGCTCTCGATGCTCCCCAACCTGCGCCTGTTTTTCGCCCTCCTACTGACATCGCTGACCGCAAGCGCCACCGATTGCCCCGACTGGCCGCTCACTCGCGCCATGGTCGAGATCAACGCCGCTCAACAACAAATCGACTCGTGGGACGACAGCTACCACCGCAGCGGCCACTCACTGATTGCCGACGAACTCTACGACCAGTCCCGCGCCCGGCTGACACACTGGCGCACCTGCTTCAACCTCGGCGCTTCGGCTGAGCCACTTCGAACAGCGGCCGGCAAGGTGCCCCACCCGATCGCCCACACGGGTCTGGAAAAACTGCACGATCAGCGCGCCGTCGAAAACTGGCTGCGCGACCGTAAGGACGTCTGGATTCAACCCAAGGTCGATGGCGTGGCCGTGTCGCTGATTTACCGCAACGGCCTGCTGCACCAGGCGATCAGTCGCGGTGACGGGTTGAACGGCCAGGACTGGACTGCGTCCGCACGTCAGATCACCGCCATTCCTCAACAACTGACCCAACCGGCGGATTTGCTGGTGCAAGGCGAACTCTATTGGCGCCTGACCGATCACGTACAAGCCAAGGCCGGCAGCCTTAACGCCCGCGCCACCGTGGCGGGATTGATGGCGCGCAAGACGCTAAGTGCAGAGCAGGCAGCCGGAATCGGACTGTTTGTCTGGGACTGGCCGCAAGGTCCGGCAGCCCTGCCTGCCCGGATGACGGCACTGGATAAATTGGGCTTCCCGACCACCGAGCCCTACAGCCAACCGCTCAACACGTTTGCCGATGCAGAACACTGGCGGGATGACTGGTATCGCTCCCCGCTGCCCTTCGCCAGCGACGGCATTGTCCTGCGCCAGGATCAGCGCCCGTCTGCCGAGCGCTGGCAGGCTCGGCCGCCTTACTGGAGCGTCGCCTGGAAATACCCGTTCGCCCAGGCACTGGCCGAGGTGCGCAAGGTCAATTTCAAGATTGGCCGAACCGGGCGGATCACCCCCGTGCTGGAGCTTGTGCCGGTAAAGCTTGATGACCGGCAGATCAAGCGCGTGAGCGTCAGCTCCCTGCAACGCTGGGAGCAACTGGATATTCGCCCCGGCGACCAAGTCGCCATCAGCCTCGCAGGCCTGACCATTCCCCGGCTCGATGAGGTGGTGCTGCGCAGCACCGAACGCCCGGAAGTGAGCGCACCGCTGGCGGCGGACTTTCATTCATTGAGTTGCTGGCAGCCGACAGCGGGGTGCGAAAGCCAGTTTCTCGCACGCCTGACCTGGCTCAGCGGCAAGCAGGGGCTAGCCCTGCCCCACGTCGGCCCTGGCACCTGGCAGAAACTTCTCGAAACAGGCCGCCTCAACAGCCTGCTGGATTGGTTGACCCTCGATGCCCAAGAGCTTGCTAACATTGCCGGCTTCGGCGAGCGCAGCAGCGCTCGTCTTTTAAACAGTTTTGAAAGTGCCCGGCAACGTCCTTTCGCTCGCTGGCTCAAAGCGTTGGGTTTGCCCCCCACGGGCCAGGCGCAGCTCGCCGATTCATGGCAGGCCCTGGCTCAACGCAGCAACGAACAATGGCAGACCGAAGCGGGCATTGGCCCGGGACGCGCAGCGCAATTGAGCGCGTTTTTCCGCGACCCGCAGGTCCTCGCCTTGAGTGAAACATTACGTGCGGCAGGGATTGACGGTTTTTAGCAACCAACAATGCCTGTCAGCCCGGGAACCCAATGGTGGCGCTGCGCTCAAACAGCCCATTGCCACATCGACCCGATTGCCTTTGCGCATGGAGCTTTTATGAAACTTCTTTCACCGCTCGCCCTGCTGGCCCTTTGCGCCGCGATGGCGGCCCCCTTGATGGCCGCCGAAGAAATCCCGGAACTGACCGGCTGCGCCGCCAAGAAGCAGGGCATCGTCAACCAGATCGAGTTGGCCAAGAGCCACGGCAACGCCGAGCAGCAAGCTGGCCTGGAGACCGCCTTGAGCGAAGTCACCGCCCATTGCACCGACGCCTCCTTGAAGAAGGAACGGGAAAACAAGGTGCTCGACGCCAAGCATGAAGTCAGCAAGCGTCAGGCCGATCTCGACAAGGCCATGAGCAAGGGCGATGCCGAGAAGATCAACAAACGCAAAGACAAACTCGCCGAGTCCCGCAAGGAATTGCAGGAAGCGCTGGATGAGTTGGATAAGTAAGAAAAGGCAAAACACGAAGACGTGTGTCGACCTTCAGGCAGCCATCGCGAGCAAGCTCGCTCCCACAGGGAAATGCGGTCAACTGTGGGAGCGAGCTTGCTCGCGATGACGTCAGCCAGGACACCGCAAATCAATGATCCCGAAACTGTTTATGGCACGCACTGCAGGCATCTTCGACTTTCTGCACCGCCGGCCCAAGGTTGCTGGCCTTGTACGGCTGGACCTGGCTGGCAATCACCAATTCACCGGTGGCGCTTTCAAGATTGCGGGCCATTTCCTGAAAGCGTGCCTGCTGCTGCCACACAGTGTCCTTGGCGCTGGTGTGATCCTCTTCGCGCACCTGCGGGAAATGTTTCCATGGCTCGTGGGACAACGAATCAAGCTTGACCGCACCGTCGGCAAATGTCGGCCCGTCGAACGGAATGCGCCCACGCAACATGCCACCCAGGTCTTCGCCGGTCTTGAGCATTTGCTTGAAGATCGCCTTGCGCTGGCCCAGCGGAGAGTTCGGGTCGACACCGCCGCAGGCAGACAAGGTCAGGCAGGCCAGCAATACAACAGAAAGTCTTTTAAGAGTCATGGTGGCTTCAGGTCACGGGGAACGGCGGCCAGTATCCTCGCGTCATCGTTAAAGACCAATAGCCCTATTATCAATAAGGGTTGTTTGAGCGCATGGAGCACTCAGGCAACCGTCAAAGGAATTACTCCATGAACAGCCGTTTCAAGGCATGGCGCCCCCGCCTGACCTGGACCCTTCCGATGGTGGCCGTGCTCGCGGGCTGCACCGGCGGCGAAAACAACACACCGAAAACCCATGCCCTGGCCACTTACACCAGTGCGACCTGGGAAGCGTTGCCGGCCGTGTCCGACAGCGACCTGGTGGCGGGCTTCGGTTCCTGGCGCAGTGCCTGCACCCGACTGAAAGCCGACCCGGTCTGGGGCTCGACCTGCGCAGCGTCTGTCAATGTGCCGCAAACCGCCGGCGAGATTCGTGGTTTCCTCAAACAGAACCTGGACGTCTATGGCCTGCGCGCCGCCAACGACAACCCCAACGGCCTGATCACCGGCTACTACGAACCGGTGTACCCCGGCAGCCTGACCCAGACTGAAGTGGCTAACATTCCGGTGTACGGCGTGCCCGAAGACATGATCATTGTGTCCCTGGACAGCATTTATCCGGAACTCAAGGGCAAGCGTCTGCGCGGTCGACTGGAAGGTCGCGTACTCAAGCCGTATGACGACGCCGCCACCATCGAGAGTAAAGGAGTCAAGGCCCCGGTCGTTGCGTGGCTGACCGACCCGATGAACCTGCAGTTCCTGCAAATCCAGGGCTCCGGGCGCATCCAGCTCGACAGTGGTCGCCAACTGCGTATCGCGTATGCCGACCAGAACGGCCACCCGTATCGTCCCATCGGCCGCTGGCTGGTGGACCAGGGTGAGCTGAAGAAGGAAGACGTGACCATGGGCGCCATCAGCGCTTGGGCCAAGGCGAATCCGTCGCGTATTCCGCAACTGCTTGGCAGCAACCCCAGCTACGTGTTTTTCACCCAAAACCCGGACAGTAACGAAGGGCCTCGCGGCTCGCTGAACGTTCCGCTGACGGCCGGCTACAGCGCGGCGGTGGATCGCAAAGTGATTCCGTTGGGCAGTCTGTTGTGGTTGTCGACCACCAAACCGGACGGCAGCGCACTGGTTCGCCCGGTAGCGGCTCAGGACACGGGCGGCGCGATTGCCGGCGAAGTACGCGCAGACCTGTTCTGGGGCACTGGCGAAGCGGCCGGGCAACTGGCCGGGGATATGAAACAGCAGGGACAGATCTGGATGTTGTGGCCCAAAGGGGCTGAATTGCCGAAAGTGCCGCAAGTCGCGGATAAACCTTAACGTCAAAAGATCGCAGGCTTCGCCAGCTCCTACACCGATCGTATTTACAACAACGATCTCCGGTAGGAGCTGCCGAAGGCTGCGATCTTTTGCTCTTGCTTCAATCAGACCGACACAAAAAAGAAACTCGCAATCAACCCCATCCCCACAAACCACACCAGCGACCGCAAGATCGCCCAGTCCGCCAGATAGCAAATGATGTACAGCAACCGACTGGTGATAAATAGCACCGCCAGCACGTTGACCGTCACCAGTTGCGCCGTACCCACCAGGTGCGCCGTGAGCACTGCCACCGCGAACGCCGGCATCACTTCGAAGCTGTTCAACTGCGCCGCATGCGCACGCCTGGCGAAACCATTCAACGATTCAAGAAAGTCCCGGGGATCATGGTTGTCTTGCAACCGATACCCGCCACTGGCCTTGGCAATGGCCGTGCAGATATACGGCAGGAAAATCGCGATCAAAACACACCACAGAGCAACCGTCATAAAGCCGTCCCTTCTTCAATTTTAGAAATCCGAGCGCCGGTCAAAACTTCATCACCAACATGCCGACCAGCACCAGCCCACAGGCTAAGAGCCGTGGCCGGCCGAAAGGTTCTTTCAAGTAACGCATGCCGAACAACACCACCAGAATCACACTGATCTCACGCAGCGCCGCCGCTTCGGCAATCGAGCCCAGCTGCATGGCCCACAGCACCAAAGCGTAGCTGAACAACACGCAAAACCCGACCGCCAGCCCCAGTCGCCACTGCTCGCGCCAGAACAGCATGAACGCCGCACGTTTACGCACCAGCGCCAGCAACGGGAACGGCCAGGCACTGATCAGCGTGACCCAGACCAGGTAATCCAGCGGATGAGACCAGCGGCGCAAGGCCTGGCCATCGATGAAGGTGTAGCAACCGATGCACAGGCCGATCAGCACCACCACCGGCAGCATCGACCACGGCAAGCGTGCACCGCCACCGCCCTGCCAGAGCAGGCACAGCATGCCGAACGGGATCAGCAAAATGCCGAAGATCTGCTGGTTGGTCAGCACTTCCCCGGCGAAGATCAGCGTCAACGCCAGCACCACCAAGGGCGACAGTCCCCGCATCAGCGGATAAACCAACCCGAGGTCGCCGACCCGATAGGCCTGGATCAGCAGATAACGATAGAGCAACTCGAACGCCGCCGACGCCAGAATCCATGGCCATATTTCCATGGGTGGCACACTCACGAACGGCAGCATTGGCGCGACAACCAGCATCGCCACGCTGTCCATGCAAGCCACCACCAGCAACCGCTCGGCGCTGAATTTGATCAGGGTATTCCACGCCGCGTGCAACAGCGCCGCCACCAACACCAACGCCGTCGCAAGCACGGCACACTCCTTTTGTAGCCCGCCCCGCCCCCGTAGGAGCAAGGCTTGCCCGCGATGGCGATCTCAATGACGCCATCGCGAGCAAGCTTTGCTCCTACAGGAAGGAGGGGCAGATAATTGATTCGCCATATGTCCGCAGCTGTTTATACTGCAAGCGACCACGCCGCACTCAGTTGCGCACAGACTAATTCCAATAATTTTTGCCCCCGCCCGTCCTCATCGAGAATGGTCGTTGGCCTGCGTATGCCTGATCAGAGCGTCAAGACTACCGACAGAGACCTTGCGCATGCCACTCGCCCTGCTTGCCCTCGCTGTTGCCGCGTTCGGCATCGGCACCACTGAATTCGTCATCATGGGCTTGCTGCCCGATGTCGCCCGCGACCTCGCCGTGAGCATCCCCCACGCTGGCCTGCTGATCACCGGTTACGCCCTGGGCGTGGTGTTCGGCGCGCCGATCCTGGCGATCGGCACCGCCAACATGCCGCGCAAAGCCACACTGCTGGGGATGACGCTGATGTTTATCCTCGGCAACATTCTCTGCGCCTTGGCGCCGAATTACGCGACGCTGATGGCCGCGCGCGTGGTCACCGCGTTGTGCCACGGCGCGTTCTTCGGCATCGGCTCGGTGGTAGCCGCCGGTCTGGTGGCGCCGAACAAACGGGCCCAGGCCATTGCGATGATGTTCACCGGCCTGACCCTGGCCAACGTGCTCGGCGTGCCGTTGGGCACGGCGCTTGGGCAATACGCGGGTTGGCGCTCGACGTTCTGGGCGGTGTCGGTGATTGGCGTGATTGCCGCCATTGCCCAATGGGTCTGGTTGCCGAAAGACATCGCCATGGACAAGGCCAACCTGGCCAGCGAGTTCAAGGTGCTGGGCAAGGTCAACGTGCTGCTGGCTTTGGGCATGAGCGTGCTGGCGTCCACCAGCCTGTTCAGCGTATTCACGTACATCGCGCCGATCCTGCAAGACATCACCGGCGTCAGCCCCCACGGCGTGACCATCATGCTGCTGTTGTTCGGCGTAGGCCTGACGACGGGCAGCATGCTTGGCGGTCGTCTGGCGGACAGTCGCTTGCTGCCTTCGCTGGTGGGCATGGCGCTGGCGGTGGTCGTCGTATTGGCGGCGTTCAGCCAGACCAGCCATTCGGTGATCCCGGCGGCGATTACGTTGGTGCTGTGGGGGATTTTTGCGTTCGCCCTGTGCCCGATCCTGCAACTGCTGATTATCGATCAGGCCCATGAAGCGCCGAACCTCGGCTCGACGTTGAACCAGAGTGCATTCAACCTCGGCAACGCCGCCGGCGCCTGGATTGGCGGGCTGGTGGTTGCCAGTGGCGCGGACCTGGCGGACTTGCCGTGGACCGGTGCGCTGGTCAGTGGCCTGACGGTGCTGACAGCGCTTTTCTATATCTACCTGCAACGTCGTGGTGCGGCTGCGGTCAATGTGTCCGGCTGAATCATTGCGTTGTCCATAAGATTGCTTTCGCGAGCAAGCCCGCTCCCACAGTGGATCTCGAGTGAACACAGATTTTGTGTACGACCTGGACCCCATGTGGGAGCGGGCTTGCTCGCGAAGAAGTTGACGCGGTGTAACTGCCCAACCCTGAACTCCTTTTCTATTTACCTCTCCATCCAAAGGACCCCGGATGCTTGAACTTGTCGCTGCGTTTATCTGCCTCACCTCCCTCCTCACCTACGTGAATTTCCGCTTCATCGGCCTGCCCCCGACCATCGGCGTCATGGTCACCGCGCTGATGTTTTCCCTGCTGTTGCAAGGCCTGAGCTTCATCGGTTATCCCGGCCTGGAAGAACGCGTGCAGCAGTTGATCGGCCAGATCGATTTCGGTGATCTGCTGATGAATTGGATGTTGTCCTTCCTGCTGTTCGCCGGCGCGCTGCACGTCAACCTGAACGACCTGCGCAGTTACCGCTGGCCCATCGGCCTGTTGGCGACGTTCGGTGTGTTGATCGCCACCGCGGTGATTGGCAGCCTCGCCTGGTACATTTTTGCCCTGTTCGGCTGGCACGTGAGCTTCCTCTATTGCCTGCTGTTCGGCGCGCTGATTTCCCCCACCGACCCGATCGCGGTACTCGGCGTGCTGCGGACCGCCAACGCCTCCAAACCACTGAAAACCACGATCGTCGGCGAGTCGCTGTTCAATGACGGCACGGCCGTGGTGGTGTTCACCGTGCTGCTGGGCATCGCGCAGCTGGGTGAAACGCCAACCGTCGGCGCCACGGCGATGCTGTTCGCCCATGAGGCGATTGGCGGCGTGGTGTTCGGTGGGCTGATCGGGTATTTGGTGTACCTGATGATCAAGAGCATCGAGCAGCATCAGATCGAAGTGATGCTGACCCTGGCGCTGGTGATCGGCGGTTCGGCCATGGCCTCGGAGCTGCACGTTTCCGCACCGATCGCGATGGTGGTCGCCGGCCTGATCATCGGCAATCTGGGCCGCAACCTGGCGATGAACGACATGACGCGAAAGTACCTGGACGGTTTCTGGGAACTGCTCGACGACATGCTCAACGCCCTGCTGTTCGCGCTGATCGGCATGGAGCTGTTGCTGCTGCCATTCAACTGGCTGCACGTCTTGGCCGCGAGTTTGCTGGCGCTGGCGATTTTACTGTCGCGCTTGCTGACCGTGGCCCCGGCCATTCTGCTGCTGCGGCGCTGGCGCACCGTCCCGCGCGGGACGATCCGGATTCTGACTTGGGGTGGTTTGCGTGGCGGTGTGTCGGTGGCGCTGGCCCTGGCGTTGCCGCTGGGGCCGGAGCGGGATCTGATCTTGAGCATCACCTACATCGTGGTGTTGTCGTCGATTCTGTTGCAGGGCTTGAGCATCGGCAAACTGGTCAAGCACGTGACCAAGGATGAGCCTGCGCCAACGGCGCAGGCCGAGCATCACTGATCACTTTTTGATCTTTCGCGGGTCGGCCACGTCCGGCTGATCCGCCTTCTTCGGCGCGCCGCTTTCACTGCGCACCTGCGCATGGCTGATCAAGGCAAAGATGAAACTGCCGCCAATGATGTTGCCCGCCAACGTCGGCCCGGCGAACACCAGCCAGAAATCCTTCCACGGCAATTCGCCGGCAAACACCAGATACGACACTTCCGCCGAACCGACGACGATGTGGGTGAAGTCCCCCAGCGCCATCAGGTAAGTGATGAGGATGATGATCCACATCTTGGCGCTCTCCATGGATGGAATCATCCAGACCATGGTGGCGATCATCCAGCCGGAAATAATGCCTTTGGCGAACATCTGGCTCGCGCTGTTTTCCATGATCTTGCGGCCGATGTCGAGGAAGGCCAGGTCGGTCTTGGTGTCGAAAATCGGCAGGTGCAGCATCACGTAGGCCACCAGCAACGTACCGCACAGGTTGCCAAACAACACGACACCCCACAGACGCAGCAGCCGACCGAAATTGTTCAGCGTGGGTTTGGTCATGACCGGCAGCACGGCCGTCAGGGTGTTTTCGGTGAACAGTTGCTGGCGCGCCAGAATGACCGCGAGGAAACCGGCGCAGTAGCCGAAACTGGCGATCACCTTGAAGCCTTCACCGTCCGGCAGTCGTGAATTGAGCAGCCCCATGGCCATTAGCGACAGGCCCATGGTCAGACCCGCCGCGAGGGCCGACCACCAGAGCGCGGCGACACTGCGCTCGAGTTCCTGATCGCCCTGGGTGCGGATGATTTCGTGCAGCACCGCCGCGCGCGGTGGCTGGTTACGGTCGGCTTCGTGTTGTTCTTCAGCCGAGAGGTTCGGGGTCTTGCCGTCTTTTTGAGTGTCCATGGAGCTCCGGAACCGGTGGCGTGTCATGTAAGTACGACACGCGGGGTTCGGAGCTGTTCACTGACCGCCGACGAAACCTGCTCTGTAGGAGCGAGGCTTGCCCGCGAAGGGTCCACCTCGATTTTGGGGGTGATGCAAATGACGCCTTCGCGAGCAAGCTTTGCTCCTACAGGGCTCGCATTACTCGCTGGCGACGTCATCCTTGAACTGATCTTTGACGTACAGGATCTCGGTCCGCCCGTGCGGTGCCGGCAAGCCGTCTTCACCCAGGTTCACAAACACCATCCGCTCTACCGTGAGGATGCTTTTGCGCGTGATCTTGTTGCGCACTTCGCAGGTCAGGGTGATCGAGGTGCGGCCGAACTCGGTGGCGGTAATGCCCAGTTCGATGATGTCGCCCTGGCGCGAGGCGCTGACGAAGTTGATCTCGGAAATGTACTTGGTGACCACGCGCTGGTTGCCCAGCTGGACGATGGCATAGATCGCCGCTTCTTCGTCGATCCAGCGCAACAGGCTGCCGCCGAACAGCGTGCCGTTGGGGTTGAGGTCTTCGGGTTTTACCCATTTGCGGGTGTGGAAATTCATGGGGGGCTCCGGAGTGTTTGAGCGATTGCGGTAGATGTGCCCCCCAGCTTCAAGTTTCAAGCTACAAGCTGCAAGTAAAAACCGATCCGCTTGCAACTTGTCGCTTGCGGCTTGCAACTTGCCGCTCAAAGAAAGCTATAATCGCCACCGTTTCAGAACGGTCATCTTCACCTGATACCGTTTTCCCGCCACCTGTCCGAGGGGCGCTGCAGCAGGTCAAACCTGTCAGGCTCGGATGGGGCGTTGACTGGCCCTGGCCAGACACTAAACGCACAACGGCGCCCATTCGCATACATTACGAATGGAGGCTCATCATGAGCGCTGTTATCACGCCTGCAGATTTTTCCGATTACAAAGTCGCCGACATGTCCCTGGCTGCCTGGGGTCGTCGCGAAACCATCATCGCCGAATCCGAAATGCCAGCCCTGATGGGTCTGCGCCGCAAGTACGCCGGTGAGCAGCCGCTCAAAGGCGCCAAGATTCTCGGCTGCATCCACATGACCATCCAGACAGCCGTGCTGATCGAAACCCTGGTTGCCCTGGGTGCCGAAGTTCGCTGGTCGTCCTGCAACATTTTCTCGACTCAAGACCAGGCCGCTGCTGCTATCGCCGCTGCCGGCATCGCGGTTTATGCCTGGAAAGGCGAAACCGAAGAAGAGTACGAGTGGTGCCTGGAGCAAACCATCCTGAAAGATGGCGCGCCTTGGGATGCCAACATGATCCTCGACGACGGCGGCGACCTGACCGAGCTGCTGCACAAGAAATACCCGGCGATCCTGGACCGCGTCCACGGCGTCACCGAAGAAACCACCACCGGCGTTCACCGCCTGCTGGACATGCTGGCCAAGGGCGAGCTGAAAATCCCGGCCATCAACGTCAACGACTCGGTGACCAAGAGCAAGAACGACAACAAGTACGGCTGCCGTCACAGCCTGAACGACGCGATCAAGCGCGGTACCGACCACCTGTTGTCCGGCAAGCAAGCGCTGGTCATCGGTTACGGTGACGTGGGCAAGGGCTCGGCCCAGTCCCTGCGTCAGGAAGGCATGATCGTTAAAGTCTCCGAAGTCGACCCGATCTGCGCCATGCAGGCCTGCATGGACGGTTTCGAACTGGTTTCGCCGTTCATCGACGGGATCAACACCGGCACCGAAGAAAGCATCGACAAAGCACTGCTGGGCAAGATCGACCTGATCGTGACCACCACCGGCAACGTCAATGTTTGCGACTCGAACATGCTCAAAGCCCTGAAGAAGCGCGCTGTTGTCTGCAACATCGGCCACTTCGACAACGAAATCGACACCGCTTTCATGCGCAAAAACTGGGCATGGGAAGAAGTGAAGCCACAGGTTCACAAGATCCACCGTACCGGTCCTGGCGCATTCGATGCCCAGAACGACGACTACCTGATCCTGCTGGCCGAAGGCCGTCTGGTTAACCTGGGTAACGCCACCGGTCACCCAAGCCGCATCATGGACGGTTCGTTCGCCAACCAGGTTCTGGCGCAGATCTTCCTGTTCGGCCAGAAGTACGCCGACCTGTCGCCAGCCCAGAAAGCCGAGCGCCTGACCGTTGAAGTACTGCCGAAGAAACTCGACGAAGAAGTGGCCCTGGAAATGGTCCGCGGTTTCGGCGGCGTCGTGACTCAACTGACCAAGACCCAGGCCGACTACATCGGCGTGACCGTCGAAGGCCCGTTCAAGCCGCACGCTTACCGCTACTGACAGCAGCTGTAAGTGGCAAGCTTCAAGCGGCAAGTAAGAGCGGTTCGTTTACTTGCACTTGAGGCTTGCTGCTTGCTTCTTCATCGCTATTACGCAGCCGTGAGTTGCGGGCTTCAACTACGAGAGTCGGCGCTACGCTCTCTTGTAGCTTGCAGCTTGCAACTTGCAGCTGGAGGTCCCCTCCATGTCCCAAGACCGTCGCTACAGCTTCGAGTTCTTCCCTACGAAGACCGACGCTGGGCATGAAAAACTGCTCGCCACTGCCCATCAACTGGCGACGTACAACCCCGATTTCTTTTCCTGCACCTATGGCGCTGGCGGTTCGACCCGTGATCGCACGATCAACACCGTGTTGCAGCTGGAAAGCGAAGTCAAAGTCCCTGCCGCACCGCATCTGTCCTGCGTGGGCGACAGCAAGGACGACCTGCGTGGCCTGCTGACGCAATACAAGGCCGCCGGTATCAAACGTATCGTTGCCCTGCGCGGTGACCTGCCTTCGGGCATGGGCATGGCCAGCGGTGAATTGCGCCACGCCAACGACCTGGTTGAATTCATTCGTGAAGAAACCGGCGATCATTTCCACATCGAAGTCGCCGCCTACCCGGAAATGCATCCGCAAGCGCGCAATTTCGAAGACGATCTGAACCACTTCGTGCGCAAGGCCAACGCTGGCGCCGACAGTGCGATCACCCAGTACTTCTTCAACGCCGACAGCTACTTCTACTTCGTCGAGCGTGTACGGGCGATGGGCGTGAACATCCCGATCGTGCCGGGGATCATGCCGATCACCAACTACAGCAAACTTGCGCGCTTCTCCGATGCCTGCGGTGCGGAAATCCCGCGCTGGATCCGCAAGCAACTGGAAGCCTACGGCGACGACACCCAAAGCATTCAAGGCTTTGGTGAGCAAGTCATCACTGAGATGTGCGAACGTCTGCTGCAAGGTGGCGCTCCAGGGCTGCACTTCTACACGCTGAACCAGGCTGAACCGAGCCTGGCGGTGTGGAATAACCTGAAGTTGCCGCGATAAAAATCGTACAAGCAAGATCAAAAGATCGCAGCCTACGGCAGCTCCTACAGGGATTACACAAACCCGATGTAGGAGCCGCCGAAGGTTGCGATTTTTTGCTTTCAACGCCCTTTTATTGTGCAGCAACATACTGAGTTAGAGCTTCTGCGGCCAGTTTCTGGCTCTTTACGGTTTCTCGTCGTAATCTCAAGCCATGCCTTTGATCACGCAGTTACTGACCGTGCTTCTTTTCACTTGCCTGAGCTTTGCCGCTCGGGGCGAGAAATTGCGCATTGTCACGGAGCCGTGGGCACCCTATGTGTACGAGGAAAACGGCAAATCCTTAGGGCTTGACTACGAAACCACCGCCATCGTCTTCAAACGCTTGGGGATCGAAGTCGAATGGCAATTCCTGCCCTGGAAACGCTGCCTGTCAATGCTCGACACCGGCCAGGCCGACGGTGCGCTGGACATTTTCCACAGCGATGAACGCGACGCCACCCTGCTCTACCCCAGCGAACCGCTCTCGGAAGTCGAGTTCGTGATGTTCTACGCCAACGAACGGCCCCATCCGTTCAGCACCCTCAATGACCTGAAAGGTCTGACCATCGGCACCTCGCCGGGTTATCTCTACAGCGAGGACTTCAGCGGCTCGACGCTGTTTACCCGCGAACCGGCGCCGACTCATGAAGCCAACTTCGGCAAACTGCTGCGCGGGCGGATCGATCTGTTGATCACCGACCGCCGGGTCGGCCAGCATTTGCTCGATGAGCTGAAGATCCGCGACCAGATCACCGAAAACCCGACGATCATCAGCCACCAGAGTCAATTTCTGGCGGTTCGGCGCAACGCCGGCATGGATTTGCTGGTGCAGCGCTTCGGTGCCGAGCTCAAGCGTTTCAAGCGTGAGCCCGCCTACGCGGAGCTGAGCGCCCGCTATGGCGCGAGTCCGGCCCCGGTCGTGCAGGCGACAAGCGCTTCTGCCACGGGCGGAAAAACCGTTGAGCAGCAGGAAAGCGGCGCGCAGTGATTGCTCTGTTATACTCCGGCCTTCCCGCCAGGCTCACGCCCGGACGCTCGGAATCGTTCAAGGCATCTCGACCCCGCTACAGCGCAGCTTTTCAGCCCGCGCGAGCGCTCCAGACGAGCCTTCGAAACCCAGCAGGACCGGACGGGATTGCGTCCTCTTAAACGCCATTCGCGCCAGGCAAGACTCCCATTGGGCCAAGCCCTAACTAAAACAGGATTACTCATGTCCTTTGCTTCCCTCGGTCTCTCCGAGGCTTTAGTCCGCGCCATCGAGGCAGCGGGCTATACCGAGCCTACTCCGGTGCAACAGCGGGCCATTCCCGCCGTGTTGCAAGGTCGCGACCTGATGGTCGCGGCACAGACAGGTACTGGTAAAACCGGCGGCTTCGCCCTTCCGATTCTGGAGCGGTTGTTCCCCAACGGTCACCCGGACAAATCCCAGCGTCACGGCCCGCGCCAACCGCGCGTACTGGTCCTGACCCCAACTCGCGAACTCGCGGCTCAAGTACACGAGAGCTTCAAGGTCTATGCCCGTGACCTGAAGTTCGTCAGTGCCTGCATCTTCGGCGGCGTCGGCATGAACCCACAGGTTCAGGCCATGTCCCGCGGTGTTGACGTGCTGGTGGCCTGCCCTGGCCGCCTGCTCGACCTCGCCGGCCAAGGCAGCGTCGATTTGTCCCACGTGGAAATCCTCGTGCTGGACGAAGCCGACCGCATGCTCGACATGGGCTTTGTCCATGACGTGAAAAAGGTCCTGGCCCGTTTGCCGAGCAAACGTCAGAACCTGTTGTTCTCGGCGACGTTCTCCAAAGACATCACCGACCTCGCCGGCAAGCTGTTGCACAACCCGGAACGCATCGAAGTCACGCCGCCAAACACCACGGTCGAGCGTATCGAACAGCGTGTGTTCCGCCTGGCCGCGAGCCACAAGCGTTCGCTGCTGGCGCACCTGATTACCGCTGGCGCCTGGGAACAGGTCCTGGTTTTCACCCGCACCAAGCACGGCGCCAACCGCCTGGCCGAGTACCTGGATAAACACGGCCTGAGCGCCGTCGCCATCCACGGTAACAAGAGCCAGAACGCTCGCACCAAAGCCCTGGCCGACTTCAAGGCCGGCGAAGTGCGCATCCTGGTCGCTACCGACATCGCCGCTCGCGGCCTCGACATCGACCAGTTGCCACACGTGGTCAACTTCGAACTGCCGAACGTCGATGAAGACTACGTGCACCGCATCGGCCGTACGGGCCGTGCCGGTCGTTCGGGCGAGGCGATCTCGCTGGTGGCCCCGGACGAAGAAAAACTGCTGAAAAGCATCGAGCGCATGACCAAGCAGAAGATTGCCGACGGCAACCTGATGGGCTTCGACTCCAGCGCTGTAGAAGCCGAGAAACCAGAAGTCCGCGAGCGTCCGGATGTGCGTAACCCGCGCAACCCACGTGGCCCGCGCGGCGACGGTCCGAACGGCACTGGCGGTGGCGGCGGTCGTAAAGACAAAGGCAAGGACAAGGGCGGCAAGGAAAAAGCCCCTGCGGCCACTGGCCGTGGCGATCGCCCTGCCCGTGAACACAAACCACGCGAAGGCACCCCGGCTCGCGAACAACAGCGTCCGGCACCACGCGCGGCCGCCGCTGATCGTGCTCCGGACGAGTTCCTGGACGACGACGTGGATAACTTCGGTAACCGCGTTGACTACGTGCCGCAGGCCAAACCGGCCCAGGGTCGCGGCCGTCGTCCGGGTGCTCCGGCACAAGGCGCGGCAGCTGGCGCAGGTGCCCCGCGCACCGGCGGCAAGCCTCAGGGTCGCCAAAGTGGCCCGCGCAGCAGCGACGGCGCCACCACCGGCACTCCGCCGGCCAAGCGCAGCGGCCCACGCAACGGTGCTCCACGTGACGGTCAGGCCCGTCGCGAGGAGTCCCGCAACCGCCGCCCGGCCCGTGACGAGCAGCCTCGTTCCGAACCGGCCGTGCAAAACCCGCGTGGCCCGGCACCGAAGATCATCCATAAAGAGTCGAAGACCGATCGGTTCCCGACTCCTGAGCAACTGGATCAACTGCCAGGTCGTCCGCGCGGCGAGAAACCAGCGTTGCTGACCCGCAATCGCTGATTTAACGCTGCACTAAAAAATGCCCCGGCTCTCACGATCCGGGGCATTTTTGTTTTCGGGGACGAACACAAATCCTCAACTCACCAACAACCCCCTGTGGGAGCGAGCTTGCTCGCGATAGCGGTAGACCAGTCAGCAGAGATGTTGAATGTGAGGGCCTCATCGCGAGCAAGCTCGCTCCACAGGGGATTGGCGGTGGGGTGTAAATTTTGGCTGGCAATAAAAAACGCCCCCGGTCGCGAGATCGAGGGCGTTTTTGTGTGCGCTGAAAAATGCTTTTGTAGGAGCTGGCGAAGCCTGCGATCTTTTGATCTTTAAAAATCGCAGCCTTCGGCAGCTCCTACGGTCTCAGCATTACTTCGCTTTGACACCTTCAAACGTCACATACAACTCGACTGCATCGGACGATGGGCCCAGGTCTTTCTGCTTGCCGAAGTCGGAACGCTTCAGGCTGGTAGTACCTTCGAAGCCGGCACGGTAGCCGCCCCATGGATCCTTGCCTTCACCCAGGAAAGTCGCCTTGACCACGACTGGCTTGGTCACGCCAGCAATCGTCAGGTCGCCGGTCACGTCAGCAGTGTCTTTGCCCGCGGCGTTTTTGCCGGTGGATTTGACGCTGGTGGAGACGAAGGTGGCTTGAGCGAACTTGCTCGCGTTCAGGAAATCAGCGCTGGAGATGTGCTTATCGCGCTCAGCGTTGTTGGTGAACACACTGGAAGTGTTCACATTGAACTCGATCTTGCTGTCTTCTGGCTTGGCAGCATCGAAGCTGAACTTGCCGTCGATATCCTTGAAAGTACCGGTGATGAAGCTGTAGCCCAGGTGGCTGATCTTGAAGTCGACGAAGGCGTGCTGACCTTCTTTGTCAACTGTGTAGTCAGCAGCCATCGCGTTAACCGACAGCAGAGCAGAACCGATTGCCAGAGCGGCGAGAGTCTTTTTCAACATGCTTTCTATTCCTTTGGAGTCGAGGTTGAATTTCAAGCTTTGCGGCCGAACATTCGCGTCAGCGTCGCATCACGGTCGATAAAGTGGTGCTTCAATGCTGCCAGCGCATGGAGACCGGAAAAAATTACCAGCATCCACGCCAGATACAGATGAATCACCCCGGCGGTATCTGCCTGATCCGGTAGTCCGGAAACCAGCGCAGGAATCTCAAACAGGCCAAACACCGGAATCCCGACACCGTCTGCGGTGGAAATCAGGTAACCGGCAAGCATCACAGCGAACAGACTGATATACAGGAACGTGTGGCCGAACTTGGCGCCAAGGCGCGTCATGCGGCTATAGCTCTGCAACGCTGGCGGCGGCGGGCTGATGAAACGCCACAACACCCGCAGCAGCATGATGGCAAACAGCGTCAGACCAATGCTTTTGTGCAGGTCCGGCGCGTCTTTGCGCCAAGTGCTGTAGTAATCCAGACCGACCATCCACAGGCCCAACGCGAACAGCCCGAAGACCGCCAGCGCCACGCCCCAGTGCAGGAAAACGCTGACCCAACCGTAGCGAGAAGAAGAGTTACGTAGCTGCATTGCCCATATCCCGTGAGAACTGCGACCAAGACTATCGAGTTATCTATCGATTTAAAGCGGAAAATTTCGCTTTGAAATATCGAGAAATACGATCAAGAGTCTGAGATAGGTGAGTTAAGGAAAGATTAAAGGCCAATTTCTCGAAAAATGTGGCTCATGTGAAGAACACCCCGGCCACGGGATTTATTCGCAGCTGACCGCAATTTTCCGGCTGGGGCCCTTGGACGGCCCCTTGCTGCCCAGGTCGGCCACACCGATTCAGCGCACCGGGTGGTCGTCACGCCCGCTCTTGTTTCACCTGAATGGCAATGGATGTTTTTTACAAAAGCTATAAATATGTATGACCATTTATGTATCTGAACTTGATCAAATGAAACCTCAACCATTCATTATCAAGGTGAAATACATGGCTATTCGTTATACCCCATTTCAAGCAAGTGGCTCGCCGGTACTGCCGCCCAATCAAACGATGTCGCCGGGGCAGTACCTTATGTCCGAGAACGGAAGATTTCGATTGGTATTGCAGGCTGATGGCAACTTGGTCATCAAGGAGGGTGAAACTGCTGTCTGGGTGGCAGACGGCAATCAGCCTTATAGCAGAACCTTGCCTCAGAAAAGAATGCGTGAGCCTCTGCAGTTTGTGATCAGCAACAATGGTTTTCTTTATGATCCGTCCAGAAGGCGTTTATGGATTGCCGACAGCACCCATAGTATTGACAAGTCTCTTTGGTACAACACATGCCTGGTGATTCAAAATGATGGAAACCTGATCATCTACGATCAGCGCACAGGCGGCCTGTGCTGGGCTCGCTTTGGATTCGTCCCGGGTCGTATTCCAAAGCCAAATCAAAACTGGATCAGAGAGTTACCGGAAGGTAGACAGATTCACGAGTGGAAGTTTTCATTAGGCAATCTCTAATCATGATTGATTATTTACATACTCAAGAACTTTTGAAGAGCGGCGGTGGATCAAGGCAATCAGGGGCATAGGGATTTATCTGGCATTTGTGCGCCAATTCAGAGTTGACGCCTCGAGGAAATAGACGACCATCTACACAACCAAAAAGTGTGATCAACATTATTACCAGCGCTAGTACTTTCATAAGCCCTCCAATTTCTTGAAGAGCATAAAGATTGAACTCAAGCGCTATCTATCATTTCTTTCCGATTCATCTGTGGGAAGTCTCTGATGTGTCGCTGAAGCGTGTAGGACCGGCATATTCCTACCTGATAAATGAGCAAAAAAAAGCGCGACCCCAGGGCCGCGCTTTTTTTAACTCAAAGCCTTACTGCGCTTTGGTATCCGTCGCTGCCGGGGTCGTTGCAGCTGGCTTGGCCGCTGGTTTCTTCGCCGGTTCAGCTTTCTTCGCTGCAGGTTTGGCCGGTGCCTTTTTGGCATCGGTTTTAGCCGCAGGCTTCTTCGCCGCAGGCTTGGCCGCTTTTTTCGCTGGCTCAGCTTTAACCGGTGCCGCAGGCTTCGGTGCTTCCACCGGCGCTGGGGCCGGGGTTGGCACTGGAGCAGGCGCCGGTGCTGGCGGAGCTACAGGTTCTGGCGCCTTGACCGGTTCCGGTTTCTTGTCGTCATCCGAACCACCAAACAGGTTGGAGAAGAAGTTACCTTTCTTCGCCGCCACCGCGCCGGCCGCTGCTGCGGTGGCTGCCGGAACAACTTTCACAGGTTCAAACGACTTGCCCGCCGCCAGGTCTTCAACCTGACTGGCCGCACGCTGACCGGTGCGCAATGCGCCTTCCAGGGTGCCCGGGTACAAGGTGTCGGTGTGTTCGCCAGCAAAGGCTACACGTTGCAGCGGACGTTCCCACAGGCGCCAGTACTTGCTGATCTGGCCCGGACCGAAGGCCAGGTAAGCGCCGCCCATCGACGGGTCGGTGCTGTAGCGGCGGATTTCATAACCGGTGAACGAACCGCGGGCCTGTGGATAAAACGCGTGCAGACGGATCAGCACCTGATCGACCATCTGCTTGTCGCCGAAGGCCTGCATCACCCGGGCGTTGTCGCCGGACAGGTTGATCACCACGTTGGCGCCGCCCTTCAGCGCCGGCTCTACCCACAACATGCCGAGTCCGGCGTTGCTGTAGATCTCGCCGGACATCCGCGCCTTGCTTTCCCACACTGGCGTCTTGAACTTCAACATGATCTGGTCGCGCCAGCCGTAGTTGGTGCCCTTGATCGCTCCCATGTGCTGGGCATCCAGCGACGGGGTCATGATGATCTTGCTCAGCGCACGCAATGGCACGGCGACCACCACGTAATCAGCCTGGTAGCCCACGCTGCCGACTTTGACGGTCACGCCGTCCTTGTCCTGGGTGATGGCCGACACCGGTGAACTGGTCTTGATGGTTTTCAGCTGTTTGACAAAGGCCTGGGCCAGCACCGGGCTGCCACCGATCAGGCGCGAAGCGCGCAGGTCACGGTCGGAAACGCCTTGGTACACCCGGCTCTGTTGTGCGAAATACAGCAGCGACAGACGCGAAGGTTCGTCGTAACGAGTACGAATCTGCTGATTCACCAACTGACGGGCCGTGGCCGGCAGGGTCAAGCGATCGAGCCAGTTGGCCACGTTGATCTGGTCCAGCGCGAACAGCGTGCTGTTGGCGGCCGGGTTCTGCGGGTCGGTGATCGAGCGCGCCAAGTCATCCAGGGTCTTTTCGTAGCGCTTGAGCGCTTCGGCGGTGGCCGGTTGCTTGGTCGCCAGGTCGGCGGCGGTAAAGTATTCGCCATCGATCAAGTAGCCCGGCGTACGCACGAACTCAGGCGCTGGCGTGGTGCCGAGCTTGAAGGTGGACACGTATTTGTTCAGTACCGGCTGGGTCTTGTCGTTGCCGATCCACTCGCTGGTGGCCATGCCGGAGCGACCGCCCAGGCTTGGCTTGGCTTCCAGCAGCGTCACCTGCCAGCCTTTGTTTTGCAGCTCGTAGGCCGCGGTCAGGCCCGAAAGCCCGCCGCCGATCACGATCGCCGTTTTATCCTTGGCCAGCGCCGAAACGCTGAACAGCCCCAACATCACCAGCGCACAGGCGCGCAGCCAACCAGCAGACATTCAGCGAACTCCGGAAATACACGAGAAAAAGCAGTTGTGCGAGCCAGACGGCTCAAAGAACCGCGAAGAATACGTCAGCCATCAAAACGCCGCCAGCGACGTCTATCGCCCCTTACAAAGTAGCTCAATCGACACAATGGGTTGTCCCCGCGCGATGCATTGCATAGGCTTGCGCGATTGTTTGCCCGCGCCCGCCGCGGACCGCCTCGAGGAGACTGTAAATGGGCCTGAATAATCAGTGGATGCAACGGGACCTGGCCGTGTTGTGGCACCCCTGCACCCAGATGAAAGACCACGAACAGCTGCCGCTGATCCCGATCAAGCGCGGTGAAGGCATCTGGCTGGAAGACTTCGAAGGCAAGCGCTACCTCGACGCCGTCAGCTCCTGGTGGGTCAACGTGTTTGGCCACGCCAACCCGCGCATTAACCAGCGCATCAAGGATCAGGTCGATCAACTGGAACACGTGATCCTCGCCGGTTTCAGCCATCAGCCGGTGATCGAGCTGTCCGAACGCCTGGTGAAGATGACCCCGGAAGGCCTGACCCGGTGCTTCTACGCCGATAACGGCTCGTCCTGCATCGAAGTCGCGCTGAAAATGAGCTTTCACTACTGGCTCAACCGCGGCCAGCCGAACAAGAAGCGCTTTGTCACCCTGACCAACGGCTATCACGGCGAAACCATGGCGGCGATGGCAGTCGGCGACGTGCCGTTGTTCACCGAAACCTACAAAGCCCTGCTGATGGACACCATCAAGGTGCCGAGCCCGGATTGCTACCTGCGCCCCGACGGCATGAGTTGGGAAGAACACTCGCGCAACATGTTCGCCGCCATGGAACAGACCCTGGCCGAGAACCACGACACTGTCGCTGCGGTGATTCTGGAGCCGTTGATCCAGGGCGCCGGCGGCATGCGCATGTACCACCCGGTGTACCTCAAGTTGCTGCGCGACGCCTGCGACCGTTATGGCGTGCACTTGATCCACGACGAAATCGCCGTCGGCTTCGGCCGCACCGGCACCATGTTCGCCTGTGAACAAGCCGGCATCCGCCCGGACTTCCTGTGCCTGTCCAAGGCCCTGACCGGCGGTTACCTGCCGCTGGCGGCGGTGCTGACCACCGATGACGTCTACAGCGCCTTCTACGACGACTACCCGACCCTGCGCGCCTTCCTGCATTCCCACAGCTACACCGGCAACCCGCTGGCGTGCGCGGCGGCACTGGCGACACTGGATATCTTCGAAGAAGACAACGTCATCGAGAACAACAAAGCCCTGGCCCAGCGCATGGCCACGTCCACCGCGCACCTGGTCGATCACCCGAACGTCGCGGAAGTGCGCCAGACCGGCATGGTCCTGGCCATCGAGATGGTCAAGGACAAAGCGACCAAGGAAGCTTATCCATGGCAGGAGCGGCGTGGCTTGAAAGTGTTCAAGCACGCACTTGAGCGCGGTGCTTTACTTCGTCCGTTGGGCAGCGTGGTGTACTTCCTGCCGCCGTATGTGATTACCCCGGAGCAGATTGATTTCCTGGCTGAAGTGGCCAGTGAAGGGATCGACATTGCGACCCGCAATAGCGTCAGCGTGTCGGTGCCTGAGGACTTTCACCCGGGGTTTCGTGATCCGGGCTGATTGAACCTGCTTGATTGCTGTGGTGACTGGGCCGCCGCCTTCGCGAGCAAGCCCGCTCCCACATTTGGAATGCATTCCCCTGTGGGAGCGGGCTTGCTCGCGAATGAAGTCGACACAAATCCAGATGATTCACACCCTTTCCAGAGACCCAAGATGAGACTGTCCCGCTTCTTTATCGACGCCCCCCTGAGCACCGGCGAACACGAGTTGCCCGAGGCCCAGGCCCATTACATCAGCCGCGTGCTGCGCATGGCCGAGGGTGATGCGGTGCAACTGTTCGACGGCTCGGGCCACGAGTTTCGCGGCTCGCTGGTGGAAGTCGGGAAAAAACGCGTGGTGGTGCAGCTCGATGAAAGCTTTATCGGGCAGGTCGAATCGCCGTTGCAGATCCACCTCGGCCAGGGCTTGTCCCGTGGCGAGCGGATGGATTGGGCGATTCAGAAAGCCACCGAACTGGGCGTCACGGAAATCACCCCGATCTTCACCGACCGCTGCGAAGTCCGCTTGAAGGATGAACGCGCCGACAAACGCCTGATGCACTGGCGCCAGGTGGCAATCAGCGCCTGCGAGCAATGCGGGCGTTCACGGGTGCCGGTGATTCATCCACCGCTGCTGTTGGCGGATTGGTTGAAGCAGACCGAGGCGGAGTTGAAGTTGGTGCTGCATCCGGTGGCGGAGCCGTTGGTGAGTCATGCCAAGCCTGGCACGCTGGCGTTCCTGATCGGGCCGGAGGGCGGGTTGTCGGATGTTGAGGTGGATCAGGCCAAGGGCGCGGGTTTCCACGCGGCTCGGCTTGGGCCTCGGGTGTTGCGCACCGAGACGGCGCCGGTGGTGGCTTTAGCGGTGGCTCAGCAGCTTTGGGGTGACTTCTAAATCTTGAAAGATCGCAGCCTCGTTTCACTCGACAGCTCCTACAGTTGTAATACCAACCCTGTAGGAGCTGTCGAGTGAAACGAGGCTGCGATCTTTTGATCTACCGCGTCACAAGACGTAAAGCAAAATCGCGACGAAGTGCAGCAAACTCCCCGCAATCACGAACAAATGCCAGATCCCATGGGCATGCCGCAGGCGATGATCCAGGGCAAAAAAGATGATCCCCACGGTGTACAACACTCCGCCCGACGCCAACCAGGCAAAACCTGTGGAGCCCAGCGCCGCCAGCAGCGGCTTGACCGCCACCAGCACGATCCAGCCCATCACCGCGTAAATCACGATCGACAAAATCCGCGCTTCCGAACGCGGTTTGATCTCTTGCAGGATGCCGATCAGCGCCAGCCCCCAGACAATCCCGAACAACGTCCAGCCCCACGGCCCACGCAGGGTCACCAGGCAGAACGGCGTGTAGCTGCCGGCGATCAGCAGGTAGATCGAAAAGTGATCAACTTTCTGCATGATCTCTTTCTTGCGCCCGCGCACGCTGTGGTACACGGTCGAGGCGCTGTAGAGCACCATCAAGGTAAATCCGTAGATCGCCACGCTGACAATCTTCCACGGGCTGCCGTCCAGGCTGGCGATCACCAGCATCCACACCACCCCGACCGTCGCCGCCACCGCCCCGACCAAATGCGTCCAGGCGTTCAATCTTTCCCCGTGATACATGAATCGCTTTCCTCAAAATTCGCTACAACATGGCGCAAGGCGTAGGAGCTGTCGAGAGAAACGAGGCTGCGATCTTTTGACATTGATCTGCGGCGCCCTTGAAGACGCCGAAGATCAAAAGATCGCAGCCTCGTTTCACTCGACAGCTCCTACATGCTCCTACAAGAACCCACTTACGTGCACAATCAGGTCATTCCAAAAAGAGTCCGCGCGATGCTGATCGACGAAGAGTTGACCCTGAAAAAACTCGAGGTGTTCCTGGCCTTTATGCGCACCGGCAACCTGGCCCGGGCCGCCGCCGAGTTGCAGACCAGTAACGTCAGCGTGCACCGCGCCATTCACTCCCTGGAAAGTGCCCTGCGCTGCCCGTTGTTCAAACACGAGGGCCGCAACCTGACGCCACTGGAAAGCGCGTATGTGCTGGAAGAACGGGCGCAGAAGTTGATTCAGGACGTGGTCGAAAGCGTGCGCCTGACCCGCGAAGCCGCCGGGTTTTCGGCGGAACGCTTCAAGCTTGGCTCGCTGTATTCATTGACGGTGAAGACCGTGCCGCAGTTGATCATGGGCCTGAAGATTCGTCGCAGCGAACTCAATATCGACCTGATCCTCGGCTCCAACATCGACCTGCTCTACAAGCTCAAGAACATGGAAGTCGACGCGATCCTGGTGTCCCTGGACGATAGCGTCAACGACCCGGACTGCGAGCATATCCAGCTGTTCTCCGACGACATCTTCCTCGCCACCCCGGCGGATTCGAAGTTTGCCCAACGGGCCGAAGTCGACCTCGCGGAAGTGCGCGACGAAACCTTCATCACCCTGACCCAGGGCTTCGCCACGCACCAGGACGGGATTCGGGTGTTCAAGCAGGCGGGGTTCGAGCCGAAAGTGGCGATGCAGGTCAACGACATCTTCACCCTGCTGAGCATGGTCAGTTCGGGGGTGGGTTATGCGTTGCTGCCGGGGCGGATTGCGGCGGTGTATGAAAACCGGGTGAAGCTCATCCCGTTGCAGGAAAAGTATCGGTTGCAGCAGCACATTGGCGTGGTGTTCCTCAAGGCCAAGGAGCGCGATCCGAATCTGCTGGCGTTGTTGGCGGAGTGTCGGATGTATGCGAATCGGAATGTGGTGGGGTGATTGAGAGCCACCCCTCACCCCAGCCCTCTCCCCAGAGGGGAGAGGGAGCTGACCGAGTGGTTCTTTCGAGCTACATCGACCTGAAATATCGAGCCGAACTCAAGAGTTGAGAAGCCTGAAGATCGGCTCCCTTTCCCCCTCTCCCCTATGGGGAGAGGGCTGGGGTGAGGGGTGGCTTTTGCGGCCTACCCCACAATCCCGCGAACAATGAAGTACAACAACGAAGGCCCAAGCAAACAGCCAAGCCCGGTATGGAACGTCGCAGTCAACGCGCCATAAGGCACCAACCGCCGATCCGTCGCCGCCAGCCCCGCCGTCACGCCACTCACGGTTCCGGCCAACCCGCCAAACACCATCGCCGAACGCGGGTTATCCAGGCCCATCCATTTCGCGGCCATCGGCGTGCCGACCATCACCAGAATCGCTTTGATCAACCCGGTAGCAATCGACAACGCCACCACATCCGAACTGGCACCAATCGCCGCCCCGGTCACCGGCCCGACGATGTACGTCACCGCGCCCGCGCCGATGGTGGTCATGCTGATCGCATCGCGATAGCCGAAGGCCCAGGCAATGCTCGCGCCGACAATGAACGGCAACACCGTGCCCAGCAGCAGCGCAATCGCGCCGACCAACCCGGCCTTTTTCGCTTCGGTGGCTTGCACTTCGAACGCGGTCGCCACAATGGCGAAATCCCGCAGCATGGCGCCGCCCATCAAACCGATGCCAGAGAATAACGACAGATCCGCCAGGCCTTTTTGCCCGCCGGTCATGGTGCCGCCGACCCAAGCCAGCACCAGACCGATGACGATGGCAATCGCCGAGCCGTGAATGCGTCCGTAGGTCAGGCGTTTGGACAACACCACCGAGACCCACATGATGACGCCGACGAACGCGAACGCGGTGACCAGACCATTGGCGGTCAGGCCTTTATCAATGAGTTCCCACATATCAGCGACCTCCTACTGGGGTGCCGAGCGGGGTCACTTCCGCCGGTTCATCGGGCAAGGGCTCGCCTTTATGAGTCCGGCTGATCAGGGCAATCGTGCAGCCGCAGATCACCACCGAACCGATGGCCGCCAACACCGCCACCGGGCCACCGTGCAACGCGGTCACGACGTTTTGTTGCGCCGCCATCGCCACCACCACCGGAATGTACATCGCGCCCCAGAAGCCGACGCCCATCTCGCAATCCTTGGTCATGCCACCGCGTTTTTGCATGTACAGCCGCGCGCAGATCAGCAGGATCATCGCGATCCCGACTCCGCCGACGTTGGACTTGACGCCCAATAACACGCCCAGCGCATCCCCCAGAATCACCCCTGCCAGCGTACAGATCGCCAACAGCGCCACACCGTAAATAATCATTGTTGTAGTCCTCAAAGTGCATCGTCGAAGTTGTTGTTTTTGTGCTTCGCAAGCCTGAGTCGGTGTTCTAGGATTGGCGGCTTCCCTCCTCACGCAACAGCGCTTGCAAGGTGTCCAGCCGGGCACCGTCGAAAGCAATCACGGTGCCCGGCTCGAACACCCGGCGCGCCAGCCCGGTTAACACCGCACCGGGCGGCAGTTCGATGTGTAGACGCACGCCACGCTCGTAAGCGCTTTGCACGGTGCCGCGCCAATCGACGACGCGGCACATGTTGAAAGCGAGGTCGTCGCGCAGGGCTTCAATGTTGACGATGGGCCGCGCGCGACTGCCGCTGAGGTAACCCATCGTCGGTGTTTTCAGTGTCACTTTGGCGAAAGCTTCTGCCAGGGTTTTCGCGGGTGCGTCCAGTAAAGGACAGTGCGACGGGACGCTGACAGCCAGACGTTTGGCCAGACCTGCACCCCGACTTTTCGCCAACTTCGCCACAGCTTTCATCGCTTCGTCGCTGCCCGCAATCACCACCTGGTTATCGGCGTTGATATTGGCCAGATAAACTGGCGATTCGATGCTATGCACCTGCGCCAGCAAATCTTCGACTGTGGATAAATCCAGACCGATGATCGCGGTCATGCCGTAGCCCTGTGGATAAGCCTGTTGCATCAACTCACCGCGCAGGCTGACCAAGTGCAGCGCATCGCTGAAACTCAGGGCCCCGGCGACTACCGCTGCCGGATAGGCGCCGATGGACAATCCGGCTACGTAATCCGCTGGTTCCAACAGTTGCCGTGAAGCCGCAACTCCAGCGATCAGCAGGCAAAGCTGAACCGCCCGCGTCGTCTTAAACGCCTCGGCGCAATCCAGCAGCAACGCGTCTTCGCCGAGGATTTCACTCGCCTCATTCACCGTTTCCCGAGGCAAACGCTGCAGCATGCCCGGCTGCTGCGCGCCTTGGCCGGGGAACACCAGCAGGCTGCTCACGCTGCTTGCTCCTGAGGGTTCCACGGATCAATCACCAGGCAGGCTTCGCGCGCATTTTTCAGCAGGACCCGACGCGCAGGACCGGCCCATTCGCGCAGCGCAACGGCACCCAAAGGTGTTTGCAACTGCATGTCCACCTGGCATGCGGCGGTATCAAAAATCTTCACCCATTCCCGAGCCTGTTCACGCCCCAACGGCTGCGGTGTGCGCAGGATCAGGTCGAGATCGCTGCGCTCATGCAGCGCTTCGATACCGCTGGCCAACTCAAACCCGGCGCTGCCGCTGATGCCCCAAACCCGACCACTGGCATCCAGCATCGCCCGCACCTGAGTCAGGGCACGCAAGGCTGGCAGATCCCGATCCAGCGAAACATGACAAAGTTCTTCCGGTTTGACCCGGCGCTGAATCGAATCCACCGACATCACCGTCGCATAACGCTGTTCACGTAACGGCCCACGCACCCCGACGGCCACCTGACCCGGCGCGCTCAACGCCCGCCGAACCACCACAGGCTGACCGGCACCGAGGGACTCAATCGCCCACGCGGGCGCGTCGGCGGGCAACTGCGCCGGGCTCATGCCCCAGAGCAAGTCGTGCGCCAGAAACGTGTTCACCACTGCGCCCTCAGCAGTTCGCGAACCTTGCTCGACGCGGCGCGATTGCTGGCGCCCAAGCGGCTGCTCAAATCGCGACCGCTGGCGGCGACATCGCTGATCGCCTGATTCAGGCACTCCGTCACGCGCGTCAGATCCTGCGCCGTCGGCTGTTCAATCTGTTCCACCGACAGGGTTTCCCAGAGCAAACCGAGGCTGGCGTAGCTGTCGATGTCATACGCCATCGGCGGCACGCTGGCGGCCAGGGCTTCGAGTTCTTCAACACTGCGCAACGTCACCCGGGCCGCCGAGGCCTTGCCCATGGCATGCACCATCACGCCCGGATCACGCAGGGCAATTAAGCGGTTGGCCTGATACCCGTGAGCGAGAAACGCCCCGGACATCGCCTTGCCCACCAGCAAACCGATCACGGCATGCCCGGCCAAACGTGCGCGAGCGTAACTGTCCGCCGCACCGGCCAATGCCTGGTGAATGCCGAGGGCTTCTTCGCGGCGACCGTAGGCTTGGCTCGGTACGTCGACGATGGCGACCAAGGCGCGCTTCTGCGCTTTGTCGGCATCCGCCGCAATAGTTTCATCAACAGCCTTGGCCAAACCCCAGCCTTCCAGCAAACCCACTTCACCATGGCGGGCGCGGGGGAAGCGGTTGTCGGGGTCAGTCACCACCGCGATAAATCGCACGGGTTGATCACCCAAAAAGCCGTCAGCGACTTTCAACGACGCCGGCAAACCTTCGACCGGTTTGGCGCCGGCACTCAACGCATTGAACCAGTTCAAACCTCTCATGAGCGCTCTCCTTGATACAGATCGCGAACCACCGACGGTTCGATTTGCGGCTCGGCATCCAGGCGCGCCAGCCGTTGCAGAAACAGTTCGGACTGTTGGCTACGTTGCTGCGCCGGCAAACCTAGCTGAAGCAATTCACCGACCTGCCGCTGAATCTGCGCCACATCATCGGCGGCATAACGATCCACCAAACCACTGGCAAACCGCTGCTCGCCACCGGTCAGGCTCCAGATGAAAGGACGGTCGCGAGAGTCGTATTCCTCAATCCCGGCTTCCTGCTCGATCACCTGCGGACCGTTCAGGCCAAGCCGCGCTTCCTGGGTCACCAGCAAATAACTGCACAACCCGGCGGCAATCGACATCCCGCCAAAGCAACCGACGCTGCCCGCCACCACGCCAACCACCGGTTGGTACTGGCGCAAATCGACAATCGCCGCGTGAATATCGGCAATCGCCGCCAGCCCGAGGTTGGCTTCCTGCAAGCGCACGCCACCGGTTTCCAGCAGCAACACGGCGCGGGTCGGAATGCCGTTGCGGTTGTCTTCCGCCGCCAGCTCCAGCGCACCGGCCATTTTCGCCCCGCCGACTTCGCCGAGGCTGCCGCCCTGGAATGAACCTTCAATCGCCGCGATGACCACCGGCAAACCATCGATGCTGCCCTTGGCGATCACCACGCCGTCATCGGCCTGCGGCACCACGCCCTGGCGCGACAGCCATGGCGACATGACGCGTTGAAACGGGTCAAGCAATTCGCGGAAGGTGCCGGCATCGAGCAAGGCTTTCGCCCGTTGCCGCGCGCCGAGTTCGACGAAGCTGTGTTTGTTGAGGAGATCAGTCATGGCCAATCTCCTCAAAGCCTTGCTCCAGACGCAAGCGCACCACCCCCGGCGTCGCGCCGAAGTCGTGAATATCGATGGCCATCGCTGGCGGTGTCTGACCGTCGAACATCCGCGCAAACAGATGCTGCCAGCGTTGTTCGGCGCCGTTGACGGAGGTCTGTACCTGAATGGTCAACTTGCCGGGCTGCCCCGGTTCGATCAGCACTTCCAGATCGCCCGAGCCGACACAGCCCACCAGCGTCCGGCCCCGGGGCGGCTGCCCGGCGGGGAATTCAAAGGATAAGGTTTCCATCAGAAAGCTCCGGATTCGATGCGGTCGATGAACAGGCACGCGGCGAGCAAATCAGCAGCGCCGCCGGGCGAGGCGTTCAACGCGATTAATTGTTCATCCAGTTCATGCAAGCGCCGACGGCCGCCGAGGCTGGCACTGCCGCCGGCATCGAGCACAGCCTGGGCGCCGAGTTGCATGGTTTGCAGACCGGTTTCGCCGGCGCGGTAGAGCACGCAGGTGTCGGCCAGTCGGGTCATGATCGCCAGCAAGGCATCGAGGCGCGCATTTTGTTCGCCGTGGCCCAAGGCGCGGCTGCGCTTGAGTTGGGGCAGTGCGCGTTGCAGGACTGAAGGGAAGCCGAGTTGCGCTTCTTCACGGGCGCCGCGTGCGCCGTAACGTTGGGCGACTTGCGCGCCATGGCTCAGTGGACGTGGCGCGTAGCGGTCGTCGAGCAATGCCAGGCGTGCGGCGCACAGCGTAACGGTGCTGGCGCTTGTGTTTTCGAGGGCGGCGGCAGCCACCAACAAACCCAAGGCCCAAATCGCCCCTCGATGGGTATTCACGCCATTGGTGGTCGCAAGCATTGCCTGCTCCCCTTCCCGACCAATCCGCCCGAGGGCTTCGCGCAGCGGCAGACCGACGTCGCCAAACTCGATGGCTGCGTCGGCCATTTCCTTGAACGCTGGCCACAAAGACAGCGCCGAAGCGTGCATCAGCCCGAGGTGCAAATCGGTGTGCGCGCCATTGCCGCGACGGTCCACCAGCGCCGGTTTCGGCGACAGGTCCGCTTCGTCGATCAGCGCATCCACCGCCAAATCCGCCAGCCGATCAGCCAGGGTCAGTGTTTTGGGTTGCAGGTTAAGTGCGTGCATTTACCAGCTCCTGAACTTGGCGGGCGGGTTGTAGAGGCCCCCGGACCACTCCACCAGATCGGCCACGCTTTTCGCCGCGAGCAATTCGCGAGTGGCGTCGGTGCGGCGGATGCCGAGGTCTTCGGGCAAGGCGATCAAGCCTTCGCGGCGCATGCGCGCGGTGTCTTTCGGGTTGTGGCGCATGCCGATCACGGTGACGCCAGCGACCGCCGCGATCATCGCCTGGCGTTCTTCCAGCGAACGGGCCTTGTACAGATAGGCGATGCCTTCTTCGGTCAGCAGGTGCGTGACGTCATCGCCGTAGATCATGATCGGCGCCAGTGGCATGCCGCTTTTGCGCGCGACTTCCACGGCGTCGAGGGTTTCGACGAAGGTCGGTTTGCCGCCCTCCTGGAACGTCTCGACCATTTGCACCACGAGTTTTTTACCGCGTTCGAGCAACGCTTCCGGCGCATCGTCGTGGCGCATGTCGAGCCAGGCCGGGGTGCCGTGACGGCGACCGCGTGGGTCGTGACCCATGTTTGGCGCGCCACCGAACCCGGCGAGTCGTCCGCGAGTCACCGTAGAGGAATGACCGTCGCCATCGACTTGCAGGGTCGCGCCGATAAACAGGTCCACCGCGTATTGCCCGGCCAATTGGCAGAACATCCGGTTGGAGCGCAGCGAGCCGTCGCGCCCGGTGAAGAACACGTCGGGCCGGGCGGCGATGTAGTTTTCCATCCCCAGTTCGGTGCCGAAGCAATGCACGCTTTCGACCCAACCACTTTCGATGGCCGGGATCAGGGTTGGGTGCGGGTTGAGCGTCCAGTTGCGGCAGATCTTGCCTTTGAGGCCGAGGGATTCGCCGTAGGTCGGCAGGATCAATTCGATGGCGGCGGTGTTGAAACCGATGCCGTGGTTCAGGGACTGCACGTTGTGTTTTTCGTAGATCCCGCGAATCGCCATCATCGCCATCAACACATGCACAGGCTTGATGTGCCGTGGGTCGCGGGTGAACAGCGGTTCGATGTAGAACGGCTTGTCCGCCACCACCACGAAATCGACCCAGGACGCGGGAATATCAACGCGCGGCAGGTCAGTCACGTCGTCCACCAATTGGTTGACCTGGACGATGACAATGCCGTCGCTGAAGGCTGCCGGTTCGATCAATGCCGGGGTGTCTTCGGTGCTCGGGCCGGTGTAGATGTTGCCGGCGCGGTCGGCCATGAAACCGGCCGACAGCACGACGTTGGGGATCAGATCCACCACCAGCCGCGCATAGAGTTCGATGTAGGTGTGGATCGCGCCGATTTCCAGCAAGCCGTCTTCCAGCAACTGGCTGATGCGCAGGCTCTGGGTGCCGGCGAAGGAGAAATCGAGCTTGCGGGCAATGCCGCGTTCGAACAGGTCCAGGTGCTCGGAGCGTCCGACACTGGGCATGATCATGTGCAAATCGTGCAGCTTCGCCGGATCAGCCTTGGCCAGGGAGCGCGAAAGGAAATCCGCCTGCTTCTGGTTATTGCCCTCCAGCACCACCCGGTCGCCGGGCAGGATCAACGCCTCCAGCGCCGCGACGATCTTGTCGGTGGGCAACACCACGCCGTCGGCAAAGCCTTTGACCAACTCAAGACGCCGCTGCTTCTCGCTGCGCCGCCGCGTCCATCGCGCGTCGGGGGATATTGTTGTTGTCATGACCACTCCACGGGTTCGCTGTCGTGGGGTCACCATAGGAGGGTTGGGTGTGGGGTATCAATCAAGCAGAGCGACGGATCGTTACGGTTGGAGTAACGATTCGCTCAAGAGGTAGGCAGCCAGTGCTGACGCCTTCGCGAGCAAGCCCGCTCCCACAGTTTGGAATGCATTCCCCTGTGGGAGCGGGCTTGCTCGCGAAGGGGCTAGAACAATCACCACAACTTCCAATGACAGAGCATCACAGCCCGGCCATCTGCTCCTGCACCCGAATCAAAAGCTGCTCAGCACTTTCCAACAACTGCGCCAACAACGCCGGGTCTTCATCCATATAGCCTTCGTACTCCGCCAGGTTCCGTCGCTCATGACACAGGGCAAACAACCGCACCTGCACCTTGCCAATATCCGCCGTGTGAACCAGACACTGAAACACCAGATACCGCTTGTCTGAACGGTAACCACACAAGCGAAGTGCCGTCAGAGCCAAGGCATGGGCAGCGTTGTAAGCCAGGTCGAAACGACTCGCGAAAGACAGCGAAGCCGTCTGCGCATCCTTCAATCTATCCACCGCCGAACGCATCAGCCCTTCGCATTCCTTGCGATCTGGCGGTTCGGCTTTCAGTCCACCGCTACGTAACAGGTTTTCCAGATTCTCGTTGCTGCCCATCCTTGGACTCCAAAGGGTTTTGCCCCATCAGATTGATCTTGTCCTGCTGCGCCACACGCACGACAAAGCTGTTTTCAGCCGCCAGTTTCGCGGCCCAGTCGCCGGGGGTGTAGAGCGTCGGGTTGAGGACGCGACCCAGTTGCTCCTCCAGGGGCATGAGCCGCTCCATCACTTCACTGTAGTGCAGGCCTTCGCCGATCAGCATGAGATCAATGTCACTGGATGCGTTTGCCGAATCCTTGGCGATGGAGCCGTACACAAAGGCCCAAGTGATCTGTTCGGCAAAGGGTTGCAGCGCCTGGCGCAGGGGCTCGGCGATGCCGAAGGTTTTGCGGGCGATGCCCAGCAGTTCGGCATAGATCGGGCAGTCGGGATTGGCTTGGTAATGGGTCTGGTTGCCCTGGCGGGTCAAGGTCAGCACGCCGGCCTGCTGCAACCGATCCAGCTCACGCATCAGGCTGCCTTTACCCACTTGAGCCCAGCGGGCGATTTCGTTGGCGTAAAAGCTCTGGTCGGGTTTGCCGAACAACAAGCCCAGCACTTTTTGCTGGGTGGTGGTGAACAAGGCTTCGCTGAGGGAAAGGTTTTTCACAGTGGCAACCGAAGAGTCCCAAAAAGGGAACGATAGGTCCCTTTTTGGGAATCTTCAACTTTTGGCAGCCGAATGGGGATTTGTGTTTAAAAGTTGCGCCACAGGAGGGGTGAGCGGCTACGTGGTCTGGCGTCGTGGACTACAGCAATGCGGGAAGCCGCTGACTGGTGGGGTTTTGGGTTGATCGTTATCGTTTGTGGGTCGCTGCAAACTCAGCGACCGGGCTTGGAAACCCGTGGTGTAAACGACACAAAAGCGCTGTTCTTAACGTATGCTTGCGCACCTTTAATGAGTGCGCTCCGTTATGGCGGTTGTGCGCGGGAGACCTTCGGGTCTGCCGGGTTTTGTCCGTTTACCCCGGGTTTCCAGCCCGCGTACAGCTGCCACCCTTTCGCCTGGAAGCCTAATGGAGCAGCTAAAACTCGTTAGACGGAGATTCACTATGTTCAAAGCTACCCCCAACCCCCCAGAATCCGGGACCGATTCCCAAGCATCCCTCGATGCAGAAAAAATGAAAGAAGCCGCCGACCGCGCCTTCGCCCATTACTTTCCCCCTGCTGACGAAAAACGAACCAAGCGCCGTAAATACCACCTCTTCGCCGTTGCCCCGGATGTCGACGACCCCGAGGCTATGCTGGCCAATGCTTCCGAGGACTTGATGTCCATCAGCGCGATTGCGGCTAACCTGGCGGACGATGTGGAAGGCTCACGCCGCTCCGTCGCCCTGGCGATCAGCCGTTTGACGGATGGCGTGCAGTTGTTGGTGGAGCGGGTGTTGGATCACCATGAGGCGATGGCTGAGGGTAAGGTTTAGCCGTTAATTTTGCGGTGAATTGAAGGCTGCCTTCGCGGGCAAGCCTCGCTCCCACAATTTGGAAGGCATTTCCCTGTGGGAGCGAGCCTGCTCGCGAAGAGGCCATAAAATTCACCATCAATGGTGGCAGGCCTGCCGCTTTCGCGATCAGGCTCGCTGCCGCAATTGATCTTCAGTGAACACTGATGGGTAGGAATCTGCTCGTGAGCGCGTAAGTAAAAAACATCGCCAACGCAACATTCAGAGTCGCGTCCTACGACGTTTAAAGAACCGCCTTACATTTTTTCTTCGGCACGCTTGTTAGTTTTTGGGTCACTCGCATCCGCCTCATCGAATGAGGATGTGAACACCTCAGCGGCCGTCGAAGGAACAAAGGATGTTTGGTCACAGCCCTCCAAAGCGTTTCACTCTGACGATTCAAGACCTGAAGACGGATCTTCAAGTGCTTGAGTTCACAGGCCGGGAAGCGATCAGCACGCCCTATGCCTTCGACGTGGTGCTGGTCAGCGAAAAGCCCAATCTCGATCTTGAAAGCCTGCTGCACAAACAAGCCTTTCTGGCGTTCAGCGAAGGTGGCGGCATTCACGGGCAAATCTATCGCGCGGGCCAAGGCGATGCCGGCAAGCGCCTGACCCGTTACAGCGTGACGCTCGTGCCTCGGGTGGCTTACCTGAGCCACCGCATCAACCAACGAATCTTTCAGCAGTTGAACGTCCCGCAGATCGTTGCGCGAGTGCTGGAAGAGCACGGCATCCACCGCGATCTTTATCTCTTTCAGCTGGGCTCCGACTATCCACCGCGTGACTACTGCGTGCAGTACGACGAGTCGGATTTGTTCTTCATCCAACGGCTGTGCCAAGAGGAAGGTATTCATTACCACTTCCAGCACAGTCACGAAAAACACGTGATGGTGTTTGGCGATGACCAAACCGTATTCCCCAGGCTTGAGCGGCCGACCCTCTACAAACAGGACAACGGCATGGTGGCCGAGGAATCGGTGATCAATCGGTTTGAACTGCGCGTCGAAACGCGCACCAGTCGCACCACCCGCCGCGACTACGACTTTGCAAAAGCCCGGATTCTGCTGGAGTCCGACTACCAGCCGGACGTTCATCAGGCTCAGCCCGACTTGGAGGATTACGACTACCCTGGCCGCTTTACCTTGCGAGAGCGTGGCAAGTTTTTAACCAAGCGAGCCCTCGAACGCCATCGGGCCGACTACCAGCAAGCGGAAGGCGAAAGTGATCAACAGCAGTTTGTTTCCGGGCATTTTCTGCACATGTCGGAGCATTCATGCACGCATTGGAATGACCTGTGGCTGCTGACGGAAGTCCGCCACGAATGCAAACAGCCGAACGTCCTGGAAGAGAGCGCGCCCAGTGCTGCATCCAGTCGCGAAAACGACTTTGTTCAAGGCTATCGAAACCAGTTTGTTGCCATACCGTGGGACGTTTCATACCGTCCGCCACACCTTTATAAAAAGCCGAAAGTGCTGGGCAGCCAGACTGCCATCGTCACTGGCCCTAAAGGTGAGGAAATCCACTGCGACGCGTACGGTCGGGTCAAAGCCCAATTTTTCTGGGACCGCCAGGGTCGCAACGACGACAAAAGCAGTTGCTGGTTGCGGGTGTCATCCAATTGGGCCGGCAATGTCCATGGCGGCGTCACCATCCCGCGAGTAGGCATGGAGGTGCTGGTCAGCTTTTTGGAAGGCGATCCTGATCAACCGTTGATCACGGGGTGTCTGGCCAACAGCGCCAACCCGACGCCTTACGAATTGCCCGCCCACAAAACCCGAAGTGTATTTCGCTCCCGCAGTTCGCCGGACAGCGGCGGGTTCAACGAATTGCACCTGGAAGACCGTGCCGGCCGGGAGTTGATTTACCTGCGCGCCCAGCGCGATATGGAGCAGAAGGTCGAACACGACAGCCGCCTGGAAGTCGGAAACGAACGCCGGGAAACCATCAGGGGCAACAGCATCAGCGTGCTGGAAGCCGAAGAACACCGCACCGTCACCGCCGACCGCAGAGTAGAACTCAAGGCCAACGACTACCTGCATATCGCCAGCAACAGCCACACACGAGTCGATCAGACGCTGGTGGTTGAGGCGGGTCAGCAGGTGCACATCAAGGCCGGGGCGCACCTGACGCTGGAGGCCGGAGCGAGCCTCAGTTTAAAGGCCGGCGGCCAGCACATCGTGATCGGCCACGCTGGCATTTTCAGCAGCAGCGAAATCCAGTTAGGGGGTGATCCGGTTGCGGGTTCAGCCGCCGCGTTATCCCTGCCCGGCACCCTTGACGCCTTGTTGGAACCATCGGAACTGCCCCCCATGATTGCGCCCAGCCAAGGCGCCCTCATGTCGGCCAGCAAAGTGCTGGGAGCAGATTTCTGCCCCCTCTGCGAAGCCTGCCGAGAAGGTATTTGCATGACGCAGGGAGCCGCCGCATGACCGACGCCCTGCCCCGTCATTGGATGATCGAGCAGCAACGGCTTGGCCATCTGTTGTGCATCGTTCTCGACTCGGAGAACGAACGCGACACCCGCCAATCCCTGTTGAAGACCTGCCAGTTCAACCAGTACATGAGCGTATACGGCGACACCCTGATCGCTGACCTGGCGGATGCCGGGCCTTTTGTCTTCGCCTTCGATCAAGTCGATGACAGGCGCATTGATGAACTGCGCAAACATCCACAGCGCAACTGGGGCTGGTTCGCCAGCCTGCAAAAAGACGATCTGCCCACACTGGTCAAACACTGGCAAGCACGCTTGCTCATCGGCACACGGCCTCAGCAGGCGCTGTATCGCTTTCACGATAATCGGGTGTTGAGCCGCGCTCTGGCGCAACTGCCTGTCGAGGCATACCCCGCCTACCTCGGGCCGGCTATCAGTGTGTGTTACTGGAATGGAGCTCGCTGGGAATGCACGGATAACCCGGCCCCAGGCACGTATCCCGTGCCGGATCAGCCGCTGTGGCACCAGGTTCCTTTACCCGATGAGCAGGCCGATGAAATTCGCTTGGCCAATGCACGCCGCTACCTGCTGGCGGAACATGTCGGGGCCTACGCCGAACTGGCCGAACAGGATGATCCTGAAGCGTGGCTGCGCGACAGACTGGCTCAGGCACAGGCGTGGGGCTGGTTCGAACCGGAGCAATTGGCGTTTCTATTGATTCAAACCTTGCAGGCACCGGGCTATGCATTGTCGTCGCACTGGCAAGTGCGTCCGGGCGAAACGCCGAGTGACCATTTTGAGCGGGTGCAACAGACGATGGCGTTTTGGCGGGGGGATGGGCCGTTATGAATCGTCTGGTGCTTAACGCAAGTTTGGGGGCCTGTTTCGCGCTAATCGCAGGTTGCGCCAGCAGCCAGCCGAACACTTTTACCTTTACCGCCGACCTGCCGCCCGACTTCGCCTATCAGGCCATTGCCGTGTATGTGCCGGCCAAGGGCGAAACCTGCACCGTGCCGGGAGGGCGCAACACCGCCGTCGGCTACAACATGAAATGGCGTGAAAACTACCAACCAACCGCTGAAATCGCCCTGCGCCGAACGGTCGGTGGCTGCCCGCTGGTCATTAGTCGCATCAAGTTGGATATCAACGCGACCTATGGAAAAGCCCGGGGAGATTTTGGAGGGGACATCGCCAGCGTGTTTGTTCGCGACGAGGTGGCGGATCAGTACAAAAGCGTCGTTAACGAAGCGGGCGAAAGTGACTTCTTCGGTGAATGCCAATGGCTGTTCCGCACCTCAGGCAAGCCCCGCATCCTCAGGAAAATTCTCAACTGCAAAACAATCGATGCACAGGGCGAGCGGGGACGTGGCCAGCCTTTCGCGGCGTTCACCCCGGACCAGTTGCCGGGTACGACCGTGAAGATGCACATCAAGTTGGCCGCAGAAGAAACGCCTGGATGGGGAGATACGTGGGTCAAAGTTCCGAACGGCTGGAAGCGCTGTTTGGGCAAAGGATTTGAGGATCAGCGAGCTTACTGCAATGGCAATTACAAAGACTTCAGCGGCTTTCAGATGCCTGACGGCAGGCAATGCACCATTTACCCAGGCTGCACCGAATAAGGAGCTTTCGGCATGACCTCAATGGAAAAAGAATTGGAATCCCCGCTGAGCAGCCGAGTATTGGCGTGCCCCGCACAGGGTCGATGGAGCAGCTTTCAGCTAGTCGATGAGTTCGGCTCTGGTGAACCCTACGCGGGGTTGACCTACGTCGTCACCGATTCAGAAAGGAAAACCTACGAGGGGCATCTGGATGTCACGGGCACCGGTAAAATTACTGATCACTTCGCAGGCCCCATTTCGCTTTTACTTGATCAAAAGTACCAAGGGTCAGAACAGCTATATAAAGACTTACAAACAAGACCCCATTACCCCCTCAAAATCACTGAACTCCAAGTCCGCGCCGAGCAAACCCGTTACCTGAACCAAAACGCCACCCGCACCAAAGAAAATCCCGCACAAGCCTGCGCCGATGCATTTTTCCAGTTGGAAGTGCGTCATCTGGTCGAGCATGTCGCACATTTACCGCCCCAGGTTTACAGCCATTACCCGATGAGATCGGGGCCGGCGAAAATCATGGGCAAGTCGGGTGGCCACGGTGTTGCCCTCATGCCGCTAAAGCACACAGTACTGGAAGTGCGCCCGCTGCGGGCCTTGCGTCTCATGCTGTCCACCGACGCCGATTACTGTGCGCTCAACCTCTATCAATTGGCGCTGATGGCCACTTTGAGTTATTGCCCCTTTGGCCAAAAGCCCGATGAGCAACCCGTCAAAACCAAGACTGTTAGCTTCCCCCAGCAACCCAGCGTGGGTAACTGGTTCGGCGACGCACTGGCCAAGTTTGAAGAACTCGGGAAAGTCGATTCCGGACAAAAAACCGCTTACTACCCACTGTATGAGGACGTGCCGTACTCCAAACGCCTGGAAATCGTGCCCTTCGACCCAGACCTCTATGCCGTAAACAACCCTGCACTGGGAGACGATCAGGAACACCCTGCCAACATTCACTTCTTCGACGACCGGGACCTTGGCTCGGAATCTACCGATACCCAGGCCTTCATTACCCACCACGACGAACTGATCCTGATTTCAGTGCGTGGCACCTACGAACTCATGGCGGATGGCCTGCGCGACGCCGATGCGTTTCAAATACCGTTTGAAGATACCGGCAGCAAAGTTCACCGTGGCTTTTACGAGGGCGCGCAAAAAGCTTATGACTTCGTCGTGAAATACCTCGACAAGTTTTATGCCGGTCAAAAACTATTGATCTGCGGCCACAGCCTCGGTGGCGCAGTGGCATTGCTGCTCTCGGAAATGCTGCGTCGCAGACCTGAAGGCTACAACATCCAGCTCTACACCTACGGCGCCCCCCGTGCCGGCGATGCCAATTTCATAAAAGGTGCAGAACCGCTGACGCATTACCGCATGGTCGCCCACAACGACCCGGTGCCCAGCGTGCCCGGCACCTGGATGAACACCAAGGCCCGCATTTTCGGTGCAGGCGTGGCGCTGACCTTCGTCAACGTGCCGGCTGGCGTCTCGGTTTTTGTAGCGGGCATCACCAACTGGACAGGCGAACCCTACGGCCATCACGGCACCTTGCATCATGCGATGCCGGTGGAGTTCAGCCGCAACGAAGTGTCCATGATCCTGTGGGAACCCGGCTGCGACACCATTACCCAGCATGCCGCGTGCTCGGTGGCCATCCAGCAACTAAACGGGCTCCCGGATCGACCTGGTTTGCTGATTCAACTGCTCAATGCGGCCAGCCATTCGATGGTCGGCAGCTACATTCCCGCCTGCTGGGCATCACTCAAGCGTTCGCAGGAAGCCATCAAGGAAAAACGCCCACTCGTGACCCACGCGGAGTTTGAACGGATATCGACTGCGCTTAAAAGCGTCAACGATCAATTGCGCTCCGGGCAAAACAACCTATCGAACAAAAACATGAAATATAAGGAAACCTACGAGGCAGACATCAACGCCATAAGTCTTGAGATCAACAAAGTAAACGTGACGCTCAAACGACTGGATCCCCTTCGGTATAACCACATCACCGAAAAAAAGGTCTACGGGTCGCTCGTCACTGAGCCCGAACGGTTGGCAGAAAACCTGCAACGCTGGCTCGACCATGCTGAAAATCAAGTCAAAGAACAAATGGCCATGGCCCCACGCCGCGAAAGTGATGACCAACTGGTGGCTTCGATCTACGGCCATGCCGTGGGGGCACCGCATGACTTTGATATTGATTCGGTGATTTGAAAGAAATGCAGCAACCCCTCACCGGATACGCATCTTCAGGAGCCCACGTCCCGAGGCTAAACGGTTAACCCGCTAGATTCTCTATGAAAAATTCAAGCTCAACGTCCGATGCTCACACGCCACCCGACTACCACATCTGCCTTCCCGTCGAACTCCACGGCCAAGCAGAAGCCTTTATCCGCTATCTACACGACCTGCCCAATACATCACCGGTTGAGTGCCCAAAGTGCGGTCATCCTCGCTTCAGACTGGACGCCAGCCTAAGCCTGCGGCTGCCTTTTTACCGCTGCGTTGCTTGCGACAAAGGTTTCAATTGTCTGACGAAAAACCCCTTTAAGAATTACGGGCTGATGCACCTGTGGTGGATCTATGGTCAATACCTGTTAGCCGGTTGGCCGACGCCCACTATCGCCATCGCCATGGGTATTTCCCCCAGCACCACGTGGCGCTGGATCAAGCCCTGCCGAGCCGTGATGGCTAAAGAATTTCCAGCGTTGTACCGCTGGTGGTCAGCACGGCAAGATCGAACCAACCTGGAGCCGCCCGCGCATATTGCGATCCAGGCACAGGCGTTTCTGAGTGGGTTGGAGCAGTTGTTGACCATTCAGCAGGTGGCCTGCCTGAAGTGTGGTTCACCTCATATGCAGCGTATAGACGAGCGACGCCCTGACTTTCGTTGCTACGGTTGTTGGAGCACGAGGAGCTTGCTCCATGGCACTTTGCTGTCCCGTCTAGGTTATCCGGACCTCTGGCTGGGTTTTGTCCAAGGGCTGATCAATGGCGAGAGTGTGGTTGACCTGCAGCGACGAACAGGGCTTTGCGGGGCGGCGTGCAAACGCTGGCAGGTGCGTTTCCTGCAGATGTTTGAACAACAGGGTTACACCGAGCTGGCCAAATGGATTACCTGGCTACGAAGTCGCCGAGTCAAAGAGGTGAATGATTTTGTGCGAGACGGCGGGGCGTTGATCGTTGTAGCAGGCTCTCGACATAACCCCGAATCAAAGCGGCACCTTACCGTTCCACCCAAGTACTCCCGGAGGCGGAGTTCAGATTCGTGAGCCGATATGGCGGAGGGTGCGCAGGTGTTGGTCGAGCGAGTGCTGGACCGCCATGAGGCGATGGCTGAGGGTAAGGTTTAGCCGTCAGATTTGAGGTGAATTGAAGGTCGCCTTCGCGAGCAAGCCCGCTCCCACAGGGGGTTCCGGTCGTGCACACAAGTTGTGTTCACTGAAGATCCAATGTGGGAGCGGGCTTGCTCGCGAAGGGGCCCGTCAGACGAGCCCGGCATTCACTAACAACTCCTCCAGCGCCAGCAAATCCGGCACCTTGGCCACTTGCTCCCCCACCTGCACCGCCGCCTGTTCCAGCGGACACAACGGCACATCCACATAGCTCAACTGGCTATCGAGCTTGTAAGACCGCGGAATCCCCTGCACCAACAGCGCAATGAACTTCAACTCCGGCCGCCCGCCCAGCGCATTGAGGATGACGATCCTTACCCGCTCGCCAATCACCACTTTGTTGCCACACGCCGACTCAAAACTGAGCAACGGAATCTGCCGATCCCGCCACGTCACCAGCCCCAAATACCACGGCGGCGTATCAAGATCGAACGCCGCCGGTTGATAGTCGATCAGTTCAGCCACAGCGACGTTGGGCAGGATCAAATTGCGATCCGCCAAGGGCAGCAACAGCCCGGTGAGGTTGCTGGTGCGATGCTCAAGCATGGGTTTTGCTCCACAGCGCGATGCTTTCGAGCAATACCGATTCCTGGTACGGCTTGCCGAGGTAGTCGTTGACGCCGATGGCCATCGCACGGTCGCGGTGTTTTTGGCCGGTGCGGGAGGTGATCATGATGATCGGCAGGTGCTGCAAACGTTCGTCGGCGCGCACTTGTGTGGCGACTTCGAAGCCGTCCATGCGCGGCATTTCGATGTCCAGCAGCATCAAGTCGGGCAGGTGATCTTCGAGCAGCAGCATGGCGTCGACGCCGTCCTTGGCGGTCAGCACGTTCATGCCGTGGCGTTCGAGCAAGCGGCTGGTGACCTTGCGCACCGTCACCGAGTCGTCCACCACCAACACCAGCAAGGGTTTGTGCGGCTCAGCCTCGGTTTCCTGGGGCACCGGCCGTTGCGGCACGCGGGTTTGCATGGCACGGATCGGCGCCAGCAAATCGAGAATCAGCACCACCCGACCATCGCCCAAAATCGTCGCCCCGGACAACCCCTGCACCGCCGCAAATTGCGGGCCGAGGCTCTTGACCACGATCTCGCGAGTGCCGGCCATCGAGTCCACCTGCACGGCGATGTGCCGTTCGTTGCACTGCACCAACAACACCGGCAGCGGCAGGCTCTGGCCCAGCAGTTTCGGGCGGGTGCTGGTTTTCAGCAGTTCGCCGAGGTAGCACAGTTCATAGTGCTGCCCGGCGTATTTATAGGTCGGAGGATCGAGGCGGTAATGCCCTTCGAGCTCGTTGGGCAGCACGCGGACGATGCCGTCGATGGTGTTCAACGGGATCGCGTATTGATCATCAAAGCACTGCACCATCAGCGCCCGGTTGACCGACACGGTAAACGGCAGGCGAATGCGGAAATGCACGCCCTGCCCCGCCGTCGAGTCGATGCTCATGCTGCCACCGAGTTGGCGCACCTCTTCGTGCACCACGTCCATGCCCACACCGCGCCCGGAAATCTGGGTGATTTTCTCGGCGGTGGAGAACCCGGGTTGCAGGATGAATTGCAGCACGTCGCGGTCGCTGATATCGCTGTCCGGTGCGAGCATGCCGCGCTTGATCGCCTTGCGCCGCACCGCGTCCAGTGGCACACCGGCGCCGTCATCGCGAATGTCGAAAATGATGTCGCCGCCCTCTCGCGACAGATCCAGCGTAATGCGCCCCTGAGCCGGTTTCCCCGCCGCGATCCGCACTTCAGCGGATTCCAGACCGTGATCCACAGCGTTGCGCAGCATGTGCTCCAGCGGCGCGGCCATGCGTTCCAGCACGTTGCGATCCATCTCGCCTTCGGCGTTGCCGACCACGAATTCCACGTCCTTGCCCAACTCGCCGGACACCTGCCGCACGATGCGTTTCAGGCGCGGCAACATCCGTTCGAACGGCACCATGCGCGTGCGCATCAGGCCTTCCTGCAATTCGGTGTTGATGCGGCCCTGCTGTTGCAGCAGGTTTTCCGCGTCCTGATTGGTCCGGTCGAGGGTTTCCTTGAGGTCGAGCAAGTCGGAGGCGGATTCGAACAGCGCCCGGGACAGTTGCTGCAATTGCGAATGACGGTCCATTTCCAGCGGATCAAATTCTTCGTAGCCCAGGCGTTCGGCTTCGACTTGTTGACGACTGAGAATCCGGCCTTGGGTTTCGGTGTCGAGGCGGCGCAACTGATCGCGCATCCGTTCGATGGTGGTTTCCATCTCGCTCAGGGCGACGCGGGCATCGTTGACCTGCTGCTCGATGCGGCCACGGAAGATCGAGGTTTCCCCGGCAAGGTTGACCAGATCGTCGAGCAGCTCGGCCGAGACCTTGACCATGTCGACACCGGCATCCGGTGCCGGCACTTCAATTTTGGCAGCCACCGGCGCGACGACCGGGGCTTCGGGAACGACCGGATGGCTGAAGTTCTTGATCGCGTCGATCAGCCGATCCGCCGGCGGACAAGGCTGGCCAGCGCGGGTGGCATCAAGCATCTGCGCCAACCGGTCGTGGCTGCTTTGCAACAGCGTGAACAACGCTGACGTCGGTTGCAGCACACCCGCCGACAGGCCTTCGTAAAGGAATTCCAGTTCATGGGCCAAATCGCCGATCGGGGCGATTTCCACCATCCGCGCGCCGCCCTTCAGCGTATGCAAATCCCGCAGCAGGGTTTCGACTTCCTGGCGATTCGACGGCTCGGCTTGCCAGCGCACCAGCGCCGCGCCGGAGTTTTCGATGATGTCGAAACCTTCCTCCAGGAAGATTTCCAGCAGCTCCGGGTCATGGCCCGGGGAGTCATGTTCGTGTTTGGGTTCGACGGTTTCAACGGTGGCGGTATTGCCCTGACGAAACGCGCGAATCGCGTCGATCAGCTCATTCGGATCACCCAACGCCTTTTGGTTTTGCAGTTGCTCCAGCAGCACCGCCAAGCGGTCATGACTGGTTTGCAGCAACCGCGCCAGCGCTTCGCTGTGGCTGTAGCGGCGGTCCACCAAACCTTCGTAAAGGTTTTCCAGTTCATGGGCGAGGTCACCCACCGCCTCGACCTCGGCCATTCGCGCGCCACCCTTGAGGGTGTGCAAATCCCGCTGCAAGGATGACAGCGGCGCGGCGTTATCCGGGTCGTTCAACCAGCGCTGCAAAGCCTGGCCGGCGCTTTCGAGGATATCCACGGCTTCTTCGAGGAAGATCGAAACGATCTCGTCGTCGTGTTCAATCTGCGTCGCGGTGTGCGACAGCTCAGCAGTGGCGCTACCGAGTTCGCGAATGCTCAACGCGCGGCTGCCGTCGCTGCGAATCAGGCCCATGGCCGACGGATCGAGGCTGGTATCGAGCAACCCGTGCAAGGCCCGCACGCGTTCCGGTTGCGGGCTGACTTCCTGGCCCGCCGCCAGTTCGTCGAGCATGTTGATCAGCGCTTCGTGGGCACTTTGCGCTTCATGGAAAAACGCGTCGCTGACCGCCAGGCTGCTCTCTTCCACCGCGCCGTAGAGGTCGAGCAACGCTTCGCAGAGTTCATCCACCGGATGCAGATCGGCCAGATGCGCGCCTTCGCCGAGGGTGGTCAGTTCGTCCAGCAACGCGCTGAGTTCCTGACGCTCGCCGGGATGCTGCTGCCAACGCTGCAACAGGCTTTCGGCGTCGAGCAGGATGTCCATGCCCTGGGCCAGAAAGTTGTTGATCAGTTGCGGATCACGCTTGACCCGCAGGGCCCGGTTTGGCGCGCTGAGGATCGCTTCCAGGCGTTCGTCCAGCATTGCGTGGGTGCGTTCGATCAGCGAGCGAGCGTCCGGAATGTCTGCCAGCGGATCGGTCTTGAGCTGACGCAAACCGAGGCGAAACAGCCCTTCGGCTTCCAGCAGCAATTCGACTTCGTCCAGATCCAGGGCGATCAGGTGCGCCTTGTACTCACGGGCCAGTTGGTCCAGCGGCGCGGCGAGTTCGGCAATCGGCACCACGCCGGCCATGGAGGCACTGCCCTTGAGCGTATGCAGGGCGCGTTGCAACTCGTCGCTGGCTTGCAACGGCACGTGCTCGGCGGCTTGATCAAGGAAGCGATTGAGGCTGGCGAGGTGGGTTTCGGCTTCGTTGCGGAAGATCTCCAGCAGCAACGGATCGAGGGCGGCGACGTCTTGGGTGTCTTCGTCGGACAGCGACTCATCACCCTTGGCCAAAGCGTGGGCCCGGGCGGCCAAGCGGTCCACGTCGTCGCGCTGGCGCTGGGCATTGGCGGCGAATTCTGTGATGAGTTCCGGCAGCAGATTGAGTGCATCGGTCAGCAGTTGTTGCACCGCGAGCCCAGGTTTAACGCTGTGTTCCAGCACTCGATTGAGCAGGTTTTCCATGGCCCAGGCGAGTTCGCCGAGCACCAATGCGCGGACCATCCGACCACTGCCTTTCAAGGTGTGAAAGGCGCGGCGCAGTTCGCTCAAGGCAGCGGCGTCGTCAGCGTTGGCCGACCAGCGCGGCAGGTATTGGTGCAGCACGTCGAGGACTTCGTCGGTTTCTTCGAGGAAGACTTCCCGCAGTTCATCGTCCACCGGTTCTTCGCCGGACGGCGGCGGCAACAGACTGCCCGGTGTGTTCAGGGCGGGCGGGTTGACGGCGGACACCGGGCTGGCCAACACAGCGGCCAGCGATTGCACGGTTTCGGGATCGTCCAGTTCCTGCAGGTCTTGCATAACCTGGGCTTCGTTGGGGCTAAGCACGTCTTCAAGTACGGGGACGAGTTTTTCGCTGGGGAAAAACCCGAGGGCCGCCAAGCTGTTTTCCGCGACATCGAGCAGCTGTTCGCCGACCTCCTGTGGGTCGTCGTTCAAGCGTTCCAGGTAATACTCGATGCTGGTGATAACGTCGGCCAGGCTGTCGAGTTGCTGCCAACCGGGATGATCGGTGTCCACCAGCAAGTGTTCGCGGATAAAGCCGTTGCAGGCTTCGATCAGGCTCGCGGCACGGGTCAGCGGAATCATCGCCAATGCACCGCGCACCTGGGTCAGCAACGCCGGCAACGGTTGCAGTTGCTGGCGGTCCCAATCGGCATCGATGTAGTCGACGATCATGTCCTTGGCTTGTTGCAGGCAGATTCGCGCTTCGCGGATCACGATCTGATGAATCTGGGTCAGGTCGGTGGTCGGCAGGCGACTTTCTTCCTGACTTTCCGGCTCGACGGTGCCGACCATCCCGGCCAGCGTCGCTTCGACGTAGAGTAAGGCCCCGGCGACGTCCATGAGGATCGCGTCGTTGGGTTCGCGTTGGCCTTGGGCCAGGCTCAGCACCACTGCCAATTGATCGATGATGACTTTGCGCGGCTGGCCGAAACCGAGCACCGCCAACGTGTCGGCGATTTGCCGCAGGGGCGCGAGCAGGCTTTCGAGGTCCGAGGTGTGCTGGCGGTCGCTGCGCACAAACAGGTCCAGGCGTTCCTTGACCCGCACCAGTTCTTCGCACAATGCGGCGAGCACCGAGCGCATGGCATCGCGGTCGGGGCCGGCGAGGCGTGCGCGTTCTTCGTCGACCATCGCGCTGTCGGGCAGCGCATCGTCCAGTCCGTAGCGATCTTTCATGGTCAGCATCTGCCCGGTGGGATGTTCGGCTTTGGCAATGTAGAACAACAAGCTTTTCAGCAGCTCGGGCGGCGGCGCCTGATTGATGCCGGCCATGCCCTGTTCCAGCAAGCGTTTGAGTTCCTTGTCGGCGTCCTTGAACAGGCTGCGCAGCGCCGGGCTGTTGGCAATCACGCCTTTGCGCAGGCCTTCGACCAGCGCCGAAGCCACCTGCCACAACGGGCTCAGCGGCGCATCGCCACACAACGTCTCAAGCTTGGCGAAGACCTTGGTCAGGTAATCCAGATTGGTTTCGCCATCCTGCTCGCGAAGCAAACCGACCAACGCCATTTGCAGCATCTGCCGCAACTTGCGCAGCACATTGGGTAATTCGGGTAGTTCCAGCAGCGCCAGGTCGTCCTGATCCAGCGGTGGCAAGTCCGGCAGTTGCGGGCTGAACAGGCTGGTTTCCGACAACAGGCTTTCGCCGCGTGCACTGCGCAGATCGTTGATCAGCGGCAGCACCACCAGCGGCAAATCCCGCCGTGCGCCTTGCACCCGGTCGAGGTAGATCGGCAGTTGCCCCAAGGCCTGTCTTAACAGATGAATGGCTTCATCGCGATGACTGACGCGGTTTTGTTGCAACGCGGCGGTCAGTTGCTCCATTTCTTCGGCGAGCAGGGCCGCACCGTAGAACTCGACCATTTGCAAACTGCCGTGAACCTGATGGATGCACGTCAGGCACTCGTCCAGCGCGTGCGTCGCCTGCGGATCATCCAGCAGTTGTTCCAACGCTTGATGAGCCTGCTTCAGCGTTTCGGCAATCTCGCCTTTGACCCACTCGAGGGCCACATAGTCGTGCCGATCACCCATAACCACTCCGCTACTTTCAATTCAGACGCCCAAGGGCGGTTCAAGCGTTGTCCGTGGCCTGCCTGGGCTCGGTCGGCAAAGTGAAGCCCGACACCGAGCGCCGCAACTGGCTGGCCATTTTCGCCAGGTTGCCGATGCTTTCGGCGGTCGCCGTGGAGCCGGACGACGTCTGCGTGGTGATCTGCTGAATCACGTTCATGGTCAGGGAGATCTGCCCGGCCGACGACGTCTGTTGCTGCGCCGCGTTGGAAATGCTCTGGATCAGCGCCGCGAGGGTCTTCGACACACCTTCGATTTCTTCCAGGGCCACCCCGGCATCCTGCGCCAGCCGCGCGCCGCGCACCACTTCGGTGGTGGTCTGCTCCATGGAGATCACCGCTTCATTAGTATCGGTCTGGATCGCCCGGACGAGGGTTTCAATTTGTCGGGTCGCGGCGGACGAACGCTCCGCCAGGCGTTGCACTTCGTCGGCGACCACGGCAAACCCGCGCCCGGCGTCACCGGCCATGGATGCCTGAATGGCCGCGTTGAGCGCGAGGATGTTGGTCTGGTCGGCAATGTCGTCGATCAGGCTGACGATGTCGCCGATTTCCTGGGAAGACTCGCCCAGACGCTTGATGCGCTTGGCGGTGTCCTGGATCTGCTCGCGAATGTTGTCCATGCCGTGGATGGTGTTGTGCACCACCTCGTTGCCCTTGTTGGCGATTTCCACTGAACGCTCGGCCACCGCTGAAGACTCGGCGGCGTTGGCCGACACCTGATCGATGGACTGCGCCATGTCGTTGATCGCCGTGGAGGCTTCGGAAATCTGCTGCGCTTGGTGCTCCGAGGCCTGGGCCAGGTGCATGGCGGTGGCCTGGGTTTCCTGCACGGCGGCGGCGACCTGCCCGGCAGTGAGGTTGATGGTCGCCACCAGATCGCGCAATTGGTCCACGGAATAGTTGATCGAATCGGCGATGGTCCCGGTGAAGTCTTCGGTCACCGAAGCGGTCACGGTCAGGTCGCCGTCGGCCAGGTCTTCGATTTCATCCAGCAGACGCATGATCGCGTTCTGGTTGCGTTCGTTCTTCTCGGCGGTTTCCTGCAACTGACGGTTGGTTTCGCGGACCATCACCAGACCGATGAGGATGATCGACATCAGCGCCAGCAAGCCCAGTACATAGCCGCCGATGGTGTCGGTGTTGCGCCCACCGGCCAGGTTCTCAAAACCGGTGGCCAGGTGCGAGGCCTCGTCGAGTAGGGTTTGCGACAAGGTGAAGATGTTGGTGGCCGATTCGCGGACCTTGAACAGCTCCGGCGAGGTTTCGAGGATTTCATCCACCGAGCCGGAAACGAATTCGAACAGTTCGGAGATTTCCGTGAGTCGGGCGCGGGCGTCCTTGTCTTCGACCTGACTGACTTTCAGCGCCGGATTGCCCTGGAGCATGCCGGTTAACACCTGGCCGAAACGTGCGGCATCACGGCCAAAGGCATCGGCGGCTTGCTGGGAGTTTTCGTCGCCGGACAACACGGTGTTCACCGCGCCGAGAATTCGTTCGGCCAGCAGCGACTGACGCTGGGCCATGGCGACTTGAGCCGCCGGAGCGCCGCGCTGGAGCAAGATTTCGACGACTTTTTCGTACTCGACCTGCAACTGCGGCACGGTTTCGGCCAGGGTCGCGGCGACTTGATGCAGGGACAGCACGGTTTGTTCGCTGGAGAGAATGGCGTCGGTGTTTTTCAGCAGGCGTTCCCAGTCCAGCTGCACGGCGCGCATTTCCGGGCGCACAATGGACGGCGCGGGCGGCAGGCCGGTGCTCGGGTCGCCCTTCTTCAGGTATCCCCAGCGCTGGGCAAAGTCGTTGCGCGCATCGCTGAGCAACTTGAACGCCGCAGCCTTGCCGGCGGCGGCTTCGGTGGCGTTCTTGGCGATACGCTGGGACAACACACGCAGCTCACCGGCGTGGCCGATGTACTGTTTGTCGTAGGTGGCCTGGGTATTGAGGTAAGCGAAGTTGGCGAACAGCAGCATGATGAAGATGATCAGCGCGATAAACAGCACGATGATCTGCGAACGGCTGCGCGACCCTTCTGGCTTGCCTGTTTTTGCTTTTGTCATCGGTCCTCGCCTGAACAGCTTAATTATCTGTAGCCGCCAATCACTCGACGCCGACGCGATCCCTTGTAGCAGCTGGCGCAGCCTGCGTTCGGCCGCGAAGCGGTCGTAAATTCTGGCGTCGCGGTGTATCTGGAAAACCGCGGAGCCTGATTATGCGAGGGCTCCGCCCTCGAACGCAGCCTTCGGCAGCTGCTACAGAAAAGCAGCGCGTTCGAGCCTACACCGCCACATGCATGAAGTCCTGGGACTGCGCCAACGCAAACGGGCTGAACACTTGCCAGCTCTGCTCGCGCTGGAACCGGCCCTGGACGAATGCGTCAATCGCGCCGTTCAACTCGCTCGGCGGCACCGCTTCCAGGCTGTCCTGGGCAAAATGCTGCAAACCGTAGACTTCATCGACCATCAACCCGGCAAACACGTCTTTGTATTCCACCACCAGCACCCGCCGCTGCTTGCGCCCCCCCGACAACTCATGCCCAAGCTCTTTATCCGAAAAGAAGGCGCAAATATCCATGATCGGCAGCAACCGCCCGCGCAGGTTGGCCACGCCCTTGACCCAGGGTTTCACGCCGGGCAGTTGGGTGCAGCGCGGTTCATGCAGGACTTCGCTGACTTCGCCCATCGGCGCGACGTACCAGTGCTCGCCCAGGCGAAAACCGATGCCGCTCCAGCGATCCTGTCGGGTCGGCTGGGACGGCAAGTCCGCCGCCAGCACGCGACAACGCTGGTCGATCTGCAGCAGCAGTTCGAAAGCCGTCAGCGACTCGGTCATGGCCGGGGGATCAACCGGCCAGCACGTTGTTCAGGGTTTTGATCAGTGTGTCTTCGTCGACCGGTTTGGTCAGGTAGTCCTTGGCGCCCTGGCGCGTGCCCCAGACCTTGTCGGTTTCCTGATCCTTGGTGGTGATGATGATCACCGGGATGTGCCCGGTTTCCGGGTCTTTGGTCAACTGGCGGGTAGCCTGGAAACCGTTGAGGCCGGGCATGACGATGTCCATCAGCACCGCGTCGGGTTTTTCCTGGCGGGCCAGAGCCACGCCGTCGGCGCCGTTTTCGGCTTTCAACACCTCATGACCGTGCTTTTCCAGCATGCCGGTCAGTTTGTACATTTCAGTCGGCGAATCATCGACGATCAGAATACGTGCCATGGTCTTCCCCATTCTTGTCAACGCCGGGCCCGCTGGCCGAGCGTCACTGTGCGTGTCCTACTGCGGCAAAACGGCGGCGAAGCCCGGTACATGGGCCTGGATCGCGTTCAGCAGTTCTTCCTTGCTGAAAGGCTTGGTCAAAAACTGGTCGGAGCCGACGATGCGCCCCTTGGCCTTGTCGAACAGCCCGTCCTTGGACGACAGCATAATCACTGGCGTGGACTTGAACGCACTGTTGTTCTTGATTAAAGCGCAGGTCTGATAACCATCCAGACGCGGCATCATGATGTCGACAAAGATAATGCCGGGGTGATTGTCGGCAATCTTGGCCAGCGCATCGAAACCGTCGATGGCCGTGATGACTTCACAGCCTACGTTTTTCAGCAGCGTTTCGGCGGTGCGGCGAATCGTCTTCGAATCGTCAATCACCATGACCTTCAAGGCGCTGGAATGCTGTTCCATAAATGCTCTACCGTCGCCTTTGAGAAACAATTTGTCCGTTTTCAGGTAATCGATGGCTCGAAACCCTTGATACTTAAGGGCCAGCACGACATGGCGACCTTTTTAGCACAGTCTCAATAACCAATCTATCGGCCGACCCGCGCAGTGGTTTTTCCTTGACCGGGAACACACTCAGCGCCACTCTGACGCCACTTTTTCGTGTCCATTCGGACCATCCCATTTCGAGGAAAAACCCATGAGCGTTCGCGTCGGGATTGTCATGGACCCTATCGCCAGCATTTCCTATAAAAAGGATAGCTCGCTGGCCATGCTGCTGGCCGCACAGAAGCGCGGTTGGGAACTGTTCTATATGGAACAGAAGGATTTGTACCAGGGCGAAGGTGAAGCACGGGCGCGGATGCGGCCGCTGAAAGTCTTCGCCAACCCTGAGAAGTGGTTCGAACTGGAAGCCGAGACCGACGCGCTGCTGAGCGATCTGGACGTGATCCTGATGCGCAAGGATCCGCCGTTCGACATGGAATTCGTCTACTCCACGTATCTGCTGGAGCAAGCCGAGCGCGCCGGCGTGCTGGTGGTCAACAAGCCGCAGAGCCTGCGTGACTGCAATGAAAAGCTGTTCGCCACGCTGTTCCCGCAGTGCACGCCGCCGACCGTGGTCAGCCGCCGCGCCGATGTATTGCGTGAATTCGCCGCCAAGCACGGCGATGTGATCCTCAAGCCGCTGGACGGCATGGGCGGCACGTCGATTTTCCGCCACCGCGCGGGCGATCCGAACCTGTCGGTGATTCTGGAAACCCTGACCGCGCTGGGCACCCAGCAGATCATGGGCCAGGCTTACCTGCCGGCGATCAAGGATGGCGACAAGCGCATCCTGATGATCGACGGCGAGCCGGTGGATTACTGCCTGGCGCGGATTCCCGCCGCTGGCGAAACCCGTGGCAACCTCGCGGCCGGTGGCCGTGGCGAAGCCCGTCCGCTGAGCGACAAGGATCGCTGGATCGCTGCCCAGGTCGGCCCGACTCTGCGTGAGAAAGGCCTGCTGTTTGTTGGACTGGACGTGATCGGCGAGCACCTGACCGAAATCAACGTCACCAGCCCGACCTGCATTCGCGAGATTGATAATGCGTTCGGCACTGACATCGGTGGCCTTTTGATGGATGCCATAGAGAAGAAGCTGCAAGCCGCAAGCTTCAAGCCGCAAGCTTGAAGCGCGCGACAGACAGCTTGTCGCTTGCCGCTTGAAGCCTGAAGCTAAAAACCAACATTGCGTTATCATGCCGAGCCCGGAAAAACGTGATGTTGGTTTTTTGTTATGACGCTCCCGTCCGATCTGCCCGCTGAACTCGCCCATACTGGCGTGCGCCCGGCCGATCGCCTCGGTTTTACCCTGTTTCTCGCGGCGTTGATTCACCTGGCCTTGCTGTTGGGCGTCGGTTTTACGATGGTCGAGCCCAAGCAGATCAGCAAAACCCTGGAAATCACCCTCGCCACGTTCAAAAGCGAAACCAAGCCGAAAAAGGCCGATTTTCTTGCCCAAGAGAATCAGGAAGGCAGTGGCACCCTGGATAAAAAGGCGATTCCCAAGACCACCGAGGTCGCGCCGTTCCAGGACAACAAGGTGCAGAAAGTCACCCCGCCGCCGGCCGCCAAGCCTGAAATGCCAGAGGCCGCGCCCAAGGCTGCCGTGACCACCGTCGCGCCGAAGCCGAAAAAAGCCCCGGCCAAAAATGAAGAACCCAAGACCCAGCCCAAACCCGCCGTGGCCGCGCCGACGTTCGACAGCTCGCAGCTGTCCAGCGACATCGCCAGCCTGGAAGCGGAACTGGCCAACGAACAACAGCTGTACGCCAAGCGCCCGCGTATCCACCGCTTGAGCGCGGCCTCGACCATGCGCGACAAGGGTGCCTGGTATAAGGACGAGTGGCGCAAGAAGGTCGAGCGCATCGGCAACCTCAACTACCCGGACGAAGCGCGGCGCAAGCAGATCTACGGCAATTTGCGTTTGATGGTTTCGATCAATCGCGATGGCTCGCTGTATGAAGTGCTGGTGCTGGAGTCCTCCGGGCAACCGCTGCTGGATCAGGCGGCCCAGCGGATCGTGCGGCTGGCGGCACCGTTTTCGCCGTTTACCGGGGATTTGTCGGACATCGACCGACTGGAAATCATCCGCACCTGGAAATTTGCGCGCGGCGACAAATTGTCGAGTAATTAAAGGTTACGCAGTCTGTGTAGCAGCTGGCGAAGCCTGCGTTCGAGGACGCAGTCCTCGCAAACTCGCAAAACGCGGTCATCCTGAAGAAATGATGTATGGCTTTTTACGACTGCTTCGCAGCCGAACGCAGGCTTCGCCAGCTGCTACAGGGGCATACGACACCATTTCCGGTGCATCCCCAGCTTGTCAGTTCGCCCCTCCAACGCCACACTAGCGCTCATGAAGAACGTCAGCCCCAGCTACCTCAAGCATCACTTCCTGATCGCCATGCCGCACATGGCCGACCCGAACTTTGCGCACACCTTGACCTACATCGTCGAGCACACGGCCAATGGCGCCATGGGGCTGGTGGTCAACCGTCCGCAAGAACTGAACCTGGCCGATATCCTCGAGCAATTGCGCCCTGACATCGAGCCACCCGTGCTCTGTCAGCATGTGCCGATCTTTATTGGCGGGCCGGTGCAGACTGATCGTGGTTTTGTCCTGCACCCGTCGGGGAAAAGCTATCAGGCGACCGTTGATCTGGAAGGCGAGTTGTCGTTGTCCACCTCCCAGGACGTGCTGTTCGCCATCGCTGACGGCGTCGGCCCGGCGAAAAGTGTAATCACCCTCGGCTACGCAGGCTGGGAAGCCGGGCAACTGGAGGCCGAACTGGCCGACAACGCCTGGCTGACCTGCCCTTACGACGCCGACATCCTGTTCAACACCAGCAGCGAATCGCGCCTCGAAGCGGCGGCCCGGCACTTGGGGATCAACCTCAGCCTATTGACCAGCCAGGCGGGCCACGCCTGATGGCCCTGCGACTGATTCTGGGTTTTGACTACGGCACCAAACAGATCGGCGTAGCGGTCGGCCAGGTGATTACCGGCCAGGCCCGCGAGCTGTGCACCTTGAAGGCACAAAACGGGATTCCCGACTGGAATCAGGTCGAAGCCCTGATCAAGGAATGGAAACCCGACGCCGTGGTGGTTGGCCTGCCGCTGAACATGGACGGTACGCCGAGCGACATGTGCCTGCGAGCCGAGAAGTTCGCCCGCCGCCTTAACGGTCGCTACAACCTGCCCTTTTATACCCACGATGAACGCCTGACCACCTTCGAAGCCAAGGGCGAGCGGCGGGATCGTGGCGGGCAGAAAGGCAGTTACCGCGACAACCCGGTCGACGCCATCGCCGCCGCCCTGCTGCTGCAAGGCTGGCTCGACGAAAACACCGCATTGTTCGAATCCTGAAGAGCTGCAACAAGCGACTCTCTATAGCGACAACCCGAGCCAAACCCCGCACGCACCGGCTCGGGCCCAAGAAGGAGCAACCATGAGCCTGCCCAATCCCGCCGAACTGATCAGCCAGATGGCGATCCGTCTCAAGGCACACCTGGAACACCGTGGCATCAGCGAACCGCGCTACATCGGTATTCGTACCGGCGGCGTCTGGGTCGCCCAGGCATTGCTCGATGAACTGGGCAGCGACTCGCCGCTCGGGACCCTCGATGTCTCCTTCTACCGCGACGACTTCAGCCAGAACGGCCTGCACCCGCAAGTGCGCCCGTCGGCCCTGCCGTTCGAGATCGAAGGCCAGGACCTGGTGTTGATCGACGACGTGCTGATGAGCGGCCGCACCATCCGCGCCGCCATGAACGAATTGTTCGACTACGGCCGCCCGGCCAGCGTGACGCTGGTGTGCCTGCTGGACCTGGACGCCGGCGAGCTGCCGATCCGCCCGAACGTGGTCGGCGCGACCCTGGCGCTGGCCGCCCACGAGCGGGTGAAGCTGTCCGGCCCGGAGCTCAAGCTCGAACTGCAAGACCTCGCCCTTTAATTCGCCCTATTGAGAGTCCCCCTCGCGATGACGCCTCTAGAAACCAAGCGCCCGCTGCAGCTCAATGATCAGGGCCAGCTGCGCCACTTCCTCTCGCTCGACGGTTTGCGCCGAGAGCTGCTGACGGAAATCCTCGACACCGCCGACTCGTTCCTTGAAGTCGGCGCCCGGGCGGTGAAGAAAGTCCCGTTGTTGCGCGGCAAGACCGTGTGCAACGTGTTCTTCGAGAACTCGACCCGCACCCGCACCACCTTCGAACTGGCGGCCCAGCGCCTGTCGGCGGACGTGATCACCCTGAACGTGTCGACATCGTCGGCCAGCAAGGGCGAAACCCTGCTCGACACCCTGCGCAACCTGGAAGCCATGGCCGCCGACATGTTTGTCGTGCGTCACGGTGACTCCGGCGCGGCGCACTTCATCGCCGAACACGTGTGCCCGCAAGTGGCGATCATCAACGGCGGCGACGGCCGTCATGCGCACCCGACCCAGGGCATGCTCGACATGCTGACCATCCGTCGGCACAAGGGCGGCTTCGAAAACCTCTCGGTGGCCATCGTCGGCGACATCCTGCACTCGCGGGTCGCACGCTCGAACATGCTCGCGCTGAAAACCCTCGGTTGCCCGGACATCCGCGTGATCGCCCCGAAAACGCTGCTGCCGATCGGCATCGAGCAATACGGCGTGAAGGTCTACACCGACATGACCGAAGGCCTGAAAGACGTCGACGTGGTGATCATGCTGCGCCTGCAACGGGAACGCATGACCGGCGGCCTGCTGCCGAGCGAAGGCGAGTTCTATCGCCTGTTCGGCCTGACCACCGCGCGCCTGGCCGGGGCCAAACCGGATTGCATCGTCATGCACCCGGGGCCGATCAACCGTGGGGTGGAGATTGAGTCGGCGGTGGCCGACGGCCCGCACTCGGTGATCCTCAACCAAGTCACCTACGGTATTGCCATTCGTATGGCCGTGTTGTCCATGGCCATGAGCGGGCAGACCGCCCAGCGCCAATTCGAGCAGGAGAACGCCCAGTGAAGCTCAGCATTCTCGGCGCCCGCGTCATCGATCCAACCTCAGGGCTGGATCAAGTAACCGACATTCATATTGAAGCCTGCAAGATCGTCGCCCTTGGCGCTGCGCCGGCCGGTTTTGTCCCGGTCGAGACCATCGACGCCAAAGGTTTGGTGGCGGCACCTGGCCTGGTTGACCTGAACGTCGCCCTGCGCGAACCGGGTTACAGCCGCAAAGGCTCGATTGCCAGCGAAACCCGCGCCGCGGCGGCCGGTGGCGTGACCAGCCTGTGCTGCCCGCCGAAAACTAAACCGGTGCTGGACACCTCGGCCGTGGCCGAACTGATCCTCGACCGCGCCCGCGAGGCCGGTAACACCAAGGTCTTCCCGATTGGCGCCCTGAGCAAAGGCCTGGACGGCGAGCAGTTGGCTGAGCTGGTCGCATTGCGCGATGCCGGTTGCGTGGCCTTCGGCAACGGTCTGGAGAGCTTCCGCAACACCCGCACCCTGTGCCGGGCGCTGGAATACGCGGCGACCTTCGACCTGACGGTGATTTTCAATTCCCAGGACCACGACCTGGCCGAAGGTGGCTTGGCCCACGAAGGCCCGACCGCGAGTTTCCTCGGCTTGCCAGGCATTCCGGAAACCGCTGAAACCGTGGCCCTGGCCCGGGATCTGCTGCTGGTCGAGCAAAGTGGCGTGCGCGCGCACTTCAGCCAACTCACCAGCGCGCGCGGCGCGGCCCTGATCGCCCAGGCCCAGGCCCGTGGGTTGCCGGTGACTGCCGATGTGGCGTTGTACCAACTGATCCTGACCGATGAAGCGCTGATCGACTTCAGCAGCCTCTATCACGTCCAGCCGCCGCTGCGCACCCGCGCCGACCGCGATGGCCTGCGCGCGGCGGTGAAGTCCGGGGTGGTCTCGGCGATCTCCAGCCATCACCAACCCCATGAGCGCGATGCCAAACTGGCGCCGTTCGGGGCGACTGAACCGGGAATCAGCAGCGTTGAACTGCTGCTGCCGCTGGCGATGACCTTAGTAGAAGACGGTTTGCTGGATCTGCCGACGCTGCTGTCCCGCTTGAGCGCTGGCCCTGCCGAGGCGTTGCGCCTGCCGGCGGGCAAGTTGGTGGTAGGAGGCGCGGCGGATATCGTGCTGTTCGACCCTGCGGCCTCGACCGTGGCCGGTGAAACCTGGTTGTCCAAGGGTGAAAACTGCCCGTTTATCGGCCATAGCCTGCCGGGCGTGGTGCGCTACACCTTGGTGGATGGGCGGATTAGCCACCAGGCGTAAGACCGCGTCGCCTGCATTCGCGAGCAAGCCCACTCCCACAGGGGGAACGCATTCCCATGTGGGAGCGGGCTTGCTCGCGAAGTCTTACTGACAGGTGTCTTTGTCCTTAGGTCATTCAGCACTCTCATTACCACACCAACTCTTATCTACTACGAGCTAACATCCTCGCCTCACATCATCATTAACCCATCTGTAACAAGAACACTCCTTCAAGCCATAAAGAAAACAGCCACTTATCAGTACGAAAGTTCTGACGTCTCACAATCCAAATGAAAAGAACCTCATAACAATAAGAAACACCCTACAAGTTATCAGATGCAAATTTTCAGTCCGCCATCTAGCATTCAAACACCCTAAGGAGAACCACCCAAACAACTCTCTATATACAGAGACGCAAAACAAAGGAGCAGCACATGAAAAATGGACTTACATTGCCACCTATCATTACGAAAGGCACGACGGGAAACTCAGGTGGCTTTACGGTTAACCCAGGGTTCAGATGGGGAACCTATGCAACAGCTGATTGGCAGGGTGCCGGAGAGGCCGTTATAACCAACGACGGCAGGACTTATACACTGCCACTGTGCGATGGCCCCGTCATCACGCCAGCTGAAATGGACATGTTCCATGAATGGCTGGAAATGAAAACCAGCATCAAGGCATTCACTTACGAACTGCAAATGCTGGGTAGAACAATTAACAACAACGATGCCCTTGGCGCCATCAGAGATCTTTGGAGAATCACAGAAAGCGATAATTACTTACTCAACAATGCTTCAATAGTCACTCATGCCTATTTCAAAAACAAACTCATAAACTTCAGCCTTGCGGACGCCTTCGCCGCTCAACAAAAGCTGAGTGACAGAGACGCTTTGATCAAGGTAGCAGCAACCAGTCCTTACAGCATTGAATACAAGACAACGACGCCAGAGCTCTCAGGTGGCCCCTTCAGCCCGGTGAAAGCCTTTGCTCATTACTTGTGGGGGAAGGGGGAGAAATTGCGCGTTGACATAAACAACATCGGCCTGAACGTAAGGCCCCATGAAATCCCCCTTTTGGCTAATACAATTGCCAGCACCCGCGCAACTGGAACGTATCATCTATCCGACCCCAAAGTACCTTACGCAACTATCAACGACAATGTTGGCACAGGTGCTTATCTAGGAAGAATAACCTTGAAGGTCGAAGGAGACTTTACCAGAAACGAAAATGGCTCCTGGATTTTTGACGGCACAATAAAGGCGTATACAGACACGTACGATTTCGATGAAAGCAACAGATCAACATTTCTCGAAGTACTCACTACAGCCGGGAGGGCATTTTCCGGCGCGAGTTATGAAATCGATATCTCTGGCGAACATAAAATAATGCTCAACGGCACCGGGTATCAACCTAACCCACACTGACATCCGTCAGGCCATTTGACAGTCCGCGCTAAGCAGGCAGCCCTAAAAATGAAAAAGCTCAGTAACCAAATGCATTATGCCTATCCAGTGCTTCTCTTGATCACCTCCGCCATAGGCATATTCACCGTAGTGAATAACCTTACCGCAGGGTTATACGGAATTGACAGGGACTCGATCGGCCTGCCAATAGGTGCGATGTTTATTATTTGCATAATGCTATTGGCCATGCATTTACTGCAGGTTTTCAGCAGTAAAAAAGCCAAAGTCCATTTTCCGGGAAAGATTCTGCTTACTGCATTATCACTGATCGCTGCGGCCCTTTCGTCGGCCATTCTCGCTGGTTGTATCTTTTACTGGTCCATTCCTGACCATATCGTTATTGCAATCTCTTATAGTTTCACTGCGGTCGCATTTGGTACGTTTCAACTTCAATTATTGAAAACAGCCAAATAGTTTGGCAAGAAGATGTCGACAGGCTTAAGACCGCGTCGCCTGCATTCGCGAGCAAGCCCGCTCCCACAGGGACTGAATCATTCCTGTGGGAGCGGGCTTGCTCGCGAAGTCTTACTGACAGGCACCTCTTTAGCGGGAGGCTGCTCGGTTACTGATGGTATTCACCACCGAAACCTGGGTATTGAGCGTCCAGAAGTCAAACAGCACCCCCAGAAAGAACACCCCGCCCGTTACCAGGTACAACAAGCCGCTGAGCCACTTCCCCTGATACATCCGGTGTACGCCGAATACCCCGAGAAACGTCAGCAGAATCCACGCCACGCTGTATTCGATCGGCCCGGCGGTAAAACGCAGGTCGGCCTCGCGGTCCATGGACGGGATCAGGAACAGGTCGATCAGCCAGCCGATACCCAGCAAACCGAAGGTGAAGAACCAGATCGTGCCGGTTACCGGCTTGCCGTAATAGAAGCGGTGAGCCCCGGTAAAACCGAAAATCCACAGCAGATAACCGATCAGTTTGCTGTGGGTGTCTTGATAGGTTGAGGGGTGTTGATAGGTGTTCATGAGGATCCTCGAATCACACGATAGATAAATATTGTTGAATTCTTTGTGACTTTTTTACAGGCGTCCGACGTATGGCAAATGCTACCTTCACTCCCGCCAAAGCCTTATAGCAGCTGACCTCTGTCAGACAATCGCGTCAATTTGCCGCTTATTTGGTTCCGTTGACTCCAAGGTCCAATCGACCAACGGCCTCGGAAGGGCCAAAAAAGCTGTTATAAAGTTGCGCGCTAACCCATATGAGCCTTGCCTAATGCGTCCATTTTTCAAGACATGGCTAACCATTTGCCTTTTGATGCCACTGGCCGCCCACGCCACCAATCGTGAGCAACGTCTTCCTAACGTTAATGGTTACACCCCGAAATCCCATGTTTCTGCTCCTTCGAGCAAAAACAAGCAAACCGCCAAGCACTCCGCCACTCTGGCGACGCTCAACAGCAAGCTGGTACCGCCGATGGCGACCAAGCAAAGCAGCAATGTGTTGAGCCGTGCGGTAAACGTCCTCGGTACTCCTTACCGTTGGGGCGGCAGCAGCCCAAGTAAAGGGTTCGATTGCAGTGGTCTGGTGAAATACGCGTTTAACGACGCGACATTCGACCTGCCACGCACCTCGAACGCCATGGCCAGCGGTCATGGACAGAAAGTCGAACGTGCGGATCTGAAGCCGGGCGATCTGATTTTCTTCAACATCAAGAGCCGCCGGGTCAATCACGTTGCCATCTACCTGGGCAACGACCGCTTCATCCATGCACCGCGCCGTGGCAAAGCGGTGTCGATCGACACGCTGAAGAAGCCGTACTGGGAAAGCCACTACGTGGTAGCCAAGCGGGTTCTGCCGAAAGAGCCGAACCAGATGCGCGTCGTACAGCGCTGATTTAAAGCAAGATCAAAAGGTCGCAGCCTTCGGCAGTTCCTGCACAGGGATTCACGTTTCCCGGTAGGAGTTGCCGAAGGCTGCGATCTTTTGCTTTTTAAAGACCTCAGAAATTATCCGGCGACCGCGCCTTCTCCCGCGCATGCTCGCGGCTGATCAAGCCCTTGGTCACCAATTCCTTCAAGCACATATCCAGCGTTTGCATCCCCAGGTTGCCCCCGGTCTGAATCGACGAGTACATCTGCGCCACCTTGTCTTCGCGGATCAGGTTACGGATCGCTGACGTGCCGAGCATGATTTCGTGCGCCGCGATCCGCCCGCCGCCGATCTTCTTGACCAGCGTCTGCGACACCACCGCCAGCAACGACTCGGACAGCATCGAGCGCACCATCGACTTCTCATCCCCCGGAAACACGTCCACCACCCGGTCGATGGTTTTAGCCGCCGACGTGGTATGCAGCGTGCCGAACACCAAATGACCGGTCTCGGCCGCAGTCAGGGCCAGGCGAATGGTTTCCAGATCGCGCATCTCGCCGACCAGAATCACGTCCGGGTCTTCCCGCAATGCCGAGCGCAGTGCCGTCGCGAAGCTGCGGGTATCACGATGGACTTCGCGCTGATTGATCAAGCATTTTCGCGATTCGTGGACGAACTCGATCGGGTCTTCGATAGTGAGAATGTGGTGATGGCGATGGTTGTTCAGGTAATCGATCATCGCCGCCAGGGTGGTGGACTTGCCGGAACCGGTCGGGCCGGTCACCAGCACCAGGCCTCGGGGCGCTTCGGTAATCTTGCGAAACACATCACCCATGCCGAGGTCGTCCATGCTCAGGACCTTCGACGGAATGGTCCGGAACACCGCGCCGGCGCCGCGATTCTGGTTGAACGCGTTGACCCGGAAGCGTGCCACGCCCGGCACTTCGAAGGAGAAGTCGGTTTCCAGGTGCTTCTCGAAGTCCACCCGCTGGGTGTCGTTCATGATGTCGTAGATCAGCTCGTGCACCTGTTTGTGGTCCAGGGCCGGCAGGTTGATGCGCCGCACATCGCCGTCGACGCGAATCATCGGTGGCAGGCCGGCAGACAAGTGCAAGTCGGACGCGCCCTGTTTGGCGCTGAATGCCAGCAGCTCAGTGATATCCATAGCGCTCCTCAATTCCAGTAGAATGCCGCGAACCTTCAGACCGGCGGCGCCTCTTGATGTCCACGATAGCAGACAACATTCTCCAGGTTAGTTCGCGTATCCAGGCTGCGACCCAAGCGGCTCATCGCGACGAGCACAGCGTCCAGCTGCTGGCCGTGAGCAAGACCAAGCCTGCCGACGCCCTGCGTGAAGCCTACGCCGCCGGGCTGCGCGACTTTGGCGAGAACTATCTGCAGGAAGCGTTGGGCAAACAGCTCGAATTGGCCGACCTGCCCTTGATCTGGCACTTCATCGGCCCCATTCAATCGAACAAGACTCGCGCTATCGCCGAGCACTTCGCTTGGGTGCATTCCGTGGATCGTTTGAAAATCGCACAACGCCTGTCCGAACAACGTCCTGCCGATCTGCCGCCGCTGAACATCTGCATTCAGGTCAACGTCAGCGGCGAGGACAGCAAGTCCGGCTGCACTCCGGCCGACCTGCCAGCCCTGGCCAAGGCCATCAGCGAATTGCCGCGCCTGAAGTTGCGCGGGCTGATGGCGATCCCCGAGCCGACTGAAGATCGCGCCGCCCAGGACGCCGCTTTTGCTGCCGTGCAGCACCTGCAAGCCAGCCTTAATCTGCCGCTCGACACCCTTTCCATGGGCATGAGCCACGACCTTGAGTCGGCCATCGCCATGGGCGCCACGTGGGTCCGCATCGGTACAGCCCTGTTTGGCGCCCGTGATTACGCACAGCCTTGACTACTTTCTTTTCTAAGGACCTGACATGAGCAAGACCCGTATTGCCTTTATCGGTGCCGGCAACATGGCCGCCAGCCTGATCGGTGGCCTGCGCGCCAAAGGTCTGGAAGCGGCACACATCCGGGCCAGCGCTCCAAGTGCTGAAACCCGTGCGCGCGTGAACGCCGAATACGGCATCGAAGTATTCGCTGACAACGCCGACGCCATCCAGGACGCGGATGTCGTCGTGCTGGGAGTCAAACCCCAAGCGATGAAAGCCGTGTGCGAAGCCATTCGCCCGAGCCTCAAACCAAATCAACTGGTGGTTTCCATCGCCGCTGGCATTACCACCACCAGCCTGAACAACTGGCTCGGCGCCCGGCCGATCGTGCGCTGCATGCCCAACACCCCGTCGCTGCTGCGTCAGGGCGTGAGCGGTTTGTTTGCCACCGCCCAGGTGTCTGCCGAACAACGCCAACAAGCTGAAGCCTTGTTGTCCGCCGTCGGCATCGCGCTGTGGCTGGGCGAAGAACAACAACTGGACGCGGTCACCGCCGTTTCCGGCAGCGGCCCGGCGTACTTCTTCCTGTTGATCGAAGCCATGAGCGCTGCGGGCGTGAAACTCGGCCTGCCTGCGGACATCGCCGCACAACTGACCCTGCAAACCGCACTGGGCGCCGCCCACATGGCGGCCGCCAGTGACGTCGACGCCGCGGAACTGCGTCGCCGCGTGACCTCGCCTGCGGGCACCACGGAAGCGGCCATCAAGTCGTTCCAGGCCGGGGGCTTCGAAGCCCTGGTAGAAAAAGCACTCGGCGCCGCTGCGCACCGTTCGGCCGAGATGGCTGAGCAACTTGGTCGCTAATCAGTTCTTACAAAGGAATCAATGATGCTCGGACTCAATGACGCTGCCATTTTTGTAATTAAAACCTTGGGCAGCCTGTACCTGCTGATCGTGCTGTTGCGTTTCATCTTGCAATTGGTTCGGGCGAACTTTTACAACCCGCTCTGCCAGTTCATCATGAAAGCCACTCAACCGCTGCTCAAGCCTCTGCGCCGGGTCATCCCGAGCATGTTCGGGCTGGACATGTCGTCACTGGTACTGGCGCTGATCATTCAGATGCTGTTGATCGCGGTGATCCTGCTGCTCAAAGGCTTCATGGTCGACTGGCTGTTCCTGATTCCCTGGGCACTGATCGCGATCTTCTCGCTGTTTTTGAACATCATTTTCTACGCGATGATCATCAGCGTGATTCTGTCCTGGGTCGCCCCGGGCAGCCACAATCCGGGCGCCGAACTGGTGGCGCAGATTACTGAACCGGTCCTCGCGCCGTTCCGTCGGATCATTCCGAACCTCGGCGGCCTCGACATCTCGCCGATCTTCGCGTTTATCGTGATCCAGTTGCTGCAGAGCTGGCTGATCCCGCGTCTGGCTTACTTTGCCCTCATGCCGAACGGACTGCTTGGGTTGATCTGATCGGGTGAGTGACTCGCTTTAATCAGGTGGTGCTTCTTAGAACCACCCCTCACCCCAGCCCTCTCCCCCTAGGGGAGAGGGAGAAAGGGAGCCGATCTCCATGCTTGTCAAATCCTGAGTTCGACTTGATATCTCAGGTCGATGCAACTCGAAAGAACAACTCGGTCAGCCCCCTCGCCCCTTTGGGGCGGTCCGACGTTTCGGGAGGGTTAGGGTGAGGGGCGATCCAAAGCCGACCACCTATTTCCCAAACACCCAGCCCTTTGCTTGCCGCTAGCCACACTGGTCTTTAGACTTACGCCTCATTTCAACGAGAGCAGGGTCGATGCCAACTGCCTTTCCCGCCGATTCTGTTGGTCTGGTGACGCCGCAAATGGCGCACTTCAGTGAACCCCTGGCCCTGGCCTGCGGCCGTTCGCTCCCAGCTTATGACCTGATCTACGAAACCTACGGCACGCTGAACGCCACGGCGAGCAACGCCGTGCTGATCTGCCACGCTTTGTCCGGCCATCATCACGCTGCCGGTTTCCACAGCCATGACGAGCGCAAACCCGGCTGGTGGGACAGCTGCATCGGCCCCGGTAAGCCGATCGACACCAGCAAGTTCTTCGTGGTCAGCCTGAACAACCTCGGCGGCTGCAACGGCTCCACCGGCCCGAGCAGTATCAACCCGGAAACCGGCAAGCCCTTCGGTGCCGACTTCCCGGTGTTGACCGTGGAAGACTGGGTGCACAGCCAGGCGCGCCTGTCCGACCTGCTCGGCATCAGCCAGTGGGCGGCGGTGATCGGCGGCAGCCTCGGCGGCATGCAGGCCTTGCAGTGGACCATCACTTACCCCGATCGCGTGCGGCATTGCCTGGCCATCGCCTCGGCGCCCAAGCTGTCGGCGCAGAACATCGCGTTCAACGAAGTGGCACGCCAGGCGATCCTCACCGACCCGGAGTTCCACGGCGGTTCGTTCCAGGAAGCGGGCGTAATCCCCAAGCGCGGGTTGATGCTGGCACGGATGGTCGGGCACATCACCTACCTGTCCGACGATTCCATGGGCGAGAAATTCGGCCGTGGCCTCAAAAGCGAAAAGCTCAACTACGACTTCCACAGCGTCGAGTTCCAGGTCGAAAGCTATCTGCGTTATCAGGGTGAAGAGTTCTCCGGCCGTTTCGACGCCAACACTTACCTGTTGATGACCAAGGCCCTGGATTACTTCGACCCGGCGGCGAATTTCGACGATGACCTGGCGAAAACCTTTGCCGGCGCCACGTCCAAGTTCTGCGTGATGTCCTTCACCACCGACTGGCGCTTCTCCCCTGCCCGCTCCCGGGAACTGGTGGATGCGCTGATGGCGGCCAAAAAAGACGTGTGCTACCTCGAGATCGACGCTCCGCAAGGCCACGACGCCTTCCTGATTCCGATCCCGCGTTATTTGCAGGCGTTCAGCAACTACATGAACCGAATTAGTTTGTGAGAAAGCCATGAGAGCTGATCTGGAAATCATCCAGGAATGGATTCCCGCCGGTAGCCGCGTGCTCGACCTCGGTTGCGGCGACGGCGAATTGCTGACCTGGCTGCGGGACAACAAGCAAGTCACCGGTTATGGCCTGGAAAACGACGCGGACAACATCGCTGAATGCGTGGCCAAAGGCATCAACGTGATCGAGCAGGACCTGGACAAGGGCCTCGGTAACTTTGCCAGCAACAGCTTCGACGTCGTGGTCATGACCCAGGCCCTGCAAGCCGTGCATTACCCGGACAAAATCCTCGACGAAATGCTGCGGGTCGGGCGCCAGTGCATCATTACCTTCCCGAACTTCGGTCACTGGCGCTGCCGCTGGTACCTGGCGAGCAAGGGCCGGATGCCGGTTTCGGAGTTCCTGCCATACACTTGGTACAACACGCCAAACATCCACTTCTGCACTTTCGGCGACTTTGAAGAACTGTGCCGCGAACGTGAAGCGAAGGTCATTGATCGGCTTGCCGTGGATCAACAGCACCGACATGGGTGGGCCAGTAAGCTATGGCCTAATCTGTTAGGTGAGATTGGTATCTACCGCGTCAGCAGCCCCGGGCTGCAAGACCACAAGGTCGCGGTCTGAACCACGACATTTCAAGGAGAACGATCATGGGTCGTCTAGCGCTGTTTGTACTTACTGCCTGCCTGAGCGTCACTGCCATGGCCGCCGATGTCATCAAGGGCGAGCGCCAGGAAACCTTTGGCGACGTGACGGTGCATTACAACACCTTCAACTCGACGTTCCTGCAACCGGACATCGCCAAAGCGGCGGAACTGGTGCGCAGCAAGAACCAGGGTGTGATCAACGTTTCGGTGATCAAGGACGGCAAGCCGCTGATCGCTCAGGTCAACGGCACGATCAAAGACCTGACCAGCCAAAGCGTGCCGCTGAAATTCAAACAGATCACCGAACAAGGCGCGGTCTATTACATCGCGCAATACCCGGTAGACCAGCAGGAAGTCCGCACCTTTGAAATCAAGGTGCAGAACGGCGACAAAATCAACACCATCAACTTCAACCAAGAGCTTTTCCCCGGCGAATGATGAACTTCACGCAACTCGTACTGGCCAGCCATAACGCCGGCAAACTCAAGGAACTCCAGGCCATGCTCGGCGCTTCGGTGCAACTGCGCTCGATCGGCGAGTTCAGCAGCGTCGAGCCTGAAGAAACCGGCCTGTCGTTCGTCGAAAACGCCATCCTCAAGGCCCGCAACGCGGCGCGCATCTCCGGTTTGCCTTCTCTGGCGGATGATTCTGGGCTGGCGGTGGATTTCCTCGGGGGTGCGCCAGGGATCTATTCCGCACGTTACGCTGACGGCAAGGGCGATGCGGCGAACAACGCCAAATTGCTCGACGCGTTGAAAGACGTGCCGGAAGCCGAGCGCGGCGCGCAGTTTGTCTGCGTCCTGGCGCTGGTGCGACATGCTGACGATCCGTTGCCGATCCTGTGCGAAGGTTTGTGGCACGGCCGTATCCTGACCCAAGCCAGCGGTGAACACGGGTTCGGCTACGATCCGCTGTTCTGGGTGCCGTCGCGCGATTGCTCCAGCGCCGAGCTAAGCCCGAGCGAGAAGAACCTGATCAGCCACCGCGCCCGTGCAATGGATCTGCTGCGCCAGCGTCTAGGCCTGATATGACCCACGACTCATCCGCGTCGCCGCTGATCTTCGGCGGCGCCGCACAATCGCCGCGGGCCGCGTTGCCAACGCTGCCGCCCCTGGCGCTGTACATCCACATCCCGTGGTGTGTGCGCAAATGCCCTTATTGCGATTTCAACTCCCACACCGCCAGCCCCGTTCTGCCGGAAGAAGAGTATGTCGACGCCTTGCTCGCCGACCTTGATCAGGATTTGCACGCGGTCTACGGCCGTGAGTTGAGTTCGATTTTCTTCGGCGGCGGCACGCCGAGCCTGTTCAGCGCTGCGGCACTGGGCCGTTTGCTCAAAGGCGTGGAACAGCGCATTGCGTTTGCCAGCGACATCGAAATCACCCTGGAAGCCAATCCCGGGACCTTCGAGCAGGAGAAGTTCGTCGCCTATCGCGCGCTGGGGATCAATCGCCTGTCGATCGGCATCCAGAGCTTCCAGGAAGAGAAACTCAAGGCCCTGGGCCGCATTCACAACGGCGACGAAGCGGTGCGAGCCGCCGGCATGGCGCGTCAGGCCGGGTTCGACAACTTCAACATGGACCTGATGCACGGCTTGCCCGATCAGTCCCTGGACGATGCGCTGAGCGACCTGCGCCAGGCCATCGCCCTGAAGCCGACCCACTTGTCCTGGTATCAACTGACCCTGGAGCCGAACACGGTGTTCTGGAACCAGCCGCCGACGCTGCCGGAAGACGACACGCTGTGGGACATTCAAGAGGCTGGCCAGGCGTTGCTCGCCGCACACGGTTACGCGCAATACGAAGTCTCGGCCTATGCCCAGCCCGGTCGTGCGGCGCGGCATAACCTCAATTACTGGAGTTTCGGCGACTTCATCGGCATCGGCGCCGGCGCCCATGGCAAGCTCAGCCACCCGGACGGGCGCATCGTCCGCACCTGGAAGACGCGCTTGCCGAAGGATTACCTCAACCCGGCCAAAAGCTTCAAGGCTGGCGAGAAGGCGCTGACCAATGACGAGTTGCCGTTCGACTTCCTGATGAACGCCTTGCGCCTGACCGAAGGCGTGGAATCACGGCTGTATCCGGAACGCACCGGCCTGCCCCTGGAAAGCCTCGCCGAAGGTCGCCGGGAAGCCGAACAAAGCGGCTTGTTGCAGGTCGAACCGTCACGTCTGGCGGCCACCGAGCGCGGACAACTGTTCCTCAATGACTTGCTGCAGACATTTCTGAGCTGATTTCAGCCTTAAGGGAAAACCAATGGATTTGATCCTCGACCTGCTCGCCACCGTGTCCCGCTGGAGCCGTAGCAACCTGTCGGAAATCTCTCTGGCCCTGGTGGGCTGCCTGCTGGTGCTGTTCGGCGCCGACATCAAAGGCTGGGTCGAACAACGCCTGGGCGGCATCGCCGGCGCCTTGCGCGTCCCGCTGATGGCCCTGCTGTGCATGGTCGGCAGCGGCGTGGCACTGATCTACGCCACACCCTGGATAATCAAAGGCCTGAGCCAGTTCAACAACTACAGCCTGGCGCCGGTGTTGTTGGTAGTGTTGGTGTTGATCGGCGTCGTAGCCGACCGCCGCTGATTTAGCGACAACCGAAAACACCTGTGGGAGCGAGCTTGCTCGCGATGGCGGTGTAACAGTCAACATAGATGTTGAATGTTAGGACCTCATCGCGAGCAAGCTCGCTCCCACAGTTTTTATTGCGTTACGGCTTAAGACTGCTTTTCGAACTTCAGGTCCCACACGCCATGCCCAAGTCGTTCGCCGCGGCGCTCGAACTTGGTGATCGGGCGTTCGGTCGGGCGTGGGACGCATTTGCCGTCTTCGGCGAGGTTGCGGTAGCCCGGCGCGACGTTCATCACTTCCAGCATGTACTCGGCGTACGGTTCCCAGTCGGTGGCCATGTGCAGAATGCCGCCGACCTTCAACTTGCTGCGCACCAGTTCAGCGAACGACGCCTGAACGATACGGCGCTTGTGGTGACGGCTCTTGTGCCATGGGTCCGGGAAAAACAGCATCAGACGATCGAGGCTGTTGTCGGCCACGCAATTGTTGAGCACTTCGATCGCATCGCAATCGTAGACCCGCAGGTTGGTCAGGCCCTGAGTCAGCACACCATTAAGCAGCGCGCCGACACCCGGACGGTGAACCTCCACACCGATGAAATCCTGTTCCGGCGAAGCCGCGGCCATTTCCAGCAGCGAGTGGCCCATGCCGAAACCGATTTCCAGCGAACGCGGCGCCGAGCGGCCGAACACCTGGTCGAAGTCCACCGGCGCATCGGCCAGCGGCAGGACGAACAGCGGCGTGCCCTGCTCCAGGCCTTTTTGCTGGCCTTCGGTCATGCGTCCGGCGCGCATCACGAAACTCTTGATGCGGCGGTGTTGGCGTTCTTCGCCTTCTTCCGTCTGGATAGGCGTGTCGTTCGATTCAGTCATCAATGGCTCTTACTTGATCAGACCATCCAGCGGCGAGGAGGCGCTGGCATAGAGTTTTTTCGGCATGCGGCCGGCGAGGTAGGCCAGGCGGCCCGCGACGATCGCGTGTTTCATGGCTTCGGCCATCATGATCGGCTGCTGGGCATGGGCGATGGCCGAGTTCATCAGCACCGCTTCGCAACCCAGTTCCATGGCGATGGTGGCGTCGGAGGCAGTACCGACACCGGCGTCGACCAGTACCGGAATCTTGGCTTCTTCGAGGATGATCTGCAGGTTGTACGGGTTGCAGATCCCCAGGCCCGTGCCGATCAGACCGGCCAGCGGCATGACCGCAATCACGCCGATTTCCGCCAGTTGACGGGCGATGATCGGGTCATCGCTGGTGTAAACCATCACATCGAAGCCTTCCTTGACCAGCACTTCGGCGGCCTTGAGGGTTTCGATCACGTTCGGGAACAGCGTTTTCTGGTCCGCCAGCACTTCCAGCTTCACCAGGTTGTGGCCACCGAGCAGCTCACGGGCCAGGCGGCAGGTGCGCACGGCCTCGGTCGCGTCGAAGCAACCAGCGGTGTTCGGCAGGAAGGTGTAGCGATCCGGCGACAGGACTTCGAGCAGGTTCGGTTCGCCCGGGTTCTGGCCCAGGTTGGTGCGGCGCACGGCGAAGGTGACGATCTCGGCACCCGAGGCTTCGATGGCCAAGCGGGTTTCTTCCATGTCGCGGTACTTGCCGGTGCCTACCAGCAAACGCGACTGGTAAGTACGACCGGCCAGGACGAAGGGCTTGTCGCTACGAACGATGCTCATGGGAAATCCTCTGTAGGGGTGAGGTTCTTGCAGAATTCTGTGCCCTTGCGGGCCGGGCGACTAGCCGCCGCCGATGGCGTGCACGACTTCGACACTGTCGCCGTCGTTCAGCGTGGTGTCAGCATGCTGGCTGCGCGGGACGATATCCAGATTGAGTTCGACCGCCACCCGGCGTCCGGTCAGATCCAGACGGGTCAGCAGGGCCGCAACGGTTTCACCGTCGGGCAGTTCAAGGGATTCGCCGTTCAACTGAATGCGCATGCAAGAAGCCGCCATCATTTTTAGGGGCTGGCATTCTAGCCCGATCGGTCAGGCTGACCCAAGCCATTCGTCTTGAAACACGATCCCGTAGGAGCTGCCGAAGGCTGCGATCTTTTGATCCTACTCTTTTGAAGATCAAAAGATCGCAGCCTTCGGCAGCTCCTACAAGGTCAAGTCAATCGCCAAGCGGCGAGGCCCAGGCAGAACCAGCCGACTAGAAACGCCAAGCCACCGAACGGCGTGATGATGCCGAGCTTGCTAACGCCAGTGATCGTCAGCAGATACAAACTGCCGGAAAACAGCAGGATGCCGATCGCAAAGGACGCTCCGGCCCAAGTGATCAAGCGACCCGGAATCTGCGTGGCCAGCAGCGCCACACCCAGCAGCGCCAAGGTATGCACCAATTGATAGGTGACACCGGTGTGGAAAATCGCCAGGTATTCGGGGGTCAGACGGTTTTTCAAACCATGGGCGGCGAACGCGCCAAGGGCAACGCCGGTGAAGCCGAAGAAAGCGGCCAGCATCAGAAAGCCACGCAGCATGAAGAACTCCAGTCAGACTCGATCAACAGGGTCTGTATAATGGCCCGCTCAACGGGTTCGGCCAAGCCATCTCTATGCTGCGTTTAATATTGCGACGATTCACGAAGGCCTTGCTCTGGTTCGCGGGCGGCAGCGTGTTGCTGGTTCTGATCTTTCGCGTGGTGCCGCCACCGGGGACGGCGTTGATGGTCGAGCGCAAGATCGAATCCTGGTTCGACGGCGAGCCCATCGACCTGCAGCGCACCTGGCAACCTTGGGATCAGATCTCCGACGACCTGAAAGTCGCGGTGATTGCCGGCGAGGACCAGAAATTCCCGGAGCATTGGGGTTTCGACTTCGGGGCGATCCAGGCAGCCCTGGCTCATAACGAACTCGGCGGTTCGATTCGCGGCGCCAGCACGCTCAGCCAGCAAGTCTCGAAGAACCTCTTTCTGTGGTCCGGCCGCAGTTGGCTGCGCAAAGGGTTGGAAGCGTGGTTTACCGGATTGATCGAGGTGTTCTGGCCCAAGCAGCGGATTCTCGAGGTGTACCTCAACAGTGTCGAGTGGGATGACGGGGTGTTTGGCGCTGAGGCGGCGGCCAGGCATCACTTTGGTGTGAGCGCTAAAGGGCTTAGTCGTCAGCAATCGAGCTTGCTGGCGGCGGTATTGCCCAATCCGCGAGTGTGGAGTGCCAGTCATCCGACTAATTACGTAGCGCGCCGGGCCGGGTGGATTCGGCAGCAGATGAGTCAGTTGGGGGGCGATAGCTATTTGCTGGGACTCAACGATTCGCGCCGGGCACCTTGGGCTCAGTAACACGGAAGATCCCCTGTGGGAGCGAGCCTGCTCGCGAATGCGGTGTGTCATTTGGCAATGATGTTGACTGACACGCCGCATTCGCGAGCAGGCTCGCTCCCACAAAGGTTATGCGTTGAGCACAGAAACAAAAAACGCCCCGATCATCACTGATCGGGGCGTTTTTTATTGCCGGTGCGCAGGTTAAGCGGCGATCGACAACTTGAGCTTGTTCATCGCGCTTTTCTCAAGCTGACGAATTCGCTCGGCCGACACGTTGTACTTCTGCGCCAGGTCGTGCAGCGTGGCTTTTTCTTCTGCCAGCCAGCGCTGGTAGAGGATGTCACGGCTGCGGTCGTCCAGCACTTCCAGCGCTTCGTGCAGGTTGTGGTTGGAGTTGTCGCTCCAGTCGGCATCTTCCAGTTGACGGGCCGGGTCGTACCGGTGGTCTTCCAGATAGTTGGCCGGCGATTGGAAAGCGCTGTCGTCATCCGCTTCTGCGGCCGGATCGAAGGCCATGTCATGGCCGGTCAGGCGACTTTCCATCTCGCGCACTTCCCGCGGCTCTACGCCGAGGCTTTCCGCCACACGGTGGACTTCCTCGTTGTTCAGCCACGCCAGACGTTTCTTCTGGCTGCGCAGGTTGAAGAACAGCTTGCGTTGGGCCTTGGTGGTCGCGACTTTCACAATGCGCCAGTTGCGCAGGATGAACTCGTGAATTTCCGCCTTGATCCAGTGCACAGCGAACGAAACCAGGCGCACACCCATCTCAGGGTTGAAGCGCTTCACGGCCTTCATCAGGCCGACGTTGCCTTCCTGGATCAGGTCAGCCTGGGCCAGGCCGTAGCCGGAATAGCTACGGGCAATGTGTACGACAAAACGCAGGTGGGCGAGCACCATCTGCCGAGCCGCCCCCAAATCCTGCTCATAATAGAGACTCTCGGCCAGTTCACGCTCCTGCTCCGGTGTCAGCAATGGAATGCTGTTCACCGTGTGCACATAGGCCTCCAGGTTTGCGCCTGGGACCAGAGCATAAGCAGGTTGCAAAGAAGTGGTCATACGAAAAAACCTCCGACTTACATAACTCGTGCAGTTCAGCACTGCGAAAATTGACCGGAAACCGTAGGACAAGTTCCCATAAAAACCGAAAGGTCAATACGCGCAAAAAGATACTACTTCGGCGCCAACTCCCTGAGATGACGTGCGACTGCAATCCATGCACCGATATAACCCAACAGCACCGCGCCAAGCAAGAGCGACAGACCATCGGCAACTGGCACTCCGGCCAGCGCAAAATTACTGCCGTACAAGCCGGCCAAACCAACCACTGCGTCGTTCAGCCAGTTCAGGCCGAACGCCAGGACGCCCCAGGAAAGAATCCCCGCACCGAAGCCATATAACGCGCCCATATACAGAAAGGGCCTGCGCACATAGCTGTCCGTGCCGCCGACGAGTTTAATCACTTCTATCTCTGTGCGGCGGTTTTCAATATGAAGACGAATGGTATTGCCTATCACCAAAAGTAATGCAGACACCAAAAGCACGGTCAGACCGAAGACAAACCGGTCGCCGAGCTTGAGGATGGCGGCCAGACGCTCGACCCAGACTAGATCAAGTTGTGCCTGTTGTACCTTCGGCAGCTCGGAAAGTTTTTGTCGTAATGCTTCAAGCGTCGGCTTGTCGACCTCGTTCGGCGTCACCAACACCACGCCCGGCAGCGGGTTTTCCGGCAGCTCCTTGAGCGCCTCGCCCAGACCGGACTGCTGCTGGAACTCTTCCAGCGCCTGATCACGACCAACGTATTCAGCATCAGCAACGCCGGGCATGCCTTTGATCTGCTCGCGCAACGACTCGCCCTGTTCCGGGCTGGCGTTGAGTTCCAGGTACAGAGAAATCTGCGCCGCACGCTGCCAGGAACCGCCCAACCGCTCGACGTTATTCAGCAAAAGTGACAGCCCCATCGGCAAACTCAGGGCCACCGCCATCACCATGCAGGTGAAAAAGCTACCGATCGGCTGCTTGCCCAACCGGCGCAGACTGTCCAGCAGGCTCGCGCGATGGCTTTCGATCCAGGCACGCAACAACGTGGCGAAATCCGGGCCGTCGTCATCGTCGCGCTTTTTCTTTTGCGGTTGCGGGTCAGCAGCTTTCGGGGCTACACGCTCGGAAACCTTGGGACTGCGTGTCGCACTCATACGCCGGCCTCCCCGTCACCAATCAATCGGCCACGCTGCAAGGTCAGCATGCGGTGGCGCATGCGGGCGATGAGGGCCAAGTCGTGACTGGCGATAAGCACGCTGGTGCCCAGACGGTTGATGTCTTCGAACACGCCCATGATTTCGGCCGCCAGGCGCGGGTCGAGGTTACCGGTCGGTTCGTCCGCCAGCAGCAAGGCAGGGCGGTGAACGATGGCGCGGGCAATGCCGACGCGCTGTTGCTGACCGGTGGACAGGTCGCCAGGGTACAAATCGGTTTTATCCGAAAGCGCCACGCGCTCCAGGGCCGAATCAACACGCTTGGCAATCTCGGGCTTCGAAAGACCCAGAATCTGCAACGGCAGTGCGATGTTATTGAACACCGTGCGATCGAACAACAACTGGTGATTCTGGAACACCACGCCAATCTGCCGGCGCAGATAAGGAATCTGCGCATTGCTGATGGTGCCCAGGTCTTGCCCGGCCAGCAGCAATTTTCCGGTGGTCGGACGTTCCATGGCCAGCAACAGCCGCAACAAGGTGCTTTTACCGGCACCGGAATGGCCGGTGACAAACAAGAATTCGCCCCGACGGACTCGAAAGCTCAGCTCATGCAAGCCGACGTGACCGTTCGGGTAGCGTTTACCGACCTGTTCGAAACGAATCATGAACGCTCCCGCTCGGCAAACAATGCCTGGACAAAGGGTTCTGCTTCAAAGGTACGCAAATCATCGATGCCTTCACCGACGCCGATGTAGCGGATGGGCAAGCCAAACTGCTTGGCCAGGGCGAAAATCACCCCGCCCTTGGCGGTGCCGTCGAGTTTGGTCAACGCCAGGCCCGTCAACTGCACGGTCTGGTTGAACTGCTTGGCCTGGTTGATGGCGTTCTGACCAGTACCGGCGTCAAGCACCAGCAGCACTTCGTGCGGCGCGTCGACGTCGAGCTTGCTGATGACGCGGCGAACCTTTTTCAGTTCTTCCATCAGGTTGTCTTTGGTGTGCAGACGACCGGCGGTGTCGGCGATCAGCACGTCGATGCCACGGGCCTTGGCGGCTTGCACGGCGTCGAAGATCACCGAAGCCGAATCGGCGCCAGTGTGCTGGGCGATCACCGGGATCTTGTTGCGCTCACCCCAGACCTGCAATTGCTCCACGGCAGCAGCACGGAAGGTGTCACCGGCGGCGAGCATGACTTTCTTGCCTTCCAGTTGCAGCTTCTTCGCCAGTTTGCCGATGGTGGTGGTCTTGCCGGCGCCGTTGACGCCGACCACCAAAATCACGAACGGCTTGTTCTGCGAAGTGATTTTCAGCGGCTGCTCGACGGGCTTGAGCATCGCTGCCAATTCCGCTTGCAGGGATTTGTACAGCGCGTCGGCGTCGGCCAACTCTTTGCGCGCGACTTTCTGGGTCAGGCGCTGAATGATCACCGACGTCGCCTCGACGCCCACGTCGGCGGTCAGCAGACGGGTTTCGATGTCTTCGAGCAGCTCGTCATCAATGATTTTCTTGCCGAGGAACAGGCTGGCCATGCCTTCGCCGATGCTGGCGCTGGTCTTGGACAGGCCTTGCTTGAGACGGGCAAAGAAACCGGCCTTGGTTTCTTCGGTGCGCGGCGACTCGGCCGGGGTTTCGACGATGGCGACGGGAGCATCAACAATGGGTGCCACGATCGGTGCAAGCTCTGGCGCTTGAACAATCGGCGCAACAGGCGCTACGAAGGCCGGCACTTCTGGCTCTGGAACAACAACCGGAACAGGCTCAGCCACGAAGACGGGCGCTACAACCGGTTCAACCACCGGCACATGAACCGGCTCAGGGGTAAACGCAATCGGCGCTGGAATCGGCGGCGTGACGTGCGGTGCCAGCTCGTCTTCAACCAACGCCACCGGCTCTTCCGCCACAGGCAGTGTCAACCATGGCTCAGCGGCTGGCGTCAGCGGCAACTCGGCCGCAACTTCAACTTGAGGCTCAGGTTCAGGCTCAACCGGTTGCAACACCGGCTCGACGCTCGGCAGAACGATCGGTGCCGGCTCTTCTTCTATTACCGGTGCAGGAATGGGCTCAGGAGTGGGTTGTGGCTGTTCGACGACGGTTTCCTGCGGCTTTTTGCGCAGCCATCCGAACAGGCTTTTCTTCTCGCCAGCCGCAGCTGGGGTCTTCTTGTCGTCGTTGGAACCAAACATGGAGGACGGCTATCTCACGGTAGCGACGCGCCAAAGGGCGCCCCGGCAAATAAATATTCGATGCTGAACAGACTGCAATTGACCCAGCTTGTTCACGCGCAACAATTTGTCGAAGTGCCAACGGCACCTCAAAGGTCGACTAATACCAAGGACTGGACCGGCATCGTCGGCGAAAACGCAGAGTTTAGCTGACAAACTCAAAGCTTCTGCCGGGAACCCATACAACCTGCGGACCGATAAAAGGTTCACAGGCGTGGCCGCCAGTAAAACGGACCGTTATCCTAGCACCCTCTCGCCCGCTGACGCTAAGAACAAGCGGGCAGCTCAACAGGTTTAAAAAACGAATGAATGCTCTAGCCCGCCGCGCTGCTGGCCTGCTGTTCAGCACAGTTTGTCTGCCCCTCTCGGCCCTGGCTGCCGATCCGCAACCCACCCACGAATTCACCCTCGACAACGGCTTGAAGGTCGTCGTGCGCGAAGACCATCGTGCGCCGGTGGTGGTTTCCCAGGTCTGGTACAAGGTCGGCTCCAGCTACGAGACCCCGGGGCAGACCGGCCTGTCCCACGCCCTGGAACACATGATGTTCAAGGGCAGCGAGAAAGTCGGTCCCGGCGAAGCGTCGCTGATCCTGCGCGACCTCGGTGCCGAAGAGAACGCCTTCACCAGCGATGACTTCACGGCCTATTACCAAGTGCTGGCCCGCGATCGCCTGGGCGTGGCCTTCGAGCTCGAAGCCGACCGCATGGCCAACCTGAAATTGCCGGCCGACGAGTTCAGCCGCGAGATCGAGGTTATTAAAGAAGAACGTCGCCTGCGCACCGACGACAAGCCGATGTCCAAGGCCTACGAACGCTTCAAGGCCATGGCCTACCCGGCCAGCGGCTATCACACGCCGACCATCGGCTGGATGGCTGACCTGGACCGCATGAAGGTCGAAGAACTGCGCCACTGGTACAAATCCTGGTACGTGCCGAACAACGCCACGCTGGTGGTGGTCGGCGATGTCACCCCGGATGAAGTCAAAGCCCTGGCCCAGCGCTACTTCGGCCCGATCGCCAAGCGCGACGTGCCACCGGCGAAAATTCCGATGGAATTGGCTGAGCCCGGCGAACGGCAGATCACCCTGCATGTGCAAACCCAACTGCCGAGCCTGATGCTGGCCTTCAACGTGCCGAGCATCGCCACGGCTGAAGACAAACGGTCGGTGAATGCCCTGCGCCTGATTTCGGCCCTGCTCGACGGCGGCTACAGCGGGCGCATCCCGACGCAGCTGGAGCGTGGCGAAGAGCTGGTGTCCGGCGGTTCGTCGAGCTACGACGCCTACACCCGGGGCGACAGCCTGTTCACCCTGTCGGCCAGCCCGAACACGCAGAAGAAGAAAACCATCGCCCAGGCCGAGGCCGGTCTGTGGAAATTGCTCGAACAGCTGAAAACCACCGCGCCGTCGGCTGAAGAACTGGAGCGCGTGCGGGCCCAGGTCATTGCCGGTCTGGTCTACGAGCGTGACTCGATTACCAGCCAGGCGACCGCCATCGGTCAACTGGAAACCGTCGGCCTGTCGTGGAAACTGATGGACACCGAGCTGGCCGACCTGGAAAGCGTCACCCCCGAAGACATCCAGAAGGCCGCCAAGCTGTATTTCACCCGCGAACGTCTCAGCGTCGCCCATGTACTTCCACTGGAGACGACTCATGAGTGAGCGTAAAAAACCGCGCCTGGCGCTGATCGGGCTGATCCTCGTGGCGTTGATCGGCTCGGCAACGGTTTACCTGTTGCGGCCCGATGACTCCAAGGCCAGCGAAGCCCTCGACAAAGCCAAGTCCACCCAGAAGCTGCAATCCCTGGCCGAACTCGACGGCAAGGCCCCAAGCCACCGCAACATGAACGTGCAGACCTGGACCACCGCCGAAGGCGCCAAGGTGCTGTTCGTCGAGGCCCGGGAACTGCCGATGTTCGACATGCGCCTGATCTTCGCCGCCGGCAGCAGCCAGGACGGCAACGCACCGGGTCTCGCCCTGCTGACCAACGCCATGCTCAACGAAGGCGTGGCCGGCAAGGATGTCGGCGCCATCGCCCAAGGCTTTGAAGGCCTGGGCGCGGACTTCGGCAACGGTGCCTATAAAGACATGGCGGTGGCGTCGCTGCGCAGCTTGAGTGCCGTGGACAAACGCGAGCCAGCCTTGCAGTTGTTCTCTGAAGTCATCGGCAAACCGACCTTCCCCGCCGACTCGTTCGCGCGTATCAAGAACCAGATGCTCGCCGGTTTCGAATACCAGAAACAGAACCCCGGCAAACTGGCCGGCATCGAGTTGATGAAGCGTCTGTACGGCGATCACCCTTACGCCAACTCCAGCGACGGCACGGCGCAAACCGTTCCGGCGATCACCCTCGCCCAGCTGCGCGCTTTCCACGAGAAAGCCTATGCGGCCGGCAACGTGGTGATTGCGCTGGTGGGCGATCTGTCCCGCGCCGAGGCCGAGGCGATTGCCGCGCAAGTCTCCGGCGCCCTGCCAAAAGGCCCGGCCCTGGCGAAAATCCCGCAACCGACCGAACCCAAGGCCAGCGTCGGCCATATCGAGTTCCCATCCAAGCAGACCAACCTGATGCTCGCGCAACTGGGCATCGACCGTGATGACCCGGACTACGCGGCACTGTCCATGGGTAACCAGATCCTCGGCGGCGGTGGCTTTGGCACCCGATTGATGAGCGAAGTGCGCGAGAAACGTGGCCTGACCTACGGCATCTATTCGGGCTTCACCCCGATGCAGGCTCGCGGTCCGTTCATGATCAACCTGCAGACCCGCGCCGAAATGAGCGAAGGCACCCTGAAACTGGTGCAGGACGTGCTCGCGGATTACCTTAAAACCGGCCCGACCGAGAAAGAACTCGACGACGCCAAGCGTGAACTGGCCGGCAGCTTCCCGCTGTCCACCGCCAGCAACGCCGATATCGTCGGCCAACTCGGCGCCATGGGTTTCTACAACCTGCCGCTGAGTTATCTGGAAGACTTCATGCAGCAGTCCCAGAGCCTGACCGTCGAGCAGGTCAAGAACGCACTGAACAAACACCTGAGCACGGACAAAATGGTCATCGTCACCGCTGGCCCGACCGTGCCGCAAAAGCCGTTACCGGCCCCATCTGATAAACCCACCGAGCAGCCGCTCGGGGTTCCGGAGCATTAATGGCCACTCGTCCAAAAAAACCTGTTCACAACGTGCACAACGGCGTGAACCAACTGCGCATCATCGGCGGTGAATGGGGCAGCCGAAAGCTGAGCTTCCCTGACGCGCCGGGCCTGCGTCCGACACCGGACCGGGTGCGTGAAACGCTGTTCAACTGGCTCGCGCCGTACATCGCCGGGGCCAAGGTGCTGGACCCGTTTGCCGGCAGCGGCGCGTTGTTCCTCGAAGCCCTTTCCCGTGGCGCCGCCATGGGCCAGGCGCTGGATGCCAGCAACATTGCAGTGTCCAGCATCAAGGAACACCTCGGCACCCTGCGCTGCACCACCGGCCAGGTGCAGACCGCCGACGCCCTGCGCTACCTGGAAACCCAGGTTGCGACGGCGTACGACGTGGTGTTCCTCGACCCGCCGTTCAACCAGGACCTGTTGCCGGGCGTTTGTGCCTTGCTCGAAGAGCGTCAGTGGCTGGCCGACGACGCCTGGGTCTACACCGAAAGCGAAAACGCGCCATCGGCGCTGGGTTTGCCGGGCAACTGGCGCCTGCACCGGGAGCAGAAATCCGGGCGCGTTTACTACGCGTTGTGGCAGCGCAGTCCGTTGGCAAGCTAAACCCGCCATCCCATGAAGCAACCCGGCCCGTGCGGTAAATAATTACCGCCAACGGCCTCGTCCGATTCTCCACAGTGGTTTACGCAATTTTTGTAAACCACTGAGGATGAACACGGATGAACATCGCTCGCAGCAGGATGCTGCTCTTTACCTGGCTACTGCCGTTCACGGCACTGGCCGAACCCGCGCAACCCACCCACGAATTCACGCTCGATAACGGCCTCAAGGTCGTCGTGCGCGAGGACCATCGCGCCCCCGTGGTGACTTCGCAACTCTGGGTCAGGGTCGGCTCCAGCGGCGAACCGCCGGGAAAATCCGGCCTGTCTCACGCCTTGGAACACATGCTTTACAAGGGCAGTAGCAAGACCTGCTCCGGCGAAGCTTCGGCGATTCTGGACAACCTTGGCGCGTCACAAAACGCCTTTACCGACAAGGACGTGACCACTTACTACCAGACCCTGCAACCGCATCAACTGGGCGTCGCTTTCGAGTTGATGGCCGACATGATGTCCACCGCGCACCTGCGCGCCGAGGATTTCATTCCGGAACTGGCGGTCATTCAGGAAGAACGTCGGTTTCGGGTCGATGATGATCCAGACGGGGTCGCACACGAGCGCCTCACGCGCCTGGCCTTCCCGGCCAGCAGCTACGGCGCACCGATCATCGGCTGGATGCACGACTTGCAGCACCTGACCGCCGACGACCTGCGCCACTGGTATCAAAGCCGCTACGCCCCGGGTAACGCCACGCTCGTTATTGTCGGGGACGTGACACTGGAAAAAGTGCAGCCCCTGGCCGAGCGTTACTTCGGCGCCCTCCCTGCCAAACCATTTGTCACCACCCGCCCCCCCCCCCTGGAACTGGCCGATCCCGGCGAGCGCAAAATCATCCTGCACCAGGCGATTTCCGCGCCTCGGCTGAGCATGTCGTTCAACGTTCCGAGCCTGGCCAGCGCCGAAAACCGTCGCTCGGTGCACGCGCTTCAACTGCTCGAGACCTTGCTGGCCGGCTCGAACAGCGCCCGCCTGAATAAGCGCCTGCAATTCACCGAAAGGTTGTTTTCGGGCATTTCATCCAGTTACAACCCGTTGTATCGCGGCGACAGTCTTTTCACCCTCAACGCCCAGCTCAACACTCAAAGCACCGCCAGCCTTGAACAGGCACAGGCGCAGATCTGGACGCTGCTCGACGAACTCAAGGCTACCCCGCCCGACAGCGTCGAACTGGAACGCGCCCGTACGTTGCTGATTGCCCGGCAAATCTATAACCGCGATTCCATCGAAAACCAGGCGGATCACCTCGGTGGGCTAGAGAGCATCGGCCTGTCCGGGCGGCTGATGGACGAGGACGTCAATGAACTGAACCGGGTGACCCCGCAAGACATTCAGCAAGTCGCGCAGACCTACCTGACCCGCCAACGCCTGAGCACCGCCCATGTTCTCGTGGAGAAAACCCATGAATAAATTCACCTGCGTGACGCTGGGACTCTTAGTCCTGGGTGGCCTGCAAGGCTGCCTCGCCTTGGCCGACACCGAGCCGCAGCAACCTGCCGCTATCGAACCCTCACGCCTGCAATCCCTGGCAGAGCTGGACGAACAGGCAGTCACCCCGCGCGCCCTGAAAATTCAAGGCTGGAAATCGCACTCAGGCGGCAAGGTGTTGTTTATCCGCACCCCGGAACTGCCGATGTTCGACCTGCATGTGAGCTTTCCTGCCGGCAGCGCGCAAGATGGCACCCATCCCGGATTGGCGGCAGCAACCTTCAGCCTGCTCAATGAAGGTGTGCCGGGCAAGGATCTGTCAGCGATCATGGAAACCCTGGATGGCCTCGGGGCGAAACTCGGTATGAGCATCGAGCAGGACCGCGCCTCTTTTTCCCTGCGCAGCTTGTCGGCCACCGAACAGCGCGATCCGGCCCTGTTGCTGCTTACGCAGATCCTGGGCCAGCCATTGCTGAGTGAGGAAGCGTTGGTCAACGTCAAAAAAGAACTGACCAATCTCCTCAAGGCCCGGCAGCAGGACCCCGATTCACAAATCGCCCACGCCATGAATGAGCTGCTGTTGCCGGGGCACCCATATGCCCAGCCGATTTACGGTACGGAACAAAGTGTGGAGCTGCTCTCCCGGGAACAGGTCCAAGCGTTTCATCGACAAGCCTATGCCGGAGCTAACGCGGTAATCACGCTGGTCGGCGACCTGACACTGGAACAAGCCCAGAACATGAGCTTGCAGGTTTTCAATGCGCTGCCCGTCGGCACCGAAATGGCATCGGTGACGCCAGTCCCGCGCCGACAAGACGCGACAGCATCGCGCCATATAGAACGCCCTTTGACCCAGACGCAAATTTTGTTGGGTCAGCCTGGGGTGACACGCCAACATCCCGATTACGTAGCGCTGACCGTGGCCCACACGATTTTCGGCGGACAGAAAGTCTCTTCCCGATTGATGACAGAACTCAGGGAAAAACGCGGACTGACCTACGCGGTGCAACTGAAGACAGCTTTCTTGCAAGAGGGCGGCACAGCCATCATCCGTATGAAAACCAGCCCGCAGTTCAGCGATGGCGCGGTGAAACTGGTGCAGTCGATGTACCGCGATTACTTGCAAACGGGTCCGACCCAGCAGGAACTCGACGATACCCTGCGCCAACTGCGCAGCACCAGCGTGCTCAACAGCGCCAGCAACTCGCAGATTCTTTCCCGGCTGGTCACGATCAACCAACACGACTTGCCCCTTGACCTGGATTTTTCACTCGAGCAAGCCCAAGCGCTGACCGTTGCGCAAATCAAAGAGGCCTTGAACAGACACTTTGATGCGGACCAATGGTCGGTGGTGACGTTGGGCCCGACCGTGGAACAACTGCCTTTGCCTCTGCCTGCCAGCGAAGTGCCGAAGAGCATGTGTCGCGCCGAGACGGGGTTTGTGGCAAGTTAGTTTCTTTGGACATCGGTGGCCGGGCCTGGTTTGTCAGCCTTGCCGCCGACTGGTTTACCTTTCAGAGAAACATCGTGCTCCCGCCCAGTAAACGCTTCACCCCGGCCTTCGGGCTCAGTAACCCGCACTTGCAAACCTTGTGGGGACCGCTTTGGCGCAAAACCACGCATATCGAACGCGAACGTGAACGTCTGTGGCTCGAGGATGGCGATTTCCTCGACCTCGACTGGCACGGCCCGCATACCGCCACGGCGCCGTTGGTGCTGGTGTTGCACGGGCTGACCGGATCGTCGAACTCGCCTTATGTGGCGGGCCTGCAAAAAGTCCTCGGGGATCAAGGTTGGGCCAGCGTGGCGTTGAACTGGCGCGGCTGCTCGGGCGAACCCAATTTGTTGCCGCGCAGCTACCACTCCGGCGCCAGCGAAGACCTGGCTGAAGCCATCAAACACCTGAAAGCCAAGCGACCGCTCGCGCCGCTGTATGCGGTCGGCTATTCCTTGGGCGGCAATGTGTTGCTCAAACACTTGGGCGAAACCGGCAGTGGCAGCGGTGTGCTCGGTGCCGTGGCAGTGTCGGTGCCGTTTCGGCTGGACCAGTGCGCAGACCGGATCGGCCAAGGATTCTCCAAGGTCTATCAGGCGCATTTCATGCGTGAGATGGTCGCCTACATCAGGAACAAGCAGCGCCAGTTCCAGCATGACGGACGCAAGGATGGCCTGGCGGCATTGGCGGCCCTGGGGTCGCTGGAAAACATGCGCACCTTCTGGGATTTCGATGGCCGCGTCACCGCGCCGCTGCATGGTTTTGTCGATGCAGAGGATTACTATCGCCGCGCCTCGAGTCGTTATTTCCTTGGGGAAATTCGCACGCCGACCCTGATCATTCAGGCGTCGGACGATCCGTTCGTCTTCCCCCACAGCTTGCCCGACGCCAGCGAACTGTCGGCCTGCACGCAATTCGAATTGCAGGCCAAGGGCGGGCATGTCGGCTTCGTCGACGGCTCGTTCCGGCAACCGGGTTACTACCTGGAACGACGCATTCCCCAATGGCTGACCGCTGCGGGTCGCGAGTAAGGCCATGGACACCGATCAGGGCGAGTCGATTCGCTTTTGGCAAACGGCACCGTTGGCCGGGGTCGAGCTGTTGTCCGCGCGCTACATCGAACACCGCTTCGCGCCCCATGTGCATGACGGTTATGTGATCGGCATGATCATGGCCGGCGCCCAGCGTTATCGCTATCGCGGCGCCGAGCATCTGGCGGACAGCGGCACGCTGGTGTTGATCAACCCGGATGAACTGCACACGGGCCATAAAGGCACGGAAGACGGCTGGTTGTACCGGGCGTTTTATCCGGACAGCGGACAGATTCTGTCGCTGTTGGCCGAGCTGGAATTGCCGACCAACGAATTGCCGGCGTTTGGCGCCACGCTGTACCGCGATCCGGATCTGGTGAAGGGTTTTTGCCAGTTGCACCGTTTGCTGGAGAGCCCGTCCACCGCGCTGCAACAGCAAACGGTCTGGCGGGAAATGATGCTGTCGCTGCTGCAACGCCACGCCGCCGTGCCGATTGCCGGCAAACCCGGCAAGGAACATCGGGCGGTGACCCAGGCCAAGGACTTGCTGCATTCGCAACTGGCGGCGCCACCCTCGCTGGAAGAACTGGCGGCGGCCGTCAACCTGTCGCCCTTCCACTTCGCCCGAGTATTCCGCCGCGCCACCGGCATGCCGCCGCACACCTGGCTGATGCAACAACGTATCGCCCGGGCGCGGGCCTTGTTACAGGGCGGGTGTTTGCCGCTGGAGGTGGCTACGCAGTTGGGATTTGCGGATCAGAGCCATCTGAGCCGACAGTTCAAGCAGGTCTATGGCGTGGGGCCGGGGGCGTATCGCAGTGCTCGAGCTTTCCTCAGGAATTAAGACTGGCGCAGAACCAATGTGGGAGCGGGCTTGCTCGCGAATGCGGAGTGTCAGTCAACTTATTTGCTGAATGACACACCGCATTCGCGAGCAAGCCCGCTCCCACAGGGGATTTGTATGTATGTGGGTTATTCGCCGGTAGCGATGCCCCGCGCCGGCTCATTGATCCACTCACTCCACGACCCGGCATACAACGCCCCCAACGGATAGCCCGCCAGGCATAACGCAAACAGGTTGTGACACGCCGTCACGCCAGAGCCGCAATACGCCACCAGTTCCGTCGGTGAGCGATCAGCGAGTTTCGCCGCAAAGCGCTGCTTGAGCTGATCGGCCGGCAGAAAGCGCCCGTCGCTGCCCAGGTTCTCGGTGAACGCCGCACATTGCGCGCCCGGGATGTGCCCGGCAATCGGATCGATCGGTTCCACTTCACCTTTGAAGCGCGGCAAGGCGCGGGCGTCGAGCAAGGTCAGTGCCGGTTGGCCGAGACGTTGCTGGAGTTGTTCAGCGCTGAGTAACAACGAAGCGTCCGGCGTACCGCTGAAGGTGCCACGCAACACGGAAGGCGCATCGAGACTCAACGGCAACCCGGCTGCGTGCCAGGCTTTGAGCCCGCCATCAAGGATGAACACGCCATCGCGCTTGCCCAGCCAAGCCAGCAACCACCATGCCCGCGCCGCGAAGGCACCGGGACCGTCGTCGTACAAAACCACTTCGCTGTCCGCGTTGATGCCCCAGGCTTGCAGGCGCTCGATCAGGTCTTCGGGCTCAGGCAACGGATGACGCCCGGTGACACCCTTGACGATCGTCCCGCTCAGATCACGCTCCAGATCGGCAAAGCTCGACCCGGCGATATGCCCTTCGGCATAGCTGCGCTGACCGTAGTCCGGGTCTTCCAGGGCAAAACGACAATCCAGAATCACCAGCCCCGGCTGCTCCTTTTTCTGGTCCAACGCTTGCGGGCTGATCAGTTGCGCAATGGGCATAACGGGCTCCTGTGCTTAAGTCGGTGCTTGATCCTACTTCACTTCTTCCAGCGCTTGGGCCAGTGGCACATAAAACTCTTCGAACAGGGCATTGACCTCGTCGCGTGCCTGATCCGTGACAAATCCGGCTTCGAGCACCAGCACCTGATACACCCCGCGTTTGATCGCCTGTTCGCTCAAGTGCTTGGAATTTTCCCGCGTGGTGCACAGGAAACGCACCCAGGACGTGAGGATGATCCAGGCATTGATGGTCAGGGATTCGATCTGCACGCGGTCCATGTTCAGGATCCCGGCCTCGACGAACCCGACATAGATGGCCGTGCCCTGAATCACGCAACGCTGGGAAAAGCGCCGGTAACGGGCGGCCAGGTCCGGGTCGCTCTCGAGCAGATGTTCGAGGTCGCGGTGCAAAAACCGGTAGCGCCACATGGCCGACAGCAGTTCCTTGAGGTAGTAGCGCTTGTCTTCCACCGTGGCGGCGCGGCCCTGGGGTGGGCGCAGGAAGCTGTCGACCAGGGTTTCGTACTCACTGAACAACACGGCGATGATCGCCTGCTTGTTGGGGAAGTGGTAGTACAGGTTGCCCGGGGAAATTTCCATGTGGGCAGCGATGTGATTGGTGCTGATGCTGCGCTCGCCCTGCTGATTGAACAGCTCCAGGCTGTTCTGCACGATGCGCTCGCTGGTTTTGATCCGTGGGGCCATGGCTTGAGCTTTAATTCAGAGTGCGATGACGGTGCATCTTACGGCCTATCCGGCGATGGATAAAACAAAGCTGCGTCAGGAAGTCATTTGACTTTATAGAGCATAGACTCTAAAAAGTCCCTCATTACAATAAATCCGGAGCCGACCATGACTGCCGACATTGCCTACCTGCAGAACCTACAGCAGCCGTTGGACGAGCTCCAGACGTTGTTCGAGGCGCAACGCGCCGCTTATGCCGCCAACCCGATGCCGCCGGCGGCCCAGCGCCAGCAATGGCTCAAGGCGTTGCGTGATCTGTTGAGCAATGAACGCCAGGCGTTGATCGACGCCATCAGCCAGGATTTCAGCCACCGCAGCGCCGACGAAACGCTGCTCGCCGAGCTGATGCCCAGTCTGCACGGCATCCATTACGCCAGTTCGCACCTCAAGGGCTGGATGAAACCGTCGCGGCGCAAGGTCGGTATCGCTTTTCAACCGGCGTCAGCCAAAGTGGTTTATCAGCCATTGGGCGTGGTCGGCATCATCGTGCCCTGGAACTACCCGTTGTACCTGGCCATCGGCCCATTGGTGGGGGCGTTGTCGGCAGGTAATCGGGTGATGCTCAAACTCAGCGAATCCACGCCGGCCACCGGTTTGCTGCTCAAGGCATTGCTCGCGCGGATCTTCCCGGAGGATCTGGTCTGCGTGGTGCTCGGCGAGGCGGATATCGGTGTCGCGTTCTCTCGGCTGCGCTTTGATCACTTGCTGTTCACCGGTGCCACCAGCATCGGCAAACACGTGATGCGCGCGGCGGCCGAGAACCTGACCCCGGTGACCCTCGAACTGGGCGGCAAGTCCCCGGCCATCGTCTCCCGCGACGTGCCACTCAAGGATGCCGCCGAACGCATTGCCTTCGGCAAGACCCTCAACGCCGGACAAACCTGCGTGGCCCCGGACTACGTGCTGGTGCCGGAAGAGCGTGTCGGTTCTTTCGTCGAAGCCTATCGCCAGGCGGTTCGCGGGTTTTATCCGACGCTGGCCGACAACCCGGACTACACCGCCATCATCAATGACCGACAAATGGCGCGGCTCAACGATTACCTCAGCGATGCCACCAGCAAAGGTGCGCTGCTGATTCCGTTGTTCGACCAGGGCCAGGGCCGGCGCATGGCGCATAGCCTGTTGCTCAACGTCAGCGACGACATGACGGTGATGCAGGACGAAATCTTCGGCCCGGTGCTGCCGATCGTGCCGTACAGCGATCTCGATCAGGCGTTTGCCTACATCAATCAACGCCCTCGCCCACTGGCGCTGTACTACTTCGGCTACGACAAGCGTGAACAGAATCGCGTGCTCCACGAAACCCATTCCGGCGGTGTGTGCCTGAACGACACGCTGCTGCATGTGGCTCAGGACGATATGCCCTTCGGCGGCATCGGCGCCTCGGGCATGGGTCATTACCATGGCCACGAAGGGTTCCTGACCTTCAGCAAGGCCAAGGGTGTGCTGATCAAACAGCGCTTCAACGCGGCGAAGTTGATTTACCCGCCGTACGGCAAAGCGATCCAGAAACTGATTCAGAAGCTGTTTATCCGCTAACGCTCCTCACCGCCGGGTAATAACAATAATGAGCCCAAGCCTGTCCGATACACCCGCGCTGTCACGGCGCGGCCTGCTGAAATTCAGCCTGGGCGCCAGCGCCTTCCTGGCCACGGCCGGATTGGGCGCCAGCCTCAGTGGTTGTTCGTCGAGTATCTCCGCTGACGGTTTTGCGATGCTGCGCACCGGTGATTTGCTGTTTTTGCGGGCACTGATTCCGGTGATGCTCGACGGCGCCGTGGCCGTTGAGAAAATGCCGTCCGCCGTCGAAGGCACTCTGAAAACCCTGGATAACGGCCTCAATCATTTGTCGCCGGAAATGCTCAAGCTGACCCGGCAATTGTTCGATGTGCTGGGGATGGCTGTGACCCGCGGGCCGCTGACCGGGATCTGGGGCAGTTGGGAAAACGCGTCCGCCGAAGAGATCCGACACTTCCTCGAGCGCTGGGAAAACAGTTCGTTGAGTTTGCTGCGCATGGGGCACAGCTCGTTACTGCAACTGGTGATGATGGCGTGGTACAGCCGGGCGGAGTCGTGGGCGCACTGTGGGTATCCGGGGCCGCCCACCGTTTAAGACCGAGTCGCCCCCTTCGCGAGCAAGCCCGCTCCCACAGGGTTTGAGTCGTTCACAAATGTGTGGTCCACCTCAAATCCTGTAGGAGCGAGGCTTGCCCGCGAAGACGCCAGCCGCCTCACCATCAAATCCAAAATAAGAAGAGAAACCAAGCATGCCCGTACCCGATCCGTTCCGCGAAGGCCTGGCCCGTGGCTGGAAAACCTACAACGGCGCGCAATTGACCCAGGACCTGACCCTGGAAGCCGACGTGGCGATCATCGGCAGCGGCGCCGGCGGCGGCACCACGGCGGAAATCCTCAGCGCCGCGGGTTACAAAGTGCTGCTGATCGAGGAAGGCCCGCTCAAGACCAGCAGCGACTTCAAGATGCTCGAAGACCAGGCCTACGCCAGCCTCTATCAGGAAGGCATCGGCCGCATGAGCAAGGACGGCGCGATCACCATTCTTCAGGGACGGGCGGTGGGCGGCACCACGCTGATCAACTGGACCTCAAGCTTCCGCACCCCGGATCCGACCCTGGAACACTGGGCCAAGGAACACAACGTCATAGGCCACAGCCCCGCCGAGATGGCGCCGTGGTTCGAGAAAATGGAGCAACGCCTGGGCGTCGCGCCGTGGCTGGTTCCGCCCAACGCCAACAATGACGTGATCCGCAAAGGCTGCGAACAACTCGGCTATAGCTGGCACGTGATCCCGCGCAACGTGCGCGGCTGCTGGAACCTCGGTTACTGCGGCATGGGCTGCCCGACCAACGCCAAGCAATCGATGATGGTGACCACCATTCCGGCGACCCTGGAAAAGGGCGGCGAGCTGCTCTACCTGGCCCGCGCCGAGAAACTGTCGATCAAGGATGGCAAGGTTACCGGCTTGCAATGTGTCGCGATGGATGATCGCTGCGTGGCGCCTACCGGCAAGACCATCACCGTCAAGGCGCGGCATTACGTGCTGGCTGGCGGCGGGATCAACAGCCCGGCGTTGTTGTTGCGTTCCGACGCACCCGATCCGCATAAACGCCTGGGCACCCGGACCTTTCTGCATCTGGTGAACATGTCCGCCGGGCTGTTCGACGAGGTGATCAACCCGTTCTACGGGGCGCCGCAGTCGATCTATTCCGACCATTTTCAATGGCAGGACGGCACCACCGGCAAAATGTCCTACAAGCTCGAAGTTCCGCCGCTGCAACCGGCGCTGGCGGCGACGTTGCTCGGCGGCTTCGGCAAAGAAAACTCGCAACACATGGAAAACCTGCCTCACACCCACGCCATGCTCGCGTTGCTGCGGGACGGTTTCCACCCGGACAGCCCCGGCGGGCGTGTCGAGTTGCGCGGCGATGACACACCGGTGCTCGATTATCAGGTTTCAGCCTACGCCTGGGACGGCTTGCGCCGGGCGTTCCACAGCATGGCCGAGATCCAGTTTGCCGGTGGCGCCAAAGCGGTGATGCCGATGCACGCCGACGCGCGCTACGTAAAATCCATCGCCGAGGCCCGCAGCCTGATCGACGGCTTGAGCCTTGAGCTGTATCGCACGCGCCTGGGCAGCGCCCATGTGATGGGCGGTTGTGCGATGGGGGAAGACCCGCAAAACGCCGTGACGGACAGCCTGGGCCGGCATCATCAGATCAGCAATCTGTCGATCCACGATGGCTCGCTGTTCCCCACCAGCATTGGCGCAAACCCGCAATTATCGGTGTACGGGCTGACCGCGCAACTGGCGACGGCGCTGGCCGAGCGCCTGAAAAATCCATGAAAAACCGCCATATTCCCATCGTCTATAGTGCTTTCTTACCTAACAGGCGACTTTCCCGACCGGGAAGGCTGCGATACCATCCGAGTCCCCAACGGACTCCCGCCAGGACGACGCGATGAACCGAGTGTTGTACCCAGGTACCTTCGACCCTATTACCAAGGGCCATGGCGATCTGGTCGAACGCGCCGCGCGCCTGTTCGATCACGTGATCATTGCCGTCGCTGCCAGCCCGAAGAAAAACCCGTTGTTTCCCCTGGAACAGCGTGTGGAGCTGGCCCGCGAGGTCACTAAACATCTGCCCAACGTTGAAGTCGTCGGCTTCTCGACGCTGCTCGCACACTTCGCCAAAGAGAAGAATGCCAACGTGTTCCTGCGTGGCTTGCGCGCGGTCTCGGACTTCGAATACGAATTCCAGCTGGCCAACATGAACCGCCAGTTGGCGCCGGATGTGGAAAGCCTGTTTCTCACGCCTTCGGAGCGTTATTCGTTTATTTCCTCGACGCTGGTCCGTGAAATCGCAGCCCTGGGCGGCGATATCACCAAGTTTGTCCACCCGGCGGTGGCGGACGCCCTCACCCAGCGGTTCAAGAAGTAGGAGCTGCCGAAGGCTGCGATCTTTTTGGGCTGACACCCCCATTTGCGCAGCCACCGCAGACCGCTATCCCCTGCACTTGATCGCGCCCGCGTGCACTGCGGGCGCCAATGCGGCACAATTGCGCGCATTGGTTTATTGCGCCCGGGCCTGCCGCCCTGGCTGGAGTTAGCATGTCCCTGATCATCACCGACGATTGCATCAACTGCGACGTCTGCGAACCCGAGTGCCCGAACGCCGCCATTTCCCAAGGCGAAGAGATCTACGTGATCGACCCGAACCTGTGCACCCAGTGTGTCGGTCACTACGACGAACCGCAGTGCCAGCAAGTCTGCCCGGTGGATTGCATTCCGCTGGACGAAGCTCATCCAGAGACTGAAGAACAGTTGATGGAGAAGTATCGGATCATTACCGGTAAGGCTTGAGCCTGATGGTTTTGCGGTGTGTTTGCGGGCCTCTTCGCGAGCAAGCCCGCTCCCACATGGGATCTGCAGTGTTTACAAGTTCTGATTAACAACACAGAACCCATGTGGGAGCGGGCTTGCTCGCGAAGGCGTCATCCGCCACACCAAAAATGTAACGGCCTTCATTCCCGCTGCTCAAACCCCTCCCCGATACACCCCAGGCATCGCACAAACGCGGCTTTCGCCGGGTCGACCACCAATGCCTGCCCCGCGTCGCCCACGCCGCCACCCAGCGCGGTAAACGGCAGCGACACCACAAACACCCCGGCACCAATCACCGTCGCCGCCACCAGCAAAGGTCGGGCAATCAGCAAGTCGCCGATCATGGCGTAGGCCGGTGGGTTCTGGATGGTGTAACGCGGGTCGCCGCTGCCGTTTTCAGCCGCCATCGCCGGCACACCGACGCTCAGCAACAAGACAACGACAAAGGTTCGAAACGAATTCATGGCACGGTCCTTCGGCTAGGCAGTGAGAACACTGACTATAGACCGTCGGGCGTATCAGCTCTGGCAGCGCGGGCAAAAGACGCTGGCGCGCTGGCCCAGCGTCACGCTACGCAACTCCGTGCCGCAGACTTTGCACGGCTCGCTGCCACGGCCGTAGACGAACAGTTCCTGCTGGAAGTAGCCCGGCTGGCCGTCACCGCCGATAAAGTCGCGCAACGTCGTACCGCCACGCTCGATGGCATGGGCGAGGATGCGTTTGATCTCGATCGCCAGTTTCAGGTAGCGCGCCCGGGAAATGCTCTTGGCTTCGCGACGCGGGTCGATGCCGGCGGCGAACAGCGCTTCTGTCGCATAGATATTGCCGACCCCCACCACCACCGCGTTGTCCATGATGAACGGCTTGACTGCCATCGAGCGATTGCGCGATTGCTGGAACAGACGCTCGCCGTCGAACAGGTCGGTCAACGGCTCCGGCCCCAGGCGAATCAGCAACTCATGATTGAGCGGGTCGAGACTCCAGAGCATCGCGCCAAACCGACGCGGGTCGGTGTAACGCAGGGCCAGGCCGGATTCGAGTTCGATATCCACATGTTCATGCTTGGCCGCCGGCGTGCCGACTTCCACCAGACGCAAATTGCCCGACATGCCCAAATGGCTGATCAACGTACCGACCTCGGCATTGATCAACAGGTACTTGGCGCGGCGCTCCACCAGCACAATGCGCTGGCCGGACAGGCGCACGTCCAGGTCCTCGGGAATCGGCCAGCGCAGACGCCGGTCACGCACGATGACCCGGCTGACCCGCTGGCCTTCCAGGTGCGGGGCGATGCCCCGGCGGGTGGTTTCGACTTCTGGCAGTTCAGGCATGCTGTTCTCAGGAAATACCGGACACTCAGTGATGAGCGCCGAGGTCGCGAATCGTTTGTTTGAGGGTCTCGAAATCGTAATCCGAGAGGCCGACATAATCGAGCACCAACGGCCCGATGCTGTTCCACTCGTGGTCCTCGGTCTGGTTGCCCAGCACGCGATAGGACGCGCAAATGTGTTCGGCCATTTTCAGGATCGACAGCAGGTTTTTCAGCTGACTGTTGCGCGAAGACTCGTCACTGAAGATCGCCAGGGCATTGTGGTGATTGGCGATGGCGGCGCTGATGTGTTCCGGCAAACGCCAGGACTTGGCCGTGTAGTAACCGACCACCGCATGGTTGGTGTTGTACACCCGGTTCTCGGTGTCCACGACCCGGCATTCGGCACTCGCGCTGGCGTAGGCCTCTTCCAGGGTTTTCATGTAATCGGGGAAACGCTTGAGCATCAGCGGCACGCCGCAGTCGTGGAACAGGCCCAGCGCATAAGCCTCGTCCCCGGCCTGGGAGCCGATGCGCTTGGCCAGGGTCAGGCAGGTCATCGCCACATCCTGGGCCGTGTCCCAGAACCGGTTCAAGGTGACGATAGTGTCGTCGTTCATCTCGCCCTTGATCGACTGCGCGTTGATCAGGTTGATGATCGAACGGCTGCCCAGCAGATTCACCGCACGCTGGATCGAGGCGATCTTGTTACTCAAGCCGTAATACGGCGAGTTGACGATTTTCAGCAGTGCCCCGGAGAGGCCTGGGTCCTGGGCGATCAGTTTCGCGATCACTTCCAGGTCCGGGTCAGGCATGTACTGCTCCATCTGCAGATCCACCATGATCTGCGGCTGGGCCGGCACGCTGATGCCTTGCAGGGACTGTTGAATCTGTTCGGAACTCAGCTCTTGGGACATAAGTACACACTCTGGGACAGGCGCCGATTCTAACCCTTATAAAGTTGGATCCGACACACTGGCCGGCAGATCGGTGAAAATTTCATCTGATAGCCCGCATCGCCACAGGTCTATCTGCCGAGCCGGGGCCTTGCGCAACACGCTATACTCCCGCTCTTTTTTCCGGAGCGACGTCATGTCCCTGCCTAGCCTGCGCCTCAAAGCCAACGCCGACCGACGCCTGCGAAACGGCCACTTGTGGGTCTATAGCAACGAAATCGATGTAGCGGCGACCCCTTTGCACGGTTTCCAGGCCGGTGACCAGGCGATCCTCGAAGCCGCCAGCGGCAAACCGCTGGGCATCGTAGCCATGAGCCCGAACAACCTGATCTGCGCGCGTTTGCTGTCGCGCGACATCAAGTTGCCACTGGACAAGTCGCTGCTGGTGCATCGCCTGAACGTCGCCCTGTCCCTGCGCGATCGCCTGTTCGACAAGCCGTTCTATCGCCTGGTCTACGGTGATTCCGACTTGCTGCCGGGCCTGGTGGTCGACCGTTTCGGCGACATCCTGGTGGTGCAGATCGCTTCGGCAACCATGGAAGCCCATAAAGAAGACGTGATCGCGGCGCTGACCCAAGTGCTCAAGCCAAGCGGCATTCTGTTCAAGAACGACTCCGCCGCCCGTGACGCCGAAGGCCTCAACCGCTACGTCGAAACCGTGTTCGGCCTGGTGCCGGAGTGGGTTGCGCTGGAAGAAAACGGCGTGAAATTCGAAGCGCCGGTCATCCAGGGCCAGAAAACCGGCTGGTTCTACGACCACCGCATGAACCGCGCACGTCTGGCCCCTTACGCCAAAGGCAAACGCGTGCTCGACCTGTACAGCTACATCGGCGGTTGGGGCGTGCAAGCGGCCGCGTTCGGCGCCAGCGAAGTGTTCTGCGTTGACGCTTCGGCCTTCGCCCTCGACGGTGTCGAGCGCAACGCCGCGCTGAACGGCGTCGCCGAGAAAATGACCTGCATCGAAGGCGACGTGTTCGAAGCCCTGAAAGAGCTGAAAGCCAGCGAAGAGCGTTTCGACGTAATCGTGGCCGACCCGCCGGCCTTCATCAAACGTAAAAAAGACATGAAAAACGGTGAAGGTGCCTACCGTCGCCTGAACGAGCAAGCCATGCGCCTGCTCAGCAAGGACGGCATCCTGGTCAGCGCGTCGTGCTCGATGCACCTGCCGGAAGATGACCTGCAGAACATCCTGCTGACCAGCGCCCGTCACCTGGATCGCAACATTCAAATGCTGGAACGTGGCGGTCAGGGTCCGGATCACCCGGTGCACCCGGCCATCGCCGAAACCCGCTACATCAAGAGCATCACCTGCCGCCTGCTGCCAAACAGCTGATGACGCGGGTTTGACGGGGAGCCAACAGGCTCCCCGCTTGCTTTATCCCCCCTCTGAATTTTTCTATTTCTTACACTTGCCGTCCTACTGACGTGCAGGAAGTTTCCCTGCATCTTTTACTCTAAAGAATAAGGCCTACAAGTTAGCCTGGACCTGAAGATCGCTCCCACAAAATTACTGGAACATTCCTACCGAATTCCCCCTTGATAAGAACTCATTACAAACTATGATTGAGTTGTCACCAAGAAGTGACACTCACTATCACTTACAAGGAGTTCAAAACATGAAAGCAGTTATTCTGGAAACCAACAAAATCGCTAACCTGGCTTTTCTGGTTGCGCCAAAAGCCCGCTAAGTAATTGAGACGCTGGGGAGTGCCGGCTTACCCAGCGTTTTCTATGGCACAGCCCAGAGCGAACCGCCCTTCATGCAGATAAACCCTCATCTCTTCATACTGCCCCGCACGCCTGGCCAAATCGTCTGGGATTACCGAAACCACAAGCAGTTCGAACTTAATCTTGAGTACTCCACCCGACTTGCACAACTTACCGACAATCCAGAAGCGTTCGACAACAACAATATAATTGACATCCAATTACTGGAAACAGGAATACTGACAACTTCAACACAAAGCACTTCCGAATGGGGCTGGGACGAACTATCAAAGATATTTCATATCGGCACCAAGAATATACCGTGCGCATATACCCCACAGAATATCCATGAATGGTCGAGACATTATCTGGACCATTGCAATGACGTATTGACCTCCAACGCACCAGCCTCCGGCCTCGCGCAGCGTGCTGCCAGCGAGCTGATCAACCTGCCTGCGCCCTCCGGCTTGCCGGCCGACAGCCTCGTTGATGCACTGGTTCTGCGTAAAACCTGCCGGTCTTTCACCGGCAAAGCGGCGTCCCTTGGGGATATCAGCACGTTGCTTTATCTGTCCCTCGGCTACCTCAAAGAGCGCGAAGGCGACGTGGACGAGACGGTCGCCGAAGGCTTGAGCGCCCGCCGCAGCAGCCCTTCGGGTGGAGGATTGAACGCCTGCGAAGGTTTTCTTCACGTGCAAAACGTCGATGGCCTGGCGCCCGGGCTCTACGCCTATCATCCGACCGATCACGCATTAAGCTTCGTCAACACACTGCCGGCCGCGCCGCTGGGTCAATTGCTGTGCGGACAACATTTCATCAACAACCTGCCCGTGGGCCTGTTCATTACCGCGCGCTTCGACAAGTTGTGGTGGAAATACCAACACTCCCGCGCTTATCGGATGGCCTATGTCGAGGCGGGTCATATTTCCCAGACCTTCCAACTGGTGGCCACCGCATTGGGCCTCGGCACCTGGCTGACGGGGGCGCTGACGGACGATCAGGTCGAAACGCTGCTGGGGCTTGAGGAGAGCGCGGAACAACCGTTGTTTTTTGTCGGCTGCGGTCAGAGCGACGGGCAGGTAATGTGCAAGGAATTGAAAGCTCTGCTGAACGAGGGGCGCCCACAATGACCGGAACCTCCGCTCTCCCGGATTTCTGGGCCCGGCGTTTCACCTTGGGTGACTGGAATACCCGAGCCTCGGTGCGTGCCAGTGAACATACCTACCTGTTGCCGCCGGATCTGGAGCAGCAACTGGAAACACGACACTGGTTCCCGCCAGCCTTTCTGCCCTATCTGAGTCACCCAAGCATCAAGGCAGCAGGCCCATCGGTCATCCATCGCTTGTCGGCCAACCACCTGGTGTATTTCCTCGACTACACCACCCTGCTGGAACACCGAATCGTCAACCGTTCGGTGGAAACCATCGTCCACGATGAACTGGGCATCAGCATCCCGCAGCGGATGAAAACGGCCGCTTTGCAGCTCTACACCGATGAAGGTTTTCATGCACTGTTCTCCAATAGTCTCGCCGAGCAGATTGCGGGGCATTACGGCATCACCCAGCGTCCAGTGATGCCCCAACGGATAACCCGGTTGAACACCCTGCTCGAGCAAACCCCGCTCCGGCACAAGACGCTGGCGTTGTTCCTCGTTGGCTTCGTATCCGAAACCATCATCGCCCGAGAACTGCTCGATGTTTGCCGCGACACACTGGTGTCCAGCGTCCAGGAAATGCTCAGGGACCATCTCACGGACGAGGCGCGTCACAGTCGCTATTTCTCAGAGGTATTCCATTATCTGTGGCTGACCCTGAACAGCAGTCAACGCACGTTCGCCGCCAAATGGCTGGTGGAAATCATTCTGGTGTTCTTTGAAGTCGATGAACGATGGCTTAAGGAAAGCCTGCACAGTGCGGGGCTGAATGGCACCTGTATTGCAGAGATTCTCGGCGGCCTGACTGGCGCGCAAGCCGCCGTGTTGCGGGCCCGCTCAGGGGCGGGTGCTACGCTCCAGGCCCTACACAACGCCGGGTTCTTCGACCTGCGCAGCAACCAGCAACTTTTCTCACAGGCAGGACTTGTCGATGGATGAAGGAAAACCGGCTGTCGTTCTCAAAAAACGCCGTGCCGCGGTCATCCTGTTGATGACCATGGTATTGCTCGGAGTCTTTCCGCTGGACGTCCTGCTGCCCTCATTTCCGGCACTGGCCGAACACTTTCGAACCACCCCGGCCGACATTGCGTTTTCCATCAGCCTGTTTGCCGTCGGCATCTCCCTGTCGCAACTATTGATCGGGCCGTTGTCGGACGCCATCGGGCGCAAGGGGCTGCTGTTGGCAGGCATGGCGGTGTCGATCATCGGCGCGGTGGGTTGCCTGTGGTCCACCGAGTATTCCTGGTTCCTGTTGTTCCGGGTGGTCCAGGCCATCGGGTGCGGCTGTTTTGTGCTCACTCAGGCCCTGGTTCAAGATTTGTTCGAAGGCAAGGAGCGGGACCGCCTGAGGATTCTCATGGTGACCGCCAGCGGAATCTTCATTTCCATTTCGCCCCTGGCCGGGACCCTGTTGCAGCAAGCCCTGGACTGGCCCGGCAGCTTTGTGGCCTTCATCGCCCTGGCCGGTGCCGTGTTTCTGAAAGCCTGTTTCTTCCTTGAAAACCAGCGCCCGGCCAAGCTCATGCGCCAAGGCATCGTCCAGTCATATCGCGTGGTCTACCGCGATGCCGGGTTTCTGGGCTACTGGTTGATTGCCGCGATTGCCTTCGCCTGTCACTTTTCCTTTATTGTCATTTCGCCGCTGATCTTCATGGATCAGTTGCAGCTTTCGCCCTACGCGTTCTCGCTAACGTTGTTGCTCTACGGTTTGGCGTATATCTTCGGCGGCATCGTCGCCCGGCTCATCGGCGGTCGAATCGCCCCCAACACACAGATCATCGTGGGTCTGGGCCTGATCTTTTTTTCAGGCCTGATAATGCTGATGCTTTCGACCTTGCTGGGGCTGTCGACCCTGACGGTGTTGATTCCAATGATTATCTGCACCGCCGGCACCACCATTGCCCGCCCTGTCGCCACCTCCAAAGCCATGGAGATCTTTCCGGACAAGGCCGGCACATCAGCCGCGGCGGGCAACACCCTGGTGTTCATCTTCGGCGGGTTGATCAGTGCCCTGATCAACCTGAGCAGCACCGATTTGCAGACGACCCTGGCCCTCAGTTTTCTACTCTTGAGCGCCGCCGGTATCAGCCTCAATGCGCTGATTACCCGGCGTCACCGGCTGCTGACTGTCGGATGAAAGCTGCCGGTCGTCATCCCACACACTGCGTCAGCGCTGGATCAACACTTTCCGGCATTCCCTCCTGACGCCAGCGGTGTAGAATCGCGAGATTCATCGCCATTCATCCCCCGGCGGGTTTATGAGCTCAGGCTGAGGCAAGCGGCGATCCCGCAAAGTCATCGGCAACTTCCGGACACACGGCCATTTCTGAGTGTTCCAGACGTCAATAGAAGCTCACTCCCCATTTGTTACCTGATTAGCCGCCCGGAGTGCTCCATGCCTGATTACCGCTCGAAAACATCCACCCACGGCCGCAACATGGCCGGTGCCCGCGCATTGTGGCGCGCGACGGGGATGAAAGATGACGACTTCAAGAAGCCGATCATCGCCATTGCCAACTCGTTCACCCAGTTTGTACCGGGCCACGTCCATCTCAAGGACCTGGGCCAACTGGTCGCCCGGGAAATCGAACGGGCCGGTGGCGTAGCGAAAGAATTCAACACCATCGCCGTGGATGACGGCATCGCCATGGGCCACGACGGCATGCTGTATTCGCTGCCGAGCCGCGAGATCATCGCCGACTCCGTCGAATACATGGTCAACGCCCACTGCGCCGACGCCATCGTCTGCATCTCCAACTGCGACAAGATCACCCCTGGCATGCTGATGGCCGCTTTGCGCCTGAACATCCCGGTGATCTTCGTTTCCGGCGGCCCGATGGAAGCCGGCAAGACCAAACTCGCCAGCCACGGTCTCGATCTTGTCGATGCCATGGTGATCGCCGCCGACTCCAGCGCTTCTGACGAGAAAGTCGCTGAGTACGAGCGCAGCGCCTGCCCGACGTGCGGTTCGTGCTCCGGCATGTTCACCGCCAACTCGATGAACTGCCTGGTCGAAGCCCTGGGCCTGGCATTGCCGGGCAACGGCTCGACCCTCGCGACCCACAGCGATCGCGAGCAACTGTTCCTGCAGGCCGGCCGCACCATCGTCGACCTGTGCAAGCGTTACTACGGCGAAAACGATGAGTCGGTATTGCCGCGCAACATCGCCAACTTCAAGGCGTTCGAAAACGCGATGACCCTGGACATCGCCATGGGCGGTTCCACCAACACCATCCTGCACTTGCTGGCCGCGGCCCAGGAAGCCGAGATCGACTTCGACCTGAAGGACATCGACCGCCTCTCCCGCCACGTACCGCAACTGTGCAAAGTCGCGCCGAACATTCAGAAGTACCACATGGAAGACGTGCACCGTGCCGGCGGGATCTTCAGCATCCTCGGTTCGCTGGCTCGTGGCGGTCTGCTGCACACCGAGTTGCCGACCGTGCACAGCAAGAGCATGGCCGAAGGCATCGCCAAGTGGGACATCACCCAGACCACCGACGAAGCCGTGCATCACTTCTTCAAGGCCGGTCCGGCGGGCATCCCGACGCAAACCGCGTTCAGCCAGTCGACCCGCTGGGAAACCCTGGACGACGACCGTGAAAACGGCTGCATCCGCAGTGTCGAGCACGCCTACTCGCAAGAAGGTGGCCTGGCCGTTCTGTACGGCAACATCGCGCTCGACGGTTGCGTGGTGAAAACCGCCGGTGTCGATGAGTCGATCCACGTGTTCGAAGGCAACGCGAAGATCTTCGAAAGCCAGGACAGCGCCGTACGCGGCATCCTCGCGGACGAAGTGAAGGCCGGCGACATCGTGATCATCCGTTACGAAGGCCCGAAAGGCGGCCCGGGCATGCAGGAAATGCTGTACCCGACGTCCTACCTGAAATCCAAAGGCCTGGGCAAAGCCTGCGCCCTGCTCACCGACGGCCGTTTCTCCGGCGGCACCTCGGGCCTGTCCATCGGTCATGCTTCGCCGGAAGCTGCTGCTGGCGGCGCGATTGGCCTGGTGCAGGATGGCGACAAGGTACTGATCGACATTCCGAACCGCTCGATCAACCTGTTGGTCAGCGATGAAGAACTGGCAGCACGCCGGGTCGAGCAGGATCAGAAAGGCTGGAAACCGGTTGAAAAACGTCCACGTAAAGTGACCACCGCGCTGAAAGCCTACGCCCTGCTGGCCACCAGTGCCGACAAGGGTGCTGTGCGCAACAAAGCGATGCTCGACGGGCTGTAAGGCTTAATCGTCACCATAAAAATGCCCCGCGAAGTGCGGGGCATTTTGTTTTCGCAGATCCCCTGTAGGAGCTGCCGAAGGCTGCGATCTTTTGATTTTCAGCCGTCGCGCCAAAGAAAGATCAAAAGATCGCAGCCTTCGGCAGCTCCTACATTTGATTCCGCGACTCTGGGATTACTGAATTTCTTCCGGTTTCACAATCACCCAGTTTTTATCCGCCGTCACCGGCAAGCCTTCTTTGGCCTGGGCCGCGGCGTGCTTGGCCATCATGCCGTTAATCTGAGTCATGTATTTGTCTTTGCGGTTGACCCACAAGTGAATGCCGCCCTTGGCCACGTCAACACTGTGGAACAGCATGTAGCCGTCGCTGCTCGGGGTGTCACCGCCCACCAGTACCGGTTTTTTCCATTCATCGATGTAGGTCAGGATCGCCGCTTGTTTACCGGCCATCCAGGTGGCGGGTGTCCACAGGTATGGGGTCAGTTCGAGGTCGAGGTTGGCCTTCTCGTCATACTTGCCGGCGGTGATCTGCTTGCGTGCCGTGGTCAGTTCGCCAGTCTTGCGGTCCTTGAGCAGCGTGGTCACGCCGATCACGTTCTGCGGTTTGACGTTGTAACCGTACTTGGGGTCGGCCGCGACCATGCGCACCAGTTCTTCGGAGGCAGCGGTCATCACGTAGACCTCAATGCCGTTCTCCATCAATTTGTTGTACAGCTCAGCCTGGCCGGTGAAGACTTTCGGCGGCTGGACGTCGATGGTCTTGACCACATCACCGTCGTAATACGTGCTTGGCACCGGTTTGCCGGACGCCATCAGCTCGTCGACGTAGCCCTTGAGTTCTTTAAGCGTGAAGCCGGAGAACACCTGGGCGACCCATGGGTAGCACACCATGTCGTCGATTTCGCAGAGGCGATAGTAGTAGCTGAACAGACTTTCCTTGTGGTCGGCGGTGTCCTTGAACGGAATCAGTTTCAGCGAGGGGTCGAGCGTCTCGCGAGTGATCAGGCCCTTGTTTTCCATGAACGGCAGCAAAGACTCTTCGAGGTCGTAGCGGTAACTGGTGTTGTCCATGTCGAACACCGCGAAGTTACCCTTGTTGGCATTGGCCGCAATCATCGCGTCCAGCGCCTTGGCCTGATCGGCTGGCCAATGCTTCAAATCCGTGGCAAATACCTGGCCGACGAGGCCGAGGCAGAGCGCAGCAGCCAGCATTTTCGGTGCGAACTTCATCTGCATGCTTCCTTATAGAGGGACCTGATTCAAAGAGATCGACGCTATCAAAAAACTGTGACAATTCTCGCCCGCCCGCGACCGCTTGCGTCCTGATTCCGTCAGGCGCATTCCCCACAGCGGCACCGGCTTATTCCAAAAACGACAGTTCACCGCTTTTTTCGGTATTAATTCATTAGATATCAAGCTGTTAGGCTTGCCGGTTCGCAGTCACACACGAAGGTGGCTGGCACAAGTCTATGGAGTCTTTATGAATCTGCCGCTGATTCTCAATCTGCTGGTGTTCCTCGCGCTGCTCGTTGGCCTGGCGCAAACCCGTCACACCACTTGGAGTCTAGCCAAGAAGGTTCTGCTCGCCTTGGTGTTGGGCGTGATCTTCGGTGTGGCGTTACATACTATTTATGGCGCGGGCAACCCGGTGCTGAAAGCCTCGATCGGCTGGTTCGATCTGGTCGGCAACGGTTACGTGCAGTTGCTGCAAATGATCGTGATCCCGTTGGTGTTCGCCTCGATCCTCAGCGCCGTGGCCCGTCTGCACAACGCTTCGTCGTTGGGCAAAATCAGTTTCCTGACCATCGGCACGCTGCTGTTCACCACCGCCATCGCGGCGCTGATCGGTATCGGCCTGACCAACCTGTTCGGCCTGACCGCCGAAGGTCTGGTTGCCGGCACTCAGGAAATGGCCCGGCTGCAAACCATCCAGACCGACTACGCGGGCAAGGTCGCGGACCTGAATGTGCCGCAGTTGCTGCTGTCGTTCATCCCGCAGAACCCGTTCGCCGACCTGGCCCGGGCCAAGCCGACCTCGATCATCAGCGTGGTGATCTTCGCCGCGTTCCTCGGGGTCGCCGCGCTGCAACTGCTGAAAGATGACGTCGAAAAAGGTCAGAAAGTGATCAACGCCATCGACACCCTGCAAGCCTGGGTGATGCGTCTGGTGCGTCTGGTGATGAAACTGACCCCGTACGGCGTGCTGGCGCTGATGACCAAAGTAGTCGCCGGCTCCAACCTGCAAGACATCATCAAACTCGGCAGTTTCGTGGTGGTGTCCTACATCGGCCTGGGCCTGATGTTTGTGATCCACGGTGTGCTGGTGTCGGCGGCCGGGATCAACCCGCTGCGTTTCTTCCGCAAGATCTGGCCGGTGCTGACGTTTGCCTTCACCAGCCGCTCCAGCGCCGCAACCATTCCGCTGAGCATCGAAGCGCAGACCAGCCGTTTGGGCATCCCGCAATCCATCGCCAGTTTCGCCGCTTCGTTCGGCGCGACCATTGGCCAGAACGGCTGTGCCGGTCTGTACCCGGCGATGTTGGCGGTTATGGTCGCGCCGACCGTGGGCATCAACCCGCTGGATCCGCTGTGGATCGCGACGCTGGTGGCGATTGTGACCCTGAGTTCGGCCGGTGTAGCGGGCGTGGGTGGCGGCGCGACGTTTGCCGCGTTGATCGTGCTGCCGGCCATGGGCTTGCCGGTGTCACTGGTGGCGTTGCTGATTTCGGTCGAGCCGCTGATTGATATGGGGCGCACGGCGTTGAACGTCAGTGGGTCGATCACGGCGGGGGCGATTACCAGCCAGATCATGCAGCAGACGGATAAAGAATTGTTGGATGCGGATGAGCATGCGGAGTTGGCTCAGGCTTAAGATTTTCAGCGACTGAGCGGGCCCCTTCGCGAGCAAGCCCGCTCCCACATGGAGTACGCGTTCCAATGTGGGAGCGGGCTTGCTCGCGAAGCTTTCAGGCCTTTTCCCAAACCTCAAAGTTGTACGCCGGCTTGTCATCTACCGCCGGATTCTCGATGTTGGAAACCAGCTTCCACTGGTTCAAATCAAACTCCGGAAACCACGCATCTCCCTCCGGGCTCAGCGCCACGCGCGTCAGGTACAGCCGATCGGCCTGTGCCAGCCCTTGGGCATACAACTGCGCCCCGCCAATCAGCATCAACTCATCGACGCCCTGCGCTTTCGCCCATTCTTCAGCGCGAACGACCGCAGCCTCCAGCGACGGATAAACCTCTGCGCCTTCCAGCACCAGATCCGCCTGACGGCTGACCACGATGTTCAGCCGGCCCGGCAGCGGACGACCGAGGGAATCCCAGGTCTTGCGACCCATGATGATCGGCTTGCCCAGGGTGGTGGCCTTGAAGTATTTGAAGTCCCCCGGCAGGTGCCAGGGCATGCTGTTGTCGACGCCGATCACACGGTTTTCACCGAGGGCTGCGATCAGGCTGAGGGGGAGTGATTTAGTCATGCCGGCGAGGATACCAGAGCCTCCCTTTCCCCGATAAGCGCCACAGCGGTTATGCTCACCGTTCATTTGAGCGACGGGATGCCGCGTGACTGAACTGAATAACCTCTGGCTGACGGAAACCATTCGCCTGCGCGAAGAACACGCCGGCCCTCTGGACGATCTGGAAGCCAACCGACTGGCCCGCAGCGCCGGCGGCGATCTGCCGAGCCGCATTCAACGCCGCGCCTTGTGGCTGGCTGAACGTGATGGACTGACCAGCGCTCTCAAACACTGGCTGCAAGGTGCACGCCTGGCGTTGTTGGTGCTCGCGGTACTGGCCGTGGTCAGCGGCGCTGGCCTGGCGTTTGCCGCACTGGGCGACGGGCAAGTCCCGGTGAATGTGTTCTGGGCCTTGGGCAGTTTGCTCGGGCTGAACCTGATTCTTCTGCTGAGCTGGGCCCTGGGCCTGGTGTTCGCCGGTGAACACGGCGCCACGCTGGGACGACTGTGGCTGTGGCTCAGCGAAAAACTCGCCCGGGATGCCAAAGCCGCGCAACTGGCGCCGGCCCTGCTGCTGTTGCTGCAACGACACAAACTCAATCGCTGGGCCGTCGGTGTGCTGGTCAACAGTTTGTGGTTATTGGCGATGCTCAGTGCGTTGACGATTCTGCTGACGCTGATGGCGACCCGCCGCTACGGGTTCGTCTGGGAAACCACCCTGCTCAGCGCCGACACTTTCGTGGCGATGACCCAAGCCCTCGGCGCTCTGCCTTCCATGCTCGGCTTTAACGTGCCGACCGTTGAGATGATTCGCGCCAGCGGCGACTCCGCGCTCAATATCGAAAGCGCCCGACAGGCCTGGGCGACATGGCTGGTCGGTGTGCTGGTGGTTTACGGTGTGCTGCCGCGTCTGCTGCTCGCGCTGTTTTGCCTGTGGCGCTGGAAAACCGGTCAGGCGGGATTACGCCTGGACCTGAACCTGCCCGGCTATGCGCAATTGCGCGAACGATTGATGCCCACCAGCGAACGCCTGGGCATCAGCGATGCCGCCCCGGATCAGCTTCACCGCGTCGAAAGCGGCGTCAGCCAATTACACAGCGAGGGCGCGCTGTTGGTGGCCATCGAACTGGACGATCAACGACCATGGCCGCCGCCACTGCCAAAATCCGTGAGCGACGCCGGCATCCTCGACAGTCGCGAGTCCCGGCACAAGCTCCTCGAACAACTGAGCCGCTTTCCCCCGGCACGCCTGGCGATTGCCTGCGATCCACGCCGTTCGCCGGATCGCGGCAGTCTGGCATTGATCGCCGAACTGGCGCGCAACGCCACGGCCACCCGCGTCTGGCTGCTGCAAGCGCCGGCCGGCGAAGCGCTGGATGCCGCGCGTCTGGGCGACTGGCACGTGGCGTTGCAACAACTGGAACTGCCCTTCGCCGATTGCGCGCCCATGAATTGGCTGGAGACCGGTCATGATTAAGCCGTTGAAGCTCGCCGTCGTCGGCCACACCAACGTCGGCAAGACCTCGTTGCTGCGCACCCTGACACGGGACGTCGGTTTCGGTGAAGTGTCCCATCGGCCCAGCACCACCCGGCATGTCGAAGGCGCGCGGTTATCGGTGGACGGCGAGCCGCTGCTCGATCTCTACGACACGCCGGGCCTGGAAGACGCCATCGCCCTGCTCGATTACCTCGAACGCCTGGAACGTCCGGGCGAACGCCTCGATGGTCCGGCGCGACTGGCGCGATTCCTTGAAGGCAGCGAAGCCCGGCAACGCTTCGAACAGGAAGCCAAGGTCCTGCGCCAACTGCTGGCCTCGGACGCCGGCCTCTATGTGATCGACGCTCGGGAACCGGTGTTGGCCAAGTACCGTGACGAACTGGAAGTGCTGGCCAGTTGCGGCAAACCGTTGCTGCCAGTGCTGAATTTCGTCAGCAGTGCCCAGCATCGCGAACCGGATTGGCGTGAAGCGTTGGCGCGTCTCGGGTTGCATGCGCTGGTGCGTTTCGACAGCGTCGCCCCGCCAGAGGATGGTGAACGTCGACTGTATGAAAGCCTCGCGTTGCTACTGGAAAACGCCCGTCCGCAATTGGAGCGTTTGATCGTCGATCAACAGGCCCAACGCCTGGCTCGCCAGCAGAGTGCAGCGCGATTGATTGCCGAATTGTTGATCGACTGCGCCGCGTGCCGCCGCAGTGTCAGCAGCGAGGCGGAACAGGAACAACAAGCGATCAGCGAATTGCGCAAAGCCGTGCGCCAACGGGAACAGCGTTGCGTCGAAGCGCTGCTCAAGCTCTATGGCTTCCGCCCACAGGACGCGGCGGCCAGCGACTTGCCGCTGCTCGATGGTCGTTGGGGTGATGACTTGTTCAACCCGGAAACCCTCAAGCAACTCGGGGTTCGGGTCGGCGGTGGTATCGCAGCGGGCGCGGCGGCCGGTGCCGGCGTGGACCTGCTGGTCGGCGGCCTGACCCTCGGCGTAGCGGCACTCGCCGGAGCCATCGCCGGTGGTGCCCTGCAAACCGCGCGCAGTTATGGCAGTCGCTTGCTGGGCAAGATCAAAGGCCAGCGCGAACTGACCGTCGATGACAGCGTGCTGCGGCTATTAGCTCTGCGCCAGCGGCAGTTGGTGCAAGCCCTGAACCAGCGCGGGCATGCGGCGATGGACAGCATCCAAGTAGCCACGCCGCAGGACAAGACCTGGCGCGAAGGCAAGCTGCCCGAAGCGCTGAACAAGGCGCGGGCGCATCCGCAGTGGTCGTCGCTTAATCCGCAGGCGAAGTTGAGCCAGGCGGAAAGGCAGGAGCAGGTTGAGGGGTTGGCGCAGCAGCTCTGAATTTGCGTAGGCAGGACGGGCCTC
>NZ_JAAVVC010000025.1 GCF_018449725.1 Pseudomonas sp. dw_612 | reverse complement strand
TGTTTGTCTTTGCTCTGGCCACCAAGGAGCACGTCGGTAAACGATTCCAGCAGCGACTCGGCGTAGATCATGCTGCGGTGCGGCAGCGGGGTGTGGATCGAGGTGTGCAATTGGCCGGTCACGTTGTGGGCCTTGAGCAGTTGTTCCGCAAACAGCACGTGTTCCAGGGTTTTGTGCGACAGCGACCACCAGCAACTGACTTGGACGTTGAGCCGTGGCAGCGAGAACTCTTCGAACGCTGCCACCAGACGCTCATTTATCGCAAAGGCTTGCGCGTTCATGATCTCCTGCTTGATGCCGTCCAGGGTCGCGATCATTTCCTGTTCCCCGGTCGCCGTCTGTTCGCTGGCCCAGCGGTAGAAGGCTTTGAGGTCGGCCGTCGGGTTTTGCGCGATGAAACTCGCCGCCGCCGGTTCCAGGTGCGCGAACATCAGGGTGAACACCTCGAGCGCCGCCATCAGTTCGTTTTCCGCGCTGAGGTGGTTCGGGTTGTCTTCTTCCAACGGCTTGCGCGGCAGGTCGGCGGGCAGGTCGCGTTCCGGCAGGTTGGTGTCGACCAGCCCCAGGAAACTCACCTCGTGGCCTTGCTGCTCGAGCTGGGCGGCGATGTCCATGGCGATGGCACCGCCCAACGACCATCCCATCAGCCGATAAGGCCCGTGCGGCTGCTGCTCGACAATCTGCGCGGTGTAATCGGTGACCATCTCGGCCCAGGTCTGAGCGCTGGAGGCCTTGTCGGCAAATCCTTTGTGCATCACGCCAAAGGTTTTGGCGTGGGGCGCGAGTTTCTTCGCCAGTGGCTGATAGCAAAACACGATGCCACCGCTGGGGTGCAGGCAGAACAGCCCGGGACCGGAAGCCGTCGAGGCATTCAGCGCGACCACGGATTGCGCGTTTTGCTGATGCTCCAGGGCGATGAACCGGGCCAGTACTTCGACCGTGGGGTACGCCAGCATCTGTTGCAACGCCAGTTTTATCCCGAGGCGGGCATGCAGGGTCGAGATGAATTGAATCGCCAGGATCGAGTGGCCGCCCAGTTCGAAAAAGTTGTCGTCCAGGCTCACCCGTTTGACCTGCAACGCTTCCTGCCAGAGTTCGGCCAGGGCGTTTTCCAGCGGCGTCACGGGGGCGATGAACGGGCGCTGCGACTGGCTCAAATCAGGCAGTGGCAACGCCTTGCGATCAACTTTGCCATTCGGGGTCAGGGGCAATTGCGTGAGGAACAACAGGTGCGCGGGCACCATGTACTCCGGCAACTCGGCCTTGAGGCAGGCCTTGAGTTCGGCGCGCAACGCGGCTTCATCTTCACAGGTTGCCGCCGTCACCACGTAGCCCACCAGTTGTGGACCGGTCGGGCCGTCCTGCGCCACCACCACGGTTTCACGCACGCTGTCGAGGGCCAGCAGCCGCGCTTCGATCTCGCCGAGTTCGATGCGAAAGCCACGGATTTTCACTTGATGGTCGATCCGGCCGATGTACTCGATCACGCCCTCGGCGCGATAACGGGTCAGGTCGCCGGTGCGGTACAAGCGTTCGCCGCTGAACGAAAACGGGTCCGGCACGAAGCGTTCGGCGGTCAACGATGGACGCTCGAAGTAACCGCGCGCCAGGCCGTCGCCACCGATCAGCAGTTCGCCCGGCGCGCCGATCGGGTTGAGTTCCAGGTCACTGCCGAGGATGTACAGCGCGGTGTTGTCGATGGGCTTGCCGAGGTAGGGCTTAGCGTTCTCGGGCGTCAATGGGTGCAGTGCCGACCAGATTGTGGTCTCGGTCGGGCCGTAGAGGTTCCAGACTTTTGGCGACAGCGCGAGCATGCGCTCGGCCAGTTCCTGCGGCAGCGCTTCACCACCACACAGGAAAGTACGGCCGGTCAGGATCGAGGCCTGTTCGTGGTCGAGCAACATGCGCCAGGTCGATGGCGTGGCTTGCAACACGCTCACGCCATGACGCTCGATCAGTTCGAGCACGGCTTGCGGGTCTTGGTGCACGTCCTTGCCGGTCAGCACCACGCGGGCGCCGGCCAGCAGCGGGCCGTAGATCTCCAGGCCGAAAATATCGAACGAGAACGTGGTCAGCGACAGCATGCGGTCCTGCGCATTCAGGCCCGGCTGATGAACCATGCTTTCCACAAAATTGCACAGGGCGGAGTGGCGAACCATCACGCCTTTCGGCTTGCCTGTGGAGCCGGAGGTGTAGATCACGTAAGCCAGATGTTCGCCGCTCAGCGCCACCGTTGGGCAAGTCTGTGGATACGCCGCCAGCCACTCTGATGGCTGATCCAGCAACAAGGTGTTGAGCCCCGCCGGAATAGGCAGTCGTGCTTGCAGATGAGACTGAGTCAGCAGCAGTTCAAGACCGCTGTCCTCGATCATGTAGGCCAGGCGATCCTCGGGATACGCCGGGTCCAGTGGCACATAAGCACCGCCCGCCTTGAGAATCGCCAGCAAGCCGACATTCATTTCCACGCTGCGCTCGACCGCAATGCCCACCAGCCGATCCGGGCCGACACCCGCTTCGATCAGTTTGTGCGCGAGCTGATTGGCGCGGGCGTCCAGTTGCGCGTAGGTCAAGCTGTGTTCGCCGACAATCAGCGCGACGGCATCCGGCGTTTGTTCCGCTTGAGCGGCAATCCGCTGCTGCACGCACGGCGCTTGCGCGGAATGCTCGACCACGCGATGCCAATCCTGCAACAAAACGCTTTGCTCTCCGCTGTCGAGCAGCGGCAATTCGCCGATCCGCTGAGAACAATCCTCAACGATACCTTGCAGCAGGTTTTGCCAATGCCGCGCCAGGCGCTCGATGGTCTCGGGGCTGTAGAGATCGCGGCTGTATTCCAGGCTCGCGACAATGCCATGTTGCGAGTACGCGACATCCAGCGACACCTCGAATTTAGCCTGACCCGAGCCCGCGTCAAGAAACTCCAGCGCCAACCCATCCAGATCGATAGAAGCAGGCTCACCGCTGTCGGTGCGCCAGTTGAACAGCACCTGGAACAGCGGATTGGCTTGCGCGCTGGCCTGCAAGTGCAGGGCATCGAAACTCAACTCCAGCGGGTAATCCGCATGGTCCAGCGCCGCCAGGGATTCACGGCGCAGGCGTTGCAGGAAATCGCTGCAGGACAGCATCGGGTCGAGGCGCACGCGGTACACCTGGCTGCTGACAAAGAAGCCGACCAGCCCTTGGGTTTCACTGCGATTGCGCGTGGCATTCGGTACGCCCACGGTAAAGTCCCGTTGACCGCTGTAGCGGCTCAGCAACAGTTGCCAGGCGCCGAGCGCGACCACGAACGGCGTCAGGCCCTGTTGCTGGCAGAAGCGGTTGAGGCTCGTCGACAGTGACGCCGGCAGTTCGAATTCATGCTTGCCGGCCAAGTGGCGCTGTTGCGCACTGCGCGGGAAGTCCACCGGCAAATCCAGGGTCGGCAACGGTGTGCCCAAGTAGTTTTGCCAGTAGTCGGCGCTGTCGGCGCACGTCGCGCTGTGCAGGTAGTCATCGCGTTGCCAGGCGGCGTAGTCGGCGTATTGAATCGGCGGACGTGGCAGCGGCGGGGCGCCTGTGTCGCTGGCCTGGGCGAAGGCACGGTTGAGGTCCTGCATCAGGATCGCGTTGGACCAGGCATCGGAAACGATGTGGTGCATGTTCATCAGCAGCAGGTGTTCGTCGGCGCCGACCTTGAGCACGGTCGCGCGCATCAACGGCGCCTGGCGCAGGTCGAACGGCATGCCCGCCTGGGACTCGATGCGCTGCGCAATTTGTCGGGCGCGCTCGTCGTCGGCGAGTGCGCACAGGTCTTCCTGGCCGAGCACGAGCCGCGCCTGAGCATCGACCACCTGCATCGCCACACCGTCGATCTCGCGGAACGCCGTGCGCAGGATGTCGTGGCGATCAAGCACACGGTTCAGCGCGATTTCCAGACGCTGCGCCTGCAATGCGCCAGTGATGCGCATCACCCGTGGCAGGTTATAAGCGCAATTGTCCGGTGCCAGTTGCTGCACAAACCACAAGCGTTGCTGGGCGAAAGAGAGTGGCGCCGGGGTGTTCTGCGTGCGGGCGGAGATGCCTTGGGGTTGATCACCGGCATCGGCCAGCAGCAGCGCCAGTAAATCATCATCGATCATGTCGTTCATCGGTCTCTCGTCGTCGGCGACCGCACGGGCGCTGACGGCTTGGCCGGACATCGCGCCCACACGGGTAAACATTCAGTGGTAACGGCCGCAGCAGCGGGGGCTGCGGCGGGTTGACAGGCATGGGCAGAGAACGTGATCAGACCGCCGTCAACGACTGCTTCTGCGCGACCACCCGTCCGCCCTCCATCCGCACCAATTGGTCGGCGACATCGAAGTAACGGTCGTCGTGGGAAATCACGATGATGGTCTTGCCCAGGTATTTGAGTTCCGGCAACAGCTCGGTGTAGAAAATCCGCCGGAACGCCGGGTCCTGGTCCGCCGCCCATTCGTCGAACACCAGCACCGGGCGTTCTTCGAGCCAGGCGTTCAACAGGGCCAGACGCTTGCGTTGGCCGGTGGACAGATCTGTGGTGCTGAACGCGCCATCGCGGATGCTGACCTTGTGCGAGATTTCCAGGCGCTCCAGGTAACGGTTGGCGTCTTCGGGAACGTTCTGCTCGCCTTGCACCAATTCGTCGAACAGGTAGTAGTCGGCAAAAATCGTGGTGAACAACTGGCGATAATCGTCGCGGTTGTGCGCCAACACCGGTTTGCCGTTGAGGATGATTTCCCCGCCCTGTGGCGCGTACAGCCCCAGCAGCAGCTTGATCAGTGTGGTCTTGCCGCCGCCGTTCTCGCCGACGATAAACACGATCTCGCCCTGGGCGATGGACAGGTTGACCGGGCCGAGGGCAAACGGCTTGCTGCCGTCCACCGCCGGAAAGGCGAAATGCACGTCGCGCAATTCCAGGTGTTCGACCACCGGTTTCGGCGCGTCTTTGTCGCTGAGCAGCAGGTGCGGTTCCGGCGAGGAAAACTGTTCCGCGAGGTCGGCGATGCGCTTGAAGGCAATGTTGGCGCGGCTGACCACCGGCAGGGTGGTGATCAGGTATTCCATCGGGCCTTTCATGTACAGCAGCACCAGCACGAAGCCGCTGAGCACCGCTTTATCGTTGTCCAGCCACAGCGATTGCAGGGCCAGCGCCAGGCCGATCACCACGAAAAACAGCATCGAGCCCAGGGTCTTGGCCACCACGAACGTGTTGACCGCACGGATGTGGGTGTTGCAGATGAAATCGGCAGTGCCTTCGATGCGTTGGCTGAACATGCGTTGGCGGCGCGGACGATGGATGCGCAGTTCCTTGGCGCCGGCGGCAATTGCGCTGTAGTGTTTTTGCAGTTCATCCTCGGCTTCGCGCGCGGCCTGGAAACCCTTGATGCCCTTGGATCGAGCCACGTATTGCAGCGCGGTTCCGATCACCAGGGCTACCATCAGCAGGGCAAACATCGGCAGCGACAGGTAGGCCAGGTAGCTCAGGCAACCGAGGGTGACGGTGAAAGCGATGGCTAGCGGCGCGAAAGAAAACGCGAAATCGCTGACGGTGTCGACGTCGTGGGTCAGCACTGGAATCAGTCGATAACTGCGGAAGCGTTCGATCTGTTCGATCGGTGCCAGCAGGACTTTTTCCCCCAGGGATTTACGCAGCCCGGCAATGATGTGCTGCCCGACATGGTTGGTGCCGATGTCCGACAGAATCGACGTCAGCAACGCCACCGCGCACAGGCCGATAAAGGTGAGCAACACTTGGGTGGACGGGGTGCCGGCGGCGTTCAACGCGTCGTTGATGGTCGCCAGCAACGCGGTGATGCTGAGGCCGCCGAGCATGCCGAGCATGATCGACACCGCAACGATGACCCGGAAAGGCCTGAGCAGGCCGAGGACTTCACTGAAGGCTCCGCGGGATTTTGAGGTCATGGAAGTTTCCGCTTCAAGTGCCGCTAAGGGCAAAGGTTCAAGAGTTTGGCTGCTTAAAAGACGAAACCCGTGGGCGACGATTTAGCCGCTCACGGGTTTGTTGCCGGTCATGCGACGGGAGGTGGGCGCCTCACAGATCCCGGGCGACGCGAAAGCCCAGCCAGTCGCCACGGGTATCGGCGTAGGTGGCGTTGCGGTTGCCCGAACGGGAGAACACCGGCGCTTCGCCCCAGTCATTGCCGCGAATGCGCTTGGCCTTGCAGTCGCCCGTCAGCCAGGCACTGCCGTCGCTTGGCGCGCCGACGTAGTTCTCGTTGTAGCAATCGGCGGTCCACTCGTAGACGTTGCCGTGCATGTCGTACACGCCGAAGGCGTTGGCCGGGAAACTGCCGGCCGGCGCGGTGAAGTTGTAGCCATCGGCCGCGCCATAGGTGTTGGCGTGCTTGGCAATGCTGTATTCCTTGCCTTCGTCGAACGGGAAGGGGAATGGCCCGGTGCTGCCGGCGCGGGAGGCGTACTCGCGCAGGGATTCGCTGACCAGCCGATAGGTCTTGCCGGATTTTTTCGACAGCCATGCCACGTAGGCGTTGGCCTCCTCGAAGTCCATGCACACCGCCGGATGCTTGGCCGTGCGCTCGTAGCGCGGCACGCCAGCCTTGCACTCGCGGCCCGGACGGGTATCGCCGTCGGGCATCACGTAACCGGTGTCGCGCAGATAAGCGTCCCATTCGCCGACCAGCACTTGGAAGCGGCTGATGGCCAGGGGTTTGGCGAACGTCACCGGGTGCAACGGACCTTCATCCGGCTCGCGCCCGACTTCATCCTCCGGGGTGCCCATGGTGAACGTACCGGTGGGCAGCACGACCATCTCCGGACAATCCTTGCAGTCCTTGAACACCTTGCCCGGCTGGGTCGGCGCGGCGGCCTGCGCGACGCCTGGCAGCAGGCAAGCAACCAGGGCGGCGAAAGCCAGTGCGGGGAGCGTCTTCACGGAAAAACTACGCGGCTCACTGTTCATCATCTCTCTCGATACAAAGGTAAAAGGAGTCGGGTGGGGCTGGTGGCAGCCAATGTCGATGGAGCCCTTGTGGGAGCGAGCTTGCTCGCGATGGCGTACTGGCAGTCGACATTGATGTTGGATGTGGCGGCCTCATCGCGAGCAAGCTCGCTCCCACAGGGGTTGTGTTGTCGCATCCTTAGCCGAGCTGTGTGCCGAGCAACGCCATGAAGCGGTCGATTTCAGCCTCGGTGTTGAGCAGCCCCGGTGCGGTGCGGACCACCGGGCCGACGTCACGCTCCACCGCATCGGCGACCACTTTGTTTTGCATCAGGTACGCGGCGATCTTGTCGGCGTTCTTGCCCTTGACCCGGAAGAAGCTGAAGCCCGATGACAGCTCGGGGCTCAGCGGCGTGACGAGTTCGATCTGCGGGTGGGCTTGCAGGCGTTTCTTCATGTAGTTGTTGAGCGCATGGATACGCGCCTGGACGTCGGCCTTGCCCAGTTGCAAATGCAATTTGAAGGCTTCGTTCAGTGCCCAGCGGTGTTCGAACGAGTGGTAGCCACCGGGGGTCATGGTCGTAGAAAACGCCGTGGCTTCGGAGAAGGTCGGAATGATCGGCGTGACGTATTTGACCTCTTGGCTGCGGCTGCAAACGATGCCGGTGCCGCGCGGGCCGAACATCCATTTGTGGGTGCCGGCGATAAAGAAGTCACAGTTCATGGCCGGGAAACTCAAGTCCTCGACGCCAAAACCGTGCACGCCGTCGACCAGGTAAATGATCCGGTCTTCATCGCTGCGGTTGCGGTTGTGTTTGTCCACCAGAGCGCCGATTTCCGCGATCGGGGTTTTCACGCCACTGCCGGACTGCACCCAAGTCATGCCGAGCAGGCGGGTTTCGGGTTTGATGCCTTGGTCGATGGCGGTCAGGATTTCTTCCTTCGTGACCGTCTGCGGGTCCTTGAACAACCTGAGCTTGCGTACCTGGGTGCCGTCGCGCTGGGTGCGCAGGTCGAGGATGGTGTGGGTGGCGTAGTGTTCGTGGACGGTGGTGAGGATTTCCTGGTCCGGGCGCACGTGGACGCCGCCGTAGATCATCGCCAGGCCTTCGGTGGTGCTGCCGGTGAGAGCAATCTGCTTGGCATCGGCTTGCAGGTACCGACCGGCCCATACGCGGACGTCTTCTTCGCGCTGCTCAATCACGCCCAGGTCCCAATCCATCGCCAGGCCAGGGTTTTTATCGAGGGCGGCGCGGTGCATCTCGATGGCGTCGCGCACGGGTTTGGGGTGCGAGGTGATCAGGAAATTGGAGAAATGCAGGTAGGCCGGATCCTGGTCGAACAGTTGACGCAGTTGCGCCCATTTGTCACCGGACAGCGATGCCGCAGGTGCGGCGTTGGCGGCGGTGTGCAGGCCGGCCGTCAGCGGCAGGCCGGCGGCGAGGATGCCGGCCTGTTTCAGGAATGTTCGACGATCACTCATGGTTTGCTCTTGTCCTGCTGCGAAATCAACGCGGGTTTGGCGGCTTTCTGCACCTGATCCCAGACCCGCAGGAAGTTGCCACCCCAGAGCTTGGCGATGTCCGCCTCGGAGTAACCGCGCGACAGCAGTTCGGCGGTGACGTTGCGGATTTCGCTCACGTTCTCCCAACCTTTGACGCCGCCGCCTTCGTTGAAGTCGGAGCTGATGCCGACGTGGTCGATACCGATTTTGCGCACGGTGTATTCGATGGCGTCCCCGAGGTCCTTGAGGCTGGCCTTGGGTTCTTCTTCGAGGATGGCGTAGAGGCCGCTGGCGTACTGGCCGAACTTCTGCTCGGACCAGGCGGAGATGATCGGGTCGCCCGGCATCAGCGCCATCGCGAGGTTTGGCAGAGGCGGCAGGTCGAAGCGCTGGCGCAGTGCGTTGAGCTTGTCCTGGGTCGGCTGCGACAGCGGTTTGAGGTACTGGGAGAAGCCGACGATCTGCACCACGCCGCCGCTGTTCTTGATCAGTTGCAGTTCTTTGTCGCTGAGGTTGCGCGGGATATCCACCATGGCCCGTGGCGCGGAGTGCGAGGCCACCAGCGGGGTGCGGCTCAGTTGCGCCACTTGCTCCAGAGCCTTGGTCGACATCTGCGAAACGTCGATGATCACCCCTAGATCATTCAAGCGATGCACCGCTTGCTTGCCGAGGTCGGAGAGGCCGTCGAGGGCGTCCGGCGAATCGTTGAAAAACGGCAGGGGCCGCGAGGAATCGGCCCAGTCGTTGTTGCCAATGTAGCTGAACGCGAACATGCGCATGCCGCGCGCCGTCCACAGGTCCAGCAGGCTCAGGTCATGGCCCAGCGGGTAGGCATTGAGCATGCTGATGAAAATCGCGAACTTGCCTTCGCCGTGCAGGCGCCGAAAATCGTCGGGGGTGTAGGCGATGGCGACCTGATTGGGGAAGTCGCGGACCATGCCGGTGATGATCTTGTAGCGGATCTCCTGCTGGTTGCGCGCTTCTTCGACAAACCCGTCGGTGGGCTTGTGCGGTGCGTTGGCGCCGTTCCAGATTTCCGGCCAGCCGAAAATCGTCAGGGCCGCGCCGGAGAGGTGGCCGCGATTGGCCTTGACCAGGTCGAACTGGCCTTTGCCATCCTTGTCCGCCTCGTTGCCCTGGGTGCCGAAGTTCTGCATCAGGCTGACGTGGCTGTCGAAAGACAGCATGCGTTCGTGCAGTTCTTCGGCCTGCTTCATCACCTTGACCGGGTAGCCGGGGTTGTCCTTGAACCAGTAATCCCAGGCTGCATAGCCTGCACCGGCGCTGATCGCCAGGGCCAGCGGCAGGCCGATGTAAAGAGCCTTTTTCGAACGTGGTTTTGTCATTGCCATCTCAGTCAGGTTCGCCGCCCCGGTGCAGGCGCAGGGGCCTTTGCTATCTGGGAAGAACGAGTGGCTAGCGGGAAAATTTAGGTGGTTGTTCGGGCCTCTTTGCGGGCAAGCCTCGCTCCTACAGATGCGCGACGCTCAACCTGTAGGAGCGAGGCTTGCCCGCGAAGCTCTTAAATTTGTCTTGGGGATGAACGTTCTAGCTTGGATAAAGCCTGCTTCATGGCTGACACAGGTAGGGCAATGACGATTTCTCGACGATGGTTCATGGCGGGCCTGGCGCTGACCGGCGCCGCCGTGCCTGCGGCTTATTATGGGCATCGCGAATGGACGAAGCCGGACCCGACGATCACCCCCGGTGAGGCGACGGTCGATCTGGCGGATACCGCCGGCCAGCATCTGGCGAATTCGCTGCGTGGCGTCTGGGATATCCGCTTCGAAGGCGCGCAGGCCGGCCTCGACGGTTTGCCGTTGCAAGGCCTTGAGCTGTTGCTCGACGTCGCCCAGCGCGGGCGCGGCTTGCGCGGGTATCTGGACACGGCGCAGCAGTTGCGTGGTGATGCTGAACCGCGTTATCGGGTCATGGGCGATCTGGTGTCACCCAAGCCGGGTGAGATGTTCTGGCGCCTGATCGATACGCAATCGGCGAATGGCGCACCGGCGTATGAGGTGTCGGTGGTCCTCGATGAAGTCTGGGCCGATTTCGGCAACGCCGGCAGTGGCACGCTCAGCGGGCGCATCCTGCGGCTGGACCGTCCGCTCGGCTTGCCGGCGCTGGACAATCGCTTTGTCGCGCACAAGCGCCTGTTTCCTGAAGCGCGCGAACGTACCGGCCTGAACTCGACACTGCTGGCGTGGCTGATTTCTCCCGAGCACCGCTTGTTCCACCAGCTCTGGCACGCCTCGCGGGATAAATGGCACACGCTCTCCGAAGATAAACGCGGGGCCTTGCGCGGGATTGGCTGGCAGCCCGGCCCGCGAGACAAGGAGCGCGATGCCCGTGGTCCGAAGAAGGATCGCAATGGGTCGGGTGTCGACTTTTTCTTCATGCACCGGCACATGCTCGCCACCGCGCGTTCGATGCAGGACCTACCGTCCTGGCCGAGCTTCCCGATGCCGCAGCCGGAGCTTGAGCGTGATCGTCAGGGCTTTGCCCGTTACTTCGACAACCACGATGGCGCTTCACTGCCGCCGACCTGGCTGGCCGGCGAAGACCCGGAGTACACCCAGTGGGTCAGCGACATCAAGACGTCCGAGACGTATCACAGCAATTTCGAGGTGTGGGAGTCGCAATACCGCGATCCGCGTTATCTGTCGAAGTTGACCCTCGGGCAGTTTGGGTCGGAAGTCGAGCTGGGCCTGCATGACTGGCTGCACATGCGTTGGGCGTCGGTGCCGCGGGATCCGTCGAATGGTCAGCCGGTGCCGTTCGCCCGGGACCCTTCGGACTTCTCTGCGCGCTGGTTCGGGCCGGAAAACGACTTCCTCGGTGACCCGTTTTCCTCCCATGTGAACCCGGTGTTCTGGCATTTTCACGGCTGGATCGACGATCGCCTGGAAGACTGGTTCCGCGCCCACGAGCGTTTTCATCCGGGGGAGGTCACGCGACTGGAAGTCAACGGCGTGCCATGGTTTGCCCCGGGCCGCTTCGTTGAAGTGGATGACCCCTGGCTCGGCCCGAGCACCCACGGTTGCAGCACAACGCCGGGATTGCAGGCGGGCAAATCGGTGGAAATGGACCCGGAAACCATGAAAACTGCACTGCGCATCACCTTCGGGACCGACGAAAAGAAACTCGCCGACCTGTTCCGCCGCGTGCCGCAACGGCCGTGGTATGCACGGCATTTGAAGGTCAAGCAGCGGCAGGCTTGAGAGCGGCGTAATCGTTCATTCGCGAGCAGGCTCGCTCCCACACTGGATCTATGGTGAACGCAGTATTTGTGAACCCCTGAGATCCCCTGTGGGAGCGGGCTTGCTCGCGAAAGCGTCGGGTCAGTCAACAATTAGGTTGAATGACCCACCGCCTTCGCGAGCAAGCCCGCTCCCACAATTGATCCTCAGTGATCGCAGTTTTTGCGTACGCCCTGGATCCCCTGTGGGAGCGAGCTTGCTCGCGATAGCGGTGTGTCAGTCGATGGGATTGTGGATGTGAAGACCTCATCGCGAGCAAGCTCGCTCCCACATTTTGATCTTCAGTGAACGCAGCATTTGCGTAAGTCCCTGATCCCCTGTGGGAGCGAGGCTGCTCGCGAATGCGGCCGAAAATTCACCGCCATCACAAAGCCTGCCACCCCCCACCCAACGCCTTGTACAGTGCAATACTTGCCTGCAACCGCGACAGCTTCAGTTGCACATTCAAATCCTGCGCCGCGTACAGCGTGCGTTGTGTCTCCAGCACCGTGAGCAGATCCTCGGCGCCAGCCTGGTAGCGGCTTTGGGCGATGTCGAAGGCGGTCTGCGCCTGGTTCAGTTCTTCGCTTTGCCATTGGCGTTGTTCATCAAGCCAGCGAATGCTGTTGAGGGCTTTTTCGACGTCGGCGAATCCGTTGACGATCGCACCGCGATACATCTCCAACAGTTCTTGCTGGCGTGCCGTGGCTTTGTCGCGCTCGGCGCCGAGGCGGCCGTTATTGAAGATCGGGGCGACGAGGCCGGCGGTGAGGTTGTAGAACGGGCTGCGCAGAATGTCGCTGGCGCTATTGGCCCCCGAACCGATGTTGGCGCTGAGGGTGATAGAAGGCAGCATGGCGGCGCGGGCGACGGTGACGTCGGCCTGGGCGGCGGCCAGTTGCGCTTCGGCGCGAGCGATGTCCGGGCGGCGGCTCAAAAGCTGACTCGGCACGCCTGCGCCAATCACGGGCCATTGCAGGTGATCGAAGGCTTCGTCGATCGGCGCCAGTTGCTGCACCGGTCTGCCGAGCAGGGCGGCAAGGGTGATCAGCGATTCGTCAGCCTGTTGCTGCACCGTCGGCAATTGCCGCTGTTGCGCCGCGACCAGGCCTTTCTGCTGGGCCAGTTCCAGGGCGGTGGCCGAGCCGGAATCGTAGCGGGTCTGCACCAGTTTCAACACACTCTGGGCATTAGCCAGATTGAGTTCGGCAATGCGCCGCTGCTCGCGCAACGACAAGGTTTTCGTGTAGCTGTTGGCCACACCGCTGAGCAGCGTCAGCTCCACCGTGGCTTGATCGAATTCGCTGGCCTTGAGCCCGAACTGCGCACTGTCGCGAGACGCACGTTTGCCGCCCCAGAAGTCGATTTCATAACTGGCGCTGAGGTTGGCATCAAAGTAATCCACCGCCTCGTTGCTGCTGTCCGCATCGAGCTGACTGTAGCCATCGCCGCGCAGCAGTTTCTGGCGGTTGGCATTCGCCCCAGCCTTGATTTCCGGCAACTGCGAGCCGCCAGCAATCACCGTGCCGGCCTGGGCCTGACGCACCCGGGCGACCGCTGCCGCCAGGTCGAAACTGCCAACCCGCGCCTGTTCGATCAGGCGATCCAGTGGCGGGCTGCCGAATTGCGTCCACCACTGCGCATTGCTGCGCGCGGCACTTTCGTTGTGCGGCGATTGCCAGGTGGCGGGCGGTGCAAGGCTGCTGTCCGGGCGCGGGGCAGGGCTGCTGCAGGCGCTGAGCAACAGGCAGATAGTCAACAGGCTCAAGGGCGGCTTCATAGATCGATCATTCACTGGTAAGGGCCGTGACCGGGTCGAGCCGGGCAGCTTTGCGGGCCGGCATGAAGCCGAAGACAACACCGGTAACGAGGGCGCAGCCGAACGCGCCGAGCACCGCCATCAAGGAAAACGCGACCGCGACTTCGCTGAGCACCAGCACGCCGCCGACGATCAGCGCCAGGGCAATCCCGGCCAGGCCGCCGACCACCGAGAGCATCACCGCTTCGGTGAGGAACTGGCGCAGGATGTCGCGCTGACGGGCGCCGGTGGCCATGCGAATACCGATCTCGCGGGTGCGTTCGCGCACGGTCATGAGCATGATGTTCATCACGCCGATACCACCCACCAACAGCGAGATCGCGGCAATCGAGCCGAGCATCAGTGACAGGGTGTTCTGGGTCCGGGCCTCGGCCTGGATCATCGCCGCGTTATTGGTCAATTCGAAATCCTGCTTGCCGCTGTGCAGTTGCAGCATCAATTGCTTGATCGCGGTTTCCGCTTCCTTGACCTTGCGCGCATCCGCCGTGGCGATGGCCACGTATTCGGGATTGTGCGTGCCAAACAGCCGCACACTGGCCGCCGAATACGGAATGGCGATGCGGTTGTCGCTGTCGGAGTCGCCGGAACTGGCGCCTTTTTCCGCGAGCACGCCAACCACCTGGAACGGCACGTTCTCGATCAGGATGTACTGGCCGATGGGGTTGGCGACGTCCTTGAGCAATTTCGTGCGCACCTTGTGGCCGATCACTGCCACCGCTGCGCCGGATTTTTCATCGGCCTCGGTGAAGTAACTGCCCTGGACCACCGGCCAGTTGAAGATCGCCGGGAAGTTCGTATCGTTACCGCCGACATAACTGAGGTGATCGACGTTACCGAAACGCACCCCGGCCTCGGCACCATTGACCGGCATGATCCGCCGCACTTGCGGCAGGCTGGCCAGCGCGGCGACGTCGTCGAGGGTGATGACGCCGGGCGGGGTGCGCGGATTCGGCGCCGAGCCGCTGAGGTAAATGATGTTCGAGCCGAACGCGCCCATCTGCGCCATGACCTGGCGCTTGCTGCCTTCACCCACCGCGAGCATCACCACCACCGACGCCACGCCGATGATGATGCCGAGCAAGGTCAGGGCGGTGCGGAACTTGTTGATCCACATCACCCGCCAGGCCGCGTGCACAGCGTCCACCAATTCACCTTTCCAGGCGCCGGTGGCTTCGGCACCTTCGCTGAGGCGCTTGCGCAGGTCCACCGCTTGCAGCGCGCCGGGGTTGGCCGAGGTTTGCGCGGCGGGGTTGTCGCGGGCGCTGTCGCTGATGATCAGGCCGTCGCGGATTTCGATGATGCGCTTGGCCCGCGCCGCCACTTCGCGGTCGTGGGTGATCAGGATCACCACGTGGCCCTGGCTCGCCAGTTCGTCGAGCAGGGTCATGACCTCGGCACCGCTGTGGCTGTCGAGGGCGCCGGTGGGTTCGTCGGCGAGGATGATGTGACCGCCGTTCATCAAGGCGCGGGCGATCGACACCCGTTGCTGCTGGCCGCCGGACAGCTGATGCGGACGGTTGCCGGTACGCGTAGCGAGGCCGAGGCGGTCGAGCAGGGCGGCGGCGCGGGCGTGGCGTTCGGCAGCCGGTAAGCCTGCGTAGATGGCCGGCATCTCGACGTTTTCCTGGGCCGAGCCGGACGGAATCAGGTGATAACCCTGGAACACAAAGCCAAACGCCTCGCGGCGCAACCAGGCCAGTGCATCGCTGTCGAGCCGGGCGACGTTTTCCCCGGCGAAGCGGTATTCGCCCGACGTCGGCCGGTCGAGGCAGCCGAGGATGTTCATCAGCGTCGATTTGCCGGAGCCGGAAGCCCCGACGATCGCCACGAATTCGCCGGCATGGATCGCCAGGTCGATGCCGCGCAACACGTGGACTTGCGGGGCATCGCCGCCGCCGTAGGCTTTGCGGATGTCCTGCAGGTCGATCAGAGGCGTCTGCATTCAGCCGCCACTCCCGTCAGCCGGGCCGATCAACAGGTGATCGCCTTCGTCGAGGCCATCGAGAATCTGCACTTTCAGTCGGTCACTGATGCCGGTGCGCACCACCCGTGGCTGGAGGGTGCCGTTTTTCGCCACGACTTGCGCGGTCTGGCTGTCAGCCTGCGCGCCACCCTGCAACGCGGCAATCGGCGCGGTGAGGACGTTCTTCGCCTGGTCGGAGACGAAGAACACCTGGGTCGTCATTTCTGCCATCAAGGCGTTGTCGGCGTTATCGACGTCGAGCAACACGGTGTACAGCACCACGCGACCGGTGCCGCTTTTGTTCGAACTGGCGGGGCTGCCGCCTCCCTGGCTGGTCTGGTCCAACGGTTTGGGCGGGATCGGCAAGATCTGCCGCACGGTGCTGTTCCAGCGCCGGTTGCCGCCGCTGAGGGTGGTGAACCAGGCCGTCATGCCGGGTTTGACGTGGCCGATGTCCGCTTCCGAAACCTCGGCCCACACCGTCATCGGCGACAGTTTGGCGATGCGCAGAATCAACGGCGTCTGCTGCTGGGCGTTGAGGGTCTGGCCTTCCCGGGCATCGAGGGCCACCACCGTTCCGTTCATCGGTGCATAAATGCGCGTGTAACCGAGTTCGGCCTGATCACTGCGCAAGCTGGCCTGGGCCTGGCGGATCTGCGCCTGGAACATGTCGACCCGGGCCTGGGTGGCGCGCAGTTCGGCCTGGGCGGTTTGCACGTCTTCGGCGCGGGTAGCGCCGCCGGCCGCGAGGTTTTGCTGGCGCTGGAATTTCTGCCGGGCCAGTTCGTGCTGGGCTTTTTGTTCTTCAAGCTGGGCCTTGAGGTTGTCGATGGAAAAACGCCCGGCGTCGAGTTTGGCCTGTTGCGTGGATGGATCGATTTCCACCAACAGGTCGCCTTCCTTGACCACGTCGCCGACTTCCACGTGGATCTTGTGGATCTGCCCCGACGCCTGTGCGCCGACGTCGACATAACGTCGCGGTTGCAGGGTGCCCAGGGCGGTGACGCTGCTTTCGATGTCGCCGCGGGTGACTTGGACCGTGGCGAATTGATCGCGGCCGGGCGGAAGGATCTGCCAGGCCGCGACGGCCACGACGGGGATCAGACAGAGGGCTACAAGCAGGGCGCGTCGGGTGTGTCGGGGACGTTTCATGCAGGGTTCCGGCCAAAGAAAATCGGCCCGTCGCCCGACTGGCGCGCAACACGAGGCGACAGCCGAGCGCTGTCGGAGGGCCGACAGACACGGGGAGCTGTCCTGTAAACGAGGAATGCAGGGAGGAATTTAAGCGCGGACACACGGAGTTACAGGTATAGAGCAGCACTATTTATCGGGCAAATCGAAACAGCACTTTAAATCTATATGAGAATTACTATAAATTACGCGACTTAAATTGCCACCATCCTGCCACTGCCCATTCGGCGGTTGCGGAGCTGGCTCAAGGACAGGTCCCGCACCTCGTGCGGCCGGGAGTCATGTTGGAAAACTACTATCGCGAGCTGGTGTGTTTCCTGAACGCCAAGCTGGGCAACCGTCAGGTGGCCGAAGATGTGGTGCATGACGCTTATCTGCGGGTACTGGAGCGATCCAGCGACACGCCGATCGAGCAGCCCCGGGCATTCCTCTACCGCACCGCGCTGAATCTGGTGATTGACGACCATCGGCGCAATGCCCTGCGTCAGGTCGAGTCCCTGGAAGTGCTCGACAACGAAGAGCGCTATTTCACCCCTTCGCCACACACCAGCCTCGACCACGGCCAACGCCTGGCCATGCTCCAGCGCGCCCTGGCCGAGTTGCCGAGGCTGTGCCGCGAGAGCTTTCTGCTGCGCAAGATCGACGGCCTGTCGCACCCCGAGATCGCCGAACACCTGGGCATTTCCCGGGCGCTGGTGGAGAAACACATCGTCAACGCCATGAAACATTGCCGGGTGCGCATCAAGCAGTGGGACGCCCATTGATCCCTTGCGCTTAAATTTTTTTTCATTGTCCTCGTCCCTACTCAACAGACGATCTGCTGTCCTGCCCCAGGCCGGTCAGGTCACCCAGGCTTTATCCCCGCTGCTCCGGGGTTCATCCAGAGGACACTGGAAATGACACAGGCAATTGCATCGCCCATCGTTCACGACCTGATCGGCATCGGTTTCGGCCCCTCGAACCTGGCGCTGGCCATCGCTCTGCAAGAGCGCGCACCGAGTCAGGGCGAGCTGGATGTACTGTTTCTCGACAAGCAGGCCACCTACAGCTGGCACGGCAACACGCTGTCGACCCAGAGCGAGTTGCAGATTTCCTTCCTCAAGGACCTGGTGACCCTGCGCAACCCGACCAGCCCGTACTCGTTCGTCAATTACCTCAAGCATCACGGGCGCCTGGTGGACTTCATCAACCTCGGCACCTTCTACCCGTGCCGCATGGAGTACAACGACTACCTGCGCTGGGTCGCCGGGCAGTTCACCGAGCAGAGCCGCTACGGCGAAGAAGTGCTGACCATCGAGCCGGTGCTGCACAACCAGCAGGTCGAAGCGCTGCGCGTGATTTCCCGCGATACCCAGGGCCAGCAACACGTGCGCACCACCCGTTCGGTGGTGGTCAGCGCCGGCGGTACACCGCGTATTCCCGAGGCGTTCAAAGCGCTCAAGGATGACAGCCGTGTGTTCCACCACTCGCAATATCTGGCGCAAATGGCCAAGCAGCCGTGCGTGAACAACCAGCCGATGAGCATTGCGATCATCGGCGGCGGGCAGAGCGCAGCGGAAGCCTTTATCGACCTGAACGACAGCTTCCCGTCGGTGCAAGTGGACATGATCCTGCGCGGCTCGGCCCTGAAACCGGCGGATGACAGTCCGTTCGTCAACGAAGTGTTCTCGCCGGAATTCACCGACCTGGTGTTCCAGCAGGCCAGCAGCGAACGCGAGCGTCTGGTCAACGAATACCACAACACCAACTATTCGGTGGTGGACATCGACCTGATCGAACGCATCTACGGCATCTTCTATCGCCAGAAGGTTTCCGGGATTGCGCGCCATGCGTTCCGCACCCTGACCACCATTGAAAAAGCCACTGCCACTGAGCGCGGCATTGAACTGGCGGTGCGCAACAACGCCACGGGCGAAGTCACGGTTCGGCATTACGACGCCGTGGTCCTGGCTACCGGTTACGAGCGCCAGATGCACCGCAAACTGCTGGCGCCGCTGGAACAGTACCTGGGCGAGTTCGAGGTTGATCGCAATTACAAACTGATCACCGACGAGCGCTGCAAGGCCGGCATCTACATGCAGGGCTTCTGCCAGGCCAGTCACGGCTTGAGCGACACCTTGCTGTCGATCCTGCCGATCCGTGCCGATGAGATTGCCGGGTCGCTGTATGACCATGGCAAGTCCCGTGGGCATGGGCGGTCGGTGATGGATTTGTTGTTGGCGACTGCCAGCTAAAATCTTCTGCGCCTGATAGTCAGCCTTCGCGAGCAAGCCCGCTCCCACATTTGATCTGTGAACACAGGTCCATTGTGGGAGCGGGCTTGCTCGCGAAGGGGCCAAAAAGAACACCGAAAAACCTCGATCCTGAACCCTTCCTGAAGAACCCGCCGATTCCCCCGGCACTCGCCCCAGCATCGTTTACTCTCCAGAAATCGGGGCGTAAGCTTCGCGCGTTTTCATCAATAGCGGAGACCCACAGTGGGTACTTGTTCGAGTGACAGTAGTCGGCCGGTTTCAGTAACCGGCACCTTCTCGGCAAGCTGACGCGCAGTTTTTTTGTGCCGTTGACTTGCTGAAAAGCGAGTAGCGGCATCCCGATCGCGGCCAGTGGCGGCGCGATTCCCGACGTCCCTCTCATCGACGCTGAACCGTGCGTGATGCTCGACTTTCCTGTCGTCATCGCGGCGACTCGACGCGCCTGCTCGACGGTTTCCCGGCTGACCCTGGGGGGCAACTGCCATGAACCTGACCCTGCTCAAAGAATTCTTCGCCGGATTCCTGCGCACCCGCCACATCGCCCGGCACTTCCGTCGCCTGGCGTTGCTGGAAAGCATCAACGACACCACGGTCAGCCGTGAAGTACCGCCGACCCTGGCGCAAACCCTGGTGTCGGCGGCCAACAGCGACACCGGCCTGTTGCTGGATCACCTCGGCAGTCACAGCGATGGTTTGAGCGAGTCCGAAGCCGACACCTTGCGCGAGCTGTTCGGCCTCAACGAAGTCGAGCACGAACAACCGCTGCCGTGGTGGGTGCACCTGTGGCACTGCTACAAAAACCCGTTCAACCTGCTGCTGACGTTGTTGGCGGTGGTCTCGTGGTTCACCGAAGACATCAAGGCCGCCGTGGTGATTTTCTCCATGGTGGTGCTCTCGACCCTGTTGCGCTTCTGGCAGGAAGCCAAATCCAACCAGGCGGCGGATGCGCTTAAGGCGATGGTGAGTAACACCGCGACGGTCATGCGCCAGGGCGCGCAGCGTATCGAACTGCCGATCAAGCAATTGGTGCCCGGCGACCTGATCGTGCTCTCGGCCGGTGACATGATTCCCGCCGATTGCCGGGTGCTCAGCGCCAAGGACCTGTTCGTCAGTCAGGCCGCGATGACCGGCGAATCGATGCCGGTGGAAAAATTCCCGCGCCAGCAGGACAGCGATACGAACAATCCGCTGGACCTCGACAACATCCTGTTCATGGGCACCAACGTGGTCTCGGGTTCGGCCATCGCGGTGATTCTGACCACCGGCAACAGCACCTATTTCGGTGCCCTGGCCCAGCGGGTCAGCGCCACCGACCGGGCGCCGACCTCGTTTCAGAACGGGGTCAACAAAGTCAGCTGGCTGCTGATCCGCTTCATGTTCGTGATGGCGCCGCTGGTGCTGTTCATCAACGGCTTTACCAAGGGTGACTGGATGCAGGCGCTGCTGTTCGCGCTGTCCATCGCCGTGGGCCTGACCCCGGAAATGCTGCCGATGATCGTCACCTCGACGTTGGCCAAGGGCGCGGTGTTCCTGTCGCGCAAAAAAGTCATCGTCAAGCGCCTGGATGCGATCCAGAACTTCGGCGCGATGGACGTGCTGTGCACCGACAAGACCGGCACCCTGACCCAGGACAAAATCTTCCTCGCCCGGCATGTGGACGTGTGGGGCGAAGAGTCCGATGACGTGCTGGAAATGGCGTACCTCAACAGCTACTACCAGACCGGGTTGAAAAACCTGCTGGACGTGGCGGTGCTGCAACACGTCGAGGTGCACCGTGAACTGGAAGTGGCCACGGCGTTTGCCAAGGTCGATGAAGTGCCGTTCGACTTCACCCGGCGCCGTATGTCGGTGGTGGTGGCCGAGCATGACCGGCCTTACCACGTGCTGGTGTGCAAAGGCGCGGTGGAAGAAATCCTCTCCGGTTGCACCCGTGTTCGCCACGGCGATAACGACGAGCCGCTGACCGATGAACTGCTGGCGCGGATTCGCGAAGTGACCGCGTCCTTCAACGAGGAAGGCTTGCGTGTGGTGGCGGTGGCCGCGCGGCATACACCGAAGGATCAAGCGGTCTACAGCATCGCCGATGAGCAGCAAATGACCCTGATCGGCTACGTCGCCTTCCTCGATCCGCCCAAGGAAAGCACCGCGCCGGCCCTGCGCGCGCTGGCGGCCCACGGCATTGCGGTGAAAGTGCTGACCGGCGACAACGAACTGGTGACGGCGAAGATTTGCCGCGAAGTCGGCCTGGAGCAACAAGGCCTGCTGATGGGCAACGACGTCGAGCGCATGAGCGACGCCGAACTGGCACTGGCCGTGGAGACCACCAATGTCTTCGCCAAACTGACGCCGTCGCACAAGGAACGCATCGTGCGTTTGCTCAAGGGCAACGGCCATGTGGTCGGTTTCATGGGCGACGGCATCAACGACGCCCCGGCGCTGCGCGCAGCCGATATCGGGATCTCGGTGGACAGCGCGGTGGACATTGCCAAGGAAGCCGCCGATATCATCCTGTTGGAAAAGAGCCTGATGGTGCTGGAGGAGGGCGTACTGGAAGGGCGCCGGACCTTCGCCAACATGCTCAAGTACATCAAGATGACCGCCAGCTCGAACTTCGGCAACGTGTTCTCGGTGCTGGTGGCCAGTGCGTTTATCCCGTTCCTGCCGATGCTGCCGATGCACCTGCTGGTGCAAAACCTGCTGTATGACATTTCGCAGATCGCCATCCCGTTCGATAACGTCGATGCCGAAATGCTGAAGAAGCCCCAACGCTGGCAACCGGCGGACGTCGGGCGCTTTATGCTGTTCTTCGGTCCGATCAGCTCGATTTTCGACATCACCACGTTTGCCTTGATGTGGTACGTGTTTGACGCCAACACCCCGGATCACCAGACCCTGTTCCAGTCCGGCTGGTTCGTGGTGGGGCTGCTGACCCAGACATTGATCGTGCACATGATCCGCACGCCGAAGATCCCGTTCCTGCAAAGCCGCGCGGCCATGCCGTTGATGATCATGACCGGAGTCATCATGGCCGTCGGGATCTTCCTGCCGATGGGACCGCTGGCGCACTACTTCAAATTGCAGGCGCTGCCGTCGCTGTACTTCGTGTTCCTGCCGCTGATTCTGCTGGCATACATGGGGCTGACCCAGGCGGTGAAGGGGTTCTATATCCGCCGGTTTGGCTGGCAATAAACCCGTCATCCGCAGGCGCAAGGCTTGCCCGCGATGAACGATGACGCGGTCCTGTTCAGGACCGAGGTGCGTCTAGCGCGGGCAAGCCTTGCGCCTACGGTCATTGCCAACTTTAGGAAAAGTCCTACAGAAACAACCACCAGTGTTCCGTAGCCTTGCGGCCTCACGAGTTTGTCACTCTCATGGGAATCCACGATGCCGAATAAAGCCTTACGAATCCTGATCGCGGACGACCAGCATTTTCACCGGATGAAAATCGAGCGGTTGTTCAATTCGCTCGATTACTACCGCGTGGCGCCGGTGCACAGCCTTGCGGAAATGGTGACGATCGTCGAGTACGGTTGCGAGCCGTTCGATCTGGTGGTCATCAATGCGTCACTGGCCGACGGCGCGATGGACTTGCAGGGATTTTTCCTCGGCAACCCCCAGGTTCACCACGCCTTGATCTTCAACGGTCAGCAGGCACAGTTGCCGCCGATACCCCTTTGCGAGTGGCAGAAGTTGCAGGTGAGTCACGCGCTGCTGCCTGATCTTGCGTGTATCCAGCGGTTGATGACGATCATCGATCGGCCACTGCACGAAGACGACCAACCCTGGCCGACCCGGTCGTACCAGCAAAGGCGCGGTTGACCGTTTGTCGGAACTGTCAGATCTGACAGGTAGTTTTGCCTGTCCCCCCGTGCAAAAGTCATTGCGCAGCCGTTGCGTCTATTCCGGGCTGGCCCCTGGCCGAGTGTCGCGAAATCGTCATTTTTTTGCAGAGGGAGTTGCCATGAAGCCAGCGCTGTTTGCGCAACGCGCCGAGAAATCAGCACTGATTGCGGACGATCATCCGGTGGTACGCGCCGCCGTCACAATGGTACTCAAGCAGGAAGGCTTCAAACACATTTACGAGGCGTCCAGCGGTAACGAGGTCGTGGCGATGCTGCGCGAGCATACCCCCGAGCTGGTGGTGCTGGACCTGGTCATGCCTTCCCTTGATGGGCTGGAGGTGCTGGAACGCATCAAGCTCAGTGATTTGTCGTGTCGGGTGCTGACCTTTACGTCCCTGGATCCGTTGTTTTTCCAAGAGCGTTGCATGCGTGCCGGCGCCTTGGCCTATGTCTCGAAAACCAACGATTTGGGTCAACTGCACAAGGCGATCCAGGCGTTAATGGCCGGTTACACCTATTTCTCCCGGCTGCCCACGGCATCGCTGGACAATTTGCAACGCAGTGAAAAACAGATGATCGATTCACTCTCCAATCGCGAGCTGACCATTTGCCAACATCTGGCCCGAGGCGCGAGTAACAAGGCTATCGCGGAGGTCCTGTACTTGAGCCACAAGACGGTCAGCACCTACAAGACGCGTTTGATCGAAAAGCTCGGGTTGCACTCGGCGGTGCACCTGCGTGACTTCTGCAAACGCAATCATCTGATTTGAATGGACCGGATTGTGCGCGCCTGTCTGTTCGTGCTGATGTTGTTGACTGCGCTGAAGGCCGCCGTTGTGATGGCTGACGAGCCGCAACCCTTGCATCTGCTGGGACGCTCGACCGTGGAGGGGTACGAGATTCGGCTGGACGAAACGGATTGGCAATGGTTGCGTAACAAGCGGGTCTTGCGCCTCGGCGTCACGGGGCCGGACTACCCGCCGTTCGAGGTGACGCGCAATCACGATGAACTGGAGGGCATCACGGCGGACTACGCCGATCTGCTGGCGCAACTGCTGCATGTCAAGGTTGAGGTGCGGCGTTACGACACTCGCGAGGTGGCGATGCAGGCGCTCAAACGTGATGAGCTGGACCTGCTCGGCACCTCGAACAATTTCGAGATGGCCGATCCCGAACTGACCAGGTCCCTGGCCTACGCCGAAGACCAGCCGATGCTGGTTACCCGTCTGGACGAGCGCATGCCCGACGACCTGACGGGCAAACGCATTGCCATGGTTGAAAACTATCTGCCGGCGTCCAGCGTCGAAGCGTTCTATCCCGAGGCGCGCCTGCATCTGTATGCCTCGTCACTCGAGGCGCTCGGCGCTGTAGCGTTCGGGCAGGCTGACGTGTACCTGGGCGACTTCATCAGTACCAATTACCTGATCAACAATAACTACCTGAACAACGTTCACCTGACCGGGCCATCGGGTCTGGACGCCAATCCATTCGGGTTCGCCCTGGCCCGGAGCAATTCGCGTCTGTTGAGCATTGTCGATCAGGCACTGGCGACGATTCCCATGGAGCAGCGCGTGGCCATCGAGCAACGCTGGAGTGCCGGCAGGGCCAATCAATCCGGCCTGCAACGCGTTCAGTTGAGCGCCAGTGAACAGCGCTGGCTGGCGCGGCATCCGCTGCTGACCGTGGGGGTGGTCGAGGGCTTTGCGCCGCTGACGTTTTTCGATGCCCGGGGGCGGTTCAGCGGTTTGACGGCGCAGTTATTGACCCTCATCAGCCAGCGCAGCGGCTTGACCTTCACGGTGCAACGCAGCCGTTCGCTGGATCAGCAGATCCAGCAGCTCAAGGACGGTGACATTGATCTGGTGCCGGTGATCATTCCGAGCACCGAACGCGAGGCCGACTTGCGCTTCACCCGCGCTTACCTGAGCAATCCATTCGTGTTGGTCAGCGCTACGTCGGCGGGCAGCCCGAAGACCCTGGATGATCTGGCGGGCAAGCGTCTGGCGATCAATCACAGTCATCCACTGCGTGGGTTTATTCTGGCGCGGGCACCGGGAATCCGGCTGGTGGACGCGCAAAGTCCGGCCGAGGGGCTGGAACTGGTGTTGAAGGGGCAGGCCGATGCGGCACTCAGCTCATTGATCCTGACCCGTTACCTGATTGTCCGGCACTACGGCGACCGCCTGCAGATCAACAGTACCGTGGGCAATGAACCGGCACTCATCACCCTGGCGACCGGTCGCGGCGCCGTGGAGTTGCAGTCGATCCTGAACAAGGCCTTGCTGAGCATTCCGCCCCAGGAGATGGACGACTTGATCGCCCGTTGGAGCAATGACGTGATGGTGGATGACAGCTATTGGCTGCGTCATCGCGAAGCCATCCTGCAAGGCTTTGCCGCCGCCGGTGCCTTGCTGTTGCTGGCGTTGGGCTGGATTGCCTGGCAACGTCGGCAGATTCGCCAGCGCCAGCGATGGCTGCAGCAATTGCAGGACGCCAAGGACGCCGCCGACGATGCCAACCGCGCGAAAACCACGTTTCTGGCGACCATGAGCCATGAAATCCGCACGCCGATGAATGCCTTGATCGGCATGCTCGAACTGGCCCTCAAACGTTCGGAAGAGGGCATCACCGACCGATTTGCGATTGAGGTGGCGTCGAGTTCCGCACAGCAACTGCTGGTGTTGATCGGCGATATCCTGGACATCGCCCGCATCGAGTCCGGGCATTTGTCCCTGGCACCGGAGCGCGGCAATTTGCGCTCGCTGACGGAATCGGTGTGCCGGGTTTTCGAGGGCCTGGCGCGGCAGAAAGAGCTGGATTGGCGGGTCGAACTGGATGAGCACAGCGACTGCGATGTGTTGATCGACCCGCTGCGTTTCAAGCAGGTGCTGTCCAATTTATTGAGCAACGCCATCAAGTTCACGGAACAAGGCGAGGTGAGGCTGACCCTGCGCGTCGAGCCCGGGTTGTCCGGTCATCTGACGGTGACTGTGACGATCGAAGACAGCGGCATCGGGATCAGCGTCGCAGACCAGCAACGACTGTTCAGTCCGTTTGTCCAGGCTGGCAACACTGCGCAATCCGGCCGCAACGGTTCGGGCCTGGGGTTGGTGATCAGCCGTTCCTTGTGCGAAATGATGGGCGGCCGTTTACAGCTGCACAGCGACCTCGGCAGGGGCACGCAGGTTCAGGTCAGTCTGGATTTGCCCGCCCTGCAACCGTTGTTGTCCCGCGCCGCGCCGCCGAGCGGATGGCCGCTGGCGACGCGGTTGTTGACGATTCTGGTGGTCGACGATTACCCGGCCAATCGCCTGTTGCTGTCGCGCCAACTGAGTTATCTGGGACACCAGGTGCTGGAGGCCGAGGATGGCGGGCAGGGGTTGGCGATATGGCGCAAACAGGCGCTCGACGTGCTCATCACCGACTGCAACATGCCGGTACTCAGTGGTTATGAGCTGGCGATGGCGATCCGTGATGAGGAACGCGCCCAAGGGTTGCCGGCGACGCTAATCCTGGGGTTTACCGCCAATGCCCAGCCCGAGGAAAAGCTGCGTTGCCTGGAAGCCGGGATGGATGATTGCCTGTTCAAACCGATTCGTCTGGGGGACCTGAGCGCCTGGCTGGCGCTCAGGTTTGCCGGCGAAGCGTTAACGCCGCCGGACGAACAACCTGATGTCCTGCTCGACTTGAGCAGCCTGGAACGTTACGTCGGCAGCGACCGCACGTTGATCAATCGCCTGGTGCACGATCTGGCGGTGACCAACCGCGAGGATCGTGAACAGTTGCTGCAGGCGCACGCCGCAGGTAATCGCCAGGATCTCCAGAACCTGGCGCACCGCATCAAGGGCGGTGCGCGCATGGTCCGGGCGCTACAGGTGATCGAGTGTTGCGAGCAACTCGAACAGGCCTGCACTGAAGGTCGCGGGGCACTGATCGACGTTGCCGTCGAGCGCTTGCAGCAGAGCATGACGCACCTGGATGAAAGCCTCGGGCCGCGCTGACGATCAATCCCAATGCGGGGCGATGCCTTTAGGGCTGGTCAGACGCTGGCCGCGATCCAGACCGGCGATCAACGCCATGTCGGCATCGCTCAAGGTCAGCCCGACGGCTTGCAGATTGCTTTCCAGATTGGCGCGTTTGGTCGATGACGGAATCACCGCGTAACCCAGTTGCATGGCCCAGGCCAGGGTGACTTGCGCCGGTGTCGCTTGCAGGCGTTCGGCGATCCGCTGGATCACCGGATCCTTCAGCACTTCACCGTAGGCCAGGGTCATGTAGGACGTGATCTGGATGCCCTGGCTTTGCGCGAATTCAACGACTTTGCGGTTTTGCAGGTACGGGTGCAATTCGATCTGGTTGGTGGCAATGTTCTCGGCACCGACGGCGGCGATGGCCTGTTTCATCAAGTCCACGGTGAAGTTGGACACGCCGATCTGGCGGGTCAGGCCCATTTTCTTGGCTTCGAGCAGGGCGCCCATGAACTCTTCCACGGGCACCTGGTTTTCCGGGGACGGCCAGTGGATCAGCGTCAGGTCCAGGTAGTCAGTCTGCAAATTGCGCAGGCTCTGCTTGAGGCTGTCGATCAGTCGATCCTTGGCGAAGTTGGCGACCCAGATTTTGCTGGTGATGAACAGCTCATGACGCAGGACGCCGCTGGCGGCAATGGCCTGGCCGACTTCGGCTTCGTTCTCGTAGATTTGCGCGGTGTCGATGACCCGATAGCCCAGTTCAAGACCGGTACTGACCGAATCGATGACCACCTGACCTTGCAGGCGAAACGTACCAAGACCGAATGCGGGAATAGACATCAATGACTCCAAGGGTTGCAGTGGGAATGGCACGAGTATCCGCGCCGGTATCCTTGAGAAAAACCGCTGGTGGGGCAAAGCAATGTTTACTTAAAGTCATGAATGGTGAAATTGTGGGTGTCTGGTCGGGCCTCATCGCGGGCAAGCCTTGCTCCTACAGGGGATTCGCGCACACCTGTAGGAGCAAGGCTTGCCCGCGATAGCCGCACCACGGTTCCGAGCCTTACCCCCGCGCCTCAAGAATCATGCAAGTCGTGGACCCCGTCGCATACAGTCGCCCATCCACATCATAAATCCGCCCCTCGGCCAGCGCCGTCGACCGCCCCAGGTGCACAATCTTGCCCTCGGCGCGCACCGGTCCGCTGGCGCCGGTCAAGGCCCGGACATAACTGATGCGCAAATCCAGCGTGGTGTAGCCCTGGCCTTTCTTCAATTGCGTGTGAATCGCACACCCCATGCACGAATCCAGCAAGGTCGCCGCATACCCGCCATGCACGCTGCCCAACGGGTTGTAGTGCCGCGAATCCGGGGTGCCCTGGAAAATAAACAGCCCGGCCGACCATTCGATCGGGATGAAATCCATCAGCGTGCCAATCGGCGGCGAGGGCAGTTCGCCGTTGCCGACGCCCTCGAAAAACTCGGTGGGCGAGAGGGCGCTGACCTCGGCCATGGACAGACTGCCGGGGCCGGCGAGGCGGGCGCGCATGGCCTGTTCCTGGGCGATCCATTGGGCGAGGGTGGCTTCTTGGGTCGGGCTTTGCATGATCAAGTCCTCGGACGGATATTATGGTTGTAATGTTCGTCGATATTATGTCCGAAATAAAAACCTGGCTACTCCCGTTTTATAAGGTCAATGCCGGTATCGTCTCGCTGGTAGAACGCTAAGGCCGATTTTTGCAGTCTAGCGCCGGATTGGTATCAGATTTAAGCTGGGTTCATGCTTTACCCACCTATATCGGAGGCACGATGAAAAACATCATCGGTATCTACACCAGCCCACGGGCCCATTGGGTCGGCGACGGTTTTCCGGTTCGCACGCTGTTTTCCTACGACACGATGGGCCAACACATCAGCCCGTTTTTGCTGCTCGATCACGCCGGTCCCGCCGACTTCACCCCGACCACCGAGCGGCGTGGCGTCGGCCAGCATCCGCATCGTGGTTTTGAAACCGTGACCATCGTCTACGACGGCGAAGTGCAACACCGCGACTCCACCGGCGCCGGTGGCACCATTGGCCCGGGCGATGTGCAATGGATGACCGCGGCTTCGGGGATCATTCATGAGGAATTCCACTCCGACGATTTCGCCAAACGCGGCGGCAAACTGGAAATGGTGCAACTGTGGGTTAACCTGCCCGCCAAGGACAAAATGGCCGACGCCGGTTACCAGACCATCCTCGACCGCGACATCCCGAACATCCCGCTCAAGGACGACGCTGGCAGCCTGCGACTGATTGCCGGTGAATTCGACGGCCATACCGGTCCATCGCGCACCTTCACGCCGATTGATGTCTGGGACCTTCGCCTGAACACCGGCAAGTTGCTGACGCTGGACCTGCACGAAGGTCGCAACACCGCCCTGGTGGTGCTGCGCGGCACGGTGCAAGTCAATGGCCTGGAACTGGTACGGGAAGGGCAGTTGGCGCTGTTCGAGCGCGACGGCCGGCAGATCAGTCTGGAAGCCAATAATGACGCGGTGGTGTTGCTGCTCAGCGGCGAGCCGATTGACGAACCTATCGTCGGTCATGGTCCGTTCGTGATGAACAGCGAACAGGAAATCCACCAGGCGTTTGCCGATTACCAGTCGGGGCGGTTTGGGCGGATGAGCAGTTAAATCCCGCAACACCGCATAACCCATGTGGGAGCGGGCTTGCTCGCGAAGAGGCCGTGTCAGTCACTATCAAAGTCGACTGGCACGCCGCCTTCGCGAGCAAGCCCGCTCCCACATTGTTTTACGGTGTTCTCAGGACAGCAAATCCTCCTACACTGTGCCCAATCCGTGCGATCTTCGCGCCATTGGCCTTTGCTGGAGTTGCTTGATGCTGTCACTGCTCACCGATCACCCGCTGCTCGCCGCATTGGTCCTGATCCTGATTGATCTTGGGCTGTGGCGTTTGATCAGCACCAACGGCAGCAACTGGAAACTGGTGGTGCGGCTGGTGATTTTTGCGTTGTTCAGCGTTCTGCTGTTCAACGAAGGCCTGAACCCGCTGGAGCCGGCGCCCTGGGCCGATAACGTGCCGTTGCACCTGGCTGCCACCGGTTTGCAGATCGGCTGGTGGCTGTTCGGTGCGCGAACCCTGACGGTGCTGATCGGTGCGGTGATGATGCAACGGGTCGGGCACACCGGGCGCCTGCTCCAGGATTTGCTTGGCGCGGTGATTTTCCTGATCGCGATCATCGCCGCCATGGCCTACGTGCTCGACCTGCCGGTCAAAGGCGTGCTCGCCACCTCCGGCGCGGTGGCGATCATCGTCGGCCTGGCGCTGCAAAGCACCCTCAGCGACGTGTTCTCCGGCATCGTCCTCAACACCACCAAGCCTTATCAAATCGATGACTGGATCTCCATCGACGGCACCGAAGGCCGGGTCACCGACATCGACTGGCGCGCCACGCGCATGCAAACCGCCCAGGGCAGCCTGGCGGTGATTCCCAACTCCTTGGCGGCCAAGGCCAAGATCATCAACTTCAGTCGGCCGAGCGACATGTTCGGTGTTTCCATCAGCCTGCAATTGAGCCCGCACGCGCGGCCGAACACGGTGGTCGAAGCCCTGGAACGGGCGATGCAGGGCTGCCGTCTTCTGCTGGATCGCCCGGCGCCGAGTGTCGCTCTGAAAAGCTCCAGCAGCGCCGGTGTCGAATATGAAATCAGCGGGTTTGTCGCCTCGATGGACCAGAAACGCACCGTGCGTAATCTGCTGTTCGACCTGGCGTATCGGCACTTGCAGGCGTCCGGCATCAATCTACTGTCGAGCGTCGAGCCCAACCCGCCGGGCAACGTGTCCCGGCCGCGGGCGTTGCTGGAAAGCTCGGCGATTTTCTCGACCCTGCGCCAGGAAGAGAAAGAAACCTTCAGCCAGAACATGACCCTGCAAACCTTCCGCGCCGGCGAGACGATTCTGGCGGCGGGGGAGGTCAGCGATCATTTGTTCATCATTGAATCCGGGGTGATTTCGGTAACCCTGATCCGTCACGGTACGCCGTTCGAATCCGGGCGCATGGGCCCGGGCGAGGTGATTGGCGAGGCCGGCATCCTGTCCGATACCTCGGTGCCCGCAGCCTTTACCGCCAAGACCTTCTGCGCCCTGTACCGCATCGAAAAGGCCTACCTCAAGCCGTGCCTGGATGCGCGTCACGACATCAACGATGCGATGAAAGCCTTGCTCGATTTCCGGCTGCACAAGGCGCGGACATTAACCCAGGACGAGCCGGTGGTGGTGCCGAAGAAGGGGTTTTTGCAGTGGCTCAGAAGTCGCGCGTGAATGGCCGCTGCGCGGATCGCGAGCAAGCTCGCTCCCACAAGGGCTAGCGCATAACCTGTGGGAGCGAGCTTGCTCGCGATGGCGATATCAGCCACACCAAAAGACTCGGACCGATCAGAAATCCACAGTCGCCGAAACCTTCAACGTCCGCGGTGTCCCCTGGGTCAAGTACCCGCCATTCGCCGAAGCCCAGTAAGCCTTGTTCGCGACGTTCTCCAGATTGGCGCGCAAGGTGATGTCCTTCTCGTCCACCTTGAAGGCATACCGCGAACCCACGTCAAAACGATTCCACGCCGGAATGCTTTGGGTGTTGGCGGCGTTCAGGTACTGCCCGCCCGTGCGTAACATCCGTGCGCTCAGCGCCGCACCTTCAATCCCCGGCACGTCCCAGTCGGCTCCCAGATTCAACTGAAAGCGCGGCACACCCACGGCGCGGTTGCCGTCATTGACGCCGTTGGTACTGCCTTCGATCTCGGTTTTCATCAGGGTCGCGCCGCTGAGCAGGCGCAGGCCCTCCAGCGGTTCGCCATAGACGTTGAGCTCCAGCCCTTTGTTTTGCTGCTGACCATCAACCCGGAAAATGCCGTCCTGGGTGTAGCTCGACGGCTGCTCGATGCGATACACACCCAGGCTCGCGCCGTAGCTGTCCATGTCCAGGCGCACCCCGGCTTCGATTTGCTTGCTGCGCACCGGGGCGAAGGTTTCGTCACGGTTGATCGCGCTGGTCGGCGGCGTCGGGCCTTTCGCCAGGCCTTCGATACGGTTGGCGTAAAACGACACATGCTCCCAAGGTTTGATCACCAGTCCATAAACCGGGGTGGTGATCGACTCTTCATAACTGGAAGTGCGCGCGCCGCTGGTGGTACTCCAGCCGTCGACTTTCAGATCCTGGCGTCGTACGCCGAGGGTCAGCAGCACGCGATCATCGATAAAGCCCAAGGTGTCGGACACTGCGGCGCTGCGCAGGGTGTTTTTGCCGACGATGCGCGGGTCGTGGATGTCGCTGCCGAACGACGTCGCCCGTGGCCGTGGCTTGTCGGTGACGTTGTAGATATTGGTGTTGTAGCGCCCGGCCGTGCCGATGGTTTCGAAGGCTGAGCGCTGTTCGCCCCAGATTCCCGCCAGGCCGAGGTTCAGTTGATGGCTGACTGGCCCGGTATTCAAGTGGCCATTGAGGCCGGCCATCAGGCTTTGATTGTCCTCGTCGTGGGGCGGATACAGCATGCCGCCACGGGCGTTGCCATTCAGGTCGGTGAGGGTCAGCGACGAGTACACGCCGTTTTCCCGGGTGTGTTTGGCGCCGCCGGCCACGTACGCCGTCCAGTTATCGGTCAGGTCATATTCGGCGCGGGCCATGCCGAAGGTGTCTTCCAGTTGCGAGTAGCTCCAGTTCTGCGCATAACCCGCGTTGGCGTCCGGCACCTTGGGCACTTTTTTCAGGCTGGAATCGACGTACACCACCGAGCGGCCCTGGTTGATCACCTGTTTCTGGTAACCCAGATCGGTGGAAATACGCAGGCGATCACCGCGATAGTCCAGGCCCAGGCTGATCAGCGAAGAGCGTTGGTCTTCATCATCGACGGCGGTGTCGCCTTCCCGTTGCAGCAGGTTGACCCGCGCGCCGAAGCGGTTGTCTTCACCGAAGCGCTGGCCCAAATCCAGATGCCCACCCACCCGGCCATCGGCGCTGTAATCGAGGGTGACGCTACGGGTCGGTACATCATTGGCGCGCTTGGGTTGCAGGTTTACGCCGCCGCCGATCCCGCTGCCGCTCGGGGTCACGCCATTGACGAATGCGTTCGGGCCTTTGAACAGTTCGACCCGTTCCAGCGCTTCGGTGGCGATGATCTGCCGGGGCAACACGCCGTACAGGCCGTTATAGGAAATGTCATCGGAGGCCAGGGGCAAACCACGAATCATGAACACCTGGGAGAAGTTGCCGAACCCGGCAGACTGGCGCACCGAGGCATCATTGAGCAGCACGTCACCGACGGTTTGCGCTTGCTGGTCGGCGATGGTCTTGGCCGTGTAACTGGTGACGCTGAAGGGCAAGTCTTTCAGCGCCTGGTTACCCAGCATGCCAACCTGCGCGACTTTGGCGACCTGGCCGCCGCCGTAGGTTTCGGCGTTGTCGTCACGCAGGGCGCTGACGCTGGTGGCGTCCAGTTCCAATGCGCCGCCAGCCGCGACCCGTGGCGCCAGGGTGTAGCCGTTGCCGCCCGTGGCGATCAGCTCGAAGCCGCTGCCGTCGAGCAACTGCGCGAAGCCCGACTGCACACTGTAGCTACCTTGCAACCCCGGACTCTGGCGATCACCCAGTTGTGCCGGATCGAACGACAGCGGCACCCCGACACTCACGGCAAATTGCGCCAATGTGTGGCTGAGCAACCCCGGGCCGATATTGATGGTGCGGCTGGCGCTTTCGTTAACGGCGTCGGTGGCCTGACTGGTGAGCGGCAGCACTGCGCAGAAGGCGAGGGTGAGGCCCAGGCTCAGCGCCTTGAGCGGGAAATCGTGCAGGGGTGTTGAAGTCATTCGGCGTTCCTGTCGAGCGCGTGGAATTGAAGAGGCATATCCACACACCGAACGAAACGCAGAAAGGTATCAGGGGACATTGAAAATAATGTGGGATGGGTCCGTAGCAGCTGTCGAGCCCCAGCGAGGCTGCGTCGGCGAGGCCGCGTTGGCCCCGACGCAGCCTCGCTGGGGCTCGACAGCTGCTACGGGTCTGATCGTCAGGCTCGCGGTTCCACCGACAACCAATAGCGGGTCAGGCTGCTGATTTTCAGCGGCAGGGTATCGCTGAGCAGGCGCAGGCTGGCGTCGGTATCACGCAGGGAAAAGGCCCCCGATACGCGCAATGCCGCGACATCCGCATGACAGCGCAAGACACCCGGCCGATAGCGGCCCAGCTCACCGAGCAATTCATCCAGGCGCATGTTGTTCGCCAGCAACATGCCCTTGTCCCAGGCGAGGGTGCTGGTGTCGAAGCTTTCCGGCGAGTCAAAGCGGTTCAGCTTGAAGCTCTGGCGTTCACCGGGGTTGAGGATCGTGCTCTGTTGCAGTAACTGCGGCGTGATTTCTACTCGCCCTTCGAGCACCGACACCTGGCTGCGCGAGCCATTGATCCGCACGCAAAACCGCGTGCCCAGGGCGCGTGCTGTGCCTTGCGGGGTTTCGACGATAAAGGGGCGGACGGCGGAGTCCTTGGCGGTGCTGATCAGCACTTCGCCTTGCAATAGCAGAAGTCGACGCTCCTGCGGGCTGAAGGCGATATCCACCGCACTTTCGGTGTTGAGCACTATCTGGCTGCCATCGGGCAGTTGCAGGTTCTTTTGCTCGCCCACGGCGGTGCGCTGGTCGGCGGTCCATTGCTGCCACGGCACATGTTGCGAAGCGATGCCCAACGGCCCGGCCATCAGCAGCAAGCCCAGGCGCGTAGCCGTCTGGCGCCGGGTGAGGCCGTCCTTGCGCGAGGCTCGTTGCAGGGTCTGGATAGCAAGGTTGGCCGGGACGTTGCGAAAGTCCCCGAGAATCGCCTCGGCCCGCAACCAGGCCTGAGCGTGCTCGGCGCTGCGTGTACGCCATTGGGCGATGGCCTGATGATCGGAAGGCGTTGCCGTGCCCGAGTGCAATTGCACCAGCCAATCGGCGGCTTCGCCGAGTATTTGCGGGTTGATCACTGATGAACTCATCAAGCGACACTCAGGCAGGCAATGAATGCCGCGCGCATGTGCCGTTTGACGGTAATCAGCGACACATTCAGGCGCGTCGCGATCTGGCTGTAGGTCAGCCCTTCGATCTGGGACAACAGGAAGGTGTCGCGAGTGGCCGCCGGCAATTCACGCAACAAGGCTTCGATGCGCCACAGGGTTTCGAGAATCAGGAAACGGGTTTCGGGGGAGGGCACTTCAGCGACCGGCAAGTGCGCGATGGTCTCCAGATAAGCCCGTTCGAGGTCCTGGCGGCGCCAGCGATCAATTACCAGGCCTTTGGCGATGTGGGTCAACAACGCTCGGGGTTCGCTGCCCAGCGGCCGGACAACCTGGCGAGTCAGCAGTCGCAAAAAGGTATCGTGGGCCAGGTCGGCCGCGTCGCAGCGGTTGCCCAATTTTCGATGCAACCATCCCTGGAGCCAGCCGTGGTGTTCGCTGTACAAGTGATGGACTTGCTGATTCAAGGGCTGGTCGGCGGATGACATGGCGGACAGATACTCGATTCGGGCGTCCTGGCCTGAGTGCAATTAAGAATTGATCGCATTCTAGTGGCGCGGACCGAGCTCTGGCAATTGGCTTTTTTGGGCCGCCCCGCAATGGCCTCCTCGTCTTCTCGAATATTGGCTATTTGTCACGGGTGCGGGCGGGCTTAACGTAGCTCCACATTCACTTGTGACGGAGCCCTGCCATGAAACCTCGTATCGATTTCTATACCGCCTCCCCGGATGCGCTCAAAGCCATGATCGCCCTGGAAACCGCGGTGTCGAAACTGCCGCTGGAAAAGAACCTGATCGAACTGGTCAAGTTGCGCACTTCGCAAATCAACGGCTGCGCCTTCTGCCTCGATATGCACAGCGCCGATGCCCGCAAGGGCGGTGAAGACGAACGTCGCCTGGCCACCTTGTCGGCCTGGCGTGAAACGCCGTTCTTCACTCCCCGTGAACGTGCGGCGATGGCCTGGACTGAGTCCCTGACCCTGATCAGCCAGACTCACGCCCCGGACGAAGACTACGAACTGGCCACCGCCGAGTTCAGCCCGAAGGAAATGGTCGACCTGACCGTGGCCATCACCACCATCAACGCCTGGAACCGCTTGGCGATTGGCTTCCGCAAAATGCCTCAAGCCTGATCAATGCGCGTTTGCTGACGGCGCGGCCGGTGGTTGCACCTTGCGCATCAAGGGCACCATCGCCGTGGCGATAATGAAGCAGACCATGATCATCAAAAACGCGTCGCCATAGGTTTGTGTCTGGGCTTCGCGGAACGTCAGCAACCACAGTTGATGCAGGCTGGCGGTGATCCCCGCGTCACCGCTTTGGCCGAGGGCGGCGAAGTTGTTGCCGACCTGGGACAGCCACTGGTTGAGCGCTTCGTTGGTGCTGTTCAAGTGCTCCGCCAACCGGGTGAAGTGCAGGTTGGTGCGGTCGTTGAGGATGGTGGCGCACGCCGCAATGCCAATCGCGCCGCCGAGGTTACGCATCAGGTTGAACAACCCCGAAGCATGTTTGAGCCGCGACGGCGCCAGGCCACCTAGAGTCAGCGTCACTGCTGGCGGCACCGCCAGTTGCTGGGCAATCCCGCGCAAGGCTTGCGGCAGCATCAATTCTTTGGCCCCCCAGTCATGGGTGATCGGGCTGAAATCCCACATCGATAATGCGAACAGCCCAAGGCCGGTCATCATGATCCAGCGCAGGTCGATGCGGTTGGCCATAAAGGCATACAGCGGAATCGCCATGATCTGGAACACCCCGGTGGAAAAAACCGCCAGACCAATGTCCAGCGCGCTATAGCCACGGACCCGGCCGAGAAACAGCGGCGTCAGGTAAATCGTGGCGAACAGGCCGATACCGGTGACGAATGAAAAGAAGCAGCCGAGGGCGAAATTGCGGTCTTTCAACGCACGCAAATCAACAATCGGATTGGCCACGTGCAGGCTGCGGCCGATGAATGCCAGGCCGGCGAGGCCGCTGATCCACGCGGTGGTCAGGATCGTGCTGTCGCTGAACCAGTTCCAGCGCGGGCCTTCTTCGAGGGTGTATTCCAGGCAGCCGAGAAACAGCGCCATGAACACCATGCTGATGTAGTCGGCGCCCTTGAGCAGCGACAGTTCCGGCCGATCGATCTTCACCAGCATCGGCACGACCACGGCGACGAAAATCCCCGGCACGAGGTTGATGTAAAACAGCCAGTGCCAGGACGACACGTCGGTGATCCAGCCGCCGATCACCGGGCCGAGGGTCGGTGCCAGGGAGGCCACGGCACCGATGGTCGAGGCGGCGATCACCCGTTGTTTGCCGGTGAAGAAAAAGAATGCGGTGGTGAACACCAGCGGGATCATCGAACCGCCGAGAAAACCTTGCAGGGCGCGGAAGGCGATCATGCTCTGGATGTTCCAGGCCACGCCGCAGAGCAGGCTGGCCAGGGTGAAACCCACCGCCGAAGCGCAGAATAGCCAGCGGGTCGAGAACACCCGGGACAGCCAACCGGATAACGGAATCACGATGATTTCAGCGATCAGGTAGCTGGTCTGCACCCACGCGGTTTCGTCGGTGCCGGCGGAGAGCCCGCCGCCGATGTCGCGCAACGAGGCGGAAACAATTTGGATATCCAGCAGCGCAATGAACATGCCGATGCACATGCTGGCGAAGGCGAAGACCTTGGTCGCCGTGGCCATGTCCGCGACATTGAACGGCTGCGCGGGGGCGGCGACGGTGCTCATGGTGCGCTGGCCACGGCAGGGGTTTTGTCTTCGGCGCGGGTGTCGACTTCAGCGGTGACCGACAGCCCCGGACGCAGATGGCCGAGCACGCCATCCGCTGGATCGAGCACGATGCGCACCGGTACTCGCTGGACGATTTTGGTGAAGTTGCCCGTGGCATTTTCCGGTGGCAACACGCTGAACTGCGCGCCACTGGCGGGGGCGAGGCTGTCGAGATGACCGTGGAAGACCTGGCCCGAGAGCACGTCGGCGCGGATGATCACCCGCTGGCCGGAGGTCATGCGCGCCAGTTGGTCTTCCTTGAAGTTGGCATCCACCCAAAGACCGCTGGACGGCACCACCGACAACAGTTGCGAACCGGCCTGGGCATAAGCGCCGACCCGCGCCCGACGATTACCGACCACGCCGTCCACCGGGGCTTTAAGTTCGGTGTAGCCGACGTTGAGTTGGGCCAGATCACGTTCGGCCTTGGCTTGCATCAACGCAGCGCGAGCTTGTTGTTTCTGGGTTTCGATCACGTCCAACTGACGCTGCGAAGCCAGCAACTCAGCCTGGGCCCGGGCGCTGATCGCCTGGGCGGTCTTGAAGGTGGCGTTGGCGCGCTGGGCACTTTCCACCGAGACGGCGTTGCTGCCGACCAGTTTTTTGTAGCGCGCATCGTCATCCCGGGAACGGGCGGTTTCGGCGCCCGCCGCATCGATCCCGGCTCGGGCCTGGCCGATCACCGCGTGTTGCAGTTGTTCGGTGGCGTTGAGGTTGGCGAGCAGGGCTTCTTCGGCGGCCACCGCGCCTTCGGCCTTGGCCAGGTTGGCGCGGTATTCGCGCGAATCCAGGCGCACCAGCACGTCGCCGGCCTTCACTTTTTGGTTGTCGGTGACCAGTACTTCTTCGATGTACCCCGCGACCTTCGGCCCGATCACCGTGACGTCACCGCCAATGTAGGCATCGTCGGTTTCTTCAAGGAAACGCCCGGCGCTCCACCAATGGGCGCCGTACAGGCCGATACCGACCAACGCTGCAATGGCCACGGTCAGCAGAAGCAGGCGTTTGAGCACGGGCGGCTTTGTGGTCACCGGGACAGCCAGGTCGGGTTCAACGGTGGGCATGCTGGTCATGGACAAATACCTGTGAAGAACGAGTCGTTATTATGGCCGTAATATGACGCATGTAATATTTGGTGGCAATTAATTTTTGCTGCCGGTCGTCAGTTGGCGCGTTTAAGAAATGTGCCCCCAGGAAGGTCAGATCAGCAGAGACTCCTGTGGGAGCGGGCTTGCTCGCGAAGGCGATGTATCAGGCGACATTTCTATCGACTGACACACCGCCTTCGCGAGCAGGCTCGCTCCCACAGGGATTTTGTGTTCGGCGTTATTGAGCGGCCAGCCTCGCACCGGCCGCTTTCAATCCATCCTGCCCATCCCGACTGGTAACCCCGGCCAACCAAGCCTCAAGCACCTTCGGATTCGCCTTCAACCACGCCTTCGCCGCCGCCCTCGGCTTCTGGTTCTGGTTCAACACCGCGTCCATCAACTGGTTCTCCATCGCGAGGCTGAACTCCATGTTCTGCAGCAATTTGCCGACATTGCTGCATTCCTTCAGGTAGTCCTTGCGCACGTTGGTATAAACCGTCGCCTGACCAAAATTCGGTCCGAAGTATTCGTCGCCACCGCTGAGGTATTTCATCTTGTTGCGTGTGTTCATCGGGTGCGGTTCCCAGCCGAGGAACACCATCCATTCGTTTTTGCGGGTGGCGCGTTTGAGTTGCGAGAGCATGGCAGCTTCGCTGGATTCGACGACTTTGAAGTCCTTCAGGCCGAAGGCGTCCTTGTCGATCATGCTCTGGATCAGGCGATTGCCATCGTTGCCCGGTTCGATGCCGTAGATCTGGCCGTTGAGCTTGTCCTTGAATTTGGCGATATCGGCAAAGTCGTGCAGCCCGGCGTCGTACACGTAATCCGGCACCGCCAACGTGTACTTGGCGCCGTGCAGGTTGGCGCGCACGGTTTCCACGGTGCCGGCGTCGCGGAAGGGCTTGATGTCGTTTTCGGTGGTCGGCATCCAGTTGCCGAGGAACACGTCCAGGTCCTTGCCCGAGGCCAGGGCGCGGTAGGTCACGGGAATCGACAGCAGCGTGGTTTTGGTGGTGTAGCCGAGGGATTCCAACACTTCGCTGGTGATGGCGGTGGTGACGGTGATGTCGGTCCAGCCGACATCGGAAAAACGCACCGTGGCGCAGGACTCGGGTTCCGCTGCCTGGGCCAGTAGTGGCAGGGTGAGGGATGCAAGCAAGAGCAAGGCTTTCATAAGATCAACTCCTCAAGGGTAAACGTCGGCAGCGATTTGGGTGTGGCGGTCTTGTTGTTATGGGTGATGCGAAATCTGCTGTGAGGGGACTTGCCCTGGCACAGAACCTGTGGGAGCGAGCTTGCTCGCGATAGCGATCCAAGATTCAACACATGTGTTGCCTGCCAGTCCGTCATCGCGAGCAAGCTCGCTCCCACAAGGGTTGCCGGGCCATCTCAGCCCGCCTGATCAACCCCAAACCAATTCAAAGGCGCCGGCTCGGTATTGAGGTAGATGTGCTTGAGCTCAGTGAATTCATCGAGTCCGGCGCGGGACAGTTCACGACCAATGCCGCTGGACTTGAAGCCGCCCCACGGCGCCTGGGGGAATGCGGCGTTGTAGTCGTTGATCCACAAAGTGCCGACCCGCAGCCGCTTGGCCATGCGATAGGCTTTGCCGATGTCCCGGGTCCAGACCCCGGCAGCCAGGCCGTAGGGCGTGTCGTTGGCCAGTTGCAACGCCTGGGCTTCGCCGCTGAAGCGCTCGACGGTGATCACCGGGCCGAAGATTTCTTCCCGGGCGATGCGCATGTCGGCGCGCACATTGCCGAGCAATGTCGGGCGCAGCCAGAAACCCCGCTCGAACTGCTCGGGGATCGTGCCGCCCGCCAACAACGTCGCGCCTTGTTCGACCGCCCCGGCAATCATCGTCAGGATCTGATCTCGCTGACTCGCAGAAATCAGCGGCCCCATTTGCGTCAAAGAATCGAGACCATCACCCAGGCGAATTTTCGAAATCCGCCGCTGCAATGCCTCGACAAACCGATCATGAATCCCGTCCTCAACCAGCAACCGCGAACCGGCCGAGCAAATCTGCCCAGCGTTAAAAAACACTGCGTTCAACGCCTGATCCAGTGCCACGTCAAAGTCAGCATCGGCGAACACGATGTTCGGATTCTTGCCCCCCAACTCCAGCGCCACGCGTTTAAAGTTGCCGGAAGCCGCACGCATCACCTTGCCGCCGGCCCCGGCGCCACCGGTCAGTGACACCAGGTCCACGTCATCACTGGCGGCGAGTAATTCCCCGACATCGCCGGGACCGCAAAGCAGGTTAAACACGCCGCTCGGCAAGCCTGCTTCCGCGAGCAATTCGGTCAAGCGGTGCGCGGTCATCGGCGTCAGGCTGCTGGGCTTGAACACCACCGTATTGCCGGCGGCCAGGGCCGGGGCGATTTTCCACACCGCTTGCAGCAACGGATAATTCCACGGCGCGATCAAGGCGCAAACGCCCACCGGTTCGCGCTGGTTGAAACTGATGACATGCGCGGGCGCGTGGCTGTTGACGCTGGCGCTTTCGGTTTCCAGTAGCGCGGCGTAGAAGCGAAACGTGGCGACCACATTGCCCACATCGCCGAGGCTTTCGCCCAGGGTCTTGCCAGCGTTAAGGGTTTCCAGGCGCGCCAGATGCCCGGCATCCTTTTCGATCAACCTGGCAATCCGTTGCATCAGTTGCGCGCGTTCGGTGACCGGCATCGTCGACCATGGCCCCTGATCAAAAGCCTGGCGCGCGGCGCTGATCGCCAACTCCGCATCGACAGTGCCGGCCACCGCTACCTGCGCCAGCACGTCTTCGTTCGCGGGGTTGATCACGTCGCGATAACGCGCCTGCTGCGGCGCTTGCCAAACACCTGCAATGAACAACGGAATCTGCACCATCGATGTCTCCAGCCAAGTGGGTCGTGACGCTCACTATGGCGGTGCCGGCAACGGTGCTCTTGATCAAACGCGGCATAACGATGCCGTTTTCCCACGGTGGCCACGCCGCGAAATAACGGCAGCCGATGTCGTTTCCCATCAAGTGCCTTTGCTCCGTCTCTCTACACTGCGCAAAAGCCGATCCATCACGCTGAGGGCACACGATGAATCCACCTGTCGAGCAACTGAGAATCCGCCTGGCCTGCGCCTTTCGCTGGGCGGCTCGGCTGAACCTGCACGAATCCATCGCCAATCACTTCAGCGTGGCGGTGTCGGGGGACGGTCGGGAGTTTTTGATCAACCCGTACGGCAAACACTTCTCGCGGATCAAGGCCAGCGACTTGCTGTTGCTCAACGCCGACGACCCGGCCAGCCTCGACCGCCCGGACGCGCCGGACATCACCGCGTGGGCCTTGCACAGTGCGATCCATCGCAACCAACCCCACGCCCGCTGCATCCTGCACACCCACTCCAAATACGCGACAGCGCTGGCATGCCTGACGGATTCGCGGCTGCCACCGATCGAGCAAAACTCAATGCGTTTTTTTGAGCGCGTCGCCATCGACGAGGGGTTCGACGGCATGGGCCTGGGCGAGGAGGCTGAGCGGGTCAGCCATTTGCTCGAGGACAAACCGATCATGCTGATGGGCAACCACGGTTTGCTGGTGGCGGCCCCGACCATCGCCCAGGCCTTCGATGATTTGTATTACTTCGAACGCGCCTGCGAGGTTTACATCACCGCGCTCTCCACCGGCCGCGAGTTACGCATCGCCAGCGACGAGATCGCGCGCAAGACCTGCCGGCAATGGCTGGATTACCCAGGCTTTGCCGACAAGCATTTCAACGCGCTGATGGGGATTCTGGACGAGGAAGAACCTGACTATCGGCTAATTTAGGCCCTCTGTTCGGCTCATGTAGCAGCTGCCGAGGTACGAGGCTGCGTTCGGCTGCGAAGCAGTCGTCAAACCTGAGCACGCGGTCTTCCTGAAACACCGCGTCGCCTGATTTCACGACTGCTTCGCAGCCGAACGCAGCCTCGTACCTCGGCAGCTGCTACAAGTGCGGGTGTTTTGTTTAGCGTCAGTCCGCCTCGGCGGGGCGCCGTTCCTTGCTTAGGGGTTGGCGCATCACCGGGGCGGTAAACACTTGGCTGCGGTCTTCGCTGGGCGGGCAGCCGAAGCGTGCACGGTAGGTGCGGGAGAAATGCTCCAGCGAACCAAAGCCTGAACACGCCGCCACTTGCGCCACGCTCAGGCCGGTCTGTTGCAACAAACTGTGGGCTTTTGCCAAGCGTAGGGTGATGTAGTACTTGAGCGGCGACAGGCCGGTTTGATGCTTGAACTGGCGCTCCAGTTGCCGCCGCGACAGCCCGACCTGACTGGCAATCGCCTCGCAATCCAGCGGTTCTTCCAGGGCCTTTTCCATCAACTGAACCGCGCGGCGAATCTTGCTGCCGTACATCCCGGTGTTGGTCAGGCCGCCGTCGAGTTGATTATCGGCTGGCGCGCGCACATGCCCCATCAACAGGTGCATGGCGATTTCCCGGGACAAGTCGCTGTCGACGCTTTGGCCGATCCAGCCGAGCAACATGTCCAGGGTGGTCGTCGCCCCGGCGCAGGTCATGCGCTGGCGCTCCAGGGTGTAGAGCTGCGGCTTGGCGTGAACCCTTGGATAGCTTTCCTGAAACCCTTGCAGATTGTCCCAGTGCACCGCCGCTTCATAACCGTCCAGCACGCCGGCAGCGGCGAGCAATTCGGTGCCGGTTTCCACGCCCATCAGCACCGCGCCGAACAACGCCTGCTTACGCAACCAACTCTTGAGCGCCAGGTTGCGACTGTGTTTGTGCACATCGAAACTGGCGATCACCAGGCACACATCAAACCCCTGATCGGCGCGCAGTCCGTCATTGGCCACGGTGGTCAAACCATTGCTGGCCTGCACCGGTTCGCCGTCGAGGGACAACAGCGACCATTCAAACAACTGGCGTTGGGTCAGCCAATTGGCAATCGCCAACGGCTCCAGCACCGCCGCCAGGCCGAAGTTGGAAAACGACGGCAGCAACAACACCGCGACCCGCAACGGCGCGACATCGCCGCGTCGCCAGGTGAAGCGGCTTTGCGGGCTGTTGGACGGCTGATCAGTCATGAGCGATCTCTATCGTTGTCGAGTCTGCCACTGCGGATGAATCCAGACCGGTGCATCCCGTGCCGCCAGCGCTGGCCGGCCACGGATCAGGTCGCTGGCCTTTTCCGCGATCATCACCGTCGGCGCGTTGGTGTTGCCGCTGACGATCACCGGCATGATCGAGGCGTCCACCACCCGCAAGCCGTCGAGGCCGTGTACGCGCAATTGCGGATCGACCACCGCCTCCGGGTCGCCAATCGGCCCCATCTTGCACGTGCCGCTGGCATGGTAGCCGGTTTCCGTGACCTGCCTGGCCCACGCATCCAGCGCCTCGTCGCTCTGGGCCTGAGGGCCGGGCACCAATTCTTCACCTTTGAACGCGGCCATCGCCGGTTGCTCGATGATCTCGCGCACCAGGCGCGCGCCGGCGCGCATGTCGGCTCGATCCTGCTCGGTTTTCAGGTAATTGAACAGGATGCACGGCGGGTGTCGAGGGTCGGCGCTGTTCAGGGTGACGCTGCCCAGGCTGGTGGGGCGCATGAGGTCGATGTGAATCTGGAAGGCATGGCCCGGCACCAGATCGACACTGCCCGGTTGCACCGCCAGCGGCATGAAGGTCAGTTGCAGGTCGGGATGCTCGACCCCGGCGCGGGAACGAATAAACGCCCCGGCCTCGAAATGATTGCTCGCTGCGAGTCCATCGTGGGTGGCGAACCAACGGGCACCGATCCACCATTTGCCCGGCGCGGTGGTCCAGGGATAGAGCGACACCGGTTTTTTGCACAGGTATTGCACGACGGTGTCCGGGTGATCGTTGAGCCGTTTGCCGACGCCGGGCAGATCATGGATCACGCTAATGCCGAGGTCGCGCAGTTCCGCGGCCGGACCAACGCCCGACAGCAACAACAACTGCGGTGAATTGATCGCCCCGGCGGTGAGCAACACTTCGCGGCGGGCGAGGGCTTGATGTGTTCCGCCGTTCTGCTCGTATTCGATGCCGATGGCGCGTTGGCCGTCGAACAGAATGCGCAACGCCAGGGCGTCGGTGGAGACCTGAACATTGCCCCGGGCCAGCGCCTCGCTCAAATACCCCCGCGACGTACTCCAGCGCCGACCGTTGCGGGTGGTGCGATCCACCGGTCCGAAGGCTTCCTGGCGATAGCCATTCAAGTCGTTGCTCAAACCGTATCCAGCCTCTGCGCCCGCCGCCAGAAACGCCGCGCACAACGGCGTTTGCGTCTCGCCGGGGGTGACGTGCAGATGTCCCGCCGCGCCTCGGTAATCGTCGTTGCCATCGGCATGGGTTTGCGCGCGTTTGAAGTACGGCAGCACCTCTTGATAACTCCAGCCATCGCAACCTTGCTCGGCCCAACCGTCGTAATCCCGGGCATGGCCACGGATGTAGACCATGCCGTTGATCGACGACGAACCGCCCAACGTTCGGCCGCGCGGCGTGCCGATCCGGCGACCGTCCAGATACGGTTCCGGCTCGGAGTTGTAGCTCCAGTTGTAGCGCGTGCCGCCGACCACGATGCCGACCGCAGAAGGCATGTCGATGGTCCAGCTCTTGTCCGCCGGCCCGGCTTCCAGCACCAGAATCCGCACGGACGGGTCTTCGCTCAAGCGATTGGCCAACACGCAACCCGCTGACCCTGCGCCCACAATCAGGTAATCAAACTCATGATGGGTCATGGTTTGCTGTGCTCCATATAACGAATATTCACGACACTAAAACCCTGTGGGAGCGGGCTTGCTCGCGAAGGCGGTGGGTCAGCCGACATCTGTGTTGCCTGACACTCCGCCTTCGCGAGCAAGCCCGCTCCCACATGGACTGCGCTTGGCTCAGACGGCACCCGGCCCATGAATCCCGTTGAACACCAGCTTGTGAAAGTGATGCACCAAATGCTCACTTTCATTGCTGCGCTGGGCGTCGATCATGTAGCGCCCCTGGTCGTAACCCAGCGAATGCAAGCCTTTCTGCACCGAGATGTTCAGTGCAATGTCTTCCGGCCCCAGGTCCTCGTTCATCCACTTCATGCACGACGCGCTGACCGCAGCGGTTTCGCCGTTGTTGGAGTAGTAACCGAAGCGCAGCAGCGAGCGCTCGGCGTCCAGCGGGATCATGATGAACGAGCCCAGAAACTCCGAAAACGGGAAGGTGTAGAAGGTGTTGTTCGGCCACATGCCGATGTTGAAGAAGCATTCATCGGGGTTCACCTCGGGCTTCAGCGGCACGCCATAGGCTTCGGTCACGGTGAGATTGGCCGGGGCGATGTAGGTCCACCAGTTGTCGCGTTTGGTCAACTGATAGCCCTTGAAGTCGATGAGTTTGGCCAGATCGATATGGCACGGCCCGGACAACTTGAAGTGATAGCCCTCGATGGAGTTGTCCATGATCACCTTCCAGTTGGCCGGCACGATCACGTCCTGTTCCTCGATCAGGCGCATGTTCGCCAGGTTCGGAAACACCCGTCGCATCTCCTCATCGGCACCAGGAAACAGATCGCGCAGCGACGGCGCCGCCGGGTCGAGGTTGAAGTAAATAAACCCGCCCAACTCTTCGGTGCGCACCTGTGGAATGTTGAACTGCTGCAACTCGAAGTTCTTCATCTTCTCGCAACGCGGCGCACCGCGCAGGGTGCCGTCCATTTCGTAGCACCACGAGTGATAGGCGCAACGCACCACGCCGCCGGTGGTGCCGCGTCGCTCTTCGAGCAAGCGATTGCCGCGATGCTGGCAAACGTTGTGAAACGCATGAATCTGGCCCTGACGATTCCTCGCCACCACCACGCTCTGATCAAACAGATCGGTCACCACGTACTGACCGGGCTCGGCGAACTCACTGACATGCCCGGCCACGTGCCAGGCGTGCATGAAAATATTGTCGCGCTCGGCTTTGAACAACGTCTCGTCGAAGAAGTAACGCGAGGGCAGGGTGAAGGCTTCTTCCGGGTCCTGATGATCCCAACCCTCGACGGGGCTTTGCTGTTTGCGGGTCTGGAAATTTTGCATGGGGTGATCTCCACAGGGACTGGCCGCACGGCACGGCTGCTTGTTCTGGGAGTTAATCTAGGGCGCGGGGAAGGGTGGGGGTTGATGGATTGCGACGAGTTGGGTGGGGGAATGATCAAGGGCTCATCGGCTCGTTTATCCGCAGCCGACTCTATCGACTTGCTAAAACTATCTGTTTGTTTATCGCCGTCAATATCAAGTGTTTCAACGGCGAGACAGTCTGAATTAGCGTCGGGAGAGTTGTTTGACAAGTAGTCGATCGTCCACATACTTGATTTACTTTTTCTCCTCTTTTGCACCTGACAAGGAGTCTTCCATGCCCGTCATTTTTATCCACGGTGTTAATAACCGAAAAGAAGATCCGGGCTACGAAGCGCAGCGACTTATCACTGCCAGGTTTTTGAAGAAACACCTGACAGGCGCGAAGATCAACGGTAAAACACTGGGTCAATTTTTACCGGTGTTCCCTTATTGGGGAGACTTGGGCATTTCGTTTGCCTGGAAGATGCAGTCACTTCCGGTCGCGGGTGCAGAAGAGTTGGGGCCGGCGGTGGAGGATAATCTGCGGCCTCTCGTTGCATCGCTTTACGATGCCGTGGCAGATCCGGCCTCCGTCACCGATGCACCACTGTTGAAGTTAGCGCAGCATTCTTTCCCCAGGGCAATCGACCTTTTGGCCCAGCTGGTTCTATCGAGTGCTGCACCCGAGGACGCGGAAGCGGCCAGCGATTTTGTATTCCAGGCTCAGGAATATGCCGCTCAGTTTGAAGACCCGAAAGTTCTACCACCGTGGTTATCGAAGGTGAAAAATGACCCGCAGTTCATTGATGCACTATTCGGTGCACTACAGGATCAGGCCCAGCAGGTCACTGGTAAACCCGATACCGACGCTCTGGGGCTGGCAGATGCTTTCAGCAATGTGGTGTCGAGGCTTGCCGATATGTTCAAGAAGGCAACGAAAGAGGTTGCCACAGCAACACTGGATAGAGTCGGGGATTATGCGTCAACCAAGTTGCTCGCCTGGTCGAGAGCGTCGCTCAATGCAACCTTGGGCCGATTTACCGGTGACGTGTTTACGTATATGGACAGCCGAGGGCAAGCGGGGGCCGCAGGTCCAATCCCGTCGTTAGTCCTGACGGACATTATCGACGCCGTCGACGCTCAACCGGACGAGCCATTGGTTGTCATCGGGCATAGCCTGGGCGGGGTTATCGCTTATGACCTGTTCTCACACTTCGCGCCGGAATTGAAAGTCGACCTGTTTATTTCGATTGGCTCGCAGGTGTCGCATTTCGAAGAGATGAAACTGTTTAAACAACGACGACTGGATGTCCCGGGTGCCGGCGGTGCCAAGATGCCGAAGCCTGCCAACGTCTTCGAATGGCTCAATATCTACGATCCAGTCGACATTTTTTCTTATGCCTGTGAAGAGGTGTTCGAGGGCGTGCAAGACTTCGACTATGACACTAAAACCTATGTCATGAAGGCCCATGGCGCCTACTTTGAACAAGCTCGTTTTTATGAGCGTCTGCGTATACGGATAAACGAATTATGAGCCTGATTTATCCTTCAAAAGCGGCCGATGTCGAACTGGCTCAACCTCGGTTGCACGCCTTTGTGATCGGGGTTGCCAATTACCCGCACATGAAGGGCGGGGCAGGTGCTCCAGCGCTGACGCCATTGGGGCTGGGCCAGGTCACGACTCCGCTCTGGACGTCGTTGGCCATTGTGAATTGGCTGATGAAAGACTACACCCACCCTGATAAATCCCTGGGGTCTATCGAGTTTGTAGCTTCCGCCGGGCCTGCTGATGTTGTTGAATTGAACAAAGCGTATGCGGGCGTAGAACCTGCGACGATGGTTAATATCGTGGATGCTTTTGAGCGGTGGCAAAAGCGTTGCGCATCCAATCCCGACAATATTGCTTTCTTCTATTTTTGTGGTCACGGCTTGCAGAAAGCCGAGCAATACCTATTGGCGGAAGATTTCGGCGATCCCGCCGTCGCTAATGCGTGGAAAAACAGTATTAACTTCAGCGCGACCCAAGTGGGTATGCGCGCCTGCGCTGCCCAGACGCAGTTTTATTTCGTTGATGCGTGTCGGGAACTCCCGTTCGCCTTGTTGAATGCCATCAGTGCCAATGGGCAAACATTGATGAGTGCCTCCGTCGGTGATTCCGTCAACTGCTCGGCGGTTTATTACGCCGCGGCCAAAGGGGCGAAAGCGCATGGGCCTCGCGGCGGTGTTTCGTATTTCGGCCAAGCGGTCATTGGTTGCCTGGAGGGGCTTGCAGGTATTTCTCATCGGGGGCGATGGATCGTAACAGCCGCATCGCTTTCAAAATCCATTCCTGAAGTGATTGAACATTACAAGAAGCTTTACAAGTTGCATTTGACTTGTAACTCCGATGTCACCGGCCTTGAAACAATTAATGTACCTGGGGTTGGTCATGTTATCGCCTTGATTGATTGCACCACGGCGGCGGCTTCTACTCATGCAGTTATTAAAATGACCCGCAAAAACATTGTCTACCTATCCGGACTTGCCGATCCCAAGCCCCTGGTCCAGATTGTTGAACCGGGCGATTGGGAGGTCACGGTGACTTTCCCCAGTGGTGCCTATCCTGATCATGGCCCTGAGACGTGCGTGTTGAGTCCTGCAACTTTTGTCGGAGTGAATACGCCATGAGACCTGAGACCAAGACATTACAGGTCACATTCGCGCCAGACGCTCCGATGGCAGCAGTCGAGGTGGTGGCGCCTGATTTCTCTGTCGTGAAAAGAGTGATGATGCGGGGCGGGGATACACAAGAGATTGCCGTTGCTTGCGATAAGGTTTTTCTTCGCATCAGTCTGCCTTCAGGCAGAACCGTTACGTTGCCTGACCGGGGGAGCCTTTCCAGGACCGTCACCCTTGAATCGCTTAACCTACCGTCGCTGGAAAAAAAGCATTTCGAGTTGTCGGACGTCAGTGAGCTGGCTTTCGGGCCCACGGATGCGGCAATGGATGCCAGAGCGTTTTCCCTTGTTCCGGACAATCATTGGAACGTCGTTCTGATGAATGACAATCGTCAACCTGTGAGCGGCCGTTTCTTTTTCACGAAGACTCAGTGGTCCTGGCAAGCTCCCGCACCAGAAAGTTACCAGGCCCTTGCCCATTTGATCGTGGGCCTGGGGAAGAAGATGCAACTTAATGTCAACATCCCGGCGCACACACGCACGCTGGATATAAGACACCGGTTCACCGAAGACGAAGAGGCTTATCGCATTCGCCTGACCACTTCGGTTGAGTCGGCCGACACGTTGTTGAGTTTCTTGAGTCGAGGCAACCTTGCAGCGGCAAGTTCGATGTCAAGTTGGGCGAGTAGTTGCGAAGATTTATTGATGCGCAAGGGCAGTGATCCTGCTGGCGCCGCTGTCGGTGGTTACTTGCTGCTGAAGATGGGGAAATATGAACGCTTGCATGACTGGCCCAGGAACCTTGCGGGCGATACAGATGAACTTCGCTCTGCCGATGGCGCAGTCATTTGGGCGTCTCAGTTGATTGCCATGGGTAAAGTCGAGGAAATAAATGAAATAAAACGCTACTTGTTTGCCGCTGCGGACAGTTCCTTACCGGTTTACACGGAAGGTCTTCGGCTGCTTTTCGAAGGTTTACGGCTGTTGGGTGATGACGGGAATAAAAAACTGGAGAAGCTGATCAGCCGGTTGGGCACCATTTTGTGGGAGTCGCCACTGACGGCGTATTTGACCGGTTCAGGCGCAAAGAAAAATCCTGATATTAAACCGGTGATCATTGATATCGGATTGGCTGCAGACTAATACGGATTTTCCAATCGTACGCGGCCTTTACAGAGCATGGCACAGGATCGTACCTCAACGGTTCGACCAGTAACCGCGATCCTCCACGGGAATGCATTGCTTCGGCTTAATAGGAAGCATTACTATTCACGCCTCCTCCCCACAGCACACCGCAATGACCCCCAAGCTGCCCCGCACCCACGGCTTTTTCGAGCATTACGAAGAGTTGATCGGCACCTGGACCCGTCGCCTGAGAAATCGTCAGCAGGCCGAGGACCTGGCCCATGACACCTTCGTGCGGGTGCTTGAGTCGGATTCGGCGGCGGTGGAGCAGCCTCGGGCGTATTTGCACCAGACCGCGCGCAACATTGCGGTGGATGGTTATCGGCGCGAGGATCGGCGGGGCGCCATGGAGTCCGAGGCGATTGATCACAGTGTGTCGTCGTCCGGCGACCCGGAGCATTTCATGCATGCGATCCAGTTGGCCGACTCCATTGAGCGGGCGCTTACGGAGTTGCCGATCAATTGCCGCAAGGTGTTTGTCTGGCAGAAGATCGAAGGCCTGACCCAGGCGGAAATCGCCGAGCGGCTGGGGCTGTCCAAGAACATGGTGGAAAAGTATATGATCCGCACCCTGCGGCATCTGCGCGATCGTCTGGATGGGGCGCAGTCATGATTCGCGGTGCTCCGGAAAAGATCGCAGCCTTCGGCAGCTCCTACAGGGGGGCGTGTCGCCATCTCCCATTTACACCCCCGGCCAAACAGGAATTTCCATGATGGATACTCGTGATTGCGCGTGCGGGCAAACAGCGGTTCGCGACGAGGCGGCACGGTGGTTTGTGCGTTTGCAGGAGCCGGCGGTGGATGTCCAAGAACATCGGCGTTTCGAAGTCTGGCTGCATGAACACCCGCAGCATCGTGATGAATTTCAATTGCTCCAGGGCTTGTGGACGGCGGCCGATCTGTTGCCGGCCAAGCGTTTGCAAGCCTTGTGCGAAGCCCCGCCGGAGCGTCGCAAACGGCGTCCGCTGGTGCGTTACGCGGTGGCCGCCAGTGTGTTGGCGGTGGCGCTCGGCCTGGGCTTGTTCAGCGGTTTGAATCACCCGGCGACCTACACCGCGGAATTTTCCACGGCCCTGGGCGAGCGCCAGCACGTGGCGCTGCCGGACGGATCGGTGATCGACCTCAACAGCCGTAGTCGGGTGCAGGTGCGCTTTGAAAAGAATCTGCGCGGCATCGAGCTGACGGAAGGCGAAGCGATGTTCAGCGTTGAGCACGACACCAGCCGGCCGTTCGTGGTCGAGACGGGCAACGGCAAGGTCACGGTCACCGGCACGCGCTTCGATGTGCGTCGGGATCTGACGCAAACCCGGGTCGCGGTGGAGCAGGGCACGGTCAGGGTTCAGGGGCAGGGCGCCGATTTCATCAGCCTCACCGCTGGCCTCGGTACGCACATCGATGCCCAAGGCAAGGTGGCCGCCGCCTACGCGGTCAACCCGCAGGAACTGACGGCTTGGCGCAGCGGCAAACTGGTGTTCAACAACGCCAGCCTTGCTGAAGTCGCGGCTGAAGTGTCGCGCTATCGGGAGAAGCCGCTGACCGTCGGCAACGACAAAGTGGGCAATCTGCGCCTGACCAGCGTGTTCAAATCCGACAACACCGATGCGTTGCTCAAGGCCTTGCCGAGCATTCTGCCGGTGGCCGTGCGCACCCTTTCTGACGGCAGTCAGGAAATAATTGCGCGATAGATTCAGGTTTTTTTCGAGTTCTTCGTCTTCTTGTCCAACTGCAACTGGTTTGCATTAACAGCCGCGTATTCTTGCGATCCACAGGACAACGTTCGACGTGAAAAAAACCACCGCTAAAAACAACAAATCACCTTGGCTGCCGCTCGCGCTGGCATTGGCTGTCAGCGCCGCGCTGCCTCAGGCGTTCGCCGCCGATGCCATTCACATCCAGGCGCAGCCGTTGGGCCAGGCCCTGAGCCAGCTCGGTCAGCAAACCTCGTTGCAGGTTTTTTTCAGTCCGGAACTGGTCGCCGGCAAACAGGCCCCGGCGGTGGACGGCAACTTGTCCCCGGAGCAGGCCTTGCGCCAATTGCTGCAGGGCAGCGGTCTGGAATATCAGATCAATGAAGGCTCGGTGACCCTGACGCCAGCCCCGACTGCCGCGTCCAACGGTCCGCTGGAACTGGGCGTGACCGACATCAAAGTGGTCGGCGACTGGCTCGGTGATGCAAATGCCGCCGTGGTGCAAAACCACCCCGGCGCGCGGACTGTGATCCGCCGTGAAGCGATGGTTGAGCAGGGTGCAATGAACGTCGGTGACGTGCTGAAACGCGTGCCCGGCGTACAAGTGCAGGACGCCAACGGCACCGGCGGCAGCGATATTTCCCTGAACGTGGGCGTGCGCGGCCTGACGTCGCGCCTGTCGCCACGCTCCACCGTGCTGATCGACGGCGTGCCCGCTGCGTTCGCCCCGTACGGCCAGCCGCAACTGTCGATGGCGCCGATTTCCTCGGGCAACCTCGACAGCATCGACGTGGTTCGCGGCGCCGGTTCCGTGCGTTATGGACCGCAGAACGTCGGCGGGGTGATCAACTTCGTCACCCGCGCGATTCCGGAGAAAGCCACCGGTGAAATCGGCACCACCCTGGAAACCTCCCAGCACGGCGGCTGGAAACACATCGACACCGCGTTTGTCGGCGGCACCGCGGACAACGGCATGGGCGTGGCGCTGTTGTACACCGGGGTGAACGGCAACGGTTACCGCGAACGCAACAACGGCAACGACATCGACGACGTGATCCTCAAGACCCACTGGGCGCCGACCGACGTTGACGATTTCAGCCTGAACTTCCACTACTACGACGCCAGCGCCGACATGCCCGGCGGCCTGACCCAGAAGCAGTACGACGCTGATCCGTTTCAGTCCGACCGCAACAATGACAACTTCAGCGGACGTCGCAAGGACGTATCGTTCAAATGGGCACGGCAGATCGATGACCGCACCCAGGCCGAAGTGCTGACGTACTACACCGACAGCTTCCGTGGCAGCAACATCGCCGCTCGCGATCAGAAAACCCTGGGCTCGTTCCCGCGCTCCTACTACACCTTGGGGATCGAACCGCGCGTATCCCATGTGTTCGATGTCGGTCCGACCACCCAGGAAGTCAGTGTCGGTTATCGCTACCTCAAGGAAGCCATGCACGAACAGGCCAGCCGCCTGGCGCTGGTCAACAACGAGCCGGTCGCGCTTCCGGGTTCGGACGGGCATGTGTATCAGGACCGCACCGGCGGTACTGAAGCCAACGCGGTGTACCTCGACAACAAAATCGACGTCGGCAACTGGACTGTGACCCCGGGCATTCGCTTCGAACACATCAGCACCGACTGGCATGACCGCCGCGTTCTCGACACCGCCGGCAAACCGGTGCCGGAGAAGGATCGCAGCATCGAAAGCAACGAACCGCTGCCGGCGCTGAGCGTGATGTATCACCTGTCCGATGCCTGGAAGCTGTTTGCCAACTACGAAACTTCGTTCGGCAGCCTGCAATATTTCCAGCTCGGCCAGGGTGGTTCGGGTGACAGCACCGCCAATGGTTTGAGCCCGGAAAAGGCCAAGACTTACGAGATCGGCACGCGTTACAACGACGATGTGTGGGGCGGGGAAGTGACGCTGTTCTACATCGACTTTGATGACGAACTGCAATACATCAGCAACGATGTGGGCTGGACCAACCTCGGTGCGACCAAGCACCAGGGCCTTGAAGCGTCGGTGCATTACGATATGTCGGCACTTGATCCACGGCTCGACGGGCTGACCGCCAACGCCGGTTTCACCTACACCCGCGCTACGTATGAAGGCGAAATTCCGGGCTTCAAGGGCCGTGACTTGCCGTTCTATTCCCGTCAGGTGGCCACCGTCGGCCTGCGCTACGACGTGAATCGCTGGACCTACAACATCGACGGTTTCGCCCAGTCCAAACAGCATTCGCCGGGTACTGGCGTGAACGCGGATGGCAGCTTCACCGGCAACTACATCACCGATGGCAGCGCCGACGGCCAGTACGGCAACATTCCGGGCTACGTGACGTGGAACGTGCGCGGGGGCTATGACTTCGGTGCGCAGCTGTCGAACCTGAAACTCGGGGCCGGGGTGAAAAACGTGTTCGACCATCAGTACTTCACCCGCTCCAGCGACAACAACTCGGGCATCTATGTCGGCGCACCGCGCACATTCTTTGTGCAGGCCAGCGTCGGTTTTTAACGCCTAGGATCAAAAGATCGCAGCCTTCGGCAGCTCCTACATTCGGTGGTGTATACCCTGTAGGAGCTGCCGAAGGCTGCGATCTTTTCGCTTTTAGACTTTCAACACCTTCCCGCCAATGGCCACGGCCACCAGCAACACCGCCATCAACCCGAACGCAAAGCTCAAGCTGCTGGCATGGGCGACGAACCCGATCAGTGCGGGCCCGGCGAGGATGCCGGCGTAGCCGAGGGTGGTGATGGCCGGCACGGCAATGCTTTGCGGCATGACGGTCTGTTTGCCCACGGCGGTGTACAGCACCGGCACGATATTCGAGCAACCCGCGCCGACCAGCGCATAACCCACCAACGCGACCTCCCAGTTCGGTGCGAATGTCGCCAACGCCAGGCCCACTGCGGCTGTCAGCCCACCGAACACCATCACTTTGGTCGCGCCCAGGCGCCGCACAATGGCATCCCCGGTCAAACGCCCGGCGGTCATGGTCAGGGCAAATGCCGCATAACCCAGCCCGGCATACGCCGTGTCGATCCCGCGCTCGGACGCCAGGAACACCGCGCTCCAGTCGAGCACCGCGCCTTCAGTCAGGAACACGATGAAACACATCATGCCGATAAACAGCACGATGCCATGGGGCACGGCAAAGGCTGGGCCGGAGCTCTCACTGCCGTAAGGCAACAGATGCGGCACCGCTTTCAGCAATGCGGCGATCAGCACCACAATCACCACCAGCGTCGCGCCGAGTGGCGAAATACCCAGGCCGAGCAGGGCGCTGACACCCGCCGCGCCGACGATCCCACCGAGGCTGAACAAGCCATGGAACCCCGACATCATGGTCTTGCCGCTGGCCCGTTCGACAATCACCGCTTGCAGGTTCACCGTCGAATCCACCGTGCCCAGCCCCGCGCCAAACATGAACAGCGTCGCAATCAACGCCGGAATCGACGACACCGTCGCCAGCAGCGGCAGGGCCATGCAAATCAACAGAACCCCGGCGGCCACCACCCGGCGACAGCCGAAACGTGTGGCCAGCAGCCCCGCAATCGGCATCGCCAGAATCGATCCGACCCCCAGGCACAACAGCAACAAACCGAGCGTCCCTTCATCCAGCCCGGCCCGCGCTTTGGCGTATGGCACCAGCGGCGCCCACGCCGCGATACCGAGGCCGGCGATAAAAAAGGCGATGCGGGTGGACATCTGTTCCAGGCGTCCGGGAACAAATGAGGTGGGGGTGTTGAAGGCAGTCATGAAAAATCCTTGGTGTTGCGGTTTGCTGACGTTATGCAGGGCAACATCCTTGCATATCAACCTGCAGGCCGCGACCCTGGTTTTTTCATGAGTGCTGATGTCCCCCTTTTAAAAGCTTCCCGAAGTCTCACCGCCTGCACTGCTGGTGAAGTTGACATTGGGGTCCGGTTGCCAGCGTACGACCGCGGACGAATCGTTATCGCGCACGATGCATTTCCATTCGACGACGTGTTGCGCGGGCACATCGACCGTGCCTGTCCAGCGATTACCTTGCAATGAGTTGCCCAGACGAATGGCATGGGCGGGGTCCCAGGCGCCCAGTTCCAGCGACGAACCCACCGCATAGACACTTTGCCCCGGCTGGGTGCTGGCGTTGTTACACGTGAAACGAACACTCACGGGCGCAGGTTCGGCCGAAACGCTCCAGATCCGGATTTTGCCGTCGTCCCACGTCAGTACTGGTTGGGCCAGCTCCGGGGGCAACTTTGTCAGGTCGGAGTCCAGGGCGATCACCAGGCTTTTGCGGGCACCGGTGCTCGTGGCGACCAGCCCCGAAAACTGGGTGTGGAACCGAATCGGTGAATCTGCCTTGATCCCCGCGCCCTTACGAAGACTGATCAACTGGCGAATCAGATCGCCCCGTTGCCAGTCATACATGTCGGGCCAGTACACCGACGGGGTGCCGGGACTGCTCAGGATGTAGGCGTAGGCCTGGTTACGGCGTGATTCAACGAGCGGCCAATGATGTTGGCCTTGATTGAGTCCGGGCGAATAGCCGGTGTCATGGTTGTCAACGAAGGTGACAGCGACCTTGCGCCACTGCGGATCGGGATTCCCGTTCAACCCGTCTCGCCACTGGGCAATCGACCCATTCTGCATGCGCTCCTTGAGGGCGAAGTCGAAAACCATACAGTGCGAACGGTCCGACCAGTCCTTGAGCGCATCTTGCCAACTGGCCTGGCGATGCCAGTCGCCCTCGGGGTATTCACCGGGGCCCTTCCACATTTCGCCGACACACAATTGCTGGTTGCCGAACCCCGTCATCCAGCGGTCAACCGTTTCCGGTGCATAGCCTCGGACGAAATCGAAGCGCAGGCCCTTGGCCCCGTAGTGGTCGCGCAGATTAATGAACTCGTTTTTGAAGCGGTCGAATACTTCGGCATTGGCGGTATTCAGATCAGCGCTGCCATCCATGAAGGGATCGCCCTCATCGCACTCGCCACAATCGTGACGCCACTCGTTGCTCCGTCGGGGGAACATGGAGTGGACCGCAGCGCTGTCGTCCATATGGTTCGGCACTACGTCATACACAACTTTCACCCCTGCACTGTCCAGCTCGCCAGCGGCTTGTTTGAGTTGATCGTCGCTGCCGTACTGGCCGTTTTTCTCGAAGTCGCGCCAGAAGTACCCCTCGCCGCCGCCGGAGGCCGTGCTGCTCTGCCAACTGGACGTGTCCCGCCAGGGAGGCGGCATCCAGATCGCAGTGAATCCGTCCTGACCGATTTGCCCGGCCATGCGCGTCAGTACCGCATACCATTTTTCAGACCCATTGCGACTGGCGTTCCAGTGGAAACCCTGCAGCAGGATTTCTTCGCCTGTGCCATTGCGCACGAGGGCTGTTTCACTGGCGTGTATAGCACCGACGAATGTCAGGGTAATCAACAGACCCAGGAGTGTCTTCCTGTTCATGATCGCGCTCCGAGCGAATGAGTTCAGGGACACTCTGAGCCTGGGAAGAAGACCTGTCTGCTGTCATTAATGACAGGTTTTATCGATCAATTGGCAATAAAAAGGTACGGGGCAATAACTTGGGATGCGGTTGTCTCACGCTATTCCCCGGCACAGAGCGCCCGAAGTGTCGGGTCACGCACCTCCAGTACTTCAAACACGCCAAGCGCTCGAAGCGCCGGTAATGCCTGGAGAATGTCCTGACGTGCAATCGTGCGCAGATGTTCGGGTGAGTGGGCGTCACTCAACACCCGTGCATTGATCAGAAACGCCCCGACCGTGCCTTTGCGCACCGTGGTGCCATTGAATTGGCCTTGATTGATATCGTCGGGAAGCAGGTCTTCGGCGCGCATATCGGTGACTCCTGTGAAATGAGTGCTCAGCCTAAAGCGTCGTTCATGGCTAAACTGCCTCATTCCGGTCATTCGATAACGTGAAACGGCCAATGACTAAACCCCTGATATCCACCGAACTGGCGCAGTCGTCCACCGCTGCGCGAGTGATCGCCGTCACTCTGGACAGCCCGGTCGAGCGCCAAAGTGCCTTGCATCAGCACGCTCGCGGTCAATTGCTGGGGGCGCGGCGCGGATTGTTGTCGGTGGACGCGGCGGACCATCATTGGGTGGTGCCGGCCACCCACGCGGTGTGGATTGCGCCGGACTGCCTGCACGGCTTGCGCTCCCACGGCCCGTTCCATGGCTGGAGCGTCTATGTGGCGGCGCCGGATTGCGTCGAGTTACCGAAACAGCCGTGCATCATCGCCACCTCGGGGTTACTGCGCGAAGCCGTAGATCGCGCCGCGACCTGGGGCGAAGGCGCACTGGATCAGCGTCAGGAACGGGTGGCTCAAGTCATCCTCGATGAAATCGCGGCGCTGCCCAGCGAGCCTTTCGGCCTGCCGCTGCCCCAGGACCCGCGATTACACCGGATCACCCGGGCGTTGACCGATGACCTGGCCGACAACCGCTCGCTGGAACAATGGGCGCAGTGGGGCGGCGTGTCGGCACGCACCCTGGCCCGACGCTTCGTCAGCGAAACCGGCTTCACCTTCAGCCAATGGCGCCAACGCGCGCGGTTGTTGCGAGCGTTGGAATTGCTGGCGGCAGGGGAGGCGGTGACGACGATTGCGCTGGAACTGGGGTATGAGAATGTCAGCGCGTTTATTGCGATGTTTCGGCGCACGTTTGGGGTGACGCCGGGACGGTATTTCATCGCCGGGCTTTGACGCCTACAGTACAGGCACTTTTTACACTGACTTCAGGACCGATCCATGACGCCGTTCTACGATGCCCGGGGGAATATTTACGCGGTTGTGAGGCCCGACGCTGTACGACGCCTCGGTATCCCTGTGCCGGAGCAGGCCCGCGACGCCGCACAAACCCGCGAAAACTGGGCGTTGTCGGCTATCGAAGCGTTCTGCGGCTGGGCTCCCGGAACCCGGCCACCCGGCAGCAAGGACCATCGCTGCGACGGCTTGCTGGTCGGCCCGTTTCAAGCCGCGCCACCCTTTGATCTGTTGATCGTCAACACCGACGGCACCCTGGCCGAGCGCAGTGGTAACGGCTTGACGATTTTCTCTCAGGTGCTCAGTGAACAAGGGCTGCTGCCGGCGGATAACGGTTGTTTGTTGAGGGTTCATCACGACAAAACGGATACGTCATCGCCCGTGGAAACGTCGATCAAACCGGCCGAAGTCGATGGCGTGCAAGGCTTTTGGCTGGACTTGGGCAAGCCGTTATTCGGGCCACAAGCGGTGGGTGCAACAGGAGTTGAAAGCGTGATATTGAACGACCGCGACGTCAGCCATGTGCAACCGTTGTCAGCGCTTGACCCGGCGTGGTGCCGCAGCCAGTTTGTGCGGATCGGCAATCCCCATTGCGTGACGTTGGTCACCGGTGTCGAAGCATTGCCGAGCAATCAGCAGATGCGCGAACCGGGGTTGTCCGAAGGGCTGAAGCGCATCGCCTACGCGACACCGAGCGGGGCCGGGCGGCCCTGTGCCGCCGGGGTGAATTTGCAATGGGCGATGCTTGAGTCTGAAGGGCGGGTCGTGGCGCGGGTGTTTGAACGTGGGGAAGGGCCGACGGCGTCATCGGGCACCAGCGCCAGTGCGGTGGCTTGCGCGGCTTGGCGAGTGGGTTGGGTGACGGCGGGTGAGGTGAAGGTAGTGATGCCCGGCGGCACGGCGCCGATTTTGCTGGAAGAGCAGGGCGGTCAATTGAGTCGGGTGAGGTTATTCGGCACGGCGCGGTTGATGGGGTGATTGTTAGACCGCCATCGCGAGCAAGCTCGCTCCCACATTGGATCTGTGTCGAACACAGAATCTGTGTCCACTGAAGCTCAATTGTGGGAGCGAGCTTGCTCGCGATGGCGTCAGATCAAGCAGCCAAAACCTCAGCTCAAATCACCTCTGAACTCCACCACCGGCATCTGCCGCTTCATCAACACTTCACCCCCGCGAATCGAATACAGCGGCAAGCCCTGGCTACGAATCACTTCGTAATCACTGTCCGCCGACAGTATCAGCAAATTCGCCGGCCGACCGCGCTCCAGTCCATAACGATCCCCCAGGGCCATGGCTTTGGCGCTGTTATCCGTCACCAGATCCAGCGCACTTTGCAGGTTGCGATAACCGAGCATGTGGCAAATATGCAGGCCCGCTTCGAGCACCCGCAGGATGTTGCCGTTGCCCAGCGGATACCACGGATCAACGATCGAATCCTGGCCGAAACACACGTTCATCCCGGCTTCCAGCAGCTCATTGACCCGGGTCACGCCACGGCGTTTCGGGAAGTTGTCGAAGCGTCCTTGCAGGTGAATGCTTTCGGTCGGGCACGAGACAAAACTGATCCCGGAATGCCCGAGCAAGCGGAACAGCTTGGCGCAATAAGCGTTGTCGTAGGAGCCCATCGCTGTGGTGTGACTGGCGGTGACGCGCGAACCCATGTCGCGGCTGCGGGCTTCTTCGGCCAGCACTTCGAGGAAGCGCGAATGCGGGTCGTCGGTTTCATCGCAGTGCACGTCCACCAGGCAACCGGTACGTTCGGCCAGGTCCATCAGGAACTTCACCGAACTCACGCCCTGGTCCCGGGTGTACTCGAAATGCGGGATGCCGCCGATCACATCGGCGCCCATGCGAATGGCTTCTTCCATCAATTCCCGGCCGTTACGGTACGACTCGATGCCTTCCTGAGGGAATGCGACGATTTGCAGGTCGATCAGGTGACGGCTTTCCTCGCGCACTTCGAGCATGGCTTTGAGCGCGGTCAAGGTCGGGTCGGTGACATCGACGTGGGTGCGCACATGCTGGATGCCGTGGGCGGCCAGGGTCTGGATGGTTTTCTTGGCGCGGGTCTTGGTGTCTTCCAGTGTGATGGTGGCCTTGCGCTCGCCCCAGCATTCGATGCCTTCGAACAGCGTGCCGCTCATGTTCCAGCGCGGTTCGCCGGCGGTGAGGGTGGCGTCGAGGTGAATGTGCGGCTCGACGAAGGGCGGCACTACCAGGTTGCCGCCGGCGTCCAGATCATTGGGGCCCAGGGTCGGGGCTTCGGTCTGCCGGGCAATGTTGCCGATCAGGCCGTTTTCCAGGTGCAACTCATGCAGGCCTTCTTGGTTGCGCAGGCGGGCGTTGATGATGTGCATCAGGCGAATCCTTTTAGAGATCTTGTAGTGGTGCATCGGCAGTGCGGACACCCAGCACGCCGGTCAATATCACATACGTTAGCGCGGCAGCGGCGATACCTACCAGCGGTGCAACCCACGGTGAGCCGAACGCGGCGACCGTGCCGACCGCATAAGCACTCAGCCCGGGCCAGTTGAACGCCGGCAGCCGCGCATCGGCCAATCGTGGATATTGACCGCGATAACGGAAGAAAAAGTCCGCCATGATCACCCCGCCGATCGGCGGAATCACCGTGCCGAGCAAAATCAGGTAGGGCACGAGCATGTCGTACATGCCCAGCAGGGCCAGCAAGGTGCCGATCACGGCGCCGGCCAGGGTCACGGTTTTGCGTCGGCCGGTGCGCAGCAGGTTACAACCGGCCACGGCGAAGTTGTAGATGGTGTTGTCCTGGGTGCTCCAGATATTGAGCAGCAACATCGCCATCGCCGCCATGGCAAAGCCCTGCAGCAACAGCACTTCGACCACGTCCGGCTGCTGATAGACGATGGCCCCGTAGGCGCCGATCAACACCATCAGGCCATTGCCGATGAAGAAACCGATCAGGCTCGCCAGTACCGCGACCCGCGCCGAACGCGAGAACCGCGTCCAGTTGGTCGCTTGGGTGGCGCCGCTGACGAAGGTGCCGAACACCAGGGTAATCGCCGTCGACCAATCCAGCGTGCCGGTCGGCACCACGGCGAGCAAACCGTCGAGCCCGCCGACCTTGACCGTGGCCACCCACATCGACAGCGTCAGCAGCAACATCATTGCCGGCACCGCGACGTACGACAAAATCTCCAGCCCGCGATAACCGACATACGCCGTGGCGCAAAACACCAGGCCGAACAGCACCATCAGCCCGAGCACCGTGGCTTGCTCCAATTCGAAATACTTGCCCAGCACCACGGCGGCCGTGGCCGTGCCCCAGGCGTACCAGCCGATCTGAGTGAAGCCGAGGATCAAGTCACTGAGCTTGCTGCCCACTTCACCGAAACAGAACCGGCCCATCAACACCGAATTGAGGCCGCTCTTGAAGGCGATATAACCGAGCCCTGCGGCGTAGATCCCCAGCAGCAGATTGCCGACGATAATCACCGCCATCATCTCGCCAAAACTGAACGCCACCCCGAGCTTGCCGCCGGCAAACATGGTCGCGGTAAAGAAGGTGAAACCCAGCAGCACCATGGCCGTGGAGGCCAGGCCTTTGCGGGCATGCATCGGGACTTCGCTGAGAGGGTAATCGTTACCCGGATCGTTCTGCGTCATGGGGCGTTCCTTGCTGGATGAGAGACGCGGGGAGGGTTGCAGTGGTCGTGCCAAGCGTGGGGTGGTGGGGTTATTTATAGACGAGGCGGGGGATTGGGGCGCGAAAGCGGTGCAACTGGCGGAACGCAAGACCCATGTGGGAGCGGGCTTGCTCGCGAAGAGGCCGTGTCAGCCGATGATGATGTCGACTGACACGACGCCTTCGCGAGCAAGCCCGCTCCCACAGGAGATTGGGTTTCTTCAGGGAGATTGCGGTAGAAACCGCAGCAGTGCAGCGACGATCGCTTCCGGCGCATCTTCCTGTACCAAATGCCCGGCATTGGGGATGGCATGGAAACGGGAGCCAGGAATCATTGCATGCAAGGCGCGACCGCGCTCGATGGGAATCCACTGATCATCCTCACCCCACAAAATCTGCACCGGGCAACGGATCGTCGGGTACAGCTTTTCGGCCTCTTGGGTGTAGCGCTCGTCCATCTGCGCGATCTGCCGATAGAACGCCGCTTGCCCCGGCTCCCCCAGCCACGGTTGTACGTAGGGCGCCAGTTCATGGTCGGGAATCTCGCGCTTGATCGCCCCGCGAATATAGGTCGGCACGATGGCGCGCTGGATGTAGTCGGGCAAGCCGCTGAACGCCGTTTCATGCTGGCGCACATGCTGCACGAATGGCGAGCCCCAGGGCGTCAGCGCCACCGGGTCGATCAGGGTCAGGCTGCGGTAGTTTTTGCCGTTCAGCAGATGCGTGCGCAGGGCGGTGGCGCCGCCGAAATCGTGGGCCACCACGTCGGGTTGCTCCAGGCCCCAGTGGTCCAGCAACTGGGTCAGCAGCTCGTTTTGCACACCGAGGGACACATCGCCCGGGATTTTCTCGGATTGCCCATACCCCAGCAGATCAAAGTAATGCACCCGATGCGTGGCGATGAAGTGCGGCGCAATCCGGTGCCACACGTAGGAAGAAAAGGGCGTGCCATGCACAAACACCAACGGCGGGCCGTCGCCACGTACGGCGTAGCGAACCGAGTGCCCGTTGAAGCGATAGGTTTGAGGCAGAGGCCAGTCAGTCATGGGGGTGTCCTCTTGGCGTGGGGGAGCCAAAAAGCATAAGCAAAAGGTGGCTGATACAGCAACTGACGAAACGCATTTCCCCTTGTGGGAGCGAGCCTGCTCGCGAAGGCTTTGGCACATGCAGCATCAATGTGACTGACAGACCGCTTGCGCGAGCAGGTTCGCTCCCACAGGTGTTGAGCAGGTTTCAGCCCAGCACTTTACTCATATGCACCCGACGCAAGCCGTTCTCTTCTACCCGATGGGTTTCGACATACCCGCGGCGGGTGTACAGCGCGATGTTTTCGCTCATGGCTTCGTTGGTGTAGAGCCGGATCGTCGGGTAACCCGCTTCCCGCGCGTGGCGTTCGGCGAATTCCAGTAACTGCCGGCCAAGGCCTTGCCCCTTGACCGCCGGGCTGACCGCGATGTTGTCCAGCAGCAAATACTCTTCGGTGTCGATCAACACCACAAAGCCGAAGAGTGCCTGTTCGTGCGCGAGCACATGCACGCGCCTGGCCAGCACCTGGCTGGCGTAGTCATCCAGCATCGGCGCCGGTTTACGGCCGATACGTTCGATGTAAGGCGAGTAAGCCGCCTCGACGATGGCCTCGATCTGCGCGATATCCTCAAACGTAGCGGGACGAATAAGCGGTGACATGAGACGGGCTCCTTTGGGCCAAGGATGGGGCCTGACTGTACTCGGCGCGGGGGCGAAACGACAGGCATAAAAAAACCACCGTCGCCGGTGGTTCTTCTGAATCGGGTGTTTTTATTCGCCGCGATAGATGCAGCCGCTGGTGCACGTCTCGTGGATACGAATTGCGCTGAGTTCCGGCAGCAGTGGCTTCAGCTCAGTCCAGATCCACTTGGCCAACACTTCACTGGTCGGGTTTTCAAGGCCAGGAATGTCGTTCAGATAGTTGTGGTCCAGACGCTCATACAGCGGCTTGAAGATCGCCTTGATTTCCGAGAAATCGCGAATCCAGCCAGTATGCGGATCAAGGTCGCCGCTCAGATGGATCGCCACTTTGAACGAGTGACCGTGCAGGCGACCGCACTTGTGGCCGTCCGGTACGTGGGGCAGGCGGTGGGCGGATTCGAATGTAAACTCTTTGAAGATTTCCACAGTGATTTTCAGCTCTGTCAGGTGGCGATCGCCGCGGCGATGTGGGCAGGCGGCGAGTTTACCAGAGCGCCGGGCAAAACACTGACTAAAGGGTCAGCAAGCGCTCGCCGAGGCGACCACTGGCGGCCAGTTCGAGGAACTCGTCGCCCATGCGGCGGCTTTCTTCCATCGCCGCACGCCAGTATTTCTGCCGGCTCGGCGCATCGCCCATGAAGCGCTTGAAGTCGTTCCGGTCCGGCAACTTGCCGTAGGGCAGGCGCGACAGGTAATCCTTCGACGGCGCCAGCAGCAGGACATCCTGCAAACGCGTCGGACAGGCGCGGCGCCACGGCAAGGACTTGTCAAACCAGCCGGGAATGATCCGGTCGGTGAAGTGCGGGTAGAGCACGATGTCTTGGCCGCTGTAGGGCAGGTCCAGGTGATAGTCCAGCAGACCGCCGTCGCGGAACGTTCCGGTGCCAGCCCCCGGCAAGTCACGCACGCCTTCCATGACCATCGGGATCGAGCCCGACGCCAGCAACGCCTGGCGCAGATTGCCGGCATTCAGGGCGACGAAGCGTGACGGGAAATCATTCAGTGCGTTAACCGGCGGTGCGAGGCGCGGGTCGTGGATGATCAATCGTTCGAAATGCCGTGACAGCCGCGCGCGACCCCGCAGGTTGTCGGCGATCACCGATGACAGCCCCAGCCCCAGGCGACCGCGATGGTCATGGGCGAGCAGGCCGTGACTCTTGACCACCATGATGTTGAGTCGGTAATGGGCGTTGTCCAGAATCGTGGCGTCGCGTCCGTCCAGCAGCTCATCGAGCATGCGCCGGGAGCTCTGGCTGATCTGCGCCATGGTTACGCCCTTGTCGAAATTCTGCTCGGTGTACAGATGACCGAGGCGCCGAATGCCTTCGGCGGCGTCCGGCAGGCACGCACTTGCGAAGCGCCAGGAACCCACCGAAGCCCCGATCAACGAACGCTCGCGAGGCGCCGCCGGCAGCCATTCGCCGAACAGCGCCAGGTCCAGACCTTGAATCCCCAACGCCTTGGGTCCACCGGCCGCGCCTGGCAGCGTGCCGACGTCGGCGGCGCTCAGCCCGTTTTCACGAATGCGCGCAAAGGCCCGGGGGCCGGCCTTGAGGGTCAGGGCAGGGAACTTGATGTGGATAGCGGTCATACCGGTCTCGATGTCGGGCAAGCGAGGGATTATAGACGCCCCGCAGCCGATCATTGTAGGAGCTGCCGAAGGCTGCGATCTTTTGATCTTGATCTTTGACGGCCATGAAGCCGCCGAAGATCAAAAGATCGCAGCCTTCGGCAGCTCCTACAGGGTTTGGTGTCAGTCGGTGTTGTCATGACCAATGATGGCAATTCAGTTTCAGTTAAGTTCGCCCCGTTAAGGTGCACCCCGTACGCAACACATAAAAAAATACGGAGACACTCCATGAAAACCCTGACTGCCCTGTTCACCGCCGCCATCATCGCCATGACCGCCAGCCTCGCCCACGCCCGTGACCTGGGCCCTGACGAAGCCCTGAGACTGCGCGACGCTGGTACCATTGTGTCTTTCGAGAAGCTCAACGCCACCGCACTCACCAAACACCCCGGTTCCGAAATCACCGAAACCGAGCTGGAGGAAGAGTACGGCAAGTACATCTACCAGGTTGAAATGCGCGACCCACAGGGCATTGAGTGGGACCTGGAATTGGACGCTGTCAGCGGGCAGGTTCTCAAGGATCATCAGGATACGTAATGAAGGTGCTTTCCGTTTCACGCATGACGCTGGTGCTTCTGGCATTTTGCTCGGTGGTCATGGCCCGCGACCTGGATCAGGACGAGGCGTTGCGCCTGCGTCAGCAGGGCGTGATCCTGCCGCTCGAGCAACTGCTGCAACAGGCCCTGGACCGCTATCCCGGGTCCAAGTTGCTGGAAGCCGAGCTTGAAGAAAAACACGACGTCTACATTTATGAAGTCGAGCTGCTGACCACCGACGGCGTGGTCCGCGAGCTGGACATCGAGGCCGCCACTGGCCATTTATTGAAAGACAAGGAAGATTGACCGATGCGATTGCTGCTGGTGGAAGATCACGTGCCCCTGGCCGACGAATTGATGGCTGGCCTCAATCGCCAGGGCTACGCCGTGGACTGGCTGGCCGACGGGCGCGACGCGGTGTACCAGGGCAGCAGCGAGCCCTATGACCTGATCATCCTCGACCTCGGTCTGCCGGGTTTGCCGGGGCTTGAAGTGTTGACCCAATGGCGCGCCGGCGGTTTGTCGACGCCGGTGCTGATCCTCACCGCGCGCGGTTCCTGGGCCGAGCGCATCGAAGGCCTCAAGGCCGGCGCCGACGATTACCTGACCAAACCGTTTCACCCCGAAGAACTGCACCTGCGAGTCCAGGCGTTGCTGCGCCGGTCCCACGGCCAGGCCAACCAGCCGACGCTCAAGGCCAACGGCTTGCACCTGGATGAAGGTCGCCAGTGCGTGACCCGCGACGGCGCCGACATCCAGCTCACCGCTGCTGAATTCCGTTTGCTGCGCTACTTCATGCTGCACCCGGAACAGATCCTCTCCAAAAGCCACCTCGCCGAACACCTCTACGACGGTGAAACCGAGCGCGATTCCAATGTGCTGGAAGTTCACGTCAACCACCTGCGGCGCAAGCTCGGGCGCAGCGTGATCGAAACCCGTCGCGGCCAGGGTTACCTGTTCGGCGGGCAAGCCCAGTGAGGTCGATCCAGCGCCGCTTGAGCCTGGGCCTGATCAGCGTGATGGTGATTGTCGGCCTGGTGCTGGCGCAAACCAGTTTGTGGCTGTTCGAAATGGGCTTGCAGCGCTACCTCGAAGCCGGGCTGCGCAACGACAGTGAAAACCTGCTGGTGGCGCTGGTGCGCGGCCCCCAGGGTTTGCAACTGGATGAGCGACATCTGTCACCGGCCTATCAGCGACCGTTTTCCGGGCATTATTTCCGCATCGATTTCGCCGACAGTCACTGGCGTTCCCGCTCGTTGTGGGATCAGGAACTGCCGCAACTGGATCACGCCGGGCTGCACAGCAATCTGCAATTGGGGCCGGAAGGCCAGCAACTGCTGATCCTGCGCTCGGATTACCGTCGACTGGGTCAGCAGATTTCCATCAGCGTGGCCCAGGATTACACGCCGGTGCGCGAGAGCTTCCAGCGCATGCAGCAAGTCGGGCTCGGCCTCGGGTTGGCAGGGCTGCTGCTGATTCTGCTGCTGCAACGGATCACCGTACGCCGCGCCTTGCGTCCACTGGAAAAGGCCCGGGAGCAAATCGCGCAACTGCAACAGGGCCAGCGCTCGCAACTGGATGATCAGGTGCCGGTGGAGCTGGAGCCGCTGGTGGCGCAGATCAACCATTTGCTGGCCCACACCGAAGACAGCCTCAAGCGTTCGCGCAATGCGTTGGGCAACCTCGGCCATGCCTTGAAAACCCCGCTGGCGGTGCTACTCAGCCTGGCCTCCAGCGAAAAACTCGACCCCCACCCGGAGTTGCGCAAGGTCATCCAGCAACAGCTGGAACAGGTCCAGCAACGCTTGAATCGCGAGCTCAACCGCGCCCGGTTGTCCGGCGATGCCTTGCCGGGTGTGCTGTTTGATTGCGATGCCGAGCTGCCGGGGTTACTGGCCACATTGAACATGATTCACGGCGAACACCTTGAGCTGAGCTACCGCGCACCGGCCGGTTTGGCGCTGCCCTGGGACCGCGAGGATTTGCTGGAACTGCTCGGCAACCTGCTGGACAACGCCTGCAAATGGGCGGACGCCGAGGTTCGCTTGAGCGTGGTCGAAATGGCCGACAAATTTGAACTGAGCGTGGAAGACGACGGCCCAGGGATTCCCGAAGACCAGCGTGCCCAGGTGTTCAGTCGCGGCACGCGGCTGGATGAACAGACCGACGGGCATGGCCTGGGCTTGGGCATCGTGCGCGACATCGTCGATACCTGGGGCGGGACGTTGTTGTTGCAGGAAAGCGAGTGGGGCGGGTTGAACGTCGTGATCGAATTGCCCAAGCGCTGACACGAGTGCTGTATCCACCCCCTATAGGAGCAAAGCTTGCTCGCGATCGCGGTTGATCAGTCGACATCATTTTTGACTGACCCATCGCCATCGCGAGCAAGCTTTGCTCCTACAAAAAAAGCTTTCTGCTTACGTATGATGAATCTCCCGATCCTTGGTTTCCGGCATAAAGAATATCCCCAGCACTGCCGTCATCACCGCAATCACTATCGGGTACCACAACCCGTAATAGATATCCCCGGTGGCCGCGACCATGGCGAACGCCACCGTCGGCAGGAACCCACCGAACCAGCCATTACCAATGTGATAGGGCAGTGACATCGAGGTGTAGCGGATGCGCGCCGGGAACAGTTCCACCAGCCACGCCGCAATCGGGCCATAGACCATGGTCACGTAGATCACCAGGATGGTCAGGAGCAGAAGCACCATCGGGTAATTGGTCTTCGCCGGGTCAGCCTTCTCGGGATAACCGGCGTCCTTGAGCGCTGTGCTGAGGGTGACGGTGAAGGCATCGTTTTTAGCCTTGAAATCCGCGGCAGGCATGCCGGTGCCCTCGAAACTCGGGATCACCTTATCGCCGATGCGCACTTGCGCGACGGTGCCCGGTTCGGCCTTGTCATTCTTGTAGGGGATCGCGCGCTTCGCCAGCAGGGTCTTGGCCAGGTCGCAGGAACTGGTGAATTTGGCCTTGCCCACCGGGTCGAACTGGAACGAGCACTGGTCCGGATCGGCGATCACCGTGACCGGGTTCTTCTCCTGGGCGACGAACACGTCAGGGTTACCGTACTGGGTCAGCGCGTGGAAGATCGGGAAGTAGGTCGCCGCGGCGAGAATGCAACCGGCCATGATGATGCCTTTGCGGCCGATGCGGTCGGACAGGCTGCCGAAGATCACGAAGAACGGCGTGCCGATCAGCAGCGAGCCGGCAATCAGCAGGTTGGCGGTCTGCGGGTCGATCTTCAGTGTTTGCAACAGGAAGAACAGCGCATAGAACTGCCCGGTGTACCAGACGACGGCCTGACCGGCAGTGCCGCCGAGCAGGGCCATGATCACGATTTTCAGGTTGTCCCAACGGGCGAAGGATTCGGTCAGCGGCGCCTTGGAGGACTTGCCCTCGGCTTTCATTTTCAAGAACACCGGCGACTCGCTGAGTTGCAGGCGGATGTACACCGAGACAATCAGCAGCAGGATCGACAGCAGGAACGGAATCCGCCAGCCCCAGGCCTCGAACGCTTCGGTGCCGAGAATCGTGCGGCAGGCGAGGATCACCAGCAGCGACAGAAACAGGCCAAGGGTCGCGGTGGTTTGAATCCACGAGGTGAAGTAGCCGCGTTTGCCTTTGGGCGCATGTTCCGCGACGTAGGTCGCCGCGCCACCGTACTCACCGCCCAGCGCCAGGCCTTGCAGCAGGCGCAGGGTGATCAGGATCACCGGCGCCGCGACGCCGATGGTTGCGTAACCGGGCAGGAAGCCCACCACGGCCGTCGAGACACCCATGATGACAATGGTGATGAGAAACGTGTGCTTGCGCCCGATCATGTCGCCCAACCGGCCAAACACAATCGCACCGAACGGTCGCACGGCGAAACCCGCGGCGAACGCGAGCAAGGCGAAGATGAAGGCGGTTGTCTCGTTGACGCCGGCAAAGAAGTGCTTGGCGATGATCGCGGCGAGGGAGCCGTAGAGGTAAAAGTCGTACCACTCGAACACAGTGCCCAGGGACGAGGCGAAAATAACCTTGCGCTCCTCCTTGGTAATCCCGTGGTGGGGCGCGCTGCCCGTGGTTGTGCTGTCGATTACGGCCATGGGTCTTCTCCGTCTTGCGCTTGTTGTAGGCCGGAGCACCTCATTACTCTTATTGTCGCACCCAGGCCATGGGGCTGATGTCATGGGATTGCGTGAAGCATGGATCTGACAGCCTCGCGTTGCGGCGAAGCTTCCTAAAGCATAATCACGTTCGCGCAAATATCCACTCGCCAACCCGCAAACCCTGGAGCCTGTTAAAAAACCTGTGGGAGCGGGCTTGCTCGCGAAAGCGGTGTGCCAGCCAACATTGATGGTGACTGACACGGCCTCTTCGCGAGCAAGCCCGCTCCCACACGGGGATTGGGGTGTTTTGATCGTTCCCACGCGCGTGGGAACGATCAATTACCTGGAATCAGACCCGGAACTGATCCATCAAGCTCTGCTGCTGATTCGCCAGGCTGTTGAGCGACTGACTCACCCGCGCCGACTCATTCGCCTGCCCCGACAACGACTCGGTGACGTCGCGGATGGTCGCCACGTTGTTGTTGATCTCCTCGGCCACCGCGCTCTGTTCCTCGGCGGCGCTGGCGATTTGCAGGTTCATGTCGCTGATGACCGTCACCGCATCGCCGATCTGGCGCAACGCGGTCACCGCTTGGCCGACCTGTTCAACGCTACCCTGAGCCTGGCGATGGCTGTTGTTCATCGAGCTGACCACGTCCTGGGTGCCGCTCTGCAACTGCTCGATCACCTGACGGGTTTCCTCCACCGATTCCTGAGTGCGCCGCGCCAGGTTGCGCACTTCATCGGCCACCACGGCAAAACCACGTCCGGCTTCACCGGCGCGGGCCGCTTCGATGGCGGCGTTGAGCGCCAACAGGTTGGTTTGCTCGGCGATGGCGCGAATCACGTCCAGCACCGAACCGATCTTCTCGCTGTTCTCCGCCAGGCCTTCGACTTGCACCATTGCCGCGCTCATGTCGGCGGCTAGGTTGCCGATGCTGGCGGTGGTGCGGTCGATCACGGTCAAACCCTGGCGGGTCGCCTGATCCGCATCCCGCGCCGCGTGGGCGGCCTGGGCCGCACTGCGGGCAACGTCCTGGGCGGTGGCGCTCATTTCGTGGGAAGCGGTGGCCACCTGATCGACCTGACGGTATTGCTGCTCCATGCCGGCGCTGGTCTTGGTGGCGATGGCGGAGGACTGGTCCGCCGTGCTGCGCGCGTCCTGCACCGAGCGTTTCACCTCGGCGATGATCGGTTGCAGCTTGTCGAGGAAGCGGTTGAACCAGCCGGCCAACTGGCCCAACTCATCTTTCTTGTCGTAGGCCAGGCGCCGGGTCAGGTCACCTTCGCCGCTGGCGATGTCTTCGAGCATATGGGCCACGCCGAGGATCGGTTTGGTCACGCTGCGGGCCATCAACCACACCAACAACAGGCCGATCAACGCGGCGAGCACGCCCAGGCCGAGCTCGACCAGCGAGCCGGCGCGGTTGCTGTCGTCGAGTTGTTTTTTCAGCGCTTCCGCCGGACCGACCAGGACTTTCTCCGGCACGTCGAGCAACACGCCCCAGGGCTTGCCGCCCGGAATCGGCTGGAACGGCGACAGCACTTTCAACTGCGCGTTGCTGTGCAGGCTGGCGGTCTTGCTGCTGGCGGCGAGCATCCGAATCAGCTCGGCACCGTTGGTTTTGTCCACGGCATCCAGGCGCTGGCTGAGTTTGCTGGCGTCCGGGCTGTAACCGGCGAGCAGGCCCGCCGGGCTGAGGATGCTGACGCTGGTCTGGCCGTCATAGAGCTTTTTGCTCGCGCCCTGGCTGACCGCTTGCAGGCTGTTGAGGTTGATGTCCACCGACAGCGAGGCGATGACTTTGCCGTTGACCATCAGCGGGAACACGATGCTGGTCATCAGCACGTTCTGGCCGTCGATCACATAGAAGTAGGGTTCGATCACGCACGGCTTGAGCGTGGTGCGCGGGCAGGTGAACCAGGCGTTGGCTGCCTCGCCGCTGGGGCCGGTGCGGGTGTCGGCCATGTCGCTTTCGGGCAGGGCCATCGACGTCACTTTGCCCGGCGTCGGTTGCGACCAGTACAGGGCGAAGCGGCCCTTGTCATTGCTGCCGAGCTCAGCCTGGCCGGTGAACAGTTCGTCCTTGCCGTCCAGCGCATTGGCTTCGAACACCAGGGACAGGCCGAGCAGTTCCGGGTTGGCTTGCAGCGCCGATTTGACCTGGCGGGTCAGGTCTTCGCGCAGGTCGAAGGCGTCAAGAAAGCGCTTCTCGGCCTGATCCCGCAGGAACAGCACCTGGCGCGAGAAACCGTGGCCGTATTGATAGGCGTCCATGAATTGCTGGCGAATGTTCAGCGCCTGGTTTTCACCTTGGGATTCGATCCGCGCCTGGGCGGATTCGGTGAGCATCTCCATGCTCGACGCTTTCACCAGCGCGGAGCTGTGCTCCATGCGATACAGCGAAAGACCCACCAACAGCGTCACGATACCCGCCAGGCAAAGCCCGGCCAGCAGGGTGATTTTCCATTGGATGGAGAGTTGTCTGAGCGACATGGAGACGTCCTTATTCGATATTTATCTGAGACTTTGCACTTTAACGGCCGCAAGTCACTTTTCTTAAGGGCGAACCGCACCCTGTAGGAGCGAGGCTTGCCCGCGATGGCGGCGACACATTCAACATGGATGTGACTGACACACCGCTATCGCGAGCAAGCCTCGCTCCTACAGGAAGCGATATCACAAGCCGTTACACATTCATGGGCCCTGATCGCTTTGACAAGGGGGCGACCGTGCGGCACAGTGCGCGCCCTCTAATAAAACCCATTCCTCAACCCCGTTGGCGGCTCTTCGCAGACTGCCGGCCGGGCTCATTTCGCTTGCCTGGAGGTAACGATGATTAATGCTGTAATTACCGCGGTTGGCGTCATGCTGGTGCTCAGCCTGTCCCGCGTGCACGTAGTGATCGCGCTGATTATCGGGGCCCTGGTCGGCGGCCTGACCGGTGGCCTGGGGATCGACGCGACACTCAAAGCCTTCAATAGTGGCCTCGGTGGCGGGGCCACGGTGGCGTTGTCTTATGCCTTGCTGGGCGCCTTTGCGGTGGCGATTGCCAAGTCTGGACTGGCCCACGCCCTGGCGGACAAAGCCCTGACAATGGTTGATCGCCAGCACGCCAGCGGCGGCGGTTCAGTCAAGTGGTTGCTGATCGGCCTGCTGTGGGGGGTGGCCATCGCTTCGCAAAACATTCTGCCGATACATATCGCCTTTATTCCGCTGCTGGTGCCGCCGCTTTTATATGTGCTGACCAAGTTGCAACTGGATCGCCGTTTGATCGCCTGCGTCATGACCTTCGGCCTTATCACGCCGTACATGTTCCTGCCGGTGGGCTTCGGCAACATCTTCCTGAATGAAATTCTGCTGGCGAACGTGGCGCGTAGCGGCGTGGACATCAGCGGCATCAACGTTACCCATGCCATGGGCATTCCGGCCTTGGGCATGGTCGTGGGGCTGGCGGCAGCCTTTATCAGCTATCGCAAGAAACGCGTCTACGACCTGGAAAAGATCGAAAAAGTCGAGCAAGTCGCGGTGGAGTACAACCCGCTGAGCCTGATGGTCGCGGGTGTGGCGATTGCCGCAGCATTCATCGTTCAATTGCTCCTGGACTCGATGATCATCGGCGCGTTGGTGGGTTTCCTGATCTTCTCGGTGTCCGGCATTGTGAAGTGGCGTGACACCGACGACCTGTTCACCGAAGGCATGAAGATGATGGCGATGATCGGCTTCATCATGATCGCTGCCTCGGGATTCGCCGAAGTGATGAAAGCCACCGGTGAAGTGCAGACGCTGGTGGAAGCCTCGGCGTCGTGGATCGGCCACAGCAAAGGCATCGGCGCGCTGTTGATGTTGCTGGTGGGGCTGCTGGTGACGATGGGCATCGGCTCGTCGTTTTCCACCGTGCCGATTCTGGCGGCGATTTTTGTGCCGTTGTGCGTGCAACTGGGGTTCAGCCCGATCGCCATCGTGTGCATCGTCGGCACGGCCGGCGCTCTGGGTGACGCCGGCTCGCCGGCCTCGGACTCGACCCTGGGCCCGACCTCCGGGTTGAACATCGACGGCCAGCATCACCACATCTGGGACACCGTGGTCCCGACCTTCCTGCACTACAACCTGCCGCTGCTGGCATTTGGCTGGGTGGCGGCGATGGTGCTGTAACCCACTCTCTTCCTGACCTGCATTGATCAAAATGTGGGAGCGAGCTTGCTCGCGATAGCGGTCTTTCAGTCACATAGATGTTGAATGTGCCACCGCTATCGCGAGCAAGCTCGCTCCCACAGGGGATTGGGCTGTTCAGGGATTCAACTTTTGATCTGGCCTGCCGTTAAAGCCTTTAACCACGCCAACAAAATCAAAAGAGTGAACCGTCATGCGCATGAGCCTGAAGGCTAAAGTCCTGTCCCTTGCCGTTCTCCCGGTGTTGCTCTTTGCCCTGGTCATCAGCCTGACCACGCTATTCATTCTTCAGGAACAGGCACGCAAGGAGGTCGAGGAAACCCGCCAGAACCTGCTCAAGGACGCCAAGGCCACCCTGCAAAGTTACGTGGCCGTGGCCATGACCGCGATCAAACCGCTTTACGACGCCGCCGCTCCCGGCGATGACGCGGCGCGGGCCCAGGTGGTCAAGTTGCTGTCGAGCATCAGCTACGGCAAGGACGGCTACTTCTTCGGCTACGACTCCAACACCGTGCGTCTGTTCAAGTCCAACAGCCCCGAAGGCGTGGGCCAGAGCTTCAAGGACAACCGTGACCCGAACGGCGTCTACGTCAACCGTGATCTGGTGAAAGTCGCGAAGGACGGCACCCACTACCTCGAATACAGCTCGCCACTGCCCGGCAACACTCAGGTGCTGGTGCCCAAGCTCGGCTACACCGAATACTTGCCGAAGTGGGACATGGCGGTCGGCACCTCGGTCAACCTCGACGGCATCGAAGCCCAGGTTGCACTGGTCCAGGCCAAGGTCACCGAACGGATGGAAGGCGTGGTGCTGAGCATCGTCGGGATTGCCGTGGTGGTGTTGCTGGTGATTGCGGCGGCGGGGATGCTGCTGGCCAACACGATTCTGCGTCCGCTGAACCTGATGAAAGCCAACCTCGATGACATCGCGGCGGGCGAGGGCGACCTGACCCGGCGCCTGACCATCACCAGCGAAGACGAACTCGGTCAACTGGCTGGCTCGTTCAACCGCTTCGTCGACAAGATCCACGGTCTTGTTCGACAAATCACCGAAATGACTTCGCAACTGACCGGGCTGGTGAACCAGGTGTCCGACCAGGCCCAGCGCTCGGATCAGGCGATGGAGCGTCAGCGTCACGAGACGGATCAGGTCGCCACGGCGATCAACGAAATGTCAGCCGCCGCCCAGGAAGTGGCGAAAAGCGCGCAAAACGCCGCCGTCGCCGCGCAGCAGACCGACGCCGAAGGCCAGACCGCCAAACGAGTGGTGGCTGGCAGCATCGTGAAGATCCATGCGTTGGTGGACGACATTCGCACCAGCGGCGTGTCCCTCGACAGCCTGCAAAAAGACGTGTCGTCGATTGTCAGCGTGCTCGGGGTGATTCGTTCGATTGCCGAGCAGACCAACCTGCTGGCGCTCAACGCCGCCATCGAAGCCGCCCGCGCCGGTGAGGCCGGTCGTGGCTTTGCGGTGGTGGCGGACGAAGTGCGGGCACTGGCCAGCCGTACGCAAATCAGCACCCAGGAAATCCAGGGCATGATCGACCGCTTGCAGGCCGGCACCCAGTCGGCGGTGGAAGCCATGCGCCGTTCCAGCGAGGCCGGCGACGGCACCTCGGCCCAAGCCAACGAAGCGGGGGCTTCGCTGGACACCATGGCCCAGCTGATCGGCACCATCAATTCGATGAACGCGCAGATTGCCAGTGCTGCTGAAGAACAGACTGCCGTGGCCGAAGAGATTAATCGCAGCGTGCATCAGATTGCGGTGGCGGTGGACAGCGTGGCCGGCGAAACCCAACTCGGTGCGCAGACATCGCGTAGCCTGGCGGATCTCGGTCAGCGCCTCGGTAAACTGGTTGGCCAGTTCCGGATCTGAATCCCACCGCTAGCCGCTAACTGTAGGAGCCAGGCTTGCCGGCGAAGGCGTACTTGAGGGCGCCTTCGTCGGCAAGCCTGGCGCCTACAGAATGACTGCTAAACCATCGCTGCCCGAATCTGTCGCCCCAACACATCCATGACATCACATCCGTCTCGCAACAACATCGCCGCCGCGTGGGCCAATTGCTGCACATCAGCGCCCTTGGCCTGGGTGATATCCAGGCTGGCCAGGCTCTCCATCATCTGCGTCCCCGCTAGAAACCGAGTCGCGGCATTGCTGTGCAACACGTCCAATGGTGCTTGCGTGGCCACCAGCAACACCGGGATGTCGCATTCGTTTTGGGTCATCGGCATATGCGGGTTCATGCCTCACCTCCCGCTTGCGCGGCGTGCATGCCGTCGATGGACGCCTGAAGCAACGAACTTGCAGTGCCGAGCATTTGTTTGCTGGCCCAGCGTAACGTTGCGATGTGTTCCGGGCGGGTGGCGTTGGGGGCTTGATGGGCGAGGGCTTCGGCGCAGCTGAGGTAGACCGAGGCGTGCTCCAGGGCGTCGAGCAGGGGAATGCCGGGTTGGACGGCGAAGAGGTGATGGTCGACGTGGTCGCAGGGGGCGAAGGGGGTGGATTTTGTGGTTGCGTTGGTCATGGGTGTAGCTCCTTAGTCATCAAGAGCTGCCACTTGGTCGCCGTCAAACGATGGGGTGGCAACTGTGCGCAGGTTGACGGACCGGTCTAAGGTACCCGGCGCACTCGAAAGTGCCCCGCGCACAGTCACCATTAAGCTTTGTGTCGAGCACACACACGTGCACGAGCAAAGTTGGAGAACAATGCGCACCTTAAAACCGCCGAGCCGTCAAACCCGATCACGAATGAGTCGTGACAGGCGCGAGGATAGGGAGTGAGGGCAGGGCAGTCAACCGGCCTAAGGCCGGAAATAGCAACTGTGCTTGTAGGTATGTTCCGGTCCTGTTTTCATGGCCGCTGCCCTACAGGCTATGTTCGAGGGATATACCGAGGCGAGTGATGACAAAAAGGATATTTGCGAATAAACAGTGGTTGTTCGGGGTGGCTGTTGTGGTGCTTGTTAATGCCGCGGTACTGGCGTGTGTTGCGCTCAATAATGTATCGAGTGGCCACGATACGAAAATACTCAGAACCAGAGAGCCTATGCTTATCGAGGGGCCAAATAGTGACGAGAGCTACTACGTGCTACCTGCTGGCACAACGCTTTACTACGACAAAAGCTTCTCTGAAGGACATGATCGCTACATTGTCTACTTCTATCATAAGGGTGTAATTGCTTATGAAGATGTCCCGATGAAGCCTGAGTATAAGGGGAACTTTGTTTCACCTCTTTGGATGTCAAATGTTGATGCAGATGCTTTAAAGAAAATGTTTAAGCGTTTTCCTCTATCCAAGGAAGACGTCGCTGCTGTAGTAAAGGCCAATGGAATCACCAAGGACGATATGGCTGACATCATCCGTTCTATGCCAGATTAATCTCAGTCCGGGTGGGCAGGCCGTTACGGTCTGTCCCAATACGGCACGGTTCCAAAACACTCCACATAAAAATCAATCACCGTCCTGACCTTCACCGACAACCGCCGGCTTCCCGGCCACAGCACGGCAATCTGTTGCGGCTCCAGGCTGTTGGACACTTGATAGTCCCCCAGCACCGGCACCAGCGTGCCTTCGCGCACCGCTTCGCCAATCAGCCACGATGGAAACATCACCAGCCCCAGTCCCTGCTCGGCGGCTTGGGTCAGGGTGTCGGCGTGGTTGCCGGTGATCGGTCCCTTCACCGAGTACGGCGTCCAGTCCTCCTGCCCCTGACGAAAGAACCAGCGCTGCTGACCGGTCACGCCTTTGTAGGCCAGGCATTGGTGGGCGGCGAGGTCTTCGGGGTGTTGCGGGATGCCGTGGTGTTTCAAATAGGCAGGACTGGCCGCGACTTGAAAGCGGTGAGGCGCCAGGATTCGCGCCTGCATGCTCGAATCGTGCAGCGGGCCTATACGGAATAACAGGTCGGCGCCTTCCTGCAACGGGTCGACGTAGCTGTCGGTCTGCTGGATATCCAATTGTAGCTTCGGATAACGCTCGCACAACTGCCCCAGCCACGGCGTCAGGTGCCGCTGGCCAAACACCACTGGCGCATTGATCCGCACCAGTCCGCTGGGTTCGCTTTGTTGTTCCTGCAAGGCTTGTTCGGCTTCTTCCAGTTGCACCAGCACCAACCGCGCGTGATGCCCGAGCATGCGCCCGGCTTCCGTCGGCGTGACCGCGCGGGTGTGGCGGTAGAGCAATTGCTGGTTGAGCGCCTGTTCCATCAGCTGGATTTGCCGGGAAATCGAAGAGGGCGCCAGGCCTTCGCGGCGGGCGACTTCGGAAAAACTGCCGTGGTCGAGCACCGCGACAAACAGCCGAAGTGCCTTGAATCCCAGTTCGTTGAGGCCGTGCATGGTGATTCCTGCTGTGCGAGTTGCGCAAAAGTGTTGTCTGGATGCTCCCATTTATTGCAAAGGATCGCCAGCCGATAATGCGCTCCACTTCCGGACACCATGGACCCTGTGGGAGCGGGCTTGCTCGCGAATGCAATGTGTCAGCCACACCAATGTTGAATGACATACCGCATTCGCGAGCAAGCCCGCTCCCACAGGGTTCGTGCCATAACTGATCAATCGCAGGTTTCTCTTATGCAATCCTCTTCAATCGATACCGCTGGCGTTATCCCGACGCCAACCACCAAACCCGGTCTACGGCTATTGCTGCTCCCCCTGGTCATCCTCGCCGGCATGGGCCTGTCCGTGGAGGCCGGTTTGCTCGGACCGCTCGGGGTTCAGGTCGGGCATCTGTGGGCGACCCTGAGCATCTTTGGCGTCGGTTCGGCGATTCTGTTTCTGTTGCTGCTGTTCAGCGGCCCGCAACAAGGCCCGGCCCTCGGTGAATTGCCGCGCTGGCAGTTGATCGGCGGGTTTCTCGGGCCGATGTACGTGGTGGTGCTGACCCTGGCCACGCCGCACATAGGCATCGCCATGACCATGATCGCGATCCTCTCCGGGCAGGTTGGCAAGAGTGTGCTGATCGACCACTTCGGCTGGTTCGGCGCTGCCCGCAAAAAGGTCAACGGTGAACGTTGGCTGGCCTTGCTGCTGATTGTCGCGGCACTTGTTCTGATCGCTCGGGGTTGATGATGAATCTGATTATTTTGTTGGCAGTGGTCGTCGCGGCCGGTGCGGTGTTGAGTGTTCAGGCCGCGATCAACGGGCGTCTGGGGGAAACCGTCGGCGTGTTGCGCAGCAGTTTGCTGACCTTCGTGGTCGGCGCGGTGAGCACCGGGTTGCTGATCGTGTTTTTTGAACCGGCCCACGCCATGAGCCTGTTGGACGTGCCGAAATGGCAGCTCAGCGGGGCGCTGTTCGGTGTGGTGTACATGATGGTCATGGTCGGCGCGGTGCCCCGGGTCGGCACGGCGGTGGCGACCGTGGCGGTGATCGTCGGGCAACTGGGCATGGGCATGTTGATCGACAACTTTGGCTGGCTCGGTAACCCGGCGATTGAATTGTCGGGGAGCCGGATCTTGGCGATGGTGTGCCTGGCGCTGGCGTTGGTGTTCATGTATCGCAGCAGCACCCGTCGGGCATGACGCGATCCTGTGTAGGAGCTGCCGAAGGCTGCGATCTTTTGATCTTGAAAAGATCGCAGCCTCGTTTCACTCGTCAGCGCCTACCAGCTCCTACGCAGCTCCTACACTGGTAATACGGTGCGCATCCGTCGCACTGGACGACCATCACAACGGAGTCCGACTCATGATTGACAGTGAAAGTATATGCGACTGCCCCAAATGCTCCTGCAAACTGGGCCAGCATCCGATTGCGCGACATGGCAAACACTACTGCTGCGAAGCCTGCGCCAAGCATCATGAACACGGTGAAGAGTGCACCGGCAAGGGCTGCAAATGTGCCCACGGCTGACAGCTCATCAAAAAAAAGTGGAGCCGCCGGGGCTCCACTTTTTGTTTCTGACGCTCCTTGTCCTCCTTGATCCTGTTTAGCTCGCCGGTCGCCAGGTGACGTTCTCGACGCCAAATTTCTCCGCCAGCGGTTTGCTGGTCTTTTGCACCTTTTCACGGCCAAAACGCGGGATGCGGCCCACGCCGGCATCGCAACTTGCCCAGTGCCAAGCCTCGGCGTTATCCATCTTGTCCAGACGGATAATGAAAGACTTGGGGGCGCCATGAAGGGTGTATTCAATGACGAAAAGTTTTGCGTTGTTCATAAAGCCCGTATTCCTCCCTGTGGTAATAGAGGGATCCCCGGTGGCGGTAATAATTCATTCGGATTGTCGGACGGTGACCGTCACTGGCGACAATCCGAGCGCCTCGTTACCATGTCGGCTCCCCGAACCCCAATGATCCTTGCTCATGGCCCTTGCCGCACCGCCCGACCTGACTGACACCGATGTGCCCGTGCAACCACTGGCACGCACCTATCCGCGTGGTCTTTACATCGAGCCCCATGAGCATGCCTGGGGTCAACTGCTGTATGCCATGAGCGGGGTGATGTGGGTCGAGACACCGCATGAAGCGCTGGTGGTGCCGCCGCAACGGGCGGTGTGGTTGCCGCCGGGCGTGCCCCATGGGATTCGCGTGGTCTCGGACTTGCAGATGCGCAATATCTACCTGCGCCCGGCGCTGGCGGCGACCCTGGATGACAGTGTGCAGGTGATCGAAGTCGGTGGGCTGCTACGCGAATTGATCGTCGGGCTGGTGGAGCAGGGCGATGACGGTGCGCCGGAGTATTACGAGGCGCTGGTTGGCCTGGCGTTGCTGGAACTGAAACGGGCCAAGCGCTCGATGCTGAAAATCCCGTTACCGGACGATTCCGATCGTCGTCTGCTCAACCTGTGCCAGGCTGTCATGGCCGCGCCGTCCCTGGCCATTCCCTTCGAACAACACGCCGAAAACGCCGGGGCCAGCGTGCGCACCCTGGCGCGATTGTTCAAGGACGGGCTCGGAATGGGCTTCGCCGAATGGCGGCGGCAGGTGCAACTGGCGACGGCGACGGCGGAGTTGATCCAGGGCGTGCCGGTCAGCGCCATCGCCCGGGAACTGGGGTATTCGCCAAGCAGCTTCAGCGACATGTTTCGTCGGGAGTTGGGTGTGGCGCCTTCGCAATTCACGTCAGAACAACCCGCACCCCTGTAGGAGCTGACGAGTGAAACGAGGCTGCGATCTTTTGATTTTGTTTTTTAAAGGCAAGATCAAAAGATCGCAGCCTCGTTTCACTCGTCAGCTCCTACATAGTTCAACACAGCTCCTACACTGCGTTTTGTCCGATATTCAGAAGCCCTTGGCCGACGGGTTTCGTCGCCCTTCTCTAGACTTCTCGCATACCCCCTGTGCCACGGAGTCTGTCATGAACTACCTCATCTCGCTGGGCATCGGCCTCGGCGTCGGTCTGCTTTACGGCGCGCTGGATTTTCGTTCCCCGGCGCCACCGGCCATCGCGCTGGTGGGGCTGCTGGGCATGCTGGCCGGCGAGCAGTTGTGGCCCATGGGCCGGCAGTTGATCGCCGGTTGGCTCTCCTGAAAACCCTTTATCCATTCCAATGGAAACGTCCATGAAAGCTCTGCAATTCGATAAAACCGGCGACCTCTCTTCCCTGCGATACGTCGAGGTCCCAACCCCCGTGGCCGGTGCCGATGAAGTGCTGGTACAGATCAAGGCCGCGGGCCTGAACCCCAGCGATGTGAAGAACGTGCTGGGGCGGTTTCCCTACACCACGCTGCCACGGATTCCCGGTCGGGATTTCGCCGGGGTGGTGGTGGAAGGCCCGCAGGCGTTGATCGGTCAGGAGGTCTGGGGCACCGGTCGCGACCTCGGTTTTTTTGCCGACGGTTCCCACGCACAATTCGTCAAGTTGCCGGCCAATGGCGTGGCCCTGAAACCGACGCACTTGAGTTTTTCCCAGGCCGCCAGCCTCGGCGTGCCGTACACCACGGCGTGGGATGCGCTGGAGCGCAGTCTGGTGACGTCCGGTACGCGCTTGCTGGTGATTGGCGGTGGGGCGGTGGGCAGTGCGGCGCTGGCGCTGGCGAAAATCCGTGGCGCCCAGGTATTGGCGGCGGCGCGGCGGGTAGAGCAGGTCAAGGAGTTGCAGGCGCTGGGTTATCAGACCCTGCAACTGGACAAGCCTGAGGACCTCGGCGCGCAGGTGAATGCCGTGTATGCCGGCGGCGCTGACGTGATCTTCGACACCACCGGTTTCTGGCTGCCGGCCTCGGTCCCGGCACTGGCCCCGTTTGGCCGTATCGCGATCATTGCGGCGCCGGTGGACGGCCTCGTGCAATTGCCGGCGCTGGCGTTGTATCGCAAGGGCGGTTCGGTGGTGGGGATCAACTCGCTGCTGTATGGCGTGCAGGCCTGTGCGGCGATGCTGGATCAGTTCGGGAAGTTCTTCGATCAGGACTTGTTGCCGTTGCCGGAAGGGCTGGTGGAATCGCCGTTGGCTGAAGGGGTGGCGCGGTATGCCGAGGTGAATCAGGGCAGTGGTGACAAGGTGATTCTGTTGCCATAACCGATAGATGTGTTGGATGAGCTGGCCTCTTCGCGGGCAAGCCTCGCTCCTACAGGTTTTGTGTCGATCACAATGATGATATCGACGCAAAACCTGTAGGAGCGAGGCTTGCCCGCGAAGGCGTCCTCGAGCCGAACTCAGGCCTCGGGCACCCCTTTCTCCCAAGCCGACCAATTCTTCAGGATGTCCTGCACCAACGGGTTCCCCGTCCGATAGAGGTTTTCCAGTGCCGGCACAAACCCGCCCTGGTCCGCATATTTGAGCAGGTTATCCACTTCACTCTGCCCCGGCGCCGGCCGGTCGAAGTCGGAACCGGCGCGCACCACCGCCAGACGTTGCACATCCACCAGACCTTCACGACTGGCCCGCAGCAACGCTTCATAGGTGGAGTTGTCTTCCTGCTGGGTCGTGCAGTATTCGCCTTTGTTATCGGTGAGCAGCTTGGTCCAGACTTCCGCGCGCTCACTCAAACGCGTCCCGGAAAACCAGGTATTGCCCGCCAGCGTGTCGCACTTCGTCACCACCGGCGGTTGATTGGCCGGGGCCGACGGGTACTTCACGCGCCAGGCCGCCGATTCCTTGCTCTCGGCCAGTTCGACTTTATGCGACAGGGCAAACGCCTTGGCCTGCAATTTCGGATTGAGTTCGAAGACTTCGGTCTTGTAGTCCAGCGGCGGTTTTTCGTTGGGGCCTTTGGTGTTGATGCCGATGTAACCGGTCGGCCAGTCTTTCGGCGCGTCCCGGGAATCGATCTCCCACTGGGTGCCAAACTCCACCAGATAATGCGCCCAGGCAGCGGTGCCGATCGTCCCGTGTTTGGGGCTGATGCCGGCAATCCCGGCGATCAGGAAATAACTTTTGCGCAGGTCGAATTTCGGCGACAGCGCCAAGGCCAGGGTCGATGCGGCAGCGTTGGTCTGGCCCATGCCGGTGACCATCAAACACACCTGCCGGGTGTTGCAGCGAATGTTCGGGTACTCGGCGGACAGGCCCGGCACGCGGACTTCCTGCTTGAGTTCCAGGCGCTCGATCCAGTTCTGCGCCTCGGGGGCGAACATGGTGATCAGCATCACTTTCGGCTGGATCGGGGCTTCGCGAGCCCACGCGGTGGAAGCGAGCAGGGTGCCGCAGGCCAGGCCGACGGACAGGGACAGACGCGTCATTGCTTTCATAAAACCTCCTTAGAATTGATAACCGATGCCGGCGTAATAACCCCAGCCGTTGGAGCGCGCGCGGAAGTCGCCGTCGCCGAAATTCAACTCGCTGCCATCGTCCCAGTTGCCGCCGTTGTGGAAGTAACGGCCGACCAGGGTGAAACGCAAATGGGTAAACGAGTAGAGCAACACGTTGGTGGCCACGGTGGCGTTGGCGGTGCGGGCCGGGTTGTCCTTGTGCAGGTCCGAGCCGAAGTCGAAGTTGGTGAAGCCGATGTAGGTCAGTGACGCGCCATTGCTGAAGCTGCTGATGGGCACGATGTATTTCAACTGGGCGCGGTAGCCGTCCCAGGAATACTCGTTGCTGGCGCCGTAGTTTTCCCACTGGTAACGACCGTAGAAGTTGGCTGACAGGTTGACCCGCGAGTGGGTGTCGATGTCGGTGCCCAGGCCGCTGTATAGCGTGTTGGCGCGGTTGCGGGTGTTGCTGCCGTGATCGTAGATCCAGTCAAACGCCACGTACCATTCCTTGAACGGCCCGACGGCCAGGCTGCGGCCGGCCAGGTAGTCGATGGAGATGCGCGGTTCGTGCTCCATGAACAGCGGCGAGCCATGGTCCCACGCGCCTTTGTCATGGCTGTTGCCGATGTCGAAGATTTTCGGGATGTCGACGTAGCCGTACAACTCGAACGGTCCCTTGCGACCGAAGTATTCGTATTCCAGGTACACATCGTCGGACGGTTGCGGGCCGAAGCTGATGTCCTTGCTGCCGATGACCGTCAGGTCCTGGTTGAACCAGTCGGACAGGTACGCGCCTTTTTTCGGTGGGCTGGCTTCCGGGCTGAGGGTTTCGCCCTGGGCGGATTCTTCGGCGGGGGCGGGTTGCGCCAAAACGGTGCTGCTGAGTAGTCCTGTAACGCTGGCCAGTAGCAAAGAAACGGCAAAGGAGCGCGAGCAAGTCACGCGGCTGGACATGCGGTGCATTAAAAGTCCCTTTTCGTGCGGATCGAAGGCCCGTGTTTTCGGGCTTGCGCGGTTATGTAGCAAAAACGCCGTTATTGACGGCTCGCAAACGTTTGCACATCCAGTGCCAATTGTTTCAATTGCATGAAAAATCGAAGAAATCGGCGGTTTTACTGTCCTTTTGATCAGGTAATGCGATTGCCGATACAACGCTGATCCCCTGGGGGAGCGGGCTTGCTCGCGAAAGCGGTGTATCCGCCAGCATTGATGGCACTGTCATGGCCCCTTCGCGAGCAAGCCCGCTCCCACAAGGGGTTTGTGCACGAAAGTATTAATGCTAATTAACCCGCACCTGATCCCGGTCCATCAACTAACGTGCCGGAATGAAAAGGTTTTTTCAGCCGGTCGCTGTCTTGATTCGCGTGTGGTTTGTTTCATGGCCAGGGTGGCCGAAGTAGCGCGCCTTTCAAGGAAGAATGGTTAACCACGAAAAGGAATTGCCCGTGGACTTGAGATCTGTCATTGCCCCGATGTTCCGTGTCTGCCCTCTTTTTCTCGCTGTTCGCCTCGGTATGGTTGGAGTGTTTGTCGGCGTCCTCAGCCCACAAGCCATGGCCGCCTGTACGCCTGGCAGCCCGACGGCGGGCGGGACGGTGACCTGTAGCGGCGTGCCGTCGTTGCCGCTGTTCCTCAATACCTTTTCCAGTGCGGTGAATGACCTGACCGTCAACGTCGGGTCCGCCACGCAACTGAACGCCACCCTCGGCGGGCAGGTGCTCAACCTCACGGGCAACAACATCACGCTGAACAACGCCGGGCTGATCGACCCGGCCTTGCTCGGCGCGGTGACCGTGCTCAGCGCGGGCGCAGTGATCGGCAACGCGGGTGCCTCGGTGGTGAACATCACCAACGCCGCCACCGGCATCATCCGTGGCACCGGCGACTTGCTTGGCATCAACCTGGCCAGCCTCAACGGCATGGCGCTGAACCTCAATAACAGCGCTGGCGGCAGCACCAACATCGTCAACAACGGCACCATTGGTTCGACCGCTTTGTTGAACCTCTCACTGTTTTCCGCTGACACCCCGATTGTCGCGGCGCGGGGCGGCGCCCAGGTCAACGTGATCAACGCCGGCACCATCAACGGCCGGATGGCCTTCGAGACCTCGGCCAGCGGCAACACGTTCGTCAACTCCGGCACCATTAGCGGTGGCGTCTCGATGGGCGATGGCAGCACCAACACCTTCACCGCGATTACCGGTTCGACCATTTCCGCCGGCGGCGGCATCGGCCTGGCACTGGGCGGGTTGATTGGCGTCAACCTGACCTTCGCACCCACCGGCCAGATCGATGGCGGGGCCGGGGGCATCAACGCGCTGATCCTGCAAAATCCCATCGGCATCGGCGGTGGCACCTCCGGGGTTGGCGTGGTGTCGAGCGCCAACTACGTCAACTTCAACAACCTGACGATCAACAGCGGCACCTGGACCCTGCAAGGTCCGCTGATCAGCGGCAGCACCACGCTCAATGGCGGTGTCGCCCAGTTCAACAACAACGCGACCTTCGGCAGCGGCGTCCTGACCGTCAATGGCGGCGGTGTCCAAGCCAGCACCGGCGGTTTGTCGTTGAGCAACCTGATCAATCTCGGCGCCAGTGGCATGCAGTTTCTGGGCACCAACGCCATCACCGTCGGTAACGTGATCAGCGGCAGCGGCGGCATCACCAAAAACGGCACCGGCCAACTGGTCCTCAACGGTGCCAACACCTACCTGGGCGCCACTTCCCTCAACGGCGGTTCGGTGCAACTGGGCAATAACCTGGCGTTCAGCACCGGCACGGTGACCGTGGGCGGTTCCACGGTTTTGCAGGCGCCGGGCACCATTACCCTGAACAACAACCTTGTGCTCAACAGCGCCGTCGGCACGTCCGGTGTTGGCAGTCTGACCCTGGCGGGGTTGATCAGTGGCGCGGGCGGTATCTCGAAAAACGGCAGCGGCACCCTGGCGCTGACCGGCAACAACGCCAGTTATACCGGCAGTACCGACCTCAACGCCGGCACACTGAGCCTGGGGAACAACAATGCGATCGGCAGCGGTTCGCTGAACGTCAACGCGGCGGCGAGCCTCAATACCACCACTGGCGTAACCCTGAACAATTCGGTGGGGCTGAACGGCAACCTGACCGTCGTCGGCAGCAACACGCTGACCCTCAACGGCCTGATTTCCGGCTCCAGCGGCTTGATCAAGAATGGCTTGTCGACCCTGACCCTGACCGGCAACAACACCTACCTCGGCCCGACCGCGCTGAACGCCGGCGCGCTGCTGTTGGCATCCAACACCGCGCTGGGCACTGGCGCGTTGAACGCGGCGGCGGGCACGTCCCTCGACACCAGCGTTGCGGTGACACTGGCCAACGCCGTCAACCTCGGCGGCGACCTGACCCTCGGAGGCACCCAGGCGTTGGGCCTGACCGGTGCCATCAACGGCGCGGGCGGACTGATCAAGAACGGCAGTGCCGCGCTGAACCTCAGTGGCAACAACGGCTACGCCGGGAACACCACGTTGAACGCCGGCACGCTGATTCTCGGCTCCAACACGGCGCTGGGCCTGGGCACCTTGAACACCGCCGCCGGCACCACGCTGGATGCCAGTTCCACGGTCGCGGTGACCAACGCGGTGAACACCACCGGTAACCTGAACATTGGCGGCACCGCCAACCTGACCCTCGGTGGCGTGGTCGGCGGCTCTGGCGGTCTGATCAAAAACGGCGCCGCCAACCTGACGCTCAATGGCGCCAACACCTTCCTTGGCGGCACCACCCTGAACGCGGGCACCCTGACCGTCGGCAACGCGAATGCCTTGAGCAGCGGCGCGCTGACCGTGGCCGGCGCTTCCACGCTGGACAGCAGCTCCGGCGTCGCCATTGGTAATGACATTGCGGTGAACGCCGACCTGAGCGTCGGCGGCACCAACCAGTTGACCCTCGACGGCGTGCTCAGCGGCACCAACCAGTTGATCAAGAATGGCGCGGCCAACCTTGCGCTTAATGGCGTCAACACCTTTCAGGGTGGCAGCACGCTGAATGCCGGCAGCATCACCGTCGGCAACAGCGCGGCGCTGGGCACCGGCGGCCTGACCGTGGGCGGCGCGAGCACGCTGACGAGCAGTTCGGCCCTGAGCCTGGCCAATGCCATGACCCTCAACGCCAACCTGACTACCGGCGGCGCCAACGCGCTGACCCTCGATGGCATCATCGCCGGCGCGGGCGGGCTGATCAAAACCGGCGCTTCCAGCCTGACCCTCACCGGTGCCAACACCTACACCGGCACCACCGCGCTGAATGCCGGCACCCTGATCGTCGGTTCCAATACCGCATTGGGCAGTGGCGCGTTGAACGCGTCGGGTGGCACCACCCTCGATGCCAGCACCGCTGCAACCCTGGCCAACGTGGTCAACCTGGGCGGCAACCTGACTCTCGGCGGCACCAGTGCGCTGGTCCTTAACGGTGTCGTCAGTGGTATCGGCGGGCTGATCAAAAACGGCGCGGCCGATTTGACCCTCAACGCCAGCAACAACTACCTCGGCAACACCGCGCTGAATACCGGCAAACTGATTGTCGGCGCCAGCGGTGCCTTGGGTGCCGGTGCATTGAACGCAGCGGCCAACACCACCCTCGACAGCAACGCCGCCGTCAGCCTCAGCAACCAGGTCAACCTGGCTGGTGCCTTGAACGTCGGCGGCACGGCGGACCTGACCCTGACCGGGTTGGTTAACGGCGCTGGCAGCCTGGTGAAAAACGGCACGGCCAATCTGGTGCTCAACGGTGCCAACGGCTTCCTCGGCGGCACCACGTTGAACGCCGGCACATTGACTGTCGGCAACGGCTCGGCGCTCGGCCTTGGTGGCTTGATCGTCGGCGGCGCGGCGACTCTCGACAGTAACGCCCCGGCCAGCCTCGGCAATACCGTGGCGCTGAATGCGGACCTGACCGTCGGCGGCACCTCGAACCTGACATTGGGCGGCGCCGTCAGCGGCACCAACCAGTTGATCAAGAATGGCGCGGGCAACCTGACCCTCAATGGCGTCAACACCTATCAAGGCGATACCACCCTGAACGCCGGCACCCTGACCCTGGGCAACGGCGCGGCACTGGGCACTGGCGCGTTGATCGTCGGCGGTACGTCGACCCTCGATAACAGCGCGGCCTTCACCGTGGCCAATGCCATGACGCTGAATGCCGACCTGAACGTGGCGGGCAACAACAACCTGAACCTCGGTGGCGTCATCGACGGTGCCGGTGCGTTGAACAAAAACGGCCTGTCGGACCTGACCCTCAGCGGCAACAACAGCTTCACCGGGGCCTTGAACATTCTGTCTGGCAGCGTTACCGCCGCCAGCACGGGCGCACTGGGCAACACCTCCGGCGCCAACATCAGCGCTGGCGCGAGCCTCAACCTCGGCACCGATGCCAGCCTCGCCGGCCTCAACGGCAGCGGTGATGTGCTAATCGGCTCGGGCAACACTTTGTCGGTGGGCGGTGTCAGCACCACCAGCACCTTCGACGGCGGCTTGTCCGGCCCTGGCGGTTTGACCAAAGTCGGCACCGGCACCCTGAGCCTCACCGGTATCAACGGCCTCACCGGCGACACCGCCGTCAACGGCGGCACCCTGGACCTCAGCGGTTCGCTGGGCAGCGCCAACGTCAACGTCAACACCGGCGCCACCCTGACCGGCACCGGCTCGATACTGGGCACGTTGAACGTGAACAACGGCGGTCACCTGGGCCTGAGCAGCGGCAATACCTTGTCGGTCGGATCGCTGGCCCTGAACAGCGCTTCCAATATGGACGTCGCCCTCGGCACACCGTCCACCAACTCGCTGCTGAACATCGGCGGTAACCTGACCCTGGACGGCCTGCTTAACGTCAGCGATGCCGGCGGTTTCGGCGTCGGCGTGTATCGCCTGATCAACTACACCGGCAGCCTCTTGAACCTGGGCATGAACGTCGGTGCGATCCCGATCGGCTACAGCCTGGCGGACCTGGCGCTGCAAACGGCGGTCGGCAACCAGATCAACTTGCTGGTGACCGCGCCTAACGCGAACCTGCGTTTCTGGGATGGCAGCCAGACCCTACCCAACGGTTCGGTGGACGGCGGCAACGGCACCTGGAATGCCGGCAGCACCAACTGGACTTCGGTCGATGGCTTGACCAATCAAACCTGGGCCAGCGATTTCGCAATCTTCCAGGGCACGGCGGGCAACGTCACGGTGCTCGGTCCTCAGACCTTCACCGGCATGCAGTTCGTCACCGATGGCTACAACCTGTTGACTGGTGCGGCAGGCAAACTCACCGCCGTCAATGGCACCAGCGGCAACACGGCGATTCGGGTCGATCCGGGCTCCACGGCGACCATCAGCGTGGCCATCGACGGCGCGGGCACCCTGGCCAAACTCGACAGCGGCACCCTGGTGCTCAACGGCGCCAACAGCTACACCGGTGGCACCTTGCTCAACGGCGGCACGTTGGTCGTGGGCAGCAACACGGCGCTGGGCAGCGGTCTGCTGACCACCGCTTCGGGCACCACCCTGGACAGCAACACCGCCGTGACCCTGGGCAATGCCGTGGATCTGGCCAGTAACCTGAACATCGGTGGCTCGAATGCCCTGACCCTCAACGGTGCGATCAGTGGCGTCGGTGGTCTGGTCAAGGCCGGCGGCGCCAACCTGACCCTCGGCGGCAATAACAGCTTCCTCGGTCCGGTGAGCCTGCTTTCCGGTGGCGTGGTTCTGGCCTCCGACTCGGCACTGGGCGCCGGTGCGCTGAATGCCGCCAACGCCACCACGCTGGATGCCGCGACGGCGGTGACGGTCAGCAACGTGATCAACCTGGCCGGCAACCTCACCGTCGCCGGCACCGCAGACTTGACCCTCGCCGGTGCCGTCAATGGCGCCGGTAGCCTGAGCAAAGCGGGCGCGGCCAACCTGGTGCTCAATGGCTTCAACGGCTTCCTCGGTGGTGTCGACCTGAACGCCGGGACCCTGACGGTCGGCAATGCCTCGGGCCTGGGCCTGGGCAACCTGACCGTCAGTGGCGCCGCGACGCTGGATAACAGCACAACGCTGAGTCTGGCCAATAACGTTGGCCTGAACGCCAGCGTGGCGGTGGGCGGCAGCAATGACCTGACCCTCGGCGGTGTGATCAGCGGCGCTGGCGGGCTGAGCAAGAATGGCGCGGCGAACCTGACGCTCAATGGCGTCAACATTTATCAGGGTGACACCACACTCAACGCCGGCACCCTGACCCTCGGCAATGCCGCGGCGCTGGGCACTGGCGCGTTGACCGTCGGCGGCGCGTCGACGCTGGACAACAGTTCGGTGCTCAGCGTGGCCAACAACGTCAACGTCAATGCGGCGTTGAACGTGGTCGGCACCAATGACCTGGCCCTGTCCGGTGTCGTTGCCGGTAGCGGCACGCTGAACAAAAACGGCGCGGCCGACCTGAGCCTCAGTGGCAACAACACCTTCAGCGGCACCTTCAACGTGTTGGGCGGCAGCTTGAGCACCACCACCGCCACGGCCCTGGGCAGCAACGCCGGGGTCAATCTGGGCGCGGGCACCAGCCTCAACCTCGGCGCGTCCGGCAGCCTCGCCAGCCTCAGTGGTACCGGTCTCGCGCTGATCGGCTCGGGCAATACGTTGAGCATCGGCGGCAACAATGCCAGCAGCACCTTTGACGGTGTACTCATGGGCAACGGCCTGCTCGACAAACTCGGCAGCGGCACCTTCAACCTCACCGGCATCAACACCCTGACCGGCGATACCAGCATCAACGGCGGCACCCTGAATGTCAGCGGTTCGCTGGACAGTGCCAACGTCGCGGTCAATAACGGCGGGACGCTTGCCGGCAGCGGCAGCCTCATCGGCGCAGTGAATGTCGCCGATGGCGGTCACGTTGCATTGGCCACCGGCAGCACCTTGTCGGTGGGCTCGCTGGCCTTGAGCGACAACTCCAACCTTGACGTCGGGCTCGGTGTGCCGGTGTCCGGCGGCGGCAATGCGCTGATCAATGTCGGCGGCAACCTGACCCTCGACGGTCGCTTGAACGTCAGCGACATCGGCGGTTTCGGCAGCGGTGTGTATCGCATCATCAACTACACCGGGGCTTTGACCGATAACGGCCTGCTGATCGGCACCGTGCCGGGCAGCGTCACGCCGGGTGATCTGCAAGTGCAGACCGCCGTGGGCAATCAGGTCAACCTGCTGGTCACTGCACCGAACACCACTGTGCAGTTCTGGGACGGCGCGCAACTGGCCGGCAACGGCGCGATCAATGGCGGCAGTGGCACCTGGGGCAGCGGCACCACCAACTGGACCAATGTCGATGGCACGGTGAATCAGGCCTGGGGCAACAGTTTCGCGGTGTTCATGGGGCCGGCGGGCAATGTCACCGTCAACGGTGCGCAGGGCATCACCGGCATGCAATTCGTCACCGACGGCTACAGCCTGTCGAACGGCACGGCGGGCGAACTGACACTGGTCAATGGCGCCTTGGGCAACGCGACCGTTCGGGTCGATCCGAATGCCACCGCCACCATCGGCGTCGCCATCAACGGCGCCGGCACCCTGGGCAAATATGACACCGGCACCCTCGTACTCAACGCCGCCAACGGCTACACCGGCGGTACGGCGCTGAACGGCGGCACACTGGTGGTGGGTAACAATGGCGCCCTGGGCAGCGGTGTATTGACCGCCGCCAACGGCACTGCGCTGGACAGCAACACCGCGGTCAGCCTTGCTAACGCGGTGGTCCTGAACGGCGGGATGAGCGTCGCAGGCTCCAACGCACTGACCCTTGGCGGCGTCGTCAGCGGCGTCGGCAGCCTGATCAAAAACGGTGCTTCCAGCCTGACCCTCAACGGCAGCAACACTTACTCCGGCGGTACGCAGTTGAACGCCGGTTCGTTGGTCCTCGGCAACAATAGCGCCATCGGCACGGGCGCGCTCGGCGTCGGCGGCAACGCGCAACTGGACAGCACGGCCGCCCTGCAACTGGCGAATGCCATTAACCTCGGCGGGCAATTGAGCCTGGCGGGCACTCAGGACACCACCCTCAGTGGTGTGATTGCCGGTACAGGCAGCCTGGTGAAAAACGGCAACGCTGCGCTGTTGCTCAGCGGCACCAATACCTACAGCGGCGGCACGACCCTGAACGGCGGCAGCACCAGCGGCAGCACCGCCAGCCTGCAAGGCGCCATCCTCAACAACGCGGCACTGACCTTCGAACAAACCAGCAACGGCAGCTACACCGGCAACCTCACCGGCAGCGGTACGCTGACTAAAAACGGCACGGGTGACTTGTTGCTGACCGGCACCAACGGCTTGACCGGCAACACCAACGTCCAGGCCGGCTCATTACTGGTCAACGGCACGCTGAACAGTGCCAACGTGAACGTGGCGAGCGGGGCGAAAATCGGTGGCAGCGGTCAACTCGGCGGTGCGGTGCAACTGGCCAACGGCGCGACGCTGATCGGTGGCGGCAACGCCACACCGCTATCGGTCGGTTCCCTGGCCTTGTCGTCGGGTTCCAACCTGGACTTCAGCCTCGGTGCGCCGACCAGTCCCTCCGTGGTCGACGTCGCCGGTAATCTGACCCTCGACGGTACCTTGAACGTCATCAGCGCCGGCAGCTTCGGCAGCGGGGTCTATCAGCTGTTCCGCTACGGTGGCAGCCTGGCCGACAACGGCCTGGACTACGGCACATTGCCGGGCGGTGTATTGCCATCGACCCTGACGTTGCAAACCGCGCTGGCCAATCAGGTCAACCTGCTGGTGCAAAGTTCGGTGGGTGAAGCGCAATTTTGGAACGGTGGCAAAACCAATGCCGACGGCACCATCGTTGGCGGTAGTGGCGTCTGGGGCCCGAGCACCAATTGGACCGACGCCAGCGGCACCGCGAGCCTGGGTTCGAATCGCCGGTTCGCGGTATTCGGCGGCCTCGGCGGCGGCACTGTCACCGTGCTCGGCAACCAAGGCTTCACCGGGTTGCAGGTCCTCGACAACGGTTATCGCCTGGTTCAGGGCACCGACGGCAGCCTGACCCCGACCAACGCGGCCGATGGCAGCCTGGCCACGGTGCGGATCAACGGCGGCGTCACCGCGGAGATTTCGGCACCCTTGGTAGGCACCGGCGGGATCGAGAAACTTGACTCCGGCACCCTGGTGCTCAGCGGCGCCAACACCTACAGCGGCGGTACCACCGTCAGTGGCGGTACGCTGGTCGGTAACACCACCAGCCTGCAAGGCCGGATCCTCAACAATGCGCGGGTGCTGTTTGCCCAGTCCGGTAACGGGGTCTTCAACGGCGTCCTCAGTGGCACCGGTGATCTGGTCAAACAAGGCACCGGGTCGCTGCTGTTAGAGGGCGATCATCCGTTCAGTGGCACCGTTGAAGTCGAGCAGGGCCTGTTGATCGTCGGTGATCCACCGGCAACGTTGGCCGGGCAGGTCACCGTATTCAATGGCGCCGCCCTGACCGGTAACGGCAGCGTCGGTTCGGTGGTCAACCACGGGGTGTTCTCGTCCGGCGCGAATGGAGAAATCCTGAGAGTGACGGGCAACCTGACCAACGCTTCGGACGGTTTGCTGGCGCTGACACTCACCTCACCAACGATTACACCGTTGGTCGTGGGCGGCACCGCGACCCTCGATGGCGGCCTGGTGGTGAACAACCTTGTACCGTTCACCGGCAACACCACTTACGCGCTGATTACGGCGGGCGGCGGTGTTAACGGAACGTTCAGCGCTACCGATCTGCCGGATACCGCGTTCCTCGATACCTCGCTGATCTACCGCGCCAACGAAGTCGATCTGGCCGTCAGTCGCAACCAGACGTCCTTTGCCGATGTCGCGGCCACGGGCAACCAGCGAGGTGTGGCCTCGGCCTTGACCCGCAATGGCCCGGCCGGTGCAGCGTTGCAGAACCAGATCGTCAACCTCAGCGGCGCCGGTGCCCGTGCAGCCTTCGACAGCTTGTCGGGGGAGATTCACGCCAGCACCGCCAGCGCGATTCTCGAAGATTCGCGCTACATCCGCGACGCGGTCAACGACCGTATGCGCCAACCGTCCTGCAGTGGGCCGGACGATCCACGCCGTGCCTTGGCACCCAGCGAAAATCGCCTGACCAGTGGCGGCTGCCACGGTGAAATGGTCGGCTGGATGCGCGCACTTGGCGCCTGGGGCGAGATGGATGGCAACAGCAACAGCGCCAAGCTGGATCGCAACCTCAGCGGCTTCATGCTCGGTACCGACAAACAGATCGACGATCAATGGCGTGCCGGGATGGCCGCCGGTTACACCCGCAGCGACCTGGATGCCCATGACCGTCGTTCTGACGCCACGGTCGAAAGCTACCACCTGGCGGCGTACCTCAACTCGCAGTTCGACGCCTTGGCCGTACGCCTGGGCGCCGCTTACAGCTGGCACGACATCGAAACCAAACGCGACGTCAGCGTCGGCAGTTACAACGATCGCTTGAAAGGCGACTACGACGCTCGCAGCGCCCAGGTGTTCGGTGAAGTGGGTTACACGGTCGAAGCGGCAGGCATTGCGCTGGAACCGTTCGCCGGCCTGTCCTACGTCAACTACGACAGCGACACCGTCCGTGAGAAAGGCGGAGTGGGGCGTCTGAAGGCTGATTCCAGCCAGGACATCACCTTCTCCACCCTGGGCCTGCGCGCCGGCAAAGTCATCACCCTGGCCAACGGCGGGCAATTCACCCCGCGTGCGGCCATCGGCTGGCGCCATGCCTTCGGCGACACCAAACCGGACGCCGACCTGAGCTTCATCGACGGCGGCGCCTCGTTCAGCACCCAGGGCGTGCCGATTGCCAAGGACAGCGCGCTGCTTGAAGCGGGCGTGGACTTCCAGATCAGCCCGACCGGCAAACTCGGCCTAGGCTACTCGGGGCAGGTGTCGGGTAAAAACGAAGATCATGCGATGACGATCAGTTTCAGCCTCGGGTTCTAATCGCGGTCGAAGCACTTTTAGCCGCCCGGAAGGGCGGTTTTTTTTTTTGCCTGTCTGTCAGTGAGGGATGTGGTGGCTGTAATGCCGCCTTCGCGAGCAAGCCCGCTCCCACAGTGGATCTTCAGCGGATACAAATAGGGTGCCCGGCACAGATCCACTGTGGGAGCGAGCCTGCTCGCGAAGAGGCCCTCACAGTCACCGTTGAGGTCGTCTGCTAGAATCGCCCCCATTGAATCCACAAGGTGCACCCCATGAGCGAGCCGATTCGTCTGACCCAATACAGCCACGGCGCAGGATGCGGTTGCAAAATTTCCCCTCAGGTCCTGGAAGTGATTCTGGCGGGCAGCGGCGCGCAGAACCTGGACCCCAAGCTCTGGGTCGGCAACGCCTCGCGCGATGATGCGGCGGTGTATGCCATCGACGACGAGCGCGGCGTGGTGTCGACCACCGACTTCTTTATGCCGATCGTCGACGACCCGTTTGACTTCGGTCGCATCGCTGCCACCAATGCCATCAGCGACATCTACGCCATGGGCGGCGATCCGTTGATGGCGATCGCGATCCTCGGCTGGCCGGTCAATGTGCTGGCCCCGGAAATCGCCCGGGAAGTGATTCGCGGCGGGCGCTCGATTTGCGACGAGGCGGGCATTCCCTTGGCCGGCGGGCATTCCATTGACGCCCCGGAACCGATCTTCGGCCTGGCCGTCACCGGTCTGGTGCAAAAACGCCACATGAAACGCAACGACACCGCCACCGCCGGTTGCCTGCTGTACCTGACCAAACCCCTGGGCATCGGCATCCTCACCACCGCCGAGAAGAAGGGCAAGTTGCGTCACGCCGACATCGGCCTGGCCCGCGACTGGATGTGCACCCTGAACAAACCCGGTAGCCGTTTCGGCAAACTCGAGGGCGTGACGGCGATGACCGATGTCACCGGTTTCGGCTTGCTGGGGCACCTGGTGGAAATGGCCGACGGCAGCCAACTCACTGCCCGCATCGAATACGACCGCGTACCACGTCTGGCGGGTGTCGAGTATTACCTCGAACAGGGCTGCGTGCCCGGCGGCACCTTGCGCAACTTCGACAGCTACGCCAGCAAACTCGGGCGCTTGCAGGAACTGCACAAACGCGTGCTGTGCGATCCACAGACCAGTGGTGGCCTGCTGATCGCGGTCACGCCCGAGGGCAACGATCAATTCCTCGCGGTCGCCGCCGAACTGGGCTTGAGCCTTGAGCCAATCGGCGAACTGGTTGAGCGACAGACCAACGCGGTCGAGGTGTTTTGATGTCAATCGACTGCACCGATTACCGCGACATCTTCCTCAACGACCGGCCCATGATGGATGCTCGCGCGCCGGTCGAATTCCTCAAGGGCTCGTTCCCCGGCGTGGTCAATCTGCCGCTGATGAATGACCACGAGCGGCAACGCATCGGCACCTGCTACAAACAGCACGGACAACAAGCGGCCATTACCCTGGGGCATCAACTGGTGTCCGGCGGGATCAAGGCCGAACGGGTCCAGGCCTGGGCCGAGTTCGCTCGGGCTCATCCTGACGGTTATTTGTATTGTTTTCGCGGCGGCTTGCGCTCGCAGATTGTCCAGCAGTGGCTCAAGGACGAGGCGGGCATCGACTATCCGCGCGTCGGTGGCGGCTACAAGGCCATGCGTTCCTTTTTGCTGGAAACGACGGACCAGGCGGTAGCCCAGTGCGATTTCGTCTTGCTCGGCGGCATGACCGGCACCGGCAAGACCGAAGTGCTGACCCAGTTGAGCAACGGACTGGACCTGGAAGGCTATGCCAATCACCGGGGTTCCAGCTTCGGCAAACGCGCCACCGGCCAACCCTCCAACATCGACTTTGAAAACCGTCTGGCCGTGGATCTGCTGAAGAAACGCGCTCGTGGTATCGAGCAATTCGTGCTGGAAGACGAAAGCCGCGCGGTCGGCAGCTGTGCCTTGCCGCTGCCGCTGTATCAGGGCATGCAGCAGTTTCCCATGGTCTGGCTGGAAGACAGTCTGGAAGGGCGGGTCGAACGGATCTTGCGCGATTACGTGGTGGACCTGTGTGCCGAATTTATCGGCGTGCATGGCGACGACGGCTTTGCGCTGTTTTCCGAGCGGTTGCTGGAAAGCCTGAACAATGTGCAAAAGCGCCTGGGTGGGGAGCGGCATCGGCGGATGCTCGTACTGATGGAAGACGCCTTGGCGGAGCAGGCGAGCAGCGGCGCGGTGGATTTGCACCGGGGCTGGATTGAAGGGTTGCTGAGCGAATATTACGACCCGATGTATGCGTTTCAACGGGAGAAGAAGGGCTCGCGGATCGAGTTTTCCGGGGAGCGCGGGGCGGTGCTTGAGTATCTGCGGGAGCGGAGCAAGCTTCAGACGTGAGGGTGTTTTTTGCGGGCCTCTTCGCGAGCAAGCCCGCTCCCACAGTAGATCTTCAGTGAACACAGATTTTGTGTCTGACACAGATCCAATGTGGGAGCGGGCTTGCCCGCGAAGGCGCCCTCACAGGCGCCAAATTCCTTAAAGCAACGCAGCCCCGATCAACCCACTGATCACCCCAACCCCCATGGTCATCAGCGCCACGCTGACCAACACCCGGGCATTGAAATCCTTGCGCAGCATCAGCAGCGACGGCAGGCTGATGCTCGGCAGGGTCATCAGCAGCGCGACCGCCGGGGCGGTGCCCATGCCCAGGGTCATCATGGTTTGTACGATGGGAATTTCGGCGGCGGTCGGAATCACGAACAGCGTGCCGATGATTGCCAGCGGTACCAGCCACAACAGGCTGTTGGCCATGGCGCCATCAATGTGCGGAAACACCCAGACCCGCACCGCGCCCAGCACCAGCACTGCCAGGATGTAGATCGGAATGGTGCTCCAGAACAGTTGCCAGATCGTCCGGCCCCAGCGGGTCAGGAAGGGTTGCGTGTTGGTTTCGCTTGCTTCGACCACGGCCTCGACGGCGGCTTCAGGCAAGGTCTCGGGGCCGGCGATACGCTGGGCCACCAGCGACACGCCGAACACCAGCACAATCCCCGCCACCAGTCGCAACGCGGTAAAGCCCCAGCCGAGCACGAACCCCATGAACACCAGCGTGGCGGGGTTGAGCACCGGGTTGCCAATCCAGAACGCCAGCGCCGCCCCCACCGACACGTTCTGCCGGCGCATGCCCGCCGCCACCGGGGCGGCGCAGCATGAGCACATCATGCCCGGCAGGGCGAACAACCCGCCGCGCAAGGTCGACGCGAAACCGGCGCGACCGAACAGGCGCTGCAGCCAGTCCCGGGGAATCAATACTTGCAGCAGGGAGCCGAGGATCACCGCCAGTACGGCGGCTTTCCAGATCGCCAGGAAATACACCTTGGCGTACGCCAGGGCGGCGATCAGTGGGTCGGATTGTTGATCGTTGATGATCGAGGCGCCGATGCTGTGGTTATCAGCCGCGACGAAGGCTTTGAGGTAGTAGGGCGACCACTTCACGTAATAGAGGCCGACACAGGCGACCAGCAGGAACAGCGCGGGTTTCCACCAGAATGACCAGCCCCGGGCGGGGACGGCTGTGGATGAGAGTGACATGGCAAGGTTCCAGGCAAGGGTGAGATGAGCTGATGATAGCCCAGCCCCTTCTTACCCGTGGTGCCGACAGTGCGTGGGACCCGGCCGACCTCTTATGTAGGACAGTTCTGCGAGCCGTTATCCAGCCCTTGTTTATACGTGTGGCTGACCAGGCTGGCCTTGCCGTTGTGCCAGGTCAGGGTCAGTACGTACAGGGAATCGAAGTCGCTGGACGCCCAGTCCTCGGTGATGTTCTGTTTCTCGCCGAGCGCTTCGCCGGCCACCTTGTTGATCAGCTCGGGCAGATAACCGTGGGACCAGGCGGTGTAGATGATCGAGTTGTGGTACTTGTCGTGCAGCAGTTCATCGGCCAGATCGCTGGTGTCGTTGGCCGAGAACTCGATGTTCACCGGTAAGCCGAGCTTGATCGCGCTGGGGCTGATGGTCATCAGGGGACGGATGTAGCTGTAGGAATTGTCCAGTTCACCTTCCTCGACATTGCGCGTCGGATTGGCGGCAAACACGTAGTTGGCCTTGCCGAATTTTTCCGGCAGCAAGGTGGACAGGTTGATCGCACGGTTCAACCCTTGGCAATTGAGTTGGCCCAGGCCGCCGTCGGGTTTCTCCGCGTGGCGCAGGAACACCAGCGTCTGGGTGCCGTCGGCCGGCTGGGCGCGGCTTTCGCTGGACTCAAGCGACAGGAACAGCGCGCTCGCCGCCAGCAACGTGGGCAGAAAAATATAGGCGCGATGCTTGAAGCGTTGGGCGAATTTCAAAAGGTTCTTCATTGAATAAAGGGATCTTCAGCGCAGTCGATTAAGGCTGACAAACCTTTACACCGCGCGCTCCCAGCAGCGGGTGTTTTCCATGTCGTTGGCCGGTCCAGTTCCGTGAAGGGCATTGCTCAGAGTCCTCTGAAGCCCATTTGGTTCGATCCCGGCGAGTGCGCAGCACTTTAGCGGCAACCTTTGATGGGTTGGCAGAAGGTTATCGACAGGATGTTGCGGATTTATGGATCCCGGCACATTTCTGCGCCTGAAGGCCCCGGACCTACATTATGATCAGCGCTCCAAAGTCTGCGTGGATGCTCCCATGACCGATCTCTCTGCGTTCCCGATCAACGAAAAATGGCCGGCCCAGTACCCCGAGTGGATTCAGCTTTACTCCTTGCCGACCCCCAACGGCGTCAAGGTTTCGATCATGCTCGAAGAGATCGGCCTGCCTTACGAGCCGCACCGTGTGGGCTTCGAGACGAACGATCAGTTATCGCCCGAGTTCATGTCGCTGAACCCCAACAATAAGATCCCGGCGATCATCGACCCCCACGGCCCGGGCGACCAGCCACTGCCGCTGTTCGAGTCCGGGGCGATTCTGATTTACCTCGCCGACAAAAGTGGCCAACTGCTGGCCCAGGAATCGGCGGCGCGCTACGAGACGATCCAGTGGTTGATGTTTCAGATGGGCGGTATCGGGCCGATGTTCGGCCAGGTCGGTTTCTTCAACAAATTCGGCGGCAAGGACTACGAGGACAAACGGCCCCGTGATCGCTACGTCGAGGAAAGCAAACGCCTGCTCGGCGTGCTCGATAAACGTCTGGAAGGGCGCGACTGGATCATGGGTGAGCGCTACACCATCGCCGACATCGCGACGTTTCCGTGGGTACGCAACCTGATCGGTTTCTATGAGGCCGGTGATCTGGTCGGTATCCAGAACTTCCCGAACGTTACGCGAGTGCTGGAGCGCTTTCTGACGCGGCCGGCGGTGAAACGCGGACTGGAAATTCCCAAATAAAGCTGTTCTAGACCAAGGAAGGCCATGGCTTCTTTCAATTTCAAGCAAGTCGACGTCTTCAGCCGAACGCCGCTGAAGGGCAATCCATTGGCGGTGGTATTCGGCGCTGACCAGCTCAGTGTTGAGCGCATGGCGGCGTTCGCTTCCTGGACCAACCTCAGCGAAACCACATTCATTCTTGAACCCCGCGATCCGCGTGCCGACTATCGGGTGCGGATCTTCACCACCCAGTCGGAACTGCCGTTCGCCGGTCACCCGACCCTCGGCACCTGTCACGCGTGGCTTGAGGCCGGTGGCGTGCCCCAGGGCGAGGACATCATCCAGGAATGCGGCGTCGGGCTGGTGCGGGTTCGCCGGCAAGGGACGGAGCTCGCATTTCTCGCGCCACCGCTGCTCAGGACCGGCGCGGTGGAGGCTGACGTGCTGGAGCGGGTGCGCCGTGGGCTCCGGCTGGCACCGGGGTCGATTGTTCGGGCGCAATGGGTGGATAACGGCGCGGGCTGGTTGGCGGTGATGGTCGAGGACCGGCAGCAGGTGCTCGATGTGCAACCGGATCATTCGCAGATGCTGGGTTTGGCGGTGGGCGTCATCGCGCCGTGGCATCCCGAGCGTGATGGCGATGATGCACAGTTCGAAGTGCGCGCGTTCATCTCCGGCGACGGCATGCCGGAAGACCCGGCCACCGGCAGCCTGAACGCCGGGATCGCCCAGTGGCTGCTCAGCGAAGGGCTGGCGCCGACGTCTTATGTGGTCAGCCAGGGATTGACGATGGGACGGGCGGGGCGGATTCAGGTGGATCAGGCCGGGGATGAGATCTGGATTGGCGGCGCCGTGGTGACCTGTATTGATGGGACTCTGACGCTATAGCCGGTTAAACACAAAACCCTTGTGGGAGCGGGCTTGCTCGCGAAAGCGATGTATCAATCAATGTATGTGGTGACTGACACACCGCCTTCGCGAGCAAGCCCGCTCCCACAGGGGCCTGCGCCGTTCATCTAATGCGGGTTCGACACAAAACCCTTGTGGGAGCGAGCTTGCTCGCGAAAGCGGTGGATCATTCACCTTGATGCCGGATGTGCCGGCGAATTCGCGAGCAGGCTCGCTCCCACAGGGGAGATTGTTGCCAGGCTGGTAAAGGTTTGTTCGTGAACTGACGTTTGTGTCCTGCGCCGCGCAAGGCATAAGCTTCGCCCCCTACGACTTTTGTCTCAGGAAAACCCATGTCCAGCCAGTTCCCCGAAGCACGTCCACGCCGTCTGCGCCGCAATGCGAGCCTGCGCAGCCTGTTCCAGGAAACCGAGTTCAGCCTGAACGACCTGGTGCTGCCGATTTTCGTCGAGGAAGAAATCGACGACTTCGTACCGATCAACAGCATGCCCGGCGTGATGCGCATTCCCGAGTCGAAACTGGCCGGCGAGATCGAGCGTTATGCCCGTGCCGGGATCAAGTCGGTGATGACCTTCGGCGTGTCCCATCATCTGGACAGTAGCGGCAGCGATACCTGGAATGACAACGGTTTGGTGTCGCGCATGTCGCGCATTGCCAAGGACGCGGTGCCGGAGATGATCGTGATGTCCGACACCTGCTTCTGCGAATACACCGACCATGGTCACTGCGGCGTGCTGCACAACCACGAAGTCGACAATGACCAGACCCTGATCAACCTCGGCAAACAAGCCGTGGCCGCTGCCCGTGCGGGCGCGGACGTGATCGCGCCGTCGGCGGCGATGGACGGCCAGGTCCAGGCGATTCGCCGGGCGCTGGATGAGGCCGGTTTCACCCAGACCGCGATCATGGCCTATTCGACCAAATTCGCCTCGGCACTCTACGGCCCGTTCCGCGAAGCCGGCGGCAGCGCGTTGAAAGGCGACCGCAAAAGCTACCAGATGAACCCGATGAACCGCCGCGAAGCCGTGCGCGAGTCGCTGCTGGACGAACAGGAAGGCGCCGACGCGCTGATGGTCAAACCGGCCGGCGCGTATCTGGACATCATCCGCGACATCCGCGAGGTGTCGCGCCTGCCGCTGTCGGCATATCAGGTCAGCGGCGAATACGCGATGATCAAATTCGCCGCCCAGGCCGGGGCGATCGATGAAGATCGCGTGGTGCGTGAGAGCCTGGGGGCGATCAAGCGGGCCGGCGCGGACCTGATCTTCACCTACTTCGCGATGGATTTGGCTTTGGCCGGGATCTGACCAACATACAGATCCCCCTGTGGGAGCGGGCTTGCTCGCGAAAGCGTCAGTCCAGCCGACAAAAATGTTGACTGACACACCGCCTTCGCGAGCAAGCCCGCTCCCACAGTTGTTTGGTGATGCCCGCAATTTCTGTGAACACCACGGCCCCCTGTGGGAGCGGGCTTGCTCGCGAAGGCGTCAGTCCAGCCGACAAAAAATGTTGACTGACACACCGCCTTCGCGAGCGAGCCTGCTCCCACACTGGATCTTCAGTGTTGTCGGGCTCAGCCCAAAAACGGCCGAATCCCGTGATCCCGGAAATACCGCTCGATCACTTTCGGATCGGCGCTGTTATCGGCAATCGCCACGTACGTATCCGGTCGCAACAGATAAAACCCGTTGCGCGCCAACCCCGCCGCGTCAAACGCCGGCCGCCAGTCGAACACGTGCAGCGGCAAATGATGCTCGATGCACCAGGCGATCATTTCGTCGCTGGTGTCGCCGTAAACATGCACCTGCCATGTCGGGTTTTTCAGGGGTTCGTAATTGTCGCCTTCGCCATCGTGCGCCCAGGGCAAGCGGTCGCCGCCGTGGACATGGCCGGTGGCACCTTCGCTCAACGGCATGCCGCGATAGTTGAGGGTGATCTGCGACACCGTGCGAAACAGGAACTCCCGGCTCGCCCCGAACGACGTCATTTTGGGAATCAGGAACGGTGCCAACCGCGTGCGCAGCAGGTCGGCGACTTTGCCCTCGGCGGTGACGAAGCTGAACACACGGTCGGTGGTGGACACCAGGCGCCGGGCGAAGGCGATGCGTTCGGTTTCGTAGCTGTCGAGCAGTTTCGCGGTGGCGCCGCCGCTCAAGACCGCAGCGAGTTTCCAGGCCAGGTTGATCGCGTCGCCGATCCCGGTGTTCATGCCCTGGCCGCCTGCGGGGCTGTGGACGTGCGCCGCGTCGCCGAGCAGAAACGCGCGATCACGGCGAAAGAACTCCGCGACCCGGTGATGCACACGGTAGGTCGAGAACCAGTTCACCTGTTCAATCTTGACCTTCAAATGCTCGATGGCCCGGCTGCTGATGTCTTCGAATTGCAAGGTTTCGGCATGCTCGGCACGTTCGTCGCGCACGGTGCCGATCAGCCGCGCATGACCTTCGCTGGCCAGCGGAAACACCGCGAGAAAGTCCGCTTCATCGAGGTCCACGTGCAGTTCGCCGTTGAACGCCGGGCCGCTGGCCTGGACATCGGCCACGTAGAAAATCTGCTGGTAGGTGCCGCCGGGAAAACCACTGTCGAGGGTCTTGCGCACGATCGAACGCGCACCGTCGCAACCGGCGATATAACAGGCCTGGCAGGTTTCCTCCTGGCCATCGGGCAGGCGTAATTGCGCGGTGATGCCGTCGCCGGTTTCCGTGAAATGTTCCAGTTCGGTATTGCGTTCCACGCGGGTGCCGAAGGTTTCGAGGCGTTCGATCAGCAACTGTTCGTGTTCGTCCTGGGGAAAGATTTCCAGGAAAGCGTAAGGCGTCAGGCCTTCGCCGACGCGGGTCAACGGCAGGTGCGCCACGGCTTCGCCCTTGACCCAGAAATTTGCCGCCGCTACCCGATGGCCATTTCGCACGATGGTGTCGGCGAGGTCGAGCTGACGGTACAACTCAAGGGTGCGCGCCTGCACGGCCAGGGCTCGTGAGGTGGTGCCGGGGGCCGACGTCTTGTCGATGATGCGCACCTGAACGCCGAGCTTGCTCAGCCACAACGCCAGCACCAGACCGGTCGGGCCGGCGCCGATGATCAGCACGTCACTTCGGTTCATGGGGACACTCTCCGAAAGGTGTGTCGGACAAGTATGGTTCAGGCAGGGCTATCAAGCTTGGGCAAACACAAACCCCCTTGTGGGAGCGGGCTTGCTCGCGAAGGCGGTGTGTCAGGCAACATTCATATTGACTGATCCACCGCCTTCGCGAGCAAGCCCGCTCCCACAGGAGGTTTGTGTTTGTATTGTTTTTTGGGTAACAAAAAAGGCCCCGCAGTCATAAAACTACGGGGCCTTTTTGTTGAGCTGCGGTGCTTAGAAGTCGATGGTGCCGGACAACTTCGCCACCCGTGGCTCGCCCTGGGTCAGGTAGCCGGCCTGGGCCGATTCCCAGTATTTCTCGTTCGCCAGGTTTTCGATGTTCAGACGCAGGGTGATGTCTTTCTGATCGACTTTGAAGCCATAGCGCGCACCGGCGTCGAAGCGGTTCCAGGTCGGCAGGCTGAGGTTGTTGGCCGCGTCGGCGTATTGGCCGCCGGTGCGCAACATCCGCGCGTTCAACGCTACGCCTTGCAGGCCCGGCACGTCCCAATCCACACCCGCGTTGAACTGGAAGGTCGGTACGCCGATGGCACGGTTGCCGTCGTTGGCGCCGTTCTGGGTGTTCTTCAGTTCGGTGTCCATCAGGGTCAGGCCGCTGATCAGGCGCAGACCTTCGATCGGCTCGCCGAAGACATTGAGCTCGACACCTTTGTTGATCTGTTCACCCTGGCGAACATATTCCGCCGTGGTGGCGCTGGTGATGACCGAGTAACCATCGCTCGGCTGCTCGATGCGATAGACGCCGAGGCTGGCGCCGTAAGTGCCCATGTCGACCTTGACACCGGCTTCGACCTGTTTCGAACGGGCCGGGGCGAACGCCTGGTTGCCGTTGGTCACGATGCGATTGCCCGACGTGGTCGGCGAGGTCGGGCCTTCCGCCAGGCCTTCGATGCGGTTGGCATAGAACGACACATGGTCCCAAGGCTTGAACACCAGGCCATAGACCGGCGTGGTGATCGATTCGTCATAGACAGAAGTGCGGCTGCCAGAACCGTAAGGCGCGTAGCCATAGCCCTGCACCACCAATTGCTGGCGACGCAAGCCAACGGTCAGCAACAGTCGGTCATCGAAGAAGCCGAGGGTGTCGGACACCGCGCCGCTGCGGGCGAAGGTCTTGCCGACGATGCCGGGATCGCTCAGGTCGCCGCCGGAGAAGTTGCTGACGGGGGATGGCGTCTCCACCGGATGGTAGATGTTGTTCGCGTAACGGGTCAGGTCGAAATCGTAGGCGCTGCGCTGTTCGGTCCAGATGCCGGACAGGCCGAAATTGAGCTTGTGGGTGACCGGGCCGGTGGCGAATCGACCGTTGAGGCCGGCCATGACGCTGGTGTTGTCTTCGTCGTGGGGAATGAACGAACCGGTGGTGGTCGAAGCCCCGTCATTACCCACCAGGGTGGTGGAGTTGTAGCGGCCGGTTTCACGGGTGTGCTTGGCGCCGCCAGCGGCGTAGGCCGTCCAGTTGTCGTTCAGGTCGTACTCGGCGCGCAGCATGCCGAAGGTGTCTTCGATGTCGGTGAAACCCCATTTCGGCGCGTAGTTGGTGTCGGCCGATGGCGCATCCGGAATGTGCGTGGCGTTGCCCAGGTTTACCGTGTTGCGACCACCGTTGACCCGTTGTTTCTGGTAGGCGAAATCACCGGAAATGCGCAGGGCGTCACCGCGATAATCGAGGCCGATGGAGAACAGTTTCGAGCGCTGGTTTTCGTGGTCGATGCCGGTGTCGCCTTCGCGCTGGGCCAGGTTGACCCTGGCGCCGAAACGGTTGTCTTCACCGAAGCGCTGGCCGAGATCGAGGTGCTGACCGACGCGACCTTCGTCGTTGATGTCGGTGGTGAAGCGGCGGGTTGGCACGTCACCGGCGCGCTTGGGTTGCAGGTTGACCCCGCCGCCGATGCCGGATCCGGTCGGGGTCACACCGTTGATGAAGGCGTTCGGGCCTTTGAACACTTCCACGCGCTCCAGGGCGTCGGTGGAAATGATCTGGCGCGGCAGCACGCCATACAGGCCGTTATAGGAAATATCGTCGCCGGTCAGTGGCAAGCCGCGGATCATGAAGATCTGCGCCTGGTTGGAAAAACCGGAAGCCTGGCGCACCGACGAATCGTTGAGCAGCACGTCGGCGACGTCTTCGGCTTGCTGGTCCTGGATCAGTTGTTCGGTGTAGGACGTCATGGTGAACGGCACGTCCATCATGTCCTGATTGCCCAGCACGCCCAATTGACCGCCGCGCGCCACCTGACCACCGGCGAACACCGGGGGCAGGGCAGCCGTCGTGGTCGGGGCCTGGGCGTTGACGTTCACTTCGTCCAGCACCAGCGCTTTGCCGTCGTTATCGGTGGTTGCGGCTTGGGCAGAAACGGACAGGGCGCAAAACAAGGCGAGAAGGGTCGGGCGAAAGGGAACGCCGAGTCGGGCTGGAGTGGGCATGTTCGATCCTGGCGGCGCGCCGCCGATGAGAAAAAGAGATAACGGCGCGGGGAACTCCTTGCGCAAATGCGACTCCAGGCGCAAATGATATGTTTTCTCAGTAACGTTCTGCAATGAGTTTGTCATCAGCGGACGAACACGCTGGAAAAGCTGCACAAAACCTTGTGGGAGCGGGCTTGCTCGCGAAGGCGGTGTTCAATTAATGCATGTGGTGACTGACCCACCGCTTTCGCGAGCAAGCCCGCTCCCACAGGGGTTATGTGTAGGGCAAAGGAATTGTGCGGAACAGCCACAGTCATAGCCTGCACCCGGCCATTGATCGTATGGTTAACCCGGCTAAACGGATTATTGGAGCACCATGCACGCCCAACGATTGATCATGAGCCTCGCTGCCTTGCTGGTCCTGGCCGGTTGCGGCACACGACAGGCCCAGGAAGCACCGGCCCGCAAGCCCGCCGAGGTGAAGGCGCAGATCGTGCGTCTGTTGCCGGCGAAAACCGTCGACCGCGAGGGGTGGGCGACGGATATCTACGCCGCGTTTGCCGCCCAGGACATTTCCCCGACCACGCAAAACCTGTGTGCGGTGCTGGCGGTTACCGAGCAGGAATCAACCTTTCAGGTCGACCCAACCGTTCCGGGCCTGGGCAAGATCGCCCGTGATGAAATCGACCGCCGCGCCGGCAAGGCGCATATCCCCAGCCTGTTGGTCAGTGGTGCGCTGCAAGTTCGTTCGCCCAACGGCAAAAGTTACAGCGACCGGTTAAACGCCGCCCGCAGCGAAAAAGAACTGAGCGCGATTTTCGACGACTTCATCGGCATGGTGCCCATGGGCAAGACCTTGTTCGGTGGCTTCAACCCGGTACACACCGCCGGGCCGATGCAGGTCAGCATTGAGTTCGCCGAACAGGAGACGCGCAATTATCCCTACCCGGTGACGGGCTCGATTCGTCATGAGGTGTTCAGCCGTCGCGGCGGCATGTACTTCGGCATTGCCCATTTGCTCGGTTACCCGGTGAGCTACACCCAGCCGTTGTATCGTTTTGCCGATTTCAATGCCGGGTGGTACGCCAGTCGTAATGCGGCGTTCCAGAACGCCGTCAGCCGTGCGTCGGGCATCCCGCTGGCGCTGGACGGTGATTTGATTCGCTACGACTCCATCATGCCCGGCACCACGGAGCTGGCGGTGCGCACCCTCAGCAAGCAATTGGGCATGCGCAACCCGACGATTCGCGATCAATTGGAAACGGGTAAAAGCCTGGAATTCGAGGAGACAAGGCTGTACCAGAAGGTCTTTGCTCTGGCGGACAAGGCTGAAGGTCGTCAGTTGCCCCGTGCGATGTTGCCGGGGATTACGCTGGAAAGCCCGAAGATCACCCGCAAACTCACCACGGCATGGTTTGCCAAGCGGGTTGATGAGCGCTATCAGCGGTGCATGGCGAAGGGGCGTTGAAGATCAAGATCAAAAGATCGCAGCCTTCGGCAGCTCCTACAGGGTCATGTGTACACCGTAGGAGCTGCCGAAGGCTGCGATCCTGGCGAATGGCCAGACACCACATCAATAACGGAGATTCGCAGGCGTAAAAAAACCCGGCAGATGAGGCCGGGTTTTTCGTTGAGTAGTGCTTTAAAGGCATTCATTCATGCAGTGCGGTTCTGGATCAGACGGTCGGAACCACCTTCAGCAACGCGGTTCTGAATCAGACGGTCGGAGCCACCTTCAGCAACGCGGTTCTGGATCAGACGGTCGGAGCCACCTTCAGCAACGCGATTCTGGATCAGACGGTCGGAGCCACCTTCAGCAACGCGGTTCTGGATCAGACGGTCGGAGCCACCTTCAGCCACACGATTCTCGATCAGACGATCAGAACCACCTTCCGCAACACGATTCTCGATCAAGCGATCCGAACCACCCTCAGCCACACGGCTTTCAATCAGGCGATCCGAGCCGCCTTCAGCGACCATGGTGTGAGAAGAAGCGGCGAAAGCATTAACTGCGAAAACCGAGAAAGCGATGCTGAGAAGGATTTGGCGTTTCATGAGGGTGTGCTCCGGGGTGCTTATTGGTTGGGTATGGAGCGGATGTTACGCCGAGGATTTTTTATGAGAACTTCATTGACGTGATGGTGACCATCGACGGCAATGATGGTTGCGGCAAGGCACCTCTCGCGGAGCTGATGATGCGGTCGTCGGCTGGGCCGGATGGGGGCGGTGGCGGGTTCTACACTGGATAGCTGCGCATGCCTTTGTCCCTGAGGAGCCGATCATGAATGCCAGTTTCTATGTGCCTGCCCAAACCGGTCTGCTGCTGGTGGATCCGTATAACGACTTCCTCAGCGAAGGCGGCAAACTCCATGGCCGTGCCAAACCGGTGGCCGACAGCGTCGGCACCCTGGCCAACCTGAAGGCCGTGGTGGCGGCTGTGCGCAAGGCCGGCCTGCAGGTTTTCTACGTGCCGCACCACCGCGCCGAACCCAACGAACTGGCGCGCTGGAAACACCCCAGTCCTTATCAACAGGGCGCCAGTCACGCCCAGGTGTTTGCCGCCGGCACGTGGGGCGGGGAGTGGCACCCGGACTTCCAGCCTGAGCCCGGTGATGTGATCGTCAAGGAACACTGGGGCGGCAGTGGTTTTGCCAACACCGACCTGGATTACCTGCTCAAACAGCACGGAATCGACAAAGTGGTGATTGTCGGCATGCTCGCCAACACCTGCATCGAAACCACCGGCAAGTTCGCCGCCGAACTGGGCTACCACGTCACTCTGGTACGCGATGCCACCGCTGCGTTCAGCGCCGAAGCGATGCACGCCGCCCACGTGATCAACGGGCCGACCTATGCCCATTCGATTGTCACTACCCAGGAGTTGATTGCGCTGCTCGGCTGAGCGATGCGGTTACCTGTGGGAGCGGGCTTGCTCGCGAAGGCGGCGGCCCATTTAACATGGATGCTGACTGACACACCGCTTTCGCGAGCAAGCCCGCTCCCGCAGGCGTTTTGTGGTCGGTCAAAAATATCCGGCTCAACCTGATCGCG
>NZ_JAAVVC010000024.1 GCF_018449725.1 Pseudomonas sp. dw_612 | reverse complement strand
GGCCTACCGCTCAATCCCATGCTTACGCAGCTTTCTATACAGAGTGTTACGGCTGACGCCTAGCTGCTCAGCCGTATGGGTCATATGCCAGCGCTGCTGCTCCAACGCATTCAGTAACGCCAACCGCTCGGCATCGTCGAGCGGGAACTCGGAAGGCTCTTCCACCACCGCCGCAACCACCGGCCGGGCCTGGCGAATCATCGCCGGCAAGTCTTCCAGCCCGATCCGCCCGCCATCACACAACGCCGCCAAGGTACGCAGCACATTGCGTAACTGCCGCACATTCCCCGGCCAGGCAAAACCGAGCAAGGCCTGCCGCGCCGGTTGATCAATCAACACTGTCTCCCCGCCCGCCTCTTCGGCCAGCAGGAAATCGAGCAACTGGGATTTATCGGTGCGATCACGCAGCGCAGGCAAGGCAACTTCCAGCCCATTGAGCCGGTAATACAAATCCTCGCGGAAGCTGCCGTCCTGCACTCGATCCAGCAAGTTCCGGTGGGTGGCGCTGATAATTCTGACGTTCACCGATTCCGGTTCGCCGCCAATCGGCACCACTTGGCGATCTTCCAAGACCCTTAATAGTCGAGTCTGCAACGCCAAGGGCATATCGCCGATTTCGTCGAGGAACAGCGTGCCGCCATCGGCCTGCTGCAACTTGCCGCGCATGCCTTCCTTGCGCGCCCCGGTGAAACTGCCGCCGCGATAGCCGAACAGTTCGCTTTCAATCAGGCTTTCCGGGATGGCCGCGCAGTTGAGGGCAACGAAGGCTTTTCCCGCGCGCTGACTGGCGTGGTGCACGGCTTTGGCGAAGGCCTCTTTGCCGGAGCCGGTTTCGCCATTGATCAACAGCGGTACATCGCGCTCGAACACTCTCAGGGATTTGCGGAAATCTTCCTGCAACGCGGCATCGCCCAGGCAGATACCGGACAAACGCGGACGTTCAGCAATCACCGGACTGGGCACCACCGGCACCGGAATGCTGCGCGGCTGGCCGCGCAACAAGGCAAACAGACTGCGCCCGTCACGGGTGCGCAATGGCCAACTGGCGCTGGCATTTACGCTCGCGCGACCGAGGAGTTCATCCAGCGAGCAGTCGAAAAACATTTCCACCGGTTTGCCCAGCAATCCGCCGCGAATATGTCCCAGCAGGTTCAGCGCACTCTGGTTGACCGCGCTGATCCGCCCCTCGCCATCAAACGCCAGCAGCCCTTCGCTGAACAGCCCGACGGATTCCGCTTGAAGGTGAAAACGCAGCAGCCATTGATTGTCGAAGTAACGCAGGAAATAGCAGCTCTCAATCATCTTTGCCGAGAGATTGACCAGGGCCATGGTGTGGAACTGGCTCTGGCGCGAGACATCATGCCGGGCCGAGGACACGTCGAGCACCGCCAGCAGTTCGCCATGGGGGTCGAACACCGGGCTCGCCGAGCAGGTCAAGCCCGTGTGGCGGCCGCGAAAGTGTTCGTCCTGGTGAATGGTCAGCGCCTGGCGTTCCACCAGGCAAGTGCCGATGCCGTTGGTGCCTTCGCAGGCTTCGCTCCAGTCGGCGCCGAGCCACAGCCCGGCGCGCTCGAAAATCTTCCGCTCAGCGGGGGCGGTGACGCAGTTGAGGATCACCCCACGGGCGTCGGTCAGCAGCACCGCGTGGCCGGCGCCGGAGAGTTGCTGGTGCAGACTGGTCATTTCGTTGCCGGCGATGTGCAGCACTTGCTGCAGGCGTTCGCGGCTTTCCAGCACGCGACCATGCTCCAGCACCGTCGGCGCCATGGTCAGGGCCGGGTCGAGGTGATAATCCTCTAGACAACGCAGCCAGGACCGGGCAATCGACGGATCGCTGCCGGGGCCGTGCAGGTGCGATTTGCCCTGGGTAACGGTCAGGACTTGCTGGGCATGGCGACTCAAATGGTTGTCGTGCATTTCTTATTATTCTCCCCGCAGAGTCTGGTTCGCTTCCGTGTAGCAGCTGCCGAAGGCTGCGTCCGGCCGCGAAGCGGTCGTAAAACCGGTGTCCCGTATTTCATTGCCAAACCGAGGCGAGCGCTTCGCACTCGAACGCAGCCTTCGGCAGCTGCTACATAAAGCGTGAGGCCGAGCATCCTCCACGCCAGCGCGCTTTGCAATGCTGGCAAGACCGCCCGGTCACAACGTGTGCCACAAGCGGTACAAACTGTCACCCAGGCTGTACCGAAACCGTCACAGCCCCCGTCCGCTTGTCCGACAAAAACCGCGCAAGGCCTTGATTTGTCTGCCCTGCAAGGCAGTGGCCCAACCTTTGCTCTACGCTTATAGCAGGCGCACATGCGCTCTCCCTTATAAGCACAAAAGCCAAGGAGAAATCACCATGCGTTACGCTCACCCCGGTACTGAAGGCGCTATCGTTTCGTTCAAGAGCAAATACGGTAACTACATCGGCGGCGAGTTCGTCGCGCCTGTCAAAGGTCAGTACTTCACCAATACTTCGCCAGTAAATGGCCAACCGATTGCCGAATTCCCGCGCTCCACGGCCGAAGACATCGACAAAGCCCTGGACGCTGCCCACGCCGCTGCCGATGCCTGGGGCGCCACGTCCGCCCAGGCGCGCTCGCTGGTGCTGCTGAAAATCGCCGACCGCATCGAGCAGAACCTGGAACTCCTGGCCATCACCGAATCCTGGGACAACGGCAAAGCCGTTCGCGAAACCCTCAACGCCGACATCCCGCTGGCGGCGGATCACTTCCGCTACTTCGCCGGTTGCATTCGTGCCCAGGAAGGCAGCGCTGCCGAAATCGACGGCAACACCGTGGCTTATCACATCCATGAACCGCTGGGCGTGGTCGGTCAGATCATCCCGTGGAACTTCCCGATCCTGATGGCTGCGTGGAAACTCGCTCCGGCCCTGGCCGCCGGTAACTGCGTGGTGCTCAAGCCTGCCGAGCAAACCCCGCTGGGCATCACCGTGCTGATGGAACTGATCGGCGACCTGCTGCCACCCGGCGTGCTCAACGTCGTGCAAGGGTTCGGCAAAGAAGCTGGCGAAGCGCTGGCGACCAGCAAACGCATCGCCAAAATTGCATTCACTGGCTCGACCCCGGTCGGCTCGCACATCATGCACGCCGCCGCCGAAAACATTATTCCGTCCACCGTGGAGCTGGGTGGCAAGTCGCCGAACATCTTCTTCGCCGACATCATGCAAGCTGAAGAAACCTTCATCGAAAAAGCCGCCGAAGGCTTGGTGCTGGCGTTCTTCAACCAAGGCGAAGTCTGCACCTGCCCATCCCGTGCACTGGTGCAGGAATCGATCTACGACGACTTCATGAAAGTGGTGATGAAGAAAGTCCTGTCGATCAAACGTGGCGACCCGCTGGACACCGACACCATGGTCGGCGCCCAGGCGTCCGAGCAACAATTCGACAAAATCCTTTCGTACCTGGAAATCGCCAAGGGCGAAGGCGCCGAGCTGCTGACCGGCGGCAAGGTGGAAAAACTCGAGGGCAACCTGGCGACCGGGTATTACATCCAGCCGACCCTGCTCAAGGGCACCAACAAAATGCGTGTGTTCCAGGAAGAAATCTTTGGCCCGGTGGTGAGCATCACCACGTTCAAAGACGAAGCCGAAGCCCTGGCCATCGCCAACGACACCGAGTTCGGCCTGGGCGCCGGCCTCTGGACCCGCGACATCAACCGCGCCTACCGCATGGGCCGCGCCATCAAGGCCGGTCGTGTGTGGACCAACTGCTATCACCTGTACCCGGCGCACGCTGCGTTCGGGGGTTACAAAAAGTCTGGCGTCGGGCGTGAAACCCACAAAATGATGCTTGATCACTACCAGCAGACTAAAAACCTGCTGGTGAGCTACGACATCAATCCGTTGGGCTTCTTCTAAGAAACCGGGGCGATGCAGGTGTTTCTGTGTCGCCCTTTCTACCGCTTTCGCGAGCAAGCCCGCTCCCACAGGGGTTCTCCAGTGTTCATAGAACCTCTGTGGGAGCGGGCTTGCTCGCGAAGACGTCATCAGCCACACCCCCAAACACTGCCCTGCCCCTCTGGCACGGGCTTTGCGTGCCCGCTGTAACCGCCACACCCGAAAGTCCAACCGATCAAACAATAAAAAACAGAGAGGACTTATGACTTCTACGACACAGCTCAAACCCACACTCGGCACCCTGCACTTATGGGGCATTGCCGTCGGCCTGGTGATTTCCGGCGAGTACTTCGGCTGGAGTTACGGCTGGGGCACCGCAGGCACCCTGGGTTTCCTCGTCACCGCACTAATGGTGGCGACGATGTACACCTGCTTCATCTTCAGTTTCACCGAACTGACCACCGCGATCCCCCACGCGGGCGGGCCGTTTGCCTACAGCCGGCGGGCGTTTGGCGAGAAAGGTGGTTTGATCGCCGGCATCGCCACCCTGATCGAATTCGTGTTTGCGCCGCCGGCGATTGCCATGGCCATCGGCGCGTATCTCAACGTGCAATATCCGGAACTGGACCCCAAGATCGCGGCGGTCGGCGCCTACTTCGTGTTCATGACCCTGAACATCCTCGGTGTCAGCATCGCCGCGACCTTTGAATTGGTGGTCACCGTATTGGCGGTTGCCGAATTGCTGGTGTTCATGGGCGTGGTCGCGCCGGGCTTCAGTTTCAGCAACTTCGTGCTTAACGGCTGGTCGGGTTCCAACGAATTCACCATGGCCTCGATCCCCGGCATCTTTGCGGCGATTCCCTTTGCGATCTGGTTCTTTCTGGCCATTGAAGGCGCAGCCATGGCGGCCGAAGAAGCCAAGGACCCGAAACGCACGATTCCCAAGGCCTATGTCAGCGGCATTCTGACTCTGGTGTTCCTGGCTATCGGCGTGATGGTGATGGCCGGCGGCGTTGGCGATTGGCGTCAACTGTCGAACATCAACGACCCGCTGCCCCAGGCGATGAAAGCCGTGGTTGGCAACAATTCGAGCTGGATGCACATGCTGGTCTGGATCGGCCTGTTCGGTCTGGTGGCGAGTTTCCACGGGATCATTCTGGGCTACTCGCGGCAGTTCTTCGCGTTGGCGCGGGCCGGTTACCTGCCTAAAGGCCTGGCCAAACTCTCGCGCTTCCAGACCCCGCACCGGGCGATTCTGGCCGGCGGCGTGATCGGCATCGCGGCGATCTACAGCGATGGACTGGTCAATCTGCAAGGCATGACCCTGACGGCGGCGATGATCACCATGTCGGTATTCGGCGCCATCGTGATGTACATCATCAGTATGCTGAGCCTGTTCAAACTGCGTAAAACCGAGCCGAACCTGGAACGCACCTTCCGCGCGCCGGGCTACCCGATCGTGCCGGGGATTGCGCTGTTCCTGGCGGTGGTGTGTTTGATCGCAATGGCGTGGTTCAACACTGTGATTGGCTTGGTTTTCCTTGGGTTCATGGCGGTGGGTTATCTGTATTTCCAGTTGACCGCCAAGCAACGTTCCGATGCGCCGGCAGACGCTATGCTCGAAGGTATCTGAGTTGCACCGGTGCCGGGCTGAATGACCGGCGCCTGCCACATCGAAGTGCACCGAGACCCAATGTGGGAGCGGGCTTGCTCGCGAAAGCGGTGGGTCAGTTATGTTGATGTCGACTGACACACCACTTTCGCGAGCAAGCCCGCTCCCACAGGGTTTCGGTGGGTTATTTGAGTGATTTACAGAATCAGGAGGACCCCGTCCCATGGCCACATTTGCCCATTCCGTCGGCGCCCAGACCTACCGCTTCGAGAGCCTCAAGGACGTCATGGCCAAGGCCAGCCCGGCGCGTTCCGGGGACTTCCTGGCCGGCGTTGCCGCGCTCAACGATGGCGAGCGTGTGGCTGCGCAAATGGCGTTGGCCGACATCCCGCTGACCCACTTCCTGCAGGAAGTACTGATTCCCTACGAGGCCGATGAAGTCACCCGACTGATCATCGACACTCATGACAAACAAGCCTTCGCCGTGGTCAGCCACCTCACGGTCGGCGGCTTTCGCGACTGGCTGCTCAGCGACGCCGCCGACGAACAGAGCCTGCGCGCCCTCGCTCCCGGCCTGACCCCGGAAATGGCCGCCGCCGTGTCGAAAATCATGCGCGTGCAGGACCTGGTGCTGGTGGCGCAGAAGATCCGCGTGGTCACCCAGTTTCGCGGCACCATGGGCCTGCGCGGGCGCTTATCCACTCGTCTGCAACCGAACCACCCCACCGACGAACCGGCGGGCATCGCCGCAAGCATTCTCGACGGTCTGCTGTACGGCAACGGCGACGCGATGATCGGCATCAACCCGGCCACCGACAGCATCGCCTCGATCTGCGCGATGCTGGAAATGCTCGACGCGATCATCCAGCGCTACGAAATCCCTACACAAGCGTGCGTCTTGACCCACGTAACAACGTCTATCGAAGCGGTAAACCGTGGCGTACCGCTGGACCTGGTGTTCCAGTCGATCGCCGGCACCGAAGCGGCCAACGCCAGTTTCGGCATCAACCTGAATGTATTACAGGAAGGCTACGACGCGGGTTTGAGCCTGAATCGCGGCACCCTCGGCCAGAACCTGATGTATTTCGAAACCGGCCAGGGCAGCGCCCTGTCAGCCAACGCCCACCACGGCATCGATCAACAGACCTGCGAGACGCGGGCCTACGCCGTGGCGCGACATTTCAAACCGTTTTTGGTGAACACCGTCGTAGGATTTATCGGCCCGGAATACCTCTACAACGGTAAACAGATCATCCGCGCCGGCCTCGAAGACCACTTCTGCGGCAAGTTGCTGGGCGTGCCGATGGGTTGCGACATCTGCTACACCAACCACGCCGAAGCCGACCAGGACGACATGGACACCCTGCTGACCCTGCTGGGCGTGGCCGGGATCAACTTCATCATGGGCATCCCCGGCTCCGACGACATCATGCTCAACTACCAGACCACTTCGTTCCACGACGCCCTCTACGCCCGGCAAACCCTGGGCTTGAAACCGGCGCCGGAGTTCGAACAATGGCTGGCAAAGATGGGAATTTTCACTCAGGCGGACGGCAAGGTTCACTTTGGTAACAACCTGCCGCCGGCCTTCCGCCAGGCCCTGGCGCAACTGGGATGAGTGTTGATATGGATAAACCACCCTTGGATCCGCAGAACCCGTGGCTGGAACTGCGGCGCCTGACCCCGGCGCGCATTGCCCTGGGCCGCACTGGCACCAGCATGCCGACCAAGGCGCAACTGGATTTCCAATTCGCCCACGCCCAGGCCCGGGACGCGGTGCATTTGCCGTTCGACCATGCCGGGCTCAGCGCGCAACTGGCCGAGCGTGGGCGCGAGAGTCTGCTGCTGCACAGCGCGGCGACGGACCGGAACAGCTATTTGCAACGCCCCGATCTGGGTCGCAAGTTGAGCGATGAGTCGGCACAGACCCTGCGTGATTACGCCTCGGCCCATCCGGGCGGCGTGGATTTAGTGATGGTGGTGGCCGATGGTTTGTCGGCATTGGCGGTTCATCGTCATACCGTTCCGTTTCTGACGCGTCTGGAAGAACAGGCCTCGGAGGATGGCTGGTCCGTGTCACCGGTGATTCTGGTGGAACAGGGCCGGGTGGCCGTCGCCGATGAGATCGGCGAGCTGCTGGGCGCGAAAATGGTGGTGATCCTGATTGGTGAACGCCCGGGACTCAGTTCTCCTGATAGTCTGGGTTTATATTTCACCTACAATCCAAAGATTGGCCTCACGGATGCTTATCGCAACTGCATTTCCAACGTCCGGCTCGAAGGCCTCAGTTACGGCATGGCAGCACATCGCTTGCTGTATCTGATGCGCGAAGCCTGTCGGCGGCAGTTGTCGGGGGTCAATTTGAAGGACGAAGCCCAGGTTCAGACATTGGAGTCGGAAACTGGAGCGGACATGAAAGGTAATTTCCTACTCAGCCCGCCGGATGCCTGAACCGTTTCCGCATTGCGTTTCTGATTCGGTTTCAGGCAGGATCGACGCACGGCCGCCAGGGGTTTCCCATCGCCGTCACGCACGTATGACAGCCACTTGAAGCGAGACCTACCATGCGGATTATTCAAGCGACCCTCGAACACCTGGACCTGCTGACCCCGTTATTCGTCAAATATCGCGAGTTTTATGGCTCCCTGCCGTATCCGGACTCGTCCCGTGCGTTCCTCGAAAAACGCCTGCGCCGCAAGGAATCGGTGATCTACCTGGCCCTGGCCGATGACGACAACAACAAACTGATGGGTTTCTGTCAGCTCTACCCGAGCTTTTCGTCCCTTTCGCTTAAACGCGTGTGGATCCTCAACGACATCTACGTCGCCGAAGACGCCCGCCGCCAACTGGTGGCCGACAACCTGATCCGCACTGCGAAGAAAATGGCCAAGGAAACCAATGCCGTGCGCATGCGTGTGTCCACCAGCAGCAACAACGAAGTGGCGCAGAAGACGTACGAGTCGATCGGGTTCAAGGAAGACACCGAATTCAAGAACTACGTATTGCCGATTAGCGACGAGTTATAACAATTTCGGGCCGGGCGAGCTTTTATGGCGAGGGAGCTTGCTCCCGCTCGGCTGCGCAGCAGTCGTAACCCGGCCAACAAGATTCTCCTGACACACTGTAAATGCAGGCTTTGGGAGTGCTTCGCCCTCCAGCGGGAGCAAGCTCCCTCGCCAGACGTGTTTGGGTGCAGCCTGTCGGACACGGATCATCCGCGACATCCCTCGCTACAATCTCGACGCGCTTTTCACTATTCCCACCGTATAATCCCGAGCTTCCGCGCTTGTAAGAAAAACTACACCCACTTGTAGGCTTACATAAAGTCATCCGCACAGGTCTGCTGAGTCGGACCATCACCACAGGTGCCCCCCATGGATTTCAACCCGATCGACCTTGTCCTGCATCTCGATGTGTACCTCGATTTGCTGGTAAACAATTACGGGCCATGGATCTACGCCATCCTGTTTCTGGTGATCTTCTGCGAAACCGGCCTGGTGGTGATGCCCTTCCTGCCGGGCGACTCCCTGCTTTTCATCGCCGGCGCGGTTGCGGCCGGCGGCGGCATGGACCCGATGCTGCTGGGTGGCCTGCTGATGCTGGCGGCGATCCTCGGCGACAGCACCAACTACGTGATCGGACGAACGGCAGGCGAGAAGCTCTTCAGCAACCCGAACTCGAAAATCTTCCGCCGCGACTACCTGCAACAAACCCACGATTTCTACGACAAGCACGGCGGCAAAACCGTGACCATGGCGCGCTTCCTGCCGATCATTCGTACCTTTGCACCGTTCGTCGCCGGCATCGCCCGGATGCCTTACCCGCGCTTCTTCTTCTTTAGCGTGCTCGGCACGATCCTGTGGGTCGGCGGCCTGGTAACCCTCGGTTACTTCTTCGGCAACGTACCGTTCATCAAGAAAAACCTGTCGCTGCTGGTGGTGGGCATCATCCTGCTGTCGCTGGTGCCGATGATCATCGGCGTCGTGCGCAGCCGCTTCGGCGGTTCGAGCTCCAAAGCCGAAACCCGCTGAGCGCTCATGTGGTCCCTGAGCGCCTGGCGTCGCCGGCGCATCCTGGCCAGGCACCCGATTGCCGACGAAATGTGGCAACGGGTGCGCCATCACTTGAGCTTCCTGGATGGCATCAGCGTCGCTGAAGATCAATGGCTGCGTGAAGCCAGCGTGCTGTTCCTGGAAGACAAACACCTGACCGCCCTGCCCGGCGTCGAACTCCACCAGGAACAACGCCTGCTGCTCGCCGCCCAGGCGCAATGGCCGTTGCTGAACCTCGGCGATTTGAACTGGTATCAGGGTTTCCACGAGATCGTCCTCTACCCCGACGACTTCCTCAGTCCTCAGCGCCATCGCGATGCCAGTGGCGTCGAACACGAATGGGACGGCGAACACAGCGGCGAAGCCTGGCAGCAAGGCCCGATCATCCTCGCCTGGCCCGGCGTCATGGCCAGCGGCGGCTGGGAAGGCTACAACCTGGTGATCCACGAACTGGCGCACAAACTCGACATGCTCAACGGCGACGCCAACGGCCTGCCGCCGCTGCATCCGGACATGCGCGTCAGCGACTGGGCAACGGTCATGCAACAGGCCTACGATGACCTCAACCGCCATCTGGACCGCAACCCGGACGCCGAAACCGCCATCGACCCCTACGCCGCCGAGAACCCGGCCGAATTCTTCGCCGTCACCAGCGAATACTTCTTCAGCGCCCCGGATTTGCTGCACGAGGCTTATCCACAGGTCTACGAGCAGTTGCGGCTGTTTTACCGGCAAGACCCGCTGGCACGGCTGCGGCAACTTCAGACGCAAAGCCCTGTCTATCAGGGACACGACTAAGGTCTACACGACCCAAGGCGCATGGCATCGGCGGCGGAATATGCCTATAATCGCCGCCACTTTTTGGTCAATCCGGCCAAGTGTTTTTGGTCAACTAACGGGGGCACCGCCCAATGAGCTACAGCAAGATTCCGGCTGGCAAAGACCTGCCGAACGACATCTACGTCGCGATCGAGATCCCGGCCAACCACGCGCCGATCAAGTACGAAATCGACAAAGACAGCGATTGCCTGTTCGTTGACCGTTTCATGGCCACCCCGATGTTCTACCCGGCCAACTACGGTTTCATCCCCAACACCCTGGCTGACGACGGTGACCCCCTCGACGTGCTGGTCGTGACCCCTTACCCGGTTGCTCCAGGTTCGGTTATCCGCGCCCGCCCAATCGGCATCCTGCACATGACCGACGACGGCGGCGGCGATGCCAAAGTCATCGCAGTCCCACACGACAAGCTGTCCCAGCTGTACGTCGACGTGAAGGAATGCAGCGACCTGCCACAGCTGCTGATCCAGCAGATCGAGCACTTCTTCGCGAACTACAAAGACCTCGAAAAAGGCAAATGGGTGAAGATCGAAGGTTGGGGCGACTCCGAAGCCGCTCGCACCGAGATCATGAAGTCGGTTGCTGCTTACAAAGGCTAAAGCCAGCGTTGAGCTGCAAGCTGCATGCTTCAAGAAGAGCCCCGGTTTATCCGGGGTTTTTTGTGGGCGCTGAAAATGTGACTTTAAACGTGGCGTTTAAGAATTTGGGCATTTGGTTTTTTCTTGTTTAAAACTGGCGTAAGACGTCTTACATCCGGTCTTAAAATTCCCGCGCAATTTGAACAGTCCGTTTATTCAAAGCCCTGGCCCGCGCCCGTAAACTCGCGTTCATGAAAAAGAACACTAGCGGTCCACGGTTTAAAGCGCTGCTCAAAGCGGCGAACATCACGACAACAGGATTTGCCGAATTCCTGGACACAGCGCCGCAAAACGTCCACAACTGGTACACCCGCGGCGTGCCCGCCCACTGCATGGAAGAGGTCGCCCGAAAGCTCTCCGTCAACAGCAACTGGCTGAAAAACGCCGAAGGCCCGAAAGACCAGTGCCTGTTCGACGAAACCGGCAACACCTACAACACGCAGGCCATCCGCGGCGTCTACACCGTCATCGAGCCCACCGACGTCGAACTGCCCTTCTATAAAGAAACACCCGTCACCCTCGGCTCCAGCAAAACCCACGTCATCGAAGACGACAGCCACCCCATCCGCCTTCCCCGAAGCCACCTCGACTCCCTGGAAATCAACCACAACGACGCCATCTGCGCCTATATGGTCGGCAACAGCATGGCGGAGAAGATTGAAGACGGCTCCACCATCGCCATCGATCGCGGTTTGACCCAGATTGTTGATGGCGAGATCTACGCGATCGAGCATGACGGCATGCTGCGCATCAAATACCTGCACCGCATGCCGGGGAATGGGTTGCGATTACGCAGCCACAACAGCGCGGAATACCCGGATGAGGTGTTTAGAGCGGCGCAGATTGAAGAGCAGAACATTCGGGTGCTGGGGTGGGTGTTCTGGTGCTCGACGCTGAACAAGCGACGGCCACCGGTGCCGTTCCTGTGAGGCACGCTCCTGTAGCAGCTGGCGAAGCCTGCGTTCGGCTGCGCAGCAGTCGTAAACCCATGATTCGCGGTGTTACAGGAAGACCGCGGTTGCCGGGATTACGACTGCTGCGCAGCCTACGGCAGCAGCTACACATTACTGCAATCGCTCTACCCGGCACTTCCCACTGGGAATTCCCCAAAAAAATCAGTATGCTGCGCCCCACATTTGCGCATCACCCCGCCCCGCGGCGCTGATCGCACCGACAAGGCAGATCACTTTCTCGCCAAGTCCCACAGCCGGACGCAAGATCCGGGTGTACGTTTTGAAGGCTGGCGCGGTTTACCAAAAATGAACCAAGCCAGTCCCCGAGAAGCCGGCCACAAGCCGGCTTTTTAATTGTCCGAAATAATCCTATCCCATCCAAGAATCTTCCTGATAGCTTAGCTATTCCGGGGCTTTCAGGCATTCCCCTGTCCGATGGTGTTCAACGCCATTTAACCTCATCCAACGATGAAGTGGGGGGACAGGTGGGGGGACAAAAGGGACGACAGGGGAAATCTAATGGCTAAGCTGAATCCGAAACAAGTCGAAAACCTGACCGAACCTGGCACCTATGAAGATGGTGATGGCCTACGGTTGGAAGTAAAACCTAGCGGAAGTAAATCCTGGACACTCCGCTTCCAACTGGCGGGCCGTCGTAGAGAGATGGGTCTGGGCTCATTCCCTGAGGTGAGTCTCAAGAAGGCCAGACAAGATGCCAGTGCTAAACGCACCCAATTGAGTGATGGCATAGACCCATTAGCCGCTCGTGACATAGAGCGCGCAGCTCAACGGGAAGCCCAGCGAGCAAGTGAAGCCAAACAACTGAAGTTCGAGACACTTGCAACGGAATACCGTGATGCTCACGGAGCGGCGTGGTCTGAGAAGTGGCGTAAAGGGTGGCTACGGAAGCTGGAGCTGTATGCGTTTAATCACATAGGCAAGCTGTCAGCCGAAGACATCGGTACTCCCGAAGTGCTCAAGGTGCTGCAACCCATCTGGGCTACCAAAACGCGAACCGCCGATGAGGTACGTGGGCAAATTGAGCAAGTTTTGGACGCCGCCAAGGCACGCAACCTGCGACAGGGGGAGAACCCTGCTCGCTGGCGCGGGCATTTAGACAATCTGTTGAGCCGCGCTGAAAAGAAGAAGGCCCGGAAGCGCGAGCACTTTGAAGCGTTGCGCTGGCAGGATGTGCCGGATTTGATGACAAAACTCAGGGCAAACTCCACGCCTCCGTCTTGGGCCGCTCAACTGTTGATCATGACCAGCGCACGCGCGCACATGGTCAGGTTCGCTCGTTGGGATGAGTTTGATCTAGAAGCTGGGACTTGGTCGCTGCCAGGTGAGCGAATGAAGATGCGGGTAGCTTTCGTAATTCCGCTTGCAGAGGAAGTCGTAAAGCTAGTGAAGAGCATTCCACGAGATGAGGGAAGCGCCTTTCTATTCCCAGGCCAGGGCAAGACAGGAGTCATGCACGCAAACGCAGTACGGACGCTCCTGCATGGCATGGGATACGAACACATCACCCGACACGGCTTTCGATCCTCATTTAGAGACTGGGCCGGTGAATGCACTCACTACCCACGGGAGGTTTGCGAGATGGCTCTGGCGCATGATGAGCGTGACCAGACTGAAGGGGCGTACTCTCGCTCAGATTTTCTAGACAAACGCAGAGCATTGATGACCGACTGGGCAAGCTTTATGGGAAGCAAAACCAGCGACACAGCGGAATAGCAAATTTTGGCAAACAGCAATTAAAACTAATTATGCGGTCAAAACAACCAGGACTTTAGATGCCGACCATTGACAAAAGAGTAGCCGTACCGAAGCCTAAACAGAATGGAACAACGGGGCTAGGCGTAACTAAAAACTTTTATCAAGCACTAGCCCACCGAACTCCACGTGACGCAATTGAAAAGAATTTCCAGTTACTTGATGAGAGCACTAAGCTCATCGACAAGAAAACTAATTTCAACCGACTCAAAAAAGAAATAGAAAACGACATAAAAATAAATTCTGAGCCCACCAACAAAATTGAAGTTCTTTGGATAAACCACACGCTAGGGCTCGCAAAGAACCCTTATGAATACTTTTATCACGCCTCGCTTACGCTGACTATAATGGCGACCCTAGCTGTGGAAGAGGGAGAAACGGAAAAGGCCTGGTCTTATATTGCCGAGGCCTTGTTTCTAAGCGGGGCACTCGCAGAAAAAGAGGTGGCTATAATCCGACAAGAAAAAAATCAATCCAAGAAAACAAGCAAATCAACTGGCGGAATAAAAGCAGCCAAACGTCATGACGCTATAAAGCTGCTAATCAAAGAATTGTTAACAACGAAACGATCAACGAGTAAATGGACCACAGCAAGAGATGCCGTCAACTCAATTTTGGGAGAGGTTCAATCAAGTGAAGAGTTCACCCTTTCAGGGGACAACGCTGATAAAACCATAAGAAAATGGATTATCCATGATGATATGTTCAAAGAGTTTGGATTTAAATTCTGATCTTCACCTCATAAAAAACAACTCAAGCCAGTGATAGGCTTGAGTTGTTTTTTATGAGGCTTGAACCAGTGACCTGGGCCTACCCATCTTCTTAGCAGGTAATTTAGGCGCTAACCCCTTTCCGAGCGCTCGAGATTTTCCAGGAAGTACCATTCGCAAATAATAGTCGGGCTTCGTTAAGTAAGAGGCAGCCAGCATCAAGTTTTCGCGCTTTTTTTGATCATGATGCTCTACAACTCCAATTCCGCAGTCTCTATAAAGATGTTTCTTACGATTACAATTAAAGTAAACACCATCACCTTTTGTAACCTCGCCGACCCAGATCTCCCCTGCCCGCTTGGCCCACATAACATCTTCCTGGACCTGAGAACCGTCGAAAAACAACATCAAATGGTAGTGATAAAACTTATCTAGGCCATACTCTAACTTCCAAACAAAGCCGACCATCTTATCTTTTGCAACATTATTTAGAGCCTTAAAAAACTCCACTCTATCTTTACTTACATTCCTATGCTCAACTTCTTTTTCGACGTCTATATCTGCTAGCGTCCTACTGTAGCCGAGATCAAGACGAACAACCATAAGCCGCGAATAAACTGAGAATATCCCGTTTATATATCTTTTAACCTCAACAAAATTCTTATCCGCAACACGACGGAAATTTCTTAATTTAGCCTTAAATCTCTCCGTCTTACCTAAGCGCCTAAGCTCTTCAATAGCTGTATTTAGGGTAGCCACAGACAAGGTAAGGTTTGGTACAAGCTTACCCCTTAGCTCCCAAGCCAAGTTATTAAGCTCAAGCTTGTAGGTAACATCAAAGAAGATAGAAACATACGGATTAAATTCATAGTACGGGAAATTCTTGGACACCAACTTAAGTTCAGCCTGTAGAAGATTAATGAACTTAACTCCGAGTTCACTCATCTTCAATCTATGACCACCGGACCGGCCGATCGGCACCACATAAAACAAAGGACTCTTAGTCGATATTATTTTTTTCAACACTTTTTCTATCGTGCAAATATAATCTGCAACATGCCACTCATCACCTAGCACCCGAACAGCTAATTCTCCCCCACCTGCATTACTCCCCGCCGTCTTATAACAAGATGCAAACAGTGCCATTTCATTTTCTGAGTACATGGCCAACCCCACTCCTTTCCGACTGCTATCAGATTAGTTTTATAGACGTATTTCTTTTATTCATATTAACAATAACAAATGAACCAGAACTCGCCTGAAGGCTTATGCCTATAGCGGTGGCGCTTTGACTGGGAAATTGTTAGTAAATACTAATAGCTAAAAAATTTATAACTTAAAGAGTTAGTGCCAAAGCCCAACTCCTCGATCAACTCGATTTACGGTGTCAACAGCTAGGGCGATTGCCTATCCATTCGTTCAGCGAGGATTCGATCCAACCTACGGCAGAGATCCCTATTTTCACGGGCTTAGGGAATGAAGCATCGTAGCGAGGAGAGCGATTGTTGAGCCGATCATAAATGGTTGAACGTGAGAGCCCCAAACGCTCGCGGACCTGTGTGAGCCTCAAAATTCTGGCGGTTGGTGGGGTATCTGAACTCATCATTTGCCTACCTTCGTATCGTTGCGGAGAGAAAACTCTACCGGCACATCAACAGGCGTGGTTGTGCTCTTCTCGAATTAAAAAAATACACGATTTGGGCCATTGGAAAAATGAGACACGAAGCCATCATCACGAGGCAGCAAATCCTTGCCCCCTAACTCCCCCCTCCCCACCACCGGCCAACGAGGTCGATGGCTTCAGATCTGGCCCAGCGTTGCTCAAAACCCATCTTGCAATGCTAGAGCTCGGTTGTTGCCCAGAACCGATCCAAGCAACAACGCAAAAAATCTCAGCCACACATCATGAACAGGAGAGTCCAAGTTTTTGGGCATCCTCGTCGGCAACCAACCTGCAAAGAGCAGGCCTCTCAAGACCTATTTGTCCATTCAACAGGAGCACAGGCATGCCACTCAGTTGCCCATCATGCAGTCCAAATCCAAGAGCTTCGAACACACCCTCTCGGAAAATTTTCTCAATTATTTCGCTGGCTGGTGCCACGTTGCGGGCTATCGCTGACGGAAAGGACGTGAAATCTAAGCTGAGCAGAAACTGCCCATTCACCGGGTTCGCTGGAGCTTTCCTTCACGCACTTTCTAGGGAAGCTGCCAGCTTTACCAACGCAAATAACAGCGTTCAAAACACGCTATCTCCCATTGCCTGCCAAAGCTGCTTGAACCTCGCCAGACACCGTTAAATAAGGGCTGGGCCCTAAGTCTCACCAGCTCCATAACGTTTCCACATCCCGTTAAAAAATACGCCACCGTCGCCCCTATGAGTCTGTATGGAGGATGAGCTGTGGCAATAACTTTAAGGACATTGCATGACACACCTTATCGAACAAATGGCGTACAGCGGTGCAACACCTTGGCACGGCTTGGGCTCCAGTCTTTCGCCGAAGCAACCTCTGGAGATATGGCAGCGAGAAGCCGGGATGAGCTGGCAGATCGAGGAAAGCCCCGTACATTTCAAAGCCGATGCCGTCGGACACCTGAGCACGATTCACTCCTTTTCAGAGCAGAAAGTCCTTTATCGTTCCGACACAAAATCTCCGTTGTCGGTGGTTTCCAGTCGTTATCAAGTGGTCCAGCCTGGCGAAGTGCTGGAGTTCTACCGAGATCTCACTGAGGTATCAGGGTATGAGTTGGAAACGGCAGGTGTATTGAAAGGAGGCCGCAAATTCTGGGCTCTCGCCAGGACAGGGCATACGAGCACTCTGAAAGGAAACGATCAAGTAAACGGCTATCTACTACTGGCAACCTCTTGCGACGGCACGCTCGCCACCACGGCAACACCTACCAGCATTCGCGTGGTTTGCAACAACACACTGGCGGTTGCATTGGATGGAGCCACACACGCCATCAAGGTCCCACACAGCACACGTTTTGTTCCACAGACAGTGAAGAAACAATTGGGCATCGCCGTCTCGCAATGGGACGAATTCATGTACCGAATGAACATGCTCGCCGCACGCAAAGTACAGTGGCATGAGGCTATGGGCTTTTTCATGGAAGTACTGTGCGACACCGGCTCTGGGGACCCCATCCCCGAAGTGCTGCCAAATAAACGGGCAATGGAAAAGGTGCAAAGCCTATACCAAGGAAAAGGCCGGGGGTCTGACCTGGAATCGGCTCGTGGCACCGCATGGGGTCTGTTGAACGCCGTGACTGAATACGTTGATCACGAGCGCAGGGCCAGGAGCTCGGAGTACCGGGTAGATTCAGCCTGGTTCGGTCAGGGTGCGACAATCAAACAACGCGCCCTCGACTCAGCTCTTCGATTGGTAGCCTAACGTTCTTGTCCACCACAGCTGCTTGAGCACTCTCCGCTCAAGCAGCTTTATGCCTGAAGGAAATCAAGATGAATGTAATACGCTTTATCGGTCTACTTTTTCTGTTTTTCGGAATACTGGCGAGCTGTGTCTTGGCCGTTTTGCTTGTGATCATCCTGGCGCGCTTTTGGCCATTGCTGATCGCCGTGGTGGTCTCATGCCTAATATTTGAAGTTATAGCAAGAAAGGCCGGCGACCCGGCACTTACAAAATTAGTCTGAGGGCTTGGCGACAAGCAACTCATCCAGCCGACTCATTAGCTCCACACGTCCCAACTCATGAAGCTTATGAAACTTGACCAGCAATTCTGCCTCATCATCCTCAACGGCATAAAAAAATGCTGCCGGTACGTTGAGCACCTTGCTCAAACGCTCGACAAAGTCAGGAGCTGGAACCCGCTTTCCCAGCTCATAGCGATTCATGCGAGTACTCGCAGACATCTCATCCAAACCAGCATCCAAACCTAACCGCTCCTGCGATAAGCCTGCCTGCACGCGGGCCTGCTTTATGCGCTTTCCCAAGACTGACATGCACACAATCCATTTAATAAAACGGCATCGTGATTGCTTGTCTTTCACTCGATACTACCGTTTTGGTAGTATTGGGGTGAGCCTCGCCCCCAGCGAGTCCCTGAGACGAGGCAAACCCCTCGGATGCGCATCAAGACTTCGCTCATTTTTAACTTTGCAAGGAAGGCCCCCATGAAACGCTCAACGCTTGTCCTACTCCCTTTTTTGATGATTCTTGGCAGCGCGGTACAAGCTCAAGACGATGTAGCAGCGTGCTCTCTAATTCGGATAGATCAGTACTATGGGTTGAAAGAATGGGATTGCCGCGTTCCAAACACCCCCGTCCGAATTAACAACATCTACACGGACAAAGAAGGTCAGATGCGTGTAGAGAGCATCAGCAGCCAGCAAAATGCTATGTGTGATGACCAAGCAGTTTGTTCAAACTCGGGAAGTTTTGCGGGAAATGCGCCAGCGGGAAGTTATCACTACACCTTCGGTTGGTATTTGGGAACGGACACTCAGGGTAATCCAGTGTCGTATAAAAGTGGAGTAGGGCCGGGATTTGGAGGGAAACACTTCGCAGCCGCTGAAAAATCTAAAAACGCTGGACTAACCAAGACTCTACCCGATGTGGTTTGCATGCCGACTGCCAGCTTTAATTGCTCAATTGATGACACAGAAATAGAAGATGAAGATTTGCCTAAATACCTTCCAACAGTAGAAGAACATGACGTCAAAAATGCAGGCGGGAGCTGTCAAAGTATCCCATTATGCTTCGACAAACACATGATACTTTTGGGTTTAAACAAAAAATACTTTAAGTAGAATATTATTCAAAGATGCGCTGATACATCAAGGGCATGCTAATGCTTGGTTCATCACGCATTAGCATGCCCTTGAAGTGTGTGATGGTGCAAAGGCAAAACACACTACTTTACTTTCTGACCAACTACATAAGGCGCGATGTTGAAAATTTACTACATGATGTTGCCTGGATGCCTTCTGCCAGCTGCATACTCGTTAAGATGGCCAATGCATTCGGTGAACTCTAATAGCGCCTCACAAACGATAGCAGCCGTTTGATTTACGCGCGTGATTTCCTCAGCAGGAGTGAGGCTCCAAGTGTTGGCTGCGCCAAGTATCACGTATGTGTAGCCATCGCTGTACCATTTGTTGTAATCAGTTACCTCGTGGAAGATCCGCCGAACCGCATTAACGGCTCGTACTTGAATAGCGTGCGTGATTGGATGCAGTGAATGCCACTGATGTACTGGCCTCCAATGGTCTTTGGGGCATTGCCTGATCAGCTCCTGCATGGCGGTTACACATTCTCGGGGCACTTGGATGTATTTGGGTTCCCGATAAACACTGAATGTTGCTTTCCTGCAAGCCTTAAGGAATAGCTCCAGCTTGCTGCATATTTCGGAAAAGTCGAAGTTAGCATTCATCGGTGCCCCATAAACAGCGGCTCTCGCGCTCTCTTCCATTTTACGTTGCCACCCCCTCATGGTTTCACGAGGGAACGTCAACTCATCATCGTCTACCAGCTTCGCGTGATTGGCACAGAGCCACGCACCGTTCTCATAAGCTCTGCGTTGCGCGGGAGTCAACTCGTCGTCAAACCGAGGTCCCCCTTGAGCAGCGGCTGAAATATGCGCAGCGTGGCCTAAATTGACGTTATCCCCATGTGGGGTGGAGGCATGAGTGACTACCGGACATCCCGGGTACACGCATCGGAAGTGGACATTTCGCGCCAGTGCGCTCTTGGTTGCAGGGGTAAAGTTGTCTCTTGCCATTTCATCGCTCTCACTTCAAATCAGTCATGAATTCCGTTTCACCGGTTACTCCATATCGGCCGAGCGCAGACGGATCTGAGGGTAGGTATGAGTAGACTACAGCTGCTTTCGCATCAGTGTATATCTGTCTGAGTCATGCAAAGTGACTTCGGTAGAAGCTTACTTGCGCGACACAAATGGCCTAGCTCGACCGGGATTTGATGCTACGGAATGGCGAGAGCCTTAGAGTATTGCAGCGAGAGTATCCGCATAGTGCCTTAAAATATCGGTCGACACGGGAATTCAGGCGCTTGGCAGCCGCATGAAATTAACAGGGAGTGGTGACCGGCTTGTCGCAAGGTAGTCCATTCGCCCCCTTTCCCCCATGCAAGCAATTTTATCACCTCAGGTGATCGCTACGGTGCGTTCACGAGTAAGTGCGCACAGAGAAAAAACTAGTTGTTGAGCTGACTCCAACGACAAGGGACCATCACGGACCGATTCGACAATTTGGTATGTGAATCGAGAAAATTCGTTGAACCTTCATTCAAGGTCCGTACTCAAAAAATTCACACCAACAACTTCGGACATAGTCATGGTCAGTAAGACAGCAGAAGGGGCTAAAGAAATCCTGATGAACGATTTTCAGACACTCGTCAGCGACACCGAACGGCTGCTGGAACACACGGCGACTCTGGCGGGCGATCAGGCTGATGAGTTGCGCGAACAGATCCACGAGAGTTTGCTGCGTGCACGGGAAACCTTGAAACTAACCGAAGACTCCTTGCGTGAACGCGGCAAAGCCGCTGTTACCGCAACCGAAGACTATGTGCAGAGCAACCCATGGCAATCGGTCGGTATCGCGGCCGGCGTGGGTTTCCTTATTGGTCTGCTGGCAACCCGGCGCTGATTATGGCGATCGGCGAATCCGGCCCGTCCGCGACGGGACCAAACTCCTCACCACGGCGCCTGGGTGCCGCATTTCTTGGGTTGCTGCACAGCCACGTCGAGCTGTTCGGCATAGAATTGCAGGAACAAAAAGCCCGCACCGTTAGCCTTTTGCTCTTTGCGGGCCTCGCGCTGGTATTTGCCTTGCTGTTGCTGGTGGGGTTGTCGACGCTGGTGATGATCCTGTTTTGGGACACCTATCGCCTACCCGCCATTATCGGGCTTTGCGTGTTCTATATCCTCGCCTGCATTTTCTGTGGGATGCGTCTGAGGGCGGCGATTTTCGATGAGTCCTCGCCCTTCCATGGCACCTTGGAAGAACTGGCCAACGATCGGGAGCGTCTGTTGCCATGAGCCTGCCTGAACTGCCTCACAACAGCTCGCGCACGGAAATGCGCAAGGCACTGATTCGACTGCGCATGGAAATGCATCGCCAGGAAATTCGCCAGGAATCCGCGCAACTCCTGCAACCCTTGCAACGGGTACGCGGGATGACACAAAACCTTCAGGGCGGATTCGGGATCAAGCATGCCCCGCTCTGGGGCGTGGCTGCCGTAATCCTGCTGGGTTTTCTGACCGGCAAGGGTGCCAAGAGTGGCGGCGTAAGCAGCCTGACGCGACTGGTACGCCTGGGCACCACACTGGGCCCCTTGATCAAGTTGGTCATGCAAGGATCATCACGTAAACACTAGAGTTGTCATTAGAGGGCGCGAGCTCGGTATTAAAGCGCCTTTAACGATCACAATGTATTAATGGAGGTAGCAAGAGATCCCACTGAAAAACCGGGCTGACTTATCGAACCTTATAATGGCACGCTACTACACGCTATATCAATGATATATTTTTGCAGTATAAACTGCCACATCAAGCCTAGAGGTGGAGTTTGTCAGGTGACCGAGTAAATCATTAAAAAACTCAGTAAGGTATTTTGAATCCATTCCTGGGCGCATCACAAACGCGCCTACTCCAGGCAGTACCTCATGATAGCCTTGTAAATTATAGTTAAGCGACCCTGGATATAAAACATAAGCACCAAAACTTCTTTTTATAGCATCTCTATAAGCATGCATCTTTAGAAGATCATCACGCTTATATGTTTTTCGATTTGAATTATCCTTTGCCCCCTCATCATACTCGTTATGACCTGCATCTTCAGAAACAAAAGCATCACGGCTAAATATTTTTTCATATGCATCGACACGATACTTAGCGTCAAAATGAAGCCGAACCATTGTGCCATTGGCTTCCGACTCATTTTCGCTTTCGTTTACAGGCCAAAAACTCAGTGAGTAATCTGGCCTCATCGTTCTGCTCCAAGAGCCTGAAGCGATAGGCGAGTCTGTATATGGAAAACTACGATTATAATCAAACCGCACAGACAAAGATTCCGCCCCAAATACAGCAGAGCCTTTAAAGGATATATTCCTCCCCTGCTTTAGCCTGAGAGAAAGTTGATCTTTACTCATCTCAAAGACATTTGATAAAATCTCGTCCCCAAACGAGCAGAATCTTTTAAGAAGAGATACCAATTCAAAAAACACCCAATACTCGTACAAAAGAGCGACATTTTTCTGTCCCGCATGAAAAATATCCATACCTGAAGACCAGGAAAGCTGCATCGCAAGATCAAATCGAAGCCATACATTTAAAATCTCTCGATACCCTTCTCGACGCTGCAATACTTGGCTAGAAAAGGGAATACTAGACATCTTAGAAACCCTTGCAAACAATCGATCGCACAATGCAGTCTCTAGCTGCTTGATAAGAATCTTAACATCAGCAGATATACGAGCATATTGCTCACCAGCCAAACCTGAAATACCTCTATCTATCGAGGATAAATAAGTTAAGAAACTCTCCAAAACAAACTTAACAAACTGATTTTCCGGCGTATCTTGCGACAAAACCCGCGATGAATAAGTCAAAGCGTCAGGTAGCGAATTAACATACTCTTTGATAGGGTGATTATCAGCCACGCCAGTTCGCCTAACTGCTGAAGCTATCTCTCGCAAACTTTTTGACGTAGGCTTAACACCTTGCCGTATACTCCTAAAAACTCTTTCTTTTTTCAGAACCTCATTCGGCCTTGAAATAACAAAAGACAGGGCATCCTTAAAACGCTTTGATGCTAGCGTCCCTTTCAAAAAAAGAATCTTTTGATAACAACCACTACTTGAGTAATCATCTACATGCTTTTGCTTAAATGTAGTTGGGGAACGAATATCAAACAGAAGTTCTATTGAATGATTAGCAATTGACTCGGCCATCTCTCGAAAATCGTCTCTGTATCCTATTTTTCTAGACCTGACCTCCAATGCGATAGACGAAAGTAAATCCCCAGCAGCAGAAATCAACTCTAATTCTAATCGTCCAACATAACTCCCGGTATCAATTACTCCACATCCGATCAGGGTTGGAATTTGGCTAGCTTTTAAGCCGACAACACCGCACGCCGTTCTGACTGTACAGCCGGGAATACGAGATAACAGCTGATACTCGTATTGAGCGGCTTCGTAAATTTGAACGGGCTCTTCAAAATACTGCTCCGCATCGATGGAGCTAACCTCTACAATGCCATCAATTAAATTTGAAGGAGCAAAGATACTTATATGCCCCAACACCTCTCCAGCAATATCTTTAAATTCAAGATCCGCACTATTCGCCATGAATTTTCACTCAAGAAAACTAGTAAATCCATCTCTCAATCGACCCTGCATCCGAGAAACTTTTTCTCCAGACAACTTCAAACCTGAAGTATTACAAAGCTCTTCAAGAGCATCGAGCACGGGTCGCAGGCGTCTTTCAGAACCATGAAGCTTCGGCATTAACTTTTGAACCATCTGGGCATCAAATGAATCCTTTACATCCCACCCACTGCCCACCAATTGAGCATGAAAATATGTAAACCGAATAACTTCAATGGCAGTACGGAATCCGAATTCCGCTCCAATTGGCTTTAGCAATCGAAACCCTTGCAGCAGCATTTCTGTAATTTGCTGTTGAACGATTGAACCATCAGCAATATCACTAGGTAAATTTATCAAATCTATATCTGCTCTTTTGGCAGACTCTACAATCGCTGACTGATATTGCATACCTAGCCCAACTATCGCTTGCATATTGATTCTAGACGGAGCACCAAGAAAATCTTTTAAATCAGATTCCTCAACTGTGAATTCAATTACATTCGCTCGATCAAGGACCTTTGGCGAGAACATATAGGTTGTTTCATCAACATTAACCGTCCCTATAATGAACAAATTCTTGGGAAGCTCAATAGATGGAGGAACCCCATCAATCGCATCTTCAGCAGTATGTAAATTAATTTCACAGTCAGATTCCATAGCAGATAGAAAGTCTGAAAAATAGCGTTCAACATGAGACAAATTCATCTCATCGAGAATTAAAAAATAAGGTCTGGACGGATCGTCTTCTGCCTTAATGACAATATCGAGAATTCCGGAAACTGGTTTAACGAAGCGATTGGGGTCAAGCGCATCTCTATATCCAAAAACACTTTCAGTACCATTCCAGTCTGCACCAACCGATACGACCTTAAGCTGCTCATCAAACTCCTTGATCCACTCAGCAAAAGCTATCGCCAACTTAGTTTTACCACTTCCAGAGAGGCCAGCCAAAATAACAAAGCGCTTGACCAACAAAGAAGCTACGAAACGAGACAAAACTCCTTCCGGAATTTTCATCCCCGCATTACTTAGCGCACTTGAGCATAAGGTTATCAAAGATGTATCTAGGACAGCGGAGACTGCCTGACTGACTGGGTTGGGTGCTGTCGATGAAACAACACTTGCTACCACTCCCGGGGCTGTTATTTTATTGATCAGCTGACTATGGGAATTAAAATCCGGGATAGTATCTTTAATCTTTTCGGCAAAGTTACAGTTCTGCGAGTACAAAAAAACCAAGGGAACGACAACATCTTCGTCATCTACTTGAATGAATCCGAGTACTCCATCAAAGATTGTCCCTCGCTCTTCTCCGCTGACAAATTTTCGAACAGTAGTAGTAAAGCTAGATCTAGCCGCATCTATTGTTTCATCCCGAGTTTTCCCCTCAGATGAAATATTGATGAACGCGACGCCTAAGGGTGTATGTTGATTGCGTTGATTCCCTTGTGCCAACCTAGTATCTAGGTTACTAATGCGCTTTTTTGCACCTGTTATATAAACTCCTTCAGGTTCTAAATCTAGCGTATCAGCAAGCAAATCCCTAATACCAAGGTACTTTGAAGTGCTAGTGTTCGATATGCTGTTATAAGTTTCTAGAAGCTCTGAAAAAAGCGCATTAATTTTTGCAAGCATAACAGTCCCTTTAATTTACAAAAAAGTATTAGAGTGCTTCTGAAGCGACACTAAAAACGCCTCTGAATAAACCACATTCGTACATCTCCTTGCACGCTCCAAAAATCCTTCTGTGGCCCGCCTGGACAGTGGCTTTAAATCAAACTTCAAGAAAGAGGACAATTTGAGCGCTTCGCTCCGACTCGCCCACTTACTTACATCTGCCGAGTAAACACCATCCGCATTACCAAAAGCAGCATTTGGCCAAGCTTTCTTTCGATCTAGCGGTGCAGATCGAACCTCTACGGCTTCATGCTTGATAATATTTCCGCCTACCCACTCGGAGACTTTTGTTGAGACTGCGTTGCCTATTAAGCGCCACCTAAAACTCGCTCTACCTTCAGTTCCATGCGCAGAAAAATCCGTCCATCCCTCAGGAAAACCCTGCAATCTTTCCGCGTCTTTAATATCTAGGGTTCCTACATAATCATCGGATGGAAACCAAACTGCGGGGGGAGAAGCAATACCAAGAGTACTACCGCACTTTATAGGAGGCACCCCCTCGCGAACCCAACCTACACCCCGCAATCCTTCTGTCCAGTAAAAACCAAATGCATCCGCACCTTCGATAACTGATGGTTTCCCATCCATATCAGGCTCAGGATAGTTATCGGCAAAAAGAACATTCCAAGGTTTGGCACTCTTTGATGCCAAAAGAACTACTCGGGCGCGACGTTGAGGAAGTCCAAAGCACCTGGCATCCACTACACGGTAAGCCCAGCTGTAACCCAGTCGCGTCAATTCAGACGTAACAAAGTTCATCGCTTGACCGCGATTCAATCGAAGCATGTAGGGTACATTTTCGATTAATATCCACTCAGGCCTATCTTTTAGCGATCGTTTTTCAATTAAAGAAAAAAGTGTAGTAACGAGCCCTGACTTTGCTCCAGAAATACCTTTCTTCCCCCCCGCCTGACTTAAGTCCTGACACGGAAACCCTGCGGTAACAATATCCGCGTCCGGCAAATTTTCCAACGAGAGAATATCGTCATGGACCTCTGCATCAGGAAAGTTTTTTCTGAGTACACTCCTCGCTAAAGGGTCTATCTCGCAAAACAAGCTTGTTTCAAAACCGTGCTTTGCGAGGCCAACCTCGATGCCCCCGATACCAGAGAACAAACTTACAGCCTTCATTTGATTACCTTAACTGATGGAGAGCAAGCACATATGCAAGTTTAGACGGGACTGCGTTACCGATTAGCAACTGTAACTGCCTCCGCCCAAAATCCCCAAATTCAAAAAAATCTGGAAAAAATTGAATCCTTGCTGCCTCATGAGGAGTCAAGGTTCTTTCTTTAAGTGGATGAACAAATCTCCCCTGCCCTACCGAACCAAATCCGGTAGTTATTGTTTGGGACGGTTTATTCCAATGCATTCGTCCATACACGGATGTATACGAGTGCTTTTTGTCTCTATGACAAGACGGGCGCTCTGAATTGGGCAAATCATAGAGGCCATGCTCAAAAAGGAACTTAATTCTTCGCTTATTTTCCTGAGAGTGAACTGCTGACGTGTCAAAAACATCAGTCTCGGAAGTACCCAACAGGTCAGTTATCGCCCAAGCAACATCTCTCGATTGACCTTCATGGGACATATCTAAAGACGAAAGATCGCTTTCTCCATCAAGAACAGCAACTAAGAAAAATCGTTTTCTAGCTTGAGGCACACCAAACTTTTCGGCCCTCATCAAGGTTTCATCTAAGCTATAACCTAATACACTTAACGCTTTTTTTGCTTCTAGCAACGATCCTAGACGGTCATGCTTTATGCCAGGAACATTTTCTATAACTAAAAACTTTGGACGAAACAATTCTGCAAATCTTGCAACCCTAAGAACCAGCTGATTCTTCGGATCATCTCTGCGCGTATGATTATTAAGATCTGAGTGCCCCTGACATGGAGGGCCTGCAAAAACAAAATCAATCCTACCAATTTTATCTATCAACACTTTTTCAGCGCTAGTAACTTTAGCCCCCAAATCCCCATCAATATAGCTTTCGATTGGAAGACTTGAGGAAAAAAAGGGAGAAATATTTTGCTGATAAACCGAAAGAGCCGCCTCATTGATATCCGAGGCAAATACAAATTCCACTTCAGTTTCTAGCGCTCTAGCAGCTTCCCTCAACCCGACAGAAAGTCCTCCGCAACCGCAAAATAGGTCAGCAGCTCGAATAGTTTTATTATTGCTTGAATTTATAGCTACAGGTTTTGACTTCGACTGAAGCCATGCCAAGTCATACGAATCAGCTAAGTTTTCTGAAACGACCAACCCTGAAGGTAAGGATATATCAGAAACCCTCTCCTCACCTGAGCGCAGACTCACAGTTCTCCGAATGATCGACTGCTTTTTGATCAACTCAAACCGCTCAAATCCTCCGCTAGTAGGAAACGGAATTCCGCTCAAATGTAACTGCTGGTTCTCTATGACCTCGAAAAGCACTCTACGCCCCCCTGCTCAACGCAGATCTTTCTCATGTTTTGTACTGTGGGACAACTCTAGTTTGAATTGCCCTCCCGTTTCGATATAACTTGCCGCTTGAGAAAGAAACCAATCCTTCAACGTCATACCATTCTTCGCTAATAGCGAATACAGTTCTCGTTTAATCGCGGGGTCTAGCTCGATAACCACTCGCCCACTCTGACCTACTGACATACCTACCTTCTTGCTAACCTAGCTGCACGTGATGTATGTAATGTAACATGACATGCACCTACTAGGTAGCTACTCAAAATTTGAGATAGCACTTTTTCTGCTCACATGCCTAAAAATGGCACTCAGGGCTCTACTCGGCGCCTCACGCTCTACCTCATCACAGGGAAGGGGCTTGCAAGGGTAAGGACAACAGAAGCAACCATGCGAGCTTGAGTAGCGACCAAATAGTACTGTATCAATATACAGCAGATAGGAATACAGCCGATTGTCGCCCATGAAGCTTCTCAGCGCAGCTTGGCAGGCGCGCATCAAGGGACGCTGAATACTACGAATGCCCCTGGCACACGTATTGTAGAGACGCAGTTTAGTAAACTCGTCTTGAATGATCCGGAACCCCTACATTGCCTAGGTAAAAATCTCCAACAGGGCTTCCGCAGAATGTATCCACCCCCTGAACATTTACTCGATTTCTAAGGCACGAACTTTAAACATGGGGGGACAAATGGGGGGACAAAACTAAAAACCCTCTACATACCTCAATAAACACTGGGCAAAACTACAAAACAACGCCGCCCACAAGCCGGCTTTTTAATGTCTGGAAAAAAGTCATTATCGGAGGTAGTTCATCATCGCCCCCACCAAGCCCCCGGCCGAAGAAGGCTCAAGTCAGCGTTCGCCAGTAAAAAAGTCGTCCATCGAGGAAGAGGTGGCGCTTGTGAGGGTGGTTACGGAACGGCTCGCAGTGCCTCAGCGAGTAAAAGTGAATCTGGATGATCTCGACTGTTCAGCCTCAGTCTCAGAAAACGCCTGAACGTTCCGAAATTGGTCAGCAGCCTGCTGACCTAACCTGTCTACCGTCATTCAAGCAATTGGGCAGCAAGCTGCTGCCCAATTCAATTGTGCAAGAGCTGCTTGCACAATCCCCGTCACGGATAACTAAACCCCTTAACCAACGTCAACTCCCCCACCGCCCGCATCGGCACCAGAAAAGTCTCCATCTTCTCGTTAGGCGTCCCTTCCTCCGTAATCACCGTCACCTGCGCAGTCGTCAGCGCCTGGACCGCATCTTCCTGCCCGTCCTCATCACTCCGATACCCACCCCCGAAGTAGTTCACATAAACCAGGTACTGCCCTTTGATCGGTGCCGGCATGGAGAAGATCTCCGGGCCATACCCCGTGGTCACGTCAACATCCAGCGCCGCGCCGTTGGGTGCGACACGATCGCCGTACCAGATATGCGCCCCATCCGGCGTAACCAGGTGCAAATCCAGATCCGTGTTGTCGCTATCCCACGACAGCAACACCCGCAACTTGGCCGGCGTGGCCCCACCACTGGTATGAAGAAACTGCGTGCGGTGCCGCTGCTGACCATCCGGGCTACGGACTTCCACACTGTTACTACCGTTGGGAAACGAATACGGCCGATCAAAGCGTCCGGCGGCGTCGATTTTCAGCGGCATGCTGATGCCGTTGACGATCAATCGGCCAGGCTCGCCCGACTTGGGCGTGGCTTTGATCTGGCCGCTGATGCGTGCGGTGTTGGCCTGGCCTGCCGGGGTGTTGACCGAGGACGCGGGGTAGTTGACGGGCTGGCGGTAGTTTTCGCCTTCGCCTTCAACGGCACCGGTTCGCCAACCACCCACGGGGGTATCGAGGTCGACAGCAGCGGCGAAGGTCGTCGGCAGTGCGCAAAAGGTACAAAGGAACAGGAAGACCTGTGGATAACGGAGTTTCATGGCCTATTCCAGCAAGAGGTGACGGGCGAGCCCTTCGATGTAGGTTTCATCCTGGCCGTTCGGGTGTGCTTCGAAGGCCAGGTGCAGGTATTCGTGGGTCAGGTCGAGGCGATCCTGTAGCGACAGCACGCCACGCACGTAGATGCGCTGGCGTTCGCGGTCGACGTAGGGGCGGCCGAAGGCGAGGCGGCAGACGGCGAAGGTGTTGACTTCGTTGTAGCCGACTTCGTTTTCGAGGCGTTGGCGCCAGCCGCGGCGTTGGGTTTGCAGCCAGTCTTGCGCGGCGGGCAGCGCCTCGCAGGAGGCGACCGGGTTGTCCCAGCGGCTGAGGCTGGCGCGCGGGTAGGCGTGCAGCAGGATGGCGTCGTAGCGTTGGCCGGCGTTGGCTTGTTCGACGGCTTGTTGCCAAGAGAGTTTGTCCGGGCCGGGTTGGTCGGAGTGGTAGGTGACGGTGCTGCCGGCCAGGACCAGGTCGCTGGTCCACGCGGCGATGTTCCGCGATTCGGCGGTGGCCGGGCGCGGGGCGACGCGCTGACGGTTGCTGCTGTCGTCGATGCTCAGGCAGTCACCGTTACGGGAGGCGTTTTGTAGAAGATAGGTGCGGATAGCGACGGCCAGAGCCTTGGCAGCCTCTAAAGGTTCGGCTTTGGCTTCCCGTTGCAGGACTCGGGCGACGTATTCTTCGCGGTCCAGACGGGCAACCAATTTGTCGCCCACCAAAAACAACTCGCCGTTGCTGTGGATATCCAGTTGATTGCCATTGGCGAATTCAACGCGATAGTCGCCCTGCAACGGACCCGATCCAACCAACCGATCCCCCGCCAGCACGCGCCCAATCGGATAACGCGAAAACAGCCCTACCTCGACACAACGCCCCGCATCCAATGGCCATTCCACCGGCAACACCGAAGCCAGCGCCCCGCCGTAATTGCGCAAAACCATCTGACTGGTCCCGCGCCCTCCGGCCCAGATCGGCGTGCCATCCGTCGTCCATCCGGCAAACCCACCCTGACGTGACTCAGGGTCCTGATCCCCTAGCCAGCTCCAGGTTTTCACCCGCAACCGACCGCCGAGTTCACCGACGACATTGCCGTCAGCGGCATTCAGCACTACATCAAGCAACACGCGCCGGGCCTGATCCTGCGCCGGCATCACAGCCAGCACTTTCAACAATTCAGCGACCGAAACCCGCGTCGACGGCTGCAACGACGGCAGGTTCAGCAACCACTCCGGCGCCTGCCGTGCCTGCCAATACTGGCGCCAATCAGCCCCGGCAATGCCCAGCCGCGCAGGCTCAAAGTACAACCCGCAGGACTTCACCAACGCCTGATCACGCCCAATTTTTCCGCCAGCCGTGCAGCAATAAACTTCTTCCTTCGACTGCCCGCGACATTCATACGCAGGTTCTCGCGCGCCGGTATCCACCAACCAGCCGTAGACAAACAACTTCCACAAACTCCCTAGTGGCGTCTGCAGATCTGAAGGCAACGGCTCGCGGGAAATCACCTGAGTCCGGCTCAACGACAGCAATTCGCCCTTGAAACCCAGCCGCAGCGGTTCGTCCTGCGCTGTCGCCAGCGCAGGGAGCAAACACAGCAGCAGCCAGACCAGCGGCCGCTTCATGTCAGTTGACCGTGACCTGGCCGAGCGCCGGCTTCTGTTCCTGGGCCTGATGCTGTGGCGCATAGACTTGAGTGAAACGCACCGGCGGCAAGTTGAACTGGCCCTTTTGCGAGAAGCGCACCAGATGCCGCACGCGCAGTTCGCCGCTCAACGCATCCACCGGAATCGCGTAAGCCATCTGTCCCGGTTCGAAACGCGCCTTCTCCAGCGCCGTCGGTTCGGTGCCCGCCTTGCCCATCAACTTGATGCCCCACGTGGTGCGCTCGACATCGGCGCCCGGCGGCAGCGGCACTTCGATCATGCCGTAGCGCAGCGGTTTCGCGGCTTTGCTGGTGATGATCACTTCGTCGAGGTACAGGCTGTCGCTGGACAATGGCTTGGTGCCGACCGCTTCAAGTTTGAATTCGAACGCTTCGTCACCCGGCACCAGACGCGACAGGCGACGGGTGATGGTCACGGCCATTGGATCGATGGCCGGTTGCTTGGTCTGGTAGCTCAACGCGGCGCGCAACGGACGTTCCTGGGTCCCGGTCAGCGACAATGCGGCCGGGATCGGCGTCGCGCCCTGCCACGTCCAGTACATCTCGCCGGTATCACCATAGCGTTTCTTCCAGCCTTCACCCGGTGCCAGGGCGATGGTCGGCGACGCCTGCTCGATGCTGCGTTGCAACCAGCTCAGGGCCAACGCACGTTCGAGGGTCGATTGCTGTGGCAGCAGACGTTGCAACAACTGTTGCGCATGAGCCTGATCGAAGGCTTGTAGCGACAGGTTCAACGCTTCGGCAAACGGCTGCGAACTCACGGCCAGACGTTGTTGCGCATCCGGCAATTGACGATTGAACGCGTCAGGCAGCGTGACTTTGGACTGACGCGCAAGGGATGCCGTCAGCGCACGCGCCGCCGCCAGACCCAACGCCGAATCCGGATCGCTCATGACCAGGCTGTCTTCGCCATCGTCCATCAGGTTCGCCGCGTTGCCGTCGCCGGCCTTCGCCAGGTCATCCATCAAACCGCTGAGCAAGGTGTTCACCGGCAATTGCATCTGCTTGGCGAACGACAGGATCAGCGCCCGTTGCAGCAACGGCGTGTTCTTCGCTTGCTTGGAATAGACCTCCAACACCCGCTGCCAATGCTCCGGCGGCAGGCTCAGTTCCAGCGCTTTGCTGGCGTACCAGTCGGCGTAGTAGGCATAAGCAGTGAGGAACGCGTCCGGCTCGCCGTCCATGCCCCACCAGGTGAAACTCGCCGACGGCCCGGCCATTTGCACTAGGCGCAGACGGCTGTTTTGCATGATCAGGCGCAAGCGATCGCGGATTTGCGGGTTCGACGCCAACGTTGGATAAGCAATGCTCAGCGGCAGCAAACGGCTGGCCGTCTGCTCGACGCCACCGTACGGATAGCTCAGCAAATCATCGAGGGCCGAACGGAACAGCGCTTGCGGGCTGTCATCCAGACGCAGACGAATATCCGTCGCGTCCGCCGGTAGGGTCAGCGCTGTATCGCCGCTGACCGCGTCCACGACTTGGCTCTGGGTCACTTGCCAGCCTTCGCCGGTCGCGGTCAGGCGCACGGCCAGGGCATCCGCGGTTTTACCGTCCTGCACCAGTTCGGCGGTCCAATCACCACTGCCGAGCGCGAACGTCGGCAGGGCGATGTAGTTGATGCCGTTGCTCAGGGTCACCGGCACACGTTGCTCGGCGCCGCCGTACTGGATCACCAGCTCAGCCTTGACCGGTTTTTCGGCCTGGCTGAAGGCAAACACGCCGAGCGCTGGTTTGTCGCCAGTGCGGAATTTAGTCGGGCCGCTCCACTTCAGATACAGCGGTTTTTCCGAGCGCACGAATTGCTTCTTCTGCCCGACTTGGCCGTCATCGGCGATCGCCCGCGCAGTGATGCGCCAGCGCGTCAGCGAGTCCGGCATCTTGAAGGTGAAGCGGGTTTTGCCGTTGGCATCGGTGATCAATTCCGGCTGCCATGCGGCGGTGTCGACGTCTTCACGACGCGGCCGCTCCAGCACTTTCACGCCCCGCTCGCTGCGGTTGGCTTTGCCCGGCGCGCCGGGGCTGCCCGGCAATGCCACGTCGTAGCTGATGAACGACAGGCTGGCGCTGGTGCGCACGTTGTTACGGCGCGGGTGATAGAAGAACTGGTCGATGGTCGGCGCGACTTCCGGTTGCAGCGCGTAGATCATTTCATCCACGACGCTGACCGTCAGGTGCGCCGGAATCGGCTTGCCGGCGAACTGGGTGGACAGGTCAACCGACACGGTATCGCCCGGCTGATACGACTCTTTGTCCGTGGCAATCGCCACGTCGATTTGCGGCGTGATCACCTTGATGCCGGCGTTCTGAAAGCTGTACTGACCGCCCTTGGTGTAGAGCACGGAGAAGGTCAGGTTCGGCGCGAAAGTGTCCTTCACCGCAATGCGCGCGCGGTATTGGGTGTCGCTGAGCTTTTCCATCTTCAGCCAGTCAGCGCCCTTGGACAGCAGCGCCGTGGCCTCGACCTTGTCACGCTCCAGGGACAGCAGCGCATCGCTGATCGGCTCCGGGAAAGTGATCAACGCCATGGCTTCGTCGCCAGCCTTGTACTCGGCTTTGTCGAGGACGATTTCCACGGTGCCCGGCACGGCTTTGACGCCTTCGCCGGTGACCGAATGACCAGCCGCGCCAACCACGCGGCCATGGTCATCCTTCAACGTCAGGTTGTAGGTGCCCGGACGCTCGAACGCGAGGCTGAAGCCTTTGTCTTTCGCGGTGAGTTTGCCGTCGCCGGTGGTCTGGTCTTCCAGGCGCACCCAGCTGTAGCTGCTCGGGGTGACGGCTTTACTCTGCTCGCTGCCGCCTTCATTCAAGTAGCTGAACGCAACCTTGTCGCCCACCGCGCTAAAACGTTGCGGTGCGCGAAGGCTGAAGCTCGCGGCGCCGCGATCAATCAGGATTTCCTTGGTGGTCTTGACCCGATACGCCGCGCCATCGCTGGCGAACACGGTGAGCATGTAGCGGCTCGGTTTGTCGGCAGCCGGCAGGTCGAGGGTCGCGTTACCCTTGGCGTCGGTGGTCAATTCGGTGCTGGTCAGCTCAATCGGGAACTGCCCGAGGTATTGCAGCTCGTTATCGACCATCGACAATTGCTGGGCGCGCAGGCTCAGGGTCAATTTGGCGTCGGCCACCGGTTTGCCGTCCGGGTACAGCAGCACCAGGCTGCCCTTCACCGGTTCGCCAGTGCGGTAATCCTGTTTGGCCAGGTTCAGCGAGATTTCGAAGTGCGGCTTGATGTATTCAGCGACGCGGAAGGCGCTGCTGTAGGCCTGATCCTTGTAGCTGAAACGCAATTCATAGCCGCCCGCGACCGCGTTGTCCGGCAACTGGAAACGGCCTTGGGTACCGGACTTGGAATCCAGCTTCAGCGCCAGCGATTGCAGCGCGGTGCCGGTGGCATCGAGCACGGTCACGTTGACGTCGGCAGCGGTCGGCGCCACGGAATCCCGGGCGTTCTTGAACTCGCGACCAACGATTTTCAGCGACACCCAGTCCCCCGGCCGGTACAGCGGCCGGTCGGTGAACGCATAGAGTTTGGTGTCGTAGATCTCGCTGTCGTAATAGAAGTTCTCGGAGACAAACACCCCGCCCTCTTCGTCTTCGCCGATCACGAACGAACGCTCGGGGCTGACGTGTTTCAGGCGCAGCAAACCATCGGCATCGGTCGCACCGCTGCTCATCACGCCCAGGCCATCGGTCCACAGCACATTCACTTTTGGCACCGAACTGCCTTCGTGTTTGCGCGCGGCCCACACCAGCAATTCATCACCGGCAATCTTGCTCACGGCCACGGTGTTGGAAACGAAGACCATGGTGGTCGCGCGGTACTTGCCGATCAACGCTTCCACCAGGTACAGGCCTGGTTTCAGGTGGCCCAACGGGATGTACACGTTGCCCGGTGCGACGCTGACGAACTCACTGGACGAGCCGGCCAGATTCACGCCGGCGGGCGGCTGGATCGGTTTGGCTTCCCACAGTGGATAACGGAATTGGCTGACCACCGGCAAACCCGGAATCAGCGCGAATTGCGGCTGAGCGTCGTAGGGCGTTGGCGCGGCAATCGCGGTGCCCATTTTCAGCTCCGGCACTTCCTCGGTGACTTGTTTTCGAGACTCGTAGGAAAAGGCCCGCTGCATCACCCGACGGGATTTGCGATACCAGTTGTCCCACAGGTACGCGAGGGTGTTCGACAGGCCTTCACCCTTGAACTGGCCGTCGCTGACCACGCGATGCAGGTTCTTCTGGCGCTTGAGGAAATCCAGCGGTTTGTCGATGCGGTACACGCGGATGTCAGCACCGCCGTAAGGCTCCATGCGGAACCGACGATAGTCGCGGCCCGGCGCTTCGAGGCGCACCATCGCCTGTTCGTCGGCGGCGAAACTGCTGTCGGCCAGCAGGAAAAAGCTTTCACCGGCCACCGGCGTGTAGTCGCTTGGCTGAACCGTGTCTTCAGCGTTGACCGCCGAAAATGGCAGCCCTAAAACCAACAGCAGAGGCAGTAAACGCAGCATGCGGGCACCGATCATTGGGAGAGAAAGTTCAGTCGATAGACGCCGATGAAGTTGGGGTTGGCTGCGTCGGGTATCCATCGGGTGTCCTTCCATGTCATGAGTTGCTGCAGGCTCGCGGATCGCATGCCGTTGTCAGTGGGGGTGGTGGTGCCGGTGTGATAGGCGATGTAGCGGCCCATCCAGATCATCAGGTGCTGGTCGTCGCCCTGATCGAAAAACATCAGGTCGCCGGGCCGTGCCTGGGACACGTCGCGGCTGATCAGATGGCTGTTGAACTGAATCAATTTGATCGCGTTGACGTACGGCCCGACCTTGCCGCCGCCCTGCTGCCATTGCTGGGCGAGACCGCGCTGGGCCTCGCTCAGTTGCAGTTCCGGCGGCAGGTAGCGGTTGGACAAGCCATTGCTGCGCAGCCATTTGTCGTCATGGACTTTCAGCGCTTCGTTGGCGGCGAAACGCACCAGGCCCGCGCAGTCCTGCTGAAACCAGCGCGGGCTCGGGCCTTGGGTCAGTTGTTCCTGGGCGATGCGCACGAACCAGGCGCGGAACACCTGGGATTGCTGCGCATCCAGCGGCGCGGCTTCGGTGGCAAACACCCGACTGCCCAGCAGCATCGCCAGCAGGCCGAGGCCTCGGATAAGGGCTGTCACAGGGCTTTCCACTCCAGCGGCAGCCATTGCCAGTGGCCGTCGGGCTCGCTGCCTTTTGGCAGGGTCAGCGCGTACTTGCCGTAACCGCCGAGCTTGCGCAGTTTCGGGATCAGGTAGGTTTGCGCGGCGTTGTAAAACACCGGCTCCATATCCTGGGGCAGGCTGTCGAGGGTTTCCTGCTGCATCAGCTGCGCCATGGAATCCGGGCCGAAGTAGATCGGCATCAGCAGGTCTTTCGGCACCACGTCGGTCATCGGTGGGAAACGTTTGTCGAGGGTGCCGAGGGCTTTGTCGACGAGTTTGTCATCGAGGGAGAACAGCAGCGTCGAACCGTGGCGGGCCAGGCTGACTTTCATGAACGCCTTGCCGGTGATCGCGTCCGGGTTCTCGGCATCCTTGGCTTTATAAGGGCCGAAGTTGGAGCTGACCTGACGCTGCCATTGGTGGCTTTCGCCTTCCTGCTTCTCGACCACCGGGAATGCGTGCTCTTCGACATTGCCTTCATAGGCGCCGACCATCGAGCCGAACAGGTTGCCCAAGTCACCGTCGAGTTTGGCGCTGTCACTGTCATTCAGGCTGGCCACCAGCAGCGGCGTGTACAGCCGCGAATCGGCGTACCAGCACAGGCCCGCCGCGCCGGCCATGTGTTCGGTCAGGGCCTGGGCGACTTTTTCTTCGGCGCCGAGTTTGACCAGCAACGGTTTCTGTTGCTCGGCAGCGAGCGGCAAGGCCACGCAGGCGCTGGCGCCCATCGGCATGGCTTGCCAGATCGGTTTGAAATCGAAGTCCGGTTGGTTATCCAGTTCATCCATGGCGAGGAAGCTGTGCCAGCCTTTGTCGTCCATGTCGAAACGCAGGCCGGCGAAGTTCGGGATGAAGCGCTGATAACCCATGGCCAACACACTGGAGTTAACCGACAGCCGTTGCTTCACTTCCAGCGCACGGGGTTGCAGGCCGAAGGCTTCGGGGAACAGTTTTTGCCCCCCGAGCAGTGCTTCGAGCGACTGAGTCGAGACCATGCCTGGCTCATCGACCGGACCATGGCCACCTTCGTACAGCTTGGCCGGGTTCGACAGCACCACCAGTTTGTCGCCATGGGAAGCGAACAGCAGCGCTTTGGTGGCGTTGTAGGTCAGTTGATAAAGCGCCACGTCATCGGCACCGACTTTCACCGAGCCGACCTGAGTCAGTTGCGTATCATCCAGCGCCACTTTGGCCAATGGCTCCAGCAGCTTGGCCAGGCCACCGCGATCCATCACCAACAAAAAGTCTTTCAGACGACCGTCCGCCCCACGCCACAGCGCGACATCCGCCGGTTGATCGAAAAGCTGCTCGATCAGGCTGTCCTGCAGCTTGAGGTCATGTTCATAGACGATCCGGCGCAAGCTGCCGATCAAGCCGAGACGATCTGCGTGGGCTTCGTAATAGAAGACAAAATCTTCGGTCAGGGTTTCCTTGAGGAACGGCACCGCCAGCAAGTCCTTGGGCAATTGGCTCAGGGAGTTGGTTTCCAGCAGACCGTCCGGGCGGCCCATGCCCAGCTTGTCACTGGCCAGCGCCGCCAGCGGCACCTTGGGTTTGTGCATGAACCAGCCCAACCCGCCCGCGACGCCGGCCACCAGGCACAGCCCGATCAGCACGGCCGGCCAGCGCCGTGGTTTTTTTGCAGCCGTTGCGTCAGCGGTCGGCGGGGAAACAGTGTTATTGCTCATGTTCACGCTCATGTTCCCAAAGCTCAGCAGTTCATCCGTGGAGCGGGATGCTTAATAGTTGAAAGTCTTGACCAGCAACAGGTCACCGATGGCCCGTAGGGGCACGATGAAGGTCTCGCGTTTTTCGTCGACAGTGTTTTCGTTGAGCACCAGGTTGATTTGCGAGGTGATGACCTCGTTCTGGTTGCTGGTCTCATCGAAGTTATAGCCTTCGCTGCCGAAGTTGCCCCAATAGTTCACGTAAACCAGATAGGTGCCATGCATCGGCGCAGTCATGGTGAACATTTCCGGGCCGGGACCATCGACGCCGTCCGGGTCCAGACCGCCGCCGTTGGTCAACGCCGTATGGGCGAAAAACGCGTGCTGGCCGTCCGGAGTGATGATGTGCAAATCGAGCTCGGCTTTCGGATCGTCCCAACCCAGCACGACGCGAATCCGCGCCGGGGTGCGCAGGCTGTTGGCTTCATAGAATTGAATGCGCTTGAGGGATTTGCCCTCGGCACTGCGCACTTCGACGCTGTTGGAACCGGCGCCAAATGCATACGGCCGGGCGAAACGCCCTTCGTCGTCGGTGTACAAGTTCAGTGGATTGCCGTTGACCGCCAACGTGTGCGGCCCGCGCTGGGTACCGATAGCCTTGAGCTGGCCTTCGATCATCGTGCGATTGCGCTGCACGCCCCGGTCGATGGGCGGTGTGGGATAGGCGACTTGAGGGTTTTCACTGCGATCGAGCAAGCCGTTATAGCGCCAGCCGCCCACCGGCTCTGACAGCTCGGCCGTCGGCTCGGCCCAGGCAGCGGTGGCCCAGACCAGCATCGTCAGCAATGAAAGAAAACAACGCATGTGACGCCTCCTGCCATGCACAACGAAACCTTGCGCCCGATCCTCGGCGCGTTACAGATGCAAAAACTGCGTTTCGTCAGAAAGACCCGTGACTATTGGGTCGTAGAAGGCGCGAAGGTTAGCCATTCGGCAGTTTTTTAACAATCAGATACATGTTTATTTGTGGTGGAAATCACGGTGATTGTTGGGCGTGAGCCGAATAGAGCGGTTATTCGGCTCACGAAATGAGCCGAATAGGCCACTGAGCTGATTTGCACTCCAACCTGTAGCAGCTGGCGTAGCCTGCGTTCGACTGCGCAGCAGTCGTGAAATCGGAACGCACGGTACATCAGGTGTACCGTACAAACAGGGTTGACGACCGCTGCGCTGCCGAACGCAGGCTTCGCCAGTTGCTACAAAGGTGCGTCGAAGCTGAAACAGGTGCTGCCGCAACAGAGGCAAAAACCCCCGCCTCATTTGCCCATAACCCCCATGTCTGCTAGTGTCGCGCCGGTTTAACGTCAACCGGAAATAGCCGCCATGGCCCGCAAAAAAGCTGCACTGGATTTCGAACAATCCCTCGCTGACCTGCAAACGCTGGTGGAGCGACTGGAGAACGGCGAGTTGTCGCTGGAAGATTCGCTGACGGCTTTCGAGCAAGGCATCGGTCTGACCCGCGATTGCCAGGCAGCGCTGGCTCAGGCTGAGCAAAAGGTTCAAGTGCTGCTCGAGCGTGATGGCGAGCTGGCCGAGGAACCCTTCGACGCGGATCAGCCAGAATGATCGCAGCGTATTCGGCGACCAGCCAGGCCCGGGTCAACGCTGCACTGGACACCCTGTTCACCCCGCCGAGCCCCGAACTCGCTCGCCTCTATGACGCCATGCGCTACAGCGTGATGAATGGCGGCAAGCGTGTGCGCCCGCTGCTGGCCTACGCCGCGTGCGAAGCGTTGGGTGGCAAGGCTGAGCAGGCCAACGGCGCGGCGTGTGCCGTGGAGTTGATCCACGCCTACTCCCTGGTGCACGACGATTTGCCGGCCATGGACGACGACGATCTGCGTCGCGGCCAGCCGACCACCCACAAGAAATTCGATGAAGCCTGCGCGATCCTCGCGGGTGACGGCTTGCAGAGCCTGGCCTTCAGCGCCCTGCTCGACCCGCGCCTGAGCACCTCGGACGCCGACATTCGCCTGCAAATGGTCAGTGCCCTGGCGTTGGCCGCAGGCCCGGCGGGCATGGTCGGCGGCCAAGCCATCGACCTCGGCTCGGTTGGCTTGAAGCTGGATCAAAAAGCCCTCGAATACATGCATCGGCACAAGACCGGCGCGTTGATCGAGGTCAGCGTCAAACTCGGCGCCCTGGCCAGTGGTCGCGCCGAGAAAGATGAGCTGAAGTCCTTGCAGACCTATGCCCAGGCCATCGGCCTGGCGTTCCAGGTCCAGGACGACATTCTCGACGTCGAAAGCGATACCGAAACCCTCGGCAAACGCCAGGGCGCCGATATTGCTCGGGACAAGCCGACCTACCCGGCCCTGCTCGGCCTCGATGCGGCCAAGGCCTACGCCCTGGAACTGCGCGATCAGGCTCTGCATGCGCTGCGACCGTTTGACGCGGCCGCCGAGCCATTGCGTGATCTGGCCCGCTATATCGTCGAACGGCGTAGCTGACAGCGTATCCGCCAAAAAAGAGCAACGCGTGGGCAGGGGCCGATGCATCAGGTAAACTGCCGCCTCTTCTATACCTATAACGATTCGCCTGATGCCCACGACGTTTCATGAGATTCCCCGCAAGCGCCCGACCACGCCCCTGCTCGACCGTGCCAACACGCCGGACGGCCTGCGCCGGTTAGGCGAAGCCGAGCTGGAAACCCTGGCCGATGAATTGCGCCTGGAATTGCTCTACACGGTCGGTCAGACCGGCGGGCATTTCGGTGCCGGCCTGGGCGTCATCGAGCTGACCATCGCGTTGCATTACGTCTTCGACACCCCGGACGACCGGCTGGTGTGGGACGTGGGTCATCAGGCCTATCCGCACAAAATCCTCACCGGCCGTCGCGAGCGCATGGGCACCCTGCGCCAGAAGGACGGCGTCGCAGCCTTCCCGCGTCGTTCCGAGAGCGAGTACGACACCTTTGGCGTCGGTCACTCCAGCACTTCGATCAGCGCGGCGCTGGGCATGGCGATTGCCGCCCGCCTGCAAAACAGTGATCGCAAGGCGATCGCGGTGATCGGCGACGGCGCATTGACTGCCGGCATGGCTTTCGAAGCGCTGAACCACGCGCCAGAAGTGAACGCCAACATGTTGGTGATCCTCAACGACAACGACATGTCGATCTCGCGCAACGTCGGTGGTTTGTCGAATTACCTGGCGAAGATCCTGTCCAGCCGCACTTACGCGAGCATGCGCGAAGGCAGCAAAAAGGTTCTGTCGCGCCTGCCCGGCGCCTGGGAAATCGCCCGGCGTACCGAAGAATACGCCAAGGGCATGCTGGTCCCGGGCACGTTGTTCGAAGAGCTGGGCTGGAACTACATCGGCCCGATCGATGGCCACGACCTGCCAACCCTGATCGCCACCCTGCGCAACATGCGCGATCTGAAAGGCCCGCAATTCCTGCATGTGGTCACCAAAAAAGGCAAAGGCTTCGCCCCGGCGGAAGTCGACCCGATCGGTTACCACGCCATCACCAAACTCGAACCGGTGGATGCGCCGGCCGCTGCGCCGAAGAAATCCGGCGGGCCGAAGTATTCCGGTGTGTTCGGTGAATGGCTGTGCGACATGGCGGCTGCCGATCCGCGCCTGGTCGGGATCACCCCGGCGATGAAGGAAGGCTCGGACCTGGTAGCGTTCAGCGAGCGTTTCCCGCTGCGCTACTTTGACGTGGCGATTGCCGAGCAGCACGCTGTCACCTTCGCGGCGGGCATGGCCTGTGAAGGCGCGAAACCGGTGGTGGCGATCTATTCGACATTCCTGCAACGCGGCTACGACCAACTGATCCATGACGTCGCGGTGCAAAACCTCGACGTGCTGTTCGCCATCGACCGCGCCGGCCTGGTGGGCGAAGACGGCCCGACCCACGCCGGCAGTTTCGACCTGTCGTTCCTGCGTTGCATCCCCGGCATGCTGGTGATGACCCCGAGCGACGAAAACGAACTGCGCAAAATGCTCACCACCGGCCACCTGTACAACGGCCCGGCGGCGGTGCGTTACCCGCGCGGCAACGGCCCGAACGCGACCATCGAGAAAGACCTGCAACCGATCGAAATCGGCAAAGGCGTAATTCGCCGCCAGGGCAACAAAGTAGCCCTGCTGGTGTTCGGCGTGCAACTGGCCGAGGCGCTGAAAGTCGCCGAAACGCTGGATGCGACCGTGGTCGATATGCGCTTTGTCAAACCGCTCGATGAAGAGCTGGTTCGTGAAATCGCTGGCAACCATGAGCTGCTGGTGACCATCGAAGAGAACGCGATCATGGGCGGCGCCGGTGGCGCGGTCAGCGAGTTCCTCGCTCGCGAAAACATCCTCAAGTCGATGCTGCACCTGGGCTTGCCGGACAGTTATGTCGAACACGCGAAGCCTGCGCAAATGCTGGCCGAATGTGGTTTGGATGAAGCAGGGATCGAAGCGTCGGTGCGTGAGCGTCTGCAACTGCTGAATATCTAAACGCAAAACCCTGTGGGAGCGGGCTTGCTCGCGAAAGCGGACTGTCAGTCGACTGAGATGTTGACTGACCCACCGCTTTCGCGAGCAAGCCCGCTCCCACATTGGTTTTGTGCTCCCTTCAAATGTTTGTTCGCCTCAGATTGCCGATGGACTGCCCATGAATCTCCCCCGCCTCGCCCTGACCCTGAGCTTGCTGCCAGCCAGTCAACTCTTGGCCGACACCTTCGAACGCGACCAAGCCCTCAAGCTCCCCGACGTACTCATCAGCGCCAACCGCCAGGTCGAAGCGCGCAACGACAGCAGCGCCGCCAACACCGTGTTCACCCGCGAAGACATCGACCGCCTGCAACCGAGCAGCGTCACCGACCTGTTGCGTCGTGTACCGGGTGTGCAAGTCGGGCAAACCGGTGGGCGTGGCAGTTTGCCGGGGATTTACATTCGCGGCACCAAGTCGGCCCAGAGCCTGGTGCTGGTGGACGGTCAGCGCATCGGCAGCACCACGTCCGGCGACAGCAACCTGCAACACATCAACATCGAACAGGTCGAGCGCGTGGAAGTGTTGCGCGGCTCCCGGTCGGTGATTTATGGCAGCGATGCGATTGGCGGGGTGATCCAGATTTTCACCCGTCGCGGCGGCGAACAAGGCCTGCAACCGCGCCTGCATATAGGGTTTGGCAGCAACCAGACGTGGGAGCGCAGCCTCGGATTGTCCGGTGGTGATGAGAAAACCCGTTTCAATCTCGGCGCCAGCCTGGATGAAACCGCCGGGAACAATCGCACCCACGAGTCGTATCCCAGCGACGGCGATCACGATGAGTACCGCAACAAATCGATGAGTTTGAGCCTGAGTCATGCCCTCACCGATGATATCGAAATCGGCGCGAACATGCTGGATAGCCATGGTAAAAGCGAGTTCGACAATCCGTTCGGCCGCTTCGACATGGACACCTTCGAATCGGTCCAGCAGCAGCCCTACAGTGATTTCGATGTCAGCAGCGTCAGCAGTTACATCGACGCGCGCATCAACGACGCGTGGAAAACCCGCGTCGAATTCGGCCACAGCGAAAACCGCGAGAAGACCCTCGACAAGCTCAGCGACGAGCGCAGTGTGTTCAACACCTACCGCGATTCGGTGAATTGGCAGAACGACCTGACACTCAACGAGCGCAACAGCCTGATCGTCGGCGGCGACTGGTACGAAGACCGGATCAACAGCAGCACAGCGTTCGACGAAGACAGTCGCTGGAACCGCGCGGTTTTCATTCAGCATCGCTACCAGGCAGACAGTTTCTCCACGGAACTGGGCCTGCGCCGCGACCAGAACCAACAATTCGGCGGCCAGAACAGTTGGAGCGGCACCTTCACCTTGCCGCTGAACCCGGACAACGACGTGCTGCTGACCTACAGCGAAGGCTTCCGCGCGCCAACCTTCAACGATCTGTATTACCCGGATTTCAGCAATCCGGACCTCAAGCCTGAAACCTCGAAAAGCTACGAGCTGCAATGGCGCAGCCAGTTGACCGACAGCAGCCGATTGGAAGCGTCGCTGTACCGCACCGATCTGGAAGACGCGATTATCGTCGGCAGCAACGACCGCCCGCAAAACGTCGCCTCGGCCCGTATCAACGGTTTCGAAGCGGCGCTGAAACAGGAAGTGTTCGGCTGGCAGAGCAACCTCGGCGTGGCAATCATCGACCCGCGAGATCGCGACAGCGGCCACACCTTGGCCCGGCGGGCGCGACGCACCTTGAGCCTGGATCTGGATCGGCAGTTTGATCGGCTGGGGCTGGGGGCCAGTTGGCAAGCGGTCAGCAGCAGCTATGACGATGAGAAGAATCTGCAGCCGCTGGGCGGCTACGCCTTGCTCGGATTGCGCAGCAGTTGGGCGTTGAATCGGGAAGTGAAGCTGGAGCTGAAGGTCGATAACCTGCTGGACAAGGGCTACAGTCGGGCGCTGTACAGTTTTGACGGCAGTCAGTATGGGTATCGCGAGGAAGGTCGGGCGTGGATGTTTGGGGTGACGTGGACGCCTGAACTCTGATCCAGAATTATCGGTGTTTGAGCAGGCCTCTTCGCGAGCAAGCCCGCTCCCACAGGGGATTTGTGTCGTTCACAGATCCAGTGTGGGAGCGAGCTTGCTCGCGAAGGTCTCAACGGTTTGGTGCAATCAACTGACACAACCTGGCCGTCGCCTCAATCATCTGCCCACTCGGCCGCTCCAGCCCTTTATCCGTCACCAACAACAATTGCCCGCGAGCCACTGCCGTCACCTGCGGCCAGGCTTTCCACGCCTCCAACTGCGCCTGATCACTGGCCAGAATCACCTCGGGATTGCGCTGCAGCACGGCCTCGACGCTAACCTGCGGCGCCGGCAGCGTCAGGTCGGCAAACACATTGCGCGCGCCGCACACTTCAAGCGCATCGCTGATGATCTGCCCGCCGCCCACGGTGTACAGCGGCCGATCCCAGACTTGATAGAACACCTGCAATGACGTGTCCCGGCGATAGCGCTGGCGCAGGTCATCCAGTTTTTGGCGCAAGTCAGCCGCCAGCGTTACGCCCCGATCCGGTCGGCCGAGCTGCGTGGCAATTGCTTCAATCTGCGCCGTGAGTTGTTTGAGGTTGTGGGGGTCAGCGACATAGGTGGGAATGTTCAGGCGCTTGAGTTGTTCACGCTGGGCGGGGCCAACGCTGCCGGGCCAGAGCAACAGCAGATCGGGTTTGAGGCTGAGCAAGCGTTCCATGTCCAACTGACCATAGCGGCCAACGGAAGGAAGATCCTTGAGTTCAGCAGGACGCTCACCAGCATCCAGTACCCCGACCAGTAAGTCGGCGGAACCCAGCTCTACAACGATTTCGGTAAGCGACGGCGCGAGACTGACAACGCGCTCGACCGCATACACCGAGCCGCTGACGGCCAGCAGCAAAACCGCCAGCCAATGACGCAGCATCAGCCGAGTTGACGCGGGATACGGTAGAGGTAGAACAGCACCGCGGTCGACAGCGCCAGCAATACCAGCGGCACGGCTTCGAGGCCGACGAACACCGCCAATGCACCGATCCACGCCGGCAGGCCGGCCGCGAGAAACGCCGCGCGGCGCTTGGCGGCAAGGGCAATCCAGGCGGCGGGTTCTTCAGGGGTGTCGAGGGCTTTCTGGGTGGCGATCAGTGCATGTTTGTAGCCGCTGAAAAACTTCAGGCTGACGAACATCGAGGCCACACCGGCGATAAACAGTGGCATCGCCAGCACCGGCAGGATCGCCTCGCTCTGGCCGAACACGCCGTTGATCACGAACAGCGGCACCAGGGCCAGCGCCAGGTATTGCCACCAGTTGACGGACAGTCGCCGCCGCACCTGACCGCGGGTCACGCCCGGTCGGCCTCGCCCTGGTGCTCGTTGCCCATCATGTGGTCGAGCTTGCTGGCCTTGGTCGCCAGGTAGAGTTTGTTGTGCGGGTTGTGGCCGGTGTGCAGCGGCACGCGCTCGGCGACCACGATGCCCATGTCGGTCAAGGCTTTGACCTTGCGTGGATTGTTGGTCATCAGGCGCAGGGATTTCACACCCAGGTGCTGAAGCATCGGCAGGCACATGGCGTAGTCACGCTGGTCGGCGGCAAAGCCCAGACGCTCGTTGGCTTCAACGGTGTCGGCGCCGCCGTCCTGCAATTCGTAGGCGCGGATTTTGTTCAGCAGGCCAATTCCACGACCTTCCTGACGCAAGTACAGCAACACGCCACGACCTTCACGGGCGATAGCCTGCAACGCGGCTTCAAGTTGCGAACCGCAGTCGCAACGCTGGCTGAACAAGGCATCGCCGGTCAGGCATTCGGAGTGCAACCGGCCGAGAACCGGGGCACCGTCAGCAAAATCACCCAGGCTCAGTACGACGTGCTCGCGCCCGTTCTCTTCATCGAGAAAGCCGTGCATGGTGAATTGTGCAAAAGGCGTTGGCAGCTTCGAAGCGGCGACAAAAACGACAGGCACCGGTGTGCTCCTGATCAATAAGTACTGGAGATTCGCAGAGGCGGCATTGTAACAGCAGCTTTCTTCAGACGCTTAGGCTGAATTATGGAGCATAACGATCAAAAAGTTTGATCAGAGCCTTCTAAGCCCTGTAGCAGCTGCCGAGGTACGAGGCTGCGTTCGGCTGCCGAGGTACGAGGCTGCGTTCGGCTGCGAAGCAGTCGTCAAACCTGAGCACGCGGTCTTCCTGAATCACCGCAGTGTCTGATTCCACGACTGCTGCGCAGCCGAACGCAGCCTCGTACCTCGGCAGCTGCTACAACCGCTTTCGCGAGCAGGCTCGCTCCCACAGGGTTCAGCATCAACCCATAGATCGGTGTTCAGTTCGCATCAAACGGATAAGGCTGTTTCCACTTCGCAAAGATCGGTTTCAACTGCCCGTTTTTCACCAGCACCCCCATGCGCTGGTCAAACAACGCCATCAGCGCGCGGGCCTTGGGGGTGTCGGCGAAGCACAGGTACAGCGGCAATTCGGCGATGTGCGTGCGGCGAAACTGCGATGGATCCTTGGCCCGGGCGACCACGAAATTGATCTCGGTCAGCGCGTCGATGTAATAGTCAGCGCGGTTGTGGGTCAGCATCGACAGGATGCCAGTACGCCGTACCACCTCGTTATAGCGCTGCACGTTGGGCAGGTAATCCTGATACTTGTAGCCACGCACCCAGGCCAATCGATAGTTGCCGAGGGTTTCCGGGGTCGGTGGCGGGTTGCTCGCCAGGCCCAGGGCATAGATGTGATCGGTGTCGAAGTTCCAGTGCGGATAGAGCACGTCGCTGGTGTCGTTGAGATAGGCGCCCACGCAGGCGTCCACTTCGCCACGCTGGGCCAGGCCGACGGCGCGAGTGTAGGGTTCGGTGCGGATATCCAGTTTGACCCCGGCCGGCTCGAAGACCGCGCGCAACACGTCCCAACCCAGGCCATGACCGTCAGCGGCGGTGTAGTCTTCCCAGTCTTCGCTGGCCAGATGAATCACGGACGGCGTCGTCGCAGCATCCCCCGCCTGAGCGAGCGAGCAAAACAGCGCGAAAATCACCATCAACCCGCGTCGAGCCATCCCGAGTCCCCTGCTTCGCCACTCAGGCGAAAAACCGCACCAGGCCCTGCATCGCCAGCCAGGCGAAGACCCCGGCCAAGACGTCGTCGAGCATAATCCCGACACCGCCATGCACGTGCCGGTCGATCCAGCGAATCGGCCACGGTTTGAGAATGTCGAAAAACCGGAACATCAGAAACCCCGCCAACAACCAGTACCAGCCTTCCGGCACCAGCCACAGGGTGATCCACATCCCGACCATCTCATCCCAGACGATGCCTTCGTGATCGTGCACCCGTAAATCGTCGGCCACTTTGCCGCACAGCCAGAAGCCGAACAGCATGGTGATGCCGAGCATCAGCCAGTAACCCCAGTCGGGCAACATCTGCCATAACGGGATAAAGGGTAGCGCAACTAACGAGCCCCACGTGCCCGGCGCCTTTGGCAAGGTGCCGGAACCGAAGCCGAACGCGAGGAAATGCCACGGATTACGCCAGACAGAAGGCGGTACGAATTCCGCCGGGGTCTGTTTGGGATGATCGGTCACGGTGTCTCCCGAAAATGTTGATAGCCCCGGGTTTGCGGGGTGATGTCCTGGCCATTGGCATCCAGCAGCACAACGCCCTGCCCCGTCACGACGCGACCGATCACGTGGACCGGCCAGCCGTCCACCAGCAGCCGAGGCAATTCGACGGGTGGCAGGGTGAAGGCCAGCACATAATCATCGCCACCGCTCAGTGCGGCGTCTTCAGCGCCCGACTGACCGAGAAAAGCCACCAAGGCTTGCGACACGGGCAGCTTGCTCCGCTCAACCTGAATGCCGACCTTGGACGCGAGCGCGATGTGCCCGCAATCGGCGAGCAGGCCATCGGAGATATCCAGCGCCGAGGTGGCCCTGCCGCGCAACGCCTGACCGAGGGCCAGTTGCGGTTGCGGCGACCAGTAATGGCGCAGCAGCGGATCGGCGATGGCTTTATCAGCGGTGCGCTGACCGAGCACCAGCGGCAAGGCGCCAGCGGCATTGCCCAGTTCCCCGCCAACACACAGCAAGTCCCCCGGCTGCGCGCCGCTGCGAGTCAACGCCTGACCGCTCGGCACCCGCCCAAACACGGTCATGGTCAGGCTCAGCGGCCCACGGGTGGTGTCGCCGCCCACCAGCGCCACGCCACAGCCTTGCGCCATCACATTCAAACCACGGGCGAAAGCATCCAGCCAATCGGCGGTCACCGTCGGCAAAGTCAGAGCAAGGGTAAAGGCAACGGGGGTGGCGCCCATGGCGGCCAGGTCACTGACCGCTACAGCCAGCGAGCGCTGACCGAGCAAAAACGGGTCGCAGGGATCTGCGAAATGCACACCGGCGACCAAGGTGTCGGTGGAAATCGCCAACTGCTCCCCGAAAGGAACAGCCAGCAAGGCGCAGTCATCGCCGATCCCAAGGGCAACGCCCTCGCCGCCCTGCGCACAAGGCGCGGCGGCGAAGAAATTGCGGATCAGCTCAAACTCGCCCATGGCAACTACAAGCGCTTATTAGCGCTTGAACGCCTTCACTTCAGCTTCACGTAGACGCGGGGCCAGCTTGTCGAGTACACCGTTGACGAACTTGTGGCCGTCGGTGGAACCGAAGACTTTCGCCAGCTCGATACCTTCGTTGATCACAACGCGGTACGGCACGTCGACGCGCTTGAGCAGTTCCCAGGTGGACAGGCGCAGAACCGCCAGTTCAACCGGGTCGAGCTCTTCGATGGTGATGTCCAGGCACGGCGACAGTGCAGCGTCGATCTCGGGCTTGTGAGCCGGAACGCCGTGCAGGATGTCGTGGAAGTAGGCAGCATCGACATCGCTGAAATCGTTATCGACCCGAAACTGCGCTTCGATCTCGTTCAGCGATTGCTTGGCCATGTGCCATTGGTACAGCGCTTGAGTCGCGAGCTGACGGGCTTCGCGACGCTTGACGCTTTTCGATGGCTTGCCGGCATCCGCAGGTTTTGGATCGCGCGGGTTGAACTGATCGCTGTCGTCGCTAATCACTTGGCCTCCAACTGCGCCAGCAGGCTGACCATTTCCAGAGCGGACAGGGCAGCTTCAGCACCTTTGTTGCCGGCCTTGGTGCCGGAACGTTCGATGGCTTGCTCGATGGAATCAACGGTCAGGACGCCGAACGCGACCGGTACGCCGAACTCCATGGACACCTGGGCCAGGCCCTTGGTGCATTCGCCCGCCACGTATTCGAAGTGCGGAGTACCGCCACGAATGACCGCGCCCAGGGCGATGATTGCCGCGTATTCGCCCTTCTGAGCGACTTTCTGCGCAACCAGCGGGATTTCGAAGGCGCCAGGCGCACGGATGATGGTGATGTCGCTTTCGCTCACGCCATGGCGAACCAGGGCATCAACTGCACCGCTGACCAGGCTTTCAACGACGAAGCTGTTGAAACGGCCTACTACCAAAGCGTAGCGGCCTTTAGGGGCGATGAAGGTACCTTCGATGGTCTTCAGGGTCATTCGTTAGATCTCTTAAAGAGCCGGGACGCGTTTTCTACGCGCCCCTCAGTGATGTGTTAACCGCGAATCAAGGCCCGGAAACAACCGGTCATTATTCGGAGGGCACGTATTCTACAACTTCCAGATCGAAACCGGATATCGCATTAAATTTCATTGGCGCACTCATCAGGCGCATTTTGCGTACGCCCAGGTCCCGGAGGATCTGCGAACCGGCACCGACGATGCTGTAGGTGGTCGGTTTTTTCGCCGGGATGTGCTCCGCGGTTTCACGGATATGTGCCAGCAGCACATCGCCATCGAGCGGGTGCCCGAGCAACAACACCACGCCGCTGCCGGCCTCGGCAACCGCGGCCATGGCGGCGCGCAGGCTCCAGCGGCCCGGTTGCTTGACCATCAGCAAGTCGCGCAGCGGGTCCATGTTATGCACCCGGACCAGGGTCGGTTCTTCGGCGCACACGGTGCCCAGAGTCAGGGCCATGTGCACGTCGCCTTCCACGGAATCACGATAGGTCACCAGGTTGAATTGGCCCAATTCGCTGTCCAGCGGCTGCTCGGCAATCCGCTGAACGGTACGTTCGTGGATCATCCGGTAGTGAATCAGGTCGGCAATGGTGCCGATCTTGATGTTGTGTTCGGCGGCGAAGGTTTCCAGTTCGGCGCGGCGGGACATGGTGCCGTCGTCGTTCATTACTTCGCAGATCACACCGCTCGGCTCGAAACCGGCCATGCGCGCCAGGTCGCAAGCAGCTTCGGTGTGGCCGGCGCGCGCAAGGGTGCCGCCGGGTTGGGCCATCAGCGGGAAGATGTGGCCGGGGCTGACGATGTCTTCAGCCTTGGCATCCTTGGCGGCAGCGGCCTGTACGGTGCGGGCGCGGTCGGCAGCGGAAATACCGGTGGTCACGCCGGTGGTGGCTTCGATCGACACGGTGAACTTGGTGCCGAAACCGGAACCATTGCGCGGTGCCATCAGCGGCAGCTTCAACAGTTCGCAGCGCTCACGGCTCATCGGCATGCAAATCAGGCCACGGGCGTGCTTGGCCATGAAGTTGATGTGTTCAGGCTGGCAGCACTCGGCGGCCATGATCAGGTCGCCTTCGTTCTCGCGGTCTTCGTCATCCATGAGGATGACCATCTTGCCTTGGCGGATGTCTTCAACCAGTTCTTCGATGCTATTGAGCGCCACAAGGCACCCCCTTGAGTCAGGATTTGAGGTAGCCGTTTTGGGCCAGAAAGCTTTCGGTGATGTTTCCGGACGGCTTTTGTGAAGAGTCAGACTCTGCGGCCTTATCGCCCAGCAACAGGCGCTCCAGATAACGTGCCAGCAAGTCCACTTCCAGATTCACCCGGCGACCTGGCTGGTACGACGCCATGATGGTTTCGCTCAGGGTGTGGGGAATGATCGTCAGCAAGAACTCGGCGCCATCGACTGCGTTCACGGTCAGGCTGGTGCCATCGACGGTGATCGAGCCTTTATGGGCGATGTACTTGGCAAGGTCTTTCGGCGCGCGAATACGGAATTCCACCGCGCGGGCGTTCTCGGTGCGGGCAACCACTTCGCCCACGCCATCGACGTGACCGCTGACCAGATGCCCGCCCAGACGTGTGGTCGGGGTCAGGGCTTTTTCCAGGTTGACCGGGCTGCCGCTTTTCAGGTCGTTCATGGCGGTGCAGTCGAGGGTTTCACGGCTGACGTCCGCCGCAAAACCGTTGCCTGGCAGCTCGACGGCGGTCAGGCACACGCCGTTGACCGCGATGCTGTCGCCCAGTTTGACGTCGCTCAGGTCGAGCTTGCCGGTTTCTACGTAGACCCGCACATCTCCGCCTTTTGGGGTCAATGCACGAATACTGCCGATGGATTCGATGATGCCGGTAAACATGGAGTCCTCCTCGAGAACAAAGCCGTCGCTAGGCTGCGGCCGGGAATTATACGCTCGCCGCTGGCGAAGGAATGGCGATGACTCGCCAGTCATCGCCAACCGCGCGGATTTCGGTGATTTTCAGCTCGGGCGCGTCTTTCATCTGCGCCAGCGGCCAGTCCAGCAATGGCCGGGCCGAGGAGCCGAGGAACTTGCCGGCGATAAAGATCTGGAATTCGTCCACCAGACCTTGCTGGGCGAAAGCCCCGGCCAGACGCGGCCCCGCTTCGACCAACACTTCGTTGACCCCACGGCTGGCCAGTTCGACCAGCAACTTGCGCAGGTCCACCAGACCCTCGTCGCCAGCCACGATCAGGCATTCCGGGCCGTTGGCGTACTGTTCTTCAATCGCCATACATGTGGCGACCAGCACCGGGCCGGCCTTGAAGAACGGCGCATCCAGCGGCACGCGCAGGCGACCGTCGATCAGCACCCGCAGCGGCGGACGGCTCATGGCCAGGGCGGTTTGCTCGGCGTCCAGACCCAGTTCAGCGGCACGCACGGTCAAACGCGCGTTGTCCGCCAGCACCGTATCGGCGCCGGTCAGCACCACGCTGGCCTGGGCACGCAGGCGTTGTACCGCCGAACGGGCCGCCGGGCCGGTGATCCATTGGCTTTCGCCGCTTTCCATCGCCGTGCGACCGTCGAGGCTCATGGCCAACTTGACCCGCACGAACGGCAAGCCGTGTTCCATGCGTTTCAGGAAACCTTCGTTGAGCTTGCGCGCTTCGCCTTCCAGCACGCCGCTTTCGATGGCGATGCCGGCCTGGGCCAGACGCTGCATGCCGCGACCGGCAACCGACGGATTCGGGTCCTGCATCGCCGCGACGACTCGGGCGAGGCCGGCATTTACCAGCGCATCGGCGCAGGGCGGTGTGCGGCCGTGGTGGCTGCACGGTTCGAGGGTCACGTAAGCCGTGGCACCCCGGGCCTTGTCGCCAGCGTCGCGCAAGGCGTGGACTTCGGCGTGGGGTTCGCCGGTGCGCACGTGCCAGCCTTCACCGACAATCTGCCCGTCCTTCACGATCACACAGCCAACGCGCGGGTTGGGGTGGGTCGTGTAATGACCTTTGCGCGCCAGTTCCAGGGCACGGGCCATGTAATGGGCGTCGAGGATGGCAAGTTCTGCGGAGGTGGTCATTCTTTCACCGGCTCACGGGCCAGGCGATCGATCTCTTCGCGGAACTCGTTCAAGTCCTGGAAGCGCCGATACACGGAGGCGAAACGAATGTAGGCGACTTCGTCGAGCTTTTGCAGCTCGGCCATCACCAGTTCACCGACCACGAGGGATTTGACCTCACGCTCGCCGGTGGCGCGCAGTTTGTGTTTGATGTGCACCAGCGACGATTCGAGGCGCTCGACACTCACCGGACGCTTCTCCAGCGCCCGCTGCATGCCGGCTCGCAGTTTTTCTTCGTCGAACGGCTGGCGGCTGCCGTCGGTTTTGATCAGGCGCGGCAACACCAGTTCGGCGGTCTCGAACGTCGTGAAACGCTCGCCGCAGGCCAGGCATTCACGCCGACGGCGCACCTGTTCGCCCTCGGCGACCAGACGCGAGTCGATGACCTTGGTGTCGTTGGCACCGCAGAAGGGACAGTGCATGGTGGCAGGCAACAAAAAAAGGGAGGGCCATGGTAGCGCATCCCCGTGGCAAGACAAGCCATAGGGTTTGCGGTATACAGACGAGCTATTATGGATGTCACCTTGCTGGAGCCAAAAATGTCCTTTCGACCGCTCGTCCTGCTCAGTGTTTTAAGCCTGCTGGTGGCCTGCGGCAGCGATGCGCCCAAGCCCCAGCCGCCGACCCCGGGCCCGGCGCCACAAGCGGCGCAGAAGAAAGCCAAGGAATCCGCTGACCTCGGCCCGCTGCCGGCGTATCAGCGTGAACTGAGCGGCACCCTGCAAGGCGTGCCCGCCGGTGCCGAAGTGGAACTGGCGTTGCTGGTGATCGACGATAAATCCCGCCCGCAACAATTGCTGGCCAGTTCCAGTCTGATCGGCACCAATCAGATTCTGCCGTTTCACCTGCGTTTCAATCCGGAATCCTTCCCGGTCGGCGCTCGGGTTGAATTGCGCGGCCGCGCCAGCCAGTCCGGCCAGTTGATTTTGCACCTGCCGTCGCAAACCATTACCCAACCGACGACCCAGGCTTTGGGTCAGCTGCAATTCGTCAAAGCCCCATGATTGAACCGCTCGACTTGCAACAGGCGTTGGGTGAACTGCTGGGTGACGCACAACTTGTCGCCTGCGCGTTACCGGGCACTGACCTGAAACTCTGGCTGATCGACGGCGACAACATGGACCGCGCCTTCAGCCCGGAAGAAACCCGTCGGATTCTGCATGAGCCGCCGTACTGGAGTTTTTGCTGGGCCAGTGGCCTGGCGGTGGCGCGGTATCTCGCGGAGTTTCCTGAGTGGGTCAAAGGCAAGCGAGTGCTGGATTTCGGCGCGGGTTCCGGGGTGGCGGGGATTGCGGCGGTCAAGGCCGGGGCGCTGGAAGTGGTGGCCTGTGACCTGGACCCGTTGGCAATTGCCGCGTGTCGGGCGAATGCTCAGCTTAATGACGTAGAACTCAATTATTCGACGGATTTCTTCGCCGAGGCGGATCGGTTTGATCTGATTCTCGTCGCCGATGTGCTGTATGACCGGGCGAATCTGCCGCTGCTCGATGAGTTTTTGAGCCGTGGCCGGGAAGCGTTGGTCGCGGATTCTCGCGTGAGGGATTTTCGTCATCCGTTGTACCGGCGCATTGAAATGCTCGAGGCCATGACCCTGCCCGATCTGGCCGAGCCTGAAGAGTTTCGGCATGTGAGCCTTTACCATGCACGGCGCCCATGAAGCCGCCAAAAGATCGCAGCCTTCGGCAGCTCCTACATTGACCGTGTGTGAACCCGATCCTGTAGGAGCTGCCGAAGGCTGCGATCTTTTGCGCCAGCCCTTATAGTGAGCGTATTCACGCTTCCAAGAGATCCCCCATGAGTCAGGAAACGCCGTACATCTTCGACGCCACGACTGCCGATTTCGACCAGTCGGTGATCGAGAACTCTTTTCACAAACCGGTGCTGGTGGATTTCTGGGCCGAATGGTGTGCGCCGTGCAAGGCGCTGATGCCGATGCTGCAAACCATCGCCGAGAGCTATCAGGGCGAGTTGCTGCTGGCCAAGGTCAATTGCGACGTCGAGCCGGACATCGTTTCGCGCTTCGGTATCCGCAGCCTGCCGACCGTGGTGCTGTTCAAGGACGGTCAACCGGTAGACGGTTTTGCCGGTGCACAACCGGAATCCGCCGTCCGCGCGATGCTGGAACCCCATGTACAGATGCCGCCGCCGGCCGCTGCCGATCCGTTCGAACAGGCTCAGGCGTTGTTCGACGACAACCGTTTTGCCGACGCCGAAGCCATCCTCAAAGTGCTGCTGGGCGAAGACAACACCAACGCCAAAGCGCTGATCCTGTATGCCCGTTGCCTCACCGAACGTGGCGAACTGGGCGAAGCACAAACCGTGCTCGACGCGGTCAAGACCGATGAGCACAAGGCTGCACTGGCCGGTGCCAAGGCGCAAATCCAGTTCCTCGGCCAGGCCAAGGATTTGCCGGATGCGGCGGATTTGAAAGCACGCCTGGCAAAAGATCCGCAGGACGATGAAGCGGTGTATCAACTGGCGATCCAGCAACTGGCCCGTCAGCAATACGAGCCGGCGCTGGATTCGCTGTTGAAGCTGTTTATCCGCAACCGCAGCTACAGCGAAGGCTTGCCGCACAAGACCTTGCTGCAGGTGTTCGAACTGCTGGGCAACGATCACCCGCTGGTGACCACCTACCGACGCAAGTTGTTTGCCGCGCTGTACTAACCGGATCCGGGCCATGTGAACCCGATTCCGTAGGAGCTGCGGCACGCTGTGATCTTTTGATCTTGTTTTTGCGGTGTTGAAACAACCGAAAGATCAAAAGATCGCAGCCTTCGGCAGCTCCTACGCTGGCTCGCGCCAGCTGTACAGCGGCGTATCCCCGCCGCTCACCACTTTCACATCCGCACAATGGCGCAAGCGCACCAACAAACGCTTGCCCGACGCCGCACTTCCCGTCAGCCCTTCCAGTTGTTCCAGCAAATCCGGACCGCTCAACTGCCCGGCCTTGCGCAGCAGGTCTTTGGCGATTTGCCACAGCGCATCATCCTGATTCAGCGGCTTGGCCGCCGGGGCGCTGGCCTCCTCGGTTTTGCTGACCTGCAACTGCGCGCCGAGCCGTGCCCAGTCGCCGTCGTCCATCTCCAGGGTCAAATCCACCGGCCAGTCGCCGATGCTTCCGCGTATTCGCAACATGAGTCTGCTCCCGCACATTTCTGACCTGCATGCTCCCATGGGTCTTGTGCAACGCCAAGCGGGCGGGCAAACTCTCCGCACTTTCGTTATAAGATTACATAACAAACCTTTCACTTTACTTTCCGGAGACCCGCCATGCGTCGTCTGCTGCTCGCTCTGCCGTTTGCCCTGTTGCCGTTGGCCGTTGCCCATGCCGCCACTGAACCTGAACACGGCAGCCTCGGCGCCCATGAACATGGCGTCGGCCGTTTGAACGCAGCGCTGGACGGCCAGACCCTGGAACTGGAGCTGGAAAGCCCGGCGATGAACCTGGTGGGCTTCGAACACGCCGCCACCACCGACGCCGACAAAGCCAAAGTCGCCGCCGCCCGGGCGAAACTGGAAAACCCGCTGGTGCTGTTCAACCTGCCGAAAGCCGCCGGTTGCAAGGTGGCGACGCAGGAACTCGAAAGCCCGTTGTTCGGCGACAAACCGGACGCCGACGATCATGACGATGACCACGACGAAGCGGACAAGGACGGTCACGAACATCACCACGACCACAGCGAAATCCACGCTCACTACCAATTCAGTTGCTCGGCACCCGGCGCGCTGAAAACCCTGGACCTGGCGACGATCTTCAACACCTTCCCGGCGACCCAGAAAATTCAGGTACAACTGATCAGCCCGAGCGGCCAGCAAGGTGTTGAAGTGACGGCCAAGGCTGCTGCCCTGAAATTCTGATCCCCCACAAATCCCCTGTAGGAGCTGACGAGTGAAACGAGGCTGCGATCTTTTGACCTTAAAGATCAAGATCAAAAGATCGCAGCCTCGTTTCACTCGTCAGCTCCTACAGGTCATCGACACTCGTGAAATCGGTTAAATGACCCAAGCACTCATCGAACTGTCCGACCTGGGCTTCAGTTGGCCCGGTCACCCGCCGCTGCTGGATATCCCGGCGTTTCGCCTGGAACCCGGTGAAACCCTGTTCCTCAAGGGCCCCAGCGGCAGTGGCAAGACCACCCTGCTCGGCCTGCTCGGCGGTGTGCAGAAGCCCGATCGCGGCAGCATCCGTTTGCTCGGCCAGGAACTGACCGAACTCGGCGCCGGTGCCCGGGACCGCTTTCGCGTCGATCACACCGGCTACATTTTCCAGCAGTTCAACTTGCTGCCGTTTCTCTCCGTGCGCGAAAACGTCGAATTGCCCTGCCACTTTTCCAAATTACGCGCCGAACGGGCGAAACAGCGCCACGGCAGCGTCGATCAAGCCGCCGCCACCCTGCTCGCGCATCTGGGTTTGAAGGATGAAAGCATCCTCAGCCGCCGCGCCGATTCGCTGTCCATCGGCCAGCAACAACGGGTCGCCGCCGCTCGGGCGTTGATCGGCCAACCGGAACTGGTGATTGCCGACGAACCGACCTCGGCCCTGGACTACGACGCTCGCGAAAACTTTATTCGCCTGCTGTTCGCCGAGTGCCGCGAAGCCGGATCGAGCCTGTTGTTCGTCAGCCATGACCAGAGCCTCGCGCCGCTGTTCGACCGCAACCTGTCGCTGGCCGAGCTCAATCGCGCCGCCACCCCGTTCGAGGTCTGAGATGTATTTGTTTCGTCTAGCCCTGGCCAGCCTGGCTAACCGCCGCTTCACTGCGATCCTTACCGCGTTCGCCATTGCCTTGTCGGTCTGCCTGCTGCTGGCCGTGGAACGCGTGCGCACCGAAGCCAAAGCCAGTTTCGCCAGCACCATCAGCGGCACCGACCTGATCGTCGGCGCCCGTTCCGGTTCAGTGAACCTGTTGCTGTACTCGGTGTTCCGCATCGGCAACGCCACCAACAACATCCGCTGGGACAGCTTCGAACACTTCGCCAACAACCCGAAAGTGAAGTGGGCAATCCCGATGTCTCTCGGCGATTCCCATCGCGGCTATCGGGTGATGGGCACCACCGAGGCCTACTTCGAGCATTACCAGTACGGTCATCAGCAACACCTGGAATTGGCCGATGGCCGCGCCTTCGCCACCGACCCGTTCGAAGTGGTGCTCGGCGCCGAAGTGGCGGACGCGCTGCACTACAAACTCGGGGACAAATTGGTGCTGGCTCACGGCGTGGCGGTCATCAGCCTGGTCAAGCACGACGATAAGCCGTTCACCGTGGTCGGTATTCTCAAACGCACCGGCACCCCGGTGGACCGCACGCTGCACATCAGCCTCGGCGGCATGGAAGCGATTCACATCGACTGGCACAACGGCGTGCCCGCCCAAGGCAAAGGCCGGATCAGTGCCGATCAGGCGCGCAACATGGACCTGACACCGCAAGCGATCACCGCGTTCATGCTTGGCCTCAACAGCAAGATTTCGACCTTCGCCGTGCAGCGTGAAATCAACGAATTCCGTGGCGAACCGATGCTGGCGATCCTGCCGGGCGTGGCGTTGCAGGAATTGTGGAGTTTGATGAGCACGGCGGAAAAAGCCCTGTTCGTGGTTTCGCTGTTCGTGGTGTTGACCGGGTTGATCGGCATGCTCACGGCGATTCTCACCAGCCTCAATGAACGGCGGCGCGAGATGGCGATCCTGCGTTCGGTGGGCGCGCGGCCGTGGCATATTGCGACACTGCTGGTGCTGGAAGCCTTTGCCCTGGCGCTGTCCGGGGTGATTGCCGGCGTGGGGTTGCTGTACGTGTGCATCGCCGCTGCCCAGGGTTACGTGCAGGCCAATTACGGTTTGTACCTGCCGCTGTCGTGGCCGAGCGAATATGAATGGACGCTGCTCGGTGGCATCCTGATCGCCGCGCTGCTGATGGGCAGCGTGCCGGCCTGGCGCGCGTATCGCCAATCACTGGCCGATGGCCTGTCGATCCGTTTATGAGGACGTTGAAGATGCCCCGCGCTCTGCTCGCGCTGTTGATGCTGGCCGCCCTGCCGTTGTGGGCGGCCGAGCCGAAGGATTTGACCTGGTCGGAAATGATCCCGCCGGACGCCCCGGCCGAAGTGCCGAACATGACGCCGCTGCACGATCTGTCGCAGATGAGCAGCACCCTTGAGTCGGCGCCCGCCGCCAAGCAAGACCTGCCGAATGCGCCGGTGGTGAAAAGCCTCGACGGCAAAAATATTCGCCTGCCGGGTTACATCGTGCCGCTGGAAGTGAGCGAAGAAGGTCGCACCACGGAGTTTTTGCTGGTGCCGTATTTCGGCGCCTGCATCCACGTGCCGCCACCGCCCTCGAACCAGATTGTGCATGTGAAAAGCGAAGTCGGTGTGAAGCTGGATGAATTGTATCAGCCGTATTGGATCGAGGGGGCGTTGCAGGTCAAGGCGTCGACCAGCGAGTTGGCGGATGCCGGGTATCAGATGGAGGCGGACAAGATTTATGTGTATGAATTGCCGGAGTGAATCCGGGAGTTCTGTGTTGTTTGATCGATAGTCTTCGCGAGCAAGCCCGCTCCCACAGGGGATTTTTGTTGATGCACAGATCCAATGTGGGAGCGGGCTTGCTCGCGAAGGGGCCCTCAAAGGTTCCACAAAAAACAGGCCCATCACTGTTTCATTGAGCTGAATCAAAAGACCGTATCAGATGGCTCTTTACCATTGGACATCGAACATTTTTAACGTCCTTTGGAGCCCCCATGAACAAGTCCAAGCTCAGCGCTTCGCTGTTTGCCCTCGCGCTCGCAGCCCCGCTCGCCCACGCCCACGAGGCCGGCGACATCATCGTTCGCGCCGGTGCGATCACCGTCAACCCGAAAGCCGACAGCTCCAGCGTCAAGGTTGATCAGGGTCCGTTGTCGGGTGCCAATCTGGGTGGCAAAGCCACGATGAGCAGCGACACGCAACTGGGTTTGAACTTCGCCTACATGCTCACCAACAACTGGGGCATCGAGCTGCTCGCGGCCTCGCCGTTCGAGCATGACGTGAAGATCAAAGGCACCGCCCTGGGCGCGGCCAACGGCAAACTCGGCACCCTGAAACACCTGCCGCCGACCCTCAGCGTCGTGTACTACCCGCTCGATGCCAAGTCGGCGTTCCAGCCGTATGTCGGCGCCGGCATCAACTACACCTGGATCTACGACGAACACGTCGGCAGCGAAGCCCAGGCCAACGGTTTCAGCAACTTCAAGGCGAAAAACTCCTGGGGCATGGCGTTCCAGGTTGGCGCCGACTACATGATCACCGACAACATCATGATCAACGCCCAGATGCGCTACATCGACATCGACACCCGCGCGACCGTGGAAAACGACGCCGTGGCGCCGGGCACTCGGGCCCGGGTCAATGTGGATGTTGATCCATTCATCTACATGGTCGGGCTTGGTTACAAGTTCTAAGGCCCCTTCGCGAGCAGGCTCGCTCCCACAGTTGGTCGCATTCCCCTGTGGGAGCGAGCCTGCTCGCGAAGACATCAGCCCAAACAACAGAAATCCAGAAGCAAAAAAGGCGCCTCGAAAGGCGCCTTTTTCATGACTGCGGAAAACTCAGCGTCCCAACAACCGCGCCAGGCCAACGCTCATCGGCGTCTGTTCTGGATAAGTAAACCGCTCCAGCAAACGCCGGTTGTTCGCCCGGGAATGACGGATGTCACCAGAACGCGCCGGGGCGTAGGTGATGGGCGGCAGCTCGCCCACCACTTGCGTCAACGCGTCCAGCATCTGCTTGAGCGTCGTCGCCTGATTCCAACCCACATTCACCGCGCCGACTTCGATCTGCGGTTTCTCGATCGCCTGCACCAGCAAATCCACCAGGTCTTCAACGTAGACAAAATCCCGCGTCTGCTCGCCATCGCCGAACACGGTGATCGGCAGGCCTTTCTGCGCGCGTTCGCTGAAAATGCTGATCACCCCGGAGTACGGCGAAGAGGGATCCTGGCGCGGGCCGAAGATGTTGAAGAAGCGGAACACCGCCGGTTCCAGGCCATGCTGGCGGCGGTAGAAATCGAAGTAATGCTCGCCAGCCAGTTTGTCCGAAGCGTAAGGCGTCAGCGGTGCCTTGGCGGTGTCTTCGTCGATCGACTCGCCTTCGCCGTTGTTGCCGTAGACCGCCGCGCTGGAGGCGAACAACACCCGTTTCACGCCAGCCTGGCGCATGGCCTCGCAGACATTCAGGGTGCCGATGAAGTTGCTCTGGTGCGTTTTCACCGGATCGTCCACCGAGGCCTGCACCGACGCGACAGCGGCGAGGTGCGCGACGGCGCTGCAACCGACCATCGACCGGGCGACCAATGCCGCATCGGCGACGTCGCCGACCATCAGCTCGACCTTGGGGTTGTCCAGCGGCAGGTTGCTGCGTTTGCCGGTGGAGAGGTCATCGAGAATCCGCACCGAATGACCCTTGGCGAGCAAGGCATCGGTGAGGTGCGAACCGATGAAACCGGCGCCGCCGGTGATTAAAACTGGGCCGTCAGCCATGGCGATAGAACCTATCCAGTAAGCCCGGGAGCGCTGCGCGCCAGGCGCGGGGCTTGATCCCGAAGGTGTGCAGAATTTTCTTGCAGGCCAGCACCGCGTGTTGCGGTTCTTCGGCAGCGTCGGGCCGCGCGGCGTGAGCCTGGGCGGTCGGCGCTTCGATGGCCAGTTCGTGCAGGTTGCGTGCTTCGGTGATGATTGCCTGCCCCAATGCCAGCGGCGTCGTCGCCTCATGCCCGGCGTAATGATAGGTGCCCCACAGCGGCGCCGCACAATCGAGTTGCTTGAGCACCGAGATGATCACCCGGGCCGCATCATCCACGGGTGTCGGATTACCCCGACGGTCGTCAGCCATCAGCAGTTCTTCCGGCATTTCTGCCCGGGCGAGAAACCGGCCGAGGGTACCATCGGGGCTGTCGTCGAGCAGCCAGCCGAATCGTAACAACACGTGTTGCGGGCAGGTGGCGCGCACGCTTTGCTCGATCCGCCACAAGGCCTGACCGCGCAGGCCCAAGGGCACCGGCTCATCTTTTTCGCTGTAGGCCGTGGCCCGGGAGCCGTCGAATACCCGATAGCTCGACGGTTGCAGCAGCACGATGTTGTGGTGCTGGCACAATTCAGCCAGACGTTCGACCGCCCGTTCCTGCCCGGCCAGACGCTGTTCGCTGACGGCCTCCGCCTGGAACCAGTCAAAGTAATAGGCGAGGTTGATCAGCGCGTCAGGACGGGTGTCGTCGAGCAGTTGCGTCAGGCTCGCGGCGTCCCAGCCGTCTTGTGGTGGGCGGGGGGCGAGGAAGCCGATGTCTTCCTCCGCACCGAGGCGAATCAGCGCCTGCCCAAGGGCATTTCCGCCGCCCAGTAACATAAGGCGCATTCGCATAGAGTCAGCAGGCCCAGTCTGATTGGAACAATGGTTTTATCGACACTGCCTGCGGGCAATGTCGTCGATAGATGCCGGAATCGTTGCATTTTGCGGGTTTAGTGCGCAACCGTCATCCGTAAAGTGTAGATCCCCTGGATTTGCGCTGCGGCTAATGGCCTCTTCGCGGGCAAGCCTCGCTCCTACAAGAGCACGCGATCCCCTGTAGGAGCGAGGCTTGCCCGCGAAGAGGCCCTCAGCATCGACACACATCCCAAGCGGTACTTGCATCTTCCCCACCCCGCCCGCATAAATTAACCCATGAACCTGCCCATCCCCGCAGACAGTGCCCTGGCCGGCTTCCACCCCGCCGTCAGCGCCTGGTTCAGCAAGACCTTCCCGACGGTCACCGCCGCCCAGGCCCGGGCGTGGCCGTTGATTCGTCAGCATCGCTCGACGTTGATCGCCGCGCCCACCGGTTCCGGCAAAACCCTGACGGCCTTCCTCGCCGTGCTCGACGCACTGGTGCACCAAGGCCTCGAAAATAACGGCGTGTTGCCCGACGAAACCCTGGTGGTCTACGTCTCGCCGCTCAAAGCGCTGTCCAACGACATCCAGATCAACCTGCAAAACCCGCTGGCCGGCATCACCGAACAATTGCGCGTGATGGGCCTGCCCGAATTGCAGATCAACACCGCCGTGCGCACCGGCGACACCCCGCAAAAAGACCGCTCGGCAATGCGCAGGACCGCGCCGCACATTCTGGTGACCACCCCGGAATCCCTTTACGTGCTGCTCGGCTCCGACTCCGGCCGAAAAATGCTCGGCACCACGCGCACGGTGATCGTCGATGAAATCCATGCCATCGCCGCCAGCAAGCGCGGCAGCCACTTGGCCTTGAGCCTGGAACGGTTGCAGGCGCTGTGTCCGCAACCGCTGATGCGCATCGGCCTGTCCGCCACGCAAAAACCCATCGAAGCCGTTTCGCGCTTCCTCGTCGGCCGGGATCGGGAATGCGAAATCATCGACATCGGCCACGCCCGCCCACGGGACCTGGGCATCGAAGTACCGCCGGTGCCGCTCTCGGCCGTGATGGCCAACGACGTCTGGGAATTGGTCTACGACCGCCTCGCCGCCCTCGCCCGCGAACACCGCACCACGCTGATTTTCGTCAACACCCGGCGCCTGGCCGAACGCCTGAGCCGGCACCTGAGCGAGCGCCTCGGCAAAGAAGCCGTGGCCGCACACCACGGCAGTCTGGCCAAGGAATTTCGCCTCGACGCCGAACAACGGCTCAAGCGCGGCGACCTGCAAGTGCTGATCGCCACCGCCTCGCTGGAATTGGGCATCGATATCGGCGATGTCGATCTGGTCTGTCAGATTGCTTCGCCGCGCTCGATTGCCGGTTTTCTGCAACGGGTCGGCCGTTCCGGGCACCAGGTTGGCGGCACGCCAAAAGGTCGGTTGTTCGCCACCACCCGCGACGATCTGATCGAATGCACCGCGCTGCTCGACTGCGTACGCCGGGGCGAACTCGACACCCTGCTGATCCCGGTCGCGCCATTGGACGTACTCGCCCAGCAAATCATCGCCGAGGTCAGTTGCCAGGAATGGCACGAAGACGCGCTGCTGGAACTGTTCCGCCAGGCCTCGCCCTACGCCAGTCTCGACGAAAAACACTATCAGGCACTGCTGCACATGCTTGCCGAGGGCTACAACGGGCGCCAGGGCATCCGCAGCGCTTATCTGCATCGGGACGCCGTAAGCAGAACCCTGCGCGGTCGACGCGGCGCCAAACTCACGGCAGTCACCAGCGGCGGCACCATCCCGGACAACGCCGACTACAGCGTGTTGCTGGAGCCTCAAGGACTGAACATTGGCAGCGTCAACGAAGACTTCGCCGTGGAAAGCATTGCCGGGGATGTGTTCCAGCTCGGCAATACGTCCTATCGCATCCTGCGGGTCGAAAACGGCAAGGTCCGGGTCGAGGACGCTCAGGGCCAGCCGCCGACCATACCGTTCTGGCTCGGCGAAGCGCCGGGGCGCAGCGCGGAACTTTCGTTTGCCGTGGCGCGTCTGCAAGCGCAACTCGATAACTTGCTCGGCGCTACGCCCGGCAACTTGCAACCCGCCATCGACTGGCTGACCGAGACCCTCGGACTCAACCTTGCCAGCGCCGAACAACTGGTGGATTACCTCGCCCGCGCGCGGCTGGCGTTGGGCGCCCTGCCGTCCCAGGACATGCTGCTGATGGAGCGGTTTTTCGACGAGTCCGGCGGCACGCAACTGATCATTCACACGCCGTTCGGCAGCCGCATCAACCGTGCGTGGGGCCTGGCCTTGCGCAAGCGGTTCTGCCGTACCTTCAACTTCGAATTGCAGGCCGCCGCCAGCGAGGACGCGATCGTCCTGTCACTGTCCACCAGCCACAGTTTTGAACTCGACGATGTCTGGCGCTACTTGCACAGCAACAGCGCCGAGCACCTGCTGATTCAAGCGGTGCTCGAAGCGCCGCTGTTCGGCGTGCGTTGGCGCTGGAATGCCGGGGTCGCGTTGGCGTTGCCGCGCTACACCGGTGGACGCAAAGTCGCGCCGCAGATCCAGCGCATGAAAAGCGAAGACCTGATCGCCAGCGTCTTTCCCGATCAGATTGCCTGCGTGGAAAACCTCGCCGGCGAACGGGAGGTGCCGGAGCATCCGCTGGTGGAACAAACCCTAGACGATTGCCTGCACGAAGCCATGGACACCGAAGGCTGGCTCGCGCTATTGCGGCGCATGGAAAGCGGCGACGTGCGCCTGATCAGCCGCGACCTGCCGGCGCCCTCGCCGCTGGCGGCAGAAATCCTCAGCGCCCGGCCCTACACTTTTCTCGACGATGCACCACTGGAAGAACGCCGCACCCAAGCGGTGCTCAACCGACGCTGGAGCGATCCGCAATCCACCGATGACCTCGGCGCGCTGGATGCCGAGGCGATTCAAGCGGTGCGCGATGAAGCCTGGCCCGCGCCCACCCGTGTCGATGAAATGCACGAAGCGTTGATGAGCCTGGCGTGCATCAGCGATGCCGAGGCCCAGGCCAATCCGCATTGGCTCGATTGGTTGAATACCCTTGCCGAGGGCGGTCGCGCCAGCCGTTTGCAGATCAATCACGGTCAATCCCTGTGGTTGGCGCTGGAGCGGTTGACCTGCCTGCGGGCAATTTATCCACAGGCGATTTTGCTGCCGACGCTGGAGGCGCTACCGGGTTTCGATGAAACCTGGGAAACCGATGAAGCAGTGCTGGAAGTGATTCGCGCGCGGCTTAGCGCGTTTGGTCCGTTGCCATTCAAAGCGATTGCCGAACCACTGGGATTATCGGCGATTCAAGTCACTCAAGCCCTGGCGCAACTGGAGCGCGAAGGCTATGTGCTGCGCGGGCAATTCACGCCGGGCGCTGCCGTTGAAGAATGGTGCGAACGGCATCTGCTCGCGCGGATTCATCGCTACACAGTCAAGCGTCTGCGCCGGGAAATCGAGCCAGTGGCGTTGCAGGATTTCATGCGGTTTCTGTTCGACTGGCAGCATCTGTCCCCGGGCACCCAAGGCCAGGGCAGCGCGGTATTGCCGTCGATCATCGCGCAATTCGAAGGTTACCCCGCCGCCGCATCGGCGTGGGACAGCGACCTCCTGCCAGCGCGGCTCAAGGACTATTCGCCGAGCTGGCTGGATGACCTGTGCCGCAGCGGAAAACTGGTGTGGACGCGCCTGACCGCGCGCAACAAAAGCACGGGCACGGCCCTGCGCAGTACGCCGATTCTGCTGTTGCCGCGCAGTCAGGTCGGGTTGTGGAGCGGGTTGACCGAGCAAACACCAGTCAGCGAACTCTCGCCCAAGACGCAAAAAGTCTTCGAGGCGCTGAGCCGGCACGGCGCGTTGTTTTTCGATGAACTGATTCACGAAGCCCACCTGCTGCGCACGGAACTGGAAATCGCCTTGCAGGAACTGGTGGGCGCCGGACTGGTGAACGCCGACAGTTTTGCCGGTCTGCGGGCGCTGATCACCCCGGCGAGCAAACGCCAGCAACGCAGCAGTCGCCGTGGGCGCGGGGCGTTTGTCGGCGGCATGGACGATGCCGGGCGTTGGGCATTATTGCGACGCGGGCCACCGGCACCGGTTATGGATAACAAACATCCGGCGCCGACGCCGAGCGACACCCTCGAACACATCGCCATGACCCTGCTGCGTCGCTACGGCGTGGTGTTCTGGCGTTTGCTGGAACGTGAGGCGGACTGGTTGCCGAGCTGGCGTGAATTGCTCCGCACCTTCCATCGGCTGGAGGCCCGGGGCGAGATTCGCGGTGGGCGGTTTGTCAGTGGTTTGGCGGGGGAACAATTTGCGTTGCCCGAGGCGATCCCGTTGCTGCGCGAAGTGCGACGCCGGCCCCATGACGGGAGCCTGGTGGCGGTGTGCGGGGTCGATCCCCTGAACCTGGCCGGAACGTTATTGCCGGGGACGAAAGTGCCGGGGTTGGCGAGTAATCGGTTGGTGTATCGGGATGGGTTGCCGGCGGCTGCGGAGATTGCGGGCAAGCAGGCGGTTTGGTTGGAGTTGGATCAGCAGGCCAGTGCTGAATTACATAGCAAACTGATCCGGCATTGATGGTGATTCATCTGGCCCCTTCGCGAGCAAGCCCGCTCCCACAGGGGAACGCATTCCAATGTGGGAGCGGGCTTGCTCGCGAAGGGGCCAGCAGCTACAACACACATCATTGGGTACGCGGCTGCTCTGGCAATAACACTGGCGAGTTCTCCGGCGCGGGCCCCTCCTCTTCCGCACCCTCTACCACCCGATGCGGCATCAGTACCTGCTGTGGATAAGTCTGCGCGAAGTGTACCCACGGACTGTTATCCACAAGCTTTTTCAGCCGCTGGTTAAACGCCCGGCTCACCGCATATTGCCCGCCCGACACCGTGCGGAACTGCGCCGTCAGCACCACGCCGTTGAGGTCCATTTTGTCGACGCCAAACACATCCAGCGGCCCTTGCAGGTTGTACTTGAGGAACGCGTCGTCGCGGATCGAATCCCCGGCCTCGCGGATCAACTCGATGGCCTTGTCCACATCCGTGTCATAGGTGAACTGCACCGAGAAAAACGCATAAGCGAATTGCCGCGATTGGTTGGTCACAGCCTTGATCTGCCCGAACGGCACCGAATGCACGAAACCCTTGCCGTCGCGCAGGCGCAAGGTGCGGATGGTCAGGCCCTCGACGGTGCCGGCGTGGCCAGAGTCGAGCACCACCCAGTCGCCGATCGACAGCGTGTCTTCAATGATGATGAACAGCCCGGTGATCACGTCCTGCACCAGTTGCTGGGAGCCGAAACCGATGGCCAGGCCGACCACCCCGGCACCGGCCAGCAGTGGCGCGACGTTGATCCCGAGGTTGGCCATGGTCGTAATCGCGCAGATCACCACCAGGATGATTTTGATCGCGTTGCGCAGCAGCGGCAGGATGGTTTTCACCCGCGTGCTCGGCTGACGTGCCGAGCGTTTGCTGATCGGTGGTTTCAGTGCTTCCTGGATCGCTGTGTCGAGCACCACCCACAGCAGCCACGTCACCAGGAAGATCAAACCGATGCTGCTCAATGCATTGCCAATCGCCCGCCCGATGGAATTTTGCTCGGCAAACTCAAACAGCGACACGCCCCAGATTCGCCCGAGAATCTCAATGAACGCCACCGCCATGACGATCCGCAGCAAGGCGTGCAACAGGCTGAGAAAGCGTTCCTTGTAGGCGCTGCTGCGCTGGATTCTTTCGGCTTTGCGGGATTTGAACAGGTGCTGGAAAATCGTGCTCAGGAACACCGTGGCGATCAGCAAGATCGTGGTGAACAACGCGCAACGCAGGGCTTTTTGATTGTCCTCGCCGACGCCGATCAGGTTGATCGCCGAGACCATCACCATCAGCAGAATCGGCCAGTACCAGAGCCCGGAAAAGATCCGCAGGGACTCTTGCAGCGACGGTTGTTTGAGGCGCTGGGCCAGTGGGCGATTGCGGATCAGATGCGCCACCGGGCGTCTCAAACGGATGACCAGGTAACCGAAGATGATCGAGGCAAACAGCCCGGTAAACACCGCGACGCTGCTGGTGATATTGCCCCCCAGTTGCCGGGCGATCTGCGGGCTGGTCAATGCGTCGCTGAGCGCCGCGAGGAAACCGATCAGGAACAACGGTCTGGGGCAGAAATCTCGGATGATCTGCACCGCCGGGCGCTTGTGGCCGGTGTTGAACATGACAATCACGCAGAGCAGCATCGAGGTGGAAAAAATGCCGCTGCTGGTGGCGTAGGCAAAACACAACGCCAACGCCCGCCCCGCCGAGGCTTGCAGAAAATGGCTGACGTAGAGGGTCAACGGCAGGCTGGCGATCGCCGGCAGCGTGTATGGCAGCAGGTAGCCGAGCAGGTCTTGACTGCGTTGGCGGGTGCTTAGCCAACGGCCCTGGCTCAGGCGTTTGGCGGCAATCCCGCCGAGTACGGTAAGCAAGGCGAAGGTGCCGAGCCAGACGCCGGACAGCATCAGGAAATCGCCAGCCACACTCCAGCCGGAGCGCGCCGAAGGCTGGTTGACCAGTTTGTCGACTTCGTCGGCCGCCCGATCCGCCCGCAGCCGCCAGGCATCTACCAGGTTTTCGTTGAGGTCGAGCTTGTCCTGCACATCGTCGATGCTGGAACTGATGGCGCCGAGCAGGCCGCCCTGGACCAGTGGTTCGGGCGCGGCCGGCGCCTCGGCGGTGGTGGGAACGCCCGGCAGCGCGGCGGCTTCCAGCTCGCCGCTGCCCAGAATCAACAACGCCCCCAGTAGTATCGCAGTCTTGAACTTGAACAAAACGCGGAGCTCCTTGCGAAGGGTCTGTAAGGAACTGATCGGCAAATGCCGGGCAAGTTCGGTTTTGGGGTGAAATCAAGGGCCACCCCTCACCCCAGCCCTCTCCCCAGAGGGGAGAGGGAGCCGACCGAGTTGTACTTGGAGCTACATCGACCTGAAATACCGAGCTGAACTCAGGTTTTGAAGAGCACAGAGATCTGCTCCCTTTCCCCCCGCAGCCCTCTCCACAAAAGGGGAGAGGGAGCCGACCGAGTTGTACTTGGAGCTACATCGACCTGAAATACCGAGCCGAACTCAGGTTTTGAAGAGCACAGAGATCTGCTCCCTTTCCCCTCTCCCCTCTGGGGAGAGGGCTGGGGTGAGGGGTGGCCCTTGATCTTTGCGCACAAAGCAAATATCAAATGCCAATCCCCCTATTTTTCCGCACAACCCAAACCCCGACACTGCGCTCTATCAAATAAACCACCGGAGTTGCAGTCATGCCCATTGCCTTGCTCGCGCTGACCCTCAGCGCCTTCGCCATCGGGACGACCGAGTTCGTCATCGTTGGCCTGTTACCCACCATCGGCGCCGACCTCGGGGTCAGCCTGCCGTCCGCCGGTTTGCTGGTCAGCCTCTACGCCCTGGGCGTGGCCATCGGCGCGCCAGTGCTGACCGCCCTCACCGGCAAAGTCCCGCGCAAATTGCTGCTGTTGTCGCTGATGGTGCTGTTCACCCTCGGCAACCTGCTGGCCTGGAAAGCCCCGAGCTACGAATCGCTGATCATCGCGCGGATCGTCACCGGCCTGGCCCACGGGGTGTTTTTCTCGATTGGCTCGACCATCGCCACCAGCCTGGTACCGAAGGAAAAAGCCGCCAGCGCGATTGCGATCATGTTCACCGGCCTGACCGTGGCATTGGTTACCGGCGTGCCGCTGGGGACATTTATCGGTCAGCATTTCGGCTGGCGTGAAACCTTCCTCGCCGTGTCGGCGTTGGGTGTGATCGCGTTTATCGGCAGCCTGCTCTACGTGCCGAAAAACATCACCCACAGCAAACCCGCCTCGTTGCTGGAACAACTGCAAGTACTCAAACAACCGCGTCTGCTGCTGGTGTATGCCATGACGGCGGTCGGTTACGGCGGCTCGTTTATCGCGTTCACGTTCCTGGCACCGATTCTTCAGGACATCTCCGGCTTCAGCGCCAGCACCGTCAGCCTGGTGCTGCTGGTCTACGGCATCTCGGTGGCTGTCGGTAATATCTGGGGCGGCAAACTGGCAGACAAACGCGGCCCGATCAGCGCGCTGAAAATCATCTTCGCCCTGCTCGCCGCCGTGCTGTTCGTGCTGACTTTCACCGCCAGTAACCCATGGCTGGCCCTGGCGACCGTGCTGGTCTGGGGCGCCGTGGCCTTCGGCAACGTGCCGGGCCTGCAGGTGTATGTGGTGCGTCAGGCCGAACATCACACTCCGAATGCGGTGGACGTGGCTTCGGGCCTGAACATCGCGGCGTTCAACCTCGGGATTGCCGGGGGTGCGTGGGGCGGTGGCTTGATCGTGGCGAATATGGGGTTGATCCATACCGCGTGGATTGGTGGCCTGGTGGTGTTGGTGGCGCTTGCGTTGACCCTGTGGAGTGGACGGCTTGATCGGCTTGGGCCGGTGTATGCCGAAAGCTCGACCCGCGTAGTCGCCGGTCACTAAACCCCTGTAGGAGCTGCCGAAGGCTGCGATCTTTTGATCTTAAAAAATCAAAGTCAAAAGATCGCAGCCTTCGGCAGCTCCTACGGGTGTGATGTGTGACCTGTTGACCGTCCGTAGTCCCATCGAAACTTTCCCGTTTGCCCGACAGTCATCAAAAGATGGAGGGCCATTCGACGGGAGGACACATGGCGGCGATTCATATCGGTATTTCCGGCTGGCGCTATACACCGTGGCGCGGGGGGTTCTACCCGAAGGGGCTGACCCAGAAGCGTGAACTGCAATTCGCCTCGCGGGCGGTCAACAGCATCGAAATCAATGGATCGTTCTACGCCCTGCAACGGCCTGAACGCTATCTGCAGTGGTACGAAGAAACCCCACGGGGCTTCGTCTTCAGCGTTAAAGCCCCGCGTTTCATCACCCACATCAGGCGCCTGCGGGACATCCATAAACCCCTGGCGAATTTCTTTGCCTCCGGGGTGCTGGAACTGAAAGAAAAACTCGGACCGATCCTTTGGCAATTCCCGCCCAGCTTCAAGTTCGACGCCGAACTGTTTGAACACTTCCTCGAACAATTGCCACACGACACCGAACAGGCCGCCGCCCTCGCCCGCCAACACGACGCCCATGTGAATGGCCACGCGAGCCTGAAGGCCCACGGCAAAAAACCGTTGCGCCACGCCGTGGAAATTCGCCATGAAAGTTTTGTCGATCCCGCCTTCACTCGCCTGCTACGACGGTACAACACCGCCCTGGTGATCGCCGACACCGCCGGTAAGTGGCCGTACCGCGAAGACCTCACCAGCGACTTTGTCTACCTGCGCCTGCACGGCGCCGAAGAGCTCTACGCCAGCGGCTACACGCCCGAGGCGCTGAAACGCTGGGGCGACCGGATTGACGCCTGGAACCACGGCAAGCAACCGACGGACCCACATCTGATCGCGCCGCGGCAAAAACCCAAGGTGCGCAAAACCCGCGAAGTCTTCTGCTATTTCGATAACGACATCAAGGTCCGCGCGCCCTTCGACGCCCGCAGCCTGCTGGAGCGCTTCGACCTCGACAAAGACCTCGCCACCCGCCCCGGCGAGCCCGCTGCCGAAGGAGTGCTGCCATGAGCATTTCTGAACCGGTCGGCAACACCGACGAGCAGCAAACCATCATCACCGCCGTGCGCCGCTTTACCGTGCTGACGGTCAATACCCACAAGGGGTTCACCGCACTCAACCGGCGCTTCATCCTGCCCGAGTTGCGTGAAGCAGTGCGCAGCGTGTCCGCCGACGTGGTGTTTTTGCAGGAAGTCCACGGCACCCACGAGCAGCATCCCCAGCGCTACAGCAACTGGCCGACGATGCCGCAATACGAATTCCTCGCCGACACCCTGTGGCCGCAGTTCGCCTACGGCCGCAACGCGGTGTACCCGGCGGGCGACCACGGCAATGCGTTGTTGTCGAAATTCCAGATCATTCGTCATGACAACCTCGACGTGTCCATCAGCGGTCACGAGAACCGCGGCATCCTGCATTGCGTGCTGCGCCTGCCCGGTGACGGCCAGGAAGTGCACGCAATTTGCGTCCATCTCGGGTTGCATGAAGCTCATCGCACTGAACAACTGAAGTTGCTGTCCCGCCGCCTCGCCGAGTTGCCGGACGATGCGCCGGTGATCGTCGCCGGAGACTTCAACGACTGGCGCCAGCGCGCCGATGCGCTGCTAAAACCTGCGGGCCTGCGTGAAGTCTTCGCCGAACACCATGGCAAACCGGCGCGCACGTTTCCGGCGCGCTGGCCGGCGCTGCGCCTGGACCGCATCTACGTGCGCAACCTCAAGGCCAGCCGTCCGCAGGTGTTGGCGGCGCGGCCCTGGTCACACCTTTCTGACCACGCACCGCTTTCGGTGGAGATCGAGCTATGAGCCATCCCTCGATGGAGAAAACCACCGTGGAACAGATTGCCGCGCCACCGATGGGCGAGCCCGCGGCGGTTGACGTCGAATACGCCTGGCAGGGAAACAACCGGGTCGAGTTGCTGGAAAACGGTGAAGCGTATTTCCCGCGGGTATTCGCGGCCATGCGCGAAGCCAAGACCGAAATCCTCCTGGAAACCTTCATTGTTTTCGAAGACAAGGTCGGCAATGAGCTGCAGCAAGTGCTGATTGAAGCCGCCCAGCGAGGCGTGCGCGTAACCGCCAGCCTTGACGGCTTTGGCTGCGGCGAGTTGAGCAGCGGCTATCTCGCGGCATTGAATGAGGCCGGCGTACACGTCCAGATATTTGATCCGGCGCCCAAGCATCTGGGTATCCGCACGAACTGGTTCCGCCGCCTGCACCGCAAGATTGTGGTGGTCGACGGCACGATTGCGTTCCTCGGCGGGATCAACTTTTCCGCCGACCATCTGGCCGACTTCGGCCCCGAGGCCAAGCAGGATTATTCCGTGGAAGTGCAAGGCCCGGCGGTGGCGGACATTCATCACTTCGCCCTGCTGCAAAGCGGTCGTCCGGCACGGGCGAAGTATTGGTGGCAACGCCGCCGGCAACGACGTTCGGAATTGGCCTTCAGTGATCATGATGGGCAGGTTCGACTGGTGTACCGCGACAACGGCGACCATCGCACGGACATCGAGGAGGTTTACCGCCAAGTCCTGCGCAGCGCCCAGCGCCGCGTCGTCATCGCCAACGCCTACTTCTTTCCCGGTTATCGGCTGCTGCGCGAGATCCGCAATGCGGCGCGCCGTGGCGTGGAGGTGCGACTGATTCTACAAGGCCAACCGGACATGCTGGTGGCCAAACTGGCTGCACGCATGACCTATGACTATCTGCTCAAGTCCGGCGTGCAGATTCACGAATATAGCCAACGACCGCTGCACGGCAAAGTCGCGTTGGTGGATGAAGACTGGAGCACCGTCGGCTCGAGCAACCTCGATCCGCTGAGCCTGTCGATGAACCTGGAAGCCAATGTGTTGATCCGCGACCGAACCTTCAATCGCCAACTGTTTGAGCGCCTTGAAGACCTGAGCAACAACCATTGCAAAGCCATGTCCCCGGATAAGTCCCCGCGCGGTCGGGTCTGGCACATGACCGTCGGGTTTCTGGTGTTCCACTTCCTGCGCCATTTTCCGGCATGGGCCGGTTGGTTGCCGGCGCACAAGCCGCGCCTGAAACCCTTCACTCACCCGGCCGGGAGCGATCGTCATGAGCCACTCTGATGCACAACCGGCCGCCCACGCCGACAGCCCTGTTCCAGCCAAAAAAGCCCGTTGGAGCCGCTGGAAAAAACCACTGACGATCCTGTTTTTCCTGGCGCTGATCGTGCTGTTCACGATGCTGGCCCAGCGCATTGAATGGAACGAGGTGTTCGACACTCTGGCCGATTTCAAAGTACGCACGCTGATCATTGCGGCGAGCGTGACTCTGGTAAGTTTCCTGGTCTATGCCAGCTTCGATCTGATCGGCCGCACCTACATCCGCCAGGACCTGACTTGGAAACAGATTCTGCCGGTGGGGATCATCAGCTACGCCTTCAACCTCAACCTGAGCGCCTGGGTCGGCGGCATCGCCATGCGTTATCGGCTGTATTCAAGGCTGGGCGTGAGCAAAAGCAACATCGCGAAAATCCTAGGGCTGAGCCTCGCGACGAACTGGTTCGGCTACATGGTGATCGCTGGCGCGATCTTCAGCAGCGGACTGGTCCGAATGCCACCGGGCTGGAAGCTGAGCAGCGATGCACTGCAAGGCGTCGGGGTGTTGCTGCTGGTGATCAGTGCCGGGTATCTGGCGGCGTGCCGGTTTTCCAAACGCCGGGAATGGGCGATACGCGGCGTGGAAATCGACCTGCCATCGCTACGCATGGCGCTGCTGCAACTGGCGCTCGGTGCGTTGAACTGGTCGTTGATGGCGGCGGTGATTTTTACCCTGTTGCCGAGCAAACTGGACTATCCGTTGGTGCTGGGGGTGTTGTTGATCAGCGCGATTGCCGGGGTCATTACGCACATCCCGGCGGGGCTTGGGGTGCTGGAGGCGGTGTTCGTGGCGCTGCTGCAACATGAGGCGTCGCGGGGCAGTCTGGTGGCGGGGTTGTTGGCGTATCGGGCGATTTATTTCATCTTGCCGTTGTTGATTGCGCTGGTGATGTATCTGGTGGTGGAGGCCAAGGCCAAGTCGTTGCGGATTGCGAAGAAACCTCGGGATTAAAAGCAAGATCAAAAGATCGCAGCCTTCGGCAGCTCCTACATTGAAATGCGTTCACCTGTAGGAGCTGCCGAAGGCTGCGATCTTTTGATCTTGCTGCAATCACGATGACTGAATAATGCTCAACCGCTCCCCCACCACCATTTCCGTGATCCAGTCCACTAGGATCGAGGTGTAGGCCTGCTGTGATATGGGGTCGCTCAAGGCGTGGTCGGCGCCGTCGATGATGCGGTGGGTCAGGGAATGCGTCTGCTGGCACGCCGCGCGGTAACTCATGATCGTGGCGTGAGGGATGTGGTCATCCGTCTCGGACTCCACCAGCAACACGTCCCCGGTAAACGCCGCGCAGGCGTGCAACGCGCGATTGTTCTCGGAATGCACCAGCGTGCTGCGGTAGTCGAGCAAATCCACCTTGTCCAGATCCCGCTTGGGCGTGTGCCATTGCTCGTCGCGATACAGCGCCGGTACCCGCAACGCCAGCCAGCGCACCGGGCGCAATGAGGTGAGGATCGCCGCCAGATACCCGCCATAACTGGTGCCGACCACCGCAATCGCCGAGGTGTCGAGGGCCGGATGGGCGAGCAAGCGATCGTACGCCGCCAGCAAGTCCCGCAGGTTGTCTTCACGGGTGACCTTGGACAGTGCAATGCCGGTGCCGCCGGTGTGCCCACGCAGGTCGAAGGTCAGACAAACACAGCCCAATCCCGCGATGCCTTTGGCTCGTTCCAGATCCCGCTCCTGACTGCCGCCCCAGCCGTGCACGAACAGCACGCCCGGGACTTTTGATTTGGGGCTGAGAAAATGCCCGGTCATCTGTTCGCCGTCGATGTCGATTTCAATGGTTTCGCTTCTAGCCGTCATAGGATTTGACCGTTACGTACTTGAGAAGAAAGTCACTGTCTTGCGCCGGGCCGCGGTACACCTCGATGGCATCCGCCGGCAGTGGCTGATCGATGTAGGTTTCCACCGATGACACACGAATCGCGCGCATCTCCGGGTCGTTGATAAAGCTTTGCAACGCGGCGACTTCAGCGCTGCTGGCGCCGCCCATGCGCCAGGATTGTTCGAGCACGCCACTGCGGGGTTTGCCGCTGCTGTCCAGGCCCTGAGCGATGTCGTAATTGCGCCGCGAGGCGTAGAAACCCGGATAAGCCTCGTCCGCCGCGTTGTCGAACACTTGGGCTTGCTGGATTGCCAGGCGCACATCGTCGGGCAGCTCCAGCTCCAGCAGATCCTCGTAGTAACCCTGGACCACCAACAGGTTGGAACCTCCATAAACCTGCTCGCCCTGACCGTCTTCGGTCAAGTATTGATCACCGCAGTAACTCAGCACTTTGTCGCCGATAAACGTTTGACCGACACTGTGGGTAATTACTTGGTCGAGGTCCTGCTCCAGCACGACGCCCTCAGTGAACAACTGCTCGGCGTCGGGGCGGGCGAGGATGGCGTCGAACTGGTCGAGGCTTTTGATCACTTCCTGACCGCGCCCGGCACAGGCGTGAATCGGCTTGAGGCGGATCGGGCCGCTGTAGAGCAAGTGCTCCGCCGCTGGCCGCGCATCCTCCAGGGCAAATACGCTGAGGCCGTCGAGCACGACACTGCGCACGCGCTCGGAAAACAACGGCGACCAGCCTTCCGGCGCATGGGCGTGACGATTGAGCAAACCGTGGCTGATGGCTTTGGTGCAGATGAAATCGTGGTCGACATAACCGCCCCACAAATCCTCCGGGCCTTTGACCCCCAGTTGCCGAGCGTTAGCGACGCCCACCAGGGTCTGGGTCGGCAACAGATACAGGTCACGGCCACTGTGCAATTCAGGATCGAAACTGCCGCCGTACTTGAGCCCGAGGATCTGCGCCAGCCACCGGGCCAACGCCCGATTGGTTTCGACTTCGTGCAGCGGGGCTTCGGCTCGCACGGAATGGGCGACGACCAGTTTTTTGCGATTTGTTGGGGTCATGCATCCCCCTTCAATCTGCGCTGATGAGTGTGGCTTGAGGGGTGCAGAGATCAGGCCAACGGCCGCTGAAGAGAAATGGCTTTCAGATCAGGTAGTTGCTGAAAACCTGATGGCGTTAGGCCTGTTTGATTCTGCACGACGTACTTCGAGACTAGAGCATTTTGCACGGTCCGAAGACTTGCACCGTCCTACTGTGGGAGCGGGCTTGCTCGCGAATGCGGAGTGTCAGCCAACATCAATGTCTCTGATACACCGCATTCGCGAGCAAGCCCGCTCCCACAGGGGATTTTCAGTGGATTCGCTACCGCGCTACGGCGACAGGCGGCGTCACCCCAAACCGCGCCCGATAATCACTCGGCGCCAATCCGGTGATTTTCTTGAACGTGGCGCGAAACGCGCTCGGGTCCTGATAGCCCACGGTCCAGGCAATGTGGTCGATGGTGCCGTTGGTGAATTCGAGCATTTCCCGGGCCTTGCCGACCCGCAGGTGCTGGCAGTACTCGGTGGGTTTGAGCCCGGTCGCCGCGCGGAAGCGGCGCAGGAAGGTCCGTTCTTCCAGCCCGGCCCGTTCGGCCATGGCCGTCAGGGACACGTCGGTCGCCCCGGTGCTTTGCAGCCAATGCTGGACCTTGAGAATCGACCCGTCGCCATGGCTGAGAATCGGCGCAAAGTTGCTGCCGCACTGGCTTGCGCTGTCACTGTGCTCCACCACCAGAAACCGCGCAGTGCCACTGGCGATGCTCGGCCCCAGTAGACGATCAACCATGCGCAAACCCAGCTCGGACCAGGCCATCAGCCCGGCGGTGGTGATCAGGTCGCCGTCATCGATGATGGGCGTATCGGCCAGGAGCTTGATCGCCGGGTAACGTTCGGCAAAGGTTTTGGCGGAGGTCCAGTGGGTGGTGGCGCTGCGACCGTCAAGCAAGCCGCTTTCCGCCAGCAGGATCGAGCCTACGCACACACCGCCCAGGGTCGCGCCTTGGGCATGTTGCTGGCGAATCCAGCGAATCACACCCTGGGGCGCCTGGCTTTCGGAAAAGCCGCCGATCGATGGCGGGATCATCACCGCCACTAACCCGCCGTCCGGGCCGGGATGACTGTCGTACACCCGCTCGGGGGCCTGATCACCCTCGCCGCGCCAATGACTGATCCGCAGCAACGGCAGTTGCGCCGCCTGATGCTCGGCGGCGATCCGGTTGGCGACCCCGAACAGGTCCGTCAACCCATGCACCGCCGCCATCTGCGCGCCGGGATAGATCAACACGCCCAGTTCGGCGACTGCCCTTTCTACGCCCATTGTCAGTTTTCCCCCTTCTATTGTCGGTGCGGCCAATCCTCGGCGGGTCGGTCAGGGTCAATACTTCATTCCACACCCGCACACACTTCGAGGAAACACCCATGGCCAAGCAAGCGCTCATCGTAGTCGATATCCAGAACGACTACTTCCCCCAAGGCAAGTGGCCGCTGGTCGGTGCCGACGCAGCGGCGGACCAGGCTGTACGCCTGATCAAAGCCTTCCGCGAGGCCGGTGATCCGGTGGTGCATATCCGCCACGAATTCACCTCCGACGCCGCGCCGTTCTTCACCCCGGGTTCCGAAGGCGCGAAGTTGCACCCCAAAGTCCTCAACCGCGCCGACGAACCGGTGGTGCTCAAGCACTTCGTCAACTCGTTCCGCGAAACCGAGCTGAAAGCCATCCTTGACGAACAAGGCATCGAAAACCTGGTGGTCGTCGGCAGCATGAGCCACATGTGCGTCGATGGCATCACCCGCGCCGCCGCCGACCTTGGCTACACGGTGACGGTGATCCACGACGCCTGCGCCACACGAGATCTGGAGTTCAACGGTGTCACGGTGCCGGCCGCCCACGTTCACGCCGCGTTCATGTCGGCGCTGGGGTTTGCTTATGCGAGCGTGGTATCCGCCGACGAATTCCTTGCGGCTGGCCGCTAACGGCTTTGCCTCAACCAGATCAAAATCAAAAGATCGCAGCCTTCGGCAGCTCCTACAGAAGGTAATTAAGGCCCGCAGCGTTCTCGCGCTGCGGGCTTTTGTATTTCCGCTCGTAAAAATCTCACGCGTGAGCTATTGAGCGCTGAAAAAAATCACTGTAGTGTTTCTCACGCGTGAGATTTCACAACGGAGTCACCAGTATGAAAATCCGCTCTCCGTCAGGCTCGCCTGACGAGCCTGTAACCGATACAGCAAGCCGCAAGGGAGAGCGCTCGAAACCGTCCGCGAAAAAACCGTCGAGCTTTTACATGAAGCAGATGCGCGCGGGCCTGGGTGCCGCCGGTTATGTGAAACACGAGACTTGGGTGCTTCCCGAAAATCGAAGCCTGCTCAAGCAGATGGAAAAACAGCTTCGCCAACCGATCCTGGCTGGCTCATTCATGTCGGAGAATTACATGAGCGCAGGTAATAACTGGAACATCGACCGCCTCTTCAGCGCCCTCCAGGCCCTTGATGAAGTGGTTTCCAACGACATCACCCTCTCCCTCGTTCAAGGCTCCGAATCCAGCATCAAGCTGGAAATGAACGACTTCGGTGGTTTGCCGATTTACATCGCCGTCGTTGGCGAGCAAATCATTGTCGACACCGTGCTGGTGGACGTCGAGTCGATCAAGGACGTGCCAGCCTTCAACGACGCCGTGCTGCGTAGCCGCGAACTGTTCCCGCTGTCCTCGATCGGTATCGAGTCGATGCCGAACGGACAGGTCGTCTACAACATGTTCGGCGCCTTGAGCTCCGATTCCAGCCTGACCAACGTGGTGACCGAGGTCAAAACCCTCGTCGACAACGTCCAGCGCGCCAGCGAAGCCTTTGAACGGTTCTTCCATTAATTTCAGGCATAGGGGATATCCAATGACTCAGTCCATCTGGAGCAAATTGTTCACCGCACTACGCGGCGGCGCCAGCGAAGTCGGCGAAGCCATCGTCGATCAACAGGCCCTGCGTATCCTCGACCAGGAAATTCGCGATGCTGACAGCGCCCTGGCCAACGCCAAGCGTGAGCTGGTCACCATCATGGCCAAGCACAAACTGTCGGCCGATCGCGTGGCCGAGTACAACGCCAAGATCAAGGATCTGGAATCCAAGGCCATGGCCGCGATCCAGGCCAACCGTGAAGACCTGGCACTGGAAGTGGCCGAAGCCATTTCGACCCTGACCAACGAACTCGATGTCGAGCAAAAGCAAGCCACCGAATTCGGCGGTTACGCGGAGAACATGCGCAAAGACATCACCAAGGCCGAAAACCGTATCAAGAGCCTGCGCCAACAAGTGGACATGGCCAAGGCCCGCGAAAGCGTGCAGAAAGCCCAGGTCAGCGCTTCGATCGCCAGTGGCGGTGCCAACGGCAAGCTGGAAACCGCTGTCGGTACGTTGAATCGCCTGCAAGCCAAACAACAGCAACGTGCGGCGGAACTGGAAGCCCAGGATGAACTGGCCGATGCTTCGACCGGCACCGACCTGGAACGCAAACTGCGCGAAGCTGGCATCACGCCGGACGCGGGCAGCGCCAATGCGATCCTGGAACGCCTGAAGCAAAAATCGGCCGAATAAACCCAGCCTGCGCATGACCTGTGGGAGCGGGCTTGCTCGCGAAAGCGGTGTGTCATTCAGCATTGATGTTGCCTGACACGACGCCTTCGCGAGCAAGCCCGCTCCCACATGGATTTATGCAGTCTCTTTGCTGATGTGTTGCCGTCCCTTTTTTATCGAGTCGAGGTCAAGGATGGATGCCCTGAAGGGTTTCAAGACAATCGCCGGCCTGGCGATCTTCATGGTCGCGCTGCAAGTACTCAACGCCGTCAGCGGCTACAGCCTTCTTGCCTTTGGCCTGGTCCCGAGAACCCTCTACGGATTGCCCGGCATCCTCACTTCGCCTTTTCTACACGCGTCCTTCGCGCACCTGAGCGCCAACCTGATTCCCTTTTTGATCCTCGGCACGCTCGTCATCGTCGACGGGCTCAATCGTTTCATCGCCGTCAGTGCGATCATCATTGGGCTGGGTGGCTTGCTGGTCTGGCTGTTCGGTTTTTCCGGCATGCACATCGGCGCCAGCGGCTGGGTGTTCGGGCTGTGGGCATACATCCTGTCGCGCGCCTGGTTTCAGCACAGTTGGGGCAACCTGATCACGGCGATTATCGTCGCGCTGTTATATGGCGGGCTGGTCTTTGGCTTCTTGCCGCGCCAGGGCGTTTCCTTCGAAGGTCATCTCGCCGGGGCTTTCGCCGGATTTATTGCAGCCAAGGTACTTCTCTCGGCGTCGCGCAACAGGTTTAATGCCGCCCGGTAGCGCCGATTCGGGCCGCGCGCATTGCCTGGAACGAGTATTCCCACGGAGTCAGGGACGCCATGTCGATTTTTCTTTTATTACGCGTGTACGCCGCGACGTTCTTCCACCGTTTCGGCTGGGCAGGACTGGCGATTGCCTTGGGCATCCACCTGAGCACGGCGTATCTCGGCCTGGTGCTTCTGGGCGAACAACACCTCACCGCCCCCGCCACATTTACTTACTTCTACCTCACCACCACGCTCACTGTCGGCTACGGCGATCTCGCGCCACAGACCTCGGCGGGGCGCATTTTCGTGGCTACCTGGGTCATGCTCGGGGGCATTGCGCTGCTGACGGCAGCCATCGGCAAAACCACCAGCAGCGTCATCGATGTATGGAGAAAAGGCATGAAGGGCAAAGGCGATTTCACCGGCAAGACCGGCCATACGGTGCTGATTGGCTGGGAAGGCTCCTCCAGCGAGCGCGTGATTGAGTTGCTGCTGGAGGACGAAACCTCCAACGACAACCTGATCGTCATTTGCGATTGCGACCTTGAAGAAAACCCTATGCCGGGCAAAGCCGCGTTTATCAAGGGCGAAAGCCTGTCCTCCAGCGCGCTGTTGATACGCGCCGGCGTTCCGGGGGCCGAACGCGTGCTGGTGCGTACCCATTCCGACGACCTGACCCTGGCCACCGTGCTGGCGGTCAATCAACTGAGCCCGAGCGGCCACGTGGTCGCGCACTTCAATGAAAGCGAAATCGCCGCCCTCGCCAGCTCTTACGCGCCCAGCCTGGAATGCACGTCCAGCATGGCCATCGAGATGCTGGTGCGCGCGTCACAGGATCCGGGCTCCTCTGTCGTCATCAACGAGTTACTGTGTGTGGGCCAAGGCGCCACGCAATACCTGATGAAACTGCCCGAAGCCTATGTGGCCACCTTCGGCGAGCTGTACGCACGAATGAAAGAACGTCACAACGCCACCCTCATCGGCTATCGCGCCAAAGGGGCGCAGCAACCTTCGATCAACCCGCCCAACGCCACGCGCATTGAGGGCGGCGAACTCTTCTACATCGCCTCCACTCGCCTCAAGGAAATCACCAATGGGATGGTTTAAACAGTTGATGGGGCTTGAGGCCCCGGCCCCGGCCACGCATTCCGACTCGAAGTGGACAGCCAATAACACGCCGCCGGCGATCGGCCCGCTGGGTCTGGCGCAGGGCAAGGGTGTGATGTTCGACACCACCCTGAAATTGCTGCTCGACGAAAAAACCGTCGTGACCATCCCCGGCTCCCAACAGATCTGGAGCGTTGGCACGGTTGATCTGGGGCAGTCGACCTGGCTGTCGCGCTATTACATGAACGACGAAGACTACTGGCTGCAAGTGCACACCACCGGCGACATCGCCGGGCAGGTAGAGTCAGTGATCCTGTTCAATTACCTCAGCTACGTGACCATCACCAGCGAAGCGGAATTGCGCCGACTGGCCGGCCCGCAAAGCCTGATCGGGATGCCGACTTACACCCACAACGGCGTCGAATACACCCGTGAATGGGGCACCGAGAATGGCCAGACGGAGCTGGTGCCGCTCAGCGAACACGTGAGCAATCCGGACGAGTCCTACACCGTCGCGCACCGTTCGATGCTGTATGCCCGCGATACCGGCCTGACTGATCGCCGCGAGCTGTTGCTGTTTTCCGTGGAGGAAGACGCGGAAGGCACCATCAGCCTGAGCACGTCCCTGGGTATTTCGCTGTACACCACCGACCTGAACACTATTTAAAAAGGAAGATTCCCCATGCTTGAAGCGCTCTCCATCTCCCTGAACAAAGCCGCCGTCCTCGGGTTTGTGACGTACATCATCGGCGCCGCCGTGCTGTTCGCGCTGTTCCAGTTCATCTACACCCGCATCACGCCGCACAAGGAGTTCGAACTGATTCGCTCCGGCAACGTCGCGGCGGCGATTGCCCTGGGTGGCGCCATCGTGGGCTTCGCCATTCCTGCGAGTAACGTGATTGCCTATTCGATCAACATCCTCGACTTCGTGGTCTGGGCCGTGATCGCAGCGTTCGTCCAGTTGCTGGCGTTCCTGATGACCAGCCTGGTGCTCAAGGGCACGTCCGAGCGTATCCGCAACGGTGAAATCGCTGCCGGCATCTACGTGGCAGCCGTGGCCATCAGCGTCGGCATGCTCAACGCCGCGTGCATGACCCCTTCCCAGAACTGATCGCGCGCAACGGAGATTGTGATGAAACGAAGCAAGTACGTTCAGCTCTCCCTGGCCGCGTCGGTCGCCATGGCGATCTCAGGCTGCGGGCCGACGGAAAAAACCTACGAGATACACAAGAAGTACAACTTCCAGTCCGTGCAGCAGTGCGCCGATGAGAAGCTGCCGGTCGACGTCTGTTCCGACGCCTACATGAAGGCCATGGTCCAGCATCGAAGCATTGCGCCGGTGTACGACAACCAGGCCGATTGCGATGCCGACTTTGTCGCCGACTGGTGCCAACAGGATTCCGCCGGCAAGTTCATCCCCAAGCTCGGCGGTTTCGAACTGAACGCCGATGGCGAAGTGACGCAATCCGAAGTGGACGCGGCCAAGGCCAAACTGCCCGCGTCGGAAGCGAGCGCCATCGGTGATTCTGGATTTTCCGGCAGCAGCCTGCTGACGGGGCTGTTGATCGGCAACATGCTGAGCGGCAACCGCAGCAGTTACTACTCCGAACCGGTCTATCGCTACCGCGACGATCGCGGCAGCTACTCGAACTCGACGCTCAGCCAGCGGGTCTCCAGCGGTTCGACCTTCAATCGCTCCAATCAGGCGCGGTACGGCAGCAGTAGCAATTACACCGACACCCTCGCCCGCAGCAAGTCGGTGTCCGTTGCATCGTCCACTTCCCGTGGCGGCTTCGGCAGCCAGGCCAGCGCTCGCAGCGGCTGGGGCGGATCGAGCAAGAGTTCTGGCGGTTCGAGCAGCTAAGGAAACAGGGCCATGAAGAAAATCCTCTGCGCCGAGCGTCATGACTGGAAACAGACCGCCGAAAGTCTCGGCTTTCTGTTCCACACCATCGACGACGAACCTTATTGGGACGAGAGCGCGTATTACCAATTCACGCTCAAGCAGATCGAAAACGATCTGGAAGACCCGACCACCGAGCTTCATCACATGTGCATGGACCTGGTGGCCCGCGTGGTGCAGAGCGAGGAATTGCTGGAGCGCCTGAGCATCCCCGCGCCGTTCTTCGACCTGGTCCGCACTTCATGGCTCGAAGGCCATCCGCACCTGTATGGGCGCATGGATTTCTCCTACAACGGCACTGGACCGGCCAAGTTGCTGGAACTCAACTACGACACGCCGACCAGCTTGTATGAAGCGGCGGCGTTTCAGTGGGGCTGGTTGGAGCAATGCATCGAACGCGGTCTGCTGCCCAAGCATGCCGACCAGTTCAACAGCATCGACACCAAGCTGCACCAGGCCTTTGCCCAGTTGCAACTCACGAAACCGTTCTACTTCGCCTCGATGAAAGACTCGGTCGAAGACAAAGGCACCACCGACTATCTGCGGCTGATCGCGGAAAAGGTCGGCATCGAATCGCGGCACATCGACCTCGAAGACATCGGCCTGACCAGCGACGGACGTTTCGTCGATCTGGAGGATCGATGGATTGCGCACCTGTTCAAGTTGCATGCCTGGGAGTTCATCTTCCACGAGCCATTTGGCGCGGCGATCGCCCAGAGCGATACGCAGTTTTTCGAACCGGCCTGGAAATCGATCATCTCCAACAAAGGCATCCTGCCGCTGCTGTGGGAATTCAACAAAGGTCATCCGAACCTGCTGGCGGCACACGTGGACACCGACCCGAGTAAAGCCGTGCCGAAAGGCTGGGGGCGCAAGCCCTACTTCTCCCGGGAAGGCGCCAACATCGAGCTGCAAACCGCCGACGGTCTGATCGTGAAAGAGGACGGGCCCTACACGGATGCGCCGTTTATCCTTCAGGAATTTGCCCCCCTGCCCCGGTTTGGCGACAGCTTCACACTGGTGGGCTCGTGGGTGATTGGCGACCAGGCGGCCGGCATCGGCGTGCGGGAAGACAACAGCTTGATCACCAAGGATTCGAGCCGGTTTTTGCCGCACCTGATTCTGGATTGACCTGCAAAAAAGGCCTGGTGCCGTGCATCGGGCTTTAGGGTTAAACGGGTGTAAACCAGGTTGCGGACAAGACATACGGCTGAAAAGCCGGATAATGGCGGCCAATTCGTCTGCCGTTATTCTGGTAATCCCCCATGGAAATCAAGGTCAACTTTCTCGACAACCTTCGACTTGAAGCCAAGTTCGACGACTTCACGGTGGTGGCCGATCAACCTATCCGCTACAAGGGCGATGGCTCGGCACCGGGTCCGTTCGATTACTTCCTGGCTTCGTCGGCGTTGTGCGCGGCTTATTTCGTGAAGTTGTACTGCGACACTCGCAGCATTCCCACCGAAAACATCCGCCTGTCGCAGAACAACATTGTTGATCCGGAAAACCGCTACAACCAGATTTTCAAGATCCAGGTCGAACTGCCTGCGGACATTTCCGACAAGGATCGCCAGGGCATCCTGCGTTCCATCGACCGCTGCACCGTGAAGAAAGTGGTGCAAGCCGGGCCTGAGTTTGTAATCGAAGAAGTAGACAACCTCGACGCCGATGCCCAGGCGTTGCTGATGCCTGCTTCCAGTTCAGAGGCGAGCACTTTTATTGCCGGCAAGGACCTGCCGCTGGAGCAGACTATCGCCAACATGTCGGCCATTCTGGCGGACCTGGGCATGAAGATTGAAATCGCTTCGTGGCGCAATATCGTGCCCAACGTGTGGTCGCTGCACATCCGCGACGCGCACTCGCCGATGTGTTTCACCAATGGCAAGGGCGCGACCAAAGAAGGTGCACTGGCGTCGGCATTGGGCGAATTTATCGAGCGACTCAACTGCAACTTCTTCTATAACGACCAGTTCTGGGGCGAAGACATCGCCAACGCGCCGTTTGTGCATTACCCGGACGAACGCTGGTTCAAGCCTGGCCGCAAGGATGAGCTGCCGACTGAAATTCTCGACGCGTACTGCCTGAAGGTTTACAACCGCGACGGCGAGTTGCGTGGTTCCCACCTGATCGACACCAACTCGGGCAATGAAGAACGCGGCATCTGCTCGCTGCCGTTCGTGCGCCAGTCGGACGGCGAAGTGGTGTATTTCCCGTCCAACCTGATCGAAAACCTGTTCCTGAGCAACGGCATGAGCGCCGGTAACACGCTGGAAGAAGCCCAGGTCCAGTGCCTGTCGGAGATCTTCGAGCGCGCGGTCAAACGCGAAATCATCGAAGGCGAATTTGCACTGCCGGACGTGCCCGCCGAAGTACTGGCGAAGTACCCCGGGATCCTCGCCGGGATTCAGGCGCTGGAAGAACAAGGCTTCCCGGTGTTGGTGAAGGATGCGTCCCTGGGCGGTGAATTCCCGGTGATGTGCGTCACGTTGATGAACCCGCGTACCGGTGGTGTGTTCGCCTCGTTCGGCGCGCACCCGAGCCTGGAAGTGGCGCTTGAACGCAGCCTCACCGAATTGCTGCAGGGCCGTAGTTTCGAAGGCCTCAACGACCTGCCCCAGCCGACGTTTGAAGGCCATGCGGTGACCGAGCCGAACAACTTCGTCGAGCACTTCATCGACTCCAGCGGCGTGGTGTCGTGGCGCTTCTTCAGCTCCAAATCGGATTACGAATTCGTCGAGTGGGACTTCTCCGGCCAGGGTGAAAACTCGAACGCCGAGGAAGCCGCGACCTTGTTCGGCATTCTCGAAGGCATGGGCAAAGAAGTGTACATGGCCGTTTACGAGCACATCGGCGCGAAGGCCTGCCGCATCCTGGTGCCGGACTATTCGGAAATCTATCCCGCGGACGATCTGATCTGGGATAACACCAACAAGGCACTGTTCTTCCGCGCCGACATCCTGAACCTGCATCGCCTGGACGAAGACGAACTGAAAGCGCTGGTTGAGCGTCTGGTGGAAAGTGAGCTGGACGACTACACCGACATCACCTCGTTGATCGGCATCGAATTTGATGACAATACGGCGTGGGGTCAGCTGACCATCCTGGAGCTGAAGCTGCTGATTTACCTCGCCTTGCAGCAATATGAAGAGGCGAAAGAAGCGGTGGAAATGTTCCTGCAGTACAACGACAACACGGTTGAGCGCGGTTTGTTCTACCAGGCGGTCAATGTGGTGCTGGAGATGAAACTGGACGAAGACCTGGAACTGGAAGACTACGAAGCCAATTTCCGCCGGATGTTTGGCAACGAGCGCACGGATGCAGCGATTGGTTCGGTGGACGGCAGCGTGCACTTCCATGGCTTGGCGCCGACCAGCTTGAAATTGGAAGGCCTTGACCGGCACCTGCGGTTGATCGAGAGCTACAAGAAACTGCACTCGGCACGGGCCAATGTGGCTGCTTTAACCCGATAAACAGCGCCAACAAAAAAGCGAAGCCAGGTTAATGGCTTCGCTTTTTTTGTTTACGATTCTGAGAAGCTACAAATCAGAACGGGATATCGTCATCAAAGCTGTCGAAATCCGGAGCCGGTTGCGGCGCGGCCTGCTGTGGAGGCGGAGCCTGGCGCGACTGCTGCGGTGCCGACTGCTGCGGACGCGGAGCCTGCTGCTGACGTGGGGTCGGAGCGGACTGCTGGTAGTTATTGCCCCCGCCTTGTTGGTCGCCCTGTTGTGGACGGCCGCCGAGCAGTTGCATGGTGCCTTGCATGTCGACCACGATTTCAGTGGTGTAACGCTTGATACCGTCTTTTTCCCACTCGCGGGTTTGCAGCTTGCCTTCGATGTAGACCTGCGAACCTTTACGCAAGTATTCGCCGGCGATTTCCGCAACCTTGCCGAACATCGAAACACGGTGCCATTCGGTCTTCTCGACCTTCTGACCGGTTTGCTTGTCGGTCCATTGTTCGCTGGTCGCCAGACTCAGGTTGGTCACGGCGTTACCGTTAGGCAAGTAGCGAACTTCGGGATCCTGGCCGCAAGTACCGACCAATATGACTTTGTTAACCCCACGGGCCATAACGTTCTCCTAGGCTACGCACGCTGCCTCGGGCGGGTTGTTCACCAGGCGCTCGAGGGTGGTGCGATCCAATAGTTCTGTGTCCAATTTGATGTAAATCGCCGCTTCGTCTGCGACGACTACCGCATCTGTTACCCCTACAACGGCCTTCAGGCGCTCGACCAGACCCGCTTCGCGGATCGCCTCGGCCGACAACGGCAAGCGCAGGCTCGTCACGTAGGGAGGTTCGCGCATGGTAACAGCAAAGGCTAGCCAAAGTGCAGCCAGGCCGGCGCATCCAAGGAACACAACCGACAAACCGCCATGCTGGAAAAGCCAGCCGCCGAGGATGCCACCAAGCGCCGAACCCAGGAACTGGCTGGTGGAATAAACCCCCATCGCCGTGCCTTTGCCGCCTGCCGGTGACACCTTGCTGATCAGCGACGGCAGCGAAGCTTCCAGCAGATTGAACGCGGTAAAGAACACCACCGTCCCGATCACCAGAGCCCGCAAGCTGTCGCCGAACTGCCAGAAGAATAGCTCAGTGAGCATCAGCGTCGCGACGGCGCCCAACAAAACTCGTTTCATTTTGCGTCGCTTCTCGCCATAGATGATGAACGGGATCATGGCGAAGAAGGAAATCAGCAGCGCGGTCAGGTAGACCCACCAGTGCTGCTCTTTGGGCAGCCCGGCTTTTTCGACCAGGGCCAGGGGCAATGCGACGAAGCTCGACATCAACATCGCATGTAACACAAAAATGCCCAAATCCAGGCGCAGCAGATCCGGGTGCTTGAGCGTCGGGATCAGCGCCTGGCGTGCCACACCGGATTCGCGGTGCTGCAACGGGCCGGTGGCGCGCGGCACCATGAACATCACGATCACGATGCCGAACAGCGCCATGCCGCCGGTGGCAAGGAATAAACCGGACAAGCCGAAGGCGCGGGTCAGCAGCGGCCCTACTACCATGGCAACCGCGAACGACAGACCGATCGTCATGCCGATCATGGCCATGGCTTTGGTCCGATGTTGCTCGCGGGTCAGGTCCGACAACAACGCCATGACCGCCGCGGAAATCGCCCCGGCACCTTGCAGGACGCGTCCGGCAATCACGCCCCAGATCGAATCGGCATTGGCCGCCAGCAGGCTGCCGAGGGCGAACACGATCAGCCCCAGGTAAATCACCGGGCGCCGGCCGATACGGTCGGAAATGAAGCCGAACGGAATCTGAAAAAGCGCCTGGGTCAGGCCGTAAGCGCCAATCGCCAGCCCGATAAGGGCCGGGGTCGCTCCCGCCAGATCCATGCCGTAGGTCGCCAGTACCGGCAACACCATGAACATGCCAAGCATACGGAAGGCGAACACCAGGGCCAGACCGCTTGCTGCGCGGGTCTCACTGCCACTCATGCGTTCGCTGTGGGGATCGTGCATGGAAAAACCTCATGTGAACCGGCGGCGATTCTACCAGTCCCATCGATTGACGGGGTATATCGCGACGCTATGACGCGGATAGATGACGCAGTCTTCATGTAAGCCTGTGCCCCCTGCATTTGATAGTGTGCATCCATCCAGTATTTGGCCGTATACTCCTACGTTTTCGACGCCCGCCGAGCGAGGCCACTTTGGACAAGATCCTGATTCGTGGGGCCCGAACCCACAACCTGAAGAACATCGACCTGACCCTGCCACGGGACAAACTGATCGTCATCACCGGCCTGTCCGGGTCCGGCAAGTCTTCCCTGGCCTTCGACACGCTGTACGCCGAAGGCCAGCGCCGCTATGTCGAATCGCTGTCGGCCTACGCCCGGCAATTCCTGTCGATGATGGAAAAGCCTGACGTCGACACCATCGAAGGCCTGTCGCCAGCGATCTCCATCGAACAGAAGTCGACCTCGCATAACCCGCGCTCGACGGTCGGTACCATCACCGAAATCTACGACTACCTGCGTCTGCTTTACGCTCGCGTCGGTATTCCGCGCTGCCCGGATCACGACATTCCGCTGGAAGCCCAGACCGTTAGCCAGATGGTCGATTTGGTCATGGCGCAACCGGAAGGCAGCAAGTTGATGCTGCTGGCCCCGGTGATTCGCGAGCGTAAAGGCGAGCACCTGTCGGTCTTCGAAGAACTGCGCGCCCAGGGTTTTGTGCGTGCGCGGGTCAACGGCCGGCTCTGCGAGCTGGACGAGTTGCCGAAGCTGGATAAACAGAAGAAGCATTCGATCGATGTGGTGGTCGACCGCTTCAAGGTTCGCGCCGACCTGCAACAGCGCCTGGCCGAATCCTTCGAAACCGCGCTGAAACTGGCGGACGGTATTGCGCTGGTGGCGCCGATGGACGACGAGCCCGGTGAAGAAATCATCTTCTCCGCCCGCTTTGCCTGCCCGATCTGCGGCCACGCGATCAGCGAGCTGGAACCCAAGCTGTTCTCCTTCAACAACCCGGCCGGCGCCTGCCCGACGTGCGATGGCCTGGGCGTTAAACAGTTCTTCGACATCAAGCGATTGGTAAACGGCGAACTGACCCTGGCCGAAGGCGCGATACGCGGCTGGGACAGGCGTAACGTTTATTACTTCCAGATGCTCGGGTCGTTGGCGTCCCATTACAAGTTCAGCCTGGAAGTGCCGTTCAACGACCTGCCGGCCGATCAGCAGAAATTCATCCTGCACGGCAGCGGTTCGCAGAACGTCGACTTCAAGTACCTGAACGACCGGGGCGACATCGTCAAACGTTCGCACCCGTTCGAAGGCATCGTGCCGAACCTGGAACGCCGCTACCGCGAAACCGAGTCCGCCTCGGTGCGCGAAGAACTGGCGAAATTCCTCAGCACCCAGCCTTGCCCGGACTGCCGTGGCACGCGCCTGCGTCGCGAAGCGCGGCACGTCTGGGTGGGCGAGAAAACGTTGCCGGCGGTGACCAATCTGCCGATTGGCGATGCTTGCGAATACTTCGGCGTGTTGAAGCTGACCGGCCGTCGCGGCGAAATTGCCGACAAGATTCTCAAGGAAATCCGCGAGCGTCTGCAGTTCCTGGTTAACGTCGGTCTCGACTACTTGTCGCTGGATCGCAGTGCCGACACCTTGTCCGGCGGTGAGGCCCAGCGGATTCGCCTGGCCAGCCAGATCGGTGCGGGCCTGGTGGGCGTTCTGTACATCCTCGATGAACCGTCGATCGGCTTGCACCAGCGGGACAATGACCGTTTGCTTGGCACCCTCAAGCACCTGCGCGACATTGGCAACACGGTGATTGTGGTCGAGCACGACGAAGATGCGATTCGTCTGGCCGATTACGTCGTGGATATCGGCCCTGGTGCCGGTATACACGGCGGACATATCGTTGCGGAAGGCACGCCGGCCGAAGTCATGGCGCACCCGGACTCGCTGACCGGCAAGTACCTGTCGGGCCGCGTGAAGATTGCCGTGCCGGCCAAACGTACGCCGCGCAACAAGAAGATGACCCTGTCGCTCAAGGGTGCTCGCGGCAACAACTTGCGCAATGTCGATCTGGAAATCCCGCTGGGCCTGCTGACCTGCGTGACCGGCGTGTCGGGCTCAGGCAAGTCGACGCTCATCAACAACACCCTGTTCCCGTTGAGCGCCACGGCACTCAATGGCGCCACGACACTTGAAGCAGCCGCGCACGACAGCATCAAGGGCCTGGAGCATCTGGACAAGGTTGTGGACATTGACCAGAGCCCGATCGGTCGCACGCCGCGTTCCAACCCGGCGACTTACACCGGGCTGTTCACGCCGATCCGCGAACTGTTCGCCGGCGTGCCTGAGTCTCGCTCCCGTGGTTACGGCCCGGGGCGTTTCTCCTTCAACGTGAAGGGCGGACGCTGCGAAGCGTGTCAGGGCGATGGCTTGATCAAGGTAGAAATGCACTTTCTGCCGGACATCTATGTCCCGTGCGACGTATGCAAGAGCAAGCGTTACAACCGTGAAACCCTGGAGATCAAGTACAAGGGCAAGAACATCCACGAAACCCTCGAGATGACGATCGAAGAAGCGCGAGTGTTCTTCGACGCCGTTCCGGCCTTGGCGCGCAAGCTCCAGACGCTGATGGATGTCGGCCTGTCGTACATCAAGCTTGGCCAGTCCGCGACCACGCTGTCCGGCGGTGAAGCCCAACGGGTGAAACTGTCCCGTGAGCTGTCCAAGCGTGATACCGGCAAGACCCTGTACATCCTCGATGAGCCGACCACCGGCCTGCACTTCGCGGATATCCAGCAATTGCTCGATGTGCTGCATCGCCTGCGCGACCACGGCAACACCGTGGTGGTGATCGAGCACAACCTGGACGTGATCAAGACTGCCGACTGGTTGGTGGATCTTGGACCGGAAGGCGGTTCTAAAGGTGGGCAGATCATTGCCGTCGGTACGCCGGAAGAAGTGTCGGAGATGAAGCAGTCTCACACCGGCTTCTACCTCAAGCCGCTGCTGGCTCGCGACAAGGCCTGATTCAGGCCCATGAAAAAGCCCCTGTCACTTTGTCGGTGACAGGGGCTTTTTTGTATCAGGGGGTTTTTCCGGGAATCAGAACTGCGATTGCAGGTAATTCTCCAGACCGATCAACTTGATCAGACCCAACTGCTTCTCCAGCCAGTAGGTGTGATCTTCTTCGGTGTCGTTCAGCTGGATGCGCAGGATCTCGCGGCTGACGTAGTCCTTGTGCAACTCACAGAGCTCAATGCCCTTGCAGAGTGCGGCACGGACTTTGTATTCCAGTCGCAGGTCGGCAGCGAGCATGTCAGGCACTGTGGTGCCCACATCCAAGTCGTCCGGACGCATGCGAGGCGTGCCTTCGAGCATCAGGATCCGACGCATCAGGGCGTCAGCGTGCTGCGCCTCTTCTTCCATTTCGTGGTTGATACGTTCGTAGAGCTCGGTGAAACCCCAGTCCTCGTACATCCGCGAATGGATGAAATATTGATCACGCGCCGCCAGTTCGCCGGTCAGCAACGTGTTGAGGTAATCGATTACGTCTGGGTGGCCTTGCATCGCCCTACATCTCCCTGCTTGAAAGTCTGTAGTTTGAACCAAGGAGACTGATTGGTCACGCCGATTGCGCGATAAAAGCGAAGATATTCTGAGAAAAGTGGTTTAAATAACGCAAAAACCGCCCAAATGAGGGCGGTTCTGCTTCTCGTTTAGACTTAGTTAAGCTGTACGCCCAACGCCTTTGCGATTGCTTCTCCGTACGCCGGGTCGGCTTTGTAGAAGTGCTGCAACTGACGATCAACTACATCACCGGAAACACCGGCCATCGCGCCGGCAATGTTGTTGATCAGCAGAGTTTTCTGCGCATCACTCATCAAACGGAACAGCGCTCCGGCGTGGCTGTAGTAGTCGGTATCTTCGCGGTGATCGTAACGATCAGCCGCACCGCTCAGCGCCAATGCAGGCTCGGCGTAACGCGGCGCCTGTTTTGGCGACTCCACGTAGCTGTTTGGCTCGTAGTTCGGCGCCGCGCCACCATTGCTGCCGAATGCCATGGAACCGTCGCGCTGGTAGTTATTGACCGGGTTGCGCGGCGCATTCACTGGCAGTTGCTGGTGGTTGGTGCCGATACGGTAGCGGTGGGCATCAGCGTAAGCGAACACACGGCCTTGTAGCATGCGATCCGGCGACAGGCCAACACCCGGGACCATGTTGCTCGGGCCAAATGCCGCTTGCTCCACTTCAGCGAAGTAGTTTTGTGGATTGCGGTTGAGTTCCAGTTCACCGACTTCGATCAGCGGGAACTCTTTCTGCGACCAGGTCTTGGTCACGTCGAACGGATTCTCGTAATGCGCTGCGGCCTGGGCCTCGGTCATGACCTGAATGCACACGCGCCATTTCGGGAAGTCACCGCGCTCAATCGCACCGAACAAGTCGCGCTGAGCGTAATCCGGATCGGTACCCGCCAGGCGTGCAGCATCTGCCGGAGCCAGGTTCTTGATCCCCTGCTTGGTCTTGTAGTGCCATTTCACCCAGTGACGCTCGCCGGTGGCGTTGATCAGGCTGTAGGTGTGGCTGCCGAAGCCGTGCATGTGACGGTAGCCGTCAGGAATGCCGCGATCCGAGAACAGAATAGTGACCTGGTGCAGCGCCTCTGGAGAGTGCGACCAGAAGTCCCACATCATCTGTGCGCTTTTCAGGTTGCTTTGCGGCAGACGTTTTTGAGTATGGATAAAGTCAGGGAATTTCAATGGGTCGCGAATGAAGAACACGGGCGTGTTGTTGCCAACGATGTCCCAGTTGCCTTCTTCGGTATAGAACTTCAGCGCAAAGCCACGTGGGTCGCGCTCGGTGTCCGCCGAACCGCGCTCGCCGCCGACGGTGGAGAATCGCAGGAATGTTGGGGTTTGTTTGCCGACGGACTCAAACAGCTTGGCGCTGGTGTACTCGGCGATGTCACGCGTCACGGTGAACGTACCGTAGGCACCCGAACCTTTGGCGTGTACGCGGCGCTCAGGGATGTTTTCACGGTTGAAGTGGGCAAGCTTCTCGATCAAGTGAAAATCGTCGAGCAGCAGCGGGCCACGAGGGCCGGCGGAGCGGGAATTCTGGTTGTCGGCGACAGGAGCGCCACTGGCGGTCGTAAGCGTTTTATTTTGGCTCATGCGATCTTCTTCCTCTGTCAGTTTTGGAACTGCCGGCTAATCGGCTTGGGACGGAGTATTGACCATTGATCAGGAAGGCTACAAATTCATTAATTTGTAGAGATCAATAGAAAAATACTACCAACGAATCCCGTTCGCATCATGACGGCAGCAACCGCAGGGAAGCTTGTATAAACAGCGCGTTTCTTACAGGCACAAAAAACCGGGCACTAGGCCCGGTTCTTCGTTTCAGACTGACGTCTTACTCAGCGGATACAGCTTCACCGCCAACTGGACGATCAACCAACTCGACGTACGCCATAGGCGCGTTGTCGCCAGTGCGGAAACCGCACTTGAGGATGCGCAGGTAGCCACCCTCACGGGTAGCGTAACGCTTGCCCAGGTCGTTGAAGAGCTTACCAACGATAGCTTTCGAACGAGTACGGTCGAAAGCCAGACGGCGGTTAGCCAGGCTGTCTGTCTTGGCCAAAGTGATCAGCGGCTCAGCAACGCGACGCAGTTCTTTAGCTTTCGGCAGTGTAGTTTTGATCAGCTCGTGCTCGAACAGCGACACTGCCATGTTTTGAAACATGGCCTTGCGGTGCGAGCTAGTGCGGCTCAGGTGACGACCACTTTTACGATGACGCATGGTTCATTCCTTACCAAACACAACGTTCGGTGATTACGACGATCAGGCAGTCGCCTTGTCGTCCTTCTTAAGACTTGCAGGCGGCCAGTTGTCGAGGCGCATGCCGAGGGACAGACCGCGGGAGGCCAGAACGTCCTTGATTTCAGTCAAGGATTTCTTGCCAAGGTTCGGAGTCTTCAACAGCTCTACTTCGGTACGCTGAATCAGGTCACCGATGTAGTAGATGTTTTCCGCCTTAAGGCAGTTAGCCGAACGTACAGTCAGTTCCAGATCGTCAACCGGGCGAAGCAGGATCGGATCGATCTCGTCTTCCTGCTCAACAACCACTGGCTCACTGTCACCTTTGAGGTCGACGAACGCAGCCAACTGCTGTTGCAGAATGGTTGCAGCGCGGCGGATAGCCTCTTCAGGATCCAGGGTACCGTTGGTTTCCAGATCAATAACCAGCTTGTCCAGGTTAGTACGCTGTTCGACACGGGCGTTTTCCACCACGTATGCGATACGGCGAACCGGGCTGAACGAAGAGTCAAGCTGCAAGCGACCAATGCTGCGGCTTTCGTCTTCATCGCTCTGACGCGAGTCTGCCGGTTCATAACCACGACCACGAGCTACGGTGAGCTTCATGTTCAGGGCGCCGTTAGACGCCAGGTTAGCGATTACGTGATCGGGGTTAACGATCTCGACATCATGATCCAGCTGAATATCGGCAGCGGTAACCACCCCCGAACCCTTCTTCGACAAGGTCAGCGTAACTTCGTCACGGCCGTGCAGCTTGATAGCCAGACCTTTAAGGTTCAACAGGATTTCAATTACGTCTTCCTGTACACCTTCGATGGCGCTGTACTCGTGGAGCACACCGTCAATCTCGGCCTCGACTACTGCACAGCCGGGCATTGAGGACAACAGGATGCGTCGCAGCGCGTTGCCCAGGGTGTGGCCAAAACCACGCTCGAGAGGCTCGAGAGTGATCTTGGCGCGGGTTGGACTGACAACCTGCACATCAATATGGCGGGGTGTCAGGAACTCATTTACCGAAATCTGCATGGATGCACCTATTTTCTAGCCCTTACTTGGAGTAGAGCTCGACAATCAGGCTTTCGTTGATGTCGGCGGACAGATCACTGCGAGCAGGAACGTTCTTGAAAACGCCCGACTTCTTCTCAGTGTCTACTTCTACCCATTCTACGCGGCCACGTTGGGCACACAGATCGAGAGCTTGGACAATGCGAAGTTGGTTCTTTGCTTTCTCGCGAATCGCGACCACGTCACCAGCACGAACCTGGTACGACGGTACGTTTACGGTTTGACCGTTAACGCTGACGGATTTGTGCGATACCAGCTGACGGGATTCGGCACGAGTAGAGCCAAAACCCATACGGTATACAACGTTGTCCAGACGGCATTCGAGCAGTTGCAACAGGTTTTCGCCAGTTGCACCTTTCTTGCCAGCAGCTTCTTTGTAGTAGCCGCTGAATTGACGCTCGAGAACGCCGTAGATACGACGGACCTTCTGCTTTTCACGCAGTTGGGTGCCGTAATCGGACTGGCGACCGCGGCGTTGGCCGTGGATACCAGGTGCTGCTTCGATGTTGCACTTCGATTCGATCGCGCGCACGCCGCTCTTCAGAAAGAGATCGGTGCCTTCACGACGAGCGAGTTTGCATTTTGGACCAATGTAACGAGCCATTCTTTACAATCTCCTGGATTACACGCGGCGCTTCTTCGGCGGACGGCACCCGTTGTGCGGGATTGGCGTCACGTCGGTGATGCTGGCGATCTTGTAGCCACAGCCGTTCAAAGCGCGGACTGCGGATTCACGACCTGGGCCTGGACCTTTGACGTTAACGTCGAGGTTTTTCAGACCGTATTCCAGCGCAGCTTGACCAGCACGTTCAGCAGCTACTTGAGCAGCAAACGGCGTGGACTTGCGGGAACCGCGGAAACCCGAACCACCGGAGGTAGCCCAGGAAAGAGCGTTGCCTTGACGGTCGGTGATGGTCACGATTGTGTTGTTAAACGACGCGTGGATGTGGGCGATGCCATCAACCACTGTCTTTTTAACTTTTTTACGAGGACGAGCAGCAGGTTTAGCCATGATTAATTTCCTGTCGATTCGCTGGGGCGATTACTTGCGGATCGGCTTACGCGGACCTTTACGGGTACGCGCGTTAGTCTTGGTACGCTGACCGCGCACTGGAAGACCACGACGATGACGCAGACCGCGATAGCAACCGAGGTCCATCAAACGCTTGATTTTCATGTTGATTTCGCGACGCAGGTCACCTTCAGTGGTGAACTTCGCCACTTCGCCACGCAGCTGTTCAATCTGCTCGTCGCTCAGATCTTTGATCTTTGCGGCTGGGTTTACCCCAGTCACTGCACAAATCTTCTGTGCAGTAGTGCGACCAACACCATAGATGTAGGTCAGCGAGATAACAGTATGCTTGTTATCTGGAATGTTAACGCCTGCAATACGGGCCATTCAGTGGGACTCCAATTGACAGCTACCTACGCCCCGGAAGCCAAGAAATAGGGCGCGAGATAATATCGCTGTAATAACAAATAATCAACCCGGCAGCGCACTAGCTGCCGGGCTTGAAGCACAATCACACTCAGCCTTGGCGCTGTTTGTGACGCGGTTCCGCGCTGCAAATTACTCGAACAACACCTTCGCGGCGAATAATCTTGCAGTTACGGCACAGCTTTTTCACCGATGCACGAACTTTCATCACCAACTCCTCGAACCTTATGGGTACTCAGCGCAACATGCCGCTGCCGTAACCCTTCAGGTTGGCTTTCTTCATCAGGGATTCGTACTGGTGCGAAACGAGGTGCGATTGTACTTGGGACATGAAGTCCATCACAACCACGACGACGATCAGCAACGAGGTCCCGCCAAGGTAGAACGGTACGTTTGCCGCAACCACCAGGAACTGGGGCAGCAGGCACACGGCCGTCATGTAAAGAGCACCGAACATGGTCAAACGAGTCAGAACGCCATCAATGTAGCGCGCAGACTGCTCGCCTGGACGGATGCCCGGAATAAAGGCACCGGACTTCTTCAGGTTTTCCGCTACGTCTTTCGGATTGAACATCAACGCCGTATAGAAGAAGCAGAAGAAAATAATCCCTGCACTAAACAGCAGAATATTCAACGGCTGACCAGGAGCGATCGACTGCGAGATGTCCTGCAACCAGCCCATACCTTCAGACTGACCAAACCAGGCACCCAACGAAGCCGGGAACAGCAAAATGCTGCTCGCGAAAATGGCCGGAATAACGCCGGCCATGTTCACCTTCAGCGGCAAGTGGCTAGTCTGCGCAGCGAAGACCTTGCGGCCCTGCTGACGCTTGGCGTAGTGAACAGCAATACGACGCTGACCACGCTCAATGAACACCACGAAACCGATAATCGCTACTGCCAGCAAACCGATGGCAACCAAGGCGAAAATATTGATATCACCCTGACGTGCAGACTCGAAAGACTGCCCGATCGCTCTCGGAAGACCGGCGACGATACCCGAAAAAATCAACATCGAGATACCGTTGCCAACACCACGCTCAGTAATCTGCTCACCCAGCCACATCATGAACATCGCACCAGCCACAAAAGTGGATACCGCGACGAAATGGAAGCCAAAGTCACCAGTGAACGCAACGCCCTGCCCTGCCAGACCAATGGACATGCCAATAGCCTGGACGAGAGCGAGGACGACAGTGCCGTAGCGGGTGTACTGGCTGATCTTGCGACGGCCAGCTTCACCTTCCTTCTTCAACTGTTCCAGCTGCGGGCTAACGGCGGTCATCAGTTGCATGATGATCGATGCCGAAATGTACGGCATGATCCCCAGTGCAAAGATGCTCATCCGTTCCAGCGCGCCGCCGGAAAACATGTTGAACAAGCTAAGAATGGTCCCCTCATTCTGTCGAAACAGGTCCGCGAGTCGGTCCGGGTTGATACCTGGAACCGGGATGTGTGCGCCTATTCGGTAGACGATAATCGCCAGGAACAGAAAACGCAGACGAGCCCAGAGTTCAGACATACCGCCTTTGCCGAGCGCAGAGAGAGCACCTTGCTTAGCCATTTATTCCTCGAACTTGCCGCCAGCTGCTTCGATAGCCGCACGCGCACCTTTGGTGGCGCCGATTCCCTTTCCGATGGTGACAGCGCGAGTAACTTCGCCGGACAGCATGATTTTCACACGCTGTACGTTGACGTTAATCACGTTGGCATCTTTCAGGGACTGCACGGTGACGATGTCGCCTTCCACTTTGGCCAGCTCGGACAGACGCACTTCTGCACGGTCCATGGCTTTCAGGGAAACGAAACCGAATTTCGGCAGGCGACGATGCAGCGGCTGTTGACCGCCTTCAAAGCCTGGAGCAATGGTGCCACCGGAGCGGGAGGACTGACCTTTGTGGCCACGGCCACCAGTCTTGCCCAAACCACTACCGATACCACGGCCCGGACGATGCTTTTCGCGACGGGAACCCGGCGCTGGACTCAGATCATTGAGTTTCATCGATTAACCCTCGACACGCAGCATGTAGTAAGCCTTGTTGATCATCCCGCGATTCTCGGGAGTATCAAGTACTTCTACAGTGTGACCGATGCGACGCAGACCCAGACCCTTAACGCACAGTTTGTGGTTAGGGATGCGGCCGGTCATGCTTTTGATCAGCGTAACTTTAACGGTAGCCATGATCAGAAGATCTCCTTGACGCTTTTGCCACGCTTGGCGGCAATAGATTCAGGAGATTGCATAGCTTTCAAACCTTTGAAAGTGGCGTGAACCACGTTTACCGGGTTAGTCGAGCCGTAGCACTTGGCCAGAACGTTCTGAACGCCAGCAACTTCGAGGACAGCACGCATAGCGCCGCCAGCGATGATACCGGTACCTTCAGAAGCAGGCTGCATGTACACCTTCGAAGCGCCGTGACCGGACTTCATTGCGTACTGCAGAGTGGTGCCGTTCAGATCAACTTGGATCATGTTGCGACGAGCAGCTTCCATTGCCTTCTGGATCGCAGCAGGCACTTCACGTGACTTGCCACGGCCGAAGCCAACACGCCCTTTACCATCACCAACCACGGTCAACGCGGTGAAAGTGAAGATACGGCCGCCTTTAACGGTTTTGGCTACGCGGTTAACTTGAACCAGCTTCTCAATGTAGCCTTCGTCGCGCTTTTGGTCGTTATTTGACATAACTTAGAACTCCAGCCCAGCTTCACGAGCAGCATCAGCCAGCGCCTTGACGCGGCCGTGGTACTTGAAGCCAGAGCGGTCGAAAGCCACCTGCGAGACGCCAGCGGCTTTAGCACGCGTAGCGACCAGCTGGCCAACCTTAGTGGCCGCGTCGATGTTGCCAGTGGCGCCATCACGCAGTTCTTTATCCAAAGTCGAGGCAGATGCCAGGACTTTGTTGCCGTCGGCCGAAATGACCTGGGCGTAGATGTGCTGCGACGAGCGGAACACGCAGAGACGCACGACTTCGAGTTCGTGCATTTTCAGGCGTGCTTTGCGAGCGCGACGCAGTCGAGTAACTTTTTTGTCGGTCATTTGCTATGCCCTACTTCTTCTTGGCTTCTTTACGACGGACGACTTCGTCCGCGTAGCGCACACCTTTGCCTTTGTACGGCTCTGGTGGACGGAAGTCGCGGATCTCGGCGGCCACTTGACCTACCAGCTGCTTATCGATACCCCGGATCAGGATATCGGTTTGGCTAGGAGTCTCAGCGGTGATGCCTTCCGGCAGTTCATAATCCACTGGGTGCGAGAAGCCAAGAGCCAGGTTCAGCACTGTGCCTTTTGCTTGCGCTTTGTAACCAACACCGACCAGCTGGAGCTTGCGCTCGAAGCCTTGGCTTACGCCTTGGACCATGTTGTTTACCAACGCACGAGTGGTACCAGCCATTGCGCGAGTTTGTTGATCGCCATTGCGAGCAGCGAAACGCAGCTCACCAGCTTCTTCAACGATCTCAACGGACGAATGGATGTTCAGTTCGAGAGTGCCCTTGGCACCCTTCACCGAAAGCTGTTGGCCTGCGAATTTTACTTCGACACCGGCTGGCAGCTTAACGGGGTTCTTAGCGACGCGTGACATGCTTATCCCCCCTTAGAACACAGTGCAAAGAACTTCGCCGCCGACACCGGCAGCGCGCGCAGCACGATCCGTCATCACACCTTTGTTGGTGGAGACGATAGACACACCGAGACCGCCACGAACTTTTGGCAGATCATCGACGGACTTGTACTGACGCAGGCCTGGACGGCTAACGCGCTTCACTTCCTCGATGACCGGACGGCCTTCGAAGTACTTCAGCTCGATGGACAGCAGTGGCTTGATTTCGCTGCTGATCTGATAACCCGCAATGTAACCTTCGTCCTTCAGGACTTTGGCAACAGCTACCTTCAAAGTAGAAGATGGCATGCTTACGACGGACTTTTCAGCCATCTGGGCATTACGGATTCGAGTTAGCATGTCCGCTAACGGGTCCTGCATACTCATGGGCTAGACGCTCCTAATACAAAAAAATTAGCCTTGCGGCTACTACTTGTCGCCGAGCTCATCCATGCGGAAAAAGCACGGGCTCAGGCGAGCCGGGTATTCTAGACACACCCCACAAATGAATCAAGCCCCAATAGGGGCTTGATTCAAGTTCAAGGTCACCGGCGGTCAGGATCTTGCGATCCCGAGCACCGAGACTTCGATAGTGCTTACCAGCTGGCTTTAACCAGACCAGGTACGTCACCACGCATTGCAGCTTCACGCAGTTTGTTACGGCCGAGGCCGAACTTGCGGTAAACGCCGTGTGGACGACCGGTCAGGCGGCAGCGGTTACGCATGCGCGAAGCGCTTGCGTCACGTGGCTGCTTCTGCAGAGCTACTGTTGCTTCCCAACGTGCTTCTGGACTTGCGTTCAGATCAACGATGATTGCTTTCAGTGCTGCACGCTTCTTGGCGTACTTGGCAACCGTGAGCTGACGCTTCAGCTCGCGGTTTTTCATGCTCATCTTGGCCATTTTCCTACTCCAATCAGTTGCGGAACGGGAATTTGAAAGCACGCAGCAACGCGCGACCTTCATCATCGTTCTTGGCAGTGGTGGTCAGGGTAATGTCCAGACCGCGGAGAGCATCGATCTTGTCGTAATCGATTTCCGGGAAGATGATCTGCTCTTTAACGCCCATGCTGTAGTTACCACGACCATCGAAGGACTTGGCATTCAGGCCGCGGAAGTCGCGGACCCGAGGCAGGGAGATCGACAGCAGACGATCCAGGAATTCGTACATACGCTCACGACGCAGAGTCACTTTGACGCCGATCGGCCAACCTTCACGGACTTTAAAGCCAGCGATGGATTTCCGAGCGTAAGTCACAACGACTTTCTGACCGGTGATCTTTTCCAGGTCGGCAACAGCGTGCTCGATGACTTTTTTGTCACCGACCGCTTCGCCCAGACCCATGTTCAGGGTGATCTTTGTAACGCGTGGAACTTCCATCACGTTCGAAAGCTTAAGTTCTTCCTTAAGCTTCGGTGCGATTTCCTTCCAGTAAATCTCTTTTAGTCGTGCCATGGTCTTCTACCTAGCAGTGTTCAAGCATCAACCGCTTTTTGGGTCGACTTGAAGACACGAATTTTCTTGCCGTCTTCTACTTTGAAACCAACGCGGTCAGCCTTGTTGGTTTCGCCGTTGAAAATGGCGACGTTAGAAGCGTCCAGTGGAGCTTCTTTTTCGACGATACCGCCTTGTACGCCCGACATCGGGTTAGGCTTGGTATGACGCTTAACCAGGTTCAGACCACCAATAACCAGACGGTTATTAGCGAGAACCTTAAGCACCTTACCGCGCTTACCTTTGTCTTTGCCGGCGATCACGATGATCTCGTCGTCACGACGAATCTTTTGCATGTCGGATCTCCTTACAGCACTTCTGGGGCGAGCGAGACGATCTTCATGAACTTCTCAGTACGAAGTTCACGGGTCACTGGCCCAAAGATACGGGTGCCGATCGGCTCTTGCTTGTTGTTCAGAAGAACAGCAGCGTTGCCATCAAAGCGGATAATGGAGCCATCAGCACGACGTACGCCGTGACGAGTGCGGACTACAACAGCAGTCATCACTTGGCCTTTTTTCACTTTACCGCGAGGAATTGCTTCCTTCACGGTAACTTTGATGATGTCACCGATACCAGCGTAACGACGATGGGAGCCACCCAGCACCTTGATGCACATAACGCGGCGTGCGCCGCTGTTATCGGCCACATCGAGCATGGATTGAGTCTGAATCATATAATTTCTCCGACCCCTAGTCCTTAGACTTCCACAGCGCGTTCGAGAACATCAACCAGCGCCCAAGACTTAGTCTTGGCCAAAGGACGAGTTTCACGAATAGTGACTTTGTCGCCGATGTGGCACTGATTGGTTTCGTCGTGCGCGTGCAGCTTAGTCGAACGCTTAACGTATTTACCGTAGATCGGGTGCTTTACGCGACGCTCGATCAGAACGGTGATGGTCTTGTCCATTTTGTCGCTGACAACACGGCCAGTCAGCGTACGGACGGTTTTTTCGGCTTCAGCCATGATTACTTACCTGCCTGCTGTTTGAGCACAGTCTTCACGCGAGCGATGTCACGCTTAACTTGCCGGAGCAGGTGAGACTGCCCCAACTGGCCAGTTGCTTTCTGCATGCGCAGATTGAACTGGTCGCGCAGCAGGCCGAGCAGTTGCTCGTTAAGCTGCGGCGCGTCTTTTTCACGAAGTTCATTCGCTTTCATCACATCACCGTCCGTTTAACAAAAGCGGTGGCGAGCGGCAGCTTTGCAGCAGCCAGGGCAAAAGCCTCACGCGCCAGCTCTTCAGTAACGCCCTCGATTTCATACAGGACTTTGCCTGGCTGAATCTGGGCAACCCAGTACTCCACACTACCCTTACCTTTACCCATCCGAACTTCGAGTGGCTTTTTGGAGATAGGCTTGTCCGGGAATACACGGATCCAGATCTTGCCGCCACGCTTAACGTGACGGGTCAGAGCACGACGTGCTGACTCGATCTGACGAGCGGTGAGACGACCACGAGCTACAGACTTCAGCGCGAACTCGCCGAAGCTGACTTTGCTACCGCGCTGAGCCAGACCACGGTTGTGGCCTGTCATCTGCTTGCGGAACTTCGTACGCTTTGGTTGCAACATTTGGCGTACCCCTTACTTAGCAGCTTTTTTACGAGGCGCTGGTGCTTGTGGTTTCAGTTCTTCTTGGCGACCACCAATTACTTCGCCTTTGAAGATCCAAACCTTTACACCGATCACACCGTAAGTGGTGTGAGCTTCGTAGTTGGCATAGTCGATGTCGGCACGCAGGGTGTGCAGTGGCACACGACCTTCGCGATACCATTCAGTACGTGCGATTTCAGCACCGCCGAGACGACCGCTCACTTGGATTTTGATGCCTTTGGCACCAATGCGCATGGCGTTCTGTACAGCGCGCTTCATAGCGCGACGGAACATTACGCGACGCTCCAGCTGCTGAGCTACGCTCTGCGCAACCAACATACCGTCGAGTTCCGGCTTGCGGATTTCTTCGATATTGATGTGCACAGGCACACCCATTTGTTTGGTCAGGTCCTGACGCAGTTTCTCAACATCTTCACCTTTCTTCCCGATAACGATACCTGGACGAGCAGTGTGGATGGTGATACGTGCAGTTTGGGCCGGACGATGGATATCGATACGGCTTACGGACGCGCTTTTTAGTTTGTCTTGGAGATACTCGCGCACCTTCAGATCAGCGAACAAATAGTCCGCATAAGTCCGACCGTCTGCGTACCAGACGGAGGTGTGCTCCTTGACGATTCCCAGGCGAATGCCAATGGGATGTACTTTCTGACCCATCTCTTCGACTCCGTTACTTGTCAGCAACCTTGACAGTGATATGGCAAGACCGCTTGACGATGCGATCAGCACGGCCTTTGGCACGTGGCATGATTCGCTTCAGCGAACGCCCTTCGTTGACGAAAACGGTGCTGACTTTAAGGTCATCAACGTCTGCGCCTTCGTTATGCTCGGCGTTGGCTACGGCCGACTCCAGCACTTTCTTCATGATCTCGGCGGCTTTCTTACTGCTGAAAGCCAACAGGTTGAGCGCTTCGCCCACCTTCTTCCCGCGGATCTGGTCGGCGACCAAGCGGGCTTTCTGGGCGGAGATTCGAGCGCCCGACAACTTAGCGGCTACTTCCATCGTTCCTTACCCCTTAACGCTTGGCTTTCTTGTCTGCCACGTGCCCACGATATGTGCGGGTACCGGCAAACTCGCCCAGTTTGTGGCCGACCATGTCTTCGTTCACGAGAACTGGAACATGTTGACGACCGTTATGCACTGCAATGGTCAAACCGACCATTTGTGGCAGGATCATCGAACGACGCGACCAGGTCTTAACTGGTTTGCGATCGTTCTTTTCCGCCGCCACTTCGATCTTCTTCAGTAGGTGAAGATCAATAAAAGGACCTTTTTTCAGAGAACGTGGCACTGTCGTATCCCTCTATTTACTTGCGACGACGGACGATCATTTTGTCGGTACGCTTATTACCACGAGTCTTCGCGCCCTTAGTCGGGAAGCCCCATGGCGATACCGGATGACGACCACCAGAGGTACGACCTTCACCACCACCATGTGGGTGGTCAACCGGGTTCATGGCAACACCACGAACGGTTGGGCGAACGCCACGCCAGCGTTTGGCACCAGCTTTACCCAGCGAACGCAGGCTGTGCTCGGAGTTCGAGACTTCACCCAGGGTCGCGCGGCATTCAGCCAGCACTTTACGCATCTCACCAGAACGCAGACGCAGGGTCACGTAGACACCTTCACGAGCGATCAGCTGAGCCGAAGCACCAGCGGAACGAGCGATTTGCGCGCCTTTACCTGGCTTCAATTCGATGCCGTGTACGGTGCTACCAACTGGAATGTTACGCAGTTGCAGAGCGTTGCCCGGCTTGATCGGCGCCAAAGCACCTGCGATCAGCTGGTCACCAGCACTCACGCCTTTAGGGGCGATGATGTAGCGACGCTCGCCATCTGCGTACAGCAGCAGAGCGATGTGAGCAGTACGGTTTGGATCGTATTCAATGCGCTCGACAGTGGCAGAGATGCCATCTTTGTCGTTGCGACGGAAATCGACCAGACGATAATGCTGCTTATGGCCACCACCGATGTGACGAGTGGTAATGCGACCATTGTTGTTACGACCACCAGTCTTCGATTTTTTCTCGAGCAGCGGTGCGTGAGGAGCGCCTTTATGCAGCTCCTGGTTGACCACCTTGACCACAAAACGGCGGCCAGGGGAAGTCGGTTTGCATTTAACGATTGCCATGATGCACCCCTTCCTTACTCAGCACTGCTGCTGAAATCGAGATCTTGGCCTGGCTGAAGGGAGATAACTGCCTTCTTCCAGTCATTACGCTTGCCCAGACCGCGAGCAGTGCGCTTGCTCTTACCCAGAACATTCAGGGTAGTAACACGCTCTACTTTCACGCTGAACAGGCTTTCGACGGCCTTCTTGATTTCCAGCTTGGTTGCGTCAGTTGCAACCTTGAAAACGAACTGGCCTTTCTTGTCAGCCAGAACCGTAGCCTTTTCGGAAACGTGCGGGCCAAGCAGAACTTTAAATACGCGTTCCTGGTTCATCCCAGCAGCTCCTCGAATTTCTTCACGGCCGACACGGTGATCAACACCTTGTCGTATGCGATCAGACTAACTGGATCGGAACCTTGAACGTCACGTACATCAACGTGTGGCAGGTTACGAGCAGCCAGGTACAGGTTCTGATCAACTACTTCAGACACGATCAAGACGTCAGTCAGGCCCATGCCGGTCAGTTTGTTCAGCAGATCTTTGGTCTTCGGTGCATCAACAGCGAAGTCCTGAACCACAACCAGACGATCAGTACGCACCAGCTCAGCAAGGATGGAACGCATTGCTGCGCGATACATCTTCTTGTTCAGCTTCTGGGTGTGATCCTGAGGACGAGCTGCGAAAGTGGTACCGCCGCCACGCCAGATTGGGCTACGGATAGTACCGGCACGAGCACGGCCAGTACCTTTCTGACGCCAAGGGCGCTTACCGCCACCACGAACGTCGGAACGGGTCTTTTGCTGCTTGCTACCTTGACGGCCGCCGGCCATGTAGGCCACGACTGCTTGGTGAACCAGCGTCTCGTTGAATTCGCCGCCAAATGTCAGTTCGGAAACTTCGATCGCTTGAGCGTCATTTACATTTAATTGCATGTCAGCTTCCCCTTAACCGCGAGCCTTGGCTGCTGGACGTACAACCAAGTTGCCGCCAGTAGCGCCAGGAACAGCACCCTTGACCAACAACAGATTGCGTTCAGCGTCCACGCGCACTACTTCCAGGGACTGCACGGTCACGCGCTCAGCGCCCATATGACCGGACATTTTTTTGCCCTTGAATACACGACCAGGAGTCTGGCACTGGCCGATAGAGCCTGGAACGCGGTGGGACACGGAGTTACCGTGGGTATTATCTTGCCCGCGGAAATTCCAACGCTTGATCGTACCCTGGAAGCCTTTACCCTTGGACTGACCGGTTACATCAACCAGTTGACCAGCGGCGAAGATTTCAGCGTTGATCAGATCGCCGGCCTGGTACTCGCCTTCTTCAAGGCGGAATTCCATTACGGTACGACCAGCGGCAACGTTCGCTTTAGCGAAGTGGCCAGCTTGAGCAGCTGTAACACGCGAAGCACGACGCTCGCCTACAGTGACTTGCACTGCACGATAGCCATCGGTCTCTTCAGTTTTGAACTGGGTGACGCGATTCGGTTCGATCTCAATGACCGTGACCGGAATGGAGACACCTTCTTCGGTGAAAATACGGGTCATACCGCATTTACGACCGACTACACCAATAGTCATGTTGTAAACCTCATGAGTGTACGGGGCTTTCACCCGCTATGGCCGCCCATTTCAGAGCGTTACACGACTAAGACCGAGTCTTAGCCGAGGCTGATCTGCACTTCCACACCGGCCGCAAGATCAAGCTTCATAAGAGCATCAACGGTTTTATCCGTTGGCTGGACGATGTCCAGAACGCGCTTATGAGTGCGGATCTCGTACTGGTCACGCGCGTCTTTGTTGACGTGCGGGGATACCAGAACGGTGAACCGCTCTTTACGGGTAGGCAGTGGAATTGGACCACGCACTTGAGCACCAGTACGTTTCGCGGTTTCCACGATTTCCTGGGTGGATTGGTCGATCAGGCGATGGTCAAAAGCCTTCAACCTGATACGGATTTGCTGATTTTGCATTGGATTTCAGACTCCGGCTGCTATTCCCAGCGAGCGCAATACGCCCGTTAAAAGGAGGCGCAATTCTATAGACGGGCTACTACAGTGTCAACCCAATAAAAAAGCCCCCGCTAGGCGGGGGCTTTTTCAAGTCATCACTTATTAAGCGATGATTTTGGCTACGACGCCAGCGCCGACGGTACGACCGCCTTCACGAATAGCGAAACGCAGACCATCTTCCATTGCGATGGTTTTGATCAGGGTGACAACCATTTTGATGTTGTCGCCCGGCATTACCATTTCAACGCCTTCCGGCAGCTCGCAGTTACCGGTCACGTCAGTGGTCCGGAAGTAGAACTGTGGACGGTAGCCTTTGAAGAACGGAGTGTGGCGACCGCCTTCTTCTTTGCTCAACACGTACACTTCAGCTTCGAAGGTAGTGTGCGGCTTAACCGAACCTGGCTTGACCAGAACCTGGCCACGCTCAACGTCGTCACGCTTGGTGCCACGCAGCAGCACGCCGCAGTTCTCGCCAGCACGACCTTCGTCGAGCAGCTTACGGAACATTTCAACACCGGTGCAGGTGGTGACGGTAGTGTCACGCAGACCAACGATTTCCAGTGGATCCTGAACCTTGACGATACCGCGCTCGATACGACCAGTTACAACAGTACCGCGACCGGAGATCGAGAATACGTCTTCGATTGGCATCAGGAACGGCTTGTCGATAACACGGACTGGATCTGGGATGTAGCTGTCCAGAGTCTCAACCAGTTTACGAACGGCAGTGGTGCCCATTTCGTTGTCGTCTTGGCCGTTCAGAGCCATCAGAGCCGAACCGATGATGATCGGAGTGTCGTCACCTGGGAAGTCGTAAGTGCTCAGCAGATCGCGCACTTCCATCTCAACCAGTTCCAGCAGCTCAGCGTCGTCAACCATGTCAGCCTTGTTCAGGAAGACAACGATGTACGGAACGCCAACCTGACGGGACAGCAGGATGTGCTCACGGGTTTGTGGCATCGGACCATCAGCGGCCGAGCAAACCAGGATAGCGCCGTCCATTTGAGCAGCACCGGTGATCATGTTCTTCACATAGTCAGCGTGACCTGGGCAGTCAACGTGAGCGTAGTGACGGATCAGCGAGTTGTATTCAACGTGTGCAGTGTTGATGGTGATACCACGAGCCTTTTCTTCTGGAGCGCTGTCGATTTTATCGAAAGCAACAACAGCCGAACCGAAAACTTCGGAGCAGACGCGAGTCAGAGCAGCGGTCAGCGTGGTTTTACCGTGGTCGACGTGACCGATGGTGCCAACGTTGACGTGCGGGAGGGTACGGTCAAATTTTTCTTTAGCCACGACAATTAACTCCTAGCCTAAAGGGGCTGAATCAGCCTTGTTTTTTGGTAACGGTTTCGACGATGTGCGACGGAGCCGTATTGTATTTTTTGAATTCCATAGAGTAGCTTGCGCGACCTTGGGACATGGAACGGACGTCGGTCGCATAACCGAACATCTCACCCAACGGAACCTCGGCGCGAATCACTTTGCCGGAAACCGTGTCTTCCATACCCAGGATCATGCCGCGACGACGGTTAAGGTCGCCCATCACGTCACCCATATAGTCTTCAGGCGTAACAACCTCTACCGCCATGATCGGCTCGAGCAACTCACCACCGCCCTTCTGGGCCAGTTGCTTGGTCGCCATGGAAGCAGCCACCTTAAACGCCATCTCGTTGGAGTCGACGTCGTGGTAGGAACCATCAAACACGGTAGCCTTCAGGCCGATCAGCGGATAGCCGGCAACTACGCCGTTCTTCATCTGCTCTTCGATACCCTTCTGGATAGCCGGGATGTATTCCTTAGGAACCACACCACCTACTACTTCGTTCACGAATTGCAGACCTTCCTGACCTTCGTCAGCAGGAGCAAAACGAATCCAGCAGTGACCGAACTGGCCACGACCGCCGGACTGGCGAACGAACTTACCTTCGATTTCACAGTTCTTCGTGATGCGCTCACGATAGGAAACCTGAGGCTTACCGATGTTGGCTTCAACGTTGAACTCACGGCGCATCCGGTCAACCAGGATGTCCAGGTGCAACTCGCCCATGCCAGAGATGATCGTTTGACCAGTCTCTTCATCAGTCTTGACACGGAAAGATGGATCTTCCTGAGCGAGCTTGCCCAGAGCGATACCCATTTTTTCCTGGTCATCCTTGGTCTTAGGCTCTACGGCAACCGAAATAACCGGCTCCGGGAAGTCCATGCGAACCAGGATGATTGGCTTATCAGCGTTGCACAAAGTTTCACCAGTGGTGACGTCCTTCATGCCGATCAAGGCCGCGATGTCGCCAGCGCGTACTTCCTTGATTTCTTCACGGGCGTTTGCGTGCATTTGCACCATACGGCCCACGCGCTCTTTCTTGCCTTTAACCGAGTTGATCACGCCGTCGCCGGAGGCCAACACGCCCGAGTAAACTCGAACGAAGGTCAAGGTACCCACGAATGGGTCGGTAGCGATCTTGAACGCCAGAGCCGAGAACGGCTCGCTGTCGTCTGCGTGACGCTCCATTTCCTTGGTCTCGTCATCCGGGTCAGTACCCTTGATGGCAGGAATGTCGGTAGGAGCAGGCAGGTAGTCGATCACGGCGTCGAGAACCAGGGGAACGCCCTTGTTCTTGAAGGAAGAACCGCAAACAGCCAGGACGATCTCACCAGCGATAGTACGCTGACGCAGAGCAGCCTTGATTTCCGCGTTGGTGAGTTCTTCACCTTCGAGGTACTTGTTCATCAGCTCTTCGCTGGCTTCGGCCGCAGCCTCAACCATGTTGCCGCGCCACTCGTCAGCCAGTTCCTGCAATTCAGCAGGGATAGGCTTACGAACTGGAACCATGCCTTTGTCAGCATCGTTCCAGTAAACAGCTTCCATGGCCAACAGATCGATCTGACCCTGGAAGTTGTCTTCGGAACCGATTGCCAACTGGATTGGCACCGGGGTGTGACCCAGACGCTGCTTGATCTGACCGATCACGCGCAGGAAGTTCGCACCAGCACGGTCCATCTTGTTTACGTAAACAAGACGTGGAACGCCGTACTTGTTGGCTTGACGCCATACGGTTTCCGACTGAGGCTCAACGCCCGAGGTACCACAGAACACAACGACCGCGCCGTCGAGAACACGCAGGGAACGCTCAACTTCAATAGTGAAGTCTACGTGGCCCGGGGTGTCGATGACGTTGAAACGGTATTGGTCTTTGTGCTGCTTCTCGGAACCCTGCCAGAAGGCGGTAATAGCAGCAGAAGTAATGGTAATACCACGCTCCTGCTCCTGCACCATCCAGTCTGTGGTCGCGGCGCCGTCATGCACCTCGCCCATTTTGTGACTTTTGCCAGTGTAAAAAAGGACGCGCTCGGTGGTGGTGGTTTTACCAGCATCCACGTGAGCAACGATACCGATGTTACGGTAGCGGTTAATCGGTGTTGTACGAGCCATAAAGCCCTCGCAAAATTAGTGACGCTAAAATTAGAAGCGGTAGTGCGAGAAAGCCTTGTTGGCTTCAGCCATACGGTGCACGTCTTCACGCTTCTTAACTGCAGCACCTTTACCTTCAGCGGCGTCCAACAGTTCGCCAGCCAAACGCAGAGCCATAGACTTCTCGCCGCGCTTGCGGGCGAAGTCTACCAACCAGCGCATTGCCAGGGCGTTACGACGGGACGGGCGAACTTCGACCGGAACCTGGTAAGTAGCACCGCCTACACGGCGCGACTTCACTTCGACCAGCGGAGCGATGGCGTCGAGAGCTTTCTCGAAGATTTCCAGGGGGTCGCTGTTCTTGCGTTCTTTAACCTTTTCCAGCGCGCCATAAACGATACGTTCGGCAACGGCTTTCTTGCCGCTTTCCATAACGTGGTTCATGAACTTGGCCAGGATTTGGCTGCCGTATTTTGGATCGTCAAGCACTTCGCGCTTGGCTGCTACGCGTCTTCTTGGCATGGATAAGCCCTCAAACGGTCTTCAGGTTCGCTCGGAATCAGTGCCCTTTCGGGACGCCTCCGACCTTACTCTTATCGACTCAGAAAAATAGAAAATCAGTTTTTACAAAAAGCCGCTACTACTTAGGCTTCTTGGTACCGTACTTCGAACGACCCTGGTTACGACCTTTAACGCCGGAAGTATCCAAAGAACCGCGTACGGTGTGGTAACGAACACCTGGCAAGTCTTTTACACGACCGCCGCGGATCAGTACCACGCTGTGTTCTTGCAGGTTGTGGCCTTCACCGCCGATGTACGAGGAAACCTCGAAACCGTTGGTCAGACGCACACGGCATACTTTACGCAGTGCCGAGTTAGGTTTTTTCGGCGTGGTGGTATACACACGGGTGCATACGCCACGACGTTGCGGGCAGTTCTGCAGCGCAGGCACGTCGGATTTCTCGACGATACGCTTACGCGGCTGACGTACCAGCTGGTTGATAGTTGCCATCTACTAGCTCCACTGTTGTCTTGCGACGCTATTGTCTTGCAAGAAAAGCAAAATGGCAGGAACGAATTCCCGCCAAATTTAGGGGTACAAGAGTCTAAAGAGGATCTTGCCCCCAGTCAAGGCAAGGCCCCAACCTCCCCACTCATCCAACCTCGACAAATTGTCTCGATTCGATGAACGGAAAGGCCGGGGCCCCACGCTTATTTACTGCAGAACTCAGTTACCGCTCGAGTTCAATGCTTCGGTCAGTGCGGCTTCCACTTCACTGGCGCTTACGCGCAACGGTTTGTCAGCATCACGGCGGCGCTTGCGCTCGCTGTGATAAGCCAGACCGGTACCGGCCGGGATCAGACGACCCACGACCACGTTTTCTTTCAGGCCGCGCAGGTAATCGCGCTTGCCGGTTACCGCCGCTTCGGTCAGTACGCGAGTGGTTTCCTGGAAGGAAGCCGCCGAGATGAACGATTCGGTGGACAACGACGCCTTGGTGATACCCAACAGCACGCGAGTGAACTTGGAAACGAATTTCTCGTCGCCAGCCAGACGCTCGTTCTCTACCAGAACGTGAGTCAACTCCATCTGGTCGCCCTTGATGAAAGTCGAGTCGCCGGATTCAGCGATTTCAACTTTACGCAGCATCTGACGCAGGATGGTCTCGATGTGCTTGTCGTTGATCTTCACGCCTTGCAGACGATAAACGTCCTGGATCTCGTTCACGATGTACTTGGCCAGCGCACTCACACCCAGCAAACGCAGGATGTCGTGTGGATCGCTCGGGCCGTCGGAGATAACTTCGCCGCGGTTTACCTGTTCGCCTTCGAAGACGTTCAGGTGACGCCACTTCGGAATCAGCTCTTCGTACGGATCGGTACCGTCGTTCGGAGTGATAACCAGACGGCGCTTGCCTTTGGTCTCTTTACCGAACGCGATGGTGCCGCTGACTTCAGCCAGGATCGAGGCTTCTTTCGGACGACGGGCTTCGAACAAGTCGGCAACACGCGGCAGACCACCGGTGATGTCGCGGGTTTTCGAAGTTTCTTGCGGGATACGGGCGATAACATCACCGATCGCAACCTGCACACCATCCGCTACACCGACCAGGGCGTTGGCCGGCAGGAAGTACTGGGCCGGTACGTCGGTACCTGGCAGCAGCAGATCCTTGCCATCGACACCGACCATCTTAACGGCAGGACGGATGTCCTTACCGGCAGCTGGACGGTCTTTGGCGTCGAGTACTTCAATGTTGGTCATACCGGTCAATTCGTCAGTCTGACGTTTGATCGTGATGCCTTCTTCCATGCCCACGTAGGTCACGGTACCTTTCATTTCGGTAACGATTGGGTGAGTGTGCGGATCCCACTTGGCCACGATTGCGCCAGCGTCGACCTTGTCACCCTCTTTAACCGAAATCACAGCACCGTACGGCAGCTTGTAACGCTCGCGTTCACGACCGAAGTCATCAGCGATTGCCAGCTCACCGGAACGGGACACAGCAACCAGGCAACCATCCACTCGCTCAACGTGCTTCAGGTTGTGCAGACGGACGGTACCGCCATTCTTCACCTGAACACTGTCAGCGGCGGAGGTCCGGCTTGCCGCACCACCGATGTGGAACGTACGCATGGTCAGCTGGGTACCCGGCTCACCGATGGACTGGGCAGCGATAACGCCGACCGCTTCACCGATGTTCACCTGGTGACCACGAGCCAAGTCACGGCCGTAGCACTTGGCGCAAATGCCGTAGCGGGTTTCGCAGCTGATCGGCGAACGCACGATCACTTCGTCGATGCTGTTCAGCTCGATGAACTCGACCCACTTCTCGTCTACCAATGTGCCGGCAGGAACGATGATTTCTTCGGTACCCGGCTTGAACACGTCACGGGCGATAACTCGACCCAATACGCGCTCACCCAGCGGCTCAACAACGTCACCGCCTTCAATGTGCGGAGTCATTACCAGGCCGTGTTCGGTGCCGCAATCGATCTCGGTCACAACCAGATCCTGCGCCACGTCTACCAGACGACGAGTCAGGTAACCGGAGTTCGCAGTTTTCAACGCGGTATCCGCCAAACCTTTACGAGCACCGTGAGTGGAGATGAAGTACTGAAGTACGCTCAAACCTTCACGGAAGTTCGCAGTAATCGGCGTTTCGATGATGGAACCGTCCGGCTTGGCCATCAGGCCACGCATACCGGCGAGCTGACGGATCTGCGCAGCAGAACCCCGCGCGCCCGAGTCGGCCATCATGTACATCGAGTTGAAGGACTCTTGGTCGACTTCGACGCCATGACGGTCGATGACTTTCTCTTTCGAGAGGTTGGCCATCATCGCCTTGGAAACTTCGTCGTTCGCCTTGGACCAAAGGTCGATCACTTTGTTGTACTTCTCGCCCTGGGTTACCAGGCCGGAGGCGTACTGACTTTCGATCTCTTTCACTTCATCAGTAGCAGCATTGATGATGCGGGCTTTTTCATCCGGGATAACGAAGTCGTTAACACCGATGGAAACGCCGGAAATGGTCGAATAGGCAAAACCGGTGTACATCAACTGGTCAGCGAAGATCACGGTCTCTTTCAAACCAACCACGCGGTAGCACTGGTTGATCAGCTTGGAGATCGCCTTTTTCTTCATCGGCTGGTTAACGACGTCGTACGACAGGCCAGGTGGAACAACCTGGAACAACAGCGCACGGCCGACAGTGGTGTCGACGATACGGGTGTTCTTGACGCTGCCACCATCACGATCGTTGACGGTTTCGTGGATCCGCACTTTGACTTTAGCGTGCAGTGCGGCTTCGCCGGCACGGAACACACGGTCAACTTCTTGCAGATCCGCGAACACACGACCTTCGCCCTTGGCGTTGATCGCTTCACGAGTCATGTAGTACAGACCCAATACAACGTCCTGCGACGGAACGATGATTGGCTCACCGTTGGCTGGCGACAGAATGTTGTTGGTCGACATCATCAACGCACGCGCTTCCAACTGGGCTTCCAGTGTCAGCGGTACGTGCACGGCCATTTGGTCGCCGTCGAAGTCGGCGTTGTACGCAGCACAGACCAGAGGGTGCAGCTGGATAGCCTTACCTTCGATCAGTACCGGTTCAAACGCCTGGATGCCCAGACGGTGAAGGGTCGGTGCACGGTTGAGGAGAACCGGGTGCTCACGGATCACTTCAGCGAGAACGTCCCAAACCTCTGGCAGTTCGCGCTCGACCATTTTCTTGGCGGCTTTGATGGTGGTCGCGAGACCACGCATTTCCAGCTTGCCGAAAATGAACGGCTTGAACAGCTCGAGAGCCATTTTCTTCGGCAGACCGCACTGGTGCAGACGCAGGGTCGGACCTACGGTAATCACCGAACGACCGGAGTAGTCAACACGCTTACCGAGCAAGTTCTGACGGAAACGACCTTGCTTACCCTTGATCATGTCGGCCAGGGATTTCAGAGGACGCTTGTTCGAACCGGTGATAGCGCGGCCACGACGACCGTTGTCGAGCAGTGCATCGACAGCTTCCTGCAACATACGCTTTTCGTTGCGCACGATGATGTCCGGAGCGGACAGATCGAGCAGACGCTTCAAGCGGTTGTTACGGTTGATCACTCGACGATACAGATCGTTGAGGTCGGAAGTCGCGAAGCGACCGCCATCCAGCGGGACCAGTGGACGCAGATCTGGCGGCAGAACCGGCAGAACGGTCAGCACCATCCATTCTGGAAGGTTGCCGGAACCCTGGAAGGCTTCCATCAACTTCAGACGCTTGGAAAGCTTCTTGATTTTGGTTTCGGAGTTGGTTTGCGGAATTTCTTCGCGCAGACGGCCAATCTCGTGTTCCAGGTCGATAGCGTGCAGCAGTTCGCGGACAGCTTCGGCACCCATGCGGGCATCGAAATCGTCGCCGAACTCTTCCAGCGCTTCGAAGTACTGCTCGTCGTTGAGCAGCTGACCTTTTTCAAGGGTGGTCATGCCTGGATCGATAACGACATAGCTCTCGAAGTAGAGAACGCGTTCGATATCACGCAGGGTCATGTCCATCAGCAAACCGATACGCGACGGCAGCGATTTCAGGAACCAGATATGGGCAACCGGCGAAGCCAGTTCGATGTGCGCCATGCGCTCACGACGAACTTTGGCCAGCGCGACTTCAACGCCGCACTTCTCGCAGATCACGCCACGGTGCTTCAAGCGCTTGTACTTACCGCACAGGCACTCGTAATCCTTTACCGGGCCAAAGATCTTGGCGCAGAACAGGCCGTCACGCTCAGGTTTGAACGTACGGTAGTTGATGGTTTCCGGCTTTTTAACTTCACCGAACGACCACGAACGGATCATCTCAGGCGATGCCAATCCAATACGGATGGCGTCGAACTCTTCGACTTGACCCTGGTTTTTCAGCAAATTCAGTAGGTCTTTCAAGGCCTTTCCTCCTGGCGGAGCAGAGAGCGGGCAATCCTGCCCCGCTCTCGATTCGCGTCACGTGTTATTCGGTTTCCAGATCGATATCGATGCCGAGGGAACGAATTTCCTTGATCAACACGTTGAAAGACTCGGGCATGCCCGGCTCCATACGGTGATCGCCATCCACGATGTTTTTGTACATCTTGGTACGGCCGTTCACATCGTCCGACTTCACTGTGAGCATTTCTTGCAGAGTGTAAGCGGCACCGTATGCTTCCAGTGCCCAGACCTCCATCTCCCCGAAACGCTGACCACCGAACTGTGCCTTACCACCCAGCGGCTGCTGGGTAACCAGGCTGTACGAACCGGTAGAACGAGCGTGCATCTTGTCGTCTACCAAGTGGTTCAGCTTCAGCATGTACATGTAGCCAACAGTAACCGGGCGCTCGAACTTGTTGCCGGTACGGCCGTCGGTCAGCTGCATCTGGCCGCTTTCTGGCAGGTCTGCCAGTTTCAGCATGGCCTTGATTTCGCTTTCCTTGGCGCCGTCGAACACTGGAGTGGCCATTGGAACGCCGCCACGCAGGTTCTTCGCCAGATCCAGGATTTCCTGGTCGGAGAAGCTATCCAGATCTTCGTTACGACCGCCGATCTGGTTGTAGATCTCGTCGAGGAATTTACGAAGCTCAGCGACTTTGCGCTGCTCTTCGATCATCCGGTTGATCTTCTCGCCCAGACCTTTGGCCGCGAGGCCGAGGTGGGTTTCAAGGATCTGACCAACGTTCATACGCGAAGGTACGCCCAACGGGTTGAGGACGACGTCGACCGGGGTGCCATTGGCATCGTGCGGCATGTCTTCAACCGGCATGATCACGGAGACCACACCTTTGTTACCGTGACGACCGGCCATCTTGTCGCCCGGCTGGATGCGGCGACGGATTGCCAGGTAAACCTTGACGATTTTCAGCACGCCTGGAGCCAGGTCATCGCCCTGCTGCAGTTTGCGCTTCTTGTCTTCGAACTTGTCGTCCAGCAGACGGCGACGATCAACGATGTAGGCCTGGGCCTTCTCGAGCTGCTCGTTCAGAGCATCTTCAGTCATGCGCAGTTTGAACCACTGACCATGCTCAAGACCGTCGAGAACTTCGTCGGTGATGTCCTGACCTTTCTTCAGGCCGGCGCCGCCTTCGGCTTTATGGCCGACCAGAGCGGAACGCAGACGTTCGAAAGTTGCGCCTTCAACGATACGGAACTCTTCGTTCAGATCCTTGCGGATCTCGTCGAGTTGAGTCTTCTCGATGGACAGAGCACGAGCATCACGCTCAACGCCGTCACGGGTGAAGACCTGTACGTCGATGACGGTACCCTTGGTGCCGGTAGGCACGCGCAGGGAGGTGTCTTTAACGTCGCTGGCTTTTTCACCGAAGATGGCACGCAACAGCTTCTCTTCTGGAGTCAGTTGAGTCTCGCCTTTCGGAGTGACCTTACCGACCAGAATGTCGCCAGCGCCAACTTCAGCACCTACGTAAACGATACCGGCTTCGTCCAGTTTGTTCAGTGCAGCTTCACCCACGTTCGGGATGTCTGCAGTGATTTCCTCTGGCCCAAGCTTGGTGTCACGTGCCACACAGGTCAGTTCCTGAATGTGGATCGTGGTGAAGCGATCTTCTTGAACAACTCGTTCCGACAGGCAGATGGAGTCTTCGAAGTTGTAACCGTTCCAGGCCATGAACGCGATGCGCATGTTCTGACCCAGTGCCAGCTCACCCATGTCGGTGGACGGACCATCGGCCATGATGTCGCTGCGCTGAACCCGATCACCTTTACGCACCAGCGGACGCTGGTTAATGCAGGTGTTCTGGTTGGAGCGGGTGTATTTGGTCAGGTTGTAGATGTCGACACCAGCTTCACCGGTTTCAACTTCGTCATCAGCAACACGAACCACGATACGGCTGGCATCAACGGAATCGATCACGCCACCACGACGAGCCACGACGCAAACGCCGGAGTCACGAGCTACGTTACGCTCCATGCCGGTACCGACCAGCGGCTTGTCGGCGCGCAGGGTTGGTACAGCTTGACGCTGCATGTTCGAACCCATCAACGCACGGTTGGCGTCATCGTGCTCGAGGAACGGGATCAGCGACGCTGCAACCGAAACTACCTGCTTCGGCGATACGTCCATCAAGGTGACGTCTTCCGGCGCCTTGACGGTGAACTCGTTCAAGTGACGAACAGCTACCAGCTCGTCGATCAGCATTTTCTTGTCGTTCATCGTGGCCGAAGCCTGAGCGATCACGTGATCAGCTTCTTCGATGGCGGACAGGAACACGATCTCGTCGGTAACCAAGGCGTCTTTCACCACACGGTACGGGCTCTCGAGGAAGCCGTACTGGTTGGTGCGCGCATAGGCAGCCAGGGAGTTGATCAGACCGATGTTCGGACCTTCCGGCGTTTCAATCGGGCATACACGACCGTAGTGAGTCGGGTGTACGTCACGAACTTCAAAACCAGCACGCTCACGAGTCAAACCGCCAGGGCCGAGTGCAGACACACGACGCTTGTGGGTAATCTCGGACAACGGGTTGTTCTGGTCCATGAACTGGGAAAGCTGGCTGGAACCGAAGAATTCTTTCACCGCCGCAGCCACTGGCTTGGCGTTGATCAGGTCTTGCGGCATCAGGCCTTCGCTTTCAGCCATCGACAGACGCTCTTTGACCGCACGCTCAACACGTACCAGGCCAACGCGGAACTGGTTCTCGGCCATCTCGCCTACACAGCGAACACGACGGTTACCCAGGTGATCGATGTCATCGACGATGCCTTTACCGTTACGGATGTCGACCAGAGTCTTCAGAACCGCGACGATGTCTTCTTTGCACAACACGCCCGAACCTTCGATCTCGGTACGACCGATACGACGGTTGAACTTCATCCGGCCGACCGCAGACAGGTCATAGCGCTCAGGGCTGAAGAACAGGTTGTTGAACAGAGTCTCGGCAGCGTCTTTGGTTGGCGGCTCGCCTGGACGCATCATGCGATAGATCTCAACCAGCGCTTCCAATTGGTTGCTGGTGGAGTCGATCTTCAGAGTGTCGGAGACGAACGGACCGCAGTCGATATCGTTGGTGTACAGAGTTTCGATGCGAACAACCTGCGACTTGGCGATTTTCGCCAGAATCTCGGTGTTCAGCTCGGTGTTGCACTCTGCCAGGATTTCGCCGGTTGCCGGATGCACGATGGCCTTGGCGGTAGTGCGGCCCAGGACGTAGTCCAGAGGCACTTCCAGGGTTTTGAGACCGGCTTTTTCGATCTGGTTGATGTGGCGCGCAGTAATACGGCGACCAGCCTCAACAATGACCTTGCCCTTCTCGTCCTGAATATCAAGTACAGCGATTTCACCACGCAGACGCGAAGCAATCAGTTCCAGACTGAGGGTTTCGCCGCTCAGGTGGAAGACGTTGGTGGTGTAGAACGCGTCCAGCACTTCTTCAGTGGTATAACCGAGCGCGCGCAGCAATACCGATGCAGGCAGCTTGCGACGACGGTCGATACGCACGAATACGCAGTCTTTCGGGTCGAACTCGAAGTCCAACCACGAACCGCGGTAAGGAATGATGCGCGCGGAGTACAGCAGTTTACCGGAGCTGTGCGTCTTGCCACGGTCGTGGTCGAAGAACACGCCCGGGGAACGGTGCAGCTGGGAAACGATTACACGCTCGGTACCGTTGATTACGAAGGTACCGTTCTCAGTCATCAGGGGGATTTCACCCATGTAGACTTCTTGCTCTTTGATGTCCTTGATCGCTTTGTTCGACGATTCTTTGTCGAAAATGATCAGGCGCACTTTTACCCGCAAAGGTACGGCGTAAGTTACACCGCGCAATACGCATTCTTTGACATCAAATGCCGGTTCGCCCAGGCGATAACCGACGTACTCCAGCGCAGCATTGCCGGAGTAGCTGATGATCGGGAAAACGGATTTGAAGGCCGCATGCAGGCCCACGTCGCGGAACTGATCTTTAGTCGCTCCCGCTTGCAAGAATTCACGATACGAATCCAGCTGGATGGCCAGGAGGTACGGCACATCCATGACGTCCGGCAACTTGCTAAAGTCCTTGCGGATACGTTTTTTCTCAGTATATGAGTAAGCCATCAGCGTTCCCCAGCTTGGTCACCTGCTTGTTTGGCCCCTCCCGACGGGAGCAGCCAGAAAATCGTGCAAACCCCATGGTTTGCTCCACCGCATCGGGTGGTTACAGCTCGTTACCAGCACCGACCCAGTCGGCTGCCAATAACGGAAAAAGGCCGGTGGCAAGAGCCACCAGCCATCAGCCTTTCGCTTAACGCTCGGGCTGGAGACGCAAAGTCGATGCTTACTTCAGCTCGACTTTAGCGCCTGCTTCTTCCAGAGTGGCTTTGGCTTTGTCAGCTGCGTCTTTCGAAACAGCTTCCAGAACCACGCCAGGAGCGCCGTCAACTACAGCCTTGGCTTCTTTCAAGCCCAGACCGGTCAGTTCACGTACTGCCTTGATCACGTTAACTTTCTTCTCGCCAGCTTCCAGCAGCATGACGTTGAATTCAGTTTGTTCTTCAACAACAGCAGCGACAGCAGCTGGACCAGCAGAAGCAGCGGCAGCGGAAACGCCGAACTTCTCTTCCATGGCCTTGATCAGCTCAACGATTTCCAGAACGGATTTTTCGCCGATTGCTTCGATGATTTGGTCGTTAGTCAGAGACATGACTATAAATTCCTGTATTGGGGTGACAGCCTACGCGGCCATCGAAATAAACAATAAACGCTGAAAGGAGTCGCTCAGCCTCAGGCTGCGGCAGCTTCTTTCTGGTCGCGAAGGGCCGCCAGAGTACGAGCCAATTTGCTGGTTGCGCCTTGAATCACGCTCATCAGCTGAGAAATTGCTTCGTCACGGGTCGGCAGACTTGCCAGTACGTCGATCTGATTAGCTGCGAGGAACTTGCCCTCGAACGCAGCTGCCTTGATCTCGAACTTATCCTGACCTTTTGCGAACTCTTTGAAGATACGAGCAGCAGCGCCCGGATGTTCTTTGGAGAATGCAATCAAGGTCGGGCCAGTGAACACGTCGTTGAGCACGTCATATTGAGTGCCAGCAACGGCGCGCTTGAGCAGGGTGTTACGTACAACACGTACGTAAACGCCAGCTTCACGAGCCTCTTTACGGAGTCCGGTCATAGCGCTTACTGTCACGCCGCGGGCATCAGCCACAACAGCAGACAGGGCAACATTGGCAGCCTCGTTGACTTCAGCGACGATGGCCTTCTTGTCTTCGAGTTTAATTGCCACGGGTTTAACTCCTGCTTGTTACCGTTTCATCCAACCTGAGCCGGATGTCGTTTTGGTGTCTGATTCGGTAAGGAACCGGGAGCACCATCTGCGTAGGCTTGAGGTTTAAGACTTGCGCCGCCTACGGTCTTGGATAGCCCCCGCCAGGCAGGGACCCCAATCTTTCAATTGGCGCAATCGCTTGCGCCAACCTGTGTCTTACGCGTCGAGCGAGCCTTGGTCGATGACCAGACCTGGGCCCATGGTGGTGCTCAGGGTAACGCGCTTGACGTAAATACCTTTCGAGGAAGCTGGCTTGATACGCTTCAGATCAGCGATCAGGGCTTCAACGTTTTCCTTCAGCTTGACAGCGTCGAAACCGACTTTGCCAACGGAAGTGTGGATGATGCCGTTTTTGTCGGTGCGATAACGAACCTGACCAGCCTTGGCGTTTTTAACCGCGGTAGCTACGTCTGGAGTTACGGTGCCGACTTTAGGGTTAGGCATCAGGCCACGTGGACCGAGGATCTGACCCAACTGACCAACAACGCGCATTGCATCCGGGGATGCGATAACTACGTCATAGTTCAGGTCGCCGCCTTTCATTTCGGCAGCCAGATCGTCCATACCTACACGGTCAGCGCCGGCAGCCAGAGCGGCCTCAGCAGCTGGACCCTGGGTGAACACAGCAACGCGAACAGTCTTGCCAGTGCCGTGTGGCAGCACAGTAGCGCTACGAACAACCTGGTCGGATTTACGCGGGTCAACACCCAGGTTTACAGCAACGTCAAACGACTCGCTGAACTTGACGGTCGACAGCTCGGCCAGCAGAGCGGCAGCGTCTACAAAGTTGTAGGACTTGCCTGCTTCGATTTTGCCGGCGATAGCCTTTTGACGCTTGGTCAACTTAGCCATTACACACCCTCCACGTTAAGGCCCATGCTACGAGCAGAACCGGCGATAGTACGCACGGCCGCGTCCATATCAGCTGCAGTCAGATCCGCGTTTTTGGTTTTCGCGATTTCTTCCAGCTGAGCACGGGTAACGGTGCCAACCTTGACGGTGTTCGGACGAGCCGAACCGCTAGTCAGACCAGCAGCTTTCTTCAGCAGAACCGAAGCAGGTGTGGATTTGGTTTCGAAAGTGAAGCTACGGTCGCTATAGACAGTGATGATCACTGGAGTCGGCAGACCTGCTTCAAGACCCTGAGTACGGGCGTTGAAAGCCTTGCAGAATTCCATGATGTTCACGCCGTGCTGACCCAGAGCAGGACCAACAGGTGGACTTGGGTTAGCCTGAGCGGCCTTCACTTGCAGCTTGATGTAAGCGGTAATCTTCTTGGCCATGAGGCACTCCAATTACGGGTTCGAACGCCTCGAAAGGCTCCCCGGTTACTTGCGCGTTTATCCCAGTGACGACAAAACCCCACAGCCTAGGGCTGCGGGGTTGGGATGCTTGTTCAGCTAGACCTTTTCGACCTGGCTGAACTCTAGCTCTACCGGAGTAGAGCGACCGAAAATGAGCACTGCCACTTGGATCCGGCTCTTTTCGTAGTTAACTTCTTCAACCGTGCCGGTAAAATCAGCAAACGGCCCGTCATTGACTCGAACCGACTCGCCCGGCTCGAAGAGAGTCTTCGGCTTCGGCTTGTCGCTACCATCAGCAACGCGACGCAGAATCGCTTCTGCCTCTTTATCTGTAATTGGCGCAGGCTTGTCAGCGGTACCGCCGATAAAACCCATCACCCGAGGAGTATCCTTGACCAAGTGCCAAGTACCCTCATTCATGTCCATCTGGACCAGCACGTAACCTGGGAAGAATTTACGTTCGCTTTTGCGTTTCTGGCCATTACGCATTTCAACCACTTCTTCAGTGGGAACCAGAATTTCGCCGAAGCCATCTTCCATGCCAGCCAGCTTTACGCGCTCTAACAACGAGCGCATGACATGCTTCTCGTAACCGGAGTAAGCATGCACAACGTACCAACGCTTAGCCACGGGACACCCTTAGCCGACAATCAAGGAAACAAGCCAGCCGAGCAGGGAATCAAGCCCCCACAACAGCAACGCCATAACCAGAACAACAGCCACAACAATCAACGTGGTCTGCGTGGTTTCTTGGCGAGTTGGCCATACGACTTTACGAATCTCGGTGCGAGCTTCCTTAACCAGTACAAAGAAAGACTTGCCCTTGACTGTTTGCAGGCCTACAAAGGCAGCTACAGCAGCAATGGCGAGCAAAGCTAGTACGCGGTACAGGATCGGCGAAGCAGAGTAATACTGATTGCCAACAACGCCAACAACCACCAAAGCGACTACTACTAGCCACTTGAGCAGATCGAAGCGAGAGCCTTGAGCTTCAGCTTTAGGAGTCATCTATGAAGATCCTGTGAAAAGAAAGCCAGACACACCAAGTGAATCTGGCAGGTCAGGAGGGAATCGAACCCCCAACCTACGGTTTTGGAGACCGTCGCTCTGCCAATTGAGCTACTGACCTAAAACAAAATCAGGCCGACCATTATGCCGGCCCGAAAAAGACATTACAACAACTTACTCGATGACTTTAGCTACGACACCAGCGCCGACGGTACGACCGCCCTCACGGATAGCGAAACGAAGACCATCTTCCATCGCGATGGTTTTGATCAGGGTAACGGTCATCTGAACGTTATCACCCGGCATCACCATTTCAACGCCTTCTGGCAATTCGCAGTTACCGGTCACATCCGTAGTACGGAAGTAGAACTGTGGACGGTAGCCTTTAAAGAACGGAGTGTGACGACCGCCCTCCTCCTTGCTCAGAACGTAAACCTCTGCAGTGAACTTGGTGTGCGGCTTGACAGTGCCCGGCTTGACCAGAACCTGGCCACGCTCAACATCATCACGCTTGGTGCCGCGCAGCAGCACACCGCAGTTCTCGCCAGCACGACCTTCGTCGAGCAGCTTGCGAAACATCTCAACACCAGTGCAAGTAGTTTTGACAGTGTCACGAAGACCAACAATCTCAACTTCTTCCTGAATGCGAACAATGCCACGCTCAACACGACCAGTCACAACGGTACCGCGACCGGAGATCGAGAATACATCCTCGATCGGCATCAGGAACGGCTTGTCAATAGCACGCTCAGGCTGCGGAATGTAGCTATCCAGAGTCTCAACCAACTTCTTGACGGCAGTCGTGCCCATCTCGTTGTCGTCTTGACCGTTCAACGCCATCAGCGCAGAACCGATAATGATAGGAGTATCATCACCCGGGAAATCGTAAGCACTCAGAAGATCACGCACTTCCATCTCAACCAGCTCGAGCAGCTCCGCATCATCAACCATGTCAGCCTTGTTCAGGAAGACAACGATGTACGGAACGCCAACCTGGCGAGAGAGCAAGATGTGCTCACGGGTTTGCGGCATCGGACCATCAGCGGCCGAGCAAACCAGGATCGCGCCATCCATCTGAGCAGCACCGGTAATCATGTTTTTTACGTAGTCGGCGTGACCTGGACAGTCAACGTGTGCGTAGTGACGCACGGCCGAATCGTACTCAACGTGAGCGGTGTTGATGGTGATGCCACGAGCTTTTTCTTCTGGGGCGCTATCGATCTTGTCGAAGTCAACCTTTGCCGAACCGAAAACTTCGGAGCAAACGCGGGTCAAGGCTGCGGTCAAAGTAGTTTTGCCATGGTCAACGTGACCAATGGTGCCCACGTTGACGTGCGGCTTATTACGTTCGAACTTTTCCTTAGCCATCGAAAATAACTCCCAGCAGAAGAATTGAGCAAGTAACATCAGCCATTAAAACAAAGGCAGATATTTTCATATCTGCCTTGTTATATGGAGCTCTTGAGCGGATTTGAACCGCTGACCTCACCCTTACCAAGGGTGTGCTCTACCAACTGAGCTACAAGAGCAAAACACTTTGCAGGACCTGCAAACTTGGAGCGGGTAGCGGGAATCGAACCCGCATCATCAGCTTGGAAGGCTGAGGTTCTACCACTAAACTATACCCGCGGAGCTTGCAGCTCTCGCTAAAAATGGTGGAGGGGGAAGGATTCGAACCTTCGAAGTCGTAGACGTCAGATTTACAGTCTGATCCCTTTGGCCGCTCGGGAACCCCTCCTAAGCGAGCCGGCATTCTATATCATGCCAGCCTTCTGTCAAGCATTTTCTCATTAAAAACCTGAGGTTAGCTGCGTTGACCTCGTTTCGCAGTGCTTACCGTTAAAGGTCTTCACTGCGAAGCGGGCGCCATTCTATGCAAACTATTCGACAGGTGCAACCCCCTGGCACGGCATTATTTTATGTTTTAACTCATTGAATTCTTTGGAAAGGTTTTGAAGCTTCGAGTCATCCAGCGAACGCCGGCTTTCGGGCGCCACGCGAACCCAAAATCCTCCAGATTCAGGGGAGTCCTTCGGCAACGACTGAACCTTGATATCCATGCTATTTAATCGACGCTCAACTGCCTGCTGGATGTCCTGCCGAGCAAAACCTCCGACATAGAGACAATCATTGTCCGCCTGGAGAGGCTTTCCCTTGTCACGAGCGGTGTCAGTCGCCTCGCTCAACAAGCGAATATCCTGCTGGGAACCTCGATACAGACTTAAAGGCGTTACGTCTTTCGCACGAAGTGGCGCCTCTTGTTGATGCCACACGTAATAAAACACATTGAGCACAAGCAGCAGCAGAAACAACCAACGCATAAAAACCTCAGGGCAAAGGACACGCCATAGCCAAACCTACAAACACCAGATCAGGGACTACTCTAGCCTCAGGCACGACCTCAGAAACCAGGTCCGCATCACCACCAGTGAGGAATACAGTGAAACCCTCCCCCCAGTACCTACGCGCCAATTCGAGCTGGGTCAGAACAAAACCTCGAAGCATCAAGGAACACCCTCTCTCAACCGCCTCGACAGTTGTCCGACCAGGAACAAGACTTTCCAAAGCACGCTCAGCCGCCAGATCCCCATAACGGATTCGCCGGGTGTGAGTGCGTAACTGATTGCGCATCAAAGGCATGCCCGGACAAATGAATCCTCCCAGATGCTCTCCATCACCAGCGATGAAGTCAGCAGTGACCGCCGTACCGAAATCCAACACCAGACAAGCTCCCGAAGCCAGATGAAACCCACCGAGCATCGCGAGCCAGCGATCGAGACCGAGCCTTTCGTAATCTTCGTAGCCATTGCGCACGCCGGATATTTCACGAGCGGGTGCCGCGCATGTCACAGACACCCCGAATGCGTCAGACAGAAGGGAAATCAGGGCGCCAGTTTCTTCGCCAGTTCTGACGCTTACCAGGCGACAATGCTTGAGAGCCAAGCCACCGAGCTGATTCAAACTCTCCAGCAACGCAAGATCCGAATCGACCACGCCTTCGGCGACCACCAACCGGACGTCCGCACCGAGCACACGCCACTTGATAAAGCTGTTTCCGCAGTCGAGCTCAAGAATCATCACGCAACCTCAAACTGAGCTCACCACCACTAAAGATTTTTTCCACATCACCCACCTTCAAGCGCAGGGCACCCTGGCTATCGATACCCATTACAACGCCATCTATCCGGTTAACGCCGGCAATCAACGACACTGAGCGCCCCTGCCATAGATGGTTTTGCTCCCACTCCGCATGGATAGCAGCAAATCCATCGATCTGATGACGATTCAAGTAAGCCTGGAGCACCAACCCTAGCTCCGCCACGAGCTGATTGCGATCAAATACCTGGCCGGACTCAAGCCGCATGGATGTCCACTCCTGATCAACCTCATCAGCCAGCTGCATGTTTACATTGATTCCCACACCTAGCACTACGTGGCACACGTCTGCGGGATCACCCACCAGCTCGAGCAGTATGCCGGCGATTTTTTTTTGCCCCACAAGAAGATCGTTAGGCCACTTCAACCCCACACCCGGAACACCTTGCTTTCGCAAGGCGTGCATTACGGCGAGGCCAACGACCAGACTCAAGCCTTCCAACTGCCGCATTCCACCTTCAATGCGCAGCACCAGGCTGTAATAGATGTTTTCCGCGAATGGACTCACCCATTTACGACCTCGCCGCCCGCGACCAGCCGTCTGCCGCTCTGCAACTACTAAAAAAGGCGCAGCCTGCCCTCGCTCGATGGCGCGCAGAGCTTCGGCGTTGGTAGAGTCGATAGAATCGAAGACCTGGACAGGCCAGCCGCAAACGGGCGACTTGGCACTTATTTCAACAGGATCGAGCAGCGTCAATGGGGCAGCCAATTGATAGCCGCGTCCGCGCACTTTATGGATTGATAAACCCAGCTCAGCCTCTAGATGCTGGAGCTGTTTCCATACGGCGCTACGACTAATACCCAGAGCGATGCCCAAGGCCTGACCCGAATGGAACCGGCCATCCTTGAGAAGCTTTAACAACGTCAGCATGCAAGTCTCGCCTCACAATGAGGCCCGAATGATAGCCATGCGCCGAGCCGTTGCATAGAAACCCTATTGAGCGGATTTTTCTTCGGG